>NZ_LT962671.1:821988-1604862 GCF_900199545.1 Raoultibacter massiliensis
GGTCTATGCCCGCCTGTGGAATCAGCAGGCGAAGCTCGAAGCGTACGCCGCCCGCGAGCGGGCGGCTTGCACAGGCGGGCAAACGGCGTCTGCCGATGGCGCTTCTCTCGCGGGCGATGCGGGGTCGTGCGCGGCCGACAAGGACCGTTCTCCGATTGAAGATGCGGGGGAGACGTCGGGCGCGCCGAGGGAAAAGCGCACGAATCTATCCGTTATGCTTCGGCTGATCGCGCTCGTCGGTCCGCTTTTGCCGTACATGGTCCTTGCCGTCGTGCTGGGCGTTGCCGGGTTCTTCGCAGCCATATTCCTCACGACGTTCGGCGCATATGGAATCGTCGACGCGGCGGGCATGCCCGCCGGCATCGGGTTCGGAGCGGCGTGCGTGCTCGTTGCGGTATGCGGCATAGTGCGCGGGCCTTTGCGCTACGGTGAACAGCTGTGCAACCATTTCATCGCCTTCAAGCTGCTCGCGCTCATCCGCGACAAGGTGTTCGGCTCGCTGCGCAGACTTGCGCCCGCCAAGCTCGAGGGGCGCGACAAAGGCAACCTCATATCGCTTCTGACATCGGATGTCGAACTGCTCGAAGTATTCTATGCCCACACGATTTCCCCGATAGCCATAGCCGTCGTGGTGTCTCTCGGCATGACGGCGTTCATCGGATCGTTTTCCCTTCCGCTCGCCTTCGTGGCCCTTGCGGCGTATCTCGTCATCGGACTTATCGTGCCCCTTACCGCCTCGCGCATGGCTGGCAAGGGTGGCCGCGAATTCCGCGATCAGGTTGGCGATATGAATACTTTCGTGCTCGACAGCCTGAGGGGGTTGCGCGAGACGTTGCAGTACGGGTGCGAGAGGAAGCGCTCGGTCGAGCTTGAGCAACGCACCGAAAACCTCGCTTCGGTCGAGGCCGTGCTCAAGCGCAGAATGGGCTGGTTCATGGCCCTTACCAGTGCGCTCGTGCTCGCGTTCGACGTTGCGATGGTCGGGGTTGCCTTCAGCTTGTATGCCGCAGGCGGGCTCGGCTTTTCGGAAGCGCTCATCTGCGTGATGGCCTTCATGTCGTCGTTCGGGCCGGTGATCGCCGTCGCAAACCTCGGATCGACGCTGCAGCAAACGTTCGCTTCGGGTGCCCGTGTGCTCGACGTGCTCGACGAGAGCCCCGAGGTCCGGGATGTGACCGACGGCGTTGCCGTATCGTTTGAGGGCGCCGAAGCCCGAGACGTCGGCTTTTCCTACGGAGCCGAGCAGATCTTGGGGAACGTGAACCTGCGCATTCAGCCGAAAACGGTGGTCAACATAGCCGGGCGCAGCGGATCGGGCAAATCGACGTTTCTCAAGCTGCTCATGCGATTCTGGGATGTGACGGAAGGATCGATCGAGCTATCCGGAACCGATATCCGTGCGATCGATACGACGAGCTTGCGCGACAACGAAAGCTATATGACGCAGGAAACTCACCTGTTTACGGGCACCGTGAGGGAAAACATCGCGCTTGTCAAGCCGGAAGCGACCGATGCGGAACTCGACGAGGCGTGCCGCAAGGCGGCGATCCTCGATTTGATCGGGCGGCTGCCGCAGGGTTACGACACGCCGGTCGGGGAGCTGGGCGATACGCTCTCGGGCGGCGAACGCCAGCGAATCGGCCTTGCGAGGGTGTTTCTCTACGATGCCCCGTTCGTGCTGCTCGACGAGCCGACGTCCAACCTCGATAGCCTGAACGAGGCGGCGGTTCTTTCGGCGCTCGAGGCGAGCAAGGCCGACAAGACGATCGTGCTTGTGAGCCATCGGGCATCGACCTGCATGTTCGCCGACAAGACGTATTCGGTCGAAAACGGCCGCGTAAGCTAGGGGCGCATGGCGTGGATGCCGATGGAAGGGTCAAAGTGCTTGTGAGCGCATGCCTCGCGGGCGAGCGGTGCCGTTTCGACGGCGCGGCCTGCACCTGCGCAGGAATCGACGAGATCGCCGAGTTTGCCGAGCTTGTGCCCATCTGCCCCGAGGTGCTCGGTGGTCTTCCCGTCCCCCGAAAGCCCTCCGAGATTTTGGGTTCTCGTGTGGTGACGTGCGACGGGGCCGATGTGACCGAGGCGTTTCAGCGAGGCGCCGAGCGGGCGGTTCGCAGGGCGTTGGGAGAAGGATGCCGTTTTGCGGTGCTCAAGGAGCGAAGCCCCTCCTGCGGATCGAAGGCGGTTTACGACGGAACGTTTTCCTCCGTGCTCGTGCAGGGAAGCGGCTTTGCCGCGGTGGCGCTTGAGCGGGCGGGGATCAGGGTGTACGGCGAATCGGATTTGGCGAAACTGAAAAAGGACATCGCTGCCGAATAAGGCTTGCGATGTCCTTTTCGCCTGCAGGGCGCTCGGTTCCTCCGTTTAAGCGCGTAAAGCGAAGGCCGGTCGGCCCACAGTGCCCTTCGGAGTGGACCTTCGATTACTTCGCGGTCTTGAAGGCCTTCCAGATGAGCGCGGCGAGCGCGGCGCCGACGAGCGGGGCTGCGATGAACACCCAAACCTGGGAGATCGCCGTCGGATCGATACCCGCCATCATGAGCGCCGGGCCGAAGCTGCGGGCGGGGTTGACGGATGTGCCCGTCAACGGGATACCCATGATATGCACGAAGGTAAGCGTGAGCCCGATGATTATGCCCGCGTAGGGAGCGGTCTTCTCGTTGGCGGTGGAGCCGAGTACGGAAAGCACGAAAATGCAGGTGAGGATAACCTCGACAACAAGTGCGCCGACAAGGCCGATGCCGACCGAGGAGGCGGCGTCGTAGCCGTCGCAACCGAGTCCGGTCGCAGCGACTCCGCCCAATGCCGTGCAGTTGGCGATGATGAAGTAAAGCAGGGCGGCGCCGACGATGCCGCCGACGAACTGGGCGATCCAGTACCCGACAAGGTCTTTGCCCGAGAGCCGTTTGTCGAGGAACAGCCCCAGCGATACGGCGGGGTTGATATGGCATCCCGATACGTTGCCGATGACGAATGCCATGGCTATGATCGAAAGGCCGAATGCGAACGCGATGCCGAGGGTTCCGAGTACCGAACCTGCCACGGCAGCGCTGCCGCATCCGAACAGGGTGAGCACGCAGGTGCCCAATGCTTCGGCTGCGTACTTCTTGGATGAAGCGACTTCCATAGATCCTCCTTTGACGAGCGGTTTTGTGCAACAGCACATGCTACCATCGCAAGGAGATGCGAACTTCTGATTCATCCAACGGTTGGGTCAGGGCCAGCGTGGCGAAGAAGCGTCCGCCGCGCTGTCTGCGGCTGCTGTGCGGAAAGCTCAGCGCAGAGATGGAAGCTCGGCTTCGGCAAGCAGGTCGCCCGAAAGCTCTTTGAGCGAGAAGACTCCGTCTTCGAACATGGCGTAGCTGCGAGATCCGTCTTTGGGAATCGAGACGCTGCCCGGATTGACGAGCAGGATCCCTCCCGTTTCTTCGAGCTGCTTTTTATGGGTATGCCCGTACAGAAATGCGCCGCCCGGCGCGATGTAGGGAAGGCTCTCGGGGTTCCAGAGGTGGCCGTGGGTGGCGAACAGCGTCCTGCCCTGCGCGTCGACGAGCTCGGTGTAATCGGCCATGCAGGGAAAGTCGAGCACCATCTGGTCGACTTCGGCTTCGCAGTTTCCGCGGACTGCGATGATGTGCTGCTTGAAGCCGTTAAGCGTGTCGGCGACCGCCATGGGATCGTACTGTTCGGGCAGCGCGTTGCGCGGGCCGTGGTAGAGCAGATCGCCGAGCAAAAGCACTGTGTCGGGGTCCTCTTCGGCGATGCGTTCGGCGAGCATGGAGCAAAAGCGAGCGGAACCGTGCACGTCGGAGGCAATGAGTATCTTCATGGTGATCCTTTCGCGTTGTGCGCCGACGCCGAAGCTAGCTTCGCAGATCGGCGCAGTAGTCCTGCGAGATGATGTGCTTGTCGCTTTTCGGGAAGAGGAGCCCGTAGAGCGTCGTGAAGTAGCTGTCGGTCATCGAAGCCATGTAGTCGACGACGATTTGGTCGGGGTCCTCTGCGAGGTACTCGTCTGCGCGCACGGTGCGCGATTTCGTTACGAGGTTCGAGATGTGATGGCGAAACACCGGCGAGTCCTCGTTGCGCGCTGCGAGATCGGAAAGCAGTTTTTCGTACATTTCCGCGAACATCTCTTCGACGATGTTGCCGTAACCCGATATGACGCCTTCGTTGAAGTATATCTGCTCGTAGTTCTGCGCTTTGGCCCGCTTGAGGTCGTCGAAGACCTCCTTGCTCATCGCGATGCGGTCTTTGCCGTAGCTGTTGTTGACGATGTCGACGGTCAGGTTGTTGATGATCTGGGCGTTTCCCCGTCCGATCACCCTGGAGTCGAAGCTTGACAGCGAGTCGACCACGCCCATGTCCATGGCGTCTTGGCGATCCTTTCCCAGGTAGGCGATCATGTCGCTCACGCGCACCACGCACCCCTCCAGCGTCGAGGGGCGCAGGCGCTTGATCGTCGTCTCGTCGAGATAGCAGTCCTCGACTATCCGGTCGAAGGCCTCGAAGCTGCCGAGATCGCTCACGGAGAGCACCTGTTGGGCGAATTCGCCATTGTGGCAGAGCACCCCGTCGAGCGTCTGCAGGCTGATATTGCGTCTGAAAAGCTTGTCGAGCACGCGTACCGAGTGCACGTTGTGGTTGAAAAAGCGTCCGGTATTGGCGTGGTAGAGCTTGCCGAGGAACTTCTCGCCTGCGTGGCCGAACGGGGTATGCCCCACGTCGTGGCCGAGGGCGATCGCCTCGATGAGATCGATGTTGAGTCCGAGGATGTTGCCGATGTTGCGGGCGATGCGGCTTACGAGCTGGACGTGAAGGCCGCGCCTCGAGATGTCGTCGTTTTGTATGAAGGAAAATACCTGCGTCTTGTCCGCGTAGCGGTTGTAGGCGGGAACGTTGATGATCTTCTCGATGTCGCGTCCGAATGCGGGGCGGGTAAGCGTTGCCTCGTCATGCTCGCTGGGCTGGCGCCTTATGACGTTTTGGTCGTCGAATCGATAGGGGTTCGCAACGTGGTTCAGGCGATCTTCTCGGATCGCGTCGGCTATTGCGGGGTCGAGGGAAAGGTAGGGGATGGGGCTGCAGGCTTGCTGCCCGGGATCGGTCGATGGGTTCGCAGTGTCCATGCGGTGCTCCTCTGCGTTTGTCGGGGGCGCGCCCTGGGCGCGCCGTGCTGTTCAGCGCTATTGTATCTTATTGGATAAGCCGTTGGTGCCGTGCTCGGATTTCTTCAGGTTATACACCTTTGGAGGTTTTCGGCAACCGAGTTCGGGCGGCGCTGCGGATCGGCGGAGGCCCGTGACGGAGATTCGCCGAGGGCGGTGAAGCCGACGCGTCGCCGCCCTCGCTCTTGGGGTATACTTGTCGTTGATCATACAAGCGTACGCATCCGTGATAAGGAACGCATAGGCAGTGGCAGGCTTCAGCGAAGAGGATATCCGCAAGGTGCGCGAGGCAAACGACCTCGTGTCGGTTGTCGGCGACCGCGTGCCCGTGAAGCAGCGGGGTCGCGATTTCTGGTGCTGCTGCCCCATCCACGATGAGAAGACCCCTTCCTGCAAGATCGATCCAGCATCGCAGCTGTGGCACTGCTTCGGATGCGGTGCAGGCGGCGATGTATTCAGCTTCGTCATGCAGGTGGACGATCTCGATTTTCCCGATGCGGTCCGCAAGCTCGCCGAGCGCGGGGGAGTCCAGATCACCGAAAACGGCAAACCGGCCGTTGCCCACGGATACAAGGCGCGGCTCAAGGAAATTTGTAAGGAAACGGCGGCGTTCTACCATATGCAGCTCATGCGGGGCAAGGATCCCGGCGCCGCATCGGCGCGCAGCTACCTGGCGAGCCGTGGGTTCGGCGGGGAAGTGCCCAAGCGCTGGGAGCTCGGTTTCGCACCGGGATCGGGGCAGCTCGTGCGCCATCTCAAGGCGAAGGGCTTCAAGGACAAAGAGCTCGTCGATGCCAACGTCGCCCTCGATGGGGGCAGGGATGGCCGCCGCGGGGGGCTGAAGGATCGGTTCTACAACCGCGTGATGTTTCCCATCTTCGACGTGCAGGGCGATTGCATCGCGTTTGGCGGGCGCATCATCGGAGACGGGCAACCTAAATATCTGAACTCCCAGGAAACGCCCGTATTCCATAAGTCCGAGGTGCTGTTCGGCCTCGACAAGGCGAAAACCTCCATGGCCGCAACGGGCGTTGCCGTGGTGGTCGAGGGATACACCGATGTGATCGCGCTGCATGAGGCGGGCATTCAAAACGCGGTGGCAACGCTGGGGACGGCGCTCACGACCCAGCATATCCGTGCGCTCTCGAGACATGCGAAGCGCCAGATAATCTATTTGTTCGACGGCGATGAAGCGGGGCAGCGCGCCGCTGACCGCGCCCTCGGGTTCATCGATCGGTCCATGACGCCCGAGGCGGGCCGCACCAAGATCGAGCTCGCCGCCGTAACGCTTCCCGATGATCTCGACCCGGCCGATTTCGTGGGCCAGCGCGGCGCGGATGCACTGCGCGAACTGCTGGCCTCCGCTCGCCCCCTGCTCAGGTACGGTATCGAGCGGCGCATAGCGAAATACGACCTCTCTTCGGCGGAATCGCGGGCGGCGGCTCTCGCCGATGCTCTTGCGGTGCTTGCGCCTATTAAGGATTCGATCCTCGCGAAGGATTACGCGATCCAGATCGCGGGCATGGTCCGCGCCCGCGAAAACGACGTGCTCGAACAGCTCGAGCGCCTCGAGCCGCCCCGGCAGCCCGGCGCGCAGGCCGAGCCTGCATCCGAGCAGCCGACGCGCCGTCCGACGGCAGCGTCTGCGCTCCCGCAAAGCGAACTTTCCCGCCGCCGCTACGAGCGCGAGTTCTTAAGCCTCGTGGCACGGCGGCCCGAGGAGGGTTTACGTCTGGCTGAAGCCCTCGCCCAGACGCAATGGCACGAAACGGTGCACGGCCTGCTTTCCCAAAGCATCCTTGCGACGCTTGCGGATAATCCCCAGGCGAAGGCTCCCGATATCATTACAGCGGCCCAGCAGGCGGTCCCCGCTGCGGCGAGCATCCTCACATCGGGAACGATGTCGGAGGAGACGGGAGCTTCGCAGCTCGCGACGTTTCTTGCCGAGGAACTTGCCATCGGCGATATGGACGATGCGATTGCCGCGCTCAAGGCCCAGCTTGCGCAGGCCGATAGGCTCGATCCTCAAGAATACGAGCTGTTGTTCGAAAGCGCGGTGGCCATGCAGAAGGAGCTGGCGAAGCGCAGGCTTGCGCACAAATCGGTCGGACAAGGTTGATTCGCCGTACGCGGGGGCGGGTGAAGCCGGTTTGCACGCGGGGTCGGGCGAAGGTGACCGGCCGAGGTCGGAAGAACGGTCGAACGGGGCGTTTCGCGGGGTTCTCGACCGCGTTGGCGGATAGTGTGACCGAGAAGGTAACAGAATGGTTTCGGGTGTTCTAACATAACAGAGAACAAGTTACATTTAGTATACTTGTCATGAAAGAAAGGAGGCGTTATGAGTCCCTTCATATGGCTCGGAGTTGCGGCGGTCATGGGCGTCGTCGAGGTTTTATCGCTCGGCTTGATCACCATGTGGTTCGTCATCGGAGCGCTTGTCGCATTTCTTGCGAACCTGCTCGGGTTCGACCTCGTGGCGCAGCTCGTCGTGTTCTTCCTGGTATCGATCGTCTGCCTGATCGTTCTCAGGCCGGTGTTCGTCAAGTACCGCAAACGCGGAGAAACCGAAGAACCCGACGTTGTCGGGCAATCCGCCATCGTTATCGAGGGCATCGACAACGAACGCCTCGTTGGCCGGGTTGAAACGGCCAACCGCATGACGTGGGCGGCGAGAAGCGCCGACAACTCGGTAATACCGACCGGTGAGACGGTCGTTGTGAAAAACAGAGAGAGCATCACGCTCATCGTTGAAAGGAAACAAGCATGAATGCATTGATCGTAGTCGCGGTGCTCGTGGTATTGCTCATCCTCTTTTCCGTAACCTGCATAAAGATCGTACCGCAGGCCACTGCTGCGGTCGTCGAGCGTTTCGGCTCGTATTTGGCCACCTGGAACAACGGCCTGCACGTCAAAGTACCCTTCATCGACCGCGTGCGCGGCGGCATCTCGCTCAAAGAGCAGGTGTTCGATTTCCCGCCGCAGCCCGTCATCACGAAAGACAATGTGACCATGTCCATCGACACGGTCGTGTTTTTCCAGATCATGGATCCGAAGCTGTATTGCTACGGCGTCGAGAACCCCATCATTGCGATCGAGAACCTTTCGGCGACGACGCTGCGCAACATCATCGGAGACTTGGACCTTGATACGACGCTCGTCTCGCGTGACGTGGTGAACGCGAAGATGCGGGCCATCCTCGACGAGGCGACCGACGCCTGGGGCATCAAGGTCAACCGCGTGGAGGTTAAGAACATCACGCCGCCCGCCGCCATCCAGCAGGCCATGGAGAAGCAGATGAAAGCCGAGCGCGAGAAGCGCGAGGCGGTTCTTTTGGCCGAGGGCGAGAAGCAGGCGGCCATCACGATCGCAGAAGGCAACAAGCAAGCCCAGATCCTCGCAGCCGAGGCCGACAAGCAGCAGGTCATCCTTGCCGCAGAGGCCGAGAAGGAAAAGCAGATCCGCGAGGCCGAGGGCGAGGCGGACGCCATCCGCAACGTCCAGCAGGCAACGGCCGACGGCATCCGCATGGTGCGCGATGCCGGTGCCGACAACGCGGTTCTGACGCTGAAGGCGCTCGAATCGCTCGGCGTGCTCGCCAACGGAACGGCCACCAAGCTCATCGTGCCGTCCGATATCCAGGGCATCGCGGGCCTTGCCGCATCGCTCAAGGAGGTTTTCGTTGATGAACCTTCTGTCAAGCGGGGCGATTCCGCTGGACAAGATCGGTAACCTGACCGACAATGGCTGTGAATAACAGGGGATTTCCGCAAAAGCCCGCTTTCACGGAAATCCTTTCCTCATAGCTTTGAAAAGGAAACGAACATGAATATCGTGCTTTCACCCGATCCCATGCTGCGGCAGGTATGCGAGCCGTGCCGCGTTGAAGACAAGAGCATAAAGAAACTCGCCAAACAGATGGCCAAGGCGATGTACAAAAACAACGGCTGCGGTCTCGCCGCACCCCAGGTCGGCGTTCTCAAGCGTGTGGTCGTGGTCGACTGTGACACCGAATCGGACGAGCGCAATCCCATCTACATGATCAACCCCGAACTCGTCGAGCTTCAGGGCGATCCCATCGTCATGGGGGAGGGTTGCCTGTCGTGCCCGGGCATCACGGTCGAGATCGCCCGCCCGCCGTTCGCCAAAGTTCGCTTTCTCGATCTCGACGGAGAGGAATGGACTATCGAAGGCGACGGACTGCTGGGAAGATGCTTGCAGCACGAACTCGACCACCTCGACGGCAAGACGATGTTCGAGGTGTGCGATCCCATGGCGAGGATCGAGGCGCTCAGGGCCTACGAGGCGGCGCTGGCAGCCGGGGCGAAACCGGGAGAAACGGGTCCCGTGCAATGAAACTGATCTTCATGGGCACGCCCGAGTTCGCAGCTACGATCCTCGAGGATCTCGTGCAGCAGCACGAAATAGCCGCCGTTTACACGAGGCCCGATGCCGTTCGGGGCCGCGGTGCCGAAACTGCGGCGTCGCCCGTGAAGCTGGTGGCCGAACGCTACGGGATCGAAGTTCGCACGCCGCGGACGCTGCGTGACGAGTCCGAACAGGCTCATCTTGCCGCGCTCGAGCCCGATGCCGTTTGCGTCGCGGCCTACGGCATGATACTTCCGCCGGAGGTTCTCGCCATTCCCCGATACGGCTGCATCAACGTGCATGCGTCGCTGCTGCCCGCATGGAGGGGGGCGGCTCCGGTCGAACGCGCCATCCTTGCCGGCGATACCGAAACCGGCGTGTGCGTGATGCGCATGGAGGAGGGTCTCGATACGGGCGCTTACTGCATCTGCCGCACCGCCAGCATGGAAGACAAGAGCGCTGCGGCGCTTTCCGACGAGCTTGCGAACTTGGGATCGCATGCGCTTCTGACGGCGCTCGTCCATATTCAAGAAGGCGTTGCCGAATGGATCGAGCAGGACGAGGAGCGCGCGACGTATGCGAAGAAAATCGAGAAGCACGAGCTCGACCTTCGTCCTGAAGACGATCCGCGCAAAGCCGTGCTGAAAGTGCGCGCTTCGAGTCCGGCCCATCCTTCCCATGCCGTTTTGGCGGGTCGATCGGTGACGGTGCTCGAGCTTCGGGGCATCTCAGGCGACGAGGCGGCGCTGGAACTGACTCGGGATATGGAACGCGGTTCAGTGCGGTTTGCGGGCAAGCGCTTGTTCATCGGTCTGACCAGGGGTGCCGCTGAGGTGCTGCGCGTGAAGCCGGATGGGAAGCAGGAGATGGACGCGAAATCGTTTGCGGCCGGCATCCAAGGCATCAAGGACGGCTCTCTTGTTTGGGGGGCGCCCGATGGCGTATAAAGGATCGCGTGACCGCGCCGCGAAAGCGAGTCCGGCCCGTCGTGCGGCGCTTGAGGTGGGCGCGATCGTGCGCACGCGCAGCGCCTATGCGCAGGATGTCATAGCGAAGCACGTAGACGGGTCATCCCTTTCGCCCGAAGATCGGGCGTTTTCGACCAAGCTCGCATTGGGCGTGGCAAGCAGTTCGGGCACGCTCGACGAGGTGATCGATCGATGCCTCAAATCACCGAGCGACATAAAAAGCGACGTGCGAGACGCGCTGCGAATCAGCACATACGAGATCATGTTCCTCGATAAGAGCCCGCATGCTGCGGTCGATCAGGGAGTCGAGCTCGTCAGGTCGGTAGCTCCGAAAGCGACGGGACTCGCCAATGCGGTGCTGCGAAAAATCGTGGCGGCCAAGCAGGATTTTCCCTTCGGCGACCCTGCAACCGATGTGGCGGCGCTCGCCCGGTCCTATGCGTTTCCCGAATGGCTCGCCCGCAGGCTTGTGGCCGATCTCGGCCTGGAGTCGGCGGTCGCCTTCATGGAGGCATCGAACGAGCCTGCACCGGTTTTCATTGCCGTCAACGGGTTGAAGTCTTCAGACGAAGAGGTTCTCGCCGCATTCGAAAGCGCGTCCGCCCCGCTTCGCGCAGTGACGTTCGGAGCGGATGCCGTTGCGGGTTGCTATCGGCTCGAGGCGCCGCGCGCGCTTCAAGATGAGGCGGTCAAGCGCCTGTTCGGCGAGGGTAAGATCCTCGTGAGCGATGCGGCCTCCCAGATGGTTGCCGCAGGCGTGCTTCCGAAGGGGCGAAAGCCTTCGACGTTTCTCGAAGTGGGTGCCGGTCGCGCGACGAAAACCATCTTGCTGCAGAGCAATGCGAAGCGCCTTTACGGAAGCCAGCTCGATCTTTACACCCTCGACAACCATGAGTTCAAAACCAACCTGCTCGTCGAACGTGCTCAGCGCTACGGGGCCGCCGTTGCCAGGGCATGCACAGGCGATGCGACCGACCTCGACGCGGTTTTTCCAGACCGCTCGTTCGACGAGGTGTTCATCGATGCGCCGTGTTCGGGGCTGGGAACGCTCAGGCGGCATCCCGAAATCAGATGGCGCATTACCGAAAAGGATATCGATGCGCTTGCCGAAACGGGGTTCGCCATGCTCGTTTCCTCTGCGGGGCACGTGGCGCAGGGCGGCTCGCTCGCCTATGCCACGTGCACGGTGCTCAGGCAGGAGAACGCGGAAACGGTCAAGCGCTTCCTCGAAAGCGAGGCGGGCGCAGCCTTCGAGCTCGACGAGATATGCGGCAATCGCGTGTTCTCGACGAGGCTCGGATCGCGGTCTTCTGATGCGCATTTCGCGGTACGTATGGTGCGTACCAGGTGAGTGGTGTAGAATCTCCCACCGTCAGCTCACAATAACGAACATCTACGAAAGGGCTAGTATGCAACCTGCACGAATCATGGAAATCCTCAACGTAGCCGAGATTGCAGCGATCGCATGTGCCGACTGGTCGGGGAAAGGCGATAAAGTCGCCGCGGATCAGGCAGCGACGACCGCCATGCGCAATGCGTTCAACGATATCGAGTTTTCCGGACGCATCGTGATCGGGGAGGGCGAGCGCGACGAAGCCCCTATGCTCTACATCGGCGAGGAGCTTGGCCGCGGCGGTGAAGAGATCGATATCGCCGTCGATCCTCTCGAAGGAACGAACCTGTGCGCATACAACAAACCCAACGCCCTTACGACGATAGCCATCGCTCCGAAAGGCGCGCTTCTGTTCGCGCCCGACACCTACATGCAGAAGATCGCCGCAGGTCCGGCATGCGTGGGCAAGGTTCATATCGATAACACGCCCGAAGAGAACGTTCGTGCCGTTGCCGAAGCGCTCGGCAAAGACGTGTCCGATGTGAACGTGTGCATTCTCGACCGCGATCGCCACAAGGATCTCATCCAAGGCGTCCGCGATGCCGGCGCACGCGTCCGCCTCATCGATGACGGCGATGTGTTCGGCGCGATCGCCACAGCCGTTCCGGGTACGGGCATCGATCTGTACATGGGATCGGGCGGGGCTCCGGAGGGCGTGCTCGCCTGCACGGGCCTCAAGGCCATCGGCGGCACGTTCATGGGACGCTTCCGATTCCGCTCCGACGACGAGCGCGCGCGTGCCGAGAAAACTGCCGAGGTCGATCTTGACGGCGTGCTGACCATGGATATGCTCGTGCGATCCGACGATGCGGCGTTTCTCGCATGCGGCGTGACCGATGGCGAGATGGTTTCGGGCGTGTCGAAAGCCGACGGCTGCGTTACTACCGAATCGGTTGTGATGAATGCGGCAGACAAAACGGTTCGTTTCATCAAAACGTGCCGTCGAGGCGAAAACGGCGTCGTCCGATTCCATTAAAATACGACTGAATAAGTTATGGTTTAGCTCAAACGCAGCAACCGTGCATGGTATGATACCCTACGGGTTAACCCGTAGGGTATTGTTTTGCCTAGATTGGAAGCTGAGTTTGCGAGAGCGAAATACGCTATTCGAATACATGTACCGTGATCTTGCCGATAAGATCTCATGCGGATTGCTTCGCTACGGAGACGTCCTTCCCTCGATGAACGATTTGTGCACGCGCTACAACGTGGGCATCAGAACCGTGCGCGATGTTGTCGCCGCTCTGAAAGAGGACGGCTTCATTGTCACCGAAGAGCGGAAGCGCGCCACGGTTTCGTATCGGGCGAACCTCGAAGATGGCATCGCCGTGGGCGCACGTTCTCTCATTGCCCGTAGAAGCACGGTGCTCGAGAGCCTTCAGACGCTCGAACTGCTTATGCCCATGATGCTCTGGAGGGCCGCTCGGTCATGCTCCGTTGAAGAGCTCGATGCCTTGCGGAGCAGTGCGTATCCGGTGGATTACGAGATGCGCTCGGGCGATTGGCGCGTGTCCCGGTCTTCGGTGGCTCAGCACGAGCTTTTGAAAAAGGCCGATAACCCGTTGTTCGTGGAGTGCTTCGCAAGCCTTGAGCTTGCAAGCATCGTTCCGGTGTATCCGGGATACGCTGATCCGTATGCTGAGGCCGTCGAGCGTTCCGGGCATGTTCTCAAGGATGTGTTCGATGCGTTGAAGCTCGGTTCTTACGAGCAGGCATGCGGCGAGATATCCTATATGTTTGCGGATATGGCCGAATACATCGTTCCTTATCTGGATGCCCTGGAAGCCGATTATCCGATCGACGATAAGGTATCGGGTCTTCCGTATACCTGGAATGCGCGCGCCGGGCGGGAATACGCCTACGCGCAGCATGCCCGCGACGTTATCAGCCGCATCGCTTCAGGAGAATATGCCGATGGGGATCTGCTGCCCTCGATAGCCGAATTCGCCGAGATGTACGATGCCTCGCTTTCAACCATACAAAAGACGCTCGAGATGATCAATGCGCTCGGCATCGTCGAGACGGTCAACGGGTGCGGCACGCGGGTGTGCTTGTCGAATATGCGCTTCGACCCCCGCTTTTTCGGCGAGCCTTCATACAAGCGCGATACCGAGGTTTTTCTTGCAGCGCTCGATATGATGGGCATTGTGCTGCCGGTGGCCGTAAAAACGACGGCCGGCCGATTCGAGGATGTCGTTGAAGGAGTTGCATGCGCTCGGCTTGCCGAAACAGGGGAGTGGGCAGGGCAGGGGGCGCTCATGAAGGGCGTCATCGGAGCGGTGCGGTTGCAGCCGCTCCGTGCAATCATGGAAGAGCTCAACGAACTTCTTTTCTGGGGCAACTTCTTTGTATTCTTCGGGCCCACGAGAGAGAACAAGGATACGCTTCTGGGCTTGAGCAGCGATGCGTACGCGGCGCTGGAGAAGCGCGATGTCCAAGCATTTTCCGACGCCATGGCCGATTACTACCAGTACATGCTCGTGGCGATCAAGGCGTTTCTTTCTCAGGTTGAGCGTCAGTAGCGGAAAAGCGCCGCCACCCCGGTGTCAGACGGCATGCGATCCGCGTCGAGCACATAGACATCGCCGCCTTGCAGATAAGCTGCCTGGGCGAAGTCGTCGGTGAGGTCGTCGGAGGCGTCGAGCGCGTCTGCGCCATATGAGAGCGATCCCGTTTCGGGATCGAACGTTCCGGGAACGAGCTCGCCGCGTTCTATGAACAGCGTTTCCACCTTGCGCTCGGCAAGGGCGTGGGCGACTTCGCGGGGGTCGGTCGAAGCGCGGCCTTGCGATATCTCGCTGTCCAATCGATCTGTCCGTTCTGCGATGCGCGCTTTCTGGATGCTTTCGATGATGGAGGTCGCCTCCTCGAGCACCTCTTTTTCGTCCATGGAATAAAAGGGCTTCTCGATGCTTTCGTCGAGCAAGGTCGGAATCGACGAAACCTCGCGAAATGCATTTTGGTGTTCGGGAAGGCTTACCAGGATGAACGGACAGCGGTGCTTGCTCGCGAAATGCTCCTCTATGATCTTGGACGCATAGCGGAAGTGCTTTATCGTTTCCTTCTCGATGACCTCGCTCTTATCGCCATAGCGGTGATAGCTCGGAGCGTGGCTTCCGTGGGTTCCACCGAGGCCGAGCAGCGTGTTGTCGAAATCATCGAACACTTCGCTGAAGCGCGTTTCGACGCCTTCGGGCATTTCGAGCTTTTCGATGGTATGGAAATCGCCTTCGTACAGCGCGAAATCATCTGCCGACAATGCGATCAGGTAGTAGTGCGACCCGAATTGAAAGTTTCTGATGAGAGGTTTGATGTGGTAGCTGTCGGTGACTGAGACGAACTCATCGACGGGGTAGTCGAGCTTGTAGATCGAAGCCTTTTCGTTGCTTGCGAGAATCGCGAGTCCGTCTTTCGCGTTGCGCCAGATTCCGGAATCGCGGTGCTCTTCGATCGAGCGCAGTGCTGCCATGATCCCCTCATACTGCTTGCGATCGTAGTTGAGTTCGAGGAGATCCTCGACTTCGGTCATGAGGTTCTTGTATCTGATCGGATCCTGTTGGTTTTCGGGTGCATGACGATGGGTCGGCATATACAGCGATACGAGCGGCGCCTCTTTGCAGGAGAACAGGGTTGGGTCGAATTCGGTTAAGACGGATATATCGGTTTTCATGGGTTGTCTCCCCTCGAATACTTGTCGGCGGGTCCGATGCCCGCACTCGATAGTGAATATGCTACCTACGATACTCGTTGGGCGGGCAGGGGCCCAAAACGGTGACGGCACTGTTTTTCGACGGTTGCGTTGTCGTTGAAATATTCGCATTGAGGACAGCTTGTGTCCTCAATGGTAAGGTATTCTGAGGGCGACCGAGGACGGCAAACAAGCGAGGAAGCGAGCAGCTCAATGGAAATCATTTCCGTAACGGCAGAAAACATCGAAGACGAGCACATCTGCTGCGCGATAACCGAAAAGAAGGGCGAAACGTGCGTTGCAGCCAAAAAAGCCTGGATGGCCGATAGGTTTTCCGACAGGCTTGCGTTTAGGAAGCTCGATGTGCGCGGCAAGGTGTTCATCGAGTACATCCCCGCCGAAAAGGCGTGGTGTCCGATCGAAGCGGATGGCTACATGCATATCGATTGCTTCTGGGTATCGGGGCAGTACAAAGGCAAGGGTTATGCAAACGAATTGCTCGCAGCTTGCATCGCCGACGCGAAAAAGCAGGGAAAGCTCGGCGTTACGGTGCTGTCGTCGGCGAAAAAGATGCCGTTTCTTTCCGATCCGAAGTTTTTGAAGCACAAAGGTTTCAAGGTCGCCGATACGGCCGATCCCCAGTTCGAGCTGCTGTACATGCCCTTTGATGAGAGCGCTCCCGCCCCTGCTTTCAAAAGCCAGGTCAAGCACCCTCGCATCCCAGATGCCGGACTAGCGCTCTTCTATACCGATCAATGCCCCTTTGCGGGAAAGTACGCGCATATCGCAGCGCGGATGGCTGAGGAGCGCGGCGTGCCGTTTGCTTTGCATAAGATCGATTCGCTTGAGAAGGCGAAGGCCGCTCCTGCCGCATGCACTGCATACGCGCTGTTTCGCGACGGGGAATTCGAAACCAACGAGATCCTGAGCGAGAAGAAGCTCTCAGAGCTGTTCGGCAGATGAGAAAGAGCATTCAGTACTTGCTCACGCCGCAGCGAAGTTTGATTTCTCGAATATCGTCGGGCATGTCAGCTGGATCCATTTCGTGGGGGACGTCGGCCGTCCCCGCTTCGACCGCGGTATCGTAAAACCAGCACTTGTAAGTGAGGAAATCGAGCGTCTGCCGCAGTGATTCCATCTGCTCTTCCAATATCTTCTTGCGCGCATAGAACAGCTCGCGTCGCTCCTCAAGCGTGGAATCTCCTTTTAGATACAAATCCACATATTGTTTGATCTCCTTGATCGAAAGGCCTGATTTCTTCAATCTCTCGACAACCTGGATCCATTCGAAGTCGTCTTCGGTGAACATGCGAATGCCGCTTTCACTGCGATTCATGTGTGGCAGAAGGCCTTCCTTATCGTAATAGCGTATCGTCGATGCGCTCAGCCCCATCTTCTTGGCGGCATCGCCAATGGTGTACAGCATGAGGTGCTCCTTTCTGGCCACAAGATCTCCACTTGACTTAAAGTTAACTTTAACAGCTAGGATATAGCTCGAAGTAACTGAAGGATAGCATAGATCATAGCGTAGCAGGATGAAAATCGAGTGTCTAGCTTTAGCTGGAAAGCGGAAAGAACAAGGAGCATGCGATGAAACGAGTGAGCGAAGCGAAGTATGAAATGTGCGAGATGAATCAGGACCAGGCGGCGCTGATCGGAAGAAGGGAATTCGTCGGCATGGCGGCGGCTGTGGGGGCTGGACTGTTTCTCGGCGGGCTCATGTCCGGATGTGCTTCGGAGCTGGGACAGGGCGTTTCCGGGGATGGAGAGCGCAGCGAGCAGTCTGCGGGAGAGGGATCTGCCGCGAGTGGCGCTGCACCTGAGGAAGAAGTTCGGATGGCAGCAGGAAAATCGCTCGTTGCGGTATTTTCGTGGTCGGGCAACACGCTTCAAATCGCCGGGCGTATCAACGAGCTTGTCGATAGCGATCTTTTTCGCATTGAGCCGTCTGAGCTCTATACTGAAAACTATGACGACCTGCTTGAAATTGGACGCGCCGAGCAAAACGAGGGAATTCTGCCGGAGCTTGCGGCAACGGTTGAAAACTGGGATGAATACGAAACGGTGTACCTCGGGTTCCCAACCTGGTGGTCTCATCTTCCTCAGGCGGTGGCTTCGTTCTTGCACCTTCATGATCTGGCGGGTAAGACGGTCTTACCGTTTAACACGTCGGGGAGCAGCGGGTTTGCCAGCACTCTTTCCGACATCCAGTCGATCTGTCCTGACGTGCGCCTTTCCGATGGGATCAGCATCACAGCGGATGCGGTAGCCGATTCACTCGATCAGGTTGACGCATGGCTGGGCGAATCGGGCCTTTGGTGATGCGAAGGCGGTTACGGAGTGTGCCGTGGAGGATGTCTATGAAGCCAAGGGATTCGAAAGCTTCATCCGCTCGATCCGCAACACCTATGCCGACGATTCGGTTTTGAGCGATTCGGACGAGATCGACTATGCTGCGTAGACGCAGCATAGTAAAAGGGCAGGGTTCTTGAAGCCCTGCCCTTCCATTGACGGTCTATTCGGAAGTCGTATGTCAGTCGGCATCCTTGTCGCGGATGACCGCACGGCGGATCTTTCCGTTCACGGTTTTCGGAAGCGCATCGACGTAGTCGATGATGCGGGGGTATTTGTACGGAGCGGTTTGATGCTTGACCCAGGTTTGCAGTTCTTTGGTAAGCTCGGCGGTGCCGGCGAAGCCGGGAGCAAGCACGACAGTCGCCTTGACGGCGAATCCGCGCAGCTCGTCAGGCACTCCGGTGACGGCGCACTCGGCAACCGCCTCGTGCTCGAGCATGACGCTTTCGATTTCGAAAGGCCCGATGCGGTAGCCAGACGATTTGATCACGTCGTCGTTGCGGCCAACGTACCAGAAATAGCCATCCTCATCGCACCACGCGGTGTCTCCCGTATGGTACCAGCCGTCGTGCATGGCGGCTGCGGTCTTCTCGTCATCGAGATAGTACTCGAGCATGAGTCCGGGCATCTTCGGCTCGCACTTGATGCAGATCTCGCCGGTTTCGCCGGTATTGCAGCGGGTTCCGTCATCGCGCAGGATATGGATGGTGTAGAGCGGAACGGGCTTGCCCATCGAACCCGGTCGCGGAACCGAATTGGTGAGATTCGCAATCGTGAGCGGCGTTTCGGTTTGCCCGAAGCCCTCGTAGATCGTGAGCCCCGTGTGCTCTTTCCAGAACTCGAAGATGTCGGGGTTGAGTGCTTCGCCTGCGGTGGTCGAATAAACGAGCGTCGAGAGGTCGTAGGCGTCCACGTTATCCTGCATGAACATGCGATACATCGTCGGTGGGCAGCAGAGCGTCGTAATGCCGTATTTCCCGATGAGGGAGAGGATGTCTCCTGCATGGAAGCGGTCGTAGTCGTAGGTGAACACGCAGGCTTCCATGAGCCACTGGCCGTAGTATTTGCCCCAGACGGCTTTGCCCCAGCCTGTATCGGCGATGGTGAAGTGGATGCCGTCGGGCAGCACGTTGTGCCAATGTTTGGCTGTGATGAGGTGGGCGAGAGCGTAGGCCGAATCATGCAGCACCATCTTGGGATTTCCCGAGGTGCCGCTTGAGAAGTACATGAGCATGGGGTCGGCCGAAGCCGTTTCGCACCGCTCGAATTCTTCGGATGCCGCGCGGACGCACGTGTTGAAATCGAGCCAGCCTTCGCGCACGGCGGGTTTGGCGCAGATGCCTTCCGGACCCGAGAGCTCGGATCCGATCGGATGATCCTGCTCGGAGAACAGCAGCTTGTGGTTCTCGTCTTCGGGGGTCAGACCGCCGCCTGCACCGTTGACGAGGATCTTCGTTTCAAGCGTGGCGCATGCGTCTTGCACGTTGTCGCATACCTCGGCAATATCGCCGAGGGTCGTTGCGATGATGGCCTTGATGCCTGCGCCGTTGAGGCGGTATTCGAGGTCATGTTCCTTGAGCATGAAGGTAGCGGGCACCATGACGGCACCGAGCTTGTGAAGCGCGGTGGCCACGAACCAGAACTGGTAGTGGCGGCGCAGGATCACCATTACCATGTCGCCGCGGCCAATGCCCTGATCCTTCAGGAAGTTCGCGGTTTTGTCCGACCAGCGCTTCATGTCGGCGAAGGTGAAAACATGCTCTTCGCCTTCAGGGTTGCACCATACCATGGCCCGGCGGTCGGGATCGTTGTCGGCTATGTCGTCGACAACGTCGTAGCCGAAGTTGAAATCATCGGGGCAGGTGACGGAAAACGATTCAAGCTGGTCAAGATCGTTATACGATTCGGTGACGTAACGGAGGTTCAAATTTCTCATGACAATCTTTCTTTCGAGCGGACGGCTGGACAGCCGTTGGCGGGCGATCGGGTTGGGATGTTGCGGCACTGTCGGCGATGCGGCAGTGCCTAAGAAATCTTGTCTTCTCCGGGCTTCATAACGATCGCGAGGAACACGCATGGCTCGCCGCCTGTTGCGATCATGCCGTGGCCGCGTCCTGAATCGTACATGAGCATATCGCCGGCTTCGAGCTCTTCGACGTGGTCTTCGTAGGCGAAGCGCATCTTGCCCGACAGGATGTAGTCGATTTCCTGGCCGGTATGGCGAGAGAGGTGAATCGGCTGGTTCTGCTCTTCTTCGAGGTAAGGGGCGGTGACGAGGAACGGCTCCGCGATCTTGTTTTTGAAGTGGGGCGCCTTGTGCAGATACTCGAAACCGGCACGGCGTTTGATCGAGAGCCCATCGTTGGCACGCGTGAGCGAATAGCCGCTTAAATGCGGGTTCTCGCCGGTGAGAAGCTCGATCACGTCGACTCCGAACTTCTCGGCGCATTTATAGAGGAAGGTAAATGAAAGGTCCTGCTCGCCGTTTTCCTGCGCGGAGTACTCTGCCACGCTGCGGCCCGTTGCGTCGGCCATCTCCTGCATGGTGAGGTCCATGTCCTCTCGCAGCGCGCGAATTCGACCTGCCACCTCTTTGATATTCGGCTCCATGAACATTGACCTCCTTTTCATTGTCTAGGATTATCGGCGTACGCGCTGCGGACGGTCTTCAATCAAGCGTTCGACGCGCGGTTTTTGCAATTGTATAGCAACCTATTTCCGATTCAGCTGGGATATCGAAGAATTCCCAAGGTGTTCCAGATATCTTTGCCTGCGGCCCTTGACTTGGAGTGGACTTCAAGTGCTATATAGGTGATAGGGATATCCGTTATCCCGAAAACAGCCAGATGCTACGAGGCGGTACCGCGCATGCGAGAGCGGTACCCTGAGATATAAGAGCGATATTGCGTAATACAAGGAGCGCGCCATGCTGATTGCAGAAGTAAGCAAGAAATACGACATTTCAGCCGATACGCTTCGTTACTACGAGCGCGTTGGGCTCATTCCCGCCGTCAATCGCCGCGATAACGGCATCCGCGATTACACCGAGGAAGACCTCAACTGGGTTGAATTCATCAAATGCATGCGGGCTGCCGGAATCCAGGTCGAAGCGCTTATCGAATACGTTGCGCTCTACCAGCAGGGCGATGACACCAATGCGGCGCGCAAGGACATTCTGATCGAGCAGCGCGAGCAGCTCGTCGAGCGTATGGAGGATATGCGGGTGACGCTTGAAAGGCTCAACTACAAAATCGACAATTACGATCGCGTTATGCGCAAAGGCATTGACATGTCCGACTGCAAGAACGCTGATAAAGGTTAGGCTGAAGCGTAGAGACGCTTCTCGGATTAAAGGTTGTCTGACGATCGCATTGAGCGAGCGCGTGTCGGGGCCATGTAGATTCGACTGTGGCGGCCGATGGTTTTGCTTGCCGGCCTTCTCCTGCATGGACGATCCTCGTCGTTGATCGATTTGTGCCCGAGTCTGTCGGATTCGGGCACAAAATTGGACCTGTGGCAAAATGTAAAAACATACATAACACCGAAGCCCTGGTTTTTGATTTTTGCCATCAGGCGTTTTGCCGATTATTCCGCCTTAGCCATTATTATCATGTATTACATGATTGCCACAGGTCCAATTTTGTGCCAGATTAATATATTACCTAAAACGCAGCCGAGGGAAGATCGGGAGCGCATCTTCCCTCGGGCAGTCGCTTGGATTCGCGTGCGGCTGTTCGAATGGGCATGCGATCATCCGGATTTGCGTGCGGTCGCCTGAATGGGTGGGAGGCCGCTTGAATATGCAAGAGGTGCCTAGGTGTCATCTCGGGCATGGCGCAAATCCACCGTCGCTTCCACGGCGGCAATCCGGCCGTGCAGTCCTTTGCAGCGATAATCCTACCGCGTAGGCAGGGATTGCTGCGATTCCGAGCCTCTGTCCCGGCAAATGTGGTTCAATTAAATGCGGCTCAATTACCAACGAGAGTGCGGGCTTTTTGATCGGGCGGTTTACGGGTCACTGAAGTTTTTGTTCGCAAACCGTCTTCGAATATTTGCAGAGCGCAAAGAAAGGATTTCCGATGGCCGAAGATATGGCAAACGGTTTGGCCGAAGGTGGCGGTGCCGCAGCGCGCGCAAGCGAGCAGGCTCTCTTTCCGCTTTCACCTATTACGGTGGTCATAGGGCATTACGGCGTTGGGAAGACTAATTTTGCCATCAACCTAGCACTCGATGCCGCGAAGCGCGGTCAGGAGGTTACGCTTGTCGACCTCGATGTCGTGAATCCGTATTTTCGCAGCAGCGATTACCGCGACACAATGGAAAGCGCGGGCGTTTCCGTTGTGAGTCCGATGTTCGCGGGCACGACGCTCGATTCCCCGAGTTTGTCGGGCGCCGTCTACACGGCGATCGAGGACGCCATGCGGCAGGAGGACGGCGAGCGCAAGTGCGTCGTGATCGATGCGGGCGGTGACGACGTGGGAGCAACGGCGCTCGGCAGATTCGCGCCGCGGATAGCCGCGCAGCGCCACGAGGTTCTCTACGTGGTCAACAGATATCGCAACCTTACACAAGAAGCGGACGAAGCCATCGGGCTTTTGGCCGAAATAGAAGCGAAGGCCTGCTTGCGGGCAACGGGCATCGTCGGAAATTCGCACCTCAAGCAGGACACGACCGATCAGACCATCTGCGATTCTGCGCCTTTCGTGAGCGAGGTGTCCGAAGCGTCGGGCTTGCCGATCGTGTGCACTACGGTGCCAAAAGAGATCGTTGGCCAGAAAAACGACTCGTTTTGGGAAAGCTGCGCTATCCAAAACGTGTATCCTGTGCAAGTGTATGTTCGTACTCCGTGGGGCACCTGATAACACCCGGTACATATCTGCACCGAGCAGCCGCGATGCGCGGCCTTGGTTGTTCGTAGAGTGCGCAATCAGACGAGGAAGGTTGACCATGCCGAGAATTATCGTAGACGATCATTTCTGCAAGGGGTGCGGTTTATGCGTCGATGCATGCCCGGTGGACATAATCGAGCTGGATTTCAAGAAGATTACGTCCAAAGGGTACCACCCCGCTTATCTGGTCGATGAAGACAAATGCACAGGATGCATGTCGTGCGCCACGATGTGCCCCGATGTTGCGATTACGGTTGTGAGGTAGCCATGGCTGAGAAAGTATTGATGAAGGGCAACGAGGTTCTGGCCGAAGCCGCTCTGCGCGCTGGGTGCCGGTTCTTCTTCGGGTATCCGATCACTCCGCAAACCGAATTGGCGGCGTACATGTCGAAGCGTATGCCGAAGGTTGGGGGCACCTACCTTCAGGCCGAGAGCGAGATCGCCGCCATCAACATGGTGTACGGCGCGTCGGCGGCGGGTGCCCGCGTTATGACGTCCTCTTCTTCGCCGGGAATCTCGCTTAAGGGCGAGGGCATCTCGTACATGGCCGGCGCAGATCTGCCGGGCGTAATCGTGAACGTGCAGCGCGGCGGCCCGGGACTCGGCGGTATCCAGCCTTCGCAGTCCGATTACTGGCAGGCGACCCGCGCAACCGGGCACGGTGATTTCCAGCTCATGGTGTTCGCCCCCTCAACGGTGCAGGAGATGGCCGATTGCGCGTTCCTCGCGTTTGAGAAGGCCGACGAATACCGTATGCCGGTCATGATCTTGGCCGACGGTATGCTCGGTCAGATGATGGAGCCGGTGGTCCTTCCCGAGCCGAAGGCCGATCTTCCCGACAAGCCGTGGGCGACGACCGGTCACAAAGGCGAGCGTGAGCACAACATCGTGAATTCTCTGTATCTGCAGGCTGCCGATCTTGAGCGCCTTAACAACGAGCGCTTCGAGCGCTATGCGAAAATAAAGGAAACCGAGCAGCGCGCCGAGCTTTTCATGACCGACGATGCCGAGATCGTTGTCGTCGCGTTCGGCGCATCGGCCCGCATCGCGCGCAGCGCCGTCGTCACGGCTCGGGAAAAGGGGATCAAAGCCGGCCTCATTCGCCCGATCACCCTGTGGCCGTTTCCTTCCGATGCGATCGAATCGGTCATTCCCCATGCGAAGGTCCTTTTGAGCGTCGAGATGAATATGGGACAGATGGTGGACGACGTGCGGCTCGTTTCGGCAGGTCGCGTGCCGGTGGAATTCTTCGGGCATGCGGGCGGCATCATCCCGACGCCTGCCGAGGTGCTCGAGCGGATCGAAACGTTGAATGGAAAGGCGGGTGCGTAAGATGGCGACCGAAGGCAAGGTAATCTTCGAGCGTCCCCAGGCGCTCCTTCCCGTGATCACGAACTACTGTCCCGGATGCCCGCATGGCATCGTCCATCGCCTTGTCGCCGAATCAATTGACGAGCTGGGCGTGGAGGGCAAGACGGTCGGCGTCGCTCCCGTGGGATGCTCGGTTACTGCAACCGATTTCTTCGGCTGCGATATGATCGAGGCTGCGCATGGACGCGCCCCTGCGGTTGCAACCGCTGTGAAGCGCGTTCATCCCGACAACGTCGTGTTCGCCTACCAGGGTGACGGCGATCTTGCGAGCATCGGCATGGCAGAGACCATTCACGCCGCAACTCGTGGCGAGAACATCACCGTCATCTTTATCAACAACGCCATTTACGGCATGACCGGGGGGCAGATGGCGCCTACGAGCCTTCCGCACCAGGTGACGCAGACTTCGCCCTACGGGCGCGATGTTTCGACGGCGGGCTATCCGATTCGCGTGTCCGAGCTGCTCTCGTCGCTCGACGGCGTGGCTTACATCGAGCGCGTGACGGTCGATTCGCCGAAGAACGTTCGCAAGGCGAAAAAGGCTATCAAGAAGGCGTTCCAGAACCAGATCGACGGGGTGGGGTATTCTCTTATCGAGGTTGTCTCGACCTGCCCGACCAACTGGGGTCTGACGCCGCAAGATGCGTTTTCGTGGATGCGCGAGAACATGCTTCCATATTATCCGCTCGGCGTGTACCGCGACGTCATCGCCGACGGCTACGAAAGCGTTGCCGCTGCGGCGGCGGAGCGGGCGAAGGACTGTCCGCTAGCCGTTGGGGAAAAGGAGTAGAGATGGCGCAAACCTATAACATCGTGCTTGCCGGCTTCGGCGGCCAGGGCATTCTGTTCGCGGGAAAGATCATCGCGACGGCGGGCCTCATCGACGACCGCGAGGTGTCGTGGCTTCCTTCCTACGGGCCGGAGATGCGCGGCGGCACGGCGAATTGCAGCGTGTGCCTTTCAGACGATCCGATTGGATCTCCACTGGTGGTGACACCCGATACGCTGATCGTTATGAACCAGCCTTCGCTCGAGAAGTTCATCGATACCGTGCCCAAGGGAGGCGTCGTGGTTGCAGATTCGACGCTTGTGCAGGATATCCCCGAACGGGAGGGCGTGACCGTCTGCGCGATCCCCGCAACCGAGATCGCCGAGCAGGCGGGTCTGAAGGGCTTGGCCAACGTCGTTTGCGTGGGCAAGCTGTTCAAGGAGACGGGTTTTTGCAGCAAGGAGACGCTCGATGCGGCCGTTGCGAAATGCGTGCCCGCTTCGAAGCCGGGAATGCTCGAGAAGAACAAGCGCGCGATCGCGCTTGGGATGGAAGCTTAGGAGGCTGTATGGTCACGGAGTTCGCCGAGATAGGCCTGCGCATCAAAGGGTTGCGCGAAGCCTGCGACGTTACCCGCGAGGAGATGGCGCGAGAGCTCGGCGTGCCGCTCGAAACCTATATCGATTGGGAGGAGACCGGCGCCGATGTGCCGATCTCTGCCATCTACCATCTTGCGCACAAGTTCGGCGTTGAATTCACCGAGATCTTGACGGGTACCGCGGCGAAGCTCAACAGCTACCACGTGGTGAGAAGCGGAGAGGGCCGCGAGGTGGATCGCTATCCCGGATACCATTTCGAGGATTTGGCTTGGCGCTACAGCGGCAAGATCATGCAGCCGCTGCTCGTCGTGCTCGACCCGAGCGACGAGCCCGCCAAGCTCGTAACCCACTCGGGTCAGGAATTCAACCTCGTGTTGGAGGGTTGCGTTGTTGTCACCTGGGGCGATAAGGAATTCGAGCTCTGTCCTGGCGACAGCATCTACTTCAACCCCGAATACCTGCACGGCCAGCGCTGCGGCGGGGACGTGCCCGCAAAATTCGTTACGATCATCGCAGAATAGGACCGGCTCGTGAACCACATCTTAAGCAAGTACTGCCCCCGCATCGATTTCGATTCGTACGAGGACTTCTTGGAGAATTTCAAGATCGATGTTCCCGCCGATTTCAACTTCGCTTACGACGTCGTCGACGAATGGGCGCGCGTCGAGCCCGAGAAGCGGGCGCTTCTCTGGTGCGACGATGCGGGAGAGGAGCGCGTATTCACTTTCACCGACATCTCGAAGCTGTCGAACAGGGCCGCGAACGCGTTTTCGAAGCTCGGCATCGGGAAGGGCGACGTCGTAATGGTCATCTTGCGTCGCCGTTGGGAATACTGGGTGACTGCGATGGCGCTGTGCAAGATCGGAGCGACCATCATCCCCGCCTCTTTGCAGCTCACCAAGAAAGACATCGAGTACCGCGCCGAAAGCGCGAACGTCAAGATGATGGTATGCGTGAACGACGAATACGTGTGCGCGCAGGTGGAGGAAGCGCTGCCGAAATCGCCGAGCATCAAAGAGCGCATCATCGTAGCGGGCGATCGGGGGGGATGGCGCGGTTTCGACGAGCTGATCGCCGGCGAATCCGACGAGTGGGTGCGGCCGACGGGCGAGGATGCCACGACGGCGAAAGACATCATGCTCATCTACTTCACGAGCGGCACGACCGGTCTTGCGAAGGCCGTATCGCATAACTTCGCGCATCCGCTCGGTCATATCATCACCGCAAAGTACTGGCAGCAGGTTCAGGAAGACAAGCTTCACATGAGCGTGACCGACAGCGGCTGGGCGAAGTTCGGATGGGGCAAGATCTACGGGCAGTGGATTGCGGGCGCGTCCATCTTCGCTTACGACATGGACAAGTTCGTGCCGACTCACCTGCTTCAGAAGATCCAGGATTACAAGCTCACCACGTTCTGCGCGCCGCCGACGATGTACCGGTTCATGCTGCAGGAAGATGTCGCCGCATACGACCTTTCGTCGGTCGAGAACTTCGCGACGGCGGGTGAGCCGCTGAACGCTGAGGTCACACTTGCGTGGGAGCGCTTGACGGGAAAGAAGATCCGCGAGGGGTTCGGACAATCGGAGGGCCCTGTCCTTCTGGCGACGTTCCCCTGGGTCGAACCGCGTCCCGGCTCGATGGGCAAGCCTTCTCCGCTTTTGAACATCCGGTTGCTCGACGATGAGGGAGCCGAGGTCGAAGACGGCGAAGAGGGCGCCATCTGCGTGACGAAGCTCAAAGAAGCCTATCCCCCGGGATTGTTCGTCGGGTACTACAAAGACGAGGAGCGCACGCGCGAGGCGGTCGGCGGCGAGTACTACAATCTGCACGACATGGCATGGCGCGATAGCGACGGATATTATTACTTTGTCGGGCGCGATGACGACGTGATCAAATGCAGCGGTTACCGAATCGGGCCTTTCGAGGTGGAAAGCGCGCTTGTGGAGCACGATGCGGTTATCGAGTGCGCGGTTACCGCAGCTCCCGATCCGATCCGCGGCAAGGTCGTCAAGGCCACGGTCGTGCTTGCGAAAGGGTGGGAGCCATCCGACGAGCTTATCAAGGAGCTCCAAGATCATGTGAAGCATACGACGGCGCCGTATAAGTACCCGCGCATCGTCGAGTTCGTGGACGAGCTGCCTAAAACCATCGGCGGAAAGATCAAGCGCAAGCTGATCCGCCAAAACGACGGGATCCACGACTGAGCTCATGTACGAGCAGGCGGAAATCTGATAAACCGGTCGGGCATGGCGCTCGGCCGGTTTTGCTTTGCAGGATTTGCGCGGTGCGCCGATGCCGCTGCCTCGCGGGTGCAGGGCGCCCTCCCGTTGCATCCCTCTGTAGATCGCGCTACAAACGCATGACGTTTTCTCCCAAAAAGGCTTTCCGTGCGTATGATGATCTGGAATTTACTACCGAAGGGAGATAACAATGAACGGCCCTCACGATACATTTGTTTTGCGCAACGGATACGAAATTCCCTGCATCGGGTTCGGCACCTGGAAGATGCCCGACGGGCAGGAGGCGATCGATGCGATCAACGTGGCGCTCGATGCCGGGTACCGGCACTTCGATACGGCGGCGGCGTATGAAAACGAGGAGAGCGTCGGAAAGGCTTTGAGGCGATCGGGGATCGATCGCAGCGAGCTGTTCGTTACGAGCAAGCTCTGGGCGAGCGATCGCGGCTACGACAGCGCGCTCAAGGCGTTCGATTCGTCGCTTAAGAAGCTCGGCCTCGAGTACCTCGATCTCTACCTCGTCCATTGGCCGGCAGCCAAAGGTGCCGACGAGGTTTGGCAGAAGGAAAACGCCGATACATGGCGTGCGCTCGAAAAGCTGTACAACGACGGCTACATCCGCGCCATCGGCGTGAGCAACTTCAAGCCGCATCATCTTGAACCGCTCATGAAGGTGAGCGAGATCGATCCGATGGTCAACCAGGTGGAGATGCATCCGGGCTTCCCGCAAACCGAGACGAAGAAGTTCTGCGATTTGAGCGGAATTCTCGTCGAGGCATGGTCGCCGCTGGGACAAGGTCGCGTTCTCGATGACGATCGGTTGCTCGAAATCGCCGTGAACTACGGCGTGACGGTTGCGCAGCTGTGCATCAGATGGTGTTTGCAGAACAATGCGGTGCCTTTGCCGAAGTCGATGACGCCTGAGCGCATTCGCGAGAACGCCGATGTGTTCGGGTTCGATATCAGCGCCGACGATATGCGCAAGATCAACGAACTCGAGCAGTTCGGCATGTCGGGACTCGACCCCGATGAGGTTGATTTCTAACATCAAGGCCGCTTAAACCCAACGTGCGAAAACCAAGCGAGCGCCCCGACAATCGGGGCGCTTTTGCGTAGAGGCGGCTGTCAACCGCATCTTGTCGAATACGATGCAGCAATCATCGTTTTCGGCGTACAGGGTGGAAAGATATCGCGATTTTCCTCATGCTGTTCGGGTTCGAGGTCGTTATCGCGGCGATGATCCGTCTGATGCCGTAGGCCGGCGCTTTGCGGCGCATGGCGTGAAACGCTGTTGCAGACGTATGCAGCAAGATCGGTATTCCTTTCGTAAACCTGATGAGTCTTCTTAAGGTTTATGCAGGCAGTCAAGATGTTTTCGGCATTTTACCAGCGGATATTCAGTTCGAAAATCGCACCGTGCTACCATGCGGCGATCGGTTCGAATACTTTTTACGCGAGAAGCCCCCGAATCGGTTTCTCGATTTAGCGAACGCCCCGAACCCGGGATGGCCTTCATCGAAACGGGCGGCGGCGGTCTGATCCGAGGCGATATCGAAGACGAACGCTGTCCGTTGGCTCAACGCGCGCCCGAACGAGGCGGCTTGCCGTGCCGTGCTTCAAAGCGGCGCGAGCGCGGGGCGAAGGAGGATGCTCGATGGGTTGGAAAAGCGAAATGAAGGAATGCTCGAGAACGCTTGAAGACTTGGGCGATCTCTTGCGGTTCGGCGAAGCGGATAGGGCGAGGATATCCGCAATTCTCGACCGCGCACCTATGGCGGTGCCTCCGTACTATCTGTCGCTCATCGATTTCAACGATCCGGAGGATCCCATCCTCAAGTTAGCCGTACCGTCGCTGCTCGAGGAGGATCAGTCTGGAAGCCTTGACACCTCGGGAGAAGCCGACAACACGGTTATCGCGGGCATTCAGCATAAATACCGCGAAACCGTGCTGATGCTCGCGACCAACGAATGCGCCATGTACTGCAGGCATTGCTTCAGAAAACGCATCGTTGGACTTCCCGACGAGGGTATCGCGAAAGACTTCGATAAGATCGCGGCCTATCTTCATGCGCACACTGAGATCACGAACGTCTTGGTGAGCGGCGGCGATGCGATGATGTGCTCCAACGAGCGCCTTGAGGAGATACTCGGGTTGCTTGCCGGCATCTCCCATATCGACTTCGTACGCATTGCGACGCGCGCACCCGTGACGCTGCCGTCGCGCATCACCTCCGACATCGGGCTTCTGGATGTGCTGAAACGGTATCGGGAAAGAAAGCAGCTTTTCGTTGTGACCCAGTTCGATCATCCGCGCGAGGTGACCTCGGAGGCGGCGAAGGCCGTGAGGGCAATTCTTGATCTGGGTATCCCCGTGCGCAACCAGACGGTTCTTCTGCGAGGAGTCAACGATGATGTCGAGGTGCTTGCAAGCCTGCTGCAAAAACTCACTTCGATTGGCGTCGAGCCGTATTACGTTTTCCAATGCCGTCCAGTTTCGGGTGTGAAGAACCAGTTCCAGGTGCCTTTGAAGGAAGGTGTTCGCATAGTCGAAGGAGCGAAGGCCCTGCAAAACGGGATCGGCAAGTCCTTTCGGTATTGCATGTCGCATGTGACGGGTAAGATCGAGATTCTGGGTACGTTGTCCGAAGGCCCGATGGCGTTCAAGTATCATGAGGCGAAGGACCGTGAGTCGATCGGGCGCCTGTTCGTTCGCGAGGTGGCAGACGATCAGGCCTGGCTCGACTAAGCTGCCCGAGACGCCCTGGCAGCCGCCCGGCGGCCCGCATCCGCTGGGCGTCTTGTGCGCTCGGGCATCGAAACGAAACGTTAACGGCTCCATGAGCAATGCATGACAGTGCTCGCTGCTGGTTTTCCCGAAGAGTACAGTGGTAGGCGGCGCATCGCCGAAACCGCGAACGGGTGCGCTTCTGAGGAGGCTTACGTCATGCAGGGCAGATCCGCCGGTGCCGAAACGGAAGGGCGGTCGAACAAACCGAAGCTGAGACGTGTCATGTCGGTTCCCGACATGGTGGTCTACGGGCTTATATTCATGGTGCCCATTGCGCCGTTCGGCATCTATGGCGGCATATTCACGGAATCGGGCGGCATGCCGACGCTCGTGTACATCGTCGGCACGTGCGCCATGGCGTTCACGGCTCTCTCCTATGCATCGCTTGGCCGGGAGTTTCCCGTATCGGGATCGGTGTATGCCTATGCGAGCAGGGGCGATCAATCCGGGCGTCGGGTTTTTGACCGGTTGGGCGCTCATGCTCGACTACATTTTAAGCCCGGTGCTCCTGTACGTCGTATCATCGACCGCGCTTCATGGAATCGTGCCCGAAATACCTGCGTGGGCGTTCGGCGTCGTGTTCGTGCTGGCCAATACGTTCGTGAACGTTCGCGGCATCGAGACGGCCTCTGCCGTCAATCGCATCGCCCTCGTGCTCGAGATGCTCTGCCTTGCCGTGTTCATCGTATTGGGGATCCATTGGGTCGCGACGGACCCGTCATCGAAAGGTTTCACGTTCGATCCCGTCTTCAACCCGGAAACCTTCGATCCCAACCTTGTGATGAGCGCCGTGTCGTTGGGCGTGCTGTCGTTTCTCGGCTTCGACGGCATCGCGACGCTTGCGGAGGAGGCGAAGGACGCTCGCCGCGGACCGGGAAGGGCGATGATGGCCTCTCTTGCAATCGTGGGCACGCTATTCGCGGTGCAGACCTACATTGCCGGATGCATCAGCCCTGACGGCGCGGTATTCGCGCATGACCAGGACAACGCGTTCTACCTTGTGGCGGGTTTGGCGGGGGGAAGGGCGCTTTCCGTTACCTGCGCTCTTGCAACGGCGCTGTCGTGGGGAATCTTCACGGCGCTTGCCGCCCAGACTGCCATCTCGCGCATACTGTTTGCCATGGGGCGCGATGGGAGCCTTCCGCATGCGCTTGCGAGGATCCATCCGAAATACAAGACGCCCTATGTGGCGACGCTGTTCGTGGGCGCGGTGTCGCTCGTGCTCGTTTTGGTTCTGGGCAGATTCGGCACCGATACGATATCGCTGTTCGTGAACTTCGGCGCACTCACGGCCTTTCTCGTTCTGCATGCGACCGTCGTGTGGCACTTCTTCGTCAAGAAGCGCGACGGCAAAGTATTCGCCCACCTGATATCGCCTGCGATAGGTTTTGCGGTTATCGCCTATACGTGGGTGAGTCTGAGCATGCCGGCGAAGCTCCTCGGCGTCTCATGGGTGCTTGCGGGCGTTGCATACTACTTCGTTTTGCGCAAGGTTCTGAAGAAGAAAGTGCGCTTCACGGACTCGTGAGGCATCTGTTCGAATTTCTGAGCCGATTTATCGGTTTTACGGTATCATGATCGAGCGCCGCTTCGGGCGCGTTCGCTGAAACGGAGATGGATGGGTCCTGGTGGGCCCCACGGCCTTCAAAGCCGATGTGAGGCGCGCAGAACGTCTCGGGTGCGTTCGATTCGCATGCATCTCCGCCATTTGCATCCGCATGCTATCGCAGATAACGCAGATCGCCGTCGCGCCTCGTCATGCCCTGGGAATCGAAATGCTCGAGCAGGGGAATGGCGTATTTCCTGCTGGTGTTCATGGCCTCCTTGAGCTCGGCTGCGGTTGCGGGTCCCTGCTCGAGTCGGGCGCGCGCACTGCCGGCGAGCGATTCGAATGCGGCGGCATCGAAGAAGAACTCCTGGCTTACGCGGCGGACGGCGCCTTCTTTTTCGAGTATGTTGAGCGCGCGGTGGGCAAGTGCGGGTTCGACTCCGCTTGCGGCGATGAGATCGGATACGGTTGGGGGCGTGCCGCCTGCGGCGGCGAGGGTTGCGGCTAGGGTCTCGGTTGCCAGCTCGACTGCTTTTCGTGCCGCTGCTCCTGCTTTCGGGTGGGCAACCTCCCCGTTCGAGGCGATCGCCGCTCCTGCGGAAACGGCATCGGCGAGCAGGGCGTCGAAGGATTCGGCGTCGGCTGCGGGAACGGCACGCTGGCGAAGGATGTCTTTTGCGATGCCCGGCGCAGTCGGATTCTCGGCATGGAATTTGAGCAAAGCGTTTTCAATGGCGGAACGGAGCCGCTGAAGGTTCGATTTCGCCATGTAGAACGAGCCTCGAGGGGCTCCTTCGAGCCGTACGGCCGCACCAGCGGCGACGAGGGCGTCGAGCTCTCGCTGGGCGGCTGGGGCCGAAAGGCCGGATGCTGCGGCAAGCGCCGATGCGGTGACGGGCAGGCTTTGAGTCGCGAAGGACGCTTTTGCAACGGCCGATTCGTTTTGCGTGCAGAGCGCTTCGAGCAACTTTAGATCTTCCGGCGAGATGTTCGTCGTTCTGCGCGGATGGGCGCGAAGCACGGTGCCGCCCCCGATTACGTGAACGGGGGAGTAGGATCTCACCACGAAGCGGTCGCGCCAGGATACGGGCAGGGGTTCTTCGAGTCGAATCTGTGCAAAGGCCCGCTCGCCGCACGCAAGCGATTCCCTCTGTCCGATGAGGAGAACGCGCCCGAAGGTCTCGCGCGTTCCGTGCGCCACGCGGACGCGCGTGCCGCTTTCGAGGGAGCGTGTTTTGCCCGGAACGCCCAGGAAGGCAAGTTCGGCATCGAATCGATCGGTTGGAATGATCGCACCGGGTGCGGCGATGAACGAGCCCGGTCGGATTTCGCTTGTCGAGAGGGCGTTGAGGTTGAGGGCAACGCGATGGCCTGCGAGTGCTGTTTTCGATGCCGTCCCATGAATCTGGATGCCGCGAACACGGGCGCGCAATCCGCTCGGCAGCACTTCGATTTCGTCATCGAGCGCGATTTTTCCGCTCCAGAGGGTGCCGGTGATGACGGTGCCCGCTCCTTTTACGGAAAATACCCGGTCAACGGGAAGGCGGGGGATCGAACCGGTCTGAATGCGTTCGGTCGCCCGCGCCATTTCAGCAAGGGCCCCTTTGAGGTCGTCGAGGCCTTGTCCGGTTTTGCTCGAAACGGAAACGACGGGGGCGTGGGCGTAGGGGGTTTGCTCGAGGCGCGCCTCGATTTCGTCTGCCATGAAGGACGTCCACTCGTCGTCGACCAGATCGATTTTGGTCAGGGCCACGACAAGGCGGGGTACGCCCAGAAGCTCGAGCACGGCGAGGTGTTCGAGCGTTTGGGGCATGATGCCGTCATCGGCGGCGATGCAAAGCAGCGCGAAATCGATGCCGCTGGATCCGGCGATCATCTGTCTGACGAAGCGTTCGTGGCCGGGTACGTCGACGATGCCGAGCGACACGTCGCCGGGTAGGTCGAGCCGGGCGAAACCGAGTTCGATCGTTATACCGCGTCGTTTCTCTTCGCTCAGGCGGTCGGGGTCGGTTCCGGTGAGGGCGTAGACGAGCGATGATTTCCCGTGGTCGATGTGCCCGGCTGTTCCGAGTACGAGATCGCGGCTCATCGGGTAGCCTCGCTTTTCGCGGGATTCGGGCGAATGCCCGATCGTGAGGCTGGGTCGTTGCGAAGGGCGCGCGTGGTTTCTGTCGATACGTCGAGCGCATCGAAGTAGGCGCGCAGCGCGGATGCGGCTTCGGGGATGTCGGCATCGGTGATCGTGCGGGCGTCCAAAAGAACCGCTTCTTTCTTGATTCGTCCGACGATGGGAACGCGGCGTTTTGCGATGAGGAACGTTTCGCAATCCTGTGCGTTTCCGCGCAAGAACGTAATCTGGGCGGCATGCGATTCGATATCGCATAGCGGCAGCGAGCCGCCGCCTGCCCGCGCCGTCTCGTTGACGACGTTCACTTGGGCGTATCCTTCGGGCAGCGCATCATCGAGCGCCGATGCGAGCCGGATCGCGCGATCGCGTACGGAATCGGCGGGCTCCGAGAGCATGCGCAGCGTCGGGATGGCGCGAAGCGCCTGCTCGGGATCAAGGTGGATGCGCAGCGTCGCCTCGAGCGCGGCGAGGGTCATTTTATCGAGGCGCAGCGCGCGAGCAAGCGGGTTTTTCTTCAGTCGATCGATCAGGCGACGCGAGCCGACGACGATGCCGGCTTGGGGTCCGCCGAGCAGCTTGTCACCCGAAAACGAGACGAGATCGCAACCTCGCTTCAGCGATTCGGCGACTGTGGGTTCGGCATAGGTTCCGAAGCAATCGAGATGCAGCAGCGCCCCAGATCCTTGGTCTTCGAAGATCAACAGGCTCTCAGAGCATTCGGCGTCGCAAGTCGAGAGAGAGCGGCGCGCGTTCTCCTCATCGGCGAGGCGCCGCAGCTCCGTTACGCCCACCGATTCGGAAAACCCGACGATACGGTAATTCGAGGGGTGCACTTTGAGCAGCATCGCCGTGTCGGGGCCGATCGCTTCAGCGTAGTCGGACGCATGGGTTTTGTTCGTCGTGCCCACCTCGACCATCTCGGCGCGCGAGAGCGCCATGATGTCGGGTATGCGGAACGACCCGCCTATTTCGACCAGCTCGCCGCGCGAAACGACGGCTTTCCTTTCTGCGGCGAACTCCGCAAGCACCATCAGAACCGCGGCGGCGTTGTTGTTGACGGCGATGGCGGCTTCGGATCCCGTGAGCGCGCAGATGAGGCGCTCCACATGGTCGTGACGGCTTCCGCGCGAGAGCGTTTCGGTATCGTATTCAAGCGTCGAGTAACCACGTGCGACATCTTCGACTGCGTGAACCGCCTCATCGGCCAGAACGCTTCTGCCGAGGTTGGTGTGGAGGATGATTCCCGTTGCGTTGACGACGCGTTTGAGCGACGGCTTGAGGTTGGCGAGGGCGCATGCGCATGCATCGTCGGCTATTGCGCGGACGTCGACTTCGCGCAGCGCGTCGGTTAGGATGGCCCGGCGTGCGCTCTCGATGGCTTCCCTCACGCAATCTGCAAGTAAGGTGCGCGGCAGAAGCGAGCCGAGCGCCTTGATCTCGGGCGATTGCAGCATTTCCTCCACTTGGGGAAGCGCGCGAAGGAGGTCGGGGCGAGGCGTCTGCGCCATGGGAATGCCTTTCTCGAAACCGTGGATGCCCACCGTGTTGGGCCGTAGCGTCTTTGGAAAGTATACCAGTTGCTCCGCCGCGTTTTCGTTGATCCCGCCGCTGGCAGAATCTGTTGAAAAATCGGCGTTTTCGGCGATCGGCGTGCGTTATACTGCGATTCAGCCTGGCTGCGGGTTTTTGCTTTCCGCGGACGGCGACCAAAAGCTTCAAGGGAAGCGCCGGGTGCGTCTCTGCAGCGCATCCGTTCGTTCTGCACCGCCGCCCAGCGGCATGTTCGCATGCCTGCGATCGGGCGGTATTTCTCGACTATACGACGAATCGACAACGCAAGCAGCTTTCGTGTTGCTTGCGACGAGGCGGAACCATGATCTATTTCGACAATGCGGCGACGACGATGGACAAGCCCGACGAGGTTATCGAGGCGATGACCGCCGCGCTGCGCACGTTCGGCGGTGCGGGGCGCGGCGTTCACGGAGCGTCGATCGCGGCTTCGGAAGCGGTGTACGCCGCACGCGAGGGCATCGCTCGACTCCTCGGTGCGCAAGCCGCTTCGCGCATTGCCTTCACGGCAAACGCAACCGCCGCGCTCAACATGGCCATCGCGGGGCTCTTGCCTGCGCGGGGCCGGGCGGTGACCACGGCTGCCTCGCACAACTCGGTGCTCCGGCCGCTGTATCGGATGCGCGACGAGTGCGGTTGCTCGCTTGCCGTTGCCCCGGTGCGCGCCGACGGATCGCTTGATTACCCGGCTTTCGAGCGCATGCTCGAAGACGGAGCCGACGTCGTGGTGGCGACGCATGCCTCGAACGTGACCGGCGATGTGTACGATGTGGCCCGCATGGCCCGTACGGCGCATGAGGCGGGCGCCGNCTGCGCGGGGCCGGGCGGTGACCACGGCTGCCTCGCACAACTCGGTGCTCCGGCCGCTGTATCGGATGCGCGACGAGTGCGGTTGCTCGCTTGCCGTTGCCCCGGTGCGCGCCGACGGATCGCTTGATTACCCGGCTTTCGAGCGCATGCTCGAAGACGGAGCCGACGTCGTGGTGGCGACGCATGCCTCGAACGTGACCGGCGATGTGTACGATGTGGCCCGCATGGCCCGTACGGCGCATGAGGCGGGCGCCGCATTCGTGCTCGACGCCGCCCAAACGGCCGGCACCTTGCCGATCGACATGGGGGAGATCGGGGCGGATGTCGTGTGCTTTACCGGCCATAAGGCCCTGTACGGACCCCAAGGTACCGGCGGGCTGGCCGTGGGCGGCGATATCGAGCTGCCGCCGCTTATGGTGGGGGGATCGGGTTTTCGAAGCTTCGAAGAGCGCCATCCCGATGCGATGCCCGAAAGCCTGGAGGCCGGTACTGCGAACGCCCATGGGCTTGCGGGGCTTGCGGCCGGTATAGCCTACCTCGATAGGATCGGCCTCGAAACCGTTTCGCGTCGCATCGAAGGAGCGACGTCCCGATTCCTGGAAGGCGTTCGGGGCTTGCCGAACGTCAGCGTACTGGGAGGATCGACGCGGGTCCGTTCGGGCATCGTCGCCATCGTGATCGACGGCATGGATTCGGCGCTTGGTGCCGGGAGGCTGTGGAGCGAATTCGGAATATGCGTTCGGGCGGGCGCCCATTGCGCACCGCTCATGCATGAAGCGCTCGGCACGAAAGAGAGCGGCGCTGTGCGATTCAGCTTCTCGCATCGAACGAGCGAAGCGGAAATCGACAAGGGAATCGCCGCGCTCGCGTTTGTCGCCGAAGGGGGTTCTCGTGTATAGCATCGGCGTCGACATCGGATCGACGGCCGCGGAGGCCGTCGTGGTCGAAGGCGGCGCTTTCATAGAAATGCCGTGAATGCCGATACGGCGAAACGGCGCGAAAGGATAGTTTTATGAAAACGATCGATGCCTTCGGGCTGGCGTGTCCCAAGCCGCTTGTTCTGGCGAAAAAGGAGATCGATGCAGGTTGCACAGAACTGGAGGTGCGCGTCGATAATGAAACGGCCGTCAAGAATCTGACGCGTCTAGGTGAGAAAACGGGGCTATCTGTTGCGGTCGATGCCATCGAGGGCGGGTGGCTCGTCGCCTACGCTGGCGCAGGCGACAACGGGGTTTCGCCTGCGAGCCGAGGAAGTGCGCCGAGCATCGGATCTGCGGGTGCGGCGCCGGCATGCACGCCTGTGGCGTGCTCGACGGGTGCGGGGTGCGGATACTGCGTGTTCGTCGGAAGCGACGGAATCGGTTCGGGGGATGACGAGCTTGGTCGCAACCTGATGAAGATGGCCCTCTACACGCTTGCAGAAGCGGGCGATCCTCCGGTGTCGTTGCTGTTCATGAATGCGGGCGTGAAGCTCGTGGCGGGCGGCGAGTGCCAGGTTGCCGAAAGCGTTGCGAGCCTTATCGAACAGGGAACTGAAGTGCTCGTATGCGGGACCTGCCTCGATTTCTACGGACTGAAGGATGCCCTTGCCGTCGGCGAGGTGTCGAACATGTACGATATCCTCGAGCGCATGCGCGAGGCATCGAAGGTGGTTTCGCTGTGAGCGACCGCCCGTACGTGATCTCGTTCGATTCAACCCATGCGGCCATGGCTGCGAACAGCGCGCTCGCCGGTGCGCCGTTCGCCATGATTCCCACGCCCCGCGAGATCAGCGCGGGGTGCGGGATGTCACTGCGATTTTCTGCGGAAGACGATGGGGATGCGTTGGCTGTTGCGAAAGGCATTGCGGACATAGCGGGCCGAGCTTCGCTGTACGCCGAGGACGACGACGGCTATCGTCTGCTTGAAAAGCTCTGAGCTTGCAGCTGTTTCGCTGCAAGTGCATGCAGAATGGGCGGTTGCGCCGCCAGCGGCCTTCGGCAATGCGGCGAAGCGTTCAGTCTGAAAACGCGATGGTGCCCGAAAGGCCCTCGGCAACGGTGCCGATGCGGGCGGGCGCACGCCCGACGAGGGCTTCGAAGGAGCGCTCGAAATCATCGGCTGCTTCGGGCGCTATCGCGGCGAGCAGTCCCCCCGATGTTTGGGGGTCGCATACAATGGCGAGGCGGTTGTCGAATTCTTCGTCGCCGAGCGCCCCTTGGCTCACGTAGCCGATCGCTTCGTCCATGATCGCGAATGCTCGGTTCGGGCGGCAGTAGGCACGGGCAAGATCCTCCACGCCTTCGAAAAGGGGGAGCGATCCGAAACGAAGCGTCGCGCAGCAGCTGCTTGCGAGCAGCAGCTCGTGGAGATGGCCTGCAAGTCCGAATCCCGTCACGTCGGTTGCGGCGTGCGCGCCGCAACCGACAAGGGCATCGGCAGCTGCGGCGTTGAGCTCCATCATCGATTCGACGGCTGCGCGGTAGGCGCTTTCCTGGGCCATATCGCACGCGTGAGCCGAAACCATGATGCCCGTGCCGAGCGGCTTGGTAAGGTAGAGCACGTCTTTCGGCTTTGCGCCCGCATTGCGCAATATCCTATCGGGGCGAACGGTGCCGAACACGGCCAATCCGTATTTCGGTTCATCGTCATCGACGGTGTGGCCGCCTGCCACAACCGCGCCCGCTTCGCGAACCGCATCGGCGCCGCCTCTCATGATCTGGGCCGCGATCGGTGCGCCCAGCGCGCAGTCGAGGGCGAGCAGGTTCAAGGCCACATGGGGTTTGGCGCCCATGGCGAAGATGTCCGAGAGGGCGTTCGCCGCTGCGATGCGACCGAATTCGTACGGATCGTCGACGATGGGCGTGAAGAAGTCGGCCGTGAAAACGGCGGCGCGATCGTCGTCGAGCAGCCAGACGGCGGCATCGTCGTTGGTTTCGAAACCCAGGAGCATGCGCGTGTCGTCTCCCGGAAGAAGCGTCTTAAGTATGTCGTCGAGATCTCCCGGACCCCACTTCGCCGCTCAACCGCCCTTCGAAGTCAGTTTGGTCAGCTTGATCTTCTCTATCTCTTCCATGCGCACCTCCTCTCAGTCCGTGTTCCCTCCGATCGTCCAACGCGTGCGCAGGCGTCCGTTCTTTTCAGTATAGCAGGCATGTGCATGCGCCGTGAAATTCTCCATCTTGCGAAAAAGGTCGCTCACCTGCAGAGAAAGATGGCCGCCGCCGAAGATGCACGCCGCCTGCCGATATCGGGGAAGCCCCGCAACGGATGCCGTTCGCCGAACGATCGAGCCGGCGTTTTCGCACGGTGCAGGCTCTGCTTTCGCGGAGAGGACCGCTCGCAGATGAAACGGGGCCGCTCGCTCGGCGCCGTCGGCAACGCATGCGCCGCTCGCCGAATCGCCCCCGTAGCAGGCGCTTGCTTTGATCTGTGATGAAAAAGCTTGTCAATGGTAGGATCGGAGCGCTGGCAGGCAGGGCATCTGCCAAACGGCCCACAGGGTCGAACCGCATCGGCTGCAAGCGCTCTCCCATGCCCTCGAGTGCGTTGTCATCCGATGCGCTTCGCGTAGAAGCGTAAGGCAAGAACGAAGGAAGGAGATCGAGGACATGAATCTCTCACGCAGGGGCTTTTTCAAAGCCACCGGCGCTGCGCTCGCAACGAGCCTGGCGTTTGAGTTGTCCTCCCGATCGGAGGCGCTCGCCGCAGAGCCCGCATCCGATTGGAAGCTGGTGAACACCGAGGAGTACACGAACATCTGCTGTTACTGCTCGGGAGGTTGCGGCGTCATCTGTTCGACGCGCGACGGGGAACTCGTCAATCTCGAAGGAGATCCCGACCACCCCATCAACCAAGGGGGGTTGTGCCCGAAGGGCGCCTCGATGTCGCAGCTTCGCAACATCGTCGACCCCGCGACGCATGAAACGATCAAGAACACCAATCGCAAGACCAAGCCGATGGTCCGCCGCCCCGGCAAATCCGAATGGGAACCCATCGGATGGGACGAAGCCGCTTCCGAGATCGCACGCTGGGTCAAGGATACGCGCGATGCCACATTCGAGGAGAAGGCGGGCGATATCGTTGTAAACCGCTGCCCCGGAATCGCAAGCTTGGGCGGCTCTCAACAGAACTCCGAGGAAGAATACCTCATCAACAAGATGATGCGCTCCCTCGGCGTCATAGCCATCGACAACCAGGCGCGCGTTTGACACAGCCCCACGGTTGCCGGTCTGGCAGCATCATTCGGTCGCGGTTCGATGACGAACCATTATTGCGATCTCAAAAACGCCGACGTGCTTATGACGATCGGTTCGAACAACGTCGAGAACCACCCCGTTTCATCGAAATGGGTCCAGAAAGCGCTCGACAACGGCGCGACGTGGATCGTAGTCGACCCGCGCTATACGCGCTCGGCCGAAATGGCCGACATCTACTGCCCCATACGTTCGGGCACCGATATCGCGTTTTACGGCGGCATGTTCAACTATATCTTGGAAAACGACCTGTGGCAGCATGAGTACGTTCTCAATTACACGAATGCGTCGTTTCTGCTCGACGAGGAGTACTCGTTCGATGTGACGACGGGCATCTTCTCGGGCTTCGATGAGGATTCCGCGACGTACAGCAACGCCACCTGGCACTATCAGGTTGAAGAAGAGCAGCAGTGGGATACCTCCGAGACGGGCGCTTACGCCTGGGTCGCCAAGGAGGGCGTCCCCGAATTCACGCCCCCCGTGCGCGAGGTTCCGAAGCGCGATATGACGCTCGAGGATCCGATGTGCGTGTTCCAGCAGCTTAAAAAGCACTATGCGCGCTACGACCTCGAAACCGTTTCGAGCATTTGCGGCATGGACAAAGAGCTGCTCGAAAAGATGTATTCGGTGTACGCTTCCACCGGGGAGCCGGGCAAATCGGGCACGATCATGTATGCGCTCGGCCAGACGCAGCATCACTACGGCGCACAGAACTGCCGTGCCATGGCGATCCTGCAGTTGCTTCTGGGCAACATCGGCATGCCCGGCGGCGGCGTCAACGCATTGCGCGGAGAGCCGAACGTGCAGGGTGCCACCGATATGGGAATGCTGGTGGCCAATCAGCCCGGCTACCTCAACTGGCCGACCGAGTACGGTACCCCTTCCTTGCGGGCATGGTGTGAGAAGGAAACGTATTCCGACGGATACTACACCAACAAGCCGAAGTTCATCGTATCGGCTTTGAAGGAGTGGTTCGGCGACGCGGCGACGGTTGAGAACGATTACGGTTACGACTGGTGGCCCAAGGTGCCGAAATCGCCCGACTACTCGATCATCGGATCCTTCGAGCTCATGAGCCAAGGCGTTATCAAGGGGTACTTCAACTGGGGTATGAACCCCTGTCACTCGGCGCCCAACGCATCGAACGTCCGCCGTGCTATGGCGAAGCTCGATTGGCTCGTCGTCGTCGATTGGGTGGAAACGGAGTCGGCGTGCTTTTGGAAGGCTCCCGATATGAATCCCGAGGAGATCGATACCACGGTGTACTTCCTGCCTGCCGCGCTCATTTACGAGAAGCCGGGCACCATCCTCAATTCGGGTCGTTGGCTGCAGTGGCGCTACCAAGCGGTCGAACCCTGGGACGAGGCGAAGCCCGACTACGAGATCTGCGATGTGCTTTGGACGGCGATCGTCGATCTGTACGAAAAGGAAGGCGGTATCGCGCCCGAGCCCATTCTCAACACGAAATGGGATTACTACGTCGATGGCAAGATCGATCCGAGGCCCGTCGCCTGGGCGCTCAATGGGTACGCCTACGAGCAGGGCGGCTTTGAAAACGGCGCGCCTCAGCTGCTGTCCACCTTCGCGAATCTGGCTGCGGACGGCTCCACTGCCTGCGGCATGTGGATATACACCGGGTTCTGGGCGAACAACGATGCGCCGCTCGATCCTGCCGAGCAGGCCATCGGCGGACGCAGCACCGATGACCCGTCGGGTCTCGGACTGTATCCGAAGTGGGCTTACGCTTGGCCTCTTAACCGCCGCATCATCTACAACCGCGCCTCTGCCGATCTCGAAGGCAAGCCGTGGAACTCTGCGAAGAAACTCGTCGAATGGACAGGGGAGAAGTGGGATCAGGTCGATGTCGCCGACTTCGTGGCGGCTTCGAACGGCACGCCCGTGCCCCCGAACGACAAGGCGTTCTTCATGCTTTGGGAACAGAGCGCTCGCCTCGAGAGCTACGGCATGGGCGATGGGCCGCTGCCCGAGCACTACGAGCCCTTCGAATCGCCTTCCGACAATCAGATCAACGGAAGGCAGAATTCGCCGTGCATTCGCTTCGCCGAGTTCGATTCGGTGAAGAGGGGCGATCGCTCCGAGTATCCGATTGCCGTGACCACGTATTCGGTCACCGAGCAGTGGCAGACAGGCGGCCAGACCCGTTCCTGTCCGGCCCTCAACGAGGCCATGCCCGAGCAGTTCGTCGAGATGTCGCTCGAGCTTGCCGAAGAGAAGGGCATCAAGAACGGCGACCGGGTCAGGGTGTTCAACAACCGCGGGTCTGTCGAGGTCATGGCACTCGTGACGCCGCGTTTCAAGCCTTTTGCGGTAAACGGCGAGACGGTTCACCAAGTGGGTATGACGCACCACTTCGGCTGGGCGGGCGAATACGCTACGGGCGACATCGTCAACGACTTGCCGCCGAACGTGGGTGACCCGAACTGTTGGGTGCCCGAATACAAGGCGTTCCTCGTCGATATCGAGAAGGCATAGGAGGTGCGCGGGCTATGAGTGAGAAAGCGATATTGTTCGATACTTCCCGATGCTCTGCATGCCGCGGGTGCCAGGTCGCGTGCAAATGCTGGAACGACCTGCCGTCTCCCATCGAGAAGAACGCCAACCCCTCGACCGGCTCGTATCAGAGTCCGGCCGATCTGGGCGCCGACACGCGCCTTGTGGTCACGTTCAACGAAGAGGCGGGCGGAAGCAAGGGGGTCATGTGGGCGTTCGGACGCCGCGCGTGCCAGCACTGCACCGACGCGCCGTGCGCTGCCATGTGTCCTGCGGGGGCCATTTTCAAGCACGAAGAGACCGGGTTCGTTACGATGGACGATTCGAAGTGCGTGGGATGCCAGTACTGTTCGACGGCATGCCCGTTCGACGTGCCGCGCTATTCGGCTGGGCTTCGTACGACCATCAGCAAGTGCACGGGCTGCATCGATCGCATCGAGCAGGGCCGCGCGCCCGCATGCGTGAGCACCTGTCAGCCCGAAGGCCTTTTGTTCGGCGATCGAAGCGAGATGATCGCCCGCGCCCACGAGCGCGTCGCGGCGCTGAAGCAGCGCGGCTACGAAAACGCGGTCGTCTACGGCGAGAGCGAAATGGGCGGCCTCCATGTTATCCAGGTGCTCAAATACGGTGTGGCAGCGCACGGGCAGATCGAAAATCCCCAGGTTAATCCCGCTGTTGCATTGACGCAGATCATGAAACCCATTACGGCTGTCGGTGCGGGCGTTACCGTCGTCGGTCTCGCGGCCATGTTTGCGCTCGGCGTTGGCTACAAGCGCGACAAAGTCGTCTACAACGCCGAAACCGAGGATACGATTTCCTACGAATCCGGCGAAGTGGTCAAACATGGTGACGGACAGGACGAAAAGACCATCAAGGAGCACATCTTCGAAAACCTTCCGGGCAAGAAGGGAGGCCATAATGAATAAAGGACCTGTCCGGGTTTCCGCCGAGGAGGCTGCGATGAACCGCATGTTTCTGGCTGCCATGAAGGACGGCAGGATCGAACGCTACATCAAGCGCCATTCGATGCAGGCGCGCATCACGCATGGCGTCACGTCCATCTGCTGCATCCTGCTGTGCATAAGCGGCCTGTTCGTGTTCGTCCCCGCGCTCGCCGCCGCCGTCGGGCCCGATGCGGTGTTCGCGATGCGCATGTCGCACCGCATCATCGGCATCGTGTTCGTGGCCGTGCCGCTTGCAAGCGCGGTGCTTGCTCCGAGGGGCGTGGCCCACATCTTCAAGAACTTGTTCGCACGATGGGATTCCGACGATAAGAAGTGGATGGCGCTCTTCTTTCCGTACCTTTTCTTGGCGAAGTGGATTCACATGCCCGACCAGCATGAAGTCAAGAGCGGACAGCGCTTCGCCGACGGCATGCTGTGGTTTTGCGGCGCCCTTATGGGCATAACGGGCGTGTTGCTTCTTCTGGGCACGACGATCGTCGATTTGGGCGCGACGGCGCACGGTGCGATCCTATTTTTGCACGATCTCGGGTTTCTGCTGGTGGCTATCTTTGCGATGGCTCACATCTTCTTGGGATCCGGCATCTTCCAGCCGTACCGTGGCACCTACAAGCTCATGTTCGGCAACGGAATGGTTTCCGAATCCGATGCACTGTACCATTGGGGTCATTGGGCCCGCGCCGAAATCGCCTCGGGTGACAACGTAGTCGAGGTGAAACACGCGTAACGACAATGTGCCGGGGGTCTGTTCCACGTAAGGCTCCCGGCGCAGGTTTGCCGTTAAACGAGAAGAAGGATGCATCTATTATGAACTTCAAGCAGATAGACGCAGCAATCGCCTTTTACCGCGACTCTGCGGACGAGACGACGAACGCCCGCCTCGCGTTTTTCCGCGAGATCTGGGAGACGATGGGCGCCGTATCGGAAAAGCATGGAGAAGCGCAACCGTACCGCGTTCCCGAGGCCGATGCGCTGCAGGCATGCGCGCGCGATCATGTGCCCGTTTTCTCCGTGTCGGCGGTTGCGATTGATCGGGAAGCGTTCGCCGAAGCCGTACGTGCTTTGGCCGATCTCGTAGCGCGGCAGGCCGCGTTTCCCGATACGCTGGCTGAAGAACTTACCGATCAGCCTTGGGAGCAGTGGGTTGCGCAGAGTCCGCTCGAGCTTGCAGGAAGCGACCCTGCAGGCTACGTTGAAGCGTTTGCTTGCATGCTCGAACTCGGAGGCTTGAGCGAGGGTTCGGCATCGATCGGCGCAATAGCCGCTTCGCTTTCGCTTCGTGCGCTTTTGGAAGCTCCGGCTCGATCCGTTGTCGAGGCGATGCGCATTGCGGGGGCTGATCGGGCCCATCCGCTTCGCTGTCCCGTATGCGGCGGCGAGCCGACGATCGCCCGCGTGGGCGAGACCGAAGCATCGCAGGGTCGCGGCAAAGAGCTTTGGTGCGGCCAATGCGCGACGGCATGGAGCTTCGAGCGCGTGCGCTGCGCGCGGTGCGGAACGCAGAACCAGAGCCGCCTGCACTACTATAACGTCGAGGGCGACGATTCGCATCGGATAGCCGTTTGCGACGAATGCGAAGGCTACGTGCGCACCGTTTACCAGCAGGACGCTTCCGCGCCGTTCTCCTTCGAAGTGGAGGATGTCGCGATGGCTCCGCTCGATGCGATTGCGAGCGACCCGCAGTTCGCCCGAGTGCGCGAAGGCGCATAGGCGCTCGCGTTCGAGCGCCGATACCGAAGAAGGGAGGCCTTCGTGGCCGTTGTCGAATACCTGCCGCCTACGCATGCGGCGCGAACCGAAACCGAGGAGCGGCCCATCCGCATATTCCTCAACGAAGTGCCGGTGGCGGTGAGCCAGGGAAGCCCCTATGGGCTTCACGAACTTGCGGTGGGCTATCTTCTTTCCGAAGGCCTCATCTTCGACAGGGACCGGCTCGTTCGCGTCGAAGTGGACGAGCTGCATGCCGAAGTGTACGTTGCGAGCGGCGAGCGCGCCGAAGACGGCTACGTGCCGCTTCATCGCGTAACATCGGCGGGATGCGCTCAATCGGCCTTGCTTCGCTCGGGGGGAGATGCGATCGCGAAACCCGGCGTGCTGCATACCGAGCAGCGCTTCGACGCCGATGCGCTGCTCGCTCAGATGGACGAGCTCTGCCTGCGGAGTCCTCGGAGAAACACCGGGGAGTGCGTGCACGGCTGCGGCCTGGGCGAGGGCGGCGCGGAATCGCTCATGCTCGTGCGCGAAGACATCGGGCGCCATAACGCCATGGACAAGCTTATCGGGCAGGCGTGGCTCGATCGGGTTGACGTGCGCGACAAGGCGCTGTTCATCACCGGGCGCATCAGCGCCGAAATGGCACTGAAGGCGCATCGGGCGGGATGCCCCGTGCTCGTATCCCGGAAGTCGGCGACCGATGAGGCGGTCCGGCGCGCCGAGGAGCTTGGCGTCACGTTGGTATCCCATTGCCGAGATGGCCGCATGCGCGTTTTATCCCGACCCGATCGGGTCATCGGATAGAGCAGCTGGATATTTTTCGAAGAAAATTGCATAAAGGGGGTTACAAAGCGGTTTCAAACCGCATATACTGCGCTTCAGTCCTTTAAAAGCGGTACAGAGAGACCGACAAGGCTTGCAAGCTGCACTCACCTTCATACGCAGCCAGCAACTCGGAAGCCTTTGTCTGTCGCAAAGGCATTTTTTATGCTTTCGCGCAGACGGCTGAACCGGGCTTCGAATGGGAGCCTAGAGCGAGAGCCACCTGGTCAGTCTGTACGCACTCGAAGAAAGAAAAGGAGTGTGTATGAACGACAACGACAACGTCAAATCCGTGTGCATGGATGCGGAGGAGATCGAGCGATCGCTGACGCGCATTGCGCATCAGATCCTCGAGCACAACAGGGGAGCGGACAACATCGCAATCGTGGGCATCGTGACCCGCGGCGATCTGCTTGCCAAGAAGCTCGCCGACAAGATCGAGGAGATCGAAGGCACGAAGGTGCCGCTCGGCAAGCTCGACATCAGCTTCTACCGCGATGACTTCCTGACGCATCTTTCGCCCGAGGTCCACGCAACCGACATCCTCTTCAACATCGACGGAAAAGACATCGTGCTGGTTGATGACGTGCTCTACACGGGCCGCACGATCCGCGCTGCCCTCGATGCCATCATGGACCTCGGCCGTCCGGCAACCGTTCAGCTTGCCGTGCTCGTCGACCGCGGCCATCGCGAACTTCCGATCCGCGCTGATTTCGTGGGCAAGAACGTTCCTTCGGCGTCGGATGAGAACGTGCGCTTGTTCCTCGAAGAAGTCGACGGCATTTCGGCCGTCGAGATCCTGTCAATCGAACCGGGCTCGCGCGCGGGCTCTGCACCGCTGGGAGGTGAATAACCGTGGCGTTCAACCATAGACATCTTATCGACATCACGGAGTACTCTGCCGACGACATCATGCTCGTCCTTGAGACGGCTGTGAAATTCCGGGAAGTAAACGAGCGGAAGATCAAGAAGGTCCCCACGCTCAAGGGCTTCACGGTCGTGAACATGTTCAACGAGCCCTCGACCCGCACGCGCTCCTCGTTCGAGATCGCCGAAAAGCGCCTCTCGTGCGACAGCCTGAACTTCGGCGGCTCGTCCACTTCGGCGGTCAAGGGTGAAAGCCTCGTCGACACGGTGGAGACGCTCTGCTCCTACAAAATCGACATGGTCATCGTGCGCGACAAGCACGCGGGGGTTCCGCGCCTTATCGCCGACGTTTCGGGCGCTCATGTGATCGATGCGGGCGACGGCAAGCACCAGCACCCGACCCAGGCGCTGCTCGACCTGTACTCCATCTGGGAGAAGAAGGGCGATCTCGCCGGCCTCAAGGTGGGCGTTGTCGGAGATATCGGGCATTCGCGCGTGTGCGGATCGCTCATTCCCGCACTCAAGATCATGGGATGCGAAGTGACCGTCATCGCGCCTCCCACGCTCATGCCCGCCCGTCCCGATGTTCTCGGGGCCGACCATGTGACGTCGAATTTCGACGAGGCGCTGCCCGAACTCGATGTGGTCTACATGCTGCGCATCCAGCGCGAGCGGCTCGAGGGTGCGCCGTATCCCTCCTTGCGCGAGTACAACCAGCTCTTCGGCCTTACCAAGGAGCGCGAACCGCTTATGAAACCCGATGCGATCATCTGCCATCCGGGTCCGATCAACCGCGGTGTCGAACTCGACAGCTATATGGCCGACCATCCGAACCGATCGGTCATTCTCGATCAGGTCTATGCGGGAATCCTGACCCGCATGGCCGAAATGTACCTACTTCTGGGAGGGAGCGAAGATGGCCTTACTGCTTAAGAACGCCCATGTGATCGACCCGCAGGTCGGTCTGAACAAAGTAGCCGATATCGTCGTGCGCGACGGCAAGATCGTGGAAGTCGGCGAGAACCTGTCCATCGAGAAGGGCGTCGAGAAGGACCTTGCAGGCAAGATCGTCGTCCCCGGTTTGGTCGACATGCATGTGCATCTGCGCGAGCCCGGCTTCGAGCAGAAGGAAGACATCGCGAGCGGCACGAGGGCTGCCGCGCATGGCGGGTTCACCGCAGTGTGCTGCATGCCCAACACCAAGCCCGTGACTGACAACGCGACTGCCGTCGAGTTCATCCAAGCGCGTGCAAACGCGGTTGGCAAGTGCCGCGTGCACGTGGCGGGCGCTTGCAGCCAGGGACTCAAGGGCGAGACGCTTTCCGAGATGGGCGACATGGTGGCGCACGGTGCGGTGGCGTTCACCGATGACGGACGCGGCGTGCAAGACGCGGGCATGATGCGCCGCGTCATGGATTACGGCAGCATGTTCGATCGCGTTGTCATGAGCCACTGCCAGGACGAGGGTCTGGTTGGCGACGGCCAGGTGAACGAAGGCATCGCTTCCACGCGTCTCGGCATGCTCGGCTGGCCCGCCGAGGGCGAGGAGCTGCAGATCGCCCGCGACATCGCACTCTGCCGCTTGACCGGATGCCCGCTGCACATCCAGCACATCACCACGGCCCGCGGTCTTAAACTGGTGCGCGCCGCGAAGGAAGAGGGCCTGCCCGTCACCTGCGAGGTGACGCCGCATCATCTCTTCCTGAACGAATGGGCCATCGGCGACGACTACAACACCTTCCTCAAGGTGAATCCGCCGCTGCGCACGCCCGAGGATTGCAACGCGCTTATTGATGGCGTGATCGATGGCACCATCGACGCCATCGTGACCGACCACGCGCCGCATACCGCCTGGGAGAAGAACTGCGAGTTCGAAATCGCACCGTTCGGCATGATCGGGCTTGAGACTTCGCTTGCGCTCATCATCACGAATCTCGTGGATCCGGGCCACCTCAGCTGGGAGCGCGCTATCGAGCTCATGAGCGTGAAGCCGCGCGAGATCCTGCGCGTCGAGCGCGTGGCCATCGAGCCCGGCTGCACGGCCGACCTCACGGTCGTCGATCCCGAAGTCGAGTGGACGGTCGATGCGGCGGACTTCTTCTCGAAGGCCACCAACTCCGGCTTCATCGGCGAAGAGCTCAAGGGCCGTGCCACCGATGTGTTCGTCGGCGGCTACGCCACCTTGGAAGACGGCGCTATCGTCGAGTAGACGCTGCTGCTTGCTTATCGTAGCGGGTCGGGACGCTTGAACGTTCCGACCCGCTAGCGTTTTACAGGTTGTATTCGGGTGCGACACGGTGCCTGCTCGACTTGCCCTCGGGACCTTTTCGTCGTCGCTTTACCACTCGTTGTCATTCCCAGCGATCTCGTGATGCAAATGCGGCCTTGCGCTTCCTCGCTGTGCACTTTGCATTATGGATCGCGAGTCAAGTCTTGCTTTGCGTGGGTAGCCATCTCGGTTTTGTGAGCCAAATCCTGTATTTTTGCCGAAAAGAAACGATCTGAAGGCGCGTATCGGCAAGTCGATATTGAAGCTGATTCAGGATTAGAAAAAGACCAGGTTAAATGCCTGTGCTTTTGAGGCAATTCTTGAAGGCTTCCCCCATGAACTTCCATTGACTGCTCAGACAGTCAAAAGCTCCTTCAGATCGATCTTTTTCGGCGAAATTTGGGCAATCGGTGTGAGAAAACGCATCGCGGCCACGCACCCGCTGTCGCGTCGAGGATGCATCGCGGCCATGTATTCGCTGTCGCGCCGGCGATACGCGGCGGTTTCGCGCCGCCGCGTCGGAGGCTTGGTGCGGCGGCGAAGCGGACTAACCTATGCGCAGGCTGTATCAAGGAAATCCTTGTCGAGGGTGAGGAACCCTTCGAGCATGCAGGCGAGGCCTCGGTAGAAGTCGGTTTTGGCGAAGCGCTTCATGTCGGCGGCCATCTGCGGCACCCAGTTCAAAAGGTGCGTCTCGAGAAACTCCTTCTGTTTTGCCAGGTTCTGTTGCTGCCCATCCCCCCTCAAGCAGAGGATCTGCATAAACTCCAGTTCGGAGGCGATGTGGTCTTCGCCTTCCTTCCACGAGGGTTGCGCTGCGACTTTGCACGAGGCGTATATTGCTGCGACTTCTTTGCGCGCCTGCTGCATGAGGAGCCTTTTGTTGGAAGCGTACACCGACTCGTACGGATAGGCAGCCGAGTGCCCGTCTATTCCATGCCCGATGAAGACGCGGACGAAATCGACGGCAAGCTCGGTCAGGCGATCGCCTTCGGGATCTTCGCTGGTTTTGCCGTACGAGCCGATAAGCCTCATTCCTTCGCTCATCGCATCGCTGTCGTCCGACTGAGGCAGCGTAGCGAGCTTCTCGAGGGTTTCCGCATCGGCCTCTTCGCGGAATAGGCGGGCGAGCAGCCCGTACACGGCGGCGCGATCACGCGAAAGATCGGCAAGTTCGGATTCGCCGTTTGCCTGCATGCTGTTCGCGGCTTGTTCGATTTCGTTTTCCATGGTACTTCCTTTCGCTTCGGGGCCGTGTGGCGTATGGATGCCGCCTGCGCAGCAGGCAACGGACGGCAAGCCGCCGACCTGCGAACAGTCGGCGGCTCCAGTTTCTTTACGAGTGGAATACCTCGTCCAGGTCGTTCTCGCCGCTGTAGATGTAGTAGACTGACGGCTCGGTTCCCTCCGATTCGAGCAGAACCTTGCTCTGCGCTGCGAGCTTGGCGACTTCGGACGTCTCGTCTTCCAGGTCGCCGAAAACGCGGGCGTCGGCGACGCAGGTCTTCACGCACAGCGGCTCTTCGCCGAGCGCCCTGCGGTCGGAGCAGAACGTGCACTTCTCGGTAATGCCGACCTTATGGGCGACGAAGTGGTGTGCTTCGTGCTCGGTCGGGCCCGCTTCTCCGTGGTTGGACGTGACGCTTTCGAGGACGACGCGCGCACCGTACGGGCAGGCGGTTTTGCACGAGCCGCATCCGATGCACTCGTCCGGGTCGATTCCCACGACGCCGTCGTCGTCGATTTTCGTCGCACCGGTGGGGCATACCGCCATGCACAGCGGCTTGGCGCACTGCATGCAGAGGGTGGGCAGATACGTTACCTCCAAATCGGGGAAGGTGCCCGATGTGAATTCCTTGACGTGGGACCAGCGATCGTCGGCGGGCAGGCCGCGCGACACGGCGCAGCCTACGGAGCAGGCGTGACAGCCGATGCATCGATCCAGATTGATGACCATTCCTAAACGAGCCATGAGATCAACTCCTTGCTTTGCTCGAAGACATTAAGCTTTTTCGACTTCCATGAGAAACGACGATATATCGGGGGATTGCGAGAGCGGGTCGCGCGTGACGTTGTCGACGAGCCTGTTCATGTTGCTGTCGGGCTTGTCCCACGGGTTTCCCCAGCCGCCGTCGACCCATGCGACGCCTGGCTTGACGCGCTCGGATACGCGCAGGGTGAAAAACGCCTCGCCCCTGTGGGAGAACGCCCTGACCGCGTCACCGTCTCTGAGGTTGCGAGCTTCGGCGTCCGCCGGGTTCAGGCTCAGCTCGGGCTCGGGATGATTCTCGAGCAGGTAGGGGTTGTTGCGGTACTTGTAGTGCACGTAGTGCACGGTGCGGCGGTTCGTTCCGACGAGCGGGTACTTCTCGGCCAGCTCGGGGCTTCCCTCGGGCGTGCCGAACCCGGGCACGTAGTTGGGCAAAGGATCGTAGCCGTTCTTCTCGAACGGAATGCTGTAGAGCAGCACTTTGCCGTTCGGCGTGTCGAAGCCGGGTTCCCCGTCGGGGCGCAGGCCGCCCGTCTCGTACTTGCGGTAGTCGTGGGTGCCGACGATCTGAACGGGGTTGTCCTGGTAATCGGCCAGGGTAAGGCCGCTCGGGCTGAGCGCGTACTCGATGAACTCCTCGTCGGTCGTCCACGGATAGCCCTCGTCCATTCCCATAGAGCGTGCGAGCTCGATCTCCATCGCGTACGGGGTCTTGCATTCGTGCAAGGGCTCGATCGCGGGCTGGCGAAGTGCGACGACCGCTCCCTTCTCGGAGGGATAGGTGCGGTAGTCGTAGCGCTCCGCCCATGTCACGTCGGGCAGGACGATATCGGCGAGCTGCTGGCACGTCTCTGTCATGAAAATCTCGGTGTAGCAGATGAAATCGAGCGTTTTCAGCAAATCGAGGTTTCGGTGGTAGTCGCCCTGCGCCATGATGGTGTTGGTGTGGTATCCCATGATGCCGCGCGGCGTGTAGGGCTCGCCTGTCTCGATGGCGTCGAGAGCGCCGGGAAGCCCGTTCAGAAACATCGGATAACGCGTCGAGTTCACGTTCACCGCATCGGCGGTCACGGTCGTCTTCATGCCCGTCGGGTTGCCGTTTTCGACGGCGACGGGATGCCCGACTACCGTGGGGAAGCACACGTTGCAGCCTTCTTTGTCGAGCTTGCCGCATATCGCGCGTAAGCACCCGATCGCGCGGACCGCCTGCACGCAGTTGCTGTGCAAAGCGAGGCTGTTCCCCTCGTGCAGCGCCGCTTTCTCGGTCGTGGCGTAGAGGCGCGCGAGCTCGCGGATGGTGTCGGCGGGCACGTCGGTGATGCCTTCAGCCCATTCGGGCGTGCACGGCTCGACGCACGTCTTGTAGTCGTCGAATCCGTGGCACCAGGCGTCGACGAAGTCGTGGTCGTAGAGGTCTTCTGCGAGGATGACGTTCGCCATCGCGTTGGCTAAAGCGCCGTCGGTCGAGGGCTTGATGGGGATGAACTGGTCGGCTTTCGCGGCGGTCTCGGTGAAGATGGGATCGATGACGATGAGCTTCGCGCCGCGCTCCATCGCATCGAGGATGGGGGAGGCGTTGCCGTGCTTCTCGTAGCACATGTAGGCGCCCGGGCGAAGCGACGCGAAGGGGTTGCCACCCCAGCATATGATGAGGTCGGTGTTGTTGTAGTCCTCTTCGTCGCGGAAGCCGTAGGTGCTCTTGAGCGCGACGAGACGCGGCACGAAGCACAGGTTCGGGGCGCCTACCATGTTGTTGGTGCCGTAGCGTGCGTAGAACTCGCAGAACGCGTTGCGCACGATGTTCTGCACGGGCGCGCCGTTGGTGTAGAGAAGCGTCTGCGCACCGTATTTGTCCTTGATCGCGTTCAGCTGCTCGCCGATGAACGCGTACGCCTCATCCCAGCTGACGCGCTTCCATTCGTCCGCGCCGCGCTCGCCGACCCGCATCATGGGGTATTTCAGGCGGTCGGGCGAGTAGACGACGTCGACGAACGCCTGGCCCTTCGGGCAGAGCGCTCCCTGGTTGAAGGGATGCTCCGGGTCGCCTTCGATCGAGATGATGACGCCGTCTTGGATGTTGACGACCACGCCGCAGTCGTTGTGGCAGTTGCCGCATGTCGTGCGCACTTTGGTTATGGGCGATTCGGACGTTTGCAGGGCTTCGCTGTCCTCGTTCTTTTCCTCGAGCGTCTTAGGCGAGCATCCGGTGGCGCTCAGTGCCGCTACCCCTGCGCAGGCAGCCGACAGCTTCAGGAAATTTCGGCGATTCAGTTCCATGTTCCTCCTCCTTGCATATCGTGCTTGCGGATTCGCCGCAAAGCTTGCCAGCAGTGTGCGACGAGGCGAAAAACAAAGCTTCACCCCAATGGTGGTAGATGAATATTTCACCTTGGGGTGGTGTTCACCTCGGGTGTGGGTACAATGGGTGCCGGGGGTGGTAAGGCTATGGCGGGAGATGCGAAAAAGAAAACCAGGGCAAGGGCGATCAAGCCGAGTGCGGAGTCGGTCGGGTTGTGCATAGGGCTCGGATCGTTCTTCTGCTGGTTTTGGTCGGTGATGCAAAACCCCAACATCCCCGTGCGCCAAGGTGCGGAAAACCCGGGGCATGCGCTGTATTGGACGATCGTCCTGGCGAGCGCGGCGCTTTCGTTTTTCGCCATCCTACTTTTGGCGAAAAAGGTTCCTGCGGAAAAGAGACGTTTCGTCGAATCCAGGGTGACGGCGGTGCTGCTTGCGGTTTTCACCGTGGTTTCCTACGTGCCCAGGCTCAGCGGGATGGAAACGCTCGGTAGCGAGTACGCCGAAATCGTGACGGTGGGCTTGCTTGCAGCATGGCTGTTCGTGCAATGGGGCTCGATCGTGGGGAACCTCGGTCCGCGAAGGCTGCTTACGGTGTCGAGCGCGTCTCTTCTCGTTTCGTTCGCGGTAGCCGTCGTGTTCTATCATTTCGAAGCGAGCTTGGCGACGACGCTGCTCACGTTTCTCCCCTTCGCTTCTTCCGGCGCGATGTTCGCCTGTCGCGCATCGGGGTGGGGGGTCGATCCTGCGGGGAGCGAGCCTTCGGCGGAAGCGGCGAAGGCGGGTGCGTGGCATTTCTACGTAACGGTACTCGTGCAGGGTATGGCGTTCGGGCTCCTGCATTTGCTGTACAGCACCATAACGCTCGAGCAATGCAGCGATCCGTACTGTCCGCTAAGGTTTCTCAATGCGTTTTTCCCGCTTGTCTCGGTGGGGGACTTCTACGGATTCATGAGCATTTTCGGCGTTGCGCTGGCGGCGGGGATTGTTTTGCTGAGCACAACGGTGCTGCGCCTGAACTTTCGCAAACTCATCTACGTGGTGGGCTTTCCCCTGATGGCGGTTGGGTTTCTGATTCTTGCTTCCGACACGGGTTTTCGCCTGACCGAGGTGGTGAGCCATGCATCGGGGGTCAACTTCACCGCGGGCGAGGTGGTCTACATCGCCGGGTACTATTATGTCGTCGTGACCACGTGGGCTTTGTGCTCGTATCTGGTGCGCATGAAGAAGGGCGACCGTGTGACGGTGTTCGCCCGGTCGGGATTGGCCCTCGTATCGGGTCAGCTGCTCGGGTTTCTGTCGAGCATGGTAGTCGGTTTCGAGCATCTTTCACGCGCCGATTTCTGCACGATGGCGATCTTTCTGCTCATGCTCGCGAGCCTGCTCATCGCAACGAATGACCGGCTGTGGAGCGAGTGGGGCGGCGTTCGCCCCAACGAGGCGGACCGTCCGAGCGCGTTTAGGGTCGCCTGCGAAGCGGTGGCGCGTCGCTACCGCCTTACCGAGCGGGAGCAAGACGTGCTGATCCTTCTGGCTCGCGGACGCAACATGTCGTTCATCGCCGACAAGCTCTGCGTGACCAAAGACACCGTGAAAACGCACTGCCGCAGCCTGTACCGAAAGCTCGAGGTGCATTCCCAACAGGAGCTGATCGACAAGATCGAGGCGGAGATCGGCGTGGATAAGGACCAGCGGCTTTTCGGAGGCAGCTAGCGAGAATGCGAGCCTGCCGCCTTTCGGTCGCCGCTCTACTGCCTCATGGCAATCCCTCGAATCCGTGAGCCGAATTCCGTATTTTTGCCGAAAAGAACCGATCTGAAGGCGCGTGGCGGCAAGCCGATGCCGAGGCTGATTCGGGGTTTGTGAAAGGCCAGGTCAAAGGTTTGCATGATAGCCTACTCAAGCGACGTTTCTCCAGTAGTCCTCAACAAGGCCGCCCAAACGGAGAAAATCTCTTCAGATCGGTGTTTTTCGGTAAAAAACGAACAATCGGTGTGCTATATTGCTTCGAAAATGAGCCAATGCAGGCGCTCTTCCTTTTTCGGAAGCTGCCCGACGGAAACCGACGCCCTCGTTTCCCTTCACGCTTGCAAGATCCTCTCGACCAAGGGCTTTCGAAGGATTGCGTCTTATGGCTGACTCGAACGTTTACTTCGGATACCAAACCGCATTGCAGATTCTGAGAGCGGTCGATTCGTCGAGGCGCGGCGTTGCGCGATACGATGATCGCAAGCTGCCCGATCGCGCTCTTGGCGGCGAGGCGCTTGCGGGAATCATCGAGCGTCTCTGCGCGATGCATCCAGGACTGCACATTGATTTGCCTGCTCATGTTCTGGTAGGCGGGGATGCCCATCGGCGTTTGTCGCGCGATTGCACTGAGCACGTGTTTTCGGCATCGCTTTCGGGCATGCCGTTCTATCGCTTGGACAAGGGGGTGTATGTAGCCGCCCCGCATCTCGCCTTCACCAATATCGCATCGGCTGAAAAGAGCCGGGTCGCCCTGCAAGAGCTGGCTTACGAACTATGCGGGACGTATCAAACTCGAAGGACGGGGGTCGCTTCTGCTTATGACGTTTCGCCTCTTTCCTCGGTCCGGAGTCTGCGCGATTTCGCATCGGCCAACAGCTCGCTTCGCGGTGCGAGAAAGGCGGGAAGGGCATTGCGGCACGTTGCGAACGGGTCGGCTTCCGCGCGCGAGACGAAGTTGGCGCTCGTTTCGGCGCTGCCTTACGCTCAAGGCGGCTACAACATGGGCGTTCCTCATATGAACTACGAAGTGGAGGCGAGCCCCGCCGCTCGTGCTATCACGGGGAAATCCTTCTTCCGGTGCGATCTTTGCTGGCCGGATGCGAAGGTTGCCATGGAGTATCAGAGCAGGGAATCGCATTCCGGCGAGGCGAGCCGCATCGGCGATTCGCGCAGGGCCAATGCGCTTGCATCTATGGGCTGGACGATCGTCGAGGTCACGAACGACGAGTTGGACAGCCTTGCCGCTATGGATACGATCGCCGAGACGGTGTGCCGGCATCAGGGCCGTTGCCTGCGACCCCGCATTTCGGATTATCGCGCGAGAAAGCTGAAGCTTCGACGCCAGCTTGCGCTTCCCGTGCGCTGCGGGTGGTGAGGTCGGCGCCGTGCTAAGGGGGTCTTCGGGCTCTTCGGCTTCGCCCGGCATCCCGCGCTCTTCGCCAGCCTCGGCCTCCCGCCATCAAAAAAGCGCCCCGAGGAGGCGCTTTCCGCAAGCTGGACTATCGGCGCTTCTTACTCGAAGCGGCTGATGAAATTCTCGACGACGGCGAGGCACTCGTCGGGATGTGTGACGTTGGCGACGTGCGGCGCGCCCTGGATGAGCGCCCATTCGCAGTTGGGGATGAGGTCGACGCCCTCCTTGATGACGAACGGCGTCCCCTCGTCGTCGGTGCCCGAAAGCGCCAGGCACGGCACCTTGATGTTCTTCACCTCTTCGCGGATGTCCCAATCCTTCATTTTGCCCGTGACCACGAACTCGCTTGCGCCTTGCATGACCATGTAGCATTCGCCTGCACCCTCGTTCGAGTCGATGATGAAATCGGGGTAGTCCTTCTCGTACAAGCCGATCACGTGGCGCTTGTAGTATTCGTCATAGGCGGCTTTCGCAGCGGGCGTCTCGTAGTCGCCGGTGCGCTCCGCTTCGGCGATGGCGTCCTGCATCTCTTGGGGCATGTACTTGATCAGGCGGTTTGCCTCTTCAAGCCAGGTTGCGATGCGCACGGGGGAGGAGTTGATCACAAACGAGTTCACGCCCGTGTCGTCTTTGAGCATGCAGCGCATGCCGAGCATGCCGCCCCAGGAGTTGCCGAACAGGTGGATGTCGTCGAGCCCGAGCGCCTCGCGTACGGCGTAGAACTCGTCAGTCCACAGATCGTAGTTGTAAAAGTCGTCCTCTTGATGGGGGATCGAGGATTTTCCGCAGCCGATCTGGTCGTAGAACACCACCTGGCGCCCGTATCTGTCGGCCATGTCTGCGTAGGTCAGAAGGTAGTTGTGGCAGTTGCCGGGCCCGCCGTGCAATACGAGCAGCGTCTTTTTGCCCGGCTGGTTCTCTCCGACGATCTTGCAGTACGTTTTGAAACCTCTGAAATCGACGTATTCTTCGCGAATTTCTGCCATGAAGGCTCCTCTCGATTGGCGGTCCGGTTCGGGTTGCAGCCGCAGGCGGGCGCCGCGCTGCGGCGACCGGGACCGTGCGGTGCTTGCTCCTTGATGAAAGTATGGGCGACCGGGTCAGATTTTGCAACTTGGAACAAGCTGTTCGGAGGTATCGGGCCCGGGCGGTTCGCGGAGCGCCCGCCCGGCGTGCCGGGAGCGTCGCCAAAAGTCGAATTCTGCATAAAACTGTGCAAATCGCCTTTTAAATTGCATTTCTGCCTAGTAATACGCACGATAGGAGTATACTTGCATTCGACCTTTAAGGGCGGTTCAGAGAGACCGACAAGGCGCGCACCACAACCTATGATCAGTGCCTGTATGCGCCCGCTCCCAAGGGGCGCTTTTTTGTAGGCTGGGTGCCTAAACGGAAGGAAGCATTTTGAGTGAAATGAGCGAACGGTTACTGCGGGGAACCTCGAAGCCTCAGGGAGCGCCTGCGCTGCTCGTCTTGGAAGACGGCGCGGTGTTTCAGGGTTCGGCATGCGCGGCGAGTGGGGAGGTGTTCGGCGAGATCTGCTTCAATACCTCGCTCGAGGGCTATCTCGAAGTCATCACCGATCCCTCGTATGCGGGCCAGATCATCACGATGACCTACCCCCAGATCGGAAACTACGGCGTGAACCATGAAGACGCACAGTCCGATAGCCCCGCGCTGCGCGGGCTTGTTGTGCGCGACCTGTGCACGACGCCCTCCAATTGGCGTAGCACCCAGAGCCTGCCCGATTACCTGCGCGAGCACAACGTCGTGGCCGTCGAGGGGGTCGACACCCGTGCGCTCGTGCGCCACGTTCGCGACAACGGCGCCCAGCGCGCCGTGCTCTCGACCGTCGATACCGATGCGAAAAGCCTGCTTGCCAAGGTGCGCGCAAGCGAGTCGATCGTGGGCGCGAACCTTGCGGCCACCGTATCATGTAAGAGCGCCTACGAGTTCGACAGCCTCCCGGCAAGCCATGCGTTCGCCGTGTCCTCTCCCGCCGAGCGCCGCTACAAGGTTGTGGCGTACGACTGCGGAGCGAAACGCTCCATTCTGGAGAACCTGCTTCGCGCGGGCTGTTCGGTTGTGGCCGTCCCGTGGGATACTCCGGCCGAAGAGGTGCTCGCCATGGAGCCCGACGGCGTTTTTCTCTCGAACGGGCCGGGCGATCCGGAAGCCGTCGAGGGAACGTATCTGCAGGTTGAAAAGCTTTTGGGGAAGGTTCCCGTGTTCGGCATATGCCTTGGCCACCAGATGATCTGCAAGGCGGCGGGCGCACAGATCGAGAAGCTCAAGTTCGGCCATCGCGGCGGCAACCATCCGGTCATGAACCTGCTTACGGGCCGCGTCGAGATCACGGCGCAGAACCACGGCTTCGGATTGCTGTTCCCGAGCCTCGGCGAGCTTGTGCCCGAGCTTTCGGGCGGGTTCAAGGGGCATGAAAGCGACCTGAGATTCTGGACGAACGCACGCATCGCGCCCGTGGTTCAAAATGAGAAATTCGGCCGCATCCGCCTCACGCATGTCAATCTCAATGACGGTACAGCGGAGGGAATCGCCTTGCTCGATATCCCGGCGTTCTCGGTGCAGTACCATCCCGAGGCCTCGCCGGGGCCGACCGACGCCCACTACCTGTTCACGGCCTTCACCCGTCTCATGGACGGACGAGATGATTACCTCGACATCGACATCGCCGCCGATCGCTTGGCGGGATGGACGTTCGGGGAGCAGGCTGCGACGGTGGCCGGCGCATCCGACCGAGAGCAAGATTCGATGACGGAAGGGGGGCGCTAGGTATGCCGAAGCGCGAAGATATAAAGACCATTCTCGTCATAGGTTCAGGTCCCATCGTCATCGGCCAGGCGTGCGAATTCGACTATTCGGGAGCCCAGGCGTGCAAGGTCCTCAAATCAGACGGATACCGCGTCGTGCTCGTGAATTCCAATCCTGCAACCATCATGACCGATCCGGGTCTTGCCGATCGTACCTACGTCGAACCCATCACCGCCGAGTTTGTTGAAAAGGTCATCGAAAGGGAGCGCCCCGACGCGCTGCTTCCCACGCTCGGCGGGCAGACCGGCCTCAATACGGCGGTCGACCTTGCGCGTTCGGGTGTGCTCGAGAAGTACGGCGTCGAGATGATCGGCTGCGACCTTGAGGCGATCGAACGCGGGGAAGACCGCAAGCTGTTCAACGACTGCATGGCCGAGCTCGGCATCGAGACCGCTCGGTCGGGTTACGCCTATTCCGTTGCCGATGCCGAGGCGATCGTCGGGGAGCTCGGTTATCCCGTCGTGCTCAGGCCGTCGTTTACGCTCGGCGGCGCGGGCGGCGGCATCGCCCACGACCATGACGAGCTCGTCGCCATCGTGGGGCAGGGTCTGGAGCTTTCGCCAGCCGAAGAGGTGCTCGTCGAAGAGAGCATCGAGGGATGGAAAGAGTTCGAGATGGAGGTCATGCGCGACCGCGTCGGAAACGGCATCATCGTCTGCTCCATTGAGAATTTCGATGCCATGGGCGTGCACACGGGCGATTCCATTACCGTGGCGCCTGCTCAAACGCTTTCCGATGTGGAATACCAGCGTATGCGCGCGGCGTCGCTCGCCATCCTTGAGAAGATCGGGGTCGAGACGGGCGGCTCTAACGTGCAGTTCGCCGTCAACCCTGACAACGGGCGCATGATCGTCATCGAGATGAACCCTCGCGTGTCGCGCTCATCGGCGCTCGCGTCGAAGGCGACCGGGTTCCCGATCGCGAAGGCGGCGGCCAAGCTTGCCGTGGGTTACACGCTCGACGAAATCGTGAACGACATCACGAAGGCGACGCCCGCCTGCTTCGAGCCCTCCATCGACTACTGCGTGGTCAAGGTACCGCGTTTCGCGTTCGAGAAGTTCAAGGGAACCGACGATACCCTTTCAACGCGCATGAAGGCGGTCGGCGAGATCATGGCCATCGGCCGCACGTTCGAGGAGGCGCTCGGAAAAGCCATGCGCTCGCTTGAAAACGGCCGAGCGGGCTTGGGCGCCGATGGCAAGGGCATCGAGATCACTGCGGAAGACGATTTCGACGAGCTGGTGGGAAGGCCTACTCAAGATCGCATCTTCTACGTTGCCGAGGCTCTTCGCCGCGGGTGGCCGGTCGAGAAGGTCACCGAAGCGACGGGCATCGATCCGTTCTTCATATCGCGTATGGCCGATGTCGTGAAAATCGAGGAAAACCTGCGCGGCATCCCCCTCGACGAGCTCGATGCCGATGCCTTCCGCACGCTCAAGCGCTACGGGTTCTCGGATGTGCAGATCGCTTATCTGACCGGATCCGACGAGATGACCGTGCGCACGTGCCGCAAGATGCTCGGTGTCAAACCCGCCTTCAAGACGGTGGACACCTGCGCAGCCGAATTCCCAAGCACGACGGCGTACCATTACAAGACCTACGATGTCTGCGAAACCGAAGTCGCGCCGAAAACGAAGAAGCGCGCGATGATCCTCGGCGCGGGGCCGAACCGCATCGGACAGGGCATCGAATTCGACTACTGCTGCGTGCATGCGAGCTACGCGCTTGCGGAGGCGGGCTACGAGACCATCATGGTGAACTGCAACCCGGAAACGGTGTCGACCGACTACGATACGTCCGACAAGCTCTACTTCGAGCCGCTTACCTTCGAAGACGTTATGGACATCGTCGACGTCGAACAGCCCGACGGCGTGGTCGTTACGTTGGGCGGGCAGACGCCGCTGAAGCTCGCCAACGCGCTCGCCGATGCGGGCGTGCCCATCATGGGGACGAGCCCCGAGGCGATCGACCTTGCAGAAGACCGCGATCGCTTCGCTGCCATCCTCGACGAGCTTTCGATCACGTATCCGGCTGCGGGCATGGCCTCCACGTTCGAGGAGGCGTGCTTGGTGGCCGATCAGATTGGATTTCCGCTGCTCGTGCGTCCGAGCTACGTGCTCGGCGGGCGCGGCATGGCGATCGTCTACGACGGCGCGCAGCTCGAGAAGTACATGGCCGAGGCTGCGAAGATCTCTCCCGATCATCCGGTGTATCTCGACCGCTTCCTCGAAGGCGCCGTGGAAGTCGATCTCGACGCGCTTTGCGACGGCGATCGCGTGTATGTGGGCGGCGTGCTCGAGCATATCGAGATGGCGGGCATCCATTCGGGCGATTCGGCCTGCTGCACGCCGCCGTTTGCGCTATCGGAAGCAGTGCAGGACCAGCTGCGCTCGATCGCGCGCCGGTTGGCTTTGCGACTTGGCGTCGTAGGGCTCATCAACATCCAATTCGCCATCAAAGACCAGGTAATCTACGTGATAGAGGCGAACCCGCGTGCAAGCCGCACCGTGCCGTTCACTTCGAAGGCAACCGGCGTACCGCTTGCGAAGGTCGCTGCGCGCATCATGGGGGGCGAGAAGATCGCCGATCTGGACTTGCCGCCCGACGACCGCCGCCTCGAGCACTTCAGCGTGAAGGAAGCTGTCATGCCCTTCGGCCGCTTCCCGGGTGCCGATACGGTGCTCGGCCCCGAGATGAAATCGACGGGCGAGGTCATGGGTATCGCCCGTAATTTCCCGGTGGCGTTCGCGAAGACCCAGCTCGCCATCAGCTACGCGCTGCCCGAAGGCGGAACGGTGTTCATCAGCGTGTGCGATCGCGATAAGCGCGCCATCGTATCCATTGCGCGCGATATCGTGCGTCTGGGCTTTCGCGTGGTTGCCACGGCGGGAACCGCGCGTGCGCTGCGGGCTGCCGGCGTCGATTGCGAAGAGGTGAAGAAGATCCATGAAGGCGAACCCAACGTGAGCAGCCTCATTGCGGGCGGCGAGATATCGCTCATGATCAACACGCCGTTCGGCCATGCGACCCGCGCCGACGGCTACGAGCTTCGCCTGGAAGCCGTGAAGCACGGAATCACCCAGGTGACGAACCTTGCGGGGGCGCAGGCCATGGTTACGGGCATGGAGGTGTCGCGCGATGTGGGCATCGATATCGTCGCGCTGCAAGATCTTCCCCAGTGGGAGCAGTAAGAGAAGCGATGCATGAAACGAAGGCGCCCCGATCAGGGCGCCTTCTGATTGTCGGGCCAGTCTTTTGCGCGCCGCCCTCGGCGATGGCGGGCGTCGCTTCAGTCGAGTGCGGGCCGACGGTCTCGTTGGCGAATTCGTCTCGGCAGCATGTTTTGCGAAAACGCGCGCTTACTTCACAAAGGCTGCGAGGCCGAGCTCGTAGGGGTGGTCGAGAAGTAAAACCTCGGTGCCTTCGGGCTTGAATCTGAGCAGCTTCAATACGATGGCCATATCTCCTCCGCCTCCGATTATCATGAGCGCGCCGACGGCGAACAGCGGAATCGATCCCAGCGCATAGGATGCCAAGACCGGAAGCAGGCCGAGCACGACGGTGGGAGCGAGCGCGCCGATGATGTAGGCGTGCTTCGGCAACGGCTCGCTGCAGCTGCAGTACGGGGTGAGGTACTCTACGATGAAGCCGAACGAGATCGCCTTGCGTCCGCCTTTCGCGTAGAGGCTCCATACGAGGCCGTGGATGAGCTCGTGGACGACGATGAGGACGATGAAAGCGGCAAGGACTCCGAGCGCTCCTGCGAAATCGAACGTGAGGCTGCCCGCGGGATGGATGGCGAAGAAGGCGATGCCGAGCACGATGTCGATGGGCAGCGCGATGCCGAGGGCGAAGATGTTGGCAGCGACGATGCCCATGGTGAGGCGCTCTTTGCGATAGCCTTGCATTGCGAAGGCGGCCTCCGTTTCCTCGAATTCTTCCTTTCGCTTGAGTTCTGCAGGGGTGAGCTTGCGTTCTTCGTTTTGCATGGTGTTCCCATCCTCGGTTCGCAGCGCTTTTCACTTGCGTGAATGAATCCAACATTCTGCCATGAAACCGGGTTTTGAAGTCTCTGAGACGCGTTTGCCTGCGAATAAACGCCGCAAATCCAAATGCGTCCGCACGGCGCGCGGCGCAGGCGCGCAGGCATACGCGCCCGAAAACGCGCAAGCGCAGAATCAGCGAAGGGGGTCGCGAAGACGAATTCCGGAATATGAGATTCTTCCTTGCATTTCGAGCGGGATGGAAGCCGTGCGGGGCGGGGTGATACAATCATCAGCATGTATGCGAGCGCCGCTTGCGCGGCGATTGGATGAAAGGATGTACGTGGCTCTCGTCAACGAACGGGCGCGCCTTCTCGAAAACGAATGCGTCGGCCCGAACCTGCATGTTGCGACCCTCTCGTCGCCCGCTATCGCGGCGGGCATCGAGCCGGGCCAGTTCGTGCACATGAAGATTCCCGGCATGGATGATCACGTTCTGCGCAGGCCGTTTTCGGTCTACGCGCGCGACGCCGAGGCGGGCGTGCTTGAAATCCTCTATCAGGTTGTGGGATTCGGCAGCGCGCGGATGACCGAGCTGGCTGCGGGAGCCGAAGGCGTCGAGCTCATCGGGCCCGTGGGTCGTGCGTGGCAGCCGCCTGCCGAAGCGAAGCGCGCGTTGCTCGTGGGCGGCGGCGTGGGCGCAGCTCCCCTGTTCATGCTTTGCGAGGCCCTGGTGAAAAACGGGGTTCGTACCGATGTCGTGCTCGGGGCCCAGACGGAGACGGCGCTTGCCTGCCGCGGCCGCTACGAGGCGCTGCTTGCCGAGCCGCCGCGCTGTGCGACCGATGACGGAAGCTTCGGGCGCGAAGGATTCTGCACCTCGCTTGTGCAAGAAGCGATCGAGGAGGCGGCTCGCGCGGGAGAGCCTTACGGCTACGTTGCCGTATGTGGTCCGGAACCCCTGATGAAAATCGTAGCCGGCATGGCGGATGGTGCGGACATCTTCTGCGAGCTGTCGATGGAGCGCAGGATGGCATGCGGTATCGGCGCCTGCTTATCGTGCGTCGTCGATACCGTCGAGGGCAAGAAGAGGGCGTGCGTCGACGGTCCCGTATTCAAGGCGCAGGAAGTGGTGTGGGCATGAGCGTGAACATGGCGGTGAACCTTGGCGGGCTTACCATGAAGAATCCGGTGACGGTTGCGTCGGGCACCTTCGCCGCAGGCCGCGAATACGGCGATTTCGTCGATGTGGCGAAACTCGGCGCGGTGACGACCAAAGGCGTATCGCTCAACGGCTGGGAGGGAAACGCATCTCCCCGCATCGCCGAAACCCCTTCGGGTATGCTCAATTCGATCGGGTTGCAGAACCCCGGTGTCGAGCATCTCAAAAAATGCGATTTGCCGTGGCTTGCCGAACGGGGCGCAACCGTCATCGTGAACGTTTCGGGTCATAGCTTCGACGAGTACGTGCAGGTTATCGAGGCTCTCGAGGGTGCGGCGGTCGATGCGTACGAGGTGAACGTATCGTGTCCGAACGTCGATGCGGGCGGCATGACCATCGGCTGCCAGACCGAAAGCGTCGAGGAGGTCGTATCGCGATGCCGTGCTGCCACCAAGCGCCCCCTCATCGTGAAGCTCACGCCCAACGTGACCGATATCACCGAGATCGCCCGCGCCGCCGAGGCATCAGGCGCCGACGCCTTGTCGCTTATCAACACGGTGCTCGGCATGGCGGTCGATGCGCGTACTCGCAAACCGCAGCTCGCACGCGTTGTCGGAGGCCTTTCGGGCCCTGCGGTCAAGCCGATCGCGCTGCGCATGGTGTGGGAGTGCCATCGCGCGGTACAGGTGCCGTTGCTCGGCATGGGCGGTATCTCGTGTGGGGAAGATGCGATCGAGTTCATGCTGGCGGGGGCTACGGCCGTTGCCGTGGGAACGGCGAATTTCGTGAACCCGACCGCAACGCTCGAAGTTATCGCCGGCATGGAGTATTATTGCGAACAGCAAGGCGTAGAAAGCATTACCGAACTGATAGGAGCACTGCAGTGTTAAGTTCATTCGAAAGCATTCCGGCGCGCGAGCGGATCATCGTTGCGCTCGACTGCGGAATCGACGAGGCGTTCGACCTTGCGGACAAGCTTCAAGGCAAGGCCACGTGGCTCAAAGTGGGCATGACGCTGTTCTATGCGAACGGCCCGGCGATCGTCTATGCGCTTAAGGAACGCGGGTTCAAGGTGTTTCTCGACCTGAAGTTCCACGACATCCCGCATCAAGTCGAAGGGGCCGCCGCGTCGGCTACCGGCAACGGCGCCGACATGCTCACCATGCACACCGTCGGCGGCGTCGATATGATGCGCGCGGCGCAAAAGGGAGCTGTGCGCGCTGCGGAAGAGTACGGCTTCGATGTGCCTGTTACGCTGGGAATCACGGTGCTGACGAGCATGAGCGAAGAAGGGCTGCGCGAGATCGGCGTGAACAGGGCGGTGGCCGATCAGGTGGCGGTTCTCGCCGAGCAGGCGAAGGTCGCCGGAATCTCGGGCGTTGTCGCTTCGCCCCAGGAGGCGGCCGAACTGCGCGAGATACTCGGCCCCGATGCCTACATCGTCACGCCGGGAGTGCGTCCCGCAGGATCGGAGAAAGGCGATCAAAGCCGCGTCTCAACGCCTGCCGAGGCGTTCGCGGCAGGCGCTTCGCATATCGTGATCGGCCGTCCGATAACGCAATCGGCGGATCCGGCGGCTGCATTCGAGCGCATAGCCGCTGAGCTGTAGGCGGCTTTTCGCAAGCCTTTCGAGGCCTTAAAACAGAACGGATGTTTCATGTGAAACATCCGTTCGTTTTTTGATTGAACGATTAACGATAAAAGGGGAGAATCTGGCTTAAAGAATCGGTTGAGCCAGATGGGGTCGTTGCCGCAAATATGAAGTTAATAAGTTATATTTACCTGATGTACAGGGGATAACGTAACGATTGAGCGACGAAAGCCGCCCTTTCGCGACCGTATTCCTAAAATACTGTGCTGTAGCGCTGAATTTTTCGGAAAAACAGGTGTTTTGCCCTGCATAATTCCTGATTGCGTGCTACTATCTCGAAATTGCTTTTGGAGAAGAAGGAGAGAACATTATGGCTATCCCTCAGCTTACCCCCGAAGAGCGTCAAGCTGCTTTGGAGAAGGCAAAGGCTGCTCGCATCAAACGCGCTCAGGTTCGTGATGATCTGAAGTCCGGAAAGCTCACTCTCGAGAAGGTTCTTGAGATGAAAGACGATCCGGTCGTCGGTCGCATGAAGGTTTCCACTCTCATTGAGACCATGCCTGGTTACGGCAAGGCGAAGGCAGAGAAGATCATGAAGGAACTTCAGATCGCTGAGAGCCGCCGTCTTCGCGGTCTGGGCGAGCGTCAGCAGGCTGCCCTGCTGGAGCGTCTCGGCTAAACAGCCACATGCGTCACGGCAATCTTTTTGTCATATCAGGGCCATCGGGTGCCGGCAAGGGCACTCTGGTGGCCCGTCTTTTGGATGCGGTCGATGATGCGTGGGTTTCGGTATCGGTGACCACGCGCTCGCCTCGACCCGGGGAAATCGACGGCATTCATTACTTTTTCGCGTCCGATGAGGAGTTCGATCGGTTGGTGGCCGAAGACGGGCTGCTGGAATGGGCGAACGTCCACGGATGCCGCTACGGGACCCCGAGGAAAACGGTGGAGGAGCACATAGCGAACGGCGAGCAGGTGATCCTCGAAATCGATGTGCAGGGTGCGTTTCAGGTGAGGGAATCCATGCCCGGCGCCCGTCTGATCTTCATCGAGCCGCCTTCCTTGGAGGTGCTCGAGGCCCGCTTGCGCGGGCGGGGCACCGAAACAGAAGATGTGATCGAAAAGAGAATGAAAACCGCTCTTCTGGAGCTTTCCCGTAAAATGGAGTATGATATACGGCTGGTAAACGACGACCTCGACGTAGCGACGTCGGAATTGATCGCCTACATCGACGAACAAGCCGAATCGAACTGAAGGATTATAGGTATATGAGCATTATCGAACCGAAGATCGACCAGCTTCTCAACCGAACTGACAACGATCGTTTTCTGCTGTGCTCGCTCGCTTCGAAGCGAGCGCATGATATCAACGACATGATGCGTGGCCAGCGCGATCGCGCAATCCAGCTGCAGACTGCCGTGGAGATTGCCCGCGCAGCCGACAAGAAGCCGCTGAGCCTGGCGTTCAACGAGATCGCTCGCGGCGAGGTGTCGTTCGACCCCGAGTCGATCGACATCAAGAACCACTAAAACGATACCGTAGTTCATCTTCGAAAATCCCCTCGGGCCGTATGCGGATCAGGCCTCGGGGGATTTCGGTGTGTTTGGGGCTTCCGATTCGATCGGAAGCCGATCGGCCGGCAACATGCGAAAGGGCTGCACCTGTGTTCCAGAGAATCTGCCTCGTCCACTACCACGAAATCGGCCTCAAAGGCCACAACCGCAGCTCGTTTGAAATGCGATTGCTCAAAAACGTCGAAGCGATGCTCGACGGGTATCCCGTTGTGACCGTACGCAAGATCTCCGGTCGGGTGTGCGTATTCCTAAAAGAGGAAACCGAATACGACCTTGCGTGCGAAATTGCCGACAAGCTCGCCTGCGTGCCGGGTACGGCCCGCGTGTCGAGCGGGTACAAGACCGAGCGCGATATCGACGAGATCGGCCGCGCTGCGGTCGACGCGATGCATGAGGCGGGGCGGTTCGAGAGCTTCAAAGTTGCCGCGCGGCGAAGCCATACCGATTTCGAAATAGATTCCATGCAGATGAACCAGCTTGTCGGATCGCTTCTATGCGAGGCGTTTCCCGAGAAGAAGGTGCAGATGAAAGACCCCGATCTCAAGGTATGCGTCGAGGTCGTGCAGAGTTCGGCATACGTGTACGCCCGAAGCATCCCCGGCGTGGGGGGCCTTCCCGTTGGAAGCAGCGGGCGCGTGATGTGCCTGCTTTCTTCCGGCATCGATTCTCCCGTTGCGACGTGGCGCTTAGCGCGGCGCGGCGCGATCTGCATCGGCGTGCATTTCTCGGGCAGGCCGCAGACTTCGGCGACAAGCGAGTATTTGGTTGACGATATAGCCCATGTGCTTGAGAAGACCGGCTGCATTGCGCGCGTCTACACCGTTCCTTTCGGCGACTACCAGCGAGAGATAGCCGGATCGGTGCCTCCGGGGCTTCGCGTTATCATGTACCGAAGGCTTATGTTCAAGGTGGCTCAGGCGCTCGCCGCCCGCGAGAAGGCGGGCGCGCTCGTGACGGGAGAGAGCCTGGGTCAAGTTGCCTCCCAGACGCTCGAGAACATTGCTGCAACCGATTCTGCGGTGAGCATGCCCGTTTTCAGGCCCTTGATCGGAACCGACAAGCAGGAGATCATAGCCCAGGCGAAAGAGCTCGGAACATTCGAAATATCGTCGCAAGACGCTCCCGATTGCTGTACGTTGTTCATGCCGCGCAGCCCTGAAACGCATGCGAAGCTCGCCGATGTCCTCGAAGCGGAAAAGCCCCTGCCGATCGATGCCTGGGTGGCCGAGATCGTCGAAAACGTCGAAGTGCGCGATTATGCATGCCCCGCGTACAAACCCAAGAAACCGCAACCTGCAAACAGCTAGGCACTCGCTTCGCCAAAACCCGCAAACCCAGGCCCAAAGCGAGGCCCGGCTGTCGTTTTACCGCATTGCATCTGCTTGCTTCGCGCTGAATTACGTGTTCGCGTTGGATTTGCGTCGTAGACGGTGTGGTTTCGCGTAACAACGCCGCGCGAATCGGGTGCGTTTCGTGCAAAAACGAAGATGCGCCTGCATCTCGAACGTGAAAGACCGCCCTGCTATGCTTTCGCATACCGAAGGCAAGGAGGTCGGCATGCCGTTCACCCAAAGCGCGGAATCCCTCCGCTCGAAACTCCATTTGACCGATGCGAAGACGTCGTCGATAGTCGGGGTGTGCCTTGCCGCGGCCATTGCCGTCGTTTTGATGGTTCAGAGCGCAATCGGCCTCGCCTCAAGCGAAAGCACCGAGGTGATCAGGGCGAAAGATGCCGCATCTGCGACGGGGGGAGATGCAGGCGCGGACGCGGGTGCGGACGGTGCCGAGGGGGATGTTTTGCATATCTACGTGCATGTGGCGGGGGCGGTTACGACTCCCGGCCTGTACGAACTGGCAGATGGCTCGCGTGTGCAGGATGCGATCGACGCGGCGGGAGGCTATGCCGACGACGCGGCGACGGCGGTTCTCAACCTTGCGCGCGTGGTTTCCGACGGCGAACAGATCGTCGTGCCGTCGATCGAGGCGGATGCTGCGGATGGCTTCGGGCGGGAGCCGGGCGAAGATGCTGCGGGCGGTGCGCCGTCTGCAGCAAGCGCTGCAGACGGATCGGTTATCGGCGGGAAGGTGAACATCAACGTCGCCGATGCCTCAGCGCTCGATACCCTGCCGGGGATAGGGGAGGCGACTGCAGAGAATATCATCGCCGACCGCGAGGCGAACGGACCGTTTTCGAGCAAGGAGGACCTGCAGCGCGTTTCGGGTATCGGAGCAAAGAAGTACGCTCGGCTCGAAGCCCTTATCTGCATCGGCTGACGGTGCGAAAAGGAACGGTGGGCGATGGGGTTCGAAGCAAAGGGTGCAGCCGTATCGCGCGGGGGCAGGGCGGCGGATAGGCGGGCGATACGGCCATCGTTTCCCCCGACGGTTCCGCTTGCCGTATCATGGTGGGCGGCAGCGGCGGTGGCATTCGAATCGTCGAGCATCCTTGCGGGAACTTTTCGATGCGGTGCGGTTTTCGCTGCGCTGGTTTGCTCGGCTGGCGCCCTCGCCGCATTTGCGTTCGCCCGCGACCGCGCGTGCGTCAAAACCGCCTTGCTGGTTGTCGTCGGATGCTCTCTCGGCGTTGCAGGCGGGCTGTTGCGTGCAACGACGTTCGACGAACAGCGCGAAGCGGTGCTTTCGATGCCGTCGGGAACCTATATGCTGAGCATGGCGGCCGATGCGCGGTCGGGCGATTTCGGACCGACGTGTTTTGCCGATCTTCGGCTTCCCAGTGGGGCGACGGCGAAAGTGAGTCTGCGGTATCCATCCGATTGCGGGATGCTCCGATACGGCTGTTCCTTCGAGGCGAACGTGCGCTTTTCCGAGTTTTCGGAAACGTCGGCGGCATACTACCGCAGGCAGGGGGCGGTCGCCGTGGCAACGGCGAGCGATCTGGCTCGCGTGGAGATGGGCGGCATCCGCGGCTCGCTCGTCGCCCTCAGGGAGCGGGCGATCGCCTTGTTCGATGGCTACGAGGGCTGCGGTGCGGCCTTTCTCAGGGCGATACTGCTCGGAGATCGCAGCGCGCTTGATGACGATGGGTTCTACCGCGACGTGAAGGCGATCGGCTTGGCTCACGTCGTTGCGGTATCGGGCGCGCATCTGTCTATAGTCTCTGCGCTTATCGGCCTCGCCCTTAAGGCGATGCGCGTCCCTCGGGCGGCAGCCGTCCCTTTGCAGGTGCTGTTCGTCGTCGGATACCTCGTATGCACGGCGATGCCTGTATCGGGTGTCAGGGCCGCCTTCATGACCGCCGTTGCCTTGGGTTCGTTTTACGCGCGACGTCGAGCGTCGGGCATCGGCGCGCTGGCGCTGTGCGTGTGCTGCGTGCTCTGCATCTCCGCCGAAGCGTCCGTCTCGATCTCGTTTGCCCTGTCGGTTCTGGCGACGGCGGGCATCGTTGTGTTCGGGGGGCTGGCGAGAACATGGTGTCTGGCCGCGACGGGCGGTCGTTTTTCCGTCCTGTGCGAATCGATGGCGCTCACCTCATCATCGGGAATCTTCACCATGCCGCTCGCCGCGTCGACGTTTGCCCAGCTTCCGGTGATGGCTCCGCTTGCGAACCTCTGCGCGATGCCGTTTTTCGCGCTGTTCTGCGGGGGAGGCCTTGCGGTGGTGGCTCTGTGCGAGGCGGCTCCCGAAGCGTTCGGCTGGATGCTCGATGCATTGGTGCTTGCGGCTCAGGGGTTTTGCGAGGGCCTGGGCCTTCTTGCCGATGCGCCCCTCGCATCCGTTCCCTGCGACGTATCGCTTGCCTGCGCCCTTGCGATAAGCGCCGGTGCTGCCTCTGTTGTATGGGCGAAGTGGCCGCAGCCCTCGCGCAGGAGCGCAGCGGTTGGCGCAAGCGCCGCCGTGCTCGCGCTTGTCCTGGCGGCGTTTCCGGCTCTAACGTACCGCGAAACCGAAATCATCATGTTGGATGTGGGGCAGGGCGATGCCATCGTCGTGCGAAGCGGGGGAGCAACCGTGCTCGTCGATACCGGCAACCAGGACGCGAAGCTTTTGGAGGCTCTCGCCCGAAACAAGGTGTATTCTCTCGATGCGGTTGTGATCAGCCATCCCGACGACGATCATTGCTCGTCGCTTGCAGCGCTCGATGGAACGGTGGGCGTCGGAGCGGTGTACGTGGCTGAGGATCTGCTCGATTGCACCTGCGCATCCTGCTCGAAGCTCAGGGCCGCAGCCGCGGCCCTCGTTGGCGGCGATCGCGTTTCGGGCCTTGCGGTGGGCGATGCGCTGCACGTCGGGTCAATTGATCTCACCGTGGCGTGGCCCGACGCGTTTGCAGACGATGGCGGCAATTCGGATAGCCTGTGCTTGCTCATGACATGCGGCTTCAACGACGATGGAACGGGGTGGACGGGCCTTCTGTGCGGCGATGCGGAAGACGAGCAGCTCGATGCCATGATAGCCGCCGGCAGGCTCGGAAAGGTCGATTTGTACAAGGTCGGCCATCACGGATCGAAGGAGGCGCTCGACGAACAGACGGCATCGGTGCTCTCGCCTGCGATCTCGCTGGTGAGCGTCGGCGAGGGGAACCGCTACGGGCATCCGGCACCCCAGGTCCTGTCTGCGCTCGAAGGGGTGGAAAGCAGCGTGTACAGAACCGACCAGGTGGGGGATGTTGTGTGCAGAATGACCCCGAATGCCCTCGAGGTCGCGACGCTGCGCTAAAATGATCGCATGACTACTGAGAAAAAAGACGCGCTCCTTCCCGCATACCTCGTAAACGGGGAGGACGAACTCAAACGCGAGGCCGTGCTCAAACGGCTCAAGGCGAGAATCGCCAAGCTGGGCGACCTTTCGTTCAATTCGGATGCTTTCGACGGGGAGCGGGCTTCGGGGGCCGATATCGTTGCGGCCTGCAACACGATGCCGTTCGCAAGCGATGCCCGCCTCGTGCTCGTGCAGGCGGCCGACAAGCTGAAGAAAGCAGATTCCGAAGCCCTCGTCGAGTACCTCAAGTCGCCTGCGACCACCACGGTGCTCGCGCTCGTCGCCGACAAGCTTGCGAAGAACACGCGTCTCTACAAAGCGGTTGCCGCGCTCGGCAAAACCGCCGTCATCGACTGCACTCCGCTCAAGCGCTACGAGCTCCCGAAAACCGTGCGTTCGCTTGCCGTGGGCCACGGCATAACCATTACCGAGGGAGCTGCCAACCAACTTATCGAGCTCGTAGGCGAAAACACCGTGCATCTCGATAGCGAGCTGAAAAAGATCGCGCTTGCGCATAGGGGAAACGATGCGGTCAACGAGCACGAGATCGTGGCATTGGTCAGCAGGACGGCGGAGGTGAAGCCCTGGGAGTTCGTTGACGCGTTTTCGAGCCGAAACCAGAAGAAGTGCCTTTCGTGCTTGCAACGCATGGAATCGACGTCGCCCCATGCTCTTCTCGCCATGTGCACGGCTCGGCTGCGCGAGCTCATATGCGCCCGCTCGCTTGCGGCGCGCGGGACCGAGCGGACTTTGGCGGCTACGCTCAAAATGCCGGATTGGCGGGTGAAGAACCACCTTGCATGGGCTAGGGCGTATACCGCCGAGGAGCTTCGCCGCGCTCTCATCGCAGCGCGCGACACCGAAAAGGCCATGAAAAGCGGTGCCGACCCCGACGACGCGTTTCTCGATTGGGTGCTTGCGACGACGAAACGCTAACGGCGTTCAGGAGGTTTCGACGCGGCATTTTCGGCTGACTTTCGTCGCAGCCGCGCGGTTCGTCGAGGCAGCGGTATGCGAGGATGGTGGAGATTCGGGCGAAACCGCGCATGGGATATGCGTGGAGCCTGCAAGATTTCTCAAGATCCCCCTTACAAAGGAGCAGAACGTTTGCTATTCTATCGCATTGTGTATTCAGCGATACGTTCGCGCGGTAGCCGATACCGCCGAGTCCGCAGACGTGGCTGCGCTATGGATCTCGTCTCGCTGGTTGGCCGTATGGTCTGAAAAACAGAAAATCCCGCTGTTTTTCGTGCATCGCAAATTTCATGCGCCCGACGGCGCATCGAAGGGTCCTCCGAGGACTTCTTGCGAAGCAATCGACCTGGTCGGCGACCGCGTCCCGCAAGGGCAACGCGATCGAATCGTTGGATACAGGAAATCGATTGGTTTCGTGAGATATTAGTTTGTGATTCATTGGAGGAACTACCTACATGGCTAACATTAAAAGTCAGAAGAAGCGCATCAAGACCAACGAGAAGGCCCGTCTGCGCAATCGCGCCGTCCGCTCTGAGTTGAAAACCGCAACGCGTGCGGTTCAGGACGCCGTTGCCGCCGGTAACGGTGCGGAAGCTTATGCTGCCGCTCTCGCTGCATGCCGCTTGATGGACAAGGCCGCTTCCAAGGGCGTCATACACAAGCGTCAGGCCGCCAACCGCAAAAGCGGTATCATGCTGCTGATCAAAACCGTTGTGACCCCCGAGGACATCGCCGCCTACAAGCCTGCTGAGAAGAAGAAGCCCGAGGCCAAGGGCGGCTCGAAGAAATCTCTCGCCAAGGCCGAGAAGAAGAAGGCTTTGGAGGCTGCGGCAAAGGAGAAGGCGAAGCGCCGCGCCGAGACCGAGAAGGCACAGAAGGCCGCTGCTAAGAAGAAGGCGGAAGCCGAGGCTGCCGCCGCTGCCGAGGAAGCCGCTTCCGAAGAGGCCGCCGAATAACAGGTTCGAACTGTTTCGGGTTCATCCGCATATCAAGTGAAAAAGGCCCGCATGGGCCTTTTTCATGCCCGCATGCATTGCGGTGCGAAGGCGCCTGTTCGGCGGATTCGTGAAAACCGATGCACTTCCGAAACGGTGCCTTGCGGGGAGGCGATCCTCGGCTATCATGGAAAGCTACGGATAATCGCGCCGAAAGCGGCCATCGTGCGGCGCACAGAGCATTTGAAAGATAGGACATGACCCAAGACCCGAAGTACATTCGCAATTTTTCGATCATCGCGCATATCGACCATGGCAAATCGACGCTTTCGGACCGCATCCTCGAGTTGACGGGCACGGTCGCATCGCGCGATATGAAGGAACAGGTGCTCGATTCGATGGACATCGAGCGAGAGCGCGGCATAACGATCAAAAGCCAGGCCGTCCGCGTTGACTACCGTGCCGATGATGGCGAGCTCTACCAGTTCAACCTGATCGATACGCCGGGTCATGTCGACTTCACCTACGAGGTGTCGAGATCCCTTGCGGCATGCGAGGGCGCGGTGCTCGTAGTCGATGCCACGCAGGGCGTCGAAGCCCAGACCGTCGCCAACGCAATGATGGCGATGAACGCCGATCTCGAGATCATCCCCCTTATCAACAAGATCGATTTGCCCGCCGCCGATCCCGAGCGGGTGAGGCAGGAGATCGAAGATGGCCTCGCCATCCCCGCCGACGATGCGGTGCTTGCGAGCGGCAAGACAGGCCAAGGCGTGCATGACCTGCTTGAATCGGTTGTCTACAACATTCCCTCCCCAGAGGGCGATCCGTCGGCTCCCCTGCGGGCGCTCATCTTCGATTCGTATTTCGATGCGTATCGCGGCGTGGTTGCGCTCGTTCGCGTGGTGGACGGTTCGATGAAGAAGGGCGACCGCATTCACATGATGGCAACCGGAGTCGATGCGCTCGTCGAAGAGGTGGGCGCGCGCAAGCCGGCGGAAACCCCCATGCCCCAGCTTTCGGTTGGGGAGGTGGGCTACCTTGTAACGGGACTCAAAGACGTCTCGCATGTGAAGGTGGGCGACACCATCACGACGGCGTCGGGCGGCGTGAGCGATCCGCTCCCTGGATACCGCGAGGTCAAGCCGATGGTTTTCACGGGCCTTTTCCCCATCGACGGAGATCAGTACGAGCCGCTCAAAGAGGCGCTCGAGAAGCTTTCGCTCAACGACCCTGCGCTTATCTGGGAACCCGAGAAATCCCATGCGCTCGGATTCGGGTTTCGCGTGGGATTTTTGGGTTTGCTCCACATGGAGGTCATCAAAGAGCGCCTCGAGCGCGAATTCGGGCTCGATCTTTTGGCGACGGCGCCTTCGGTCGAATACCACGTGTACAAGCAGGGAGGTGAAATGGTTTCGCTCCATTCGCCCCAGGAAATGCCCGATCCCGGCGAGATCGAGCGCATAGAGGAACCGTACCTCAAGGCGAAGATCCTCATCCCGCCCGACTACGTGGGCGCGGTCATGGATCTGACGGTGGCGCGCCGCGGCACGTTCGTTACGATGAACTACCTGTCGACCACGACGGTCGAGATGCTGTGGGAGATACCTTTGTCGGAACTCATCATGGATTACTTCGACAAGCTCAAATCGAACACGAAGGGCTATGCGAGCCTCGATTACGAATTCGACGGATACAAGGCTTCGAAGCTCGTGAAGCTCGACATCCTGCTATCGGGGAAGCCGATCGACGCGCTCTCGTTCATCGTGCATCGCGACAAGGCTTACGACCGCGGCCGCATACTCACCGAAAAACTCAAGGAGATCATTCCCCGCCAGATGTTCGAAGTGCCCATCCAGGCGGCTATCGGAGGCAGGGTTTTGGCCCGCGAGACGGTGAAGGCCAAGAGGAAAGACGTTCTTGCCAAGTGCTACGGCGGCGACATCTCGCGTAAACGCAAGCTGCTCGAGAAGCAGAAGGCCGGCAAGAAACGAATGAAGAGTATTGGAAACGTGGAGGTTCCGCAAGAGGCTTTTATGGCTATTCTGAAGGTGGACGACTAACGGGCCGTCTTCGGGTAGACTGGCAAAGCGGCCCGCATGGGGTCGGCTCGATACGATACGAAAAGCGAATGGTATGGCAAGGAAGCAAAAACAAGATTACGATTGGCTCGACGATCCGTTCGATGACCGGAAGAACCAGAAGCCCCAGGGCGGCTGCTCCGGGATTGCGCTCGTCGCTCTGATTCTCGCAGTGGTTTTGGTAGCCGTGCTCGGTTTCGTGGTCGTCGGAAGCCTGGGCGTCCTCGGCGACGTCTACAGCGGGTAGCCGGCAGCGGGCGGGTATCGAGCATGAATACAGCGCTCACGTCGTTCTTCGAGGCGCATCGCGTGCTGCTCGCTCCCATGGCGGGCGTTTCGGATACGGCGTTCAGAACTCTGTGCCGAGAGAAGGGCGCCGACCTCACGTACACCGAGATGGTTTCGGCCAAAGGCCTTTCCTATGCGAACGAGAAGACGCGTCGTCTGCTCGAGTTGGCGGAAGGCGAGCAGACAGTCGCCGTGCAGCTGTTCGGCCACGAGCCGGAAGTCATGGCGCAACAGGCCGTATGGATAGAGCGGGAGATGGGAAGCTCCCTGGCGTATCTCGATATCAACATGGGCTGTCCTGCCCGAAAAATCGTATCGAAGGGCGACGGCAGCAAGCTCATGGAGACCCCTGAGCTTGCCCGCGAGATCATCGAGCGCGTCGTCGATTCCGTTTCGGTGCCCGTTACCTGCAAGTTCAGGAGGGGTTATGCGCTTGGCGAGGAATCAGCCGTTTCCTTTGCCATGATGGCTCAGGCTGCCGGGGCATCGGCGGTTGCCGTGCACGGAAGGTACGCGATGCAGTATTACAGCGGCAGCGCCGATTGGGACGTTATCGCAAAGGTGAAGGACGCCGTGTCGATTCCCGTGATCGGAAACGGCGATGTGCGCTGCGGGGACGATGCCGTGGCGCTCATGGAAAGAACGGGATGCGATGCCGTGATGATCGCGCGCGCCGCCGAAGGGAACCCGTGGATATTCGCCGACGTGAAGGCGGCGCTTGCGAAGTCCGAGCGCCCCGCCGCGCCTGATTTCAGGGAGCGGCTGGATACGGCGCGCCGGCATGCCGCGCTGCTGGAGCGGCGCGGCGAGAAGAACATCGTGCGCATGCGCAAGCACGCCATGTGGTACCTCGCAGGGCTGCCCCACGCCTCGGTCGCCCGCAAGCAGCTCAACTCGTGCTCGTCGCTTGCGGATTTCGATCGGGTCTTCGACGAGCTGCGAAGGGCTATCGAAGGAGAAGATAAACAGCATGTATGATCCGTACAAGGCGCTTTACCTGCATATACCGTTCTGTAAAAAACGGTGTGCTTACTGCGATTTCGCAACGCAGGCTATCGAGAGGGAAAACCCGGCGGTGTCCGAATACATCGACGAGCTTGTGCTTGAGATCAGGCGGGCATCCCGAGAGGGAAAGCTCGGCAGCATCGAGACGGTCTACATCGGGGGAGGAACGCCGAGCCACATCGGCATGGCGAACCTCTCGAAACTCCTCTACACGCTCTCGACTTCGCTTCATCTGACGCCCGAGGTGGAATGCACCATGGAGGCGAATCCCGAAAGCCTGACCGAGCCCATGGTGAAGGATCTATGGGCGCTCGGCGTGAACCGCCTTTCGATCGGCGTGCAGAGCTTCGATGACGAGCTGCTTGCGCGGCTCGGCCGCGTGCACGATGCCGAAGAAGCGAAGCGTGCCATAGCGTGCGCCCAGACGCGGTTCGAGAACGTGAGCATCGACTTGATGTGCGGGATACCCGGGCAGGGCTTCGAGGGATTTGCGGCTGATTTGGAGACGGCCATCGCATCCGGCGTTGCGCACGTGAGCGTGTATCCCTTGAGCGTTGAGGAGAACACGCCGCTCGAGCTGCTCGTCGAGAGCGGTGCGCTCGAGGCGCCGGTGGAGGACAACCAAGCCATTATGATGGAGACGGCGCTGAGGGTGCTCGACCCGGCGGGATATCGCCGCTACGAGGTGGCAAGCTATGCGAAGGCGGGGTTCGAATGCCGCCACAACAAGGCGTATTGGACGGGAAAGCCCTATCTCGGGTTCGGGACGTCGGCGGTGACCATGACGCAAAACGACGCGCGCCGCATGCGCGTTCAGGATGGTCAGGTGATCGACGATCTCGATAGAAGGCAGAAGTGCGCCGAAGACCTTATGCTCAAAATGAGGATGGTGCAGGGGGTAAGCGAAGAGCAGGTGCGCGAAGCTGCGTTGCTTTTGCCCGAGGCTCTGGCGGTTTTTCGCGGGCTTGTCGAAAGCGGTTTGGCAGAGCGCCTCTGCGGCCGTTACCGCCCGACTGTGATGGGCTGGCTTTGCGGAAACGAGCTCTACGGCCGCATATTCGACCTTGCACCGTAAGGCGCCGAGCGGGGTTTGGGAAGCGGTGCGGCGCCGTTCGCTGTGGTGCTTGCGTCAAGATATCGAGAAATCATAAGAATGATTAGCACTCAACGGGCGAGGCTGCTAAAATACGTGGTTAGCTTTGCGTTGGCGGGATAGACGGAAGGAAGGCAAGCGGTGCTCTCTGACAGACGGCAACGGGTTCTCAGCGCTCTCATCGAAGAGTACGTCGCCCGTGCGCTTCCCGTCGGGTCGCGCACGCTTGTCGAGCGCTATCAGCTGGGCGTGAGCCCCGCCACGGTGCGCAACGAGCTTTCTGTGCTCGAGGATGCGGGCTACATCGTGCAGCCTCATACGTCGGCGGGACGCATTCCGACCGATATCGGATACCGCGCATTCGTGGACGACCTGCTTGAAAGCGGGCTGGCTACCGACGAGCTGCCCTACAGCGATGCGATCGAGGAGCTCAAGCGCAGCGCAAGCGAGCTCGACGATCTGATCGAGCGAACATCGGTGACGCTCACGCGGCTCACCGATTGCCTCTCGATCGTGCTCGCGCCCTCTGTATTGGCGCTGCATATCCGGCAGATTTCGCTCATATCGCTCAACGCATACAGAGCGCTCGTCGTTCTCGTCACCGAAGACGGACAGGTGCTCAACCGTTCGGTCGATTTCCCCGAAGAGGTTTCTTCCGACGATTTGGCGTCTGTGCAGCACCTCCTCAACGACGTGTTCGCCGGACGATCGCTGAGCGAGGTGAGAACCCGAATCGATCTCGAGGCCGCCGAGGCGCTCAACGATCCGCTCGTGCGCCTTGTGCTCGAAGAGGTCATGTACTGCCTGCAGGAGAGCGAGACGGGCAGAGCCCATCGCATCGGCGTGAGCACGCTGCTCAAACAACCGGAGTTCAGCCACTCGCAATCCCTTCTCCCCATCATGCAGATACTCGAAGACGATGCGGTGCTGCTCCATGTGTTCGACGACGCCGTCGCGGGAGCGGGTCCGCTCGTGCGCATCGGGCACGAGAACAACGACGAAGCGCTATCCGGCGTTTCGGTGGTGGCAACCCAGTACGGGCGCGGCGAGGCTGCGGGCGTGGTGGCCGTCATCGGACCGACGCGCATGGATTATTCGAAGGTCATCAAAGCGGTCAGGCTCGCGCAGAGCGCGCTGCAGGACAGCTGATTTCAGATTGTAGAAAGGTATCCGAAGCAATGGCCAAAGACCTCTACGAGGTGCTCGGCGTCTCGAAAAACGCGAGCGAAGACGAGATCAAAAAAGCGTTCCGCAAACAGGCGCGGGAGTTGCATCCCGACGTCAACAAAGCCCCCGATGCCGAGGACCGCTTCAAGGAGCTCAACGAAGCCTACGATGTGCTGAGCGATCCGAACAAGCGGGCCCAGTACGATCGGTTCGGCACGATCCCCGGTGCAGCGGGCGGGGGAGGCGCAGGCGGGTACCAGTACGTCGATTTCGAGGATCTGTTCGGCGGCGGCTTCGGCATGGGCGATCTGTTCAGCTCGTTTTTCGGCGGTGCGGGCAACCATGCCGTCACGCGCAAAGAGGGCCGCGATATGGGTGTTGGTCTCAGGCTGACGCTTGAGGAGGTTGCGGCGGGCGCCAAAAAGGAAATCGTGTACGACAGGCTGGCTCCGTGCCCTGATTGCGAGGGAACGGGCCTCGGACCCGATGGCAAAGAGGTCACCTGCCCCGAATGCAACGGCCGCGGCCGCGTCGTCACCGTGCAACATACCTTCCTCGGCGATATGCAAACGGCGCAGACCTGCAAAACCTGCGGGGGAACCGGAACGACGATCGACAATCCGTGCCCTGAGTGCGAGGGCCAGGGTCGCGTGCCCGACCGGCAGCGCGTTACCGTGGAGGTGCCCGTGGGCATCCGCGATAGCCAGCAGCTGCGGCTTTCCGGATTCGGGGAGGCGGGCATGCAAGGCGCCATGGCGGGCGATCTCATCGTCACATGCCGCATCCAGCCTCACGAGTTCTTCGAACGCGAAGGCGACAACCTCCATGCCCGGGCGAACATTTCCATCGTGCAGGCGACGCTCGGCGCGGAGATAGAGATCGACGGCATCTTCGAAGACGAGATCGTAAAGGTGCGCATTCCCGAAGGTTGCCAAAACGAACAGATCGTTCGCGTTCGCGGATACGGCATGCCTCGTTTCAAGAGCGAGAACCGCGGCGATATGTACGTGCACGTGAATGTCGTGATTCCCAAGAAGGTTACGAAAAAGCAGCGCGAACTGCTCGAGAAGCTTGCCGAAGAGATGGGCGACGACGTGGCCGAGGAGCGCACTCCGCTCCAAAAGCTGCGCGACGTGTTCAATTAGGCGACGTCCGTTCATGGCCCTTCCTCATTTCTACCTCGAAAACCAGGTGCTCGCCCAAGAGACGGACGCGGTCTTCGCGCTTCGGCTTGCCGACGACGATGCGAAGCATGCGCGTGCACTCAGGCTTGCGCCGAGCGAGCACATTGCAGTTATCGATGCGGCTAAAGATTACTTCGAGTGCGAGATCGTCTCGTTCGATCGCGACGGATGCCTCGTGCGCATCGCGCAGAAGATCGAAGACGAGCGTTTCCGTCCGACTGTGGTGCTTGTGCAGGGAATCGCGAAGGGCGAGAAGATGGACGGCATCATCCGCCATGGAACCGAGATCGGCATCGCGGGGTTCGTGCCCTTGGCATGCGAGCGGTCCATCGTGAAACTCGACGAGAAGAAGGCCGTCGCGCGCACGGAGCGGTGGCGCTCGATTGCAAAGAGCGCGGCCATGCAATCGGGGCAACCCGATGTACCCGATGTGTGCGAGCCGATGGGGCTTTCGGCCGTGTGCGAATTCGCGCGTAACGCCCATGCGGTGCTCGTTTGCTGGGAAGAGGCCTCGTCGGGCTCGATCAGAGCTGCGATTCGGGGAGCGCTCGGGGCGCAGAGGGTCCTGCCCGAAGACGCGCGCGTGATCGTGGTGGTCGGTCCCGAGGGGGGCTTTTCGCGCCGCGAGGTATCAGCGCTGTGCGATGCGAACCCGTTCGCCTCGACGGTCAGTCTGGGCCCCTCGATCCTCCGCACTGAGACGGCTGGCCTTCTGGCGCCCGCTCTCGCGATATACGAGCTCGGTGGTCTTTCGTGAAGTATGCGATCGTAAACCTGGGTTGCAAGGTGAACCGCGTCGAATCCGACGACCTTGCCCTTTCCCTCGAGCGGCTTGGAATGCAGCCCGTCGGCCGCGATGCGAAGGCCGAATCCGGAACGCTGCGCGAAGCGGGCGAGGGTCGCTGCAACGCCGATCTAGCGGATTTCGTCGTGGTGAACACCTGCACGGTCACCGGCGAAGCCGAGAAGAAAACGCGCAAGGCGGTGCGCCGTGCGCTTCGCGAGCATCCGGGAGCCGTTGTCGTCGTGACGGGATGTGCGGCGGCCATCGACGCTGCGGTATTCGAATCGATGGACGAACGCGTCGTCGTGGTGGGCAAGCGCGAGATAGCCGAGGCCTCTCAGTCGGGCGAGGCGCTCGGGCTGCTGATCCCCGCGCTTGCCCGGGATCTGCGTTCGCGGCCTCTTTTGTGCGGCGAACCTGCGGATGCGGCACTTGAAGAGCTGAGGGTGGGCGAAGGCTTTCCCACGCGGGTCGGCATCAAGGTGCAGGACGGGTGCAACAACGCCTGCACGTACTGCATAGTCCACGTGGCGCGAGGGAGGGCGTGGAGCCGACCGGCCGACGAGGTGGTCCGCGAGTTTGCGCGCTACGCCTCTTCGGGCGTGAACGAAGTCGTGCTGTCGGGGATAAACCTCGGCACGTATCGCGACGGCTCGACCGATCTCGCCGAGCTGCTCATGCGCTTGCTCGATGCTTCCGAAACGACGCGGATCAGGATTTCGAGCATCGAGCCCAAAGACGTCGGCGATCGGCTGATCGAGCTCATCGCGCAGTCGGGCGGCAGGATTGCACGCCACCTGCATCTGCCGCTGCAATCGGGCAGTACGCGCGTGCTGCGCGAGATGGCGCGCCCCTATTCGGCAAAGTGGTACTGCGATCTGGTCGATCGCCTATACCAAGCCGTTCCCGAGCTCTCGCTTTCCACCGATATCATCGTGGGGTTTCCCGGTGAAACCGAGACGGATTTCGAGGAGACGACGAGGGTGTCGCAGGCGTGCCGATTTTCGAAAATCCACGTCTTTCCCTACTCGAAGCGCGCCGGAACACCTGCCGCCGAGCGCCTTGATCAGGTTGAGCCTGAGGTGAAAGCGACGAGGTCGGCTCTTCTTTCGGAGTTGGGCGCCCGTTTGCGCGAAGAAGCGTATGCCAAACGGAGGGGCACGACGGAAAAGGTGCTTGTGGAAGCGTGCGGCAAGGGCATGACGGAAAGCTATTTCGAGATTTCCGTGTCCGACGAATACGCTGTGGGCGATTTGGTGTCCCTGATCCTGCCATAGGAGCACGTAGCTTTCTGATCGGGTGCAATCCCCGTATGCGCTTTCCAAAACTTGGGAAAATGGACGTAGCGCTCCTCGCGCTCATGCGATATGATTATCAAAATAGTCAGCATAGCCGTTTCGGCGATTACGTAGGGGCACATCAAGGAAAAGAGAAAGTCATGTCGCATCATCTTCGCACGTGGGGAGCATGTGCGTTAACGCTCGTTTTAGCTTGCTCCCTCGTCTTCTCGTTTTCGGGTTTTCCCGCGTTGGCCGAGGGGTCCGACGCCGCACAGGATCAGGCGATTTCCGTGCAGGAACCCATTGTGGAAATCGAAATTCAAAAAGAGTCCGCAGATAAGGAAGAACCCGAAAACGACGAAACATCGCTCGGGGCCGAATCAGCACCTTCGGGTGACGAGGCGTGTGGGGAAACCGTCGAAGGGAAGGATCCCCAAGAATCTCCGGAGCAGCAGATCGCTCGAAGCAACCCCGTTGCGACGCCGGTCGAAATCGAAGAAACCCAGCCTGCTGCAAGCGTGCTCGTCGAGGGGTCGACGGTGTATGCGAACGGCGTTGCCATTTGCATAAAGAAAGATGCCGATGGAAAAGTCTACGTGTACAATGCGGACGGCACCGAAAAGCTCCTTCCCGACCCCTGCTCTCCGTCGACGGTATACGGAGGCGGCAAGAGCGCACCTGTTGAGGGCGATACGAGCATCACGATCGATGGTGCGAGCGTCTCGACCGTGTACGGCGGCGGCAAAAACGCTTCCGTCGAAGGAAGCACGACTATTGCGATAAAGGGAGCGAAGGTATCAAGCGTATACGGCGGCGGCTACTCCGACGGGAGCTCTTCGGCCGACGTTTCGGGCGATGCAACGGTTCTGATCACCGGAAACATCGATGCGGGGCAGGTTCATGGAGGCGGATACGCCTATGCCTCAAAAGGAAACGCTTCTGCTGACGTCAACGGCGCTGTAACGGTAAGCATTCCTGCCCAGCCGACTTCGAACCACGGGAACATTTTCGGCGGTGGAAATGCTTTTTCCATTGGATCCAACAACGCTTCGGCGAATGTGGGCTCTGTGAAAGCCGATATTGTCGGGCGTACGTATTCGCTGCGCGGAGGTGGAAGCGCTTCGCTTGCTTCGGGAGCGACGGGCGCGGCGGTTGCCGACGTAACAGGGTCGATCGGCTTGGCGTTTAACAACGTAGACATTCGCGAGGTGTACGGGGCGGGATCCGCCGACGGGCCGACGGCTCATGCGACTGCCGGATCGGTGTCGATCTCTATCGACGGCACGGAAGCCATGAGCGTTACCGGTGGTGGAACGGCATATAAATCGGGCGTTGCCGACGTGTATGGGGCGACGAGCGTGGAAATCCGCAATTGCAGCAACCTGTACGGTTACATCTACGGCGGCGGCGAGGCGTACTCGGGTGGCAAAACGCGAGTGGGGTCCGCACGTGTTTCCGTCGAGTCCTCGACGTATCCGGTCGACGAGCAGTTCCCCGAATACTACGCGGCGGGATCGACGATCGCGGGAGGCATGGCCTCGGGCCAAGATTCGGATGCGAGCGTGCTCGGCGACGTTTTCCTCTCGCTTTCCGATTGCGAAAGCGCCGGTGGAATCTACGGCGGCGGGAGGGCATCGCAGGGGGGCCGTGCAACCGTCGGCAACTCCGACATCTCCCTTGCCCGAATGACGAAAGCGGCATACGAAGGCATGCAGTTCTCCTGCAGCCTGATAGCGGGAGGCGAAGCGGACGATTCGGATGTTTCGACAGTGGATTCGAGCTCGATTTCCGTTTCCGTAGAGGATTGCTCCCTGGAATACCTGGTAGGCGGTTTCGTTGTTGCCGACGAGCCCGTATCGACGGCATGCGCAAGCACGCTCGACATCATCGGCTCGGGCAATAGGATACAGCTTCTCGCCTGCTTCGATGCGGCCTCGCTTTCCTCGACGCTCTATCTTGACGAGTTCGTGGAGAAAGCAGCCGGCAAACCGCTTAGACTGACGGTTGCCGGCATTTCCAAAGATGATCCCGTGGTCGTCTGCAAAGGCGATGCATCGCGATCGAGTTGGTTCTCCCGCGTCGAGGGAAGCCTTCGCTATGCGATAGAGCACATCGATGGGCAGGCAGCTTCAGTGTGGCGCTTGGGGGAGGCGGCACCGCCCAGCCCGGGGAAGGTCGACATGGTCGTTTCCGGCGACTCGGGTGTTCCTGCCGTATCCGTCGATGTGGATGAGGACTTTGCAGAACGGCTGCTTACCGACGAAGATCGCACCGCGTTGAGGCAGGGATCGCTCATAGAGTTCTTCTTCCGTGCGGATGGAATCGATGAGATACCGGCCGAGGTCGCTCCCGTTGTCGCTCAGGCTCTGGAAAAGCATTCCTGCACGTTGCTGCAGCACGTCGATGTCAGCCTGATAAAATCCGTCGACGGCACCGAGACGCCGATCTCGTCCATCCTGCAAGCGGGTTTGTCTGCGCGATTCAGCGTAGACGTTCCTCAGGATGAAATCATCGAGGGCCGCACGTTTTCCGTTTTGCGGTTCCATGTGAGAGACGATGGCACGGTGGAAGAGAAACTGCTCCCCGATCTCGATGACGATCCGGCTACGGTTACCTTCGAGACCGATCGCTTCTCGGTTTATTCGGTCGTCTACACCGAATCCGGGCACGATGGAGACGGGGAACCGGGAGAAGAGGGAAAGCCGGAGAATCCAGGCGACACGCCCGGTACCGGTGATGAATCGGGGGGCGGCGCAGACGGGAACCGGGGTGCGGACGATACTGGAAAACCCGCATCGAAAACCGGCCAGGGCAACATCCATCGGCTTGGAGTGCTCAAATCGTCGCTCGATCCCTCGACGGGCGATGTGTCTGCTGCGTGCATGGCGCTCGTTTTGGGTGTCGCGGCTATAGGAGTCTTCTGCGCTTGCGCCATTCGGCTGAGGGCGGGATTGCGTCACAGGCGCCGATAGCGCTCCCTCGAATTCGGTGATTGCGCCGGTCGGTAACGGCGCAATCGCAGGCGGTGTCGGTTTGGTTACGTCGCAATGCCTTCCAGGGTCGCATGGTACAATGACGTCATGACAGATCAAACGCAAATCACCCTAACCGCCCCCGATAACGTGAGCATGGCCCGCATCGTCGGACAAGCCGACGAGCTGCTTCATGCCGTTCAGGATGCCTTCGGCGCCCGCATCACCGTCAGGGGCAACGCCATCGAGCTTTCGGGAGATCCGCTCGAAGTGCAATCGCTCACGGCGCTTTTCTCCGATATGATCAAGATGGTTGAAAGCGGCAACGAGCCGAACCTCGAGTACGTTCGCCATGCGATCGACTTGCTCCATACTGCGGAGTTCGCCCCGCAGGCGCTGCGCGAGGATATTCTGCTCACGTATCGCGGCCGTGCGATCCGGCCGAAAACTGCGGGTCAGAAACGCTACGTCGATGCCATCCGCGAGAATACGATCACGTTCGGCATCGGGCCTGCGGGAACGGGCAAGACCTATCTGGCCATGGCCATGGCGGTTGCTGCGCTCAAGCGCAAAGAAGTTGGAAGGATCATCCTCACGCGCCCCGTCGTGGAAGCGGGCGAGAGCCTCGGATTTCTTCCCGGCACGCTTACCGAGAAGGTTGATCCTTACATCAGGCCCCTCTACGATGCGCTGTTCGACATGACCGACATGGAGAAGGCGAACCAGCTCATCGAAGGCGGCGTTATCGAGATAGCCCCGCTTGCGTTCATGCGCGGGCGAACGCTGAACGATAGCTTCATCATCCTCGACGAGGCACAGAACACCACGCCCGAGCAGATGAAGATGTTTTTGACGCGGCTCGGATTCGGCTCGAAGATGGTCGTGACAGGCGATGTGACGCAGCTCGATCTGCCGCGCGGCATCTCGGGACTCAAAAACGTACGGAGCATTCTCGAGGGCTTGTCTGACATTGCGTTTTGCGATTTTACCGGCAAAGATGTCGTGCGGCATTCCTTGGTCGCCGCTATCGTCGCCGCGTACGACTCCGCTGAAAGGAAGCGATAACCATGGATATACAAATCGATTACCAGCATCGCAAGGAAGAACTCGAAGCGCTGCCCATCGAAGGGCTTGCGATATTCGTGCTCAACCACGAAGGCAAGCCGTTCAATACCGAGGTATCCATCAGCTTCGTGACCGACGAGGCCATCGCCGATCTCAACAAGAAGTATCGGGGCAAAGAGGGTCCGACCGACGTTCTCTCGTTCGAATGCGATGGGCCCGACGAAGACCTTTCCGCCATGTTCGGCGTGGAGGAGGCTATGCTCACGCTCGGCGATGTCATCATCGCGCCCGACGTCGCCATCCGTCAGACGGCGGAGTTCGGCACGACTTTCGAAGAGGAGATAAGCCTGCTGCTCGTTCACGGGCTGCTTCATTTGTGCGGTTGCGATCACATCGAAGACGACGAGGCGGAGCGCATGGAAAGCCTTGAATCGGAGATTCTCGAAGCATGGACCGAGCGCCGAGCCGCCGTCAGCACGGCGGGCGCGTCGGCGGCGCAGTAGAATATACGGTAGGATAAAGGGAAGCGACAGAGGATCGTGGGGCGGATGCGCAACCGATTCGTTCGGAATGCGAAGGACAAACGTCAAGGCGAGCGATTTTCTCTCGCCAATGCCTTTGCGTGCGCAACCTGCGGGATCGCCCATGCGTTCAAAACGCAGCGCAACATGAAAATCCATTTGGCCGTGGCGCTTTTGGCACTCGTCTTCGGAATCGTGTTGCAGATCGAGGCGTGGGGGTGGGCCGCCATCGCTTTGGCGATCGGCCTTGTCTTCGCGTTCGAATGCATGAACACGGCGCTCGAGGCGGTCGTCGATCTCGTTTCGCCCGAGTACTCGGAATTGGCCAAGCACGCGAAAGACTGCGCAGCGGGAGCGGTTCTCGTGTGCGCTCTCGGTGCTGTCGCGGTGGCCGCAGTCGTATACGTTCCGCCCGCCTTGGCTTTGGCGGGCTTGTAGGAGGAATACATGGATGATGCTGTGCAACATGATGAGACGATGCCGTTCCGATCGGGATTCGTTACGTTGGTGGGCAGGCCGAATGCGGGAAAATCCACGCTCATCAACGCGGTGATCGGCAAGAAGGTGGCCATCACTTCGAATACGGTGCAGACGACGCGCCATCGGTTCAGGGCCGTTCTCACACGACCGGGGTTTCAGCTTGTCATGGTCGATACGCCCGGATTGCACAAACCCCATGATGCCCTCGGCGAGGAACTCAATACGTCTGCGCTGAAAGCGCTCGAGGACGTTGATGTGGTCGCGATGCTCGTCGATGCATCGAAACCGATAGGAACCGGCGACGAATGGGTCGCCGAGCACATGCGCAGCGCGAAAGCGAAGCGCATACTCGTCATTACCAAGATCGATCTGGCAACGCCTGAGGAAATCGAAAAACAGAAGCTCGCCGCCGAGGGTCTGGCGGATTGGGACGGTATCGTCGAGGTTTCGGCGCAGACGGGTGAGAACGTGGAGGCTTTCGTCGGGTTGGCGGAAAGCTTCTTGCCCGAAGGCCCCCAATGGTTTCCCGCCGATATGGATACTGATCAATCGCTTGAGGTGATAATCGCCGAATTCATACGGGAGAAGATATTGCGGGAATTTCGCGAGGAGATTCCGCATGCAATCGGCGTGGTTGCCGAAGAGCTCGAATACGTGCGGGCAAAGGATATGTACCGCATCTTCGCCATTGTGTACGTGGAGCGCGACAGTCAGAAAGGCATGATCATCGGGAAGAAGGGCGCGGCTATCAAGCAGGTGGGAACCCAAGCGCGCGAAGATCTCGAACAGCTGCTCGGGTGCAAGGTGTTTTTAGACCTTACGGTGAAAGTCAAGAAGAACTGGCGGCGCGATCTCAATCAGATCAGGCGTTTCGGATACGGGGAAGGGATATAGCCTTTCATGGACGATCGCCGGACGACTCCCGATGCCGAAGAAGCCCGTAGAAGGGCTCGGGAGCGGCTTGCCGCCCGGCAGGGAAGGATCGCGTCGGAAGAGGGCAGGCGCACTGGGGGCGAAAGGCCCGATCGCGCAAGCGGAGTGCGGCGGGCTTCCTCTCGGCGGCAGCCCGATCGGATGGAGGCAGGGCGATCCGGCATCGGTGGCGTCCTCGAAGCGGCGTTCGGGGCGGTCTCGTCTGCATTCGCGGCGCAGAACCGCCGGCTGGTCGTCGTTGCCCTGCTCTGCATCATCGCTTTGGCCATGCTCGCGGTAGGGGCGTCGAGTTGCGTGCGCGGCTGTTCGGCCGAACAGGTTGAAGGCGAGGAGCCGGTTCAAAGCGAGCAGCAGGAAACCGGCGAGGGGGCTGTGCCGACGCCGGTGTCGCTTCCCGAAGGACTCGATGCCGACTTGGCCTCCTCGCTTGAAGCCGCTGCGGCAAAAAGCGAGGATGTCGCCTGGATCGCGAACCACGCCGCCGATTATGCGGTCGATGGCGATGTGGTCCAGTACAAGCTTCTCAAGCTTGCCGTCGAGGAACCTGAAGCCGTGGCGTTCGTCAAGGGCTTTCCCGAATCCTATCCCGCCGATGCGGCGACTCCGTACGAAGGCGAGCTTCAAGCAAATGCGGTGCCGCGCCTCTATCAATGGGATACGCGCTGGGGCTACACCGTGTACTCGTCGACGACGTTCGCGCTGACGGGCTGCTGCCCGACTTCGCTTTCCATGGTGTACATGGGGTTGACGGGAAAGACGGATCTCACCCCTTACGATATGGGGCTCCGCGCGCAAAACGGCGGCTACATGACGGAATACAACGGAACCGACGACGCGTTTCTCGTCAACGAGGCGGCGAGCCTCGGGTTGGCGTGTGCCGAGATCTCGGTGGACTCCGATGTCCTGCGCAGAGAGCTGGAAGATGGGAAAGTCGTCATCTGCAACGTCGGTGCCGGCGATTTCACGACAGGCGGCCACTACCTCGTCATCACTTCGATCAACGACGACGGAACGCTGAACGTCAACGATCCGTATTCGGCGGAACGGTCGGCGAAAACCTGGGATGTCGATCAGGTCGTAGGGCAGACGAAGGCCCTGTTCTCGTATTCGCTGGCATGAGAGGTTCCTTCTTCGGCAAGGCGTGGCCGGGACTTGCCGGTCGCTTAATCGTGGCGTTTTTCTAGCCGCAGGCCAAATGCTGGTTTCCCGTATACGCAAGCGTACGCGTTTCGGCTACAATACATCCGAGTAAATTGAAAAGGGAGCCGATGCATGAATTGTCCGAAATGCAGCTTTGAAAACATACCAGGGGCCAAGTTCTGCAGCGAATGCGGGTCGCCGCTTACCGATAGCGGAAAGATCGCCGGCTTGTCGGTTGATCGCAGTGCGGGCGCAGAAGCGCCGCGAGGCGATCTCGACACCTCCAAGATCCCCGACATCAAGATACCGGGGATAAACGCCGACGAGGAGGATCCGAGCGGCGATATCCTCGATCAGACGGGTGACGACGGGTTCGATTTCGACCCTATCGACGACGAGGAGCCCGAGTACGGCGATTGGGGCCCGTATGCCTACGATCCGGACGGCGATGCGGAGACCAAACGCATACAGGATACGAGGGGCATCGACGAATTTCTCGTAGAACCCGGATACGTGCCGCCCGCGGCCGTCTGGAAGACCGGCGATACGATGGAAATGCCGAAGGTCGAAGGCGCTGCGGCACCGGCGAAGAAGGAGTTCAAGGCTCCCGATGCCGAGAAGAAGCGCGGCGGCAAGGCGAAGCTTGTCATCATAGGGCTCGTCGCCGTTGCGATCGTTTGCGCAGCAGCAGCGGCCATCACCTACTCCATGGAACTATGGGGCGGAAAAACGATACCCAACGTCGAGGGAATGCAGAGCCAGGAGGCGATCGACGAGCTCGAATCGCTCGGGTTCTCCGTGAAGACCGTCGATGTGAAATCCGACGATAAGGAGGGCCGGGTTCTCCTGATGGACCCCATGGCCGGCAGCCGAATGGAAGAGGGCGTCGAGATCGTTTTGAGCATAGCGGCAGGGCGCTATGTGCCGAACGTCGTCGGCATGACGCAGGATGAGGCGGCATCGGCGCTTGCAGCCGAGGGGTTCGAGAACGTGGAGATTGCAACCGAGAAGTCGAACGAGGCGGAAGGAACCGTGCTTTCGGTCGATCCGGCAGCGGAATCCAAGGCGATCTCGACTCAGAAGATAACGGTGACGGTTGCCGAAGCCTATACGGTCCCCGATGTTGCGGGCATGTCGGAATCCGAGGCGCTCCAGGCGCTGTCCGATGCGGGTTACGAAGCGTATTCGGTGTACGTGTATTCCGAAAGCCCTGAGGGAACCGCCATTGGAACGGAACCCGAGAGCGGAAGCAAACTCGATGCCGGCTCCCAGGTTGCCATCCAGGTTGCGAAATCGCGCGCAAACGAACTCGTCGCATTGGCGAACGAGTATCTCAATGGAGCGGGTACGATCGAAATCGGCGGTACGACATACGAGATTGCATCCGTCGACGGCTCGGCCTCATACAAGGGCGATAATACGACGGCAAGCGCGGTAAGCGTACGGGCGATGACCACGCTCGACGGCGAAACGGTTTACGGATCGCTCAAGCAGCGCACGGTGACGATCGTCTGGAGCGATTCGAACGACATCGAAAGTATTTCGTAGGCGCATATGGCGGCGGGGACCTATAGGGCGCGCGTCATCGTTCTTCGAAAAACCAAGCTCGGCGAAAGCGATCTGGTGCTCACGCTGCTTTCCGAAGACGGATCGCAGATAAGGGCCGTCGCCAAAGGCGCGAGAAAGCCCTCGAGCCAGTTCGCCTCGCGACTCGAACTCTATTCGGTTGCGGATGTGCTGTTTGCAGGCGGGAAAAGTCTCGATATCATAAAAGAAGCCCGCCTCGAGCGGGCTTTCGGACGCATTCGAAGCAGCATGGAACACGCTGCGGGCGCTGCGGCGATGGCCGAGCTGCTCGATCGCGTCACGCAGCTCGGGCTTGAAAACACGAGGTTGTTCGCCCTTACGGAGTCGGCGCTTGCGCATCTTGACGAAGCCGACGCGCCCATGGTTTTGGCGATCACTGCGGCGCACATTCTCAAAGCGCTCGCCTTCGCGGGTTTCAAGCCGAGCCTTACCACCTGCGTATGCTGTGGCAGAGACGTCGATATCGCCGTCCGTGATACGATCGTGTTCGTCTCGTATGCCGAGGGCGGAGCGATCTGCGCGGCGTGCGCTCCCCGAAACGAGACGATACGACTGCGTTCCGAGATCTGTGCGTGGGCGAATGCGCTGCTCGTTTCGACCTTTGACGAGATAGCCGCATACGACATCGATCTACCCACATCGTTTTCGGTACTCCAGCTCTGCCAGAGCTGGGTTCGCGAACATGTGGGCGCGAACCTCAAATCGCTCCAGTTCCTCTTTACAAGCGGATTGTTCGAGTGATCGATCGGGCGCCCATCCGAGTCGGGGGGAGTCCCCGGCTCCCTTTAAGCTTCTTGGGCTTTTCTCAGTCCTCGAACCAGCTGATCGACGCACGACGTCGGCTTGCGACCGCAGGTGTTTCCCTCGAACAGCTCGGCGACTTCGTCGATCGTCATGCCTTCGACTACCTTGGAGATCGCTTTGAGGTTTCCGTTGCAGCCCCCTTCGAAATCGACATGGGAAACGGTATCGCCGGAAAGTTCGATGTTTATGGCTCGCGGGCAGACGCCCTGAGGTATGTAGGTGTACATGGTGCTCCTTGAACGGCTCGTCTCAATCGCACCTATTATATAAGCGAATAGCTCCACAGCGCGCGACATTGTCCGATGACGGTATCGAAACTCCAGGCTTTGGCGCTGCGTTCGGGGCTGTTGGGGTCGTGGATCACGAGATTGCTGTTCTTATCGATGTCGGTGATGACGATGAAGTGCCCCGTGGTCGTGAAATCACCGGGTCCCATGCTCGCGATGATGGGCCGTCCTTTGACGAGTTCTCTTCTGATGCTCTGCTCGTCGGCTCCAACCTCGGTTGCGGCAAGGCCCAAAGACGCGGCGCCTTCGGTCATGAAAAGCCATGCGGTTCCATCGGGACCGGCGTAGCCTCCCTTCGTTGCGAGTTCGGCCATGGCGGCCGGATCTTTGTCGGTCGCGCCCGTCAGGGCGATGTAAACCATGGCCATGCAGGTCGGACCGCATCCGCTTTCGCCGAAGTGGTTCTCGGCGTATCTGATGTTCGACCATGCGGGATCAGTCTGGTACAGAAGCGGGACGCTGCCTTTTTCCCACTGCGCCATCGGCGTGCTCTGCGCCGTCGCTGCCACAGGACTTCTGTATGCGGCATCGGCAACGGGCAGGTTGCCCTGGATGGCCTGCATCGAAAACCATCCCGCGAAACCGACGGCCGCAACGAGGATCAGGGCTGCGACCGCAGTTGCGGGCGATCGGGTCGACGAGCGGCGCGATCGCCCGCTGTAGTTCTGCTGAAAAGGGGTGCCGGCGGAAGCCGGATGGGCGCAGCGGCGATCTTTTGCGCTATAGGCTGCGTGTGCGTTTCGCGGTTGCCGGGGGTGGGCGTGCGGGGGGTTGCAAGCGTTGCGGGATGCGGGATGCGCGGCGCGCGCATAAGCCGAATGCGGCCTTGCCTGCTCGCATCCGCTTCGTGCGCCCTGTTGCCCGGCGTTTCTTCTTGGTTGCATGGCGTCCTCCCTGCATCTCGGATAAGCGGTCGATTGCGGGCCCGCCCGGTTCGGTTCGCTGCAAGCGGGCCCGAATCGAGTATCGCTCGTCGCATGGATCGCGTCCCAGAAGAAGGAGTAACCGATTCCTTAATTTTTCCTTAAATGTTGTGTATGCGGCGCTATCAACGAATTCGGACGGTACAATTGAGCCATGGAAACGACTTCCCACATATGCGTATGCGATGACGAGGCGGCTATCGCCGATCTTGTCGGAAAGCTGCTGGCCGACGAGGGATACCGCCCCTCGGTGTGCTATTCGGCCGCTCAGGTTCTCGATTTGATGACGCGCGATCGCTTCGACCTCGTCATCCTCGACATCATGATGCCGGGAATCGACGGGTTTACATGTTGTCGGGAAATCAGAAAGAAAAGCCAGGTCCCCGTTATCTTTCTGACTGCAAAAGACGAGGAGATCGACAAGGTGGTCGGCTTCGAGCTGGGGGCGGACGATTACGTTGTGAAGCCCTTCAAGCCCCGCGAGCTCATGGCGCGCGTGAAGGCTCGGTTGCGGCGCACCTCGGTCGATGCGTCGCGGGTGCAGGCGCAATCGGTGCTCGAAGCGGGAGGCGTCACCATCGACGAGGCCGCCTACACCGCAAGCGTGCTCGGCGAGGAGCTTGCGCTTACTCCGAAGGAATACGCGATCCTGCTGTGCTTGGCCAAGCAGGCGGGAAGGCCCGTTGCATCGAGCGAGCTCTTCGAAGCGGTTTGGGGCGAGCCTGCCAGCGTGCAGGGCAACAATACCGTTATGGTGCATATACGGCATCTGCGCAAGAAGATAGCCGCAATCGATTCGTCCCAAGAATACATTGAAACGGTATGGGGCGTTGGATACAAGCTCGGATAGGGCGGTGCACGCTTATGTCTAGCACATATGCCAACGATCAGACCAAAACGCTCCGGCGCTCGATTTTGTGGCGCACCATACTCAACGCAGTGCTCTTCACGGCGGTTTACGCTGCCGCCGTCTTCCTCGTCGAGCTGTTCAAACCCGCGCTTTCGAACTTCGTTTTCTATACCGTGCTCGATGGAGTGGGTTACACGCTCTACAACCTGCTGTCCTCGCTTTACTACCTCGTCGCTGCAGGCGTGTACCTCATCGGCATGATCCTCGTCATCCGTGCGGGCATCAACCGTGCGCTTCGGTATTTCGATGCCCTCTTCGAAGCTGTCGAGGGCATGCTCGTCGAAGAGGGCTCTCCAATCGATTTACCGGCAGAGCTCTCGTCGACCGCCCTTGCGCTCAATGGGATACAGGCGGAGCGAGAACGCAGCGAACGGGCCGCCAAGGCTGCCGAGCAGAGGAAAAACGAGCTGGTCGTGTATCTGGCGCACGATATCAAGACTCCCTTGACTTCGATAATCGGATACCTGACGCTTCTTTCCGAATCGCCCGATATGCCGATCGAAACGCGGGCGCGCTATGCGAACATCACGCTTGAGAAATCCTATCGGCTCGAAGAGCTCATCGAGGAGTTTTTCGAGATTACGCGATACAATCTGCAAACCATCCCCGTCGAGCGCAGCCGATTCGACGTCACGCTGTTCTGCCAGCAGGTCATCGACGAGTTCTACCCCCAGGCTTCGTCGCGCTCGCTCGAGATCAAGCTCGAGGCACCCGACGAGCTGCCGACGTTCGCCGATGCGAACAGGCTTTCACGCGTGTTCAACAACGTGCTGAAAAACGCGCTTTCCTACGCAGACGAGGGAAGCGTTGTGGAGGTTCATGTGGGGGAGAGCGTGATCGGTACGGTGAACTGGCTCAAAATCATGGTTGTGAACAGGGGTCGCGAGATAACGCCCGAACATCTTGACCGCATATTCGAGAAATTCTACCGAGGCGACGATGCGCGCACGACGGCGTCGGGCGGGGCGGGGCTTGGCCTTGCGATCGCGCGGGAGATCGCCCGTGCGCACGGCGGGGGCCTCACGGGCTGTCTCCTCTACTCCTCCTCATGGGTATGAGAGACAGGCCGGNTGGGGGAGAGCGTGATCGGTACGGTGAACTGGCTCAAAATCATGGTTGTGAACAGGGGTCGCGAGATAACGCCCGAACATCTTGACCGCATATTCGAGAAATTCTACCGAGGCGACGATGCGCGCACGACGGCGTCGGGCGGGGCGGGGCTTGGCCTTGCGATCGCGCGGGAGATCGCCCGTGCGCACGGCGGGGACATCACGGCTGCGAGCGAGAACGGCATGACGAGTTTCGCCATCTGGATTCCGCAGGCGGGGTTCTAGCCCATCTGAAGGAAGCCCGTTCGACGGGGTCTGCGCCCGTTTGCCTTCCGCATCGATCTTTCGGCTTGGATGCCCGTCGATTGCGAAAGCCTGCTATACTGAATGATTATGAAAGAGATCATCGATAAAAACGGTTCACGGCGAATCGCCTTGTTGCTGGCGTGTTTTGTCGCACTGGTTTCGACGATCGCCGTCTGCGCGCTTTCGTCGATGACCGTTTCTGCCGAATCGGCTTTCGCCGAGGAAGACGCCGCATCGCAGCAGGAATCCGAAAACGTCGACGGCGATGGAAGGCGTGTCATCCGCATCGCGTTTCCCCAGCAAAACGGTCTGACCGAAACGGACGACGACGGCACGAGATCGGGCTATACTTTCGAGTACCTCGAGCAAATCGCCCAGCAGACGGGATGGCGCTACGAATACGTTACCGTCGAAGGCGATATAAACGAACAGCTTGTCGCGATGCTCGATATGCTCGAATCAGGTGAGGTCGACATCATGGGCGCCATGAGCTACAGCGATGCTCTCGCTGAAGTCTACGATTTCGCGATCAAGCCCTACGGCTACGCGCATACGGCGCTTTTCGCAGCGGACGGCAATACGGCGATCACCAACACGAATGTCTACGAACTCGATCATGCGACGGTTGCCACGAACGGTCCTTCTCCGACGAGCACGGCCGAGCTGAAGACGTTCTGCGCGATGAACGGAATCGAGCTCGACATCATTCAAGCCGACTCGTCCGGAGATGCAGTCGATCTCGTTGTGCGGGGGGAAGCCGATCTTGCCCTCGGGGTCGATATCAGCCCGCTGCCGGGCCTCCATCCCGTTGCAACATTCACACCGAAGCCCTTCTACTTTGCAACGACGAAGGGGAACAAAGAGATCGTGGCGAGCATGAACGAGGCGATAGCAAGCATCGACAGCGCAGAACCGCAGCTGCAAAGCAGCTTGTACGATAAATACTTCGGCATAGACGAGACCGTGTACGGGTTGTCCGACGATATGAAATCCTATATCGAACAACAGGGAACCACCAGGGTCGGGTATTTCATCGGCGAGGCGCCGATCCAAGATGCCGACGAGGAAACGGGCGAGTTGGTGGGGGCCGCGAAGGGCGCGCTCGATTACGTATCGGAGTATACGGGCCTGTCGTTCGAGGCGGTCGCCATACCGAACGGCATGCCCGTCGACGAAGCCATCGAGGCGCTCGATCTCGACATGGTGGTCGGGGTGTCCCACGATTACGAGCTTGCGCGCGAGAAGAACCTGGCGTTGAGCACCCCGTACCTTCGATCGCTCAAGTGGCTTGTCGTCCGCAACGGCGTCGATGCGAGCGATCTTTCGGGCAAGAGGGTCGCCGTTGCGGCGAACCGCGCGGCTGCCGAAGGCCGAATCGAAGACTCGATCGTGTACGACACCGTGCAGGAATGCTTCGATGCCGTTGATCGGGGCGAAGCCGATTACACGTATGCCGACGGCTATATCGCGCCCTTCTACATCAGCGGCGGCCAGTACAGAAACATTACGGCGTTGGCCGAAACGGGCGGGGTGGAGAGCAACGTATGCTTTGCTGTTCCCGCGTCTTCCGATACGACGCTTTTGAAGATCCTCAACAAAGCAATCCAGGTCATGCCGACCGGTGCGACCAACGCGAGCATCTACGGCCAGGTTACGCAGATGCAGAAAATGACTCCCGAGCGCTTCGTGAAGGATTTCGCGATCGAGATCATCGTGGTCAGCTTGATTCTCGCGGCGATCATCATCGCGCTCCTCGTGTTGTACGCGCGCACACGCTCGAAGGCGTTGACCGTGGTGACGGCCGAGAAGGACCAGCTTGAAATGAAGGCTGAGCGCGACGACCTGACCGGGCTTCTCGGCGTGGGGACGTTTCGCGATCGTGCGCGTGAAATGCTCGCTCGCGGCGAGGTGGGCGCGTTCATCGTCGTTGATATCGACGATTTCAAGTTGGTGAACGATACGCTCGGCCATAGAAAAGGCGACGACACCCTTGTAGCCCTTGCCGATTCGCTGCGCCAGGCGTTTCGAAACGACGATCTGCTTTGCCGTCTCGGCGGCGACGAGTTTGCAATCTGCGTCAGGGGGAGCATCGATTCGGAAACGCTCGAACGGCGTTGTTCGGCGCTGCAGGATCTTGTGGAGAAATCGACCGGGAGCCTGAGAAGCGATTATAGCGTGAGCATCGGCGCGACGCTTGCGCATCGCTCCGATCGTTATGCAGATCTGTACGACCGCGCCGACAAGGCGATGTACTATGCGAAAAGGAACGGAAAAAACAGCTTCCACATCGAATAACGCGGTTGTGTTCTGCCTGTGTGCAACCGGCGGCGCCCAATTTGCACGCTTGCCCGCGAAACGCAAAACCGATACACTATGCAGGTTGCCAAAAGGCAGCGCTACTTCGCCCTTGGTTCGCATGCCTGCCTGCTTGCTTACCCAGTGCGAAGCGAACGAGAACTGAGAAAGGTGAAACATGGCCAACAAAGACAGCATTTCGAAAGAGCGCACCGCAGAACTCATCAAGGAGTTCGGCAAGGACGAGAAGGATTCGGGTTCCGCTGAAGTCCAGGTCGCAATTCTCTCCGAGCGCATCCGCAATCTGACAGAGCACCTCAAGGAGCACAAGAAGGATCATCACACGCGCCGGGGTCTCATGATGCTCATCGGTAAGCGCCGCAGCCTCCTCAAGTACATCAAGAACCGCAACATCGAGGAGTACCGCACACTGATCAAGAAGCTCGGCATCCGCGACAACATCTAAGCTAAGCATGAGCCCGCATCCGCGGGCTTTTGTATAGGGGCTTCGCGAATCGTGGGAGGCCCGATCGGTCGGAGACGCAAGGGCGTCTTTGCTCGTGGCAGCGGGAAATCTAAGTACCCGCACAGCCGAAGAAGCCTTCGTGCAATAGGGTGCGGGGGATTGCAGAGAAAGAAAGAATCAGCACTATGGAAAAAATTGTCGAATCATTCGAGCTGTACGGAAAGTCGTACAGATTCGAAACCGGCGAACTGGCGAAGCAGGCAACGGGTGCCGTACTGGTCACTCAGGGCGATACCACCGTTCTGGTAACCGCCGTCGTGGGCAAGGAGAAGCCCGATTACGACTTCTTCCCCCTGACTGTCGACTTCATCGAGAAGATGTATGCAGTCGGTCGCATCCCGGGCGGCTACCTCAAGCGCGAGGCCCGTCCTTCCGACAAGGGAACGCTCACCGCCCGCATGATCGACCGCCCCATTCGCCCCGGCTTCCCCGACGGCTACAAGTACGAAGTGCATGTGGTAGCCACGACGTTCGTCGTCGATAGCATCAACCCGCCCGATTGCATCTGCGTTGCCGGCGCCTCTGCAGCGCTCATGGTGGGCGGAGCGCCGTTCGACGGTCCCGCTGCGTGCGTGCGCATTGCGCGCGACATCGATTCGGGCGAGTTCATCGTGAACCCCACGTTCGAGGAGCAGGAGAATTCCGATCTCGAGCTTACCATCGCCGGCACGGCCGACTACATTTCGATGGTCGAGGCCGGAGCCGATGAGATCTCGGAAGAGGACATGCTCGCGGCTATGACGTTCGGGCAGGAGGCCATAGCGGCATTCTGCGAGAAGCAGGCCGCATTCATCGCGAAGGTCAATCCCGAACCGATGAGCTACAACGTCCACGAAGCCGATCCGTCCATCTCCGCTCGCGTCGAACCTTTCCTCGACCAGATGTCCGCTGCGCTCAAAGATGCCGACAAGCATGCGCGCATGGACAAGGTTGCAGAGCTGAAGGATTCCATCAAGGCGAACGAGTTCTCCGAAGAGGAGCGCGCGGCCTGGGGAAGCGACATCGCGGCGGAGCTCAAGAAGCTCGAGAAGCATGCGATGCGCGCAATGGTTATCGAGACCGGCGAGCGCGCCGACGGCCGCACGCCCGAGGAGATTCGTCCGCTGCATATCGTTCCCGGCTACCTGCCCCGCGTCCACGGTTCCGGCCTGTTCCAGCGCGGTCAGACCCAGGCGCTCTCGATCTGCACGCTCGGCATGCTCAACGAATGGCAAAGGCTTGACACGATCGATCCTGCCGAGGGCAAGCGCTATATGCATCAATACAACTTCCCGCCGTATTCCACCGGCGAGACGGGTCGCATGGGTGCTCCGAAGCGCCGCGAGATCGGCCACGGCGCCCTCGCCGAACGCGCGCTCATCCCCGTTCTTCCCGATGAGGATGAATTCCCTTACGCGATTCGCGTGGTGTCCGAGGTTCTCGAGTCCAACGGCTCCTCTTCGATGGCATCCACCTGCGGTTCGACGCTTGCGCTCATGGACGCCGGCGTTCCGATAAAGCGCCCGGTTTCCGGCATCGCCATGGGGCTCATCAAAGAGGGCGATGACGTTGTCATCCTTTCCGACATCCAGGGCATCGAGGACTTCCTCGGCGACATGGACTTCAAGGTATGCGGAACCGAGATCGGCATCACGTCGCTTCAGATGGACAACAAGGCAAAAGGTCTTTCGGTCGACATCCTCGCCCGCGCGCTCGCGCAAGCGAAAGATGGGCGGGCGTTCATCCTTTCGGCCATGCTCGACGAGATCGCCGAACCGCGCGAGCAGCTTCGCGATACTGCGCCGCGCATCGAGACCATCCATATCCCGGTTGACAAGATCCGCGACATCATCGGCACCGGCGGCAAGGTCATCCGCGGCATTCAGGATGAGACCGGCGCAACGATCGAGGTGCAGGAAGACGGCACCGTGCATATCGCCGCCGTCGAAGGCCCCGCAGGGGAGGCGGCGAAGGCCATCATCCTCGGCATTGTGAAAGAACCCGAGGTTGGCGAGGTGTACGACGGCGAAGTCGTGGGCATTAAGGACTTCGGCGCATTTGTGAAGCTGACGCCTGGCAAAGACGGCCTTCTGCATATTTCGCGCATGGCCAACGGACGCGTCGCCAAAGTCGAAGACGTGCTTTCGCTCGGCGATATCGTGAAGGTCGAGGTCATCGAGGTTGGAGACAACGGGAAGATCTCGCTCGACCGCGTCGATAAGCCCGACGCTCCCGCATCTTCCGCTTCCGACAACCGTCCCGGCCGCAGCGATCGCAAAGAACGCACCGATCGCAGCAACGGAGGAAATTCCGGCAAAAGCGAGGGCGGCAACAACGGACGCACGCCGCGCAGGCGCCACTAAAGCCGCGCAGCCGCAGTTCGCGATCTGTTAACGGGCGGGTCTCGCATCGAATGGGATGCGAGACCCGTTTTTTGCGCGGGAAGCATCGGGCATCGACGCCCTTTACCGCATGCATCGGCATGCGCAAGCGGAGACAAGGCGAAAGGCGCGTCACTGAAACAGCCTGCGGGCATCGGTTACCGATGCGAAACATCCGACGCCTCCCGCCCGTGCTACCATAGCTTCGTAAAACGAGAGACAGGGAGTCGTCGATGATACGGGTTGCAATAGCCGGTTGCGCGGGGCGTATGGGAAAAACGGTTGTCGAAGCGGTTGGCGCCGCTGACGATATGGAGGTGGCGTGCGGCATCGATCCCCATGGGTCGGACGCGGCTTTTCCCGTATATCCCGATGTCGAAGCGGCGGTGGGGGGAACCGAGTTCGATGTTCTGGTCGATTTCACGCAACCCGATGTCGTAGCGGGAAACCTGGCCGTCGCGCTGCCTGCGGGCATCGATTGCGTCGTGGGCACCACGGGGCTTTCGAACGAAACGCTCGAGAGGCTCGCGCAAACGGCAGCGGGAAAGGCATGTTTGTTCTACGCTCCGAACTTCACGACCGGTGCGGTGCTTATGATGCAGTTTGCCAAGGCCGCCGCGCCTTATTTCCCCGAGGCCGAAGTGATCGAGTTCCACCATGCGAACAAGAAGGACGCACCGAGCGGCACGGCGGTGCGAACGGCGCAGATCATCGGCGAATCCCGCGGATTCGAAAGCTCGGCGCCGGGATCGGAAACCGAGATCGCAGGTTGCGAGGGGGCCCGAGGCGCTCTGGTCGACGGCGTGCCCGTCCATTCGGTTCGGTCGATGGGCTATGTGGCAAGTCAGGAGGTCGTGTTCGGATCCATGGGGCAATCGCTCACGATCCGCCACGACTCGTGGGATCGAACGTCCTACATGCCCGGCGTACTGCTCGGCATTCGCAGCGTCGGCGAGCAGGAGGGCCTCATTGTAGGTTTGGAGAACTTCATGGCCTAAGGCGTACATACGTGGCATAATTCAATGTCACGGTAACAGAGGAACCACGAAACGCAGTATCGAAGGAGAACACCATGGCAGCAAAAGCCGAGCCCCGGTTCGGGCGCATGATACCCGCAATGGTCACGCCGTTCGACGAGAATCGCGAGCTCGATCTCGATAGGGCGCAGGCTTTGGCAAACCGCCTTGTCGACGGTGGGAGCGATTCTCTCATCATCAACGGGACCACAGGCGAGAGCCCCACGGTGTTCTACCCGCAGAAGATCGAGCTTTTCAGGGCGATCGTGTCGGCGGTTGGCGATCGCGTGCCTGTTTTGGCCAACGTCGGCGACAACTGCACGGCCGATACGGTCGATTTTGCACGAGAGGTCGAAAGCCTCGGGGTCGACGGCATCATGCTGGTGGTTCCCTATTACAACAAGCCTCCCCAAGAGGGACTGTACCGCCACTTCAGAACTATCGCGGAAGCGGTCGATCTGCCGGTCATCCTGTACAACATCCCGGGGCGGTGCGTCGTCAACATGGAGGCCGATACAACGTTACGGCTTGCCCACGATGTCGAGAATATCGTTGCCGTGAAAGAAGCTTCGGGTAACATGGAGCAGATCAAGAGGATCATCGAGGAGTCGCCCGATGCCTTCCAGGTGTATTCGGGAGACGACGAGGCAACCTTCGAGATCATGAAGATGGGAGGCGCCGGCGTCATCTCGACGATCGGCAACGTTGCCCCCGCACGAATGAAAGAAATAGTTGAGCTGACTGCCGCTGGAAACTACGACGGCGCGCAAGCGGCTCATAATGCGTTGCAACCGCTGATGAAAGAGCTTTTTGTCACATCGAACCCGATCCTCGTGAAAGAGGCGCTCAAGCTCGTCGGGTTCCCCGTCGGGGGCGTAAGGCTCCCCTTGGTGGATGCAACGCCGGAGCAGTCCGAGCATCTCGCGCAGGTTATGCGGGAAGTCGGAGTGCTGTAAGCGCAAAGAAAAAGGAATAGTATGGAACAGAAGAACGCTCGCGATTCTCGCGAGAATAGTCAAGCGCGGAAAGAGAAGAACACGCGCTCGTACAAGCATGTCCAGTTGGAGCGGAAAAGGCCCCAGCTCACCAAGGGCGACGATGCTCAGAGCACGCCGCCGGCGAAGCGGGGCGGTGCAGGCGGGCAGAGCCGTGCGCACCGAAGCAGAAGCCAGCAGGGCGAGAGACGATCGGCCGACGTTCCCAAGAAGGATCCCAAGGCGACGCTCAAGATCATTCCGCTCGGCGGCCTCGATGCCATCGGCAAGAACATGACGGCATTCGAGTGCAAGGGCGATATGATCCTCGACGATGCGGGACTCATGTTCCCCGACGACGATCATCCGGGCATCGATCTCATTTTGCCCGATTACACCTACGTGCTCGAGAACGCCGAAAAGCTCCGCGGCATCATTATCACGCACGGTCACGAGGACCATACCGGCACGCTGCCGTACCTGTTGAAAGACCTTGATCGGCAAGTGCCGATCTACGCGACGAAACTCACGCTCGGGCTTATCGAGGGCAAGCTCGCCGAACACAAGATCAAAAACGCCAAGCTCGTTGAGATCAAGCCGGGCGACCAGATTAAGCTCGGATGCTTCACGGCGGAATTCTTCGCGGTGAACCATTCGATCCCCGGAGCCGTCGGCGTGTTCTTCCAGAGTCCTGCGGGAAACGTGCTTCATACAGGCGACTTCAAGCTTGATCAAACTCCGATCGACGGCGTGCATACCGATTTCGGCGCCCTCTCTAAGTTCAGCAAGATCGGCGTCGATCTCATGATGTCGGATTCGACCAACGCGCAAAACCCCAACTTCACGCCTTCCGAGGCGGAGGTCGGGAAAAACCTTTCGAAGATCATCTCGCAGGCCAAAGGGCGCGTCATCATCGCCTCGTTCGCAAGCCATATCCACCGTATGCAGCAGATATGCGATGCGGCGATTGCGAACGGGCGCAAGGTGGTTGTGACGGGCAGGAGCATGATCCAGAATACCGATATCGCGCGTCGCCTCGGATACCTCAAGGTCAGTGACACCGACATCATCGACGCCTACGACCTCAAGGGCATACCGGCCGAACAGGTGGTCATCATGTGCACCGGGTCGCAAGGCGAGCCCCTTTCGGCTCTGTCTCGCATCGCAAACGGCGAGCACCGCACCATCAGCATCGAAGAGGGCGATACGGTCATCATCTCGGCAACGCCGGTTCCCGGAAACGAGAAGGCGGTCACCCGCGTCATCAATTCGCTCGCGAAGATCGGCGCCGACGTTTACGATAAGAAGCGCGCCATGGTGCATGTTTCGGGACACGCGGGAGCCGAAGAACTCAAGCTCGTGCTCTCCATCGTGCAGCCTCGCTCGTTCATGCCGGTGCACGGCGAGGCGACCCATCTGCGCGCCCATGCGCAGCTTGCCGAGGCGACGGGCGTTGCGAGCGAAAACATCTTCATCTGCGAGAACGGCGAAAGCCTCGAGCTCACTGCAAAGGGAGTGAAGCGCGGCGAAACCGTGCAGAGCGGCATAGTGTTCGTCGATGGGCTTTCGGTTGGCGATACGTCGCAGAGCGTGCTCGACGAGCGCAACGCGCTCGGATCGCAGGGATTCGCCACCGTCGCAGCTGCGGTTTCGAAGAAGCGGAAGGACGTCGTGGGCGATGTCCGCGTCGAAATGCACGGCATAACGGGCGGAGACGACGAGTACCTGCAGCAGGATGCCGCCCAAACGGTGCGCAATGCGCTCAAGCGCGCCCTCTCGAAGGAAACGCAGACTCGGGAGCTCGAAAAAGCTTGCAAAAGCGCGCTTCTCTCGGTTTTATGGGAGCGCACCAAGCAGCGTCCGATGGTCATCGTGAACGTGCTTGACATACCGTAAAGGTAAGATGGTAAACACACACGTGACGATTCGTCGTTGAACGGAGAAAAAAGCCCGCGCAAGCGGGCTTTTCGTCTATAATGGGCGAAGTTTGACAATCGCAGCATAAACACAGTACATAAAGGAGCTCTGACGTGGCTCGCCAGACGAATTCAGCAGCCAAGCAAAAGCAATCCCAGGCGAAGGGCGCAAAAGCAGCCTCACCCAAGGAAAAACAGGCACAGAAAAGCAAAAAGGCACAAGCGAGCAGGGTCGAGGAGGCCCCGCGGCTTTTCGACGAGCGCACGCAGCGCGATATCGTCGGCGTCGTGTTCGCCGTTGTGGCGATCGTGTTGTTCGTGGCTGCCGTCATGCCCTCTGATGCCGTTGTCACGGCGTTTCTCTCGACCGTTTTGCACCTTACGCTCGGCGTGGGCGCCTACCTGCTTCCGTTCTTCCTGCTCGTCATCGGGGCGAGCTTCCTGATACGGTTCGAACGTCAGCAGGTGCCGGTTCGCGTAGCGGTCGGGCTCGTCATGATCTTCGTGGCGGTGCTTGCGCTTCTATCCCTTTTCACGCCAGGAGCCGAGCGTGATGCGATGGGACTGTTCGCCGAAGAAGCCCTTGCGGCACGCGGCGGCTACATCGGCGCAGGGATCGCGTGGGCGGGACTCACGTTGTTCGGGCAGACCGTTGCCGCCATCATTCTCGGCGGCATCATCGCGGCAGGGCTCGTCGTTATCGGATTCTCCATTTCGAGCCTTATCGAGAAGGTGCGCTCGCTGCGCGAGCACGATGATTTCGACGATGCCGACATACTCGAGGCGGCTCCGTTCGAGCCGCGCATCAAGCGGCAGCGGGAATCGGCAAAGGACGATCTTGCGCCTGCGAACGTGTCCAATGCCTATACCTCGAAGATCGAACGCCGTCCGAAGCGCGCTACCTCTTCGCTGAACACCCAGGTGCTGGGAGGCGTCGCACCGGTTTTCGACGAGCCGGAATCCCATGAACAGCCCATGACGCGCAAGCTCGGGAAGAAAAGCACTGAGAAGGAAAAGGCCTCTGCAGAAACTCCGAAGACACAGGCCGTTTCGAAGACCGCTGCGAAGAGTTCGACGCCGCTCGCAACCCCGCAGCCGCTTGACGGCTTTACGCTGCCTCCGATGAGCCTTCTTGCCCGCTCATCGGGCAAGGGGTCGGGTGCGAGCGAAGCCGATTTGAGGGAAACCGCCGCGTGCCTGCAGGAGACGCTCGAAGATTTCAACATCCTTGCGGAAGTGGTCGGCTGGGTTGCGGGTCCCACCGTCACGCTGTTCAAGGTCGATCTCCCCGCCGGCGTGCGCGTAAGCCGCGTGACGGCGCTCGAAGACGATATCGCGCTTGCGCTTGCTGCGCCGGGCGTGCGTATCTTCGCGCCGATTCCCGGCACGAACTACGTGGGCATCGAGGTGCCCAACAGCAAGCGGCAAAGCGTTCTATTGGGCGATGTGCTCAGCGATGCCACCGAAGGGCCGCTTCAAATCGCCATCGGCAAAGACGTCGAAGGCTCGTCGATCGTTTCGGATCTCGCCAAGATGCCCCACTTGCTCATCGGCGGTACGACCGGCTCGGGTAAGTCGGTGTCCATCAACGCGATGATCATGTCGATCCTCATGCGTGCAACGCCCTCCGAAGTGCGCTTCATCATGATCGATCCCAAGCGTGTGGAATTCACGCCCTACAACGGCATTCCCCATCTCTACGTTCCGGTTGTGACCGAAGCGAAAGAGGCGGCGAGTGCGCTTTCGTGGGGCGTTGCCGAAATGGAAAGGCGCCTTAAGATATTCTCGAAGGTAGGCGCCCGCAACATCGGACAATACAACGCGAAGGTGCAGCGCGGCGAAATCGGCGACGACGAGGCGAAGGAACTGCCCTACATCGTCATCATCATCGACGAGCTTGCAGACCTTATGATGAACGTCGGCAAGGAGGTCGAGTTTTCGATCTCGCGCATCGCGCAGCTGGCCCGCGCTGCGGGCATCCATCTGATCGTGGCCACGCAGAGGCCTTCGACCAACGTTGTCACGGGCCTCATCAAGGCAAACATCACGAACAGAATAGCGTTCAACGTAGCGTCGGGCATCGATTCGCGCGTCGTGCTCGACACGCCGGGGGCAGAAAACCTCATCGGCCTCGGCGACTTGCTGCTCTCGAAGCCCGAGCTGGCGAAACCCCAGCGCATCCAGGGCTGCTACGTTTCCGAGGACGAGATCAACGCTGTGGTCGACATGCTCAAATCGCAAGGCGAGCCCGAATACCATTCCGAAATCCTCAACACGAACCTCATCACGCTCGGCGCCTCGGCGCCGGATGGATCGGGCGGCAGCGGGTCGAGTGACGATCCCCTGATTTGGGAAGCTGCCGATATCGTGGTTTCGAGCGGGCTCGGATCGACGTCGAATATACAGAGACGTCTCAAAGTTGGCTATTCTCGAGCCGGGCGTATAATGGACATGCTTGAAGAAAAGGGCGTTGTGGGCCCCCCGAACGGCAGCAAGCCGCGCGAGGTGCTCGTCGATGCCATGGAACTCGAAACGCTGAAAGCGTTCGAAGCCCAGGACGAGGCCGGCGAACCATCGTTTGCGGAGGAGTGACGACGTGGACCAGGTAAGTTTTGGAACGGTTTTGCAGGACGCCCGCATGCGCAAAGGCTACGACTTGGCCACTGCGGCGCGCCGGTTGCGGATTCGCCCCGATATCCTGCAGGCCATAGAGGCGGCGGATTTCTCGCGGATGCCCCCGAGAGGATATGCCCGCAACATGGTAAACGCCTATGCGCGCTATCTCGGCCTCAATCCGACCGAGGTCACGCGGATGTATCTCGACGAGGCGTACGCCTACCAGGTGGGCAGAGCCCGCTCCGATGCGCGCCAAACGGGTTTCGATATGTCGGCCGCTCCCCCTAACAGGCGCGGCAGCAGGCGCGATTACGACGAGCAGGGAGAATCGACGGCGCTTGGACGCAAGCTCTACGTCGATGATCCCCATCGGGACCGGCGACGCAACGAAACCGCGCGATCCGAGAGATACGGCGAGGAACGGACGCATCGATCGAACAGAAGCGCGCTTCCCAATACGCAGTACACGAATTTCTATTCGGGGCCGAAGGCTTCGCCGCTTTCAAGTTCGAAGCTGCCGTTCATCATTGCGGGAGCGGTCATTCTCATCTTGCTGATCATCGTGCTCGTGCTGGTGTTCGGGCAGGGCGGATCGAGCAACGAAGACGTCCCGAAGGTGCCGGTGACCGGATTGAGCGATCCGGAGGATTCGGGATCGACGAACGATGGCGGCGATTCGGGGGATACCCAGCAGAACACCCCGGCGAAAGTGGCTCCGGCTAGCGCTGTGTTCAAATACGAGGTGGGGAACGGATCTGCCTATATCGAGGTTATCGTCGATGACGTGACCGTCGAAGCGGACGAGGTAAGCGGCCCCGCGAACAAGGAATACGACGTCACGGGCAAGCTGAGGTTCAAAACAACGAATCCCGATGCCGTCAAGGTGTACCAAGATGGCGAGGAGATCGAGTTGACATCGCCGTACAACGACGGCGTATACGAGGTAACCGTCGACTTCGCACAGGTGCTTAAGAAGTGGCAGGAGGATAACCCGTCAGCGGGAACGGCTGGGCGGGCCGGGGATGCGGATACGGGGGGAACCGATACGGGCGATAGCGGTTCGCCGAGCGGAACGGCAAACGAATAGCGAACCTCGTGCGAGCGGTAGAAACATGCCGCTCGTCGCAAATGCGGGATGTTTTTCGAGGATATGGGCGAGCGGGGGCAAACGCATCCCCGCTCGCCTATAATAAGGCCATACAACAGGGGCTCGGCTTGTGCCGAGCCTTATCGCGATACGCGAAGGCGCGCGCCGGACAGCGTCGGGCGCGGCAGGGAATCGAGGAGGAACGACATGGCAAAAGAATCGAGCTTCGACGTGGTATCCACCGTTGACATGCAGGAAGTCGACAACGCGTTCGGGCAGGCGAAAAAGGAGCTGACGCAGCGCTACGATCTGAAGGATTCGGGAGCCGATATCTCGCTTGACAAGCAGAACAAGACGATTACGGTAGCCGCGCCGAGCGATTTCGTCGCAAAGCAGGTCATCGACGTCATCGGGTCGAAACTCGTCAAGCGCGGCATAGATTTGACCGCCGTGAAGTGGGGTGCCGTACAGTCTGCCGCCGGACAGAGCGTGCGACAGACGGCAACCATCGTCGAGGGAATCGACCGCGACACCGCCTCGACGATCAACAAGGATATCAAGGCGGAGAAGTTCAAGGTCAAGGTTCAGATCGAAGGCGACAAACTTCGGGTGAGCAGCGCTTCGCGCGATGCCCTGCAAGAGGTCATCGCGTTTTTGAAGGAAAAGGACTACGGACAGCCGCTCCAGTACGTCAACTACCGATAACGGGTCGGGCTCATGATTCGAGATTCAGGATCGCCGCGCGTCTGTTTCGTAACGCTCGGTTGCGCGAAGAACGAAGTGGACAGCGATCGAATGGCGCAGCGCGCCGCCGAGGCGGGTTTTCTCATCGTCGACGAGCCGCGCGAAGCCGAAGCGATCGTGGTCAACACCTGTTCGTTCATCGAGGCGGCTACCGAAGAGAGCCTTGAGATGATCTTCGACCTCGCCGAGATCGAGTTTTCCGACGGAAAGCGCCCGCCCCTCGTCGTGGCGGGTTGCATGCCCGCACGCTATGGCGACGAGCTCGAATCGGAGCTGCCCGAAGCGGCGGCTTTCGTGCCGTGCAGCAAGGAGGATGACATCGCCGAACTTCTTGCCGAGGTGCTCGGACTCGAATTGCCTCTCGCGGAACTTGCCGCCGATGCGGCAGACGAGCGCAGCGGCGCCGTATCGGCATATGTGAAGATATCCGACGGATGCGATCGCTTCTGCTCGTATTGCACGATCCCGTTCATACGGGGCCGCTACCGCAGTTTTCCCTACGATCAGATCGAGCGGGAAACGAAGCGCCTCGTCGACTCGGGTGCGAGGGAAATCGTTCTCATCGCGCAGGATACGGGCCGATGGGGGTCCGATTTCGACGAGCCTTCGAGTCTATCGTGGCTGCTTGCCAGCCTGGCCGAGCGCTTCGCCGACACATGGTTCAGGGTCATGTACGTTCAGCCCGAAGGGGTGACCGACGAGCTGATCGATACGATCGCCGCGCATGACAATATTTGCAGCTACCTCGATGTACCGCTTCAGCACGTGAAGCATGATATCCTGCGGGCGATGAACAGAACGGGATCGCGCGAGGAGTTCGAAGAACTCGTGTCGCGCATTCGACGTCGCATCCCCGCCGTAACGCTGAGAACGACTCTGATCGCAGGGTTTCCCGGCGAAACCGAAGACGATTTCGAGGACCTGTGCGATTTCGTCGAAGGAGCCGACCTCGATTACGTTGGCGTGTTCGCCTATTCGCGTGAAGAGGGAACAAGGGCGGCCGCTCTGGAAAACCAGATCGACGACGAGGTGAAACTCGAGCGGGCGCAGACCTTGCGCGATATAGCCGATACGGTCTGCACGGCGCGCGTTGCCGAGAGGATCGGCAAGACGGCATCGGTTCTCGTGCTCGGCCGCGAAGAGGATGGACAGCTTTACGGCCGCGCCGCATGCCAGGCGCCCGATGTCGACGGCGTCGTGTATCTGAGCGAAGGAGAGCCCGGCCAGTTCGTCACGGTGACGATCGCGGATACGCTTTTGTATGAAATGGAGGCGGAATAGCCCATGGCAACGCCAGCTCCCACCCACGAGAAGCTTTGGACTCCGGCGAATATCGTAACGCTTCTGCGCATTTGCGGCGTTCCTTTGTTCGTGATAGCGATCATCAGCCCTTGGCCCGCATGGATTCCCGAATGGAGCGATGCGGAAATTTGGAAATCGTGGATTGCGGCGGGGATATTCATCCTGCTTGCGGCCACCGACGGGCTCGACGGCTACCTTGCGCGAAGCAGGGGAGAAGTGACGAACCTCGGAAAGTTCATGGATCCCCTTGCCGATAAAATACTCGTTGCAGCAGCGCTTCTCGCGCTGATCGAGCTCGGCGTCCTTCCCTCATGGGTCGCTCTTGTCATTTTGTGCCGCGAGTTCATCGTATCGGGCATTCGCATGGTTGCGGCGAGCCAAGGCGTCGTGATTGCGGCAAGTTGGTACGGGAAGGCGAAGACGGTCACCCAGATCATCGCCATCGTGCTTTTCATCATAAAGGATTCGACGCCTGTTACGACGTTTTCCGAGGTGTTCAGCAACCATCTGTACCTCGTCTCCTGGGCGGTCATGTTCGTCGCCCTTGTGCTAACGATCGTATCGATGCTCGACTACTTCGTGAAAGCGCGCGAGATACTCGGTTTCACGAAGGTGGCTCGAAAGGTGCGAGGGGAAGGCGAGCGGGGCGGTTCGGAATCCTGCGTGCAAAACGCTTCCGATCCGGGCGATCCGACTGAAGAAGAGCTTGCCTCGATAGAACCCGACGCGCTTCGGGCCCTTGCATCGGAAGTGCTCGAAGCGGCGAAGCGGGCGGGTGTGACCCTCGGCACGGCGGAAAGCTGCACGGGCGGTCTCATCGCTGCTACGCTGACGGCGATACCCGGCAGCTCCGAGAGCGTAGCAGGCGGCATTGTGAGTTACTCGAACGATGTCAAGCGGGCGGAGCTTGACGTTAAGAAGGAGACGCTTGGACTTGCGGGCGCGGTCAGTTCTCAGACGGCCGAGCAGATGGCGTTCGGCGCGCGAAAGCGCCTGGGTGTCGACATTGCCGTATCGGTTACGGGAATCGCCGGTCCGGGAGGCGCGGTTGAGGGAAAGCCCGTCGGGACCGTATGGATCGGTCTTGCCGATCCTGCGATAACGGTTTCCAAGCTCTGCCGGTTTCCCGGCAACCGCGAACAGGTCAGGCTGCTTGCGGTCAAGACCGCACTCGAGCTCGTCCTCGATGCGATCGCAGGGCGCGAAGAACCGCGTCCCTTATAGGCGGTGCGCGCGTCCGGTTTTTGCCGGATTCGGTTCCGCTGCGTGCAAGATACCGTGTTCGATCACGTTGGATAACGCGCGCGCTCGAATCGCTATCATGCAAGGTCTTCATGCCATAATCGGTTTTACGGTGCGATTTAAAACATTCGCTTGACGAACAAACATCTGTTCGTATAATAGAACAGTCCGAATGCAACACAGACGCGCTCAGCGAGGAGAAGGAAATGAACCAGGACAAGGCCAAAATGCTCAAACTGACGACCGATCAGATCGAGGGGAAGTTCGGTCAGGGCTCCATCATGAAGCTGGGCGAAGACGGCAAGCATCTTTCGATCGGCGTCATTCCCACGGGTGCTCTTCCGCTCGATGCTGCGCTTGGGATCGGCGGCGTGCCCCGCGGGCGCATCGTGGAAGTGTACGGCCCCGAGGCATCCGGTAAAACCACTCTCGCACTGCAGATCCTCGCTGAAGCCCAAGCGCTCGGCGGCGTTGTCGCGTTCATCGATGCGGAACACGCGCTCGATCCGGTATATGCAGCCCGTCTCGGCGTCGATATCGACGAGGTGCTCATCTCGCAGCCCGACACCGGGGAACAGGGTTTGGAAATCTGCGATATGCTCGTGCGCAGCGGTGCCATCGATTGCATCGTCGTCGACTCGGTGGCGGCTCTTGTGCCCCGCGCCGAAATAGAGGGCGAGATCGGCGATACATCGGTCGGCTTGCAGGCGCGGCTCATGTCCCAAGCGCTCAGAAAGCTTGCGGGTTCTCTTTCGAAATCGAATACCACCTGCATATTCATTAACCAGCTGCGCGAGAAGATCGGCGTTATGTTCGGCAACCCCGAAACTACGACGGGCGGGCGTGCGCTCAAGTTCTTCTCAAGCGTCAGAATCGACATCCGTCGAATCGATTCCATTAAAAAAGACGGCGAGATCGTGGGCAACCGCGTCCGCGCTAAGGTGGTCAAGAACAAGGTTGCCCCCCCGTTTCGCCAGGCTGAATTCGATCTCATGTACGGCGAAGGCATCTCGCGCGAAGGCTGTATCGTCGACATGGGCGTCGAGGCAGGCGTCGTAAAGAAAAGCGGCGCGTGGTATACCTACGGCGAAGAACGTTTGGGCCAGGGTCGCGAGGCGGCGAAGCAGACGATGAGGGAGAATCCCGATCTGCGCGACGAGATCGAGGTGAAGGTGCGCGAGTTCTTCGAGATTCCCGTGATCGCCTCTTCGGAGGAGTCGGCGATCGAGGCAGCCCCGAAGCCGGGCAAGAAGTAGCGGCATCCTTATGCCTTACATCGACGAGCGGTTCATCGAAGATCTGAGAAGAAAACTCGGCGACGAAGAGCCATCTTCCCAAGAATCGGTTGTCGCCTCCATGAGGCCTGCTGCACCTTCGCGCGCCGCTTCGGCGCGCGAAGCGCTCGGTGACGAGGCGTTCGAAGCGTACAAAAAGATTCAGAGACTCGCAAGCGTCAGCGAACGGTCCACCAAGGCCTTGCGAGAGCGGCTTGCCAAAGACGGGTATGCGTCCGAAGCCGTCGACGAGGCGATCGAGCGCGCCGTCTCGTACGGCATCGTCGACGACAGGCGCTATGCAGAGGCGTACGTTCGTACCAAGCTGAGAGCGGGTAAGGGCCGGCGAGGCATCGAATCGGATCTGCGCGACCTCGGAATCGATCCTGAGGAGATCGGCGAGTGGTGCGAATCGGGCGACGACGAGGTTTCCCGTGCTCTCGAGGTCCTCGAAAAGCGCCCGCCGACTGCCAAGAACAAACGAGATGCGGCGTATCGGAGGCTCATTTCGAAAGGATACAGCTCTTCTGCTGCTCAGAGCGCCGCCCGCATGTGGAGCGAATCGTTATAATTTCCAAAAAGACTTTATCAAAATCGCAGAAACCTTTATCATGGTATGCAGCTTGAGAGATTGCGTACCCGATAGGGTGCTGACTATAGAGACAACCCAATATCTGTACTCTACCGTGCGCGTTCGCTCATGCCAGGTGTTTTGCCCGGCATTTTTTTGTGCCGAAAACTGAAAAATGACTTTATGACCAGTACAAACAGATTGAAAGGGGGAGCGAATGCCCGAAGTGCTATGGCTTGTAATCGGAGCTGTCGTCGGTATCGCTCTCGGCTTTGTTATCACGCGTTTCGTCGTCAATGCTTCGACGAAACGTGCTGCACAAGAGGCTGAGAGCCTCGTTGCGGATGCGAAGAAACAAGCCGAAACGCTCCGAAGAGAAGCGATCGTCGAAGCAAAAGACGAAGTATTGAAAATGAAGCAGGATGCTCAAGCGGAAAACAAGGAACGCTTACGCGAAGTGCGTACGGCTGAAAACCGCTTGTCCCAACGCGAGGAGTCGCTCGATCGCCGCGTCGAGTCGCTCGATACGCGCGAGCATCAAATCTCTTCCATGCAGGGTCAGCTCGAACGCAGAGAGCGCGATCTGAAAGAGGCCGCCGAGGAGATCAACCGTCGTCTCGAACGCGTGGCGGGCATGTCTCCCGACGAGGCCAAGGCAGAGTTGCTTGACACGCTTAAGGAAGAGGTCACGCATGAATCTGCCGCCATCATACGCGATGCCGAGGCTCGCACGAGAGCCGAGGCCGACAAGAAGTCGCGCGAGATACTGAGCCTTGCCATCCAGCGTGTGGCCGCAGATCATTCTGCCGAAAACACGGTATCTGCCATCCATATTCCGTCGGACGATCTGAAGGGCCGCATCATCGGGCGTGAGGGCCGCAACATACGTTCCTTCGAGCAGTTGACCGGAACGAATCTCATCATCGACGATACTCCCGAGTGCGTAACCATCTCGTGCTTCGATCCCGTTCGTCGCGAGATCGGCCGCGTGACGATGGAGAACCTCATCGCCGATGGGCGCATCCATCCCGCTAGAATCGAAGAGATGTTCGGCAAAGCCGAAGAGTACGTGAACCAACGCGTGCAGGAAGCAGGGGAGCAGGCGACGTTCGATACCGGCATCCACGACTTGCATCCCGAACTCGTCCGCACGCTCGGAAGGCTCAGGTATCGCACCTCTTACGGTCAAAACGTTCTCAACCATTCGCTTGAGGTCGCTTATTTGAGCGGGGTCATGGCAGCCGAGCTCGGTCTCGATCCTATTCCCGCCAAGCGTGCCGGTCTGCTGCACGATCTTGGAAAAGCCGTCGATCATGAGGTCGAAGGCAGCCATGCGGTGATCGGCGCCGATCTGGCGCGTCGGTTCGGTGAGAAGCCCGAAATCGTCCATGCCATCGAGGCTCATCACAACGATGTCGAGCCGAACAGCGTGCTCGATGTGCTCGTGCAGGCCGCAGACGCCGTATCAGCCGCTCGTCCGGGAGCTCGTAAGGAAACGCTCGATTCCTACATCAAACGCCTTGAGAAGCTTGAGGAGATCGCAAACGCCCATAAGGGCGTCGAGCGCACCTACGCCATCCAGGCAGGTCGCGAGGTTCGCGTTATGGTGACCCCCGAAGTCGTCGACGAGGCTGCCACAACGGTGCTTGCCCACGATATCGCCCATCAGATCGAAAGCGAAATGCAGTATCCCGGGCAGGTCAAAGTTGTCGTGATCCGCGAAAGCCGCGCCTCAGCAGTAGCAAAATAGCATGACCGACCAATCGTTGACATCGTTCATCGAGGAAGTCTGCGGCGACAGCCATCTCCGAGTCGAAGACGATCTCGGGGATGGCTTCGTTCGTTTACGGATTGCCGAGGCGGAGCGAAGGCAAGCCCGCCATGACATCCGATCAACTGAAGATATCGTCATCGAAATGCTGCGAAACGCACGCGATGCGGGCGCCCGAAGCATTTTCGTCTCGCTTTCGCGCGAGGGTTCTGCCCGTAGGATATGCATGATCGACGATGGAGCGGGCATACCGGAATCGATGCAGGATGCTATATTCGAACCGCGGGTAACATCGAAACTCGACACCGTGCACATGGACAAGTGGGGCGTTCACGGTAGGGGCATGGCGCTTTTCTCCATTGCCGAGAATGCCGAAATAGCGCGCGTGGCAGTTTCGGCTCCCGAAAAGGGCGCTGCCCTGTTTGTTGAGACGAACCTCGATCGACTGCCCGAGAAAACCGATCAGTCGAGCATGCCCGTATTCTCGCATACCGACGAGGGAGAGATTCGCGTCAGAGGCCCCCGCAATATAAACCGCATGGTGGGCGAGTTCGCCTTCGAGCATAGGGAGACCGTATCGGTGTACAGCGGCGCGCCCGTTGAAATCGCCGCAACGCTGTACGAATACGGAAATGCGACGGTTTCGGCGAGCACCAGGGCATTCGCATCCGATCCAGCCGATCTCCCCGTCATGAAGCGTCTGTGCCTTTCTGCCGATCCGGCGGAATTCGCCGCGATGGCCCAAGGGATCGGGCTTGATATATCCGAAAGGTCGGCGCGAAGGATCATGGACGGCGGCATTGCGGTTCTTGATCCGGTATCGGAAACGCTTGCCTTCGAGGAACGTTCAGCCGCAAAGAGGCGAAAGGCGGGGAAAAAGGCTCTTGCCGCCGATGCGCGAGGATTGAAGATAGATCGCTCCGATATCGATGCGTTTTCCGACGGGATGCGCGACGCTTTTGCGGAGCTCGCGCAGCGGTACTACCTCGAACCCGACGTGCGGCCTGAAATCCACGTTTCCCGTGATGGCATACACGTGAACTTTCCCATATCAAAGCTGCTTTAAGTTGCGCGGCCATTCATTAATGGCTACAATAAACCACACGTTTGAAAAGCACATATGGACAATTCGACAGCATATTAATCCAACGACTACATGCACGTGATACGGACTACAACGACCAAAGGATATGCGCGTGTCAAACTCAACCGAACACCGACCCGAAACGGGGTGCCTCAAAGTATCGTCGAAGTCTTCTCCGGCTTCGGTTGCGGGGGCCATCGCCGGCATGATAAAGGATGGCGTGAGTGTGGAAATCCAATCGGTTGGAGCTGGCGCCGTTAACCAAGCCGTCAAGGCTATCGCCATATCCCGAGGGTTCCTTTCCCCGATAGGCATCGAGATCTATTGCGTTCCCGCATTTGCCGATATCGTTATCGACGGTGAGTACCGTACCGCGATTCGATTCACCGTCGAACCGCGTTATACGAGGGGCGTTCAGAGGGAGTCGGGCTCTTCGGGGGAATTCGGCATCGACGAATAACCGCCCATTTTCAAGGACATAGGCCCATGCATCATACGTTTTCCCATACGACGTTCTGTATCCGTACGTTCGGATGCCAGATGAACAAGCACGATTCCGAGCGCATAGCGGGCATGCTCGAGGGGCTCGGCGCCCTGCAGGTCGACACCTACGACGAAGCCGACATGGTCGTGTTCATGACCTGTTGCGTAAGGGAGGCCGCCGATGTCCGCTTGTTGGGGCAGGTTGCCTCGCTCAAAAACCTTCCATTGCCGAAATCGTCGAAGCTCGATCATCGGATCATCGCGGTTGGCGGATGCATCGGCCAACGCGACGGCGAGAAGCTCGTGCGCGAGCTTCCCCATCTCGATGTGGTGTTCGGCACCCATAACCTCGCTTCGCTCCCCAGACTCATCGAAAGCGCGATCGAAGCCGGGGGCCATCATGTGGAAGTGCTTGATTCGGCTGAGACGTTTCCCACCGATCTGCCAAGCGTCCGCGAGCACAGTTGGGCTGCCTGGCTTCCCATCACGATCGGGTGCAACAACTTCTGTTCGTACTGCATCGTGCCCTATGTGCGAGGACGGGAGAAATCACGTCCCTTGGAAGATGTCATCGCGGATGCGCGGACGTATGTCGCGGCGGGCGTGAAAGAGATCACGCTGCTTGGACAAAACGTCAACTCCTACGGCCGCGATCTGTACGGCGAACCGCGGTTCGCCGATCTGCTCGATGAGGTTGACGCGACGGGGATCGCTCGGCTTCGGTTCGCAACAAGCCATCCGAAGGACCTGACTGACGGCGTCATCGAGCGCTTCGGGACGCTCGGGTCGCTCATGCCTGCGCTCCATTTGCCTGTCCAATCGGGTTCCGATCGTATACTCGAGGCGATGAACAGACGCTATACGAGGGATCATTACCTTGGCTTGATCGAGAAGCTTCGCGAAGCCTGTCCCGGCATCGCTCTTTCAAGCGATATCATCGTCGGGTTTCCCGGCGAGACCGAAAAGAATTTCGAGGCGACGTACAGTCTCGTCGAGGAGGTTGGTTACAACCAGGTCTTCACGTTCATCTATTCGAAGCGCGAAGGAACGCCAGCGGCCAGCATGGTCGACGATACGCCGCACGAGGTGATTCAGGAGCGCTTCGACCGATTGGTCGATCTCGTTCAGGAAAAGGCATGGCAGAGCAATCAGGTTGATGCGGGCAAGACGATCGAGGTGCTCGTAGAGGGCGCATCGAAACGCGATCGATCGGTGCTTTCTGGGAAGAGTCCCAAAAATCAAACCGTCCACGCGCGCGTACCGGAAGGATCTTCTGCCGACGAGCTTGCCGGCACGTTCGTTTCCGTCAAGGTGGAAGAAGCACGCACGTGGTACTTGTCGGGAAGCGTCATCGAAGACGAAGATGCCGGGCGGATGCTGAAAAGCGATGCCGAATAGCGATTCGACAGCGGACATCGCCAGGCCGGTCATCTGCATCGTCGGCCCCACCGCTTCGGGTAAAAGCGACCTTGCCCAGTTGGTTGCCGCGGCCATCGGGGGCGAGGTGGTAAGCGCCGATTCGATGCAAGTGTACAAGGGGATGGATATCGGAACGGGGAAGGTTCCCCCCGAAGATCGCATAGTCGCTCATCATGGCCTGGATCTGGTGGATCCGGGCGAGCCGTATTCGGCGGCGCTTTTCCAAGATTATGCACGCAGCTGCTTCTCCGATATTGCGATGCGCGGCAAACGGTCCGTTCTTGCGGGCGGCACCGGCCTCTACATTCGGGCCGCCATCGACGATTACGACTTTCCTAAAGGGGAGCAGGTCGAAAACCCTGTGCGGGAACGCTACATGCGTTTTGCGGACGAGCAGGGGGGGCAGGCGCTGTGGGAGGAGCTCAATCGCGTCGATCCTGCAAGCGCGCAGCTTATCCATCCCCACAACGTCCGAAGGGTTGTGCGTGCCTTCGAGATGCTCTCGGAAGGCACTAACTACGCCGCGCAGCATGCGCGCCTGCAATCGATGCCTCAAGCAATCGATGCCATCGTCTACGGGCTTGAGGTGACGCCGGGGGTCTTGGCCCAGCGCATAGAGAGCCGTGTCGATGCAATGATCGAGCAGGGTTTGGTTGCGGAAGTAAAATCCTTGTTACAGCGGGGGTTCAGAGAGGGTGTAACGGCGCCTCAAGCGATAGGATACAAAGAGATCGTCGCCGCCCTTGAAGGCGAAGGAACCCTCGATGACGCAGTGGTGCGTATAAAAACCGCAACGAGACGCTACGCCAAGCGGCAGCGAACATGGTTCAGGAAAGACAAGCGCATCGTATGGATCGATGCCGACGAGGGGGATGCGGGGCGGCTGGCCGAGCGCGTACTGTTCGATTTGCATGATCGGGGTGCGCAAGAACGTTAGAAAGGCTCAAAGCGTGGATCTCGATTTTATAAAGCTGCATGGAGCGGGAAACGATTTCGTTTTCATTGAAGACTTTTCACGCGATATCGAATTGAGACCCGATCAGGTTGCCTGGCTCTGCGACAGGCATTTCGGCATCGGGGCCGACGGCATCATACTTGTCAGACCCCCTGAAAATCCATCGTGCGCGGCGTATATGCATTACATCAATTCCGATGGCAGCTTGGCCGAAATGTGCGGCAACGGCGTGCGGTGTTTCGCGAAATTCCTTGTCGATCGCGGTTACGTTTCCGCTGAATCGGGTCAACTCGTGGCTGAGACGCGCGCCGGCGAACGGCGGATCTCGTTTGAGACGGATGATTTCGGGAAGCTTACCCAGGCGACGGTCGACATGGGCATCCCCGAGTTTTCCCCCAGCGCAATCCCCACCTTGCTCGAAGCCAACGCGGAAACCGAAAGCGGCGCGTCTTACGTGCGCGAGGCTTCCCTTGAATCGCCCTGGGGCTGCTTCTCTTTCACTTGCGTATCCATGGGCAACCCACATGCCGTTTGCTTCCTGGACGACATGGACGGTCTTCCGGACGAACTGTTCTCCGATTCCCACGATAAGAGTCTGGAGACGTTCGATATCGAACGTGCAGGAGCGTTTTTCGAGGCGAGCCCCGTGTTCCCCGAACGGGCGAACATCGAGTTCGCTGTGGTGGGATCGCATGCGCTAACCATGCGCGTGTTCGAACGGGGATGCGGCGAAACGCTTGCCTGCGGTACGGGAGCTTGTGCAACGCATGTTGCGGCGGCGCTTACAGGCCGAGCCGGCAGATCGAACGAACTTGTGCTCAGAGGCGGGACGCTTTCGATCGAATGGTGCGCGGATGGACACGTTCTGATGACGGGTCCGGCGAGGGAAAGCTTTTCGGGAACAATACATTTGCCCGCGTAGCGGATGAGAGGATTTAAAATGAAAACGGCAGAATGTTTGAATCGCATGGCCCCTTACCTGTTCGCGCAGATAGACAAGAAGCGCGATGCCCTTAGGGAACAAGGGGTTGACGTGATCTCGCTTGGGATAGGCGATCCAGATCGTCCGACGCCCGACCACATAATCGAGGCTATGGAGAAAGCCATCCGCAATCCCCTAAACCATCAGTATCCCGACTATGCGGGCTCTGCAGCGTATCGACAGGCGTGCGCCACGTGGATGCATCGCCGCTTCGGCGTCTCGGTCGATCCCGAAACCGAAGTGCTGGCGCTTATCGGCAGCAAGGAGGGCATCGCTCACCTCCACACAGCTTTCGTCGATCCCGGCGACTACGTGCTTGCGCCGTCGATCGGATATCCGGTCTATTCGGGCGGAGCAATGCTTCAGGGCGGTCATACGTATTACATGCCCATGAGGGAGGAAAACGGGTTCCTCGCTGATTTCGATCATGTGCCAGAAGAAGTTCTTTCGAAGGCGAAGATCATGTTCATCGGATATCCCAACAATCCCACTGGTGCCGTTGCAACCGAGGAATACTTCGATAAGGCGATTCACTTTTGCTTGGAAAACGACATACTCTTGGCTCATGACAACGCGTATTCCGAAATCTGCTTCGATGGATACAGCGCTCCGTCGATCCTGGAGCGCCCGCGGGCAAAGGAGTGCTGTATCGAGTTTTTCAGCCTTTCGAAGGCATACAACATGACTGGGTGGCGCATCGCCTTTGCAGCGGGCAATGCCGAGTCGATCGCTGCTTTGGGAACGGTGAAGAACAACCTCGATTCGGGACAGTTCACCGCAATCCAAGAAGCGGCTATCGCCGCACTGCTCGGCTCTCAGCAGTGCGTAGCCGACATGTGCGCGCTTTACCAACGTCGCAGGGATGCGGTTGTCGAGGCGCTCAGGGCAATCGGCATGACATGTGAAGACACAAAGGCGACGATATATGTTTGGGCTCGGGTTCCCGAAGGTTACTCGTCGGAGTCGTTCGCAACCAAGCTGCTCGAGCAGGCGCACGTGATCGTGACGCCCGGAAACGGGTACGGCCCCGACGGCGAGGGCTATATCCGCATCTCGCTCACAACGTCCGATGACAGGCTTCTCGAGGCGGTCAGGCGGATCAAGGAGATAGCGTAGCCACTTTCGTCGGCGACGGAATGAAAACAAGTTGCCTGCCTGTTGTAATAGGGAGGATCCCCGTGGTAGTATCTGAGTTCGTGAAATCGATTCAGAAGGGACATGGCATGGGAGTCGCCTCGATAAGGTTGCGGTAGCGCATCTCGTTTCCACCTGTATTCCAACCTTATGAAAGGCTTTGCAACCATGTCCCATACCAAACATTTTGAAATTGAAGAAGTGCGCGAGCGTGCCGTTCTCGTCGGAATCGACAGAGGCGATGCTGCCTGGCCGGTCTCCGAGAGCCTTGCCGAGCTCGAGCGGCTTGCCAATACAGCCGGTGCTGATGTGGTAGCCACCGCATCTCAAAAACTCGATACGCCGAACGCCCGTACGTTCATCGGGTCGGGAAAAGCCGAGGAAGTGGCCGAGCTGTGCCGCTCCTTCGCGGCCGACGTCGTCATATTCGATGACGAACTGACGCCTTCGCAGCAAACGAACCTCGAGAAAATAGTTCCGAGGGATGTGAAGGTGATAGACCGAACGGCACTTATCCTCGATATCTTCGCCCTGCATGCAGCAACCAAAGAAGGCCGATTGCAGGTTCGTCTGGCCCAGAACCAATACCTGCTTCCCCGATTGCGGGGCATGTGGGCCCATCTTGCGTCCAACCGCATGGGCGGCGGCGTGGGATCAAGGTTCGGCGAGGGCGAAAGCCAGCTCGAAGTCGACCGGAGGATGGTGCGAAAGCGCATCACCTCGATCAAGCGAGAGCTCAAACAGCTTTCGGAGGTGCGGGCGCTGCAGCGCGAAAGCAGATACAAAAGCGGCATGTTCAAGGTATCGCTTGCAGGCTACACCAACGCTGGTAAATCGAGTTTGCTCAACGCGCTCACCGATGCGGGCGTTCTCAGCTATGACAAGCTGTTTGCCACGCTTGACTCGACCACGAGGAAGTTCGTTTTGCCCGAGGGACGCGAGATCACCCTGACAGACACCGTCGGGTTCATCCAAAAGCTTCCCCATAATCTTGTCGAAGCATTCAAATCGACGCTCGACGAGATCTCGGGAGCCGATCTGATACTGCATGTTATCGACGCATCGTCACCGGAGCGTGAGGCTCAGATGCGTTCGGTCGAAGAGGTGCTCGGCCAGATAGGGGCACAGGATATCAAGCGCGTCGAAGTATTCAATAAAGTCGACCTGCTCGATGAAGGGGAGTTGTGCGCCCTTGCGAATCGTCATCACGATGCGATCGCCGTATCGGCCCTTACCCAGGCCGGGATCGACGATTTGGTTCGCAGGATCGCCGTGGTCGCATCGGCCCATGATCGGCTGGTAAGCGTACTTGTCCCCTATGATCGGGGCGATCTTGTGTCGATTGCCCATGAGCGCGCGTTGATCGTGCGAGAGGAGCATGGGGAGAGCGGTACGCGCATCGATATGCAGATAGGACCGGCTTACGCCCCGCTTTTCGATACGTTTTTAATCGAAGAGGACAAAAGCAAAGCTTCGTAACCGGAAGCGGCGTGAAAAGACACGACCCCGAATCCCTTGCGGGATCGGGGTCGGTGCATTCCTGCAATACCGTAAGTGCAGTACCTAAAGGCGCCTGAAAACGGCAACAACTTTTCCAGCGATGGAGCAATCGGTCGTAATGATGGGATCCATTGACGAATTCTCGGGCTGCAGGCGAATATGGTCCGACTCCTTGTAGAAGCGCTTAACCGTCGCCCCGTCGTCCATGATGGCCACCACGATGTCGCCGTTATTGGCCGTGGGCTGTTCTTTGACGACAACGTAATCACCGCTGTTGATGCCCGCTTCGATCATGGAATCGCCGCGGACGGAGAGCAGGAACGCCGCTGCGTCGCCGACGATTTCAGTGGGAAGGGTGATGGTATCGGTGATGTTCTCTTCCGCAAGAATGGGGGAGCCGGCTGCGACATCGCCGACAAGGGGAAGGTTCACCAAGTTTCCGAACGCAGGCTGGACGATATCGTCGAAGCCGGAACCCGCAGGATCGTCGAGCTGATAAGTGAGGGCGATTGAGCGCGACTTCAGGGGATCGCGTTTGATGAGGCCCTTGTCTTCAAGCGCCTTGAGATGGACATGAACCGTCGAAGGGGAGGAGAGACCCAGGCTTTGACACACTTCACGCACGGTGGGGCCGTATCCCTTCTCGCGAATGCAATCCTCGATGCAATCGAGAACCGCCTGCTGGCGCTTTGTGACTTTTTCTGCCATAGGGCTTCCTTTCAAAACTTCGAACAAATGTTTGAAAAATATCTTGACATGAACTTTTGTTCGCCATATAGTATACACGAACAAAGGTTCTAGGCAAGACCAGGGAGGAACATTTATGAAGAATTTCGAAGCACACTACAGCGTGGTCGGAACAGCCGCCCTCAAGGTTGACGCCTCTGAACAGCAGATTCAAGCGCCCATTATCGAATTTCCGTTGTCGCATGCTCGCTCAAACGGCCAGCATGCAACGCAGGATCGTCGCATGAAGATGGTCGATCTGGCGCTCATGCGCGAATTGAGAACGGGAAGCGTCCAAGGAAAAGGCTTCGGCCGCATCGCTCCTTGGCAGTCGGTGTCTGCCGGCATCATTCTTGCCGCGAGCGCTTTCGCCACTATTTTCATCGGCCTGTAATCGACTCATCCGTCTTCCGCGGAAGCTGCGTTCCGCAGGAAGCTGCGTACGCGCCCCGGTCATCCGGGGCGCATTTCTTTTCAGGTGGCTTTCGTTGTCGCCTGATTGTGATTCGCGCGAGGCTGCTGGATTTACGATCGAAATTGCTCCATGACGGACGCATGCTTCAAATCTCGTTGGTACTATGGTACACTTCCATCATCCAATCGCCGCTGGCGTTGTTCCCGTTGTCAAGGAGAAGGACATGCGCATATAACGATTGCCTTCGGGCACCCAAGCAAGAGACAGTATCCTATTGTCGCAAGCGGGTGTGCAATCGTTGTCGCTGGTTCTGTTTTCCGAATTACCCTCGCATCGCACTCGCATTGCGCCTTGTTTCAATGGAGGCCGCTATGTTCATTACGCTGCACGATATTACCTACACATACGAAGATGCGCCGAATTCCGCTTTGGAAAACCTGTCGGTCACGTTCGCCGATGGTTGGACGGGAATCGTCGGCAGCAACGGTGCTGGCAAAAGCACCTTGCTCAAGTTGCTCTGCGGGATCTGTAAGCCAGATTCGGGCTCGATCAGACCGGCTGTTTCGGGAGTCTACTGCGCTCAGGCTACCGAAGACGCTCCAGTGAATCTGCTCGATTTTGCATCCGATTACTCGGCAGATGCTGTTCGCCTCAGAACGATGCTCGAATTGGAAGACGATTGGCTCTGGCGATACGATACGCTCTCGCACGGCGAGCGTAAGCGCATACAGATCGCCTGCGCACTTTCACTTAACCCAGCGGTTGTTTCGCTTGACGAGCCGACAAATCACCTCGATCGGCAAACTCGCGCGGTTTTGCTGGATGCTCTCAAAGAATACCGGGGGATCGGGCTTCTGGTTTCTCACGACAGGCTCTTCCTCGACGAGCTGGTTTCCCATTGCCTTTTCCTGGAATCAGGGAAGGGAACAATGATCCCCGGAGCGTACACCAGCGCGAAAGAGCAGCTTGATCTGCGCGAAAAGACTTCGCGAACCGAGAGAAAAAACGCTCGCGACCAGCTCGCTCGTGCAAAAACCGAAGCCGCGCGCAGGAAAAACGTGGCAGGCCAAAGCAGTGCGCGACGATCGGGAAGCAAGCTCGACAAACATGATAGCGACGGTCGTGAAAAACTCCGCCTTGCCGTGTATTCAGGCCAAGATGGAAAGGCGGGGCTCTTGTCTGCCCAAATGGACAAGAAGATCGAGTTTGCTCAGGAAAGACTTGACGGAGCCCGCACCAAGAAGATTTACGACAAGCCCCTCGATATCCACGCGGAGCCATCGAAGCGCCGATACGTCGCACATGTGCAGGGCGGCGCCGTGCAGATGGGAGAGACCCGGCGTTTGCTCTATCCCGACATCTTCGTAGGCCCGACCGATCGCATTGCTCTTCGCGGGCGAAATGGAGCCGGTAAAAGCACGTTTTTGAAAATGCTGCTTGCGGGGTCTTTCGATCTCGGCGATCGTCTTGTCTATATTCCGCAGGAGGTGACGCCTGAAGAGGGGAGAGAATTTCTCGAAAAGCTCAAGGGCGGCTCGTCATCGCATCTTGGGGGTGTGCTTTCGATAGTTGCACGTCTCAACTCTCCTCCCGAGCGCATCTTGTCCGGAGAAGAGTTGAGTCCTGGAGAGCTGAGGAAGGCTATGCTTGCGGTAGGACTGCTTGAAAGCCCGCAGCTTATCGTCATGGACGAACCGACCAACCATCTCGACCTTCCTTCGATAGAGGCGCTGCAAAACGTGCTGGCGCAGTGCGCGTGCGCTCTTGTTTTGGTATCACATGACGAAGCATTCCTTTCAGCTCTGACGGATATATCCTGGAACTTCGAGGGGGGAGGGATAGCGGCAGGAGGTTCGTGCAGAGGCGATACGGTTCTCGTCGTATCGTAGCAACTGGTTTTTGGTGATTTGTCAAAAGAAAGCAAAGCGCATTGTGACACAATATGTAGTATGGTAAAGTAACCGAAACACCAACAAAGGAGTATGATGCGCTGTCCTTCATGTGGTTATGCCGAATCAAAAGTCGTGGACTCGCGCCCCTCGGAAGATGGTGCTTCGATACGGCGAAGAAGGGAATGCCTTGATTGCGGTCGCCGTTTTACCACTTACGAGCGTTTAGGCGACAACCCCCTTGTAATCGTGAAGTCAGACGGATCGTCCGAGGCGTATAACCGTGAGAAGCTTTTCAGGGGCGTTCTGATTGCATGTGCGAAACGTCCCATATCATCTGAGCAGGTAACGAGCCTGATCGATGATATCGAAGCCGAGCTTCGCAACGATATGAAAAATGAAATCAAATCGAAGGATCTTGGGAACATGGTGCTGGCTCGTCTTCGCAAGCTCGATGATGTTGCCTACGTGCGCTTTGCAAGCGTGTATAAGGATTTTCAGAACATCGAGGAGTTCGCGACTGCTCTCGAGGGTTTGGATTAACCTGTGGCTGAAATAGAAGTACCGATTCGCCTTATCGATTCCGGACTCGAAATGCCCGCCTACGCTCATCCGGGAGATGCGGGGCTTGATCTGCGTTCTTCGACCGACATGTCCTTGGCCCCGTTCGAGCGGGCGCTCGTGCCGACCGGTATCGCCGTGGCCATTCCCGAAGGATACGCGGGATTCGTTGTACCTCGCAGCGGCTTGGCGATAAAGCAAGGGCTGTCGATCGTCAACGCCCCTGGTTTGATCGACAGTTGCTACAGAGGCGAAATTAAAGTAATCGCGATAAATCTTGACCCTGCTGCAAAGATTGAAATAAAAAGAGGCGATCGTGTTGCGCAGTTGGTGATCATGGCTACACCTGTTGTATCGCTTGCGGCTTGCGACCAGCTTGAAGAATCGGAGCGTGGTGCGGGCGGCTTTGGAAGCAGCGGTTCGGCATAGGGCTCGCGGCTGGCCCATATGATGCGGGATAAGCGGGCAAACGCAGTTTAACTGCAGAAGACCCCCGCTTTCTCGATAAAGGTAGTTTACAAACCACATACGCAGCTGCTACCGAAGGAGGCCCCGAAAGGGGCCTCCTAATTTTCATGATACGGCTATCTCAAGGTTGCCCTTAGAGTAACTCTAAGGTAATATATACAGCATTAGAGTTACTCTAATGCTGAGCAAACGAAGCAAGTTCAACAGAGTCAGGGTTAGAGTTACTCTAATGAAAAAAGGAAATGAATCGAGCATTGCCCTCGATTTCCAAAGGCGCATGCGACCGTCACGGAAATGCTGCGCTATTCGAAAGGATCGACCATGAGCGAAACGCCGGCGCGAAAAACCTCCTTGGGTGAAACTTCGCCCGAGTATCCGATCAGCGAGGTTTCTGAAATGACCGGGATCTCTGCATTCACGATTCGATATTACGATAAGTGCGGATTTTTTCCCGAACTGCGTCGCGGTAAAAACAAGGTTCGCTGGTTTTCGAATCGCGACATCGATGCGTTACATCTTGTTGATGCTTTGAGGAAAAGCGGCTTGTCCATCGAAGGCATACAGTATTATGTCAGACTAAGCTTGAAGGGCGATTCGAGTCGCGCTGAACGCATGGCGATACTTGAAGCGCGTGAAACAGTGCTCGAGTACCAAAGAGAAGAGCTTGAAGAGAGCTTGAAGACCCTCCGCAATGAGTTTGGATGCCTAAAAAATAAGAATGCGAATTCTTAAGCTTTCTAAGGCGTTAAAAGATTGAAAAACGATGACCTAGGAGTCGTTGGAAGTCAAAACGGGGCCTTAGAACGGCTCTCAGAGCTTTGTTTGTAAAATGCCTGGTCAAAGGCCCGTATTTTGCGTTTGAAAGGAAAACAGATGGCCGACGAGAACAATCTGCCACCGCATACCCCAAATCAGCAGCAATTTAACTACGATGATGCCCGAGAGCTTCGGTCGGCGCAGAATCTCGTCATTGCGGCCAGCATAACGGGTCCGGTATCGATGATCATCGGCGGGGTGTTCCTTGGCGTGATCGGACTTGTGTGCGGAATCCTCGCATTCCGTAAAATCCGAAACCTTATGCGAAACAACGGCCCGATGGCCTTGATGGCGAAACGCCTGCAGACTGCGTGCATCGTAGCTTTGGTGGTAACTGCAATAGCGCTTGTATTGAATATTATCTACGTGGTATCGGTTTATCCGTTGATGATCGAAGCTCTTGAGACCGGTGATTACTCCAAGTTGTTTCCAGAGGGAGCGGCGCCATCGACTGGCGGTTCGAACAGCGGAAACTCAACATGGGGATAAAACGGTGTCAAGACGCCTTTTTCCGTGGTTCTCCTTTGTAAACACGTTTTATTGATAATGCATCTTATGTAAAGCTGGAATAGCTGTAACGGCTGGCTGGGTTGCGGGCGTACTCTCCTGCTTACTGCAACGGTAAGTAAAGGAGTTATATTATGCGCGCAAAGGTCTCAGCAGTTTATCTGGGTGTTGTCGAGAACTCGTTCGTGGACAAGTCCAACGGCGAGACTGTTTTCTACCGTCGTGCGAACTTCTCGGTTCGCGGTACCGCCGATACGTTCATCCTCGCGGTTCCGAAGGATCTCGATATCTCCGTTCTTAAGGATTATCAGGATTCCTACCTTCTTGTAGATTTTCGTTTTGATCCCAAGTTCAACACTTTCAAAGGACGTTTGGTGAACGTCTACCCTACCGAGAAGGTCTGGAAGGATGCGCCCTCGCTCTCGCAGAGCGAGGAAAAGGCCGCCGCCGAAGTGCATCCGTTCTAGGGCGGTGCGCGATGCCTGGGACGAATGCTTCGGTTACGTTCGATTTTAAGAGCTTCGCGAATTATTCCGACGATTATTTTCCGCGCGGTCAGCTCCTGACCTTCGCCGTCAATCCCTACAACGGTCTCGTTGTCATGGGCTACCAGTCGGGCGAAGTCGCCATGTCCGTCATCGATGATCTGCTTGATCAGGTGTTCGGCGCGCAGGGCTACATAAGCGCTATGACCGATGCCGATGCGGGCATGTCCGATTTCGTGCGCTACTGCAAGGGCGATCTTGTTTTCGATGACTTCGATGATTGCCCTTTCTGCGGCGATAAGCCCGAGTATCGCGACGGCTCCATAACCTGCTGCGGAGGGCATCTCCGGTTCGGCGTTTTCGATAGCGAGCGGCAGGCTATCAAAGCCTGGAACGGCAGGTGCCTTTTCGTTGCGCGTTCTCCGAAGGTGGTGGCGTGATGGGAGTCGAGTTGCTGGAACTCACCGATGGCGAGCGAAGGGATATCGAGGATGTTTACGACGGGGTTTCTGATTTCTTATGCGAGTACAACGCTTGCCATGCTATGCGGCTTGTTAGCGTTGAGTTTGAGCTGGACGGATTAGGAGTTGATGGCAATGGAAAATGCGTTAGAGGGTGCCTTGTCGACCGCGAGCGCGACAGATGGCTTTTCCCTGACGGAACAGCATCTGACCGATCTGATGACATTGATGGGTTCGATGGAGATGACCCTGATATTCATCTTCGTCGCCATCGTCTTGTTGATCGGTTTGGTTTTCGGTCTCTGCATCACTCGTAAATGGCATGCTTGATATTTTGACGACATATTACGATCAGTCTTTTATAGATTTTTTGGCATCGTTTTTCGGTGCCGCTCCTGCTGGAGTTCTGCTGGCTGTGATCGGCTGGCTGGTCTCTTTTTTGGTGTACGCCGCAATCAGTTTGTTCAAACGAGTGTAGGAAGGAGAAAGATATGGAAGCAATTACTACGTCTCTTACGACTGCGATTACCAGCTTTGCTGGCGATGCGATGAGCGCTATCGGGGCTATCATCCCCGTTGTGCTGCCCATTATGGGCGCACTTGTGGTTGTCGGTCTCGGCATCCGCGTTTTCAAAAAGTTTGCTAAGTAGTTTTGGCGGGCTTCCCCTCCCCTTCGGGCGTTCTCGTAATCTCGGGGACGCCCGTTACCGTTAAGGACGTGATATGTTTGATACATCCAAGATACGTTGTAAGGCGCTTTGCGTGGTGCTTGCTGTCGTTGTCGCGACGTTTGGCGTACTGCCTAAGACGGGCACTTCGCTAGACGATTTTACACAGCCCGAGGAAGCGGAGGCGATACCGATAGTTGCCGTACCTATAGCGGTGACTCTGTTTTCTCTGGCTGGCATAGCTGTTGTAGGCTCTACTCAATCTGAATATGATTTGAATCTTGAAAAGTGCTGGAATGATTTTGTTCGCTGGTCTGGCACTACCTCGGATGCCTTGGCCGCCGAGCTTAACAACGCCGTCGGTGATGACGGCATGCTTATGCTCTCTTTGCTATCTTCTGGCTTTCTTTCCAATCTCGATACGTGGGCTAACGTCCTCGGGGCTTCCGAGGTCGAAAGCTCGGCTGTTAATCCTTTTACTGTAGTTGAGATAGATGGGGAAACGCTTTCTTTTCGAGTTACGGACGTTGATCTTTCTATGGGTGCGACATCTAATTACCCCATCATGGCGACTTATCCTAGCATATCGTATGAAGGTACTTGGCTCGCTACTTGTGTTACGAATGGGATGCTTGGATTAACCTACGGTAGAACGGACGGTCTCTATCGGATTGAAAAGATCGGGTCGGGCGGTACTTACTCTCTAAAACCAGGTGATTCGGCTTGGAACTTAACGTCTTCTTATTTTGACAATAGGTATTATCTTGATGATCTTACCGAGCTGTCGGTTTCTTCCGATGCCAAGATTAGGTTTCAGTTCGGAGATTCGGTAAAGACAATGGGAGTGCTTGATCTTGCCACTGGTCAATGGACTGACGGCGTTGGGTCTGTATCGGGGGGCAAGGTGCTTGACGGTGCGGTTGCTGGTGCTTTGGTTGGCAGCGTGCTTGCTGGCGGCAGGACGTGGGGCGATTTTGCCGACAAGGTTAAGGTGTGGTCTCCTACCGCCGATCAGTTGGCTGCTGGCTATGATTACACTGACGTTATGGAGGGCACTGGGGCTCTCGAAAACAGTTCGGGCGGCGAAGGCGAAGGGGGCGATGCGGATATTGGGTCGCTTCTTAACAAGATCCTCGCTGCGTTGACCTTGTTGCTTGGCCTTGATCGTATCCCTGCTATACTCGACGGTATTAGCAGCGCCCTAGCTGGCTGGTGGGATGACCTTATGGCGTGGTGCGCCGACGTGTGGGCTTGGATGCAATCGCTGGACATGGCACAGTGGTTGTCTGATGTTTGGGATTGGTTGCGGAACGTCGATCTGGTTTCGCTCCTCTCTCCTCTCTCGCTGCTCTGGGAGTGGCTTTCGTCCCTTGGACTTGCTGGATGGCTTGCCGACGTATGGACTTGGATTCAGAGTTTGGGGCTGGTGCAATGGCTTGCGCAGGTCTGGGACTGGATAGCGACGCTCGATATCGCCGGCGAGTTCGCTGGTCTGCTTGCAGCGATTCAGGCCCTTCCTGATTTTTTCAAACCTCGCGACGATTTCGATTGGTCGAAATTCAAGGATGTTGACGCTTACATGATCTTTCCCATCTGTCTACCCTGGGATTTGTACGATATGGTCTCCCTGCTCTCTTCGAGCGCTAAGGCTCCCGCTTTCGAGTTTCCGTTGGTTACCCCTGTGGGCGATTACTCGCTTTCGGTCGATCTGTCTGACTATGATTCCGTTGCGTCCATTCTGCGAACGGTCGAGTTGCTTCTTTTTGGTATCGGGCTAATTTTTGTAACAAAGAAGATGATGGGATAGGTGGTTTCATGGACGTTATAGGATGGCTTGGCCAGATGATTTACGATGCTCTCCAATGGGTGCATACCAATGTCGATGTGTGTCCGTTTCCCGATATCGTGGCTGCCATCGGGGGTACTGTCGCTGCTACGGACGGTTTGGCATGGCTAAATTGGTTTATTCCTATTGGGCAGATACTAGGTGTTTTGGCGCTCTGGCTTGCTGGCCTTGCTGCCTACTATGGGGCTGGGCTTGTTACGAAGATAGTTAGGGTGATCGGCAAATGACAATTACTCTGTACAGCGGTACTCCAGGTAGCGGTAAGAGCTTGCATGCAACCAAAGCCATACGGGATTCGCTTAATTACAAGAAGCCCGTCATTGCAAATTACAGTCTTAATTGCGAGGTCAAGGGTTTCAACTGTTTTTCGTATTGCCCGAATGATGCGCTGACACCGCAGTATTTGAAGGATTACGCAATAGGTTATTGGTCTGAAGGTGGCAGAAGGTTCAAAGAAGATCATATTTTACTGGTTATCGATGAGTGTCAGTTGATTTTTAACAGTCGCGAATGGCAGGCCAAGAACCGTGCCGACTGGCTTGAGTTTTTCAGCCAGCATCGTAAGTACGGATATGAGATTATTTTCATTGCGCAATTTGACCGCATGATAGATCGTCAGATACGGAGTTTAATTGAGTACGAGGTGATACACCGTAGGCTCGGTAATTTCGGTATCAAGGGCAAGATTATGACGTTGCTTGCTCTTGGCGAGGTATTTATAGCGGTCAAGCGTTTTTATCCGCTTAATGAGCGCATAGGCGTTTCGATGTTTCGTGTGCGCAAGAGCATCTATCGCATGTACGACAGCTATGCCGCGTTCCGACGTGACCCGCAGGGGGTCGGGGGGTCCCCTGCGGGCGCGGCGGGCGCGCCTTAGCGGTTCGCACTGTGTTATGATTCATTTGTTGATGTATTTGGTTAGCAATGACGGTAGGTGATTTGATGGGTGCTCTGATACTATTGTTGGCTGCGGCATGCATCGGTGGCGCTATCGTTGCGGCTGCGCTTACGCGTAAGCATAAAAAGCAGTTGAAACAGCAGTCCGATTATTGGCAAACATACTGGTACGATCATTTTGACGAGATACGGCAAACTGGATTAACGCGCGAGCAGATGGAGCGCATGCATAGACTGTACAATAAATCCAACGACATGTGATACATCGGGTCTACCTCTGTCCCTGCGCTGCGGGCAGCAGCGTAAATATTTTTAGCTTACATTTTCGGGGATGGGCTAAACCGCTCCAAGGTTTAGCCGCGTCTCGACGCTCTTTCTTCATTGCGGTTCTTTATCCGTACTGGTCTCGGCGAGCGCATGCCAGGGCGCTAGCCCTAGCATGCGCGGTGTCCGGCTCCCTTATTAACTTGATTATACTGACACAATGCGGACGTTTTGGAGGTCTCTCATGTCCCTTGCTGCTCCGTCTTGCTACATCAAGTACCTTGATTGCCGCAATACCGCAATGCTCGTGCATTGCCCTTTCTTCCCGCCCGAGCATTGTCGCATTCGCAAAGTTAACGACGAAGTGTATTACATTACTTCGACGCAGCAGTTCGGTTTTTACAAGCCCAAGGCCGAAACCAAGGGCGATAGCTTGGATAGCGTGAGGAAGTCGTTTAACCGTTTGAAGGCTCTCATTAATTGCAATTACGATTCTCCCGATCAGATCAAGTATATAACCCTAACTTATGCCGAGAACATGACCGATAACTCGCAATTGCGGAAGGATTTGCAACCTTTCTTGAGGAAGATGCATCGCATGTACGGTGATTTTGAATATCTTTACGTGAAAGAGCAGCAAGGGTGCGGGGCTTGGCATATTCATATGGTTCTCTTTTTCCCCTGCCCTGCTCCTTATATGCCCAACAATGAAGATGATCATCCCGTTAGAGACGCATGGTCTCATGGTTTCGTTAACGTCAAGGGCTTTTCCAACGATATCAATAATCTTGGTAATTACCTTTGCGCCTACCTGACGGACGATAAGGCCGAATCTAAGAAAGGCGGCAGGCTTATGAACTATGAGAGCGGTATAAGGCTTTACAATTGCTCTCGTGGCGTTAAACGCCCTGTATCTAGTTGCATGACATACGAACAGTACCTAGATTTTGTGTCCGACGAAGAAAATTTGTTGATTTCGGATAGTGAAACGTCTATTGTGTTCGATAGCGGGCAGCAACATAGCATTAAGCGCGAGCTGTACGCTAAAATTTGACAAAGCAGTAAAGTATCAGGGTATCCCCTACCCTAGCTTTACAGATTATTTCATTTTGGTTTACATAAGCTGCATCTTATGTAAAGCTGGAATACCTGTAACGGCTGACTGGGTTGCGGGTCGTTTGCATTCACGTTAGAGAGCATTTGTGCAGATCAGAGGTTCGCTCTCTTCCACTTCTTCAATTCCAGCTCATATCTTAGAATCACTATCTTCGACTCTTTCAAAACGTTTCGTCAGATATCGAGTTATGGAGAAGCCGCCTGTTTCAGAGAACACCAGGTCAGACCTACCGTCATGGCGTTGCAAGACTGGAAGATAGTTTTTGCGGCAAGCATGCCGCCTTATTCTCTTTTCCGGGCGACGCCTACAACTTCACGATGGCGTGCGGCACCAGGCTCGGCGTCAGGTTCACCTCCTTCGGGTCGATTCTCTCGACTCCATAAGCACGCAAAAGACCCTTCGGGAACAGCGCCATAGCCAGGTCCATCGGGCTCGCCCACCCCATCGACCCAACCATGTAGCTGTTCACGTGGCTCATGCAGGCCGCCATGTCGCGGCCGGTGAGCCTGTCGAAGTCGGTCTTGCCCTTGGGCAGGATGCGCTTGAGCTCGGCATGGCGTCGCTCGGCCTTGGGCTTCTGCTGGGACTGCTGGGGGTCCGTGTAGTACAGCCTCAGTCGCCGCTTGCCGTTCTTGCCGTGCTCGATGCGCTCGGCGTCTGCGAACTCAGACCCGCGGTCGCAGACGACCAGGGAGAACACCTTGCCGAACCGGGTGCCGTAGATGTCCTGGAAGGTGTCGATGGCATGGATGACGCTCTCGGTCGTCTTGTCGGGCAGGAGGATGTAGAACTGGAAGCCGATGCGGCGCACGAAAAGCGCCTGGAAGTCCGACCAGCGGCGGCCTTCCAGGCGCTGCGCGCGGTATCTGGGGCGACTTTCCCCCGTCTGACGACTTGCTGCGCGGCCTGTAGCGCACCGCCTTGGGCAAATCCAGCTTGGTTAGCGTGCCCATCTTGGCGCCCGCCAGGTAGTTGTAGAGGCTTCTCGCGCCGAAGGGTATGTCATCGGGGTTGGCGGCTATGATGTGCTGCGGGCTCTGCCCCTTGGAGAGGCCGTCCTTGATGACGTCGATGGCGTGCTCGAAGACCTCCGGGTCGCAGTCTATGCCGCTTCTGGCCTCGCTTTGCGGGCATTCGCCAAATCCTGGCGTACTTAGCCTCGTAGAAGCGGTACAGGTGGGAGCATCCGTAGCCTTGCCGCTGATTGCACGAGTTTCAGCAGAAGGGCGTACGCTCCAGCTTCGGGCACGGCGAGCACTCGAAGTCCGGGCAAAGCGAGTTGCAGAGCCGGTCGCGGCACTTTCTGCAAGGCGCCATGCACGTCGTCTTGCAAAGCCTCCTGACCTCGCAGGCTGCGCGCTTGACGCAGATGTTCCTGTTCTGGATGGTCAGGTGGCCGCGCGGGTCGTCGGTCCAGTTGCGCTTCACCTCCTCGGCCACCATGTGCTGGGTGCGCCCTATCGAGCGCGCGATCCACGCTATGCGGTCGCCCCTGTTCAGGCCGTGCCCTATCGCCACCCTGTCGTCGTACGCAAGCGGGCGCCGGGTCCGCCCCTCCTTCTCGGAATCGGCCATCCGGCCCTCCTTCCCCGTCGGGTTTTCACTGCGGGAAGAAAGGAAACGCCCCTGTTGTGGGGCGCTTGTGGAGTTCGCATTATCTGCGGGTTTTCGGGGCTTTGCGGGGAGTTAGGTTTATGCAAGACTGCAAGAGAGGAACTGTCTTACGAGAATTCAATTTACAGGCGTAGCGCAACGGGTTAATTGCAATCTGTAACGCGCGTATCTATGTGCAGATTGCGGAGAAGAGCGTTAAATGCTGCAATTATACCCCCTACAGCGCATTCCATGAGTGCGGTAAGTCTTGCAACTTAATCGGCTTCGAAACCTCTTGTGTACGCTTCATGGAGGACATACGTGCTGATAGATGCCCCTGTTGATTCGATTGCGAGACTAACCAGTTTGCACTGCAGGGATCAGTGTCGGTATCTGCGCTTCGCTGGAAAAATCATCATTCGATTCCCTTCATGCTGCGAATAGACAAGGTACTTCCCCTTTTTAAATATATACATGCCATGGTCGATAAAGGAAAAAGGCGGTGGCCCTGATCCCGGCCTGCGGGGGCCGGGGCCTTCGGTCAGCCCAGTGGGGGCTCGTTTCGAGAGCAAGAGCCGGGAACGCGGCCTGCTCCTTTCGATGATTGCCTTGCTTATGTAAACAGGACAATCATCGAGACGCCGCGCGCGAACCGCGGCGTCTCGCATTCGCGGCATCCTGAATCAATTTCGCTTGTTAGAATTCGTAGGGCAGCGGAATCCCCCGCCAATCCTCCCTGGGCGAGAGTTGCAACAAAATAGGATCTTCGTCCGCATGCAGCATGCCTTCGTCGCAAAGTCTGGGCAAAGCGAGTTGCACGGGCCCCCTCGCAACTCGCTGCGATGCATCCTATATATGTTCTCTCGCGGCCTGCGTGCCTCGCCCTTGGTCCAATGCCTTCGGCGTGCGGTTTTCCGAGAGCCGAAGGCATTGACCGCCGCCCAACATACGCGTCGACCCGCTAATCTCAGGGAGAGGCGGTTTGGCATGCCGAGGAGCGAGGTACCGCGAAGCCGTCGAGAAGAACCCTGTCCTCGTTTACGAACGCTTCTGCGAATTCGAGTACCGCGCTGTAGAACGGGGCGGTACTCGACTCCCGCAGCTTCGCCGCATACTCGGCAATCCACCGCAGGAGATGGTCGTCCAAAAAGGCGATCTGGACACTCGCCATCTCGGGAAATTCGGAGCCTGCGCCAATCGACCGCTCGCTCATCTTCATCATGAAATGGAGCTCCGTTGCGATATGGTCATCAGGCTCCGCGTTCAGGCGCGCCGGCCTCATGCCCTGCTCGGCATAGAATCGGCGAACGGCCAGAGTGCTGTCTTGGAATAAGCCCGGCGCGGGTTCCACGTACATGGACTCCCAAGGATATGCGGCGAGTTTGCCGGGTCCGACGAACGCCTTCATGTACTGGCCCCTCACGGCATCTATAGGCTCTGGCGAACTGCCGCCGACAAGGGAATCCCATTCTTTCCTAACACGTTCGAGCGAGGCTGAAAGACCGTCGTCGCCGGCATCGACGATTGACACGGCCTCATGCGCCAGGTCGGAAACAAGGGCCTCCACCGACTCCTCTTTCGGCTCCCCTGCAAGCACGAGCCATAAAAGCCCGTACAGATACCGTCTAGCAGCCAACAGGTCTTCTCCGTCCACAGACTCTGCCCCCTTCGTTTGACTCGAACCCATTCCGTTCTCCCTTCATCGCAAGGCACGTCCGCCAAAAAAAGAGGGTGAACGTGCCCGACTCGCCATGGCCGCTCGAAGTTATTCGGCCGTCTGGCGGTAGTCTTCGGCGAGCGAAGCGGGCTTCGGGTTGATGAGCGTCGTCGGCTTCGTGGTTGACGATTCGGGTAGGAAGGGCAGATCGGACACGAGATCGTCGCCGTACTTCGCTATCATCTCATCAACATCGCCGAAATCGAGAGCACGCATGGAGCAGGCGTCTACGCACGAAGGATTCCCGCCAGTAGCCCTCCGCACGGCGCATGCGTCGCACTTCTGGACGATCATTAAATCCTCTCGATACTGAGGCACCTCGTACGGGCATGCCTCCGTGCAGGTCTTGCAGCCGATGCAGATCTCGTCGTCGTGGATGACCGTGCCATCCTCCTCGTTGACATGCATGGCGCCCGTCGGGCAGTTCGCCACGCAAGCCGGCGATGCGCAGTGGTTGCAGGCCATCGAATAGTGCCAGCTTCGCGCCGTCGGAAACGAGCCCGTCTCGTAACTGGTCACCCGGCGAAAGTTCGAGCCTACGGGCTGATCCTTGAAATCTTTGCACGCGATGGAGCACGCACGGCAGCCGATGCACCGATTTCCATCGAAATAAAAACCTAACGTCATGTTGATCCGCCTTCCTTACTCGATGCCGCCGACAGGGCCGAACACGCGATCCTTGTCGTCAGCCAAATCCTCGCCCGACCACTTCTCGTAGTTCACGAGATTGGTGTTGTAGCCGGAAACTCCCAGGCCGCTCGTATCGGGCGCAAGCATCCAGTTGTCGGATCCGGAGCGGTCCATCGATTCGTCGTCGTTCAAATCACACCACGTGCCATGGGGCAGGGCCACGCACCCGGGCATGAGGCGATGGCTCAACGTGGCATGGCGCAAGCACTGCCCGTACCCGTTCCAGATGCGCACCGCATCCCCCTCTTCGATGCCCTTCTCCGCCGCGTCTTCGGCGTTCAAGAACACGCAGTTCGGGAGGGCTTCGCGAAGCTGAGGAACGTTGTCGAAGCCGGTATGAGCACGTCGAAGATAGTGGGGGTTGTACATCTGGAACGGATAGTCCCCCTTGACCTTCCCTTCCCAATCGGCGAAGGATTCCTCGTAGCCATGGAGAGCCGGTCTGTAAGAGGGGTACGGCTTGATAACGCTGCGTCCCATGGCGTTGATGCCGTCGGCCTTGGTCTGGCAGTAGATCTCCATCTTGCCGCTCTTGGAGTTGACGGGGTTCGCCTCGGGGTCCTCTCGGAACGCGACGAGAGCAACGTGACCGAAATTGTCGCCCTCCTTGCGCGGAACCTGATAGATCCCCTGCTCCATAAGATCGTCGAAGGAAATCTTTCCCTCCTGAGGCTTGCCCTCGAAACCGAGACGATCCAGATCCTCCTGCGTAATGGTTACGAGAGGCTCTTCGGTCGCACCGTCTTCGGCAAGCACGGTGGAACCCGCAATGAGGTTGAAGTACTGCTGCTCCTCGGAAATAGGAAGCACGGTTGCGGGGTCGACGCCGAACCGCTCGAGGAGGGCGATGCCGATCTCCTCATCGGACTTGGCCTCCCACAGCGGCTCGATAACCTTGTTGGGGTAAATCTGGAACTCGCGGCCCTTGGAGGTCAGGAAGAAGTACGGACTGAAGCGCTCCCACTGGGTCTGGGTTGGCAGCAGGATGTCGGCGTAGCGCGCGGTGAGGTTGAAGTCGTACCCTTGATGGATAACGCAGTCCAAAGTACGCAACGCCTCGATGCCGGTGGCGATGCCCTGAATGGTCTGCAGGCCGTTGCGCCACATGTTGTAGAACACGCGGATCTTGATCTCGCGATCCTCGACGGTAGAGGGATCGGACATCGCCCCGTTGCAGTAGCGATACTTGCCATCCAGAATCGCTTGCCACAAATCGGGAGCGTCGATCACGTCTCCGACCGGATTGGGCAGGCTTTGGATACCCGTCGCACCAGCGGAAACAATATCGAATCCGTTGTTGCCCGCCGACTGGGAATACGCAGCGCCAGTGCTGTGACCGGGCTTGCCGACATGACCGCCCATCGCGCCGATGGTCATGAAGAGCTGCGGGATGTCGTCTGCGTCGTTGCAGCGCGCGACAGCCATGGAATGCAAAACGCTAACCGCGTTCTCTTTGCCCATCGTTTCCGCATACCACCTGATATCCTCGACCGGAGTGCCGCAGATCTCGGAGGCCCACTCGGCGGTTTTGGGAACGCCGTCGTACTTGCCCAGGACGTAATCCATGAAGTTCTCGTCGAGAACGGCATCCTCGGGCATATGCTCGGCATCGAAGCCGACGGTGCATCTGTCCAGGAAGTCCCAGTCGATAACGTTTCCGCGATCCTCGTCGAGCTTAATCATCTCGTAGGCGACGGAGAGCATAAACGCGGTGTCGGTGCCGGGGCGCACGGGGATCCAGCGCGCGTCGAGAAGATCGGCGGTCTCGTTGTAGCTGGGACCGACGTATACGAAAGAAACGCCGGTGTCCTTCGCCTGCTTGAAATACAAAGAAGGCGCACCGGGAGATGCCCAGGCGGGATTGCATGCGTAAAGAACGATGTAATCGGCGTTGACGAGATCATAGCGATCGTTGGCATCGCCCCCTGCGTTGTGCCCCAACATGGAGCATGCACGGTTGTAAGTACCGTAAGACGACGTGTCGTTGAGCAAAGTACAACCGCCTAGACCAGGAAGAATGTTGCCGCCAAACGTATGCTGGAACGTCCATCCAGGATAGACGATGGATCGGTTGCCGTCCTGCTCGATCGCCTTTTTCAATGCGGCGGCGACGTAATCCAGGGCTTCATCCCAGCTGATGCGCTCCCACTCGTCTTTGCCGCGCATCTCGCCGTTGGGATCCTCGAGGCTCCAACCTTTCCTTTTCATAGGGTAGCGAATGCGGTCGGGCGCGTACACCACGTGCCGCAGCGACCGCCCTCGCGGACATGCGCGCTGCTGGGGCATCTCGATGGAGTCCTCATGAGTGTCATCGGTCTTTTGGTATTCCACTACGCCATCGACCACGTAGGCGGCGTTGTAACACTTGCCGCCGCAGTTGAGCCAACACGCGGCAGAGACCCACTTGCCGTCGCTCTCGAATGCTGTGCTTTCCTCCCCCTCCTCTGCATCGGTTACCGCATTGCCTTTCGGCGAGCAGCCGGCGAGCGTAAGCCCTGCCAAGCTGGCAGTGGTGGCGGCTAGAAACGACCTGCGGTCAAGGCTGACGCCCATCGAGCCGCTGACTATTCCTGACATTCTCTCTCCTCCCGTTCTGACTTTCCAGAAAGCAACTATACCAACGGGATCAGACGAGAGCCGGTTAACGTTCGTTAAGGATTGTTTGCGTTTGTAAGATGCAAGAATTCACACCAAACGGTAGCCGATTCCCCAATCGGTCAAAAGATGCTTCGGAGATGCGGGATCGTCCTCGATCTTTTCGCGCAGCTTTCGAACGTAGACCTTCACAACCCCCGGATCCCCTACGTAATCGGCCCCCCAGATGGCCTCGAGCAGCTGTTTGTGAGAAAAAACGGTATTCGGATGCTCTGCCATGCACAGAAGAAGATCGAACTCCCTCGCGGTCATCACCTTACGCTCCCGACGAACTGCGACCTCGCGCTTCTCCGCATCGATGGAGAGATCGCCCAAAGCAATTACGCCGCCTTGCTTGGTTTCCGTCCTAATCCTGTGCCTGCGCAGGCATGAGTTCACCCTCAGCATCAGCTCCTCCGACTCGAAGGGCTTGGTAACGTAATCGTCGGCGCCCAGGCCGAAGCCTCTGCCTTTGCTTTCCAGCTCCCCTTTCGCGGAAAGCATTATCACGGGAACGTCCTCGTTGACCGTGCGGATATCGGAAAGGGTTTCGAATCCGTCTTTATCCGGCATCATCACATCCAGTATCACCAGATCGAACGGTATCTCGCGGAATAGAACGAGCGCTTCGCGCCCATTGCGCGCAGTAACGGGCTTATGGCCTTCTTTGCGCACATAGAACGACACCACGTCGAGAATGCTGGCATCGTCGTCTGCGATCAGGATCTTCATCCCTCATACCTCCTCGCCGAAGAGATCCGGCTTTTCGCACGGTAGGATAACGCGGAATATGCTACCTTCGCCCGGCGCCGACGTTACCTGTATCGAGCCGCCGTGCAACTCAACGTATTCCTTCGCCAAAGCAAGCCCCAACCCGCTGCCGCTTACAGGTCTTGCCAAGGAGCTCTTCGTCTGCTTGAACTTCTCGAAAATGATTTCATGCTCGTCCGCCGGTATACCCGCCCCATCGTCCGTAACGGCGAATCGTATCGTATCGTCCTTTCTGTGATAATACGCCTCGATTACCACGATGCCGCCTTCCGAAGTGTATTTTATCGCGTTGCTCCCCAGGTTTTCGATGACGTGAAGCAGCTTTTCCTCGTCCGCCAAGAACAAGGGAACCTTTTCGGCTATGTAGAAGTACAGCAGTATATCCTTTGCCTGGGCAAGCGGCGAAAGGGTCTTTTCGAGAGACCCCATCACATCGACCACGTCAACAATCTGCGTCTCTAGTTCGACCTTGCCCGCTTCGAGCTTTGCCATCTCCAAGATGTTGCCGACGAGCTTCGAGAGGGATACCGTACTGGCATGAATTTTCTCGACGATCTCGCAGCGGGAAGAGCCTTCGCCGGGCTCCATGCCCTTAAGGATGTCGACATATGCGTGAATCGCCGTCAGCGGCGTTCGGAGTTCATGGCTCATCATCGTGAAATAGTGGGACTTGTATCGATCTTCAGCCTCCAGACGCTCGTTCAGCGACTCGAGACGGCAAGCCTGCTCCTTGAGGTCCGCATAGGCTTCTTCCAGCTGCGCCGTTCGCTCGGCAACCTTTCGCTCCAAACCAGACGTCAGCGTCTCGAGCTCTTCGGCGGTTTTGTTGAAATGACCGACGAGGTCGTGCATTTCGTCTTTGGCATTCACCTCGACGGCATCTATGCGTACGCTAAGCTTCCCGGATCCGATGTCTCGAACGGCTGCCCCTATCCCCTCAAGAGGCCTCACGACATAACGCACGACGGCAAGGTACACAACAAAAAGACAGGAGGCGAAAGCAAGAAAAGAGATAGCAGCCTGAGAAAAAACCCTATCGGCCAGAGAGTCCTCGTACATGCTCATGGGGATGCTGATGCTCGCAGCGCCTACGATGTCGCCCTTTTCCATGCCTTCTTTCGGAAAACCCGTCTCATCTGTCTCCCCCGCAGGAAAGCCATGGCACGGTTCGCAGCTGGTCTCCATCCTGAGGGGGATGACGTATCGGTAGTATGGAACATCGCCTTTCATGGTCCCGTAGGAAGTGTACTCGCCGAGGGAGTCGTCGTTGCGGAACGCCTGGAGCGCCTCGGCCTCCAGCTCGTCCGCTTCGTTCTGAGGGTTTCGGGGAGTGTCCGACACATACCTTATAACATAGTCCGTCCTGCTGGAGAACAGTGCCCCAACAGAAGTGCCCACTATCGAGCAGTGAAGCCCTTTGAAGCTGTACGAGCCGTCGGAATCGGTGTTTATCTTGGACTGGTTAACGGACATGAAATCCCATATGGCCGACATCTCTTGGGAAAGGATGTATGCCTGCTCGTGGAGCGCCTGATCGGTTTGCTCTTTTTGCTGAAAGTATCCCGCAAGGATGCTTGCAAGCAGCAGCGCGACGACGACGCTTGTCACCGGCAAGGCGATCCTGTATTTGAGCTTCCATTCCATGGCGATTCCCAACCGAGAAGTCATTCCGCGGCACACCCTATGTGGCCGGCACGTCGAAGGGCGGGGAGGCATGGCCTTCGATTGTACCTAAAAACAAAAAGATAGCATCATTGCCTCCGCGGCGCAATGCGGCGCCGTCCGAATGCGAGTCCAATCGGGAACCAGGCATTTCCGACCTACCGCGTCCCGAGAAATCGCAGCTTCGCTTCTTATGCGCTGATTCGCAGGCGGTGCCTCCCTCAACGCCGTCGCTTCGCGTCGCCGCGGCGACGCGGGCCTCATGTCGATTCTGGACTCCATGGTATGAAGGCAGCCGCTAACTCGCGCTTTTCATATGTACAATGTCGAGAACGAGAAAACCTTGTCGTCCGCGATTGCATAAACGACGTCGAACGGCGGTCTCGCCATCTTTCTTGCGTTTGCTCCATATTCTACCTACGGAGACGAAGGCATACCGCATGATCCTAGGACGGGAATGCGAGGCAGAAGGTCCAAGACGTGGAATGTCTCGTTTTCAACGCGTTCCGATTCTACTTGAAGCATATCTTCGAGAAATGCAGCGTATAGCCGACGGATACGAAGGCGAATATCCAAGCCGAGCAACCCCGCTCGGGACACCGAATACCTTTGGATGCGGAGGTCATGTGCATCATCGCCTTCATCTTCCGGACTGCTCGATTGCATGGAATGCTGGGTCCGGTTTTAGCCAATGTCTTGATATAAGATTTCCAAAATAACAGTCTTTCACCTCCCCTTTCTTGAAACTCACATCCACAATGTGAGTCACTAGGGTCACTTTCACCCGCTCAATGCGATTGTCTGACTCAGGCCCGTTCTTTAGTTTTTGCTTCGTTCGCATGCAAAAGCGAATACCGATCGAAAGAAAGGGAGAGGAATGGAAAACGAAACAACGAAACAACCGAGCGAAGCGAGGGGGCAAACTGGATTCTCGCGCAGGGGCTTCGTCGGAGGTATGGCTCTGACCGCCTTGGGATTGGCTTCGACCGCTTCGGTCACGCTTGCAGGCTGCTCGAACGAAACCACCCCCGATGGCAAGCTCTATGCAGAAGGGACCTACACCAGCAAGCAGAAGACGCCTTACGCAACTGCCGAGATAACCTGCACCTTCGATGAAAAGAGCCTCACGGATGCAACGTATCAGGTGCTGCGCTCTTCCGAAAAAGACTACTTCCCCGTCTATGCTTCGGCGATCGATGATTATTGCGCCGCGGTCGTCGAAAACGGAAAGACAAGCGAAGTCGATGCCGTTACCGGTGCCACGTTCTGCAGCCTTGCCATCAAAGAGGGCATTGATGCCTGCATGTTCCAGGCGCTCGGCATGGCGGATGCCGTAGCGGTGCAGGAGCTCAACCCGCAAGACGAAGAGTTTGATGCGTTCGAGGGAGATTGCGCAGAGGTATTCTCCCCCATTAAGCTCGGAGCTATGGAGCTGCCGAACCGCATTATCAAATCCGCCGGCAGTTCCCCATGGGCCGACAGCAACAACGATAAGATCACCGTTTCGACCGAGCTGTACGGAGCGATGGCGCAAAACGGCGTATCGTTGATCGTTCTTGCGGGCGGTGTTTTGGCAAACACCGGAATTTCCCCCGACTCGCTCGACAAGATCAAGGGAAGCGTCGATGAAGCCATTGGCTTGGTTTCTCCTCTGGTGGAGGCCGTACACGATGCCGGCAGCAAAATCGGATTCCAAATGTGCTTCGGCGGCGCGGCACCGACCGTCCCCGACTCCGTGATAAACGACACTCCGATTGAAGAACTTGACCAATTTATCGAAAATGTCGGCATCTCCGCCGAGCGCAGCAAGGCGGCTGGCTTCGACTGCATCGAGATCAAGGGGGCCAGCGCAGATGCCCTGAACGGCTTTTTGACGCGAAGGGTCAACAAGCGCGAAGACGAGTACGGCCCTCAGAGCATCGAAAACCGCACTCGTCTCTTCTGCCGCATGATATCGAAAATAAAGGAGGTTAACGGCGAAGACTTCCCTGTCGGCGCCCTGATCAACGGCATCGAGGAAAACGATGCGTCTCTGGGAGACGACGCTCGGTTCATAACCAACGAAGAGGCGAAGGAGATTGCAAAAGCTCTCGTTGCCGCCGGTGCCGATTGGATACAGGTTCGCGTAGGCGCAAAGGCGCAGGAAATGAACATCTGGGCGCCTGACGTCCAGCACATTGCTCCGGAAGCCGATGGGCTCACCGGGTTTGGCACCAAGTTCAACTACAAGTCCCATTTCGGGGGGCTCGTAGACGGCAGCCATTCCGGATTCGCTTCCTTCCTCCCGCTGGTCGCTGCCATCAAAGAAGCGGTAGACGTCCCTGTCGGATGCGCGGCATGTATGGACCTTCGCATGGGTCCCGATTACCTGAACGAAGCACTGAAGCAGGGGCAGATCGACCTGGTGTTCATGAACCGCCCCTTGAATTGCGATCCCGAGTTGGTAAAGAAAATGCAGGAAGGCCGTCGCGAAGATGTTAGACCGTGCATGAAATGCATGCACTGCCACGACAGCATCGGAACCAATAAGGCCGTTCCCTCGAGCTGCCGGATGAACGCCTCGTCCTTCAACTCGCTCACCGATGTGATGCCTGAAGGTATGACGCCTGCGCCTGCCGAGACCAAGCGAAACATCATGGTCATCGGTGCGGGTCCTGCAGGAATGGAGGCAGCACGTGTAGCCGCAGAGCGCGGTCATAGCGTTACGATCTCCGACTCCGAAACCAAGCTCGGCGGCCTTCTCCACTTCGCACGAGGCGTGAAGGGCAGCCACGAGCGCTTCGACGACTATATCGCCTACATCTCCGCCCAGCTTGAGAAAAACGGCGTCAACGTGGAACTTGGCAAGGAGGTAGACGCCTCCTTCGTAAAAGAGCAGGCGCCGGATGCCGTTGTAGTCGCAGTTGGCGGCGCTCGAGAAAGCAAGTTCTCCGGAGACAACGTGTTTTCACCGGAAGATGCGTTTAGCCCTGCAGCGCTCGGAGAACGAGTGGTCGTACTCGGAGCCAGCGTGCAGGCGATCGATTTCGCCGCATTCCTTCTATCCCAAGGGAAAAGCGTCGCAATCGTCAATCCGAATGGCGCCGATGCCGTCGACAAGGGCCAATCCGGTTGGTTTAAGACCTACATGCTTCCGTATCTCCAAGCGGAAGGTGTCAAGATTTGGAGCCAAGCCGTTATCGAGAGCGTCGACGAGGCAGGAGTGACGATTACCACCGACTCTGGGTTGACGCAGACGATTCCGTGCGATAGCGTTGTGGAATTCTATGACATGGTTCCCAACCTGTCGCTGGCAGATGAGCTGGAAACAGCCGGCATCGAAACGTACGCCGTAGGTGATTGCGCCGAGCCCCATAACATCCAGAAAGCCGTGCTTTCCGGCAACTTGTGCGCCCGCGCTCTGTAAGATCAGCTCAGCAAATCCGATTCGGGATGCGCACCGGCTTCAAACCCGGTGCGCATCCCGTTTCACCGCGTGCGCCGACTTCAAAATATCGAAACCCCGCTCCCGCAATGCCAATCTTCAAATGATACAATCCGATAACGTCAGTTTTCTTCGAAGGAACCCGAATGCCTTTTCGAGACACCGAGCCACGCGATAATTTTCTCTTATCCGGGACATTCTTGCTGTCTTGCCTTTCCATCGCGTTCTTCAAGCTAACATCTTGGTTCTCTTCTTCGGGAGCGTTTATCGCGTCCAACGCTCAGAACGGCCCCAACGAAATCACCGTACAGCTCTGCGCGATGATTCTGCTGCTGATAGCCGAGCGTTTCTGTCCGTACACCTCTCGACAGGCATCCATCGTGCTTGTCGCCGCCGCGTCGCTCCAGGCGATAGGATCGTTCCTGTTATTCTCCCCCGTTCACGGCAGTGAGCAGTCGGCTTTCACGGCGCTCATCCTCCGCGGCGTCGGAAGCGCTGTGTTTCTACTCGCATTCGGAAAGCTGCTCGGCTCGATCGAGCCGAGCAAATCGGCGCTAGCGATCGCAGGCAGCGAAGTACTCGTTGGGGTTCTCCCTTTGTTCTTCACTTCGATTCCCTCAGATGCCGTTTCGTTCGTTTCCGCATCGCTGCCGCTAGCAGCGGCCTTCTGTCTGATATGGGCACTTGAGAAAACAGTTGCGCCCGAAAACGATCCGTCCCCGATCACGCGAGCGCAACTGCGAAAAATCCCCATCCACCCGATCATTCTTTTAATCCTCTGCGCGCTCTCGTCCATCGGGATAGCGCTCCTTGGCCAGACTCTCCAAGCAAGTGCTGACCAGTTGTACAGATATCTCATAATCGCCGTAAACCTTCTGATATTCTTTGCGTATGCGATCTGGATTTACGGCTTGAAGAGAAACGATCCCGATACGCTCTGGCCCTTCCTGATGGTGATAATCTTCGTGGGTCTTTTCGTGTACTCATCATTCTCATCGATAGCTCCCGGCGCCGCTTCCGGACTGCTCGGCGCTACAAGGAGAACGCTTATGGTGTTCGCATGGGTCTTTATGGCGAGCATCATCTATCAGCAAAAACTGCCGGCTATCCCGTTTTTTTGCTTGGGGCAGCTGATCATCTCGCAGATTCCGAGCACGATCGCGTCTTTCATCAGAGACAACGACCTTCAAATCGCAAGCGCCCATCAGGAGATATCCGCAACGATACTGACGGCGGTCATGGCTCTCGCCGTAATTGCGGGAGTGCTCGTCGTCGTTTACAAAAGCAAGGTCGCGACCGCAGCCAACCAGCATTCAGTGCCGTCGGAGATCGCGCTGAAAGCCGTTATCGACAAGCTATCCGAGCGGTATTCGCTATCGAACAGGGAAGCAGAAGTCGCTCTGCTGTTGGCAGAAGGAAACACGCTTAAGGCGGTGGCGGAGAATTTGACTGTGTCCCTCGACACCGTTCGCACTCATGCGAAAAACTTATATCGCAAGCTCGATATACACAAGAGGCAGGAGTTGCTTGACTTGATCGAAGGTGAATTGGATGCAGGCAAGTAAAGTCTGGATTTCCAGTAGAAAAGCATCGCCCTGTTCGTTTTTTTTCTTGCGGCGAACAGGGCGATTTGCTTTTCTTCTCAGCGGCAGACGAGGAGGGGGTCAGCGTTGGGCTTGGGACAGCGTTAAAGGTTCATGCCCGAAACCCGCTTACAGGTTCGCGGTGATGCTATTGATGGCGATGCGCCCGGAATTGACGTTGTTGCCACAGCAAGTAGCGGCGATTTGGATGGGATACACCTTGCGGTACAGCCTTACGCCGTCGGTGCCGATCGCATACAGGCCGTCAATGGGCTCGCCGCCCTCGTTGAGCACCTGCATGTTGCGATTGGTACCCAAGCCGCCGATGGCGACCATAACGGAGGGATCCAGACGCCACATGTAATACGGTGGCTCGATGACGGGCACCATCATCGCAGGGGCTTTGGCAAATTCTTCGTCCTCGCCCTGATCGCAGGAGGCATTGTATCGCTTGACGGCATCGGCGAGACCGACAGGGTCGATACCGAACTTGCTCGCAAGCTCTTCAAGGGTATCGGCCTGGTAAACGTTGTCCGCTGGGTTGGTTGCCAGCACTTCTTCAAAGTCGGTGCGTGCGTCAACGTCGCCTGATGCCGTGGCATTTGCTTCGCCGTCGAGTGCCGCGTTCAAAATGGCGCTGTCGGCAAGACAGAAGGTCTCGCCCTGCTCCAAACTGGGAATGTAGGTCATCATCATGTTTTCGCCGCCCAGATCCTCGTTGACGAAGCGGTTGCCATCCTTGTTTACCCACATGAAGGGACCTCCAAAGCACAGCTTGCCAGAGGCCTGGCTCTTGGCGCCTAAGCCCGTGATGCCGGGAGCCAAGAGGAAACACGCGTCGGCAACGCAATCCTTCGCGCCAACGGCCAGACCCATGTTGATGCCATCGCCGTTGTTCATAGGGTTGCCGCATTTGATCAGATGCTCCATATTGAAGCCCCAGCGGCCGAGCAGGTCGTCGTTGTAGCCGAAGCCTCCCGTAGCAAGTACGACGGCCTTGGCATTGACCTGGATGTCTTCGCCGTCCTCGTTCTTGGCATACACGCCCCCCACCTTGCCGTCGGTGTAAATGAGGCTCTGCGCAGGCGTGTTAACGCGGATGTCGACGCCATAGGAAAGCGCCTTGTCCTTCATGGCGGGCACGTAGCCGACACCTGCCATGCCGCCCTCGAACCAATGCATGGTGTCGAAGAGTCCGCCGTAATCATTGATAAGGCCGCTGAATTTGACACCGTTACTGACAAGCCAGTCGTAATTCTCTGCGGATGCGGATACCAAATCATGCCAAGCAACGCCATCGCTGAGGTGCAACGAAGTCTCTAGCTCATGACGGATGATTTCGCCGGGATGCAATTTTTCGATACCCTGTTCCTGCTGGGCGCTGGTGTTGCATCCGAAGATCCCCTCGACGCCCGTGCCGTTTCCGCCAACTTCGCCCGCAGCTTCCAGCAGAATCGCGTTGAGTCCGTTCTCGCCCGCCTGCACCGCAGCGGCAAGACCGGAGATACCGCCGCCCAAGATAACCACGTCGCAGTCGACGGTCTCGGCGACCGTCTTCGGGGCATCGGTGTCGGCAGCCGCTTTGTCCGCCCGCACGTCGCTTGCGCCATTCGAGCTGCATGCGGTCATCATTCCCGCTGTTGCTACACCGAAACCTGCGACTACGCTTCCTTTGAGAAAGCTCCTCCGATCAAGATTGACTGGGTTGCTCTTAGTCATAACGCCCTCCTTTATATGGCTTCGCTGCGAAAAAATTGCAGCTCCGAATGGTGCCATTATGTTCTCTGGGGGTCGGATGCGCGTCACGGTTCGAGGGGGAAACGTATCACCCTTTAAGCGTGATATTTCCGAAACGGGCAGTTCGAAGCAGCCGTCAGTGGCGAGTGCGTTGCAGCATTCGGCCTCAAGAGTGGTACCATGTGAAAAGCGCGTTTCGGGAGGGCCGCATGACCGCTCAATACAGCAGCAAGACATTACCAATGTTATTCGCGGGTTGGGCAATGTTCCAAGCTTGGCCCTATGCCGCATTTATGAGCGATACGCTGCTTCCTGCGCAAGCCGTTTCGGGACAATCGTTCTATGAAGCTGCATGGCCCGTCTCAATCATTTCATTCGCAGTCTGTCTGTTGGCGGCAATGAGCGTCTCTGCGCGCATTGACCAATACCTCTCCGACCGCCGCCCCATGGTGGCGTCTGGTTTTCTTTTAATCATGGGAACCGTCCTTATTGCCGTATCGGGTTTTGCCGAGAGCGATCCCGCATTCGGCTTGTGCGTTGTCGGCGCTGCATTCACCGGCATCGGTACGGCCTTTCTGCAACTGTGCTGGCAAAAAGTCCTTGTAGGCATCCCCTCGAATCATCTCGCCTTAGGTGTTCCTGTAGGCTACTCGTTCTCCTTGGTTTTGGCGTTTGGCATCACTGTCGCTCCTGGCATGGCAGACAAAGTGCTGCTCGTCTTCATGATCGTGGTCTCCATCGCTGTTTTGGCCTGGTTCATGAAATGCGATAATGCTCCGTTCGAAGGGCTCGCCTCTTCGAACGGAGCGGCGCTCGGAGACGTTTCGGCGAACGAGTTCTCCAAGATACTCCCCTCCCGCATGGTGCCCTTCACCTTTGTGCTCTATATCGTTGTATGGTTTGCTATCGAAGTGGTTGAATCCCAAACCGCGTCCATGCGCGTCGCCGATGACCCGCAATTCATCTTCAGGGCACTCGTGGGCATTGTCATCGCCTTGGTCTGCGTCTGTTACGACTTTTTCTTTTCCCGCAGCACTCACACTTCGTCGGCCATCAAGGTTGTCGTGCTGCTCACTGGAGGCGCCCTGGTGGTCGCCCTGTCCGGATTGAGCGGAGCCCTGCTGTTGGCGTATATCATCAACTATGCCGCCAATCTACTGGGATGCGTTTTTCTCATCCTCGCCTCAGTGGAGTACTCGAAACGCATGGAGCGCTCAACCGCGTATTTCACCGGACTCGCACTCGTGCCTCGGCATATCGGCGTATCCGCGTTCGCGCTTATTCATCTGGCGGTGCCGGGGATTGCGATCGAGCCGCTCAACACCGCAATGCTCGTCTTGCTTCTAGCGGTGGCGCTTTTCGTTCTGCCCCACGCGCTGGGCGGCGCGAGCGCGGCGTCCGTAGAAGAAACCAACGCGCTTGAACCGCCGCTGCCCGAGATGCCGTCAACTCGCGACGACGCGGTGTGCGCTCTCATTGCGGAATACGGCCTCACGAGACGCGAAGCCGAGGTGTTCGAACTGTTCGCGTCGGGTCGCGATTCGGGATATATCAGGGAGAGACTCGTCATCTCCCGCGACACGGTGAGCAGCCATCTCAAGCACATCTATGCCAAGATGGGCATTCACTCGAAACGCGAGCTCTTCGATCTTATCGAATCCCGTAAACAGGTTTGAGATTCGATGGTCTGCGCAGATCCTCTCGCCGCTGCGCTTCGAACGCTTACCGATGGTCGTCTGAGAAACACTTGGATGTCCTCCGTTCGAGAGCAGAGGCCCCTTGCTGTAGCGAGCGAATCTCGATCTTACTCGCGATTGATTGACTCGGCTAAGTCCATCAGCTCTTCACGTGAGTTTACACCGCATTTCCTATAGGCGCTGCGCGTATGGCTTTGCACTGTGCTTACCGAGATGAAAAGGCGTTCCGAAATTCTTTTGTAGCTGTAACCTTGCGCCAGAAGAGAAGCCGTTTCAGCCTCTCGCTCCGTAAGGCCGTACCGACGACTCATTTCCGAAGATAAAAGAATTGCCTGCCCCTTTGCTTCTGAGCCCTGATTGGCGGCGGATGCCGCCGTGCTTTTCGCCTTTCCCCTTGCAGCCAGCAGGACTCCCAGTGACACGAGCATCCCTATCATGAGCAAAAACACGCACAGAGCAATAACTCCGTATACGCGATCTTCAGCCGTTTCACCCATCGCCGACATAAGAGCGGGAACCGCCCAGAAGCTGATGAACTGCGTTGCATACAAAGGCAGCAAGTAATATTTCAGGACTTGTGCAGGCGGAGGGCATTTTCTCATGCGAACGGTTGAAAGCAGCAGGGAGAGCAAAAGGAACTCGAGACAATTTCTCGCAATGCTGATTACATCCATTCCGAAGGCGGATATTCGATTGGGATCAGCGAAAAGCAGAAACAGGCCGATGATGAAAAGGAAGCAAACGGCAATGATCGAGGCGACGCTCGATCTGTTGGATGGTTTGGCGAAGTACACGCTGAAAGCGAGCGCTGCCGCAAGCATCGGTGAATCCGCTTGCGAAGCATCTGCCCACGCCAGCATGACCTGCATCGACTGCCACACAGACGAGGATGCTTTGGCTGCTGCGCATAGCGACGCGACCTCAGCAAGCAAGATGCTGACCAAGCTCAAACAAACCGAAGTCGAGAATTCGCTGTGCCTTTCATGCCATGAAGGCACTCTGGAAAACCTTGTCTCGGCAACGGAGGGAATCGCTTCGGTCACCGATTCCAAAGGAACAGCGGTAAACCCCCACTCGGTTCTTTCATCGGAACAGCATGCCGGCATCCTGTGCGGCGATTGCCACTCCATGCACTCCGACAAGGGAATCGAAGAATCCGCCCATGACGAATGCATCTCGTGCCATCATGCCGACGTGTTCCAGTGCTACACGTGCCATGACTAGATCGGGCAAGGTCCATAGTTTTTCGGCGACGCTCCCGCATTTGCAGAGCGTCGCCGAGCCCGCAAAGACCCAAAAGGATTGAATGCGTTATCTTCCAGGGCGCAAGGGACCGTCGCTATTCACCGTTGCGTCGTTTCTCGAGGAACAGACGCGCATGCTTCACGATCATTGCGCCGATCATGAAGTAAGCGAGGTATCCCGAAAAGGGATAGATCGCGTTGAGCAGCTGCTCGTACGGCAGAAACGACACAATGAAGATGCCGATGACGGCCAGTACGGTAGATAAGGCGTATCGCCTCGAGTGATCGTCGCCGAAATGCTGAGCGAAAGCCCAGACGCTGGGGGTCACCGTCGTATAGATGCCGAAGAACAGCACGATAGCGAATACGGCGGCAGCTGCTGCAGGCATATAGTGCTGAACAAGCGCCAAGGTGGGAACCGCCTGATCGTAGACCAGTTCGATGTTGGCGAGTTGGGATAGGATAACGAGCGAGGCGCCGACAGCCAACGCGATGGCAGCCAACCCGGCGCCGAAAACGGCCTCTTTCTTGGAGGAAGACCTCGCTCCGAGCGCTGAAGCGTACGAGGTCAACGGGTAGACGTTGGACATACCGTACAGAACGGCTGACAAAAGCCAGAATCCGGAGGCTTTCAAGATGGGAGGGTCGCATGACTCTATGAACTCGGGGGCATGCGCCACTCCACCCGGATTCCCGGCGAGCGATACAATCGCGATCAATGCAAGGCAGGTGATGATGAGCGGGCCCAGAAAGCCGAGAACGTCGAGCAGCTTGCGCAAGCCGGCAAGCACCGACACCATGATAAGCAGGCACATTATGCCCCGACCGATCGCTTCGCTTATGCCGAAGTACTGCCCGAAAACCGTGCCGGCCCCAGACACCATGGTAACGGAAACCAAGAACAGCAAACAAACGGTGGCCATCTCGTAAAACGCACCGATGCGTTTACCGCAGTAGTAGCGAAAGATGTCTTTCGAGTGGCACATGCCCGTCCGAACGCCCGTAACCATAAAGCTGTAGAAGATGAGGAACACGCAGGCGTATGCAACGAACGCGCCCGCAATGCCCACCCATCCCTCTGAAGTGTAGTATTGAAGCGTCTCTTGACCCGTTGAGAACCCCGCTCCAATCATGAATCCGATAATCGCACCCGTGGTCTTGAGCACCCTTTTCATATCGATGCGATCATCTGCCTGCAGCCCGATCGGCTGAGCTTCGCCTTTGGCGATTTCGGTCATATCCCCTATCCCCCATCTGAAGACGATGCAAGCATGTCCGATCCTGCCCGCTCGCAGCGGCGCGCCGCTCTTCCCGAGATGACGCGCCACATGTGCGGGCAGCGCTCTGTTCCGCTATTGGTCGTTACTGGCCTTTTTTGGCATGAACATGACGACGTTGCTCTTTTCCTGCAGCCACATCAGGTTCTCGACGGGGCCGACATGCAAAGCCCCTGTCGTACAAAGCTTGGAGCACAGAGGATTCGGATCCTTCTCGTAGCATTCTACACATTTATCGATCGTAGGAGCCACAAGGTGGTAAAGGCGCAGTTTTCCGTCGACGTAGCCCGGATCGCGGCGGACGACCTCCATCCATTTTTCCTTATAGCTGAATCCGTTGTTCGAGCGGCAAGCGGTCTGGCAGGCGAAACAACCCGTGCATCGATCGATATTGAGCAGCATGGCGATATTACTCATTGAAATCAACTCCCTTCTTTACGCGGCACAACGACGAGCGCATCGCGGTTGCGCCGTATCGCGGCTCGGCCGGGCGGGAAGGAACCAGCACGTTCGGATTTGCCTGATCCCATCCGTACCCAGGCAAGCCGAGCTCTTTGCATTCGTCGCGCCAACCATGGCGCGGAACGGCAATGACGCCTTTGAGGATCTCGTAGGTTACATGCGCTTTCGATTTGATGCGTCCGCGCGGCGATTCGATGGTCGCCCACTCGCCGTTGTCGACCCCGATTTCCCGTGCATCGTCGGGGTGTATAAGGAAGAAAGGGTGCGGATACAGCTCGCGCTGAGCGGGGATGTTCGTCCATGCCGAATGGAAGAAGGCGTAGAGGCGATGCCCTGTGACAAGGGTGAACGGGTACTCCTTCGCAAGTTCGGGTTGCGATACGGGGGTTTCGGCGGGTTCATCGTAATCGGGAAGCGGATCGTAGCCGAATCGAGCGAGGGCGTCGCACCAGAACTCGATTCGTCCGGTCGGCGTATTGAAGCCGAGCTGCCCGTCGGGGCGGATCATCCCCTTCTCGTACTTCTTGTAGACCGGCCCCTCGCTTCCGCTGCCGTCATCGAGCTTGAAGTAGGCTCCTTCGACGTACTCTTCCCAGGTCATATCCATCCCAAGAAGCTCGCGCAGCCTCCAGAGCACCATTTCCTTCTCGTCTTTCCACGGCCAGTGTTCGGGGTTGAGCCGTTTGCCCCATTCGAGGAAGAACTTCCAGTCGTCCCAGCATTCCCCCGGTGGGTCGACGGCGCGCTCCGAGGAGATAACGAGTCCTCCGAAAAGCTCTTCGTCAATCGTGTCGCGCTCGGACCAGTCGGATGAGGGAAGCACGATATCGGCAAGCTTGGTCGTCGGCGAGAAGTAGAAATCCTTCGACACGATCGTGTCGACGTTGGGCGAAGTGATAGCCTCGTGCACGCGATTGGCGTTTTCGTAGCACAAAAGCGGGTCGTTCGCGATGAAGACCATCATCTTGACGGGTCTCGGCTCGCCGGTTATGGCGGCTTCGAAGGTTGTTGCGGGATCATTCGAACGTCCGAATACTTTGTAGAGCGGGTAATCCTCGCCGCCGAAGGTGAACAGGTCGGAGCGACCGGGGTCCTTCATGGGATCCCATAGGGTGATGCGATCATCGAGCATTGCGGAAAACGCGACGTTGATCGGAATTCCACCGGGCACATCGAGGTGTCCGAGCATACCCTGAAGGCAGGCGATGGCGCGGCCCGTCTGGATCGCATTGGTATGCATGCAACCGGGGCCCAGGATGGTTTGGAATGCGGTGGGGCCGTTGGTTCCGAGCAGGCGCGCGCATCCGACGATGTCGTCTGCCGGCACGCCGGTGATCTTGGAAACCTTCTCGGGCGGGTAGTTGCGCACGCGTTCGGCAAGTTCGTCGAACCCGTAGGTCCACTTCTCTATCCAATCGGAATCGTAGAGCTTCTCTTCCACAAGCACGTTCATGAGGCCGAGCGCCAAGGCGCAATCCGTACCGGGACGGGGCTGAAGCCAGTAGTCGGCGTTCTTGGCCAAGTCGGTATAGCGAACGTCGATCACAACGTATTTAGTCTGTCCCGATTCGATGCGATCGAGGATCATCTTCGCCTTCGAGCGCTGAGTTGCGGGACTCGCCCCCCAATGAACGATCGTGCTCGCATTCGCCATATCGCCGTCGCAGTCGCTGTAGATTCCCAGCGTGAAGGCGTTCGGAAGCATAAGCGGCATGAGGCATACATGCGTCGGAGCGAGCGACCAGCCTTCAAGCCCGAGCGAGGAATTGAGCCGGCAGTGCCAGTGGTTCGTCGTGCGACCCGTCCCCTGTCCTGTGACGATGGCCTCAGGACCGTATTCGTCTTTGATGCGGAAGCATTCTTCCGTGATGATGTCGAGCGCTTCGTCCCATGAAATTCGCTCGAACTCGCTTGTTCCTCGGGTTTCAGGATGGCGCTCGCCCTTAGGATCCCAATCAACGCGCTTCATCGGGTAGAGAATGCGCCCATCGGTATCGTTGTGGATTTCTTTCTGGGATAAACCCGATCCGCAGAACACGCCCTGGGAGCGCGGGCTGTCCGGATCGCCCTCCACACGCACTATCTTGTTGTCTTCCGAATAGACAACCGCGCCGCATCTCGCATGGCACGTGGTGCACACCGTGCGGGTTTTTCTAACCGTCATTGCTTGTCTCCTTACTCTTTCTCTCGGTGTCGTTAAGCGATATGCGAAATCAATTCGTTCGCAGGCATGCTGGTTGCCGCTCCCTGCTTCGGCGAGGAGGATGGAAGGGGGTTTGCGGCGATCGACGCACCTGCCCGAATCAAGATGAGACATCGCAAGGTGCTCATCCGGGTGATCGAGCCGCCCGGATGAGCGGTGCCGTTGCGTTTACGATTCGGATAAAGCGGTTCCGGCGTCCTTTTTCTCCAGCTTCTTCATAGGGCGAGTCGCATATGCAAGGATCATGCAGGCGATAGCGATGGCCCCGAGAAACGCGGTAAAGAGAAACGCGTTGTTGATGCCCATCATCTCGGTGAGTCCGGAGAGCGCGACCATGACAACCGTGTGACCTAGAAAGTACGCGGCCATACAAGCGGCGTTGATGCTGGTGTAGTGCTTCATGCCAAACAGATCGGGGATGAACAGCGAGGGCAGGATGGCAACGACGAGGATGGTCGAAGTGAGCGCCATACCCGCAAACACGAGCGGGAATCCGCCAGCCGAAGACCATACGAACAGCGATACGATTCCGATGATGAAAAGCCCGAACACGATCACGCCCGTTGTGCGTGCCCCGAATTTATTCGTCAGAAAACCAGCGAAAAGCATCAGGATGGCTCCCGCCAGCGTATGAATGCCGAACCAAGAGGCTGCTGTCGCCGAATCGACGCCGTAGGTAGTGAAGAACACCGTAGAGAACGAACCGATCGCGCTCATCGCCCACGCGCCGATGAACACGACAGCGGCGAAGAAATAGAAGCAGGGGCTTTTCAGAGCCGTGCTCAAATCGACGCCGATCTGGGTAACGGGGGTCTCCTCGACCTTAACGTCATCTTCTTTGAAATGCAGAGGCTTACCGGGAATCTTGCCGATCAGAAGCAGGTTGGCGCCAACGCCGAGGACCAGGCAGCTGACAACCAGGAACCACATGGCCGTACGATAGTCCGCGATGCTCAAGAGCCACGCACCAAGAAACACCTCTGCAGCGCACATGAGAGAATAGACGCCGGAAACGATGCCGTAAACCGATTGCGTGCGGGAACCCCAGAACTTGGCGGTAACGCCCGATGCTGCGGCATGAGCCCCGAACGACATGACGATGCCGTTGACGGCGTTTGCGGCGATCCACATCCATACGTGGTCGGCCACGGCGAACACCGTAAGCATCAGCGTCACGCAGATGGTGCCGATCAGAAGCGACCATTTGGGCGTCAGCTTTTCAATGAGCTTCGTGGCAACCATGCTGCCGAGAAACGCCATGATGGTGGCGACGCTGGGACCGAGCATGAACAACGTAAGCGGCGGGTTCCCCAATCCCACCATGATGTCCGGGATCATCGCATTGAGAACGTTGGTCATGCCCGTTCCCGTAGTCAGAATGATTGCGCACCCAACAGCTGCTGCTGTTGCGCGAGCCTTTGTGACTTCCGTCATTTCAACCCCTTTCGAATTCGGATGTTTCGCTTTCCCAGTCCTCCTTTCTGGCAAGCGATATCGTTCAATATAGGGTTCGCCACAGTTGCTCGAATCGCAAGAAAAGACGCATTTCGAAGAGCTGCAGTACATACCACGTATCTAGCACGAAAAGTAGTAGAAGGGCATTTTCCCAGTTCAAGATATATGGAAAACCATTATGCGGGCTTTCGGCACATATATGCCCACTCCCGGCCGCTCTGTTCATGTGCCGCAGAATAGGCTATGCTAGCAACCGTTCAAGGCGACTTGCGATGGGATGCGATGATTTTGCGGCAAATCGGGGGTTCATCGCGGGCAGGCGCCTAGCTGAACAACACAGCAATCAAATCAACGCAATGCAATGCATGCCCCGTGCGATACGCGAGGCAGGAGGACGACGTGAGCCACAGCACCGATCTTTCCCATACGATAGATTTAGCACGGGTAACGAGTGCCGAGAGCGACAGGGAACTGCTTTTGTCGCTGTATTCGGTTGCGCATCTCGTCTTCGCCTGGTACGGCATCGCCTTCTTTCTTTTTGCCGCACCGCAAACCGTTCGGATTGAAACGTTTTCCTTGGCGAACCTTCTTCCCGAAGCATTCGCCGTCTCGGGGCTGCTCCTGGCATACGTAACCGTTCTTCGCGTTCCGGCGTTTGAGGATTTCCAGAAACGGGCGAAGGTCATCATCGTCGGAGGCGCCGCATGCGCCGTTGCGGCCCTGATCCTCGGAGCCGCTCATGCGTTCGGCTACCTCCCTTCTGTCGTCCTCTCCGTTATCGCCTCGGTCGTTGGAGGCTACGCCATCGGCGTAACGGCGCTTTTGGCACTTGAGTTTGCGGCAGGGTTCAAGCGCACCACGTTTGCCGTTTGCCTATGCGCATCGATGATCTGCGGAATCATGCTCTTTTGCACTATGTCCCTTATCGGGATGTGGGCATGCGTCATCTGCTTCATCGCCCTTTCAGCCGCAGGATCGCTGTGCGGTGTCTGCTATGCGAAAGGTCTCGTCGAAACCGACAACCCTGAGAGGCTTTTGGCTGCTCAAGCATTCGACAGGCTTATGCTCAACTCTAAAACAGGTTGGTTTTTCGTCCTGTACGGAATCACCGTCGGGTTGGTGGTCGGCGAAGTCAACGAATCGCAGGCGATTGGCGGCGATTCGCTTTGGATTGCGGGTTCCTTAGGGTTCGCCGCAGGCACCGCCGTATCTCTCTGGTTGATGGTGAAGAATCAAAACCGTATGCAGATCGGGGTCATACAACGCAGCGTGTTTCCGGTTTTCGTCGTCGGCCTTCTGCCCTGGACGATGGTGAGCGAGAATCTTGCCGCTGTTACGTATGCATTGATCTTCGCCGGGTGCGCGATGTTCGTTGCATTCGCTTTCGATACCCACTGCTTTCTTTCCAAGGAATATTCCGTACCTCCCCTCTACCCTATCGTTTTAGGATCGCGCTCCTTTGTAAAAGGGCTTCTGGCAGGCTCCCTTGCGGCGATTGCGACGTTTGCCGTATCGGCTATTCCCGATTTGCTCCAGTATGCAAAATTGGCGATGATCGCGATTCTCGCCGTTCTCGTTACATTCGTTCGGGAAGAAAGGGATCGCACTGAAGGTTCTGACGCTGCTTCAGCCGCCTCCTCATCGTCTGTCGAGAGCGTATCCCAGAAAGCTGATGACGAAGGCGCTTCGAGGAGGGCCGGCGCATGGAAGCGCTCGTGCGCCGGCCTTGTCGAGCAGTATTCGCTCACCTCGCGTGAAGCAGAGATCCTCGAGCTGGCACTCAAGGCGTACAGTGCAGAGCATATTGCCGAGACGCTTTGCATCTCGGCGCATACGGCGAAGACACATGTGTACCACATCTATCAGAAGCTGCGGATCAACAGCAGAAAAGAGCTTCTAGCGATCTTCGAAGAATGCCTAGAAAAGGAGAAGGCGGCAACCCGCCACGAGGCGAGCTGACCAGACGGGGATTAATCTAATTTCCCGAGAGGCACCTGGATCAAGATTTTGTTTTTCGACATTTCTTCGCAGATTGATATCCATTGATCCGCTACCTTTAGGTCTGGATATTCGCATGAGGGGCAACGTGTGTAGCTCTTTTGCCCACGGATTTCTTCCCGCAAGCATTTTTTCATTCAGCATGGACCGTTAGGCTACCTTCAGCACCAAGAAACCGCAAACCCATTTATAATTAAAACGCTAATCGAATTGGGTTGGGAGCGGGAATGGGAACGGTTAACAAAAAACGTTTTTACATGGCGGCGCTTATCGTCTTATATCTATGCTTCTTGGGCTTCAACATCAGCTTGAACGATAAGACGGCATATGCTGATGAAGCAACAAGCAACGACTTCGTGGTGCCTGTTGAACAGATAGACAGTGTTCCCCAAGACTATATCGGAATCTATACCGCCGAAGATCTCGACAATATCCGAAACGACCTTAATGCCAACTATATCCTTATGGACGATATCGACCTATCCGGTCTGCAATGGGATCCGATCGGACGGTTCAAAAGCGAATTCAATGGCACGCTTGACGGCAACGGACATCGAATCACGTCTCTTCATGTCACGGTAAATGAAATGAACGACACCCATAGCGCTTACGCCGGACTCTTCGGTGCGGTGAAATTCGCTACGTTCAAAAACCTGATGGTTTCCGGTTCCGTTTCGCTTACGGGAATTGATGTGTTCGGTTTAAGCGACTACAATGTGGCGGGAATCGCTGCCGATGCATCAAATACCACATTTGACAATTGCACAAGTGATGTATCCATAACGACCGATTCAACATCCGCCAATCTCTATGTTGGCGGCATAGCGGGGATAGCTTACAAGTCCCCAACCATAACGAATTGCATTAATTATGGAACCATTGTCGTTGCAAACCACCTGCAAGGGCACACAGGTTCGGATTCTGCCATGGTCGGGGGCGTAGTCGGCTCCATAACCGCTGAATACAGTACTCATTATGATAGCTTATTGTTCTGCAAAAACGAGGGTAAGGTGTCCGTACAGGCAGACGCCTCCATTTGGTGTGGAGGACTTGCAGGATATTCTAGTTCGGGGGATATTTCCTCATGTGGCAGTATCGCTGATGTGGCAATCATCTCCCCCTCCGATATGGTGACGCGGCATCGCACTCAAGCGGCCGGCGGTCTGGTTGGCGAGACGAGAGGTTCGATTTCCTCCTGCTATTGTATAGGATCCATATCTGTTGAAAATATTTCCTACAACGCTATGGCGGGTGGTATCGTTGGTTATTACTTTAACAGCCCAAGCGGAGGGGTTAGAGATTGCTACCATAACGGCGATGTATCCGCTAAGGCTATCGCAGATGGAGAATTTGGCTCTGAGGCTTATGCTGGAGGTATCATAGGTTTATACTGCGGAAGCAGCCCCGAACCTCCTGCTGAAGAGCAGGTTGCTCGCTGCTACAGCATCGGTAGCTCTTCCGCCGTATCCATACCGATGGCGGGAGTAGAAGACACTGATTTTTCATATGCAAGTGGCATTGTGGCATTCGATGAATATTTCGTAGAAAACAATAATCACTACATCTCGTGCTATTATCCATCATCCAGCATCTTCTCAGCCCATCATGTCAACGACAATGACAGCGGGCAGCCGCTCTCCCCTTCCGCCATGCAAGAACAGTCATCCTTTGCTGGATGGGACTTCGAAAACGTATGGCAGATGGGAAGCGGAGACTATCCTTACCCCGTGTTGCGGGTGGCTTCAAATAGCCAGCCGCCGGATTCGGGCCATTCGGGATACCCTGCCACCGAGCCACTCGCACAGCTCGCTGCATGCGAGCTCGCAGGCTTCAATCCCGGTTCCTCCTGGGTCGGGCAAACCGTAGACGATTTCCTTGCATCCGCCCCTTTCCTTTCGAAGGACAAAACCATCTGGGACGGTCGGGAGCAAACTTACTCGGATTTCTTCGGGGAAGTCCTCGCAGGATACGAGTTCGTCAGTGCCGAAGGAGAAGGCGCGAGAAAGCACGTGGCGCTCAAGGACCCCAATACGGGACACATTGTTCTGGCGCTCGACCCGAAAGGGATTATCACCTACGCGGATTCCTTCAACTCGATCCTTCAAAGCGATACGAAAGGCTGCTTCGATGCCGCCATGGACGTTTCGCAGGAAGTGAGGCAGGCGAACCCCAGCTCCCCCATACACGTGACGGGCTGCTTCCTGGGCGGCATGGCGGCTTCCTACGTGTCCAACACCTCGGGCAGCCCCGCTAACGTCTTCAACGCCTCGGCGGGCTACGGCGCAAAGCTCTCCTGGCTCACGCAAGGTGAGTTCGTGGACGGCAACAATTTCAAAGGGATCGACAGCCCGATGTGCACGAACTATTACGCCTCGACGATGAGGCTTCTCTACGGCTACGGAACAGACGTGATCGGATCGGCTGAAATCAATGCGAATCCGAACGGTTCGAAATACCGATTGAATTCGCTGTATGAAACAACCGAAGAGGGCTACGCTCTGTGCAATTCCGTTCAATCAGCTCCTGTCTACGAGGCGAAGACGTATTACATAGCGGATACGCCCGCTGTGCTAACATCCATAGCCAATACGGTCAACAACCTCGATACGGGCAAACCCGATCTTTCCTTCGCCAAAAAAAGCATCCAGCTCACACTCGGGACGACCGGCAAAGACACAAGGCTCACAGGCGTTGACGGGGCAATCGGCCCCTACGATATGTTCCTCCCGCAGATCATCTACACGGGTTCAGGCGATGGCGATCTCATGCGGGGAGGGCAGACGGCCGATATCTTTGTGGCGGGTTCCGGCTCCTCCCGTTTTATCGGGAACGAAGGCTCCGACCTGTATGTCATCGGAGAGGATGCCGATGTCCGCATCAGCGACACCTGCGCTTCGGATGGCAACGTTCTCTGCAAGGGCCTCATGGGCGTGATGAAAACCATCGTGTTCACCAACCTCGAACAGCCCGATAAAGTGAAAGACGGCCTCGAAGATGTGCTCGATTCCGCCGTCGAGATCCTGAAGGACACGAAGCAAGATACCATCGTGTTCCGGAACTGCTCGTTTGCGGACATGGAAGTGACGCTTGTCGATGCCCCGTTCCCCAATTCCGATTACTACGAGATCAAAGCGGGTACAAGCACCGTGCAGGTGCAGAAACGGTTCTTCCTGAAGCGCGACTTCCTGATCATCGATGCCAGTGCAAGCGGCGAGAACGCCCGCAAAGCGGAAGGCAGGAACCTCGAAGACCTGTACAGAGAGAAAAACGGGAAGACGGTAAGGGAAACCACGGGCCTTTTGGAAAGTGATCCGGCAACGGACGCATCCAATGCGGTTGTCGCCCACTTCCAAGGAACGGATGTGACGGTGAGCGTCCAGGATGTTGCAACGGGCAACGAGTTGCTCTCGCTCGATTCCAATGCGGATTTCGACTACTGCGATTCGTACGGCTCCTTCACATGCTGCGGCGAGACGGGCTGCGTCGATGCGGCTTACGACGCAACGAAGGTGAATGTCGTTTTGTCAAACGGAACCATGAGCCGCATCATGACAAGCCCCGCAGTCGGCAGCATAGACGAGGGAATCAAGTATTCGGATGGAGTGGATCCAAGCGAATTCGACAGCGTCGAGATCAGAACCGATGGCGATGTTCGGCTCGTAGGCATGAATGGAGACGGTTCCGAAAGCGAAATTGGGACCCTGCCCATCACCAAAGAAGACATCGATGCATCCACTTCGGCCGAAGCAATCGATATCTACTATGCCGACTGCTCTGATATCCCAGACCAGAACTGGACGGGAAACCCCATCACTCCAAGCGTGGAAATGACCTATGACGGCATACTGCTCGAAGAAGGCGTCGATTACGCGCTTTCCTATGAGCAGAACACAGACGCGGGCGAGGCTTACGTATGCGCGTCGGGCATGGGCTTGTTTACGGGCAATACCTGGATGTCTTTCAGGATCGTCGGACAAACCCCGGAACCCGGGCCCGACCCCCAACCCGCCCCTGCGGTCGCAGAGCGCTGCGGGGGCGCCGACCGCTACAAGACGATGGCGCTCGTCTCCCAGCGGGCCTTCCCGCAAAGCGGGTCGTGCGGGACCGTCGTCGTGGCGCGCGGCGACAACTTCCCCGACGCGCTTGCGGCGGCGGGGCTCGCCGGCGTGAAGGGGGGCCAGGTGCTCCTGACCGACACCGATTCCCTCACCCCCGAGACGAAAGCCGAGATCAAGCGCCTCGGGGCCGCCAAGGCCTACGTCCTCGGCGACAAGAACGCGGTCTCCGACAAGACGTTCGGCGACATCAAGAAGCTCGTAGGGGGCAACGCCGAGAGGGTCGGCGGCAAAGACCGCATCGACACGGCGCTCAAGATCCACGAGGCGGGGGGAGGCGGCTGGGGGACCACCGCCATCGTCGCCACCGGCTCCAAGGCCGCAGACGCGCTCTCCGCCTCCCCCCTCGCCTACCGCCTGAAGGCGCCGATCTTCCTCGCGGATTCGGACGGGAACCTCTCGGGAGACACGCTCGACGCCATCCGGAAGGGAGGCTTCGACACCGTGCTCGTCATGGGCTCCGGGTACTCGGTCTCCGCGAGCGCCGAGAAGGCGCTGAAGAAGCATGCGGCGACCGTCCGCTTCAACGGGGAAACCCGCTACGAGACCTCGAAGCTCACGGCGGAGTGGGCGCTTCGAAACGGCTTCACGTGCAGGAACGCCGTCGCGACGGCGGGGCGGGAGGGCAAGTACGCGGACGCCCTCGTGGCCTCGTCGCTCGGCGGCATCAGCGCCTCCCCCCTCCTGCTGGTGGACGACGGGGCGGACGGAACCCTCTGCGTCTCGAAGGTGATCGCCCCGCACAAGTCGCAGGCGGAGAAGGTCTACGTGCTGGGCGACAAGAACAGCGTCTCGGACGCGATCCATGCCGCCATACGGAAAGCCATCGAGTAATTAAAATGCTTGTATCCTCTGGAATGCAAAAGAAGTACATATTGGAAAACCGTATGTTCAGGATAAAACTTAACAGGAAACAGATCGGAGGATCAGTGACAATGGCAGCTTCGAAGCGTTTTCTCGCCGCCCTTCTCGCTATCGCCATTACAGCATCCCTTCTTCCAATTTGTCCCCGAGAGGCGGAAGCCGAGACAATAAACGAATCAGGTGAACCCGGGATAGGGTATTCCCTTTTCGAAAGTCCACTCAGCGAGGTCCCCGACGGCTTCATCGGAATCTACGATGTCGATGGTCTTCTCGCCATCGAAAACGACCTCGACGGAAAATTCATCCTCATGGACGATATCGACCTCTCAAGCTACTCTGGAACTCTTTCGATTGGAGGCTCGAACATAGGAGCCGATGGATTCACGGGCGAGCTGGAAGGCAACTGGCATGTCATCGATGGGATGAAGATATCTATCGACGAACCGGATAACAGGCAAGCCCTGACTGGGCTCTTCGGAGCTATAAGAGGCGCCTCCATACGAAATCTCGCATTCGAAAACGCCAATATCAAGTTCGTGGACCACGAACGGACCAACGACTCCATACGCTACATCGGCGTTCTATGCGGCCATGCAAAAGACTCCACTATTTTCAACTGCACCGTGGAAGGAACAGTGTACGCCGAAGACACCGGCGATGGCCTTTGGACGCGCACAGGGGGCATATGCGGCAGCGTTTCGGGAAACAGCCTGATCGAACAATGCACCAACCGCGCCTCCGTAACGAGCCCGGTTGGCTGCGGCTTCGACCTGACCAGCGGGGGCATATGCGGAGAACTCGACGGAAGCGAGGTCTCCATCCGAAAATGCACGAACTACGGAGCGGTCTCGGGAATGGATGCCGCCGGAATCTGCGGTTATGCGAGTACGAACGGATCGTCTTTCTCCGAGTGTGCGAACTATGGGAATATTACGGCGACTGCGAAAGGGGCCTCTTCCTCGGGATACGCCGGAGGGATCGCTGGATTCTCATGTTCCTCCTTCGAAAAGTGCATGAATGCCGGGGAAATCCGTGGAAGCAACTACGTGGCAGGAATTTGCGCATGGGGGCAAACCGTGCGGCAATGCTACAACACGGGAGCTGTAGAGAGCTCCAATACGACGAACGTCGAAGGAACCTATCAGGTGGCGGCCGGCATCATAGCGGGCGAATCATCGACAGACATCAGCCATGTCGTGATCACGGACTGCTTCAACACGGGAGAAATAAGGGCGATCAACACGAACGGCGACCTCGAATACGATTCGGCATCAGCCGGAGGTATAAAAGGCAGCGGAAATATGGATTCCGTCGAAGTTGCGCGATGCTACAACAGGGGAAACCTGCATGCGACGTCAGACAACCCGGCAAAAACGAAAGTCGGCCACATATGGGCAAGGGGCGACAACCATGGGGATGCGGTTCCGTCATCGGACAACTATTCCCTGGAAAGCGCCACCCTCGAAGCAGCCATAATCGATTCAACCGCTCAATGTACGGCGCTGGATGAGGAGAGTATGAAAAAGGCATCCTTGTTCTCCGGCTTTGATTTCGAAAACGTTTGGGGGATGGGGCCAGAAGATTACCCCTATCCCACTCTGAGGGGAATACCGAACGGATACGCCAGCAACGATCCGAACGGCATTCCGGATAAGCCCGTCGTGGACCCTTGGATCGAGCCCGATCCCCTCACCGCCGTTGCCGCGAGCGAACTCGCGGCGTTCGTGACGAGCGGCGGTACCGAGGGCGTGCTCGGGCAGTCGTCTATCCTACGGGAACTGACGAGCTGCGAGCTTTCCGAATGGACGGAGGCCGCAAGCTTCTACGATCGGCCGATATGGAAAGGATCGGACGCAAAGCGCTGCGACCTCATCGACCAGGAGCTTGACTCCGCCCGCGTCTTGGAGTACTCGTTTTCGCCGAACTATGTCGTCATCGAAAGCGGAAGCGGCTGCATCATCGCGTTCGGGAACCATCATGGCATGGACTTGAAGACCGCGGACGAGCACTTGAAAAACGCCTTGCAGGTTTATCGAACATATGCGGACCGATACGGAGCCGATCGCATGTTCATCACGGGAAGCGAATACGGAGGTTCGCTTGCCTCCTATGTCTGCACGCTGACAGGGGCGAAAGGCTGCATCTTCAACGCTTCGGGTGCAGGCTACGACGCGGCGGTCATCAACAGCTACCTAGATCTTGCAAACTATACGGGCGTGGATGGCATCGCCTGCACCCACTACTATACGCCAACTTATTACGACGATCGTCTGTCTTCGGGCATCCTCGGCCTGCGCGACGCGATGGACAATTTCTGGTCCTACCCGTCCATTTCGGTTGCCGACAACGGGCTTTCCGATGACGCGTCTGATATCTGCTCGATGTACTCCGCCGTGGACGGCGCCTTTACATTCAACAACCTGTTGAGGGAGGAAAGCTCACGGGCGACCGGCCGCTTTTCCATGGAGCCCTCCGCTCTTTTCAGCACGCTCGCAAGCGCCGTGCAAGGGAAACCGGATCTCTCGCTATTCTCCAAGAGCATTGTCTTATCGCTCGGAACAAGCAAGCCCGATTCCTTCAATTCCGTTTGGAACGATTCGGAGAATTGGTTCACCCAGCTGGTTCTTCTGGGAGACGCCGGTTCGGGGAGCGACAAAGCCAAAACGGGAAACTGGAACGACACCATCGTTGCCGGAGACGGAACCTCGAAGCTGAATGGCGGCTGGGGCGGCGACCTCTATGTAATCAAAGGGGAAAAATGCACTGTGACGATCGACGATTACGCCCAAACGGGTTTGCAGTCGGGCGTGAACATCAAAAAATTCTTCAATCTCGGAAAGGAATTCGTCGATTCCGATGACATCGCCTGGGGTGCCTTGAACGGCACCTACAAGATCATCAAACTCCTGGATGAAGAAAGCTTGCTCCAAAAAGACAGGTTATACCTGCCTCATGCAGAAATGAGCGGATTGTCCGTTTCGGAAACGGGCGAATACTACGTCATTGAATATGGTGAGTCCAGAATCAACCTAAACAAAAATCGCCTGTTCGGACAAGACTTCGAGATCCTCGACAAAAACGGAGATAAGACAACCCTTAAAAAGCTGATGAGCGGGAAAGCCGATTTTCGCTCGGTCCGGTCGGAGTCTCTAGAAGCCAGCGAAGGCGGCACCATTGCTTCCGTGGCCGTCAAGGGCGTCCAAACCGCGTACGTACGCGATCTGGACGGCAATATGCTGCATGAGATGGATGCCGCTTCTCCTTGCGAAACATTCGAGCCTTATGGCTATTTCTTGAGCAACGGAGAAGGGTCTTTCGAGTTCGAATACGACGCGTCCGCTGTCGAGGTATCTTTCTCGGGCGGCACGGTCACCGATTGCCGCCTGGCAAGCATGGATACGGCCGAAGATTCCGATTTGAGAAACGCGGCCACCGTGCAGGCCACTGACCTAAACGGAGACGAACTGTATGCAGATTGCTCTTCGGGCGAACCCGATCTTGTTTTACGGGATTCGGCAGGTAACGCGATCGAAAGCATTGAGCTGGACAAAACCACAATCGAGCAGCGGCCTACTGAAGACATCGGGGAAGCTGTTGCAGAAGAAATAAAGGACCAATGCTACACGGGATCTCCAATCGAACCAAGCGTCGAGCTGGCTCTTTCGGGTGTGGCGCTTGAAACGGGCGTCGACTACGACCTGCGATACGACGGAAACGTCAACGCGGGAACGGCTTCTGCGATTGCGGAAGGAAAAGGGAAATACAGCGGCAGCAAGACCATCGGGTTCGAGATTGCACCGACCTCGCTTGCCGATGCGAAGGTAGAGCTATCTTCGTACTCATTTCCCCATACTGGCTCAGCGATTGAACCGAACGTGAACGTCTCGCTCGGGGGCGTAGCGCTTACGGGAGGAACCGATTTCGAAGTTTCCTATAGCCAAAACAGCGCGATCGGAATAGCGACTGTGACAGTGACGGGTGCAGGAAATTATACAGGCACCGCGCAAACAACGTTTACCATTGAAGCCGGCGAACCGGAACCCGGGCCCGACCCCCAACCCGCCCCTGCGGTCGCAGAGCGCTGCGGGGGCGCCGACCGCTACAAGACGATGGCGCTCGTCTCCCAGCGGGCCTTCCCGCAAAGCGGGTCGTGCGGGACCGTCGTCGTGGCGCGCGGCGACAACTTCCCCGACGCGCTTGCGGCGGCGGGGCTCGCCGGCGTGAAGGGGGGCCAGGTGCTCCTGACCGACACCGATTCCCTCACCCCCGAGACGAAAGCCGAGATCAAGCGCCTCGGGGCCGCCAAGGCCTACGTCCTCGGCGACAAGAACGCGGTCTCCGACAAGACGTTCGGCGACATCAAGAGGCTCGTAGGGGGCAACGCCGAGAGGGTCGGCGGCAAAGACCGCATCGACACGGCGCTCAAGATCCACGAGGCGGGGGGAGGCGGCTGGGGGACCACCGCCATCGTCGCCACCGGCTCCAAGGCCGCAGACGCGCTCTCCGCCTCCCCCCTCGCCTACCGCCTGAAGGCGCCGATCTTCCTCGCGGATTCGGACGGGAGCCTCTCGGGAGGCACGCTCGACGCCATCCGGAAGGGAGGCTTCGACACCGTGCTCGTCATGGGCTCCGGGTACTCGGTCTCCGCGAGCGCCGAGAAGGCGCTGAAGAAGCATGCGGCGACCGTCCGCTTCAGCGGGGAAACCCGCTACGAGACCTCGAAGCTCACGGCGGAGTGGGCGCTTCGAAACGGCTTCACGTGCAGGAACGCCGTCGCGACGGCGGGGCGGGAGGGCAAGTACGCGGACGCCCTCGTGGCCTCGTCGCTCGGCGGCATCAGCGCCTCCCCCCTCCTGCTGGTGGACGACGGGGCGGACGGAACCCTCTGCGTCTCGAAGGTGATCGCCCCGCACAAGTCGCAGGCGGAGAAGGTCTACGTGCTGGGCGACAAGAACAGCGTCTCGGACGCGATCCATGCCGCCATACGGAAAGCCATCCGACAATGAGTGAAGGGGCTTGGCTCGGCATTGAGCCAAGCCTCAGAAGAGCAGCGACAGAGGTGCAAACTCTTAAGGAGACGCCATCGTAAACGGGTTCGCTCCGAACGGGGCGCAAAAGAAACAGCGATGGAACGAAGGGATCATCTTCCCCCGAAAACCCGTCGCAGCCCTCACCTCTTGGCACTGGGAACCAATAAAATAGCCCTCATGGGACAAGCGTCAACGCATGCACCGCACTGGGTGCACTCGGGTATATCGAGGCTATGGGGATCGACCTTTTCAGGGCAGATATCCACGCATACGCGGCAATCCACCCCTTGCGTTCTCAGGCAAGCGTCTTCGCCCACGCGCGGACGAACGATTCGCTTCCTGCTCGAAAGAAGCGACAGCATGGCAGATACGGGGCATACCTTAAAGCACCACGATCCGAAAATAACCAACTCGACAACAAGCACAGCGGGGAACACGATCAAGTCCCACATGAACACGTGCTGGGAAAACGCGTAGCCAATCGCTAAAACGGAGGCAAATGTCAACCCTATGGGGCACGCGAGGCAGAAGACGGGAAAGCCCAAAACGAAGCTTGAAAGCAAGGTGCCAGCAAGAACCCCGTGGCGCCCGTCTATAAGCCTGCCGTCTCGCTTGCCTCCAACTGCGGGTAACGGATCCTTGCTGCATGCTGCACGATGAGCAACCTTTCGCTCCCCTTCCAGCTGATCGCAGGAGCATGAAGCGCATTTGCTTCCCAAGCGCGCATCGTCGTTCTTCGAATCCCTCACGCCGAAGATACGGCGCACCCAAGGAGTGGGGCATATCCACGAGCAAAACGCCTTGCCTGCAATAAGGGTGATCACAACCACGATGGCGAAGCAAAAAACACCGCTCCACGTGGGAATCTTGGTGCTCAGCATGCTTTCGAGAATGCCCACCGGACACGCGTACATCAAGCCACCGAAGCCGAACGACGAATACGACCCGAACCCGAGACGAAACACGAACGACCCGATGGTTAAACCGATAACGACAAGCGCAACGAGCGCTCGCATGCGCGACATCTTCATCATGACACCATGCTTCCGACAACGCGAATCGCTCGTCTGCCATCGCCATCGTAATAGCTAAGGCTGGAAGACGGGCATGCGTATTCGCATGCTCCGCATCCGTTGCAGAGAGATTCATCGACAAGAGGTAGCCTGCTCTCGTCGTTCCACGACAATGCCTCGTAGGAGCAAGCAGGAACACATTTTTCACACGAGACGCATTTGGCCGCTTCGACCACAGCAACACCGATAAGCGGCTCAGAATCGCCATCCCACGCCTCAAGCGCGCCGGTCGGACACACCCCGACGCACTTCCCGCAGAAATCGCAGTACCCCCGTTTGAAATCAAGATAAGGAGTCCGCGCGTTGACGATGCCGTCCGAGAGGCCCGCTGGCTGGATGCAATCGAGCGGACAGCTCGACAAGCATTTTCCGCACTTGATGCAGGCACCGATGAACGCTTCTTCGCTTTGGCCACTCGGAGGTCTCAGCAACTTGCGCTCGCCTGCAAAAGCGCTCACCGCCCACCCGAAAGCCGATAGGATGCCGATCGAGCACGCTCCCGAGATCATCGCACGACGCGTAATAGACATAAGGATCGCCGCCTGCAGCTAGTGCGAAAGAGCCTGCTCGCATCCGCCGCGCAGCTCAATGCCGACGTCGTTCATGATTGAACCGTCAAGCTTCACCCATCCTCGCGTAAACTTGGCAACGCCTTGGTAAAACGGCGTTCTGCAATTCTCTTCGATGGCATCGCAAAAAACATCGATCCAGTTCAAAAGATGCTGCTCGTGGAACGACGCCTGCACATCGGCGATCCGAAGCGCTTCATCGCAATCGCCCGCTTCGATCGCCTCGTTTTGGCGCTCTGCCATAACGGCAAGAAACTCCAGTTCAAACGCAATATGATCTTCAGGCGTACGAAGATCGTCCATAGGGGAAACATGCTCGTCGTAGTATACCTTGCACACCTCGTCGCGCGGCCCCTGCATAAGCAAGCCCGTCTCGGACATAAAGACGGACTCGAAGGGGATAGCCATCCTATCGTCGTTGTTCCCAGCGGCAAGAAACGTATGGGCGTAATCGACGGCCAGTTCCTGACGTGTTCCCGAGTTGCATTTCGCAAGATACGACTTGATATCCGCCCATCCGTCATCCATATCCCGATCGCCAAGATCGAGCGAGCCGACATCCGAGCATCGGATCCGCTCGATCTGTTCGCTCGTCAGCTCTTGCCAATACAGCGATGACAGCAATCGATACAGCGCCGCCCTGCTCTGGTTCAATGTCGTTATCTCTTCGGTATGCTGTTTGCGCTCAGAAGCCATATCGCTTCGTCCTTTCCAATCCGAAGACCTTTGCCGGCCGTCCGCCCATCGGGGCGGACGGCATCGATTAGCAGCAAATCGGCGGCAAAGGTGTTTCGAAAACTAAATCATGTTGAAGAAATCGTTAATCGGCACCATCGAAAGCCACATCGCACAACGAAACGCCATCCCCGCACCCAGGGCGAGAACGCATCCCACTGCGGCGAGCGCGGTTGCGCTTTCAGGCTTCTTCATCGCAACGCCGGCGCAAACCGCAGCTGCAAGGTTGCCGACAACCGCTGCTATCGCCCACGATCCAGCCGCATTAAGAACCTCGGGGACCATGAAAACGTACAGCGCCGCAAGCACAACCCCGACGAGCGATCCCGCAAGAGCGACTTTCGCGAAAAAGGACGCATCTTCTTTCGAACCGCGAGCACCGACGAGCGCGAGGTAGGCAAGGGAGCCCATCGCCAAAGCGGTTCCCAGATACCCGAGAGGCAGCAAGGGGGTATCCCGCGCCGGGCACGAGCTCATCATGTACGACGAGCCAGCCATGAACGACAAGGCGACGCCGGCTATAGCCGAGATGACCAGAAACACTTTGCGAACCGTATCGGAAGCCTTCCTTGCATGCAAAACCAGATACACGATGGCGCACAGAGCCGAGATTCCGACCAAAACCGCTTCGATGAAAATACCTGAAGTCGGATGGCTCAAAGCTGCAAGCATGTTCTCGGGATGCGAGAGATGCAGCACCGAGGCAAAGCCGCCGACAGCCATCAGGACAAGGCCCGAAAGCATCGCGATAAATCTCGTCCGCTCCGCCCGATTCGTCCATTCCGAGATCAGCACGCATGCAAACAGCCAGCCAGCGAGCCCGGTCAACGCCGTAAACAGAACAAGGGACCACTGTATGCTCATTGCACCTTCTCCTTCCAACTGCTTTCCGGCCAATCAGGCGTTATCGGCTGCAGATTCCCACTTTCGATCCACGGGGCTATGCGTTCCGATAAGATGTAGCGCGTAGCCGGTCGATTCCCGACATCGGTCAGGCAATGAACCGAATCAGCCTCGGCTTCGGCAATGGCCTTCGCGGCAGGAGACTCCGGATCATCGAGATCCCCGTAGAAACGGGCGTCGGCGCAGCAATCCTCAACGCATTTGGGGAGTCCGCCCGACCCGGTACGCTGCGCGCAGAGCGTGCACTTCTCGACGACGTTTTCCTTGACGTTCCACGACCGCACGCCGTAGGGGCACGCCATCATGCAGTACTTGCATCCGATGCACTTGTCCTTGTCGACGAGAACGATCCCCTCTTCGTTTCGGTAACTCGCGCCCGTCGGACACACGTGAACGCAAGGAGCGTCTTCGCATTGCTGGCACTGGACGGGCAGCCAGTACACATGCAAATCGGGGAACTGCCCCATAGGCCCAACCTGCACGACCTTGTTCCAATAGCTTCCCAAAGCGACCCCGTTTTCAACTTTGCATGCCATCTCGCACGCATGGCAGCCGATACAGCGGTCAACGTTTACCACTAATGCATAGCGACTCATGATTGAGAACAACCTCCTCCAGTCGAATCAGAGGGAACAGGCATCCACGGCTCGAAGTCTGTCGGCTCGTACCAAATACCCTCGGGTTTGCTTGCCTTTTCGATCTTCACGTTTACGGCTCGCAGAGAATACGAACCAATTTCGGGATTGTAGTAGCCGGTGTTTTTCGTCAGCATGTTCACGTTCATAAGCGTCCACGACTTGCGTCCGTCGGAGCCGTCCTCGAGAAATTCCGGATTCCAGAATCGCTCCATGTACACGCACCCTTCGGGAATGCCCAGCGTAACGGTCGCCTGCGCATAGATGCCGTCGGCAGCAGCTTTCTGCCCCTCGGCCGTCAACTCGTCTCCCGGATTGAACTCGGTGGATCGACCTTCGATTGCCTGTCCGGTTTCAGGATCGATGCCCGTAGAGATATCGCGGAACACATCGAGACCGTCGGTACGGGGAGACTTGATGTTGACCCAATCCCCGTTTTCGATACCGTACTTCTCGGCATCGGCGGGAGTGATCCAAAGTTCCGGCGCGGGATAGAGCTCGCGCAGGTACGGATTGTTACGCAAGGTGCCATGGTGGTTGTGCGGAAGCCTGCCTTGCGTGAGGATCAGCGGATACTGATCGCCGTACAAGACGCCGTCCTCGGGTTCGTAGTAATACGGCATCGGGTTGTAATCGACCGACGACGACGGCATCTCGAACGCCTCTTCGCCATGACGACCGATGTAGAGCAGCTGGTCGGCATACGGCCCGCTCTTTCTCGGCGAATCGACGATATCCCGAGGCGCGGTCGTGAACCCCTTGTACAAACCGTCCTCGCCGACGGCCATGTAGTTGCGCTCATCGTACGGCCCGTCCAGATAGAACTCGTCATCGGGAGTCGTTGCAGCGGGAAGGGACTTCTTGGCTTCTTCGAAGCTGCTGTAGCCGACAAGGCCGGAAGCTTTATCGTAGTACTCTTCCACAGACTTGAACCAAGGAAGCACGCCCTCGCCGATCTTCTCCTGGTCAAACGATGCTTCCATGTTCTCGTCGTACAGATCGGTGCCCGGATGCGACATCGCCTCGGCGATCTTCGACCACATCATGATCTCGTCTGCCGCTTCGAACAACCGCGCCACAGGCTGCCTGATAAGCATGTAGTTCATGCGGGGTTGCAAGAAGAACGTCTCGAGCCACTCGCATGTCGGAAACACGATATCGGCGGCTTCCGTCGTAAACGAGGTGGGATACATAAAGCCCTGCACGATGCAATCGAAATTGGGAATCGCCTCGAGCCACGACGACGCGTTTGCAAGCGCGACCATCTTATTTCCCGAACGCTCGATCCAAACTTTCGGCTGATGGGGCTCGCCCGTCAACGCCGCGGAAAGGCAGGTGGGCGTATGGGAATGCTGCCATTTGCCCAACGCCTTATGCTCGGTGTAGCCGAGACGGTGGACGATCTCTTCTTGCGGGTAGAACGGGTAGTTGGTCGGTCCGAACAGCGCCGGCGGGTTGATGATCGATCCGAGCGGGTCGACGCCCAGGTCAATCGAGGGGCAGCCGTAGTGACCGAGGTGCGCTGTCATCGAATCGAGCGCGGCTACGCCGAGAGCCGCCTGAACGGAGTTCGGCTGCTGGTCAGTCGCCACGCCGATCACGATTCCACCATGGCCGCTCGAGCAATAGATCTCGATAGCCTGCTTTATCTGGTCGGCATTACATCCGGTAACCTCGGCGGTTTTCTCGAGCGTCCACTCAGCGCAGCGGTCTTTATACGCCTGGAAGGCCGTCTTGCATTGGATGACCGATCCGTCCTTGAGCGTGACGTCGAACGTACCGAACAGCTCGGGCTGATACTCCGCCTCGTTGTCGGGGCCAAGGGCGAACGCCTTCGTCAGACCCTTCTCCTTGTCGTAATAAACGTAACCTTCGTTTTCGACATCGCAATCTTCGAACACATCCGAGGCCCTGAGAAGCATGCCGTCGGTCGTCAGATCCTGGGCTACAGGCGGGAGCTTGACGCCGTCGCGCGCGTCGACGAGGAACGGGAGGTTGGTGAACTTCTCGGTGAACGTCTCGTATCCGGGAATCTTCTCGTACAGCTTGTTCTCGATGATGTAGTTCATCCATCCGAGCATCATCGCTATGTCGGTGCCGGGCTTGATGGGCAGCCATACGTCCGCCTTCGAGGCATCGGGCGTCAATCGCGGATCGATGACTATTGTCTTGCAGCCCATCTTGCGCAGCTTCGTCATAACCATGCCGGAAGCTGCCGGGGAGTGCCATGCGGGGTTGGTTCCCCACAGCACCACTACCTCGGCCTGGTCTTCGTATTTTGCGGGCTTGAAGAGCTCGACGGTGTTCATGTCCGCCATCGACGGAGCGGCGCATCCGCTTACCTTGTCGGTCGCCCAGAATCGGGGGAGCCAGCATTGAGCCTGCCCTGGCTCGAACAGATCTCCAGCACCCCAGAAGTTGCGGAATCGGTTGATGGAGAAGAACTGCGGGTTTCCACCGCCGCCTGTGGTGCACAGAAGACCGCGCCGACCCGTTTTGTCCCTCATCTCGATCAGAGCTCGGGCAACCTTTTCGGCTGCGTCGTCCCACGATACGCGCTCCCAATCGTTTCCGGGCTTTGCACCCACGCGAACCATGGGGTACTTAAGCCTGTTCGGATGGTACAGGGCCTGGATGCCCGCAAGGCCCTTTGGGCAGATCCTTCCCTCGGTCAGAACGTCGATGGGATCTCCTTTGAGCTCGACAACGCGCCCGTTGCGCACGGTCGCGATAATTCCGCAGTTGTTGATGCAGGCGCGACAACAGGTATGGATCTCCTCCACCTCGTCTTCGGCCCATGCCCTCTGCGTTTCAACCATGTTGTTCACTGTAAGACCGCTTGCAGCAGCGACGCCCGCAAGCGCCGCGAGCTTCGTGAAGCCGCGTCTTGTTATGCTATACGACATGCACAATCCTCCTTTGTGCTCCCTGGTTGCATTTCTCCCTCTCGTCTCATACGCTCGGCAAACTGCCTCCCTTCCTCCGTTGTCGTCCATGCTTTCTTCCAAACCAAGCCACCAGCCCTCTCGAGCTGCGACACAAAATAATCGGCCTCCAAAACGCTTGCATCGGAAGCGATGCAGAGCGTTTTCCTTTCGCTTTTATAGGAGCGTTCTATTTGCGCGTACGATTGCGGCTTGACGCATAGTTCCAGAAAGAAGAGGAACGCCTCGCTGCGCAACGGCTTCGCGCGCAGCAGCGATTCGAGTCGAATCAGAGGGTGGAATGCTTCTGCGGCCAAAGACCCCGCCGCCGTAGTGACGAGCACCTGCTCTTCGCCGTCAATCAATCCCTGAGGTTCGGATGGGGCGGCCGTTGCTTCGATACCGCCCGCATCGACTAAAAACCCGATGAGTGTTCTCGGTGCCTGAAGAATCTGCCCGTACGTCATTTCCGGTTGGCGGGCTATAAAGGCCTCGACTTCTTCGAATCGACGGGGTTCGCCACAGTGCAAAAGCGTCCTGTAGAGCATCTCTTGGTGCTTGCGGTTGCGCTCGAGAGCTGACGCGACTCGGGCCGCTCCCTCGCGAGCGGCATCCGCTTCGCGATCGCGATCCAGGCCGTTCTCGGCAGTCCCCTCAACGCTGGCTTGGCTATCGTGATTCATTCGTCTCCCTTCTCTCAATCCGCACCAACCATACCGAGGGGCGAAACGGATCGCATAGAGAGGCGCGGACTAAACGTTCTCGCTCGATTAGTTCTTTTCGAACTAATCCCGTAGAACCATGATCGGTTATGCTTTATGTCACGAGGAGATAGGTCGCTTACTGGGGGGATTATGAAAAACGTACTTGGGAAGCTTTTTGCTCAATATCCCAGCCTTAACTATGTTGGGCTTGCGTTGTGGCTTGGATGGTCGGCAGTTGCCTTTTCGCGGGCTTTCGAGTTCTACGATTTCATTTCGGCGTCGAACGTATTCGGACTCTTCACTTTTATCCAGATCGGATCGATCGTCGTCTTCCTGCTTGCTGCGGTTTTGCCCGAGCAGGTATCGTCACGGCTTCTATCCCCTTCGGCGCTTTTCGCTTCGGCAGGCGTTGCGACGCTCTGCATCGTCTCAACCATCGCTTTATTCGAGCTGGCCGACGAGGGGGCAATCGGCTCCAGCTCCTATGCCGCCATCTACGCGATCGCAAGCATCCTGACGGGAGCGAGCCTTGTTCCTCTGTTCCTGAAATGCATCGTTCCGTTTTGTTCCCAAGCTCCCAAACGCGCAACCCTGCGATTCGCGCAAACGCTTTTCCAGTCCGGCTTGTACTATTTCCTCGTCGTCGGATCCCCGCGCATTTTCTCTCTCGTCCTATTCTGCTTGACGCCGTTGCTTATCGTCATCCTGCAAATACCAACGAGAAGCAGCACGGCAAAGCCTTCAGCTAAATCTACCTCCCAATTCAACCGCCCCTTCATCGGTCTGTTTGTCGCTATGACCATCTACGCAATAGCCATGAGGATATTCGAGCCCTACGTCGCCTCCGTGCTTCCAAGGGATTCGAGTATGTTCGTATCGTCCTTCTCGATCTGCCTTTTGCTCATAGTGACGATCGCCCTCGTCTGCGCAGTTGTCACCGTTAAAGGAGCCTTCCCTTTCGGGCGGATATACCACTTGGCGATCGCATTGCTTCTGGTAACCGTCTTGTCGCCGTCGGTATTCAACTCGTCGCCTGTGATGCTCAGCATCCTTTGCCTCGCCATTGTTCATTTCCTTACCATGCTATACCGTTGCATTCTTGCCTATATCGTTTTCCAATCTGGCATGAACCCAATGAAGCTTTTCGGATTCGGCATGGCGGCGATATCGCTAGGAAGTCTCATCGGCAACGTAGCGGGTGCGTTGCTCATTCGCGTCGCCTCGGAGCTTGAGCTTCTTTACCTTCTGTCTTTCGCAATGGTCTTTCTTTGCATCATTGCTGCGTTTTTGATTTTCCCCGAATCGAAGATGAAGGCGCTGCTACTCCCTGTTGACGAACCCGCCCTCGATGCCCTTGAAAACAAAGAGCGCCCTGTAAAATGGTGGATGGAGGCGGCCGAGCGAGCCGCCCGGCAAGGACGGCTTTCCGAAAGAGAGAAAGAGGTCTTTTTCTTGCTGGTTCGCGGTAAAAGCACGCAACAGATCGCCGACAAGCTTTTTCTCTCGCCTTATACCGTGAAGGCGCATACGCGAAACATCTACGCCAAACTCGACATCCATTCTCGCAACGAGTTAAACGACTACGTCGACAAGCAGATAAACGCCAGCCAACCATTGCCCTAGCACTCCCTCGACAAGGGATCTTAGATTAGAGGCCTTGCCTGCCTTGCGAATACGCCTCGAGAAGCGCACGCTCGAATTCAATTACAGGCATGCCTCGGGGGGATTAAGAGTCTGCGGATATTGTTAATCCATGGTCCGAGTTGTTGCTGGATTGGTTTTACCTGCAAGAAGCTGATCGAAGCGGGCTATCGTATGGCGCAAAATGCAACGCTTTTCTATTTGATCTTGAAGCCATTGCGTGCAGCTCGCCTGGGATCGAGCGCAGGGTGCTTCTCGTAGTAGTTTTGTTTCTGCTTATACATTCGCCGATCCGCACAGGAAACGGCATAATCGACAAGGCAAGGTTCCACGGCATAGAAAAGTCCCGCGGCAACAGGACAGGAGCGTTCGTCCAGGCGCTCGCACGCATCGCGCGCCTGCCGCATGAAGGCCGATTCGCTTGTACTTGAGTTTATCGCCAAGAACTCGTCCCCGCCGAGGCGATAAACCGATGACCCATCGAAGGCGCTTCTGAGCACGTCTGCAACCATCGAAAGCATCGAGTCCCCCTGTGCATGCCCTTCGCTGTCGTTTGCCTCCTTCAAACCGTTCAGGTCGAGGTAAGCCACGCCAAATCCCTTTCGCGGCCCCTGCGCGTCCAACGTCTCCATGTCGGCGATGAACCGGTTGCGGTTTTTCAAACCTGTGAGCGAATCAGTGAAGCTCATGACCTTGAGCCGATCTTTCAGTGCATAATAGCCGCCTAGGTTCTCGTTGTAGCGAGTCCATGCGTAATAAGAATCCCGCTTCAAGAGGTTATTCGTGCAAAACTCGCAGGGGGCATCGACGCCCGTGATCGCTTCGTAGCATTTTCGTCCTTCGTAAGGCCCTCCGATAAGCCGACGCACGGCGTCGTTGGCGTACAGCATGTCGTACGTTTCGATGTCGGAAAGGGAATCTCGATGCCGAATGCCCGTTCGCACCGAGCGGCGCCATGGTATGCTTGTTTCGTCGTTATCCGTCGAAGGAGTGAAGATGAAAATGCTCGGAATGGGGATTCCTGAAATAATTATCGTGCTTGCACTGTACGCCTTGGTGATCTTCGTCTTCTACCTGATCGTAAAGAAAGCGGTCAAAAACGGCGTGATCGAAGCGCACAACCAAATCGAGATGAGCAAAGGGAAGTCGCCAAGCGAACGGTAAACACGCACGAGAAGAGCCTCTGCCGCGCATTCAGAGCAGTCTGCCATCCTCCGACGAGGCGGTGTCGGTGAGCGGATCGGCATGGGGAAAAGAGGAAATCCAAAGAATTTCACCTCTTCCCCATTTCTTCAATTATCATGCATTAGGAAGCATTTGCCATAACGACTTTGGAGTGTCTCATGGAGATGGTAGAACCCGTTGCAAGCATCGATGAATACCTTGAAAGCACGGCTTACGTGGGAAGCAGATCGGATGCCATCATCCAAAAGGCGCAGGAGCTCTGCAAGGGACTCGTAAGCGAGCCGGAGAAGGTTGCCGCCTGCTTCGCTTACGTCCGAGACGACGTGGCTCATACGGTCGATATCGGCGAAAGCACCGTCATCAGAACGGCCGAAGACGCGCTCTTCCAAGAGCATGGCACGTGCTACACGAAAGGCATGCTCTTGGTTGCCCTGCTCAGGAGCTTGGAGATCCCTGCCGGTTTCTGCTATCAGCGGCTTTTCGAGAACTCTGACGACGATCCGCATTTCTTTCTCCATGGATTGACGGCTTATTGCTCGGCAGACCAAAACTCGTGGATAAGGCTCGATCCCCGTGGCGGCTCGAAGGAGGTCGATGCGCCGCGGGTTGATGCGGATCTTGTTTCCCGCGATTACCTTGTCTTTCGCATAGACGAATCGATTGGCGAAGTGGATTATCTTACCGTGCTTCCTCGTCATCCCGATCAGGTGCTTGCGATTCTCGAGGTAAGCAGCAACTGCATAAGAATGATAGAGCAGGACCTTCCCACTATGCTCGACACCTCGGCGTAGACAGCGTCGAATCGCCATCGCCAATGCATGCTCAAGCGCGCTGGCCCCAACCGAGCATCTCTGCGGGTTTGATTCGGTACAGAACCGTTAGCTCGTGCATGGCGCGCGTGATGGCAACGTAGAGCAGGCTGCGCTCGTATTCGCTTTCGTATTGACCGGCATCTGCGTCAAGTATGACAACCTCGTCGAACTCAAGGCCCTTCGCCATTTTTACCGAAGCGATGGTTGCGCCGTCGGAAAACGTTGCGCTCTCGTCGGAGATCAGGTGAACGCGATGATCCTGCGAAAGAAGCTCGTGGTAGACGCGAGCAATCTTGTCCGATTTGTGGATGATGCCAAGCGTTTTCGAATCGCCCTTCTCGAACTTCTCGATGATGCGACCGATCTGGGCAAGAACCCCCTGCGTATCGCCGCAGCGTTCGAAGCGGACCGCCTTTCCGTGCCGTTTCATCGCCACAAGCTCGGAGACCGGTCTCACCCGCAGAGCGAGCTCGTTGATCTCGAGCGTCGAGCGGTAGCTTTGCTTGAGGTGAAACACCCGAGAAGCACCGTACAGTGTCGCCATCGCGGCGAGCGTCATGCCGTTGACGGGATCGACCATCTGGTTGAAATCACCGAGGATGGTTTTCTCGCAGGGAAACAAACGTGCAATGAGCAGATGCTGGATGGGCGTCATGTCCTGCATCTCGTCGATAAGCAGATGCCTGTAATCGGCAAGCTCTTCGAACCCGTCGAATGCCGATTGCAGAAAGGCAAGCGGGCAGGCATCCTCCCATTCCACCACGCCTTTCTTTGGCATGTGGAGCATATGCTTCCTTCCGCGTTCCGCAAAGAATCTTCTGTACAGCCCCAACGCATCCTTCGCCGCGAGCATGGCGGTGAGCTTCTGCCTCACTTCGAAGCGCTTCGGTTGAGCGGTCCTGCTGCCGATGCTTCGTGCGGCAAGATCCGTCAGCACCTCGCCTGCCAGAAGATCGATGCGCTCCCGTATCGCAAGCCTGCCGTAGCTTCGATAACGTTCGGTCAGCCAGTCGCCCTTGAAAGTGCGTGTTCCGAACGAAAGGTCTTTCCCCGAAAACACTTCGAACCGGGCATCCTCGGCGTACGCCCGAAGCGATTCTGCAAATTCAAGCGTTCCCTTGTACTGCGCCCTTGCGAGCCAAGCATCATCCGCATCGTCGACGGGATAGCGCTGCGCCTCGATTTCCACACTCGAACCGATGGCCGATGCGGCGATGGAAGCGAGGCCCAGCTCGCAGATGGGCTCTTCCCCAAGTTCGGGCAACACGCTCGATATGTAGTCTCCGAACACTTTGTTCGGGGAAAGAATCGCTACCGATTTCGAGGACAGCGTCCCCTTTCGACGGTAGAGCAGATACGCGATCCTATGCAGTGCGATGGAGGTTTTTCCCGATCCCGCGACACCTTGGATGATCAGCGTTTCGCCGGTCTCGTCCCGGATGATCTCGTTCTGCTCCCGCTGGATTGACGATATGATGGATCGCATCTTGCTGTCGGAGGTTTTGCTGAGCTCGCGCTGCATCACTTCGTCGCGAATACCAGAGGAATCGTCAACCGCGTACACAAGTTTGCTGCTTTCAACCTTGATCTGCCTTTTCGCCTTCAGCATACCGCTCACGGGGCCGGAAGGCGCATCGTAGTGCGCGCGCCCGATATCGAAATCGTAGAAGAGTCCCGCAACCGGCGAACGCCAATCAGATACCTCGATCGAACCGTTATGGCTGAAAGCGAACTTGCCTATGTAGCTGATTTTCGGCTCTGTCTCGCCTTCGGGGGCAAACGCTACCCGCGCGAAATAGGGAGACTCGTAGAGCTGCGCGAGACGATCGCGCGAAAGGCAGGCGGCCTCGGCGTTGCGATCGACCTCCTTGAGGTACAGCTCGTTTTGATACATTTCCTGCGGGTCGATCTCTCCCCTGTTCTCGGACATGTAAAACTTCGTCGATCGGTATGCGCCGTTGGTCCGCTCGAACAGCTCGGAAGCGCGAGAGAGATCTGTCGACACTTTTTCGAGCGTGCTTTCAAGATGCTCCTCTTCCTCACGGAAAACGGTGTTCTGAGCGCGCGGCTGTGGATCCGGATCGGCACCGGACCGCTGGTGTTCGTTCATGGGTGCTCCTCGGGTCCGCAAGGATCGGCGGCCGCGTTTTTCGCGTCGGGCGTCGTGCGGATAGGCTTGGATAAATGGATGGGTTATCATAGCAGAGAGATACCGACTGGGCAAGAAGCGTTTGGAAAATCCCCTCATTCGGAATGCAGCTTTTTGTCGACCCAGATAGGCGGCATGTGCGTTCCGGACAACGAATGCGTCTCTAAATGATACCGATTCGATTCCAGATTTCGGAACCCGCGCCGTGCTGCTTTAAACTGAAGATCGGAGCTGTTGCGCGAAAGGAACACCATGTCGAAGTCAAGGTTGGAGGCGTTTACCGATGCCGTCATCGCCATCGTGATGACCATCCTCGTTTTGGAGCTGCATGAGCCGACAGCAGGAAGCTTTGCCGCTTTGTTCGAAGAATGGCATCGCCTTGTAATCTATGTCGTGAGCTTCCTCATGCTGGCCATATACTGGAACAACCATCATCACATGTTCCAGGCGGCGAAAGCCATTAATGGAAAAGTGCTGTGGGCTAACAACCTCTTCATACTAAGCCTGTCCGTCTTCCCGTTCGTCACTTCGTGGATGGGCGATTATTTTTCGGATCTGGCGCCGCAGCTTTCGTTTGGCATTGCGATCATGATGGCCGACGTAATGTTTTTTGCGGTTGCCTTCAACCTCAAGAAGGCAACCGACGACAACGAGACCGTTTCGATATTCTTCAACAAATACTACAAATCATGGATATCGATCGGGGTCAACGTCGTCGCACTCCTGCTTGGCATGCTGATCAGGCCCGAGTTGATATTCATTCTCAATGCGCTCATGCTCGCCCTTTGGGTGGTTCCCGAACGGCGCATCGAACGGGTTTTCCAACAGCATCGATAACGCAGCATCCGTCTTCCAGTCTGCCGCCGCGTCATTCGCCTCGATGCTTCATTACATTGGCGTATTTCTCAGGGTTCTTGCGAAAGCGGGCGAGCACGTAAGGACACATCGGCACGATGGTCGCACCGGTTTTCTCGGCATATTCGACAAGGGCGTCTACCAGGGAAGAGGCGATTCCCTTGCCCTCGTGTTGCGGACGTACTTCGGTATGCGTAGCGTAGAGCTCGTTTCCTTCGGCTCGAATGTATTCGAGCAACCCGAGCTGTTTACCCTCGTCGTTCTTCGCAAGAAACCGGGAGGCTTCCTCATCATGCTCTATCTTCATGGGGATCCTTTCCGAAAACGGGATTCGGTTCGCTTAGCGCATTCAGCCGCGCAGGTAATGGTAAAGACCGGTACAGCCGGCAACCACATCGTCGTAGGTGGCCCCGAAATCGCCGGTATACCATGGGTCGGCGATATCGCCCGTTTCCCCCGCGAATTCGAGAAGCTTCTTTATCTTGCTATCGGGATCACCGCCGAACATCCGGCGCATGCCCTTTACGTTCGCCTCGTCCATGCCGATGAGAAGATCCCATGCGGCGTAGTCGGTGCTGCGCAGTCTCCGCGCAAACTTCCCCTCGCACGAGATCCCCGCCTTCGAAAGCATATCGACCGTTCCCGGATGCACAGGGTTGCCGGTTTCCTCGTCGCTTGTAGCCGCTGATGCGATATCGAAAAACGCGCCCTCCCGATGGCGATCCGCAATGTCTTTCATAACGAACTCGGCCATGGGAGATCGGCAGATGTTGCCGTGGCATACGAACAGGATTCGAATGGGGCTCACGACGTCACCTGCGCTTCATCCCGAACGACAGGTTCCATGACCTCCCGATATCGTTCATAGAGTTCGGGGGCGACCTTTTTTATGCTCTTGGGCCGAAACGTCTTCGCATCGACAACGCAGTGGGTGCTCGTGGCCGTGCAGCACGGTTTGTCGATGCCTATTTCCTGCCCTTGCTTGTAGACCTCGTATGCATAGACCGTCTTGGTCGGCCTTGATTCGATGACGCGCGTTTTCACGATGGCCGTATCGCCATAGGTGAGCGGGGCTCCGTACGAGACGTCGACGTTGACCACAGGCGAGAGGTATCCAGCCTCCTCGAGCCGTGCGTAGGGGTATCCGATGGTCTCGAGAAAATCAGTTCGGGCATCTTCGAAATACAGAAGGTAGTTCGCATGGTAGACGATGCCCATCATATCGGTTTCTCCATAGCGAACATGTATGGTTGTGGTTGCCTGCATATGCTCTTTCTTCTTCCGATCGGCTACAATGGCGCTATGGGCAATATCGTAACGTATATGCAGGAAGAGCAGCGCACTTTCTCGGAATTACCGTTTCAGGCGGTAGACAGTCTCGTGTGCTCGGTTATCTGCTACTTCAATTTCGACCGATCCTTTCCACCTGTGGCATCGAACGGGGCTAAAACCCGCTTGCACGACATCGTTGCGCTAAGCGACTGGAGCACCCTTTGCGCAGCCAGCTGGCTCGAAGACGCAAAGGAAACGAAGGACTTCATGCAGGCTCTGATGGCCAGCAGGCGCTATCGGGACATGTCGGTTGCGTTTTATGCAAACGAATTCTCCAACGTTGTCGAGAAGCAGTTCAGCGCAACAACCCTTTTTCTCGGACAAGGCGCAGCCTACCTTGCGTTTCGAGGCACCGATGGGAGCTTTGCGGGTTGGAAGGAGGATTTCAACCTCTGCTTCAAGCGCGTGATACCTTCGCAAAGATCCGCGGAAGCGTACCTTTCGGGCGTCGCCTCCGCCACCGAGGGACCGCTTGTGATCGGCGGCCATTCAAAGGGAGGCAACCTTGCCGAATACGCGGCGCTCGTCTGCCCCGAAGAGGTCTACGCGCGCGTGGCAGCCGTATACAACCACGACGGCCCCTCGTTTTTAGACAATCCCTCCCCAAGGATAGACGAAGCTTCGTTCGACGAGAAACTCGATAAGACCGTACCCGAATCGTCTGCATTCGGGATGATCCTCGAGCGCAGAAGCGGCTACCGAGTCGTTCGCTCATCTGCTCTTTCGGTTTTTCAGCACAACCCCTTCAGCTGGGAAGTCGAAAACGGCGATTTCGCATGCCAAGAGACGCTCAACAAAAGCGCGGTGTTTTTCGATGCGGCACTCGATGAATGGCTAAGAAGCAAGAGTGCAGAAGAGCGCGAGCGCTTCATCGATACGATTTACGAGCTGTTCGTTTCCACCGAAGCATCGAGCTGGGCGGAATTCCAAAGCAAGCTGCTTGCTAATACGAAAAAGATCGTCGGGAAAGGCGGAAGGCTTGACCCCGAAACGAGAAAGTTCATCCTTTCGACCATCGCTTCGCTCGGGGGCATCCTCAAGCGCGAAACGATAAAAAGATTTCGCCCTTCGCCTTTGACGTGGCGACCTTTGAGAAAAGAACGGTACAATACCTCTTCGAACAATCGGAACCAAAGCTAGGCAAGGCGGATAAACGTGGAGCACGCGACAAAAACCTCGAAACTCGGCGAGACGGCAACGGAGTACGCTCGGTTGACCCCGACCATGGCCATGCAGCTGGCGGCACCCCACACATGGCCCGCCGCCATCCTCCCCGTCCTGTTCGCCACCTCCCTCGCAGGTATTTGGCATGGAGACGTTTCGATCACTTTGGTTCTGGCGCTGCTTGCCATCTGCATCCTCATGCAGGCATCGGTCAACACGCTCAACGATTATTACGACTTCGTCAAGGGAGCCGACAGCATCGAAAACCAGCTCGACCCCACCGATGCCGTGCTTGTCTACAACAACGTCAACCCTAAATCGGCCCTGAAGCTGGCGATCGGCTTTCTCGTGTTTGCCTTCGCGCTCGGCGTGTACGTTATCGCTGTTGCGGGCTGGATACCGCTTGCGCTCGGGCTCGTCGGCGCGGGCATCATCGTGCTGTACTCTGCAGGGAAAAGCCCCTTGTCGTATCTTCCGGTCGGAGAATTCGTCAGCGGAATCACCATGGGCGGCCTCATTCCGCTCGCCTGCTACCAAGCGCTCACCGGCACGCTCTCATGGATCGTTTTCCTGCTCTCCGTTCCGTTGATATGCGGCATCGGGCTCATCATGTTCACCAACAACACCTGCGATATAGAAAAGGACATCGAAGCAGAACGCAAAACGCTTTCCGTTCTGCTCGGACGCGACCGCGCACGCAAAGCCTACCATGGTGTGATCATCGTTTGGATGGCGAGCATCATCGTGTTCTCGGCGTTGTTCTTCCCCTCGGGGCTCGTTGTCGCCCCTTTCATGCTCATCGCACTCTACCCCGCCGTAAGCGCGCTCTTCAAGAACCCTCTCACGCCCGCAACGAGGCTCCAGGCGATGCCGCAATGCCTGAACCTCAACATCGCCCTGGGCGCGTTCTACGCGGCGGCTATCCTCATGGGTGGAGTCGCTCGCATCGCGCTGTAGCTATTCCCACCGAATCTGCACGGGATCGGCCAATCTTGCACGGTATTCGGCCAGGTCGAACTGTGCGAGAAGATCTTCGGGCTCTGCCGGGTCGTCGCATCGTGCGATTCCCGTAAGCCCCGCAATATGCCCGATAATGGCCGCAGGCGTTTTGAACCTGCAGATAAGCGATTCGATGGATGCATCGCGGTCGCGCTTCGAGAGCCGACGATTCGACTCGGCTACCAAAAGCGGGATATGCGCGTAGGCGGGATGGTCGAATCCGAGAAGATCCTGCAGGTAGAGCTGTTGCGGCGTGGAGCAGAGCAAATCGACGCCGCGCACGACCGAAGTGATGCCCTGCTCCGCATCGTCGATAACGACCGCAAGCTGATACGCATGGGCTCCGTCGGATCGGCGGACGAGGAAATCACCGCACCCCTCAGCCAGGTTCTGACGGTAGACCCCCTGCACTGCGTCGGCGACCTCGTATGTTTCAGGGGGCACTGCGAGTCGCGTAGCCGGATTGCGAACCTGGGCGCGCTTCTCGCGTTCTTCCGCCGTCAGATGGCGGCAGGTGCCCGCATACACGGCCTTTTCTCCGCGATGGGGCGCCGAGGATGCATGGAGATCCGCACGCGTGCAGAAGCAAGGATACAGAAGCCCGCGTGATTCGAGATCGCGGCAGGCTTCCTCGTAAACATCCCTGCGATCGCTCTGATAATACGGTCCTCGATCCCACGTCAGGCCGAGATACTCGAAATCCCTCATGATGGCTTCGATGTACTCGGGCTTCGAGCGCTCCGCGTCAAGGTCCTCTATGCGCAAGACGACATCTCCCCCGCCCTGTTTGGCAACGAGCCATGCCATGAGCGCGGCATATATGTTTCCTGCATGCATCCGCCCTGTCGGGCTCGGTGCGAATCGGCCCGTCAGCATACCCTACAGCTTCGCCCGCCTGTCTTCGACGTGCTTCGTCTTCCCGAAGCTCCTCTCGATACCGCCGGGCTCGACGAGCTTAACGGTTACGCCGACGAGCAGAACGGCCTTGATCCGTTCCGCAATGCGCTTGGTGAACGCGCTCATCTCCTCGAATGAATCGCTGAAGGCCGACGGCTTGAGTTCGACCATGACCGTCATGCGGTCAAGGCCTCCTTCGGTATCGACCACGATGCGATAATGGGTCGTTACACCCTCGATGCCCGCAAGCACGTCTTCGACCTGGCTCGGGAACACGTTGGTGCCCCGGATGATGAGCATGTCGTCTGAGCGCACGCGCACCTTCTGCATGCGGGCATGCGTGCGGCCGCATGCGCAAGGCTCGCATATCACGCGCGTCAGGTCGTGCGTGCGGTAACGCAGTACGGGAATCGCCTGTTTGTCGAGCGGCGTCAAAACAAGCTCGCCTTCGCAGCCGTCGGGCACCGGTTCGCCGGTTTCGGGATCGACGACTTCCCAAAGGAAGTGGTCCTCGGCGATATGCTGCATGTCGCGCGACGCAAGACATTCGCCCGAAACGCCGGGTCCCATGACCTCGGTGAGGCCGTAGTTGTCGGTGCACACGATGTGCATGCGCGATTCGATTTCCTCTTTGAGCTTCGGGGGGCACGGCTCTCCGCCGAACAGGCCCACGCGCAGCGTACTTGCCTCCCAGTCGAAGCCGAGCCCCTCTCCCACCTCGCACATATGCATGGCATACGAAGGCGTGGCGATGAGCACCGTGGTTCCGTAATCCTCGATCATGGTGAGATGCCGCTCGGTATTGCCCGAACCGGCAGGAATCAGCATGCATCCGAGTTTTTGCAGTCCGTAGTGCAGGCCGAATCCGCCTGTGAACATGCCGTAGCCGAAGGCCATCTGCGCGCGGTCGCCCGGCACAACGCCGGCCATTTGGGCCAATCGGGCGATGCAATCGCTCCATACGTCCATATCATGGGTGTTGTAGCCGACTACGATGGGTTTGCCGGTTGTGCCCGAAGAGGAGTGAAGCTCGATGACCTCGTCAAGGGGCACGGCGAACAAGCCGTATGGAAACGTTTCGCGCAGAACCGCCTTATCGGTGAAGGGAAGCAGCCTCACATCTTCGAGCGTCTTGATGTCGCTAGGCTTTACGCCGCGCTCGTCGAGCTTGTCGCGATACCAAGCGACTCTCTCGTAGGTCCATGCCACCTGGTCCTTCAGCTTCGCCAGCTGGATCTCGCGAATGCGCTCCCGTGAAGCGGTCTCGATATCGCGATCGAAGATAGGCATGGACGAAAAATCTAACATGCGCAATCACCTCCGACGGGCTTTCGCAGATCGTCTTGGGTGATAAGCTCGATCGGCTGGTCGGCAAGCAGCTTTTCGGCCACGGCGATGTCCTTGACGCTGAGCGCGATGTAGGTCGATATGAGCGAATAGCTGTATATGACGTTGATCTCGCATTCCGCCATGACCCCGATGAGCCGTGCAAGCTCACCGGGCTTGTCGGCAAGCTTCGCGCAGAGCACCTCTGCCGTCGTCGCCGCCGCACCCGACTTCTCAAGTGCGGCGAGCGCCCGCTCGGGGTCGTCGACGATGAAGCGGACGATGCCGTAATCGCCGGTGTCGGAAGCGCTGTAACCCCGGACGCTGATGTTCTCATCTTCGAACATCTCGAGCACGCGCTTGAGATGCCCCGGCTGGCTTTCAAGGAAAACGCTGATCTGCGAAACGCTCATGCCCTCACCCCTTGCGCAGCAGCCGCCCCCGCGCGAAACGCTTCGATGTTGACGTCGACGGTTTTAGGCGGAACGCGCTTGGCAATCTGCTCTTCCCACAACGATAAGTCGAATCCCATGCCCGAGGCCAAGGCGCCGAGCAGCACGACGTTGGTTGATTTCGAGCTGCCCGCCCCGCTTGCGATGGTGCCTGCGGGCACCAGAACGGCACCGAGCTCGGAAAGCCGCTCACGCGCATTTTCAGGCATGGATGCAGAGCCCGTGAGCACAGGCAGGGGCTTGATCGACTCGTCGTTCACGAGCAGCATGCCGCCTTCCTTCAAGTACGGTGCGTTGCGCAGAGCTTCGGTCGTCTCGAATGCGATGATGTAATCCGCGCAGCCGAGATCGGTCACCATGGAAGACACGTCCTCGCCGAACCGCACGACCGTCGTCACGGCGCCTCCGCGCTGGGACATGCCATGAACTTCCGAAAGCTTCACCTTGCACCCGGCTGCAATGGCCGTTTTCGCCAAAAGATCGGCGGCGAGGATGGTTCCCTGTCCTCCAACGCCGCAGAGCAATACCGTGGTTGTTTCTGCTTTACAAGCGGACACTGGACTCTCCTTTCACCGCATCGGCAGTCGAAACGATTGCCGAGAACGCACAGTACTGCGCACACTGCCCGCAGCCTATGCACATCGCGTCATCGATGCTCGCGCGTCCCGTTTCGGGCTCTTTGGAAATGGCCGGGCATCCGAGCGTCGGGCAGACGCCGCACGCGCGGCAATCGTCGGTCACCTCGAAAGCGGGCTTGCGTGCACGATCGACGAGAACGCAAGGCGCCCTGAACACGATGACGGAAAGCCCGTCCGAGCCGGTCGCGGCTTTGAGTGCAGATCGCACCGCCTTCATGTCATGGGGATTGACCGTTGCAATATCCTCGATGCCGAGGGCGGCGATAATGCCTTCTAAATCGAGCTCGCGGGTCAGTCGTTTTTGCAGCGTGATCCCGTTGAAGGGGTTGCCCTGCTGACCGGTCATGGCCGTCGTGCGATTGTCGAGGATGCAAACCGTTCCCGAGCCTTGGTTGTACACCGTGTTGAGCAGCGAGCTCAACCCCGAATGGCCGAACGTCGAATCACCTATCACGGCAACCACGGGGCGATGTTCGGTTTCGGCAAGGGCGAGCTCGAACCCGTGCGCCATCGAGATGGATGCGCCCATATCGACGCAGGTATCCATCGCGGAGAGAGGCGGCAGGGCCCCGAGGGTGTAGCAGCCGATATCTCCCGTTACAATGGCACGGATGCGCGTGAGCTCCTTGAACACGAGCCTGTGCGGACATCCGGCGCAGAGCGCCGGCGGACGCCCGGGGATGTCGCTTTGCTGGGTAACATGCGGTGCCTCCTGCACGCCGAACGCTGCGCCGACCAAGCTCGGCGTCAGCTCGCCGTCGAGGGGAAGCGCTTTTCCGGGAACCTGATCGATCGCGATTCCGAACGATTTGATCTGAGTCGAAAGGTAATCGGAAGCCTCCTCGACCACATAGAGGGCATCGACGGTGCCTGCAAAATCTTTGAGCGCCTGTTCGGGGAGCGGCCAGGTAATGCCGAGCTTGAAAATGCTCGCTTCGGGCATCGCTTCCGCAACGTGCTGGTATGCTGCGCCCGAACACACGATGCCGATTTCCGAGGAGCCGCGTGAAATTATGTTGTACGGGCAATCCTCGACCCACTCCTTCAATGCCGCAACGCGCGCATCCTGCACCTTCCTGCGCGGCTTGGCGAATGCGGGCATCATGACCCACTTGCCCGCATCCTTTTCATAGGGAACAAGCCGGTGCTCGGCACGTGATCCCGTTTCGACGGGCGTCTTCGTGTGGGAGATGCGCACGGTCGATCGGATGAGGAACGGCACGTCGAAGCGCTCGGAAAGGTCGTAGGCTTCGCGCGTGAAGGCAAGCGCCTCGGCAGAATCGGATGGCTCGAGCATCGGGATGCGCGCGGCGAGGGCATAGAACCGCGAGTCCTGCTCGTTTTGGGACGAATGCATGCCCGGATCATCGGCGGCCAAGATGACGAGGCCGCCCCCAACGCCGGTGTAGGCGGCCGTGAAAAGCGGGTCGGCAGCGACGTTGACCCCCACATGCTTCATGGTCGCAAGCACGCGCGCGCCTGCTGCGGATGCGCCGATTCCCACTTCGAGCGCCACTTTCTCGTTTGGGCACCATTCGGCATACACGCCGTCCTTCTCGGCGAAGGATTCCATGGTTTCGGTTGAGGGGGTCCCGGGGTATGCGACGCCGATCGATACGCCCGCCTCCCACGCTCCCTGGGCTATCGCCTCGTTGCCGGAAAGCAGTTCCATTGTGCGATCCTCCATCTTCGCCGCCCTGCGCTGTCGGCGGGCGGCTTCTCGTCTAACTGGCTTTAAACTTCGGGGCTTTCCTGATACAGCAGGCAGAAGACCCCGATCTGAATGATGTCGCCATCGTGAAGCAGCGACGAATCAACGTTCTTGTTGTTGATCCAGACCCCGTTGTACGAATTGGAGTCGGAGATGCGATAGCTTTTTCCATCGGGAACGATCGACGCATGCTCGCGGGATACCGTCATATCGTTGAGGAATATGTCGCAGTGCGGGCTCCTGCCCACGCAGACCTCATCGGTGCCGAGCTTGAAGACCGTTTCGATCTGAGGGCCTCTGACCACCCGAAGAATGGCATCGGCGGGTGTCTCGATCGCCGCGGGAACAACCTCGCCGCCGACGAATTCCAGCGGCTTGAAGCTCTGCGTCGAACCGAGCAGTTTGAAACCGCACATGGGGCAAGCCCCAGCCCCCTCGGGCAGTGGGCTGTTGCAGATCGGGCAGTTTTCGCTCATAGCTTTACCTCGTTCGTATCGTTGCTCGCCTAGGCTGAAAGCTTAGGCGTTCGCTTTATCTATGACAAGCGGCGTCTCGTTGTACAGCACGTTTTCTGCGACCGAAGGCTGTCCCGAGAATCCCCTGAACAGGCGATCCCACCAAACCCCGATGCCCTCGAGCAGGTCGGGCGCGTCAACATCCTCGGCGGCGATCAGATCAACTGTCGCCATGACGTTGTTGCGCTGCTTGAACGTCAGCGTGCCGATCTTATCTCCCGCATGAACGTTTCCCTCGAGTTCTTCGTACTCGACCGACTGGCTGATGTTCCCGTTCAGATCGAAAATGTCGATGACCTGATCGGGATCCGCCACCGTCGCCTTCACCGTGCGGTCGATCCATCCGGTATGGGCGACTTCGGCAAGAACCGGAACCTCGTCGGAAGAGCCCCCCGCGTTCGAAGATGCGGTTTGCGAGGTGTTCACCAGCCGGTATTCGGTAGTATGATCAAAAACCCAATCGAGCAGCGTCTGCGCATCGGTGAAACGCTGTGCTTCCGACGTGGAATGGATGACGATGGCGTACATCTCCACGCCGTTGCGGTTCGCAGCGCCGGCGAACGACGGTCCGGCAAGCGCCGTGAAACCGGTCTTGATGCCGCAAGCACCTTCGAAGCCGTTTTTCAGCATCTCGTCGGTGCTTTCGAGATACAGGCTCGCTTTGGTTCCGTCGGCTCTCGTCACCTCGATGGTTTCGTTCGGAGTTGCGACGATAGTGCGAAACACCTCGTTTTTCATCGCAGCCTGGGCCATGATGGCGACATCGGCGGCGCAGCTGTGCTGATCGCCCTGCCATATGCCGTCGTCGAGTCCATGGGGATTTTCGAACACCGTATCGGTGCACCCGAGTTCTGCCGCCCGCCCGTTCATGCGTTCGAGAAACACGGCTTCGGCTTCGGTCTCGGAGAGCCCCGAAGCATCCCCGCCGCCCTGCTCGTACAGAAGGCGGCCCACGTTCTCCGCTATGGCGATGGCCGCATCGTTGCCCGATGACAAAAGGAGCGCCTTGAGCGCGATCTCGAGAGTCATGGTATCGCCTTCGAGCAGAGAAGCGCTCGACTCGCCGACCGTTGCCGCACGCGAGCTCGTTGTGATGAGGGTATCGAGAGGAGCGCTCTCAAGCGCGACGAGCGCCGTCATGATCTTGGTGATGGAAGCGATCTGCGTAGGAGAATCCGCATTTCTCTCGAAGTAAACCGTTCCCTCGGAATCCATGACGAGCGCGTATTCGGCATCGATGCTCGGGCACTGCGCAACCGACAGACCGCGCGAATCGACGGTAAGCCCGTACACGACGTCCGCTTTTCTGACGTCGGCGTATGCGGGCGGTACGGCAAGACCGAAGCCGAGAGCCAATACAAGTACGCAAGCCATGAGGCTCGCGTACCAGGAAAACGCCCTTTGTTTGGCGGATGTCTTAATCAACGTGATAAATTTCCTCCGGTGCCACGGGCTCGAAGCCCGCTTCCTTCAATGCGTCCTCAATACTATGGTCGCTCACCTTGAGCACGTCAATGGCGTACTCTCGGTTAACGGAAAAACAATAGCCGTACTCTATGTTCACGTCATGTTCGTTGAAGAATTCAAGCAGGCCGGCCAACCCGCCCGGCTCGTTGGGAACGCGCACGCCGAGCACGGGGGTGAGCGTAGCGCGGTACCCCGCAGCCTTCAGCGCTTCGGCGGCAGCCTCCGGCGTATCGCAGAAGATGCGGGCAACGCCGAAATCGGCAGTGTCGGCAAGGAAAAGGGCGCTCATGTTGATGCCTTCGTCGGCGATCGTGCGGCAGGCGCTTGCCAGGCGTCCCTTCTCGTTTTCCAGGAAGACCGTCAGTTGTGAAATCATGCTCGCGTCCCTTCTCTCAGGTCAACAATGCGCTTCGCTTTCCCTTCGCTGCGCTCGATCGTCTTCGGCTCCACGATCTTGATGTCGACGGCGATCTGCAGATTGCTCTTGAGCTCGGTGGCCAGACGCGCCTTGAGCTCCTCGAGCTTGCGAATCTCGTCGAACGGGAAATCGGGAACGGTTTCAACGTCGAGTTCGACGCGATCGAGCGGCCCTTTGTTCGTGAGGATGATCTGGTATTGTGCGGCGATCTCGGGGAATCCGACGATGACCTGCTCGATCTGCGAGGGGAACACGTTGACGCCGCGGATGATGAGCATGTCGTCGGTGCGGCCCACGATGCGATCGATCTTGCGATGCGTGCGCCCGCAGCTGCATTCTTCGGCGATGATGCGGGTGACGTCGCGGGTCCGGTAGCGCACAAGCGGGCAGCACTCGCGGGTGAGCGTGGTGAACACGAGCTCCCCCCATTCCCCATCGGGAAGAGGCTTCAGGGTTTCGGGATCGACGATTTCGGCGTAAAACTGATCTTCGGCGACATGGAGCCCGTTCGCCGCGGCGCATTCCATCGCAACGCCCGGTCCCATGACCTCGGACAGACCGTACACATCGCAGTACTGCACGCCGAGCTTCTCACGGATGTCCTGGCGCATGCTCTCGGATGCCGGCTCGGCACCCAAAATGACGCCCGACACCTTGAAATCCTTCGCGGGATCGTATCCCATTTCAATGGCGGTATCGGCAATGAGCAGCGCATAGGACGGCGTGCAGGCCAGGATGTCGGTTCCAAGGTCTTTCATCATCTGGATCTGGCGCTTGGTATTGCCCGATGACGTGGGGATGACCGAGCAGCCCACGGCCTCGCCGCCCGCATGGGCGCCCAATCCGCCGGTGAACAGGCCGTAACCGTAAGAGACCTGTATGGTCGAGTTCTCGCTGCCGCCCACCATGTAGATGCCGCGGGCGAAGCAATCGCCCCAGTTCTTCAAATCGTTCGCGGTGTGCCCGACAACCGTCGCCTGACCGGTCGTTCCGCTCGACGCATGGATGCGCGCAACGTCCTTCTGCGGCACGGCGAACAGGCCGAACGGATACGCGTCGCGCATGTCCTGCTTGACGACGAAGGGAAAGCCGGCCAGATCGTCAAGCGTTTTGAGGTCGCCGGGCTCGACGCCCGCTTCCTGGAAAGATGCGCGGTAGAAGTCGACGTTCTCGTACGCGTGTCGCACTGACCACTGCATCCGCTCAAGCTGAAGCTGCCGGAGCTGCTCCACCGGCATGGTTTCGATATCTGGCTGGAAATACACTGAAGCTACCTTCTTTCGTTCTATTCGCCCGTTTGAGCACCGTTCTCGTTTCGGCTTTCGGATTCCGATTCCTTGACCGGAGGCCCTTCGACCTTCACTTCGTTTAAGGGGTCGTACGTCGAGGAGAAAAGATCCTCATGAAGTATTGTGCCATTTTTATCCTTGACCGTACGCACAATCGATATCTTTCTTCCGTCTGACCCGACGGTTTTCACATAACTGGTCCCAGGAGCGAGGTTCTCATCGACCGTCGTCTTGGTTTTGTACTTCTCGCCTTCTTGCCACTCCCCAACCTGCGTGCTCACCTGATATTCGGGATTGACGCCGTACAATGTGGCGGTTACGGTCGTATCGGTATAGCTCATATCGAGCAAAACATCGGATGCGCTGTCGTTTTCCCAAACCAGGTTGAGGTCGGGATATGCGACGGCTGCGTCGCGACCGACGGGGTAGCTTGCGATGTAGAGCGAGTGGTTATGGCGCGTGACAACCGGAAACCCCGATTCGTAGACCGCATTGAACACGGTCGTAGCCACCTGGCAGATTCCCCCGCCGATCGCGTCGACGAATTCTCCGTCGAGAATGGCACCCGCACCTTGGAAACCCGCTTCCTCGTTGTAATCGCCCGATATGTCGTTGAACGACCATCTTCCTCCCCCGGCTTCGATGATCGAGTTGTTGAGCAGATCGGCGCCTAGATGGATGTTGTGCTGGCGCGATACGGGCTGGATGGTGTATTCGGTGGTGAACGATGCAATCGAGCTGATAATGCCGTTTTCGAGCGCCTCGTCGAACGTCATCGTGTCGGGCACGCGCTTCGAAGCGACCTCGACCAGAGGAGCGGAGCCCGAAGGACCTTCCTTTGATCCGAAGAGCACGGATTCAAGCTGGGAGACGGCATCGCCGGCAACGGGTATGGTCTCGTCGGTTTCGGTATGCACGATCCTCTCGCCATCCTTCACCTCGAATCTGACCTGGATCGAATCGCCTTCGAAGGAGCTGTTGAGGTGGTTGATCACGATGCCCTTCGCGATGTCTTGATCAAGGTACGGCTCGAGCGAAAAACCGCCATCCGTTTCGACGATGCGCGTTTTCACCCAGTTGCCGATATCGGTTGCCGAAGCCGCCCACGTCGTGCCCTCGAACGAAAACTCGGCGCCCGACGATAGGGCCGCATTCACGAGATCGCACGTGCGCTGGGCCTCTTCCCGTGTAATCTGGATGGGAGCATATTCTGTTTCGGCGACGAAATACGGGCGGGCGTTGTCTTCGGTAAGGAACGCGTCGCTGATCTCGGCCGCGAATTTTCGTCGCTCGACCATATCGCCGTCATGTCCTTCGGTCACCTGCGCTATGCCGTCTGCAACCGCAATGTCGAAGTTGACGCGCGGATCGCCTATTGCCGCATCGACTTCGGCGGCAAGGCTTTCGATGGCATCCTCGTCGAAGTCGACGGCGGGCTTTATGTCGTAGCCGAATGCAAGCGCCTGAATACGGGCGGGAATCCCACCGTCCTCGCGACCATAGGCTAAGGCCTGTTCGACAAGCGCCGCGGTATCGAAAGACGCCGCAAGGCTTTCTTGGTCGGCCGTCCAGAGAACCTTGTTCGCCTTCGCCTCCTCAACCGACTGCTGCTCGGCCAAGGCGTTGTTCTGGTTCTGCTCGAGAACGGATTCAATGTTCTTGCTCGCATCTTCATTGGCAAAGACGAGCACTTCTTTCCCCTCGAGGCGCACGGCGTATTCGCCCTCTATGAGCGCCTGAGCCTCATCGGCGGTCTTCCCCCCGAGATCAAGGGAACCGACGTGGACGCCAGGATATATCTTTCCCCAGTTCATACCGAGGTCGATCGCCGCGGCGCCCCCGATGATCACAAGTGCGGCCACGGCTGCGACGGCAAGCTTGCTTCGACTGATCGCTCTGGCCAGAAAACCGAAGAAGCGACCGATGGCAACGAGCACGGCGCCGATCCCGAACAGCCCCGCCTTCAGCGCGGCGCCGAATCCCGAATCACGTGCGCCCCTCGTCGGCTCCTTGGTCCACAGCGTCGTCTGGCCAAGAGGGTTTTGCCGAGCGCCCGCAGCCTTCGGCGGCGCTTTGCGAGCATGGCTCGAACCGGCTTGGCGCACAGGCGTTGCAGGCGCACGGTTGCCTTTCGCCTCAGCCGCACGACGCGCATGCGAGGCCGAGCCCTTCCGAACCGTAGGTTTCTTTCGTTCCGGTTTCCCGGGATATGTGCTTCGATCGGCTCCCACGGGCTACGAGGATTCCTTGCTTCGAGCCGCCTTCAGCTCCTTGAGCGCGGCGGCTATGTAGTAGCCCGTCGTGATGATGCCGAGAACGAGACCCGCATACACGAACCATATGCCCCACGAGACGTCCACCCCGTTAAAACCGGGCAGCCAGGAAACGTCTATCACGTTAAGGCCCGCGATAAGCGGCCAGTTGAGCAAAAGCCCGGCGAAGCCGACGAACAGCAGCGTCGTAGTGACCTTCCCCGCATAGATGACTGCAACGCGAATGCGGTATTTGCTGAGAAGGATCGCGCCGCCCACAAGAAGCAGGCCGTCGCGCAACAGCACGACGACGATGATCCAAAGGGGAAGCCTGCCGACCAGAAGCAGGCCGAGAACGCCGGATATCATCAGCAAGCGGTCCACAGCGGGATCGAGCAGCTGCCCGAGCTTCGAAACGGTGTGGGTGCGCCGCGCGATCTGCCCGTCGATCCAATCGGTTCCCGCGGCTAGGGCGAATATGAAGGTTGCCAAAATATCGTAGCCCTCGATCAGAAGAACGAGGAACACGGGAATCATGCACAGGCGGATTGCGGAAATGACGTTCGGTACCGTCAGGATCTTGTTGGAAACCGGCTCTTCCGCCGCTGCGGCGCGCTGTTCCCGCTTGTCTGTTGCCTTCGACATTCCTCTTCTTCCTTAAACAAAAAACCGGGCCCGCATTTCACGAGCCCGGTTCGATGACGGATGTGGTTTACGTCCCGATGGATTCCATCGGATGCTCGTGCAGCCTTCGCTCACAGCCGTCTATTCTATCAGGTTTCCGAGATTACTCGGCTTCCTTCGCGTCATTTCTACCATCTGTTGCCATTTCTTTGGAAACGACGTCGATCGATTTTTTCGTTGCAGGAGGCGCATAGGCCGGATCCATGCTCAAGCAGTGCTTGGGGCACTCGCGAACGCAGCTTCCGCACTGCACGCAGCGGAAGCGGTCGATCGACCAGGTGCCAGCCGGTTTGTCAACGACGAGCGCGCCAGTCGGGCATCGCTTCATGCATATGCCGCACAGGATGCACGCGTCGATGTCGTTGACAATGTGCCCCTTGAGCCCCGGAGGCGCATAGCGCGTCTGCGCCGGGTATTGGATGGTCTCAGGTTTCTTGAAAATCGATCCGAGCGTCATTTTGCCCAGTTTGAAGCTTCCCATGGCCCCTTACCTTTCCGTGCAGCTGATGCAAGGATCGATCGTCAGCACGATCATGTTCACATCAGCGAGATCGCATCCTGCAAGAGCGGTTGTCATACCGGCGAGGTTCTGGGAGGTGGGCGTTCTCATGCGCATGCGCTCGAGATACTTGGTCCCGTTGCCGCGCGCGTAGTAGTAGCATTCGCCGCGCGGTTGCTCGACCACGTTGGCCGCTTCCGCCCCTGCTGCAGGCGACCCCTTGACCGGCACGTCGATATCGCCGGCGGGAATCTTCGCGATCATCTCTTCGATGACGTCGATCGACTGGAGCACCTCGAGAGCACGAACCTTGACGCGGGCGTAGCAATCGCCTTGCGTATCGAGGATCGGCTGGAAGTCGGATAGATCGCCGTAGCCTCCGTTGCCGATCGAGCGCACGTCGTTGTTGACGTTCGAAGCGCGGGCGAACGGCCCGACCATGCACAGGTTGACGGCATCCTGCTCGCTGATGTAGCCGACGCCGACCGTGCGGTTCTTGACCGAGCTATCTTTCAGGAACGCATTGCAGATCTGGCGGTATTCGTCTTTGATGCCCTCAAGCGTCGACTTCATGAGTTCGAACTGGGACGGATCGATGTCGCGCACCACGCCGCCTACTTTGACGACCGAGAAGATGACGCGGCCGCCCGTGGTCGCCTCGAACACGTCGAGCACGCGCTCGCGAAGCCTCCAGCAATGCATGAACAGACTCTCGAATCCGAACGCATCGGCCGCAAGGCCCATCCACAAGATGTGCGAATGGATACGGGAAAGCTCGTGCCAGATGACGCGCAGGTACTCGGCGCGTTTGGGAATCTCGACGCCCATGAGGCGCTCGACGGTCTCGGCGTAGCCGAGCGAGTGGCCGAACGCGCAGATGCCGCAGATGCGTTCGGCAACGTAGATGAACTGGTTGTAATCGCGCGTCTCCACGAGTTTTTCAAGACCGCGGTGGATGAACCCGATCTGAGGAATCGCCTCGATGACCTTCTCGTCCTCGACGACCAGGTCGAGGTGAAGCGGCTCGGGCAACACCGGGTGCTGGGGCCCGAAGGGAATGACGGTCGCTTTTCCCATGCTACTCACCTTCTTTCTGATCGGCTTCGGCAGATGCCTCGGCTGCTTCTTTCTTCGCCGCCTCGCGAGCTGCTTTCGCCTCCATGGCGGCCTTGAGCTTCGCCGCTTTCTCGGGATCGAGGTTGGCGATCTTGTCGGCTTTTGCAGCTTCTGCTGCGGCGGCTTCCTTCTTGGCTTTCGCCTCCATGGCAGCGCGAACCTTTGCGGCCTTCTCGGGATCCATACCCGCGAGCTTCGCTTCCATATCGTCCGCCGCGCTCGCACCGTCGGCCTTGGCCGCCTTGGCTGCTTTCGCCGCAGCAAGCTTTTCCGCTTTCTCGCGTGCCGCCTTCTGGGCGGGAGAGATGACCGTCATGGGCTCTGCCTGGGCCACATGGTAGAATTTCCCGCCGAAATCGATGGCGATTCCTTCGATTTCAACCCCGAACAGATCATGTGCTTCGTTCTCGAACACGAATGCCTCGAGGAATATATCGGTGATGGACGGCACCTTTGTGCCCTTCTTCACACCTTCGATCGTGAACATCTTCAGATCTGCGCCGAGCATGTAGGCGTACTGCAGGTCGATGCCGTTTTCGGTATTGACGGCGAGCATCTGCACGTAGCGGTAGCCGCGCTCTTTCATGTCGGCCGCGCACTGCTTAACGTTCGAAAGCTCAAGCGGAAGGAACTCCGTTTGCAAGCTCATGCTCACGCTCCTTTCTTTTGGGCTTCGAGGGCCTTCGCCTTCTCGTCGAGGATCCCGAGACCCTGGACGACGGCGTCGATGATGGCCTCGGGCCTCACCGCGCACCCCGGCGCGTACACGTCGACCGGGATCGCCTTGTCCACGCCCCCGATGACGTTGTAGCAATCGTGGAAGATGCCGGCCGAGCATGCGCAGATGCCGCATGCGATAACGACCTTCGGCTCGACCATCTGGTTGTATATCTCTTGGACGACCTTTATGTTCTGCTCGTTCACGCTTCCGGTGACGAGGAAGATGTCGGCGTGCTTCGGGTTGCCGGTGTTGATGATGCCGAAGCGCTCGACATCGTAGCCGGGGCACAGCGCCGCGAGCACTTCGATGTCGCAGCCGTTGCAGCTCGACCCGTCGTAGTGGATGACCCACGGCGATTTCGTTGCGTAAGACATATGCATACCCCCTTTACAGATACGCGAGGACGGCTATGTTGACTCCGCCCGCCACGAGTGCGACGACCCATGCCGATTTCAGCATGGCCTGCCACTTGACGCGGGCGAAGTTGTTGTCGATCCAGATCTCGAGGAAGTAGATGAGGACGACGGCCACGATCGCGATTGCGAACGAAAGCGGATTGCCCCAGATGAAGAACATGCCCGTCCACCCGAGAAACAAGATGTTCTCACACCAGTGCATGATCTCGACCTTGGCGAGCGTCGGTCCGCTCATCTCGGTGGTGATGCCCTTGACGAGCTCTTGATGGGCGTGGTGCGAATATGACAGGTCAAACGGCGATTTACGCAGCTTGATCGTCAAGATGAACAGGAATCCGAGGAACACGAGCCAGATGTTCGTGATGATCGGAGCGTCGAGCGAAAGCACGCCTGCCACATCGAAGGTGCCAGCCGCCATGAAGAACCCGACGGCCATGAACAGCACCATAGGCTCGTAAGCCATGACCTGGAGCGTTTCGCGTCCCGCACCGATCTCGGCGTAGGGAGAGCGCGTCGAGTATGCGGCCACGATGAAGAACAGGGCCGACAGCGTGATGACGAACACGCTCATGAGCAGGTTGCCGCCGCTGAAGAAGATGCCGCCTGCAAGGATCGTGAACACGAGAGCGCAGGTGATGTAGACGCTCTCAGACGAATTGACGCTTACGTTCTCTTTGCCGAGAAGCTTGCGCACGTCGTAGTACGGCTGTAGCAGAGGAGGCCCTACCCTGCCCTGCATGCGTGCGGAGATGATGCGATCGACGCCTGCAAGCAGGCAGCCCAGCACGGGGGCGACGATGGCGAAAACGATTGTGGCTATGATGATGGCGATGATGTTCATGTCTGCCCCCTTTCTACAGCAAGCCCGGCAGGCCGACGGCGGCGACCGCGAAGGCCGCGACGATCAAAATGGTGCACATGATCGTGCCGACGGGCGCAATGAGCTTCTCGCCGAATACCGATTCCAGATACCAGTTGCGCGCAGTTGCCTTGGTCTCCTGCGAAAGCGAGTTTTGGAACGTGCGCTCGCTGTTGTCGATGCTCACGCCCGACAGGTACACGTCGACCTTGCGCGCCTTGCTCTTGCCGAGGCCGGCGAACAGCACGATGACGATGAAGATGACGGCCACGCTCGCTATCCACAGGTTGTCGGCCGCAATGCCCGCTGCAACGGTTCCGTAGACGCTGTACACGTACGGCTCGACGATCGCCCACGAGATCGCAGGGATGCAGATGCAGCATGCGATGACCAGAACGGCCATGAGCGAGATCGACACCCATTCGCTGCGATGCACGGTTATCTCGTCGTTCTTCGGCTCGGCGGCGATGCCCGAAAGCTTGCCGAGCCATTTGCCCCAGAACATGAACGTTGCGGCGGAGCCGAACGCAAGCAGGATGATGAGCGCGATGTTGCCCGTCTCGACGAAGGAAACGAGCGTCGCCCATTTGGCGATCAGCATGCCGAACGGGGCGATGAACATGCACATGATGCCGAGCATCATGAAGCGAGCGAGACGCGGCATGCGTTCGAACAGAAGATCCATGTCCTCGATGTCGCGGCTGCCGATATGGTGCTCGGCCGTGCCGACGCACAAAAACAGCAGCGATTTGGCGATCGCGTGGAACAAAACGAGGAACGTCGCGGCCCAAACCGCCTCAGGCGTGCCGACACCGGCGCATGCCACGATGAGGCCGAGGTTCGCAATGGTCGAATACGCGAGCACGCGCTTGGCGTTGCTCTGGGAGATGGCCATGAACGAGCACAGCGTGAACGTGATGCCGCCCACGAGCACGACCATGAGGCTCGGCACGACGGTCATGAAGTTGCCCGAGAACGATGCAGTGCCCGCATAGAAGATGGGTGCGAGCTTGACGAGCAGGAAGACGCCTGCCTTCACCATGGTGGACGAATGCAGCAGCGCGCTTGTGGGGGTCGGGGCGACCATGGCGCCCAGAAGCCACATATGAAACGGCATCTGCGCCGCTTTCGTGATGCCCGCGAAGGCAAGGCAGGTAACCGGAAGCACGACGACGACGGGGTTCTGGATGCCGTACACGATGAAATCGACGAACGAGAGCGTTCCCAAGCCGATGACCATGAAGTACAGCGCGCCCAAAAAACCGAGCCCGCCGAGTATGTTCATGATGATCTGGCGGAAGGCGTTCTTAATAGCCTCGTCGGTCTTCGTGTAGCCGATGAGCAAGAACGAACAGACCGTGGTAACCTCCCAGGCCGCGAACAGCCACATCATGTTGTTCGAGAACACGATGCCGAACATGGCCGAAAGGAACAGGAACATGAGCGCAAAAAACGTCGGCCTGCGGTCGGGCTCGTCGGCGTGGTGCGCCTGGAAATCCTCCATGTAGCCGATCGCGTACACGCAGATGCCCGATCCGATGATGCCGATGACGAGCGCCATCAAAAGGGAAAGCGAATCGAGATAAAGGCCGTACTGGACCGTGACGTGATGCGCGAACCCGAACTCGAGCACAAGCGTGCCGACGACTTGGATGATCGCAAGCACCGAGGCGAGAACGTTTCTGTACTTCACGCCGTAGGCGAGTATGACGACGGCGATCAGAATGCTGATGCCCGTACATACGTAGTCGATCACCGGCGACATGTACTCGAAGTACACTCCCCCGGCACCGAGATAGGTTCCCGCTAGCAGCACGGATGCGAGGCCGATGACAAGGGCCGAAACGCTGACAATCACTTTTCTCGCTTGGTTGTTCTTCACGACGAACAAAACCGCCGCAACAACCAGCGGGAAAAGGATTAGAAATCCAAGCATACCCACGTGGCTTCCCCCTTCGAATAAAGTGCATTCTTACAGTAATGGCGGCACGAGCCGCCGAATAAACTCTAGCAAAGAAAGGCCTCCTGCCTGCCCAGCGGCTCAGACGTGGGTTTTTTATTCGGTCAGCGGGACGATTCGCAACCAAACGAGAAACGATCGGTCGAATACGGAAGGCAGGCGGCAGAGCATCTTTTTTCTTCTATAAATCATACTGATATGCTAGGATTATAATATATCCTGATGCAAGATTATTTCAGACGAGAAAGGATCAGGAATGGGAACTGTGAAGGCTGTATGCGTAAGCGAGGCGAAGGGCGTGCAGAAGTCCGACGTGGGTTCGGCTGCCATCGAAGCCGATTTCGGGATCGTCGGCGATGCCCATGCGGGCAAATGGCATCGCCAGGTAAGCCTGCTGTCTTTCGAGAGCATCGAGGATTTCAAGGCCCGCGGCGCCGAAGTGGTCGACGGCTCGTTCGGCGAGAACCTCATCATAGAGGGCATCGACGTAAAGGCACTCCCCATCGGCACCAAGCTTGCCTGCAACGACGTGCGCATGGAGATCACGCAGATCGGAAAAGAGTGCCACAGCCACTGCGCGATCTACCATCGCATGGGCGATTGCATCATGCCCCGGGAAGGCGTGTTCGCCCGAGTGCTTTCGGGTGGCACGGTCAGCAAGGGCGATTCGATCGAGGTTTGCGGCGAAGACTAAGGCGGCCTCCTTCGCGTTCCCTCTTATGTTTTTGTCGATTTCGTCGCACAAGGCTCGCTCTACGTGTTGATATCATGTGCAGCCCACATCTATTTCGCATTGCGGAGCCGATTCGGGGCGTGACCCCCTAGACTCATAGGTGCGGCATACAGTCGCTTTATTATCGGCAACGCGTTCAACATGGTTGCAAGCGTCGCCAGCATTTGCCCTGCGGGGTAGGAAGTTAGGTTTTACATGTCTACAGGTACAGTCAAGTGGTTCAGCTCTGAAAAAGGTTACGGCTTCATCTCTCAGGAAGGCGGCGAAGATCTCTTCGTCCACTTCAGCGAAATCCAGGGAGAGGGCTTCAAGAACCTCGAAGAGCATGACCAGGTTGAGTTCGTCATTGCCAAAGGCTCCAACGGTAAGAACCAGGCCACTCAGGTTCGCGTTCTTTAAATAAAAAACGAAGTACACCTTGAAGCGGCCCGAAAGGGCCGCTTTTTCGTGGGGCGGTTCGGTTTGACACACAACCGAACCGCCCCGCTCTTCTTAACCGTGCAATGCGCTTGCTAAGCCGTGCGCCTGCCGGTCAGCAGGTTGATTATGGCGATCAGGATGATCGATCCGACCAGCGCTACGACGAACGACCAGACATTGAAGCCGGTGAAGCCCGATGCACCGAAAAAGCTCATGACGAATCCGCCGATAAGCGCACCGACGATGCCCGTCACGATGTTTTTCAAAAGGCCTCCCTCGGTTTTCATGATCATGTTTCCAATCCAGCCCGCCAGGCCGCCTATGATAATCCAAACTACGATGCTCATGGTCGTGCTCCTTTCCTCTGTTATAGGTGCTTGGGTTCACCATAGATGAGCATCCGAGTAATCCATTCGGGAAACGTCGATCGTGAGCGCACCGTATACGCTGCGTTTCCAAAGGAAACCGAGCGGATTGCGTTTCGTTACCGCAAGCAGGGATTCGGAATCAGCTTGCGCTTCGTTCTGAACTGCTTGCATGAACATGCAACGTGCAGCCAATCCCTTATAATCAAGGCATATGTCGAACGATCGCTGGATGGAGACCATGAACGCACCTCCCCTCGAAACGAACCGCTTGATTCTGCGGAAATTCTCAATAGGCGATCTGCCTGCGATATTCGATATCTTCAGCGACAAGGAAGCCAACGAGTATTTGCCATGGTTTCCCCTGGAGTCGATGGAGCAGGCGCTTGCGCTGTTCGAACGAAGGCAGCCGAAGAACCTGCTGGTTACGTTCAGGATGTATCAGATGAATCTCGATGGCAACGACATGCGGGTTTTCAGGGGATACTGGGATATGCATCCCGTTCACTTCATCGAAGACCTTCAGCCGGCTTCATCCGACTGAAGGTCGGTTCGGATTCGCCCCCGCAATCGGAAGATGAAAGAAAAATGGGCAGCCGATGATCGGCTGCCCATTGGTTAATCTGGTCGGGTTGACAGGATTTGAACCTGCGACCCCTTGACCCCCAGTCAAGTGCGCTACCAAACTGCGCCACAACCCGTTCGTGCATGCTTTCGATCATCCTCAAAAGCAGCGTTGTCTATCTTAGTGGTAATCCCCGTCCATTTCAAGAGCCGATTTCACGATTGCGGGAGTTTTTTCACATGCTATTCGGAAAGACGGCGGATCGCGTTGTCGAGAATGATATCGGCGAGTTCCGGCTTCGACATCCGAGGCACATCGATGATGCCCGCTTCCTCCACGAGCCACACCTTGTTGTCATCGGTTCCGAACCCCACGTCACTGCCCACATCGTTTGCAACGATCATATCGGCGTTCTTACGATGAAGCTTCGCCTGGGCGTTTTCGATGACGTCGTTGGTTTCCGCGGCGAAGCCGACCACGACCTGATGGGCCTTCGAAGCTCCCAGCGTCGCGAGTATGTCGGGGTTCTCAACCAGCTCGATCGATGCAAGCTCGCTATCGGATACGCCCTTCTTGAGCTTGCGGCCTGCAGGGTTCTTCGGCCGCATGTCGCTGACCGCCGCAGCGAACACCGCGATATCGCAGTCGGTGAACGCCTCCTCGGCCTCGGCGAGCATCTCCCGGGCGCTCTGCACGGGCACCATGCGCACCCCATCGGGCGCGTCAAGGGCGGTCGGTCCGGATACGAGCGTCACGTCGGCACCGCGCCGTGCCGCGGCACGGGCGATCGCATAGCCCATCTTGCCCGACGAATGGTTCGAGATGAAGCGGACAGGATCTATCGCCTCGACGGTCGGACCCGCCGTCACCATGATCGATCTTCCCTCAAGATCCCTCTTCACGCCCAAGACGTCCAGCGTCTGCCGCACGATCTCGTCAACATCGGCAAGGCGTCCTTTGCCCACATCGCCGCAAGCAAGGTACCCATCCCCCGCTTCGATGAAATGCGCTCCCCTCGTATGGAGCACGCCCATGTTGTTGCGCGTGGCGGGGTTGTCGTACATATGAACGTTCATGGCGGGTGCGATTATCAGCGGAGCCGTCAAAGCGAGCGCGGTCGTAGTCAAAAGATCGTCGGCTATGCCGCACGCGAGCTTTGCCAGCACGTTGGCCGTACACGGAGCGATGAGCATCGCGTCGGCTTCCTGAGCAAGCGAGATGTGATGGATGGGATCCCCCGGCTCGTCGAAGAGGCGCACCGCTACCGGCTCACGTGTCAGCGCGCGAAACGTCGTCGGGCCGACGAACTCGCAGGCATGCTCGGTCATAACCACTTTGACCCGTACCTCGGCCTTCTGGAGACCCCTGACGATCTCCGCCGATTTGTAGGCGGCGATGCATCCCGTAACGCCGAGCACCACGGTTTTCCGACAAACGTCAGTCATCGAGCCACGCTCCTACGTAGGGGGAGGTCACTTCGTAGAGCACCTTCGCGTGCGCCTTGCTGCGATCGAGGCACGGCACGTAGACGAAATGGTCGTCCGAAACAGGCCTTCCAGCCGCGCGCGCCTTCTCGAAGTACAGCGGCTTGAATTCATCGCCTACGTCATGAAGCGTCTCCAGACAGTCAACGGCGAATCCGGGGCATACGAAAAACACCCTGCCGACACCCGATTCGGCCCAGCGCGCCAAAACGTCCTTCGAGTAGGGGGAAAGCCATTCTCTGCCCTTGTCGAAGCGGCATTGGTAGCCGATCGTCCACCGCTTCCGATCGATGCCGAGCTCGCTTGCTATCTGCAGGCTCGATGCGCCGGTCTGAAGCTCGTAGGTGTCCCCCGCTTCGATGTCGACCAAGGGGATGGAGTGGAACGAGAACAGGATCACGTCATCGGATTCGGGATCGAACCCCGCATGCTTGATAGAGGCGGCAAGCGCTTTGATATAGGTGAGGTTGTCGTGGTAGTTGTCGATGAGCTCGTAGGTGCCATCCCACTTGATTTTGCGTACCGCCCGCTCGACTCCATCATGCACCGCACCGGTGGTGGAATACGCGCTTTGCGGATACAGGGGAAGCACGATGAGGTGCTTGCATCCGCAATCTTTGAGCTCGCGCATCGACGCGGATATCGTCGGCTCGCTGTAGCTCATCGCGTAACGGACTTCGACCGTGTTTCCGAACCCCGCTTCGCCGAATGCCGCAGACAGCCCCGATACGAGCTTCTCGTGGCCCACGTTCAGGGGCGATCCTTCGTCGGTCCAGATGGCTTCGTACTTCGCAGCGCTTTTCCTCCCCCGCGAGGGCAGGATGAACAGATGGAGGATCAGCCACCAAGCCGCCCTGTTCATAGGCGCTATGCGCTTGTCTATGAGGAACTTTCCGAGATACTTCCGAACCTCTTTCGGGGTTGGCGCGGCGGGCGTACCCGTGTTCACCAATAACACGCCGCAACGAGTATGCGCCGGCATATGTCCATCACTCCTGCCATTCGGTAAGTTGAAATGAAACTGTCATTCAGGTTCACGAACAATCTAGTATACTCTAGCCTCATATCAAGGCAAGAGGAGCGCATGGATGGGAAAGCAAACGGAAAAAACGGGATCCGACCAAATCGAGGCAGATGAAGGTCGGGGCGAATCGTCCGCATCGAACCCGTCTGTTGATCCGTCTTCCCCGCATGATGCAAAAGCCGCCTGCGAGGAAAACCCGAAAGAAAACCCCTTCGTGGAATTCGCCACCGAGCTCAAAGCCCAGATCTTCCACAACCAAGGGTTCTTGAAGATCGACTACTTCACCATGTTCTGGCTGTTTGTGGCCGGATCGGTTATCGGGCTTACCGTTGAAACCATTTATCACGCCATCGTGTTCGGGGGATGGGAAAGCCGTGCGGGCCTCGTTTGGGGGCCGTTCTCCCCCATATACGGATCGGGCGCCGTGCTTCTTACGCTGTTCCTCAACCGCTATTACCATTCCCACAACCTCGTCATCTTCCTCGTGTCGATGGTCGTCGGTTCGGCAATTGAATATGTAACCAGTTGGGGAATGGAAACGTTTTGGGGAGCGATCGCTTGGGATTACACCGGGACGTTCGGAAGCATTCAGGGCAGGACGAACTTCTTCTTCGGCATGATGTGGGGCATGCTCGGACTCGTCTGGGTGCGCATCATCATGCCCGTGGTGAAGCGCGTGTTCTCCCATGTCGATTCCAAGAACAAAGTAGCGCGCGTCCTGACGGTCCTCATGACGCTGTTCATGGCTGCGAACATCGTATGCACCTGCTTGGCGCTCGATCGCGAAAGCCAGCGCATGGCGAACATTCCCGCAACCGATCCGATCCAGAAGTTCTGCGACGACGTGTTCCCCGACAGCTACCTGCAGGCGCGCTTTCAGAACATGACGGTTACGGCAAAGAAATAGCTCCGCGCACATGCGCATCGGCGTCCGATGCGTCTACGGCATTTCTCGCATCCGCGCCGCCTCGATGGCGGAAAGCACCGCTTCGCCCGCTTCGGTACGGCCCTGCGTCCTCTCGGCGATCGATTCGAGGGCACAGCTCAAATCCTCAGGCAAGCCGTCAACGAACTCAAGGTCCTCCCCCGTGACAGGATGCGTGAACGCGAGCCGATACGAATGAAGGAACTGCCGCGTCAAGCCAAGCTGTGCGGCGGGGCTGCCGGTTCCGTAAGACGGATCTCCTACACAGGCATGCTTGATGTAGTTCATATGCACGCGGATCTGATGCGTCCTGCCCGTGAAAAGCTTGCAGTCGAGCAACGTGTAGCCGTCATCCTTCGATCCGGCGTCGAACCGCTCGAGCACCGTGAACGTGGTTATGGAGTCGCGCGCCGACGGGGAATCGCTTACGGCCATGCGCGTCCGTTCGCGATCGGCGCGAGCGATGGGCGCGTCGATCATCCCGGTATCATGGGGAATCACACCCTGCACAAGCGTCAGGTAATGACGGTCGACGATTCGATCGCGGATATCATCCATGAGCGCCTGTCCCGCATCGTCGGTTTTCGCCGCAAGCATAAGCCCGCTCGTATCCCGATCGAGGCGGTGCACGATGCCGAGCCTATCCCGATCGCCTTGTACATTGCACAAATTGTCGGCCCCGCAGTGATAGATGAGCGCGTTGACGAGCGTTCCGTCGAAATGATCGGGAGAAGGATGGCACACAAGCCCTACCTGCTTCGAGAGCACGATAAGATAGTCGTCTTCGTATCTGATGTCGAGATCGATCGGCTGGCCGAGCAAATGCGTCTTCGGAGCCTCCTCGGCCACCTCGTAGACGATCGTATCGCCCGCTGAGACGACCGCCTTCTTCGCCACCGTTTCGCCGTTGACGAACACGCGACCATCCTCGATCGCCTTGACGGCGGCCGACCGGCTCGCATAGAGCTCGCGTGCGGCGGCAAGCGCATCGAGGCGCATGCCGCCGTCTTGGGCGGCAACGATATGGACAAGAGAACGCGCCATCAGGCAACGATCTCCTTGTCCTCGCCCGCCCCATGGGCGGGCTTGGCGCTCTCGTCATCCTCAGGCGCCGCGTCGCGCGCCTTCCCCTCGGCTGCCTTTTCCGCGCAAGGTTCCGCATCGCCGCGATCGACGTTCTGCGCTTCGAGCGCGGCTTCCCGATCCGCTTTTCTCCATGCGTAGAGCATGCTCGCGATAAAAACGACGAAACCGCACGTAACGCCGATATCCGCAATGTTGAACACGGGGAAATCGATGAACGTGAAATCGATGAAGTCGACAACGTACCCGAGCGTGAAACGGTCGAGCGCATTGCCGATGCCACCCGCGAAGACAAGCGCGAGCCCGATGATCTGGCCCTCGTTCATATCCTTCGATGCAGCGAACAGATACACCAGCAATGCGGCGCATACGAGAACCGACATGATTCCAAGCGCAAACGTGGAATCGCCGAACATGCCCCATGCGGCGCCGGTATTGTGGACGAGGCGAAAGCGGAACAGGCCCGCGATCGGATCGGTGATCACATCGCCAGGTGCGAAGGAGCCGTTGAAGTAGTTCTTGGTTGCCATATCGAAGGCGAGCCACACGGCCGCCAGGCAGGCGAATACCAGAGCCGCGCGAACGCGCTTGCCTCGCTTCGAGGGGTTCGCGGGCGCTTCGGCCTGAAGTTCTGTCCGAGGTTGCTCCACGTTGCTATTCCTTGTAGCCGATGGCATCGAGCGCATCGCCGCAGCGCATGCATACGCTGGGGTGGTTCGGATTGCCGCCGAGCTCCCGATAATTCCAGCAGCGCGGGCACTTCTCGCCGCGGGCTTGGCCAATGCGGACACCGAGCTCGTCGCCTTCGACGAATGCGACCTCCGACACGATAAAGAGCTCTTCGAACACCTCGGGTGCGAACTGCTCGACCGCGTCGAGCACCGAACGCGGTGCAGAGATCTCGATGGAAGCCTCCTGGCTCTTGTTGATCGTCTTTGCGCCGCGCGCCTCTTCAAGCGCTTTCATGACCACTTCGCGCACGTCGAGCACGACGCCGAACGCCTCGGCGATCTTCTCGGATCCCGCCTCGGGAATGGCCGGCATGAAGTCGCTGTCCTCGGGCCATCCGGCAAGCTGCACGCTCTGCGGATGGCCGCCATCATAGCGAAGGCCCTCGGGATAGCTCTCCCACACTTCATCGGTTGTGAAGGACAGGATGGGGGCGAGAATGCGCACGAGAACCTCGAGGATGTTCATGAGCACGGTCTGAGCGCCGCGGCGCAGAAGGGAATCGGGCGCTTCGGAATACAGGCGATCCTTGAGCGCATCCATGTAGACGGCCGATAGGTCGCTTACGATGTAGTCGTACACGGCGCGGTACACCAGATGGTACTTGTAGGCGTCGTAGGCCGCCTCGACATCGTGCAGCAGATGCCGTACGCGCACAAGCGCCCACTGGTCGAGCGGAGAAAGGTCGTCCCATGAGGCGACCGCATCGCATCGGTAATCGAAATCGCTGAGGTTGCCGAGCAGGAACCTGAAGGTGTTGCGAATGCGCCGGTACGCCTCGCTCGTGCGCTCGAGAATCTCGTCGCCGATATTGACATCCTGCGAGTAATCGACGCTCGACACCCACAAGCGCAGCACATCGGCACCGCTTTTGGCCATGACGTCGGCAGGGTCGATTCCGTTGCCGGCCGATTTGGACATCTTCTTGCCTTCGGCATCCATCGTGAACCCGCAGTGCATGACCGATTTGTACGGAGCGACCCCATAGGCCCCTACACTCGTAAGGACGGATGACTGGAACCAGCCGCGATGCTGATCGGAGCCCTCGAGGTACATGTCGGCCGGGAACGTGAGCCCCTCATCGGCACGGTAGCGGCACACGCTCGTATGGCTCACGCCGCTCTCCCACCATACGTCGAGGATGTCTTTCTCGGGAACGAGCTCGTGGGAGCCGCACACCTCGCAGGCGATGCCCTTCGGCAGGTACTCGCTCGGATCCTTCGTGAACCACGCATCGGCGCCTTCGCTGCGGAACAGCTCGATCACCGCATCGAACGTCGCTTCGGTGGCCACGGTGTTGCCGCATTTCGCACACTTGAACACGGGGATCGGAACACCCCAGGAACGCTGGCGCGAGATGCACCAGTCGGGACGGTCGGCAACCATCGACCCGATGCGGTTGACAGCCCATTCGGGTATCCACTGCACATCGTTCTCGATGACGCGCAAGGTGTTCTCGCGCAGCCCGGTCTTGTCCATCGACACGAACCACTGGTCGGTCGCGCGGAAGATGACGGGTTTGTGACAGCGCCAGCAATGGGGATAGCTGTGCGTGATCGCCTTCTCGGCAACCAACGTGCCCTGTTCGCGCAGCCATTCGATGATGACGGGGTTCGCCTCGTCGGTATCGAGGCCCGAGAACTGCCCCGCCTCGTCGGTGAAACGGCCGTTGTCGTCGACGGGCATGAGCAACGGGATATCGAACTCGAGGGCCACGAGATAGTCGTCCTGGCCGTGTCCCGGAGCGGTATGCACCGCCCCCGTGCCGGTATCGAGCGTCACGTGATCGCCGTAGATTACCGTACCCTTGAGATCCTGGCGAATAGGCGCGGTGTAGGTGAGGCCGTAGAGCTCGCGGCCTTTCAGCGAGACGGGCTCGCCATTTGCAGCCGAAACGACGCGATAGGCCTCCCAACCTGCCGTTTCGGCAACTTGCTCGACAAGCTCTTCAGCCATGAGCAGATAGCTTCCGTCCACCTCGACCATGACGTAGGGGGCATCGGGAGCAAGGCTTACCGCCGTGTTCGCAGGAAGCGTCCAGGGCGTGGTGGTCCAGATGAGCACGTAGGCGCTGCCATCGACCCCTGCGGCTTCGAAAACGCCGGGAATGGAATCGAGCTTGAATTTCACAAAGATCGAGGGCGACGTCTCATCGCTGTACTCGATTTCGGCTTCAGCAAGCGCGGTATGGCAGCTTTTGCACCAGTGAATGGGCTTGCGGCCGCGATAGATCGCGCCGTCGAGATACATCTTTTTGAATATCTCGACGTTGCCCGCCTCGTAGCCGGGCGTGAACGTGAGATAGGGATGCTCCCAATCGGCGTTGACGCCGAGGCGCTTGAAGCCCTCGCGCTGCACGTCGACGTACTTTTCGGCCCATTCGCGGCAAAGCCTGCGCAGGGTCGGCTGCTCGATAGCGGCCATCTTATCGGGTCCCAGGGTCACTTCGACCATATGCTCGATCGGCTGGCCGTGGCAATCCCAACCGGGGATGTAGGGCGTATAGTACCCGCGCTGCGCATGGCTTTTTATCACGAAATCCTTGAGGATCTTGTTGAACGCATGTCCGATATGGATCGGACCGTTTGCATACGGGGGGCCGTCATGCAAAACGAAGGGCTTGCCATCCTTGTTTTTCTCGAGCACCTTCCAGTAAAGCTTTTCCTCTTCCCACTTCGCAAGGCGCTTCGGCTCGTTTTCGGGCAGGTTCGCGCGCATGGCGAAATCGGTCTTGGGCAGATTCATCGTTTCCTTGTAGCTGTTTCCCACGCCGTCTCCTCAGGTTATCGTTACCGCTCAGGCGCAAAGCCTGGATAATCGCATCAAACTTGAACATTATAGGGGAATTTCCGCATTTACCCCTTGCCTTGCAATACTTTTCAAAATTGTGACATACGCGGTCGTATCATAATGTTTATACTGGCTCAGGACACAATTTAACGACAAGCATGATACGAGGTGACCCATGGGCTTTGAAATCGTTACCGATTCGAGCAGCAATCTTTTGGAGGATATGATCGATGACTTCGGTCTTCACATCCTTCCGCTCACGTTCATGATCGATGGCGAACAGTACCAGAGCTATCTCAAAGGCGAGAGAACCGATCTGAAGCAATTCTATACGATGATGCGCGAAGGCAAGGTCATAACCACATCCCTTCCGAACCTCGCCGATTCCGAAAAGCTCTTCAGAAAACTGCTCGAAGACGGCCAGGATATTCTGTACCTGGGCTTCTCCAGCGGGCTTTCCGGAACCTACGAGGCCATCGATTTGCTGCTGAAGGATTTAAAGGCCGAGTTTCCCGATCGGACGATCCGTTCGGTTGAAACGCTTGCCGCTTCGGGCGGCGAAGGTCTCCTTGTGTATTACGCGGTGCAGAAGAAACGCGAGGGCCTCGGCATCGACGAGATTGCGGACTGGGTGAAAGAGAACCGCCTGCACCTGGCGCATTGGTTCACCGTCGACGATCTCATGTTCCTGTTCCGCGGCGGCCGCGTTTCGAAGACGAGCGCATGGGCCGGCACCATGCTCAACATCAAGCCCGTCATGCATGTGGACGACGAGGGGCACCTCATTCCCATGGAGAAGGTTCGCGGACGCAAGAAATCCCTCAATGCGCTGGTCGACCATATGAGGAAATCGGCGATCGAGCCGGTTTCCGAACAGGTCGTCTTCATCACGCACGGCGATTGCATCGAAGATGCGGAATACGTGGCGGGCAAGGTCCGCGAAGAGTTCGGCGTATCCGATGTGTACATCAACTACGTCGACCCGGTTATCGGAGCCCACTCGGGTCCGGGAACGATGGCCCTCTTCTTTCTGGCCGACAAGCGATAAGCGCTATCCGACCGAAACGATGAAGCCCCGCATCCTGCGCGCGCCCGAAACGGCCGCGGCGGGATGCGGGGCTTTCTGCTTACCGCACGAAGCTTCGCAAACGGCTGAATTTCAACGTCTGCCGATGATGATTTCGCGCAGCGCGGATAAAAGCTTCTCGTTGTCTTCACGGCTTCTCACGCCCACGCAGAAGTACTTTCCACCCGTTATGCCGGGCATTCCTTCAAGCTTCCTTACGAGAAACCCTGCAAGCTGCAGACGCAAGACCAGCTCCGAGGTATTCGCCACAGCCAGATCCATCGGAGCCGCATTGTCGAACGAGCACATGACGAAATTCGCCTCTGCGGGGAAAATCTGGATGCCGGGAATGAGGTTGAGCATACATTGCATCCAGGGAATTTCAGTATCGAGGAACTCCCGGGTCTTCTCAAGGTAATCGGCGGATTCGGTGTACACGTGCGCGCCGACGACCTCCGCGAACATCGAAAGCCCCGAATTGTCGAAGAACTGCTCTATCTGCATAATGGTATCGGGATGAGCAATGCAGTAGCTTATGGGAATGCCCGGCATAGCGAAGGCGGAGCTGAGCGATCTGACGATGATCAGGTTCCGGTACCGATCGATAAGCGGAATCATGCTTTCTCCGCCGAGCGTCAATTCTATGAGGCTTTCGTCCACCACCACCCATGAGCACGCCTCGAGATAGTTGACGAGGGTCTGCTTGGGAAGCAAGCGGCTTGTCGGATACGTCGGGTTCGCGAGAACCGCAGCATCGAACCTCAGTCCGATATCGTGGGCTGCGTGCACATCGGGAACAACGAACGCGTGAGGAGTGGAAAGCTCGACCACATCATGGCCCGCGTTCGCCACGGCAAGCATGAATTCTGCAGCCGCCGGAGACACGATGCCTACCGAACACGGCCTATAGGTCTGCGCCACCGACCGCACCATATCGCTCACCGATGTTCCGCAGAGAAACGACTCGGGTGCGATGCCGAATTTACGCGCAAGAGCAGCGCGAAACGTATGGGCGCTGCGATCGGGCATATAGCTCAGCTCCCCATCGACCAAGCCGGTATGCATGGCGCGTATGAACGATTTCGGCGTGCCGAGGGGGTTGGCCGTTCCCGAAAAATCAAGCCAATTCATTTCGGTACGCAGCTCGTAAGGAAGAGACAACGGCTTTTCAGGTTGCGCCGCCATGGCATCGCGAACGCTCGAGCGAGCGTTGAACCCAAACAATGCCGACATGTCCTTCCCTCCTTTTTTCACCTCCCGTAACGCTCTTGCCGCTACGGGGAAACCAATCCTAGCACAATTCAAGCCCCTTATGCCCGACATGTTAGACTATCAACACCATGTATGGCACACACGGACATACGAATGATCGCGAAGAACCTGGCATCGACGCCGCAGGACGGCTTCCCGCATGGCGCGGTCCTGCAATCCTGCTCGTCGACCTCGATGCGTTCTTCGCTTCGGTCGAACAGCTCGACCACCCTGGCTGGCGGGGCAAACCCGTCATCGTGGGCGGCGATCCCGACAAGCGCGGCGTGGTATCGACCGCATCGTACGAGGCGCGCGTCTTCGGGGTGAGAAGCGCCATGCCCTCCTCGCAGGCGGCACGCCTCTGCCCCGACGCCATCTGGACGCACGGGCACTACGGCCGTTACCGCGAGATGTCGAGGAAGATCATGGGCATATTGCTCGATGAAAGCCCTCGAATCCAGCAGGTAAGCATCGATGAGGCGTTTCTCGACGTATCCCCCACGGCCCACGTGAACGAACACCCCATCCTCATTGCGCAGCGCATTCAGAAGAGGGTTGCCGATCTCGGCGTAACCTGCTCCATCGGACTCGGCACTACGAAGACCATTGCCAAGATAGCCTCGGATATGGACAAGCCGCAAGGTTTGACCATCGTTTATCCCGGCCGCGAGAAAGATTTCCTGAGCCCTTTGCCCATTCGCACCATGAGCGGCGTCGGACCTGCTGCCGAGCGCGCGCTCACCTCGCACGGCATCCGCACGCTCGGCGAGCTTGCCGCGGCCGACGAAGCGCTGCTCAAGCATATCTTCGGCAAGAACGCCGAGGTGATCATGGCCCGTGCGAACGGAGGCGACCTCACGCCGGTCGCCGACGACGATCCCGTCAAATCGGTCTCGAACGAGACGAGTTTCGCCGAGGATCTTTCAAGTGCCGAAGAGGTGGAAGCGGGCATCGCGACCATGGCGTCAAAGGTCGGCAGGCGGCTTCGCAAGAAGGGCATGCGGGGCCACACGATCAGTCTCAAATTGAGGTTTTCCGATCGAAGCATCCGAAGCGTGCAGAAACGGCTCGACGAGGCGACCGACGACGACTTGCTTTTCACCCCTTTGCTCTACCGTATGGCCCGCGAGATATGGGAGCCGGGTATCCCGGTAAGGCTCATCGGCGTCGGCATGGCCGGATTCGACGATGACGAACCGACGCAGGATGCTTTGTTCGATGTGCTGCAGGAGGCGCCGAGCGAAAACGACGTCAAGCCCATCATCGAAGACGACGAGAAGAGAAGCGGGCTTCTCGCCGCAACCGACAAGGTGAAAGACCGATTCGGCGATGCGGCAGTGAAATTCGGGCGCGAGCTTTCCATGGAACGGCGAACCACCGGTTCGGGATCGAAGAACTCATCCGATTACAAGTAGGGCGAAAAAGGGCCGGCTGAACCGGCCCCCGCATTCCCATCCGCTCGATCGCGCGGCGCTCTGCCCGCGCTTGAGACGCGGCGAGCGTCAGTTGAACTTGAATATCTTCTGAGCCACACGATAGCCCGTAAGGCCGATGCGCCTGCCCACCGCAGTCGGAAGATTCGTGCCCATGTTCAAGACGCTGCGCCGAATACGCCGGTAGAGCGCATCGTTTCGATTTTTGAGGTACATCCAGATATCCTCGCGCTTGTCTTCCGATTCGTCGGTGTTCTGCATGCGCAAAAAGATCGAGCAGATGCACATCATCATGGAAAGATAGTTCTCCATGTAATGCTCGAGCCGCTTGTCGGGCACGTCGTCGGGCAGCCGAACCGAATCGATCATAATGCGCGTCACGCGAAGCTGCTGGTCGATGCGCGACATCATGACGCTTTCGTTCACGCTCTGATCTTCACGCCCGATGTAGTATCGGTACATGTCCACATCGCGGTAATACATGGTTCTCACATGCGGCAGCGGGACGTACACGAATATGTTATCCACGTAAAACGTGTGCTCGGGAAGCTGCAGGTTCATGTCGCGCAGAAGCTCGGTGCGATAAATGACCGAGTGCATGAGCAGGTACTGGCTCTGAGAGAAATGTCCGACGTCTTCCCATCCGAACTCCCTGCCTTCGGGAAACACGTTGCGGTAGTGCATGATGGTCCGCTTCCCCTCATGCACCTTTTCGTACACGTAGTTGCCGATCACGAGATCGGTCGGGCTTTCCCGCTCCACCTGCTTGCGCAGGTACTTCATGATGTCGTGCATGGCTGCTTCGTCGAGCCAGTCGTCGGAATCGACCACCTTGTAGTACAGGCCGCTTGCTTCGGCGAGGCCGGCATTGACCGCCGAACCGTGGCCGCCGTTTTCCTTATGAATCGCCTTGATGATGCCAGGATGGCGCGAGGCCCACTCGTCGGCCTTCTCTGCCGTATCGTCTTTCGTGGACCCGTCGTCGACGATGAGGATTTCGATATCATCCCCGCATTTGAGGATGGATTCGATGCATGCGTCCATGTACGACGCCGAATTGAAGCACGGAACGGCGAATGAGACGGTTTTCATAGATGCCGCCCGACTATTCTTCGCCGACGAGTTCGTCGGCGAGCGCGAGCGCGCGTCCGATGATAACGTCCATGTTGTAATACCGGTACTCTGCAAGGCGCCCGAGCGGGTGGAAGTTCGCAAGTCCGCTCGTCAACTTGAGGTAACGATCGTAATGGGCGGCGTTCTCGTCGTTGATGATGGCGTAGTACGGAATCTGGGTCTTCGGATCATCGTATGAATGCGAATACTCTTTCATGATCGTGGTCTTCGCGCTCTCCTGCCCCGTCAGGTACTTGAACTCGGTGATGCGCGTGTAATCTTCGGTGACCGTGAAGTTGACCGTTCCGCAGGGAAGCACGTGCTCGACGTCGTGCGTCTCATAGGCGAAATCGAGGCTTCGGTACGGCAACCTGCCGAACCGAGACAGGAAAAGCTCGTCGAGCGGGCCGGTGTATACGATGGGCCCGTCGATCGGTACGTCCTTTATCGATATGGCCGCAAGCGGGGCGTTCTCGTCATCGCTTTCGAATTCGAGGTCGAAGATGCTCTCCGCCTCGGTCTCCAGGCATACGTCGATGAGATCGTGATCGAGCATGCTCTCGAAAAGCGGCGTGTAGCCATTCGCCGGCATGCCCTGAAAGGCATCTTGGAAATAGCGGTTGTCGCGCGAGACGAACACGGGCACGCGCGCCGTCACGCTCGGATCGACCTCTTCGGGCGTGAGCCCCCATTGCTTCTGCGTGTAGTACAGGAAAACGTTCTTGTAGATGAAGTCGGCGATCTCCGAAAGCTCAGGGTCGTCCTGGGCGCGCAGCTCGTTGATGGTCACCTTGCGTTCGTCGCCGAACGTTTCGATGAGCTTGTCGATCAGATGCGCGGCCTTCTCTTCCCCGTAGACGATCTCCATCGAGTTCTTATTGAAAGGGACGGGCATGTAGGTGCCGTACCAATCGGCAAGCACCTCGTGCTCGTAATCGCGCCATTCGGTAAAACGCCTCACGTAATCGAACGCGCGCTTGTCGTTGGTATGGAAGATATGCGGCCCGTAGCGATGGACGAGAATCCCGTTTTCGTCGAGCTCGTCGTACATGTTGCCGCCGATATGGGCCCTCTTCTCGATAATCAGCACGCGCTTGTTCGCTCGCTCGGCAAGCTCCCGAGCGACAACGGCGCCCGCGAAGCCGCTTCCCACGACGACCGCGTCGTAATCGGCCACGTCGAGCTCCTTGAAACTGCGCACCTGTACACCCATGTGAACCCTTCCTTTTGGAAACGTATGAGACAAAGCGACACCCCGGCCTCTGTTTGCCGATGTCGCGCAGCGGACTATCGTCCTGCATATTCTGCCGAGAATCCATTTTACCGTGAGACATTGCACCGCGTCCCATTATCATATAATTTGGACAAATCGAGAAAGGACGGACTACCAACATGGGATCATTCATCGACACCATCCTTGCGAAGGCTGCATCCGATAAGCAGACCATCGTGTTGCCCGAGGGAGACGACGAGCGCACGCTTAAGGCAGCCGAAGCTATTTTGGCCGACGATATCGCCGATTTGGTGATTCTCGGGGATGCCGATGCGATTACGGCAAGTTCGTACAACCTCGAAGGAGCAACCGTCATCGACCCGCGCACCGCGGCAGAGCGCGAAGAGTTCGCACATGCCCTGTTCGAGCTGAGAAAAGCCAAAGGCATGAGCGAAGAACAAGCGCTCGATCTCATGGATAACGTGCTGTACTTCGGAAACATGATGGTTAAGCTCGGACGCGCCGACGGCATGGTGTGCGGCGCCTGCCACTCGACCTCTGACGTGTTGCGAGCTTCGCTGCAGATTCTCAAAACCGCTCCCGGCGTGCGTCTCGTGAGCGCGTTTTTCATCATGATCGTGCCCGATTGCGAGTACGGCGATGACGGCGTGTTCCTTTTCGCCGACTCGGGGCTCGAAATCCAACCCGATTCCGAGCGGCTCGCCAACATCGCCGTGAGCTCGGCCGGATCGTGGAAGACGCTTATCGGAACCGAGCCGGTCGTCGCAATGCTCTCCCACTCCACCTACGGCTCCGCCTCGGCGAACGCCGATCGGGATAAAGTCATCGAGGCAACCGAGATCGCCCAGGAGCTCGCTCCCGGCATCCGCATCGACGGCGAGCTTCAACTCGACGCCGCCATCGTGCCCTCGGTCGGCGCATCGAAGGCACCCGAATCGCCGGTTGCCGGCAAGGCCAACGTGCTCATCTTCCCCGATCTCGATGCCGGGAACATCGGCTACAAGCTCGTGCAGCGCCTTGCGAAAGCTGAAGCGTACGGCCCGATCACACAGGGTCTCGCCGCCCCTGTGAACGACCTGTCGCGCGGTTGCTCGGCAGAAGACATCGTGGGCGTCATCGGCATCACATGCGTGCAGTCGCAGGCGAAAAAGGCCCAGAGCTAAGATTTCGCCTTGCATACCCGATCTGACGGCGCTGCCTCGAAAGGCGCGCCGTTTTTTCATTCCCCGTCGTCGATATAGGAGAGCAGCAGACTGATGAGCTCCTGGCGGCTATGCACCGATGTCTTGCCGTAGATGTTGCGCAGATGCGTTCGAAGCGTGCTTTCCGTTATGTAGAGGCTCTCCTGAATGGCAACGTTGTTCTTGCCCCGCATAACAAGTTCGGCGATTTCCGATTCCCGCTTCGAAAGGCCGTATTCCCGTGCAGCGCACTGCACGCTCTGAGCGACCGATTCGCCCGCTTCATCGAGTTTGTTTTTGGCGATCGAGCGCTTCTCGAAGAAACGCCTCACATCGCCTTCGCTCATAACGAAGGCGGACGTTCCCACGGTCAGCACGATGATCGCCGATATCATAATGGGAAGCGGAATGGTCGCAACGGGCAGAAAAGTGTCGCAGGCCAACTGGGCCAGCGTGCTGCAAAGCGTCAGGGTGAACTGGCCCACGGCAAAAACGCACGCCGCGGGAGCACGGGTTCGCATGGCGATGCTGCACCAGAGCGTCCAGGTGAATATCCTGAAGAACGCCCAGCTGAGTCCTATGATAAACGCTTCGTACTGCTGATTGCCGGCTTCGAGCGTCAAAACCAGGATCACGCTGACGATGATAAGCGGCGTGAGCATGCGATACAAAATGGTGAAATTGAATTTATCGCTTCGCCGCGTTGCCAACAGGGCGATGCAGATCGACAAGGCGAGTCCCGCGATCAGCGTCTGCAGCTCTTCGGCAGCGGGATACTTCGTTTCCGAAAGCATGTTGACAAGCAGATGGGCGGCTCCGAAAAGACCGATGCCGATGAAAAGGCGCAGGGGAAGATGGGCGAAGGGCCTTCCCTCGCGGACAGGTACGCCCTGCAAAGCGTAAAACGGCCGGTCGCTCCGCAAGATGAGCAGCGCTGCTCCAGAAATCAGGGGAAACAGGGAGTGCACGACCAAAGCGGGAACCGGTTGCAGTCCTGCGACCAGAAGGCACAGGGCGAAAACGATCACATACGACGAGGAAACGCATAGAAGCGCATCGCGAAACCGCACTCGGCACAGGCATTCGGCCCAGAGAAGCAGCATAATGGCTTTCGATGCGGCAAGCAGTGAAAAAACCGCCGCCCCGACGGGAACGTCGAGCACCCAACCGCATAGGTACATGCCCGCAGTGGATGCGAAGACCAGAACGGCAGCCAAGATCACGATCAGCCTGCTCGAGAGAAGATTTCTCCTTCGGTGCGCGTACCATCCCGTCGCAAGAAGCATCACGAGGAACAGGGCGGTTTGCAGATAGCTCATTGGCTCGAGGACATCCGAGGCTCCGCTGTGCGGCTGGGGAAACAGCGTTGGGGAGATACCGACCGTCTGCCACCCCACATAGAACCCGAGTCCGCATATCAGCAATGCGAGTGTAGGGGCCGGCAAGGCCTCAGAAGAAGCGGTTCCCCGCACTGTGGCTTCGCAGCTCATATTCCTCCCATTCCCAAGATGCCCGGCAGAAAGCCCGAAGGAGCATCGGCTTCAGCGGCGCCCCCTACCCGTTTCGCGTTGCGCCGCAGAAAGCATCATCTAACGAACCATACTACACAATACCTCGAATCGAAAAGTCCACTTTCGGAGGCCGAGAGCAAAATACCTGGTACGGCTTTAAAAATACCTCACCGATACCTCACGATTACCTGATTGTTTTCAACAATACCCCATCGAAAGGTTTGACGTTATCCGAACCCGCTCGCTTTAATGCATGCGGTCGAGCCGATACGAACGGCGACGCAAAGAGACCAACTGCAAAGAACACGGAAAGGATGATGACCATGAGAAGGCAGATCGCCGTTGCGGCATGGTGCCTGGCGATGTCGGTGAGCCCCCTGCTTGCCGGATGCAGCTCCAACGCCGACGCGAAGACCGAGCAGCCGGAAGCGAACGCCGAGGCGAGCCAAAGCTCCGGCGCGCCAGCGCCCGCCGCCGACGAGAAGGCCGTCAAAAACGACTACGAAGACGGTACGTACCAAGGCGAGGGAAAAGGAATGGGAGGCCCCATCACCGTATCCCTCACGATAACGGATGGAGTGATAACCGTCGACGAGATAACCGAGTCGGGGGAAACCGCCGGCATCGGGGGTAAAGAAGCCATCGAAGACGGTACCTTCAAGGCTCAAATCGAAGAGGCCCAATCAGCCGAAATCGACGGCGTTTCGGGTGCAACCATGACCTCGGGTGGCGTTATGAAAGCCGTTGAGGCAGCGCTTGCCCAGGCGAAATAGATCCCTGCAAAACTTTCGATCCCCATTCGGTGCACCGTCGGGCAAGGCGAACGGAGATCGAAGAAAGACAAAAGAGAAGAAGGAGAACAGGATGAATATGAACCGTCGTCAATTCTGCGCACTCGGCACTGCCGGCGCGATGGCAGCGATCGCCGGTGGGGTGAGCTTGGGGTGCTCCTCCACCACCGCTTCCGGGGAATCGAGCCAATCCGAACCTGCAGCGACTGCCATGGCAATCGGGGACGCCAACGTCAACTTCAGCCAAGAAGTCGATATCCTCATCGTGGGCGCCGGCATCTCCGGCATGCTCGCCTCAATCGATCCCGCATCTGCCGGGCGCAGCGTGCTTATCGTCGAGCAGAATTCGACCTATGGCGGAGACGCCATCTACTCGGCAGCCTGTCAAATGTGCACGACAGCCGAGCTTACGAAGGAAGAACGCCCCGATAAGTACATGAGCGAAGACGAGATCCGCGAAAAGTTCGCGCCGTATTACGAAGGGAACGAAGCGGGCCTCGAACGTACCGTTTTGCTTCAGAAATGGGGCGGCAAGTTCATCGACACCATGCACTACGATTGGGGATACGAGTTCCAGGAACTTCGCGAAAGCCCCTATCATCAGGCGTTCTTTCCGAAAAACGGTCTGTGCACAATGAAGGACGAATTCGAGCTGATGAACGAGAAAGTCGTCGAAGCCGGCGCGCAATACCTGTTCGAAACAACCTTCAAGACCCTTATAACCGATGAGACGGGCGCCATCGCAGGCGGACGGTTCACCTCCAAGGACGGCTCCATCGTCGACATCAAGGCGAAGGCTGTGGTTCTTGCGGGTGGCGGATACATTTCCAACCAGGAGTGGATGGTCAAATACGCACCCGAATGGGCTTTCATCGGCAACATCGTCGCCGGACGTAAAGGAGACACCATCGCCGCAGGCGTTGCTGCAGGCGGCACCCTTTCCGGCATGATGGCTTCGGGCAACCTCAATCCCCGTTACGAAGCCGGCCACATGCTCGGCACCTTCTATCCGCTGATCGGCCTGCTCCCGAACGGCAAGCGCTTCTACGCCGAAACCGCCGTGCACAACGCCGCCACCGGATGCCTCGCCGCAGGGTACAACGAATGGTACAGCATCTGGGACGACACAGCCCAAAACGGCATCGACCAAGAGGTAATCGCCCATGCCGGCGATGCCATCCAAACGGCCGGCTCCATCGAAGAACTCGCGGAGAAGATGGGCATGGCACTTGAAACCGTGCAAGCGGCCTTCGATGATTGGGATGCCATCTGCGACAACCAGTCCGACCCGGAGTTCGGAAAAACGCTCTTCCTTCAGAAACTCGTTCCCCCGTATTACTTCATCCGCAACGTCCCCGTGCGTTATAAGAGCTGCGGCGGCCTTGCGGTAAGCGATCGCATGGAGGTCGTCGACAAAGACGGCAACCCAATCCCCAACCTGTACGCCGCCGGATGCACTGCCGGAACCGAGGATATCGTTCCCGCCGCCGGATCAGGTTTGCTGCTCGGTTCGGTGCTAGCCGAGGACCTCGCATAGCGAAAGGGATTTTCGACAGCGCATGGCGCCGCCTTCCCTTGGAAAAAAGGAGCTGCACCGTTTTCGATGCAGCTCCTTGCCGTTCTCTATCGCCTTTTGCGCGAAGCGCGCCGCAGCAGCGGCTCGCTTCGCCCCGCGAGGCATGCTCCAGGTCTTTCCCTACGCCGTTTCGGATCCCGCTTCGATCAGCTGGCTTTTGGCGTAGACGATCTCGTAGGTGTCGCGGGCGATCATGTATTCCTCGTTGGTGGGAATGATGATGATCTTGACTTTCGAATCGTCGGTGGAAATCTCGCGCTCGAAGCCGCGCTGGCGATTCTTTTCCTCGTCGAGCACGATCCCCAAGGGCTGCAACCCTGAAAAGATCATGCGGCGCATCTTCTCGCAATTTTCTCCGACGCCCGCAGTCATCACGATGGCGTCGACGCCGCCCATGACGGCGATGTACTGGCCGATGTACTTCTTCACCGAGTTCGAGTACATGTCGTAGGCGAGCTGTGCACGCTCGTGGCCCTGCTCCGAGGCGTCTTTGACGCTGCGCAAGTCGTTGCTGATTCCAGAAATGCCCAGCAATCCCGATTTCTTGTTCATGAGTTCGTTGACTTCAGAGGTCGAAAGGCCCTCGTGTTCCATGATGAACGGAACGATCGCCGGATCGATCGCGCCGCAGCGGGTGCCCATCATCAGACCGTCGAGCGGCGTAAGGCCCATCGAGGTGTCGACGGCGACGCCGTGGTCGATAGCCGAAGCCGAGCAGCCGTTTCCAAGGTGGCAGGTAATGAGCTTAAGCTCGTCGAGAGGCTCGTTGAGCACCACCGCAGCCCGTTCGGCAACGTAACGATGGGATGTTCCGTGTGCACCGTATTTGCGAATCGAATGCTTTTCGTACATTTCGTAGGGCAGCGGATACATGTAGGCTTTCGGCGGAAGCGTTTGGAAGAACGACGTATCGAAGACCGCCACCATGGGCACGTTCGGCATAAGCTTCTGGCATGCATGGATTCCCATGAGCGCAGCCTTGTTGTGAAGCGGCGCAAGTTCGGCAAGCTCGTCGATCTTCGCAATCACGTCATCGTCGATCAAGGCCGACTTATCGAAGTACTTGCCGCCCTGCACCACGCGGTGTCCGATCGCATCTATCTCGTCGAGCGAGTCGATCGCTTTGGTCGGCCCGTCGAGAAGCGCATCGATGACAAGCGCCATCGCGGCGTCATGATCCTTCATTTCCGCGTCAAGCACATGCTCGTTCTCATCGAGGCCGTGCTTGTGGAACGCCCCGCTCGATCCCACTCGTTCGCAGATGCCCTTGGCAAGCAGCTTCTGCTGCTCGACGTTGACCAGTTGATATTTCAGGGACGATGAACCTGCGTTGACTACCAATACGTTCAAAATTCCGCCTCCTCATGCACTCGGTAAGCTATTAATTTTAGGGGTTATCAGCCCTTCTGTCCGATTGAGTGGTCAAGGATCTCGGCAAACGGCAGCATGTTATAGAAAATACACAGATTAGGATGCAAAGCAGACGAAAAAAGCACCCTCGCGAGGAAGGTGCTTTTCAGCGGTAGCGCTTTAGGTTGCCAAACCCCCTACGATAGAGCCGGCGATCCGGAATTCATAGGGGCGCCACCGAGTACGTGAACGTGCAGATGGTGAACCGACTGCTGCGCGTCGGATCCCGTGTTGACGATAACCCGATACCCCGAATCGGCGATTCCCTTGATTTCGGCGACTTTCTTCACCGTATTGAACACGTAGCCGAGAAGCTCGTCGGAAATGCCGTCTCCGATGTTCGCATAGTGCTCCTTCGGGATGATGAGCGTATGAACGGGCATCTGAGGATTCAGATCCTCGAACGCGAGCACGCGGTCGTCTTCGTAGACGATAGTCGAGGGGATCTCTCCCGCTGCGATTTTGCAGAAAATGCAGTCTTGCATGACGCTTCCTTTCTCATCGCTGTACGCAAGGCCCGACCGAATCGACATGAAGGCAACCGGGCTCCAATGCCATTCTACGACAAAGTCGTATCGGTTGCCGCATCGTTGGCGCTCGTTTCCAATTCGCCCATCAGCACATCTACCTTTTGCTGGGCATCGTTTAACCGCTTTTTCAAAGCACCGAGCAGCGCGACGCCCCGTTCGTAGCTTTTCAAGCTATCCTCGAGTTCGAGGGTGTTTCCCTCAAGCACGCCCACGATGCCCTCGAGTTCGGACATGGCTTGGCGAAACGTCATATCTTCGATGGGTTGTGCATTATCGCTCATCATCGCCTCCAAACGAAATCGTTTCAATCGTAATCTTATGCACCGCATTGACGGTGCAGTCGAGCCTGCCGTCGGCTACCTCAACGCACACGGCTTCGTTCGCTTCGATGCCATCGACGCTTTTCACGATGCTCCCCTCTTCGTCTTTCGCGATCGCATAACCGCGCGAAAGGATGGTGAGCGGAGAGAGATCGTGCAAGCGCGAAGCGCCCATGGCGAGTTGGTTTTCGAAACGCGGCAGCAAGGTTGCACCGACAGAGCGAACCTGATCCTCAAGATGACGCAGCTTCACGCGGTCGCGTTCGAGGTTCAGCGGTATCGCCCGCTGCAAGCGGTCTTCGAAGAGATCGAGGCTCTGCGCTTCGACGGCGAACAACATATTCGGATCGGCGAACACGGGTCGCTCGGCTATACGCTCGACAACCGAAAACGCACGCTCGATGCGCCTCGAAAGGGCACCCGAAAGCGCCGCTCCGCGAACACCCAGCTCCGATTCGAGCCCCTCAAGCGAAGGGCTGACGGCCTCCGCAGCAGCAGTCGGCGTCGAAGCCCTTACATCAGCGACCATATCGGCGATGCTCGTATCGGGTTCATGGCCGATACCCGTCACGACAGGCACGCCAAGCGTCGCGATGGCGCGCGCCAGGCCCTCGTCGTTGAACGGCATCAGATCCTCGAACGAACCGCCACCGCGAACGAGCAGTACGACCTCGGCCCCCGCGTCGCGAACGGCTTCCAGGCCTGCAATCAAACCAAGGGGGGCGCTCTCCCCCTCGACGGCCACACCCGCCAGAAGCACGGTCGCAAGGGGAAAGCGCCTTCGCAGCGTCCGCAGCACATCGTGGACGGCCGCCCCACGCGGCGAGGTGACAAGCCCCACCTTCTCGGGCAGTCGCGGAATCTGCTTTTTCCGCTCGGGCCGCATCAACCCTTCGGCTTCAAGCTTCTTCGCAAGGTTGGCAACCTGAAGCCTCAGGTTGCCCTCGCCTGCAATCGAGAGGCCGAACACATCGAAGTTCATGCGCCCCTTCGGAGCGTAAAGTGTAAAGCGCCCGGTCAATTCAACCAGCATGCCGACACGCAGTTCGACCCCAGCAGCCTTGTAGCGGTTGAGCCACATCATGCAGGGCATGCTCGCACCCGAATCCTTGACCGAGAAGTACACGGCCTTGTATCCAGGTTTGTTCGACACCTCGGACACTTCGCCGATCAATTTGACCGTGAACGATTCGAGCGATCTCTTCGCAAGCGCGAGCGCAGCCGATACGCTCAGCGGCTCGTCAGTACGCTCCTCGACGCCTCCCTGCATGCGCTATCGGCCTAGTTGTTGTCACGAAGGGTCAACAGGTACAGCAGCTGCAGGATGGAGGTCAGCGCAGCTGCGACATAGGTGAATGCGCACGCGCGCAAAACCGAGAACGCTCCCGACTGCTCGCCCTGCGAGATACCCGTCGTGCCGAGATACGCCATGGCGCGGCGGCTCGCATTGAACTCGACGGGCAGCGTGACGATCTGGAAGACGACGGCCGCCGCATACATGATAATCGCAATGTCGATCAGCCCAGCAAGGTTCATGAAGATGCCGATCAGCAGCAAGAACATCCAAGCGTTCGACGCGAGGTTGACCACAGGCACCAGTGCGCTGCGAACCTTCATGGGCGAATACCCTTGCGCGAACTGCACCGCATGTCCCACCTCATGACAGGCCGTTGCGATCGCCGTGATGCTCGTGCCGTTGTACTCGTCGGGCCCGAGCGAAATGGAATTGTTGCGAGGGTCGAAGTGATCCTGCCCGGCAGCGCCCTGATGTATCGAAACGCCGCTCACGCCGTTGGCCGCAAGCATGCGACGGGCCATCTCGGCACCGGTGATGCCGAGGGATGCGGGTACCTTCTTGAATTTCTTCAGCTGCGAATTGACGTAAAAGGTCGCGAGCCCGCCGATGGCAAGCGTAACGACGATCAATGCAATGTAGAGGGGGCTAATTACCATAGCGCTCTCAGACTCCTTACCTGGTGGCGCCAATGCGCGCGCCTATGTTTTCATGTGTCGGGAACAGTATACGGGAATCGGCCATCCGTTCGAAAACATCACACGATTACTGTGAAGTTTTCGTAACCTTAAGCCCACCTTTTTCAAGACTGAGCGCTATGTTGCCCGCCAGAAGATCGAGCAGCTCTTTTCCCACCAAAGCGCGGCGCCAGCCCCGCAGCAGATCGATTCCATCGGTATAGCCGCGAGCCACGCGCGCAAGGTCGTCGTGCGAGGCGAGCGTCGGAAACGCCACGCCGTTCTCCTTCGCCCGCAAGCGGACGAGCGCCGTCATGAGATCGAGTTCCGCATCGACGTTTCTCTCGTTCTTGCTCGTTCGATCGGTTTCGGGCCAGGTTTCCTTCGGGGCGTCGAGGCCTTTGGCAATGAGGGCGACTACGCTGCGCGCGTCTTTGGTTCCCAAGCGATCGCTCAGCCCCCGTACCATGAACAGTTCGTCGATCGTGCGGGCTTCGCGCTTGCATGCCTCGACGATCTGCTCGTCGGTCACGATCCACTTGCGCGGCACATCGCGCCGCTGCGCTTCTACCTCGCGCCACGATGCCACCTCCCGCGCTGCGGAAAGCTGCTTGCGCGACAGTTGCGAAACGCGCTTGAGACGGCGATACCGTTCGCGCTCGTTTACCTCGTAGCGGCTCGGATCGGAAAGCGCTTCGAAATCTTGGTCGAGCCAGTGGAGACGCCCCTTCTCCTCAAGTGCCGCATGCATCGAGGCGTAGAGCTTCGGCAGGTAGATCACGTCTTCCGCCGCATAGCTGAGCTGAGATTGGGAAAGAGGGCGCCGCGACCAATCGGTGAAGGAGTCTATCTTCTTCAGCTGAACGCCGCACTCCGAATACACGAGCGCCGCGTAACCGATCTGCTGAGTGTGGCCGAGCAAGGCGGCGGCGATCTGCGTATCGAATATCGGCTTGGGAAGAATGCCCATCTCGCGGTAGAGTATTTCGAGATCCTGCCCGCCGGCGTGGAAAAGCTTCACGATGGATTCGTCTTCGAGCAGCGGCGCGAGCACCGAAAGGTCGTCTACCTCGAAAGGATCGACGATCACCGTCTCATCGTCGGTTGCCATTTGAAGCAGGCACAGGCGGGCATAATATGTTTTCTCGCGGAGAAATTCGGTATCGATGGCCAAAACGCTCGATTGCTTCGCGCGCGCGGCAAACGAATCCAGTTCATCTTGGTTTGCTATGTACAAGGGACGTCCTTCGTGTTTTCTCATTCCGTATGTTGTACTATCATAGCAACAGAAAGGGAATCTGTGAAACTGCTTATCGTTAACAATCTCGCATCCGGGTTCGGCGAAGGCGCGATCTACGACTTCGTCAGATCGTTCGTGTCCGACGGTGACGAAGTGTGCATCCGGTCGACCGACGGCACAACCGACTTGGCAAGCTTGCTCGACAACGCATCGGCCTACGATGCCGTCATCGCAAGCGGGGGCGACGGCACGGTAGCGGCTGTATGCTACGAGCTTCGCTACTCGAACATACCCGTATTGCCCTTCCCCGCCGGCACAGCCAACATCCTTACGCTCAACCTTGCGTCACCCCTCGAGCCCCACGCGCTTGCCAAGCTGGTCAAATCGGGGCAAACGCTCGACTTCGACCTCGGCGAGATCGAAGTGGCCGATAAGACGTTCGGATTCGCCATCATGGCTGGCGCAGGCTACGATGCCGCCATCATGCACGATGCCAAGCCGAACAAGCGGCTTCTCGGCCCCATGGCTTATTTCTCGGCTGCAATAACCAATCCCCTTCCCGAGGTTTCCAAGCTCTCGATCACGATCGACGGCGAAACGATCGAGCGCGAAGGTCTCGGCATCCTCATAGTCAACTTCTCGAAGATACAGTTCGACATCTCGGTTACCCACGAAAACGAACCGCGCGACGGCCAATTCGAGGTTGTCGTCCTCAAAGCGGAAAACGCGTTCGGCCTCATTCCCGCCGTTGTGGCGGGACTGCTCGATCGCGGCGGCGATTTCCCCGACCGCAGCGATGCGCTCGAAATACATCGCGGATCGAGCATCGAGGTTTCAGCGGATCCCCCCATGCATGTTCAGTACGACGGGGAGGCCACTGAGCTCACCACACCGTTTACCGCCCGAATACTCAAGGGCGCCACGAAGCTGTTCGTCTCCGACGAGGGGCACAGCCTGTTCTCGTAGGGCGCTGCGAAGACACCTCGCCGTCTGCCGATCCCTCGTCCGCAGGCGAGCCTTTGGCCGGTGAACCTCCGTTCGCTTCCCGCTAGCCATCAACCGCCAAGGCGATCCCGAGTTCCGCACGGAGGGCGTAGTGCTTTTCAACGAGTTTCGGCGAATCGCAGCGCAGACGCTTCCCCATAAGCTTTGCCAACGTTTTCGCTGTCTTTCGAAGCTGAATCACGTCGTCGATCTGCACTCGGGTAACCCCGATAACGGTTACGTTGCGAGCCGCGAGCGTATTGCGCCGTTTTGTATCACTGGCTATACGGAACGATCCCGTGTGATGCAAATCCGAATCGTATTCGACGGCGATTTTCTGCTGCGGCCAGTACAGGTCGCACACGCAGTATTCCCGATCGGCCATTGGGGCCGCGCGTTTGCCGATGTCGATCCGGTAGTTGAGCTTCGGCGCCGGAAGGCCGAATCCTCCAAGGCCGTACGGCAGGCACAGCAACATCGCAAGAGCCGTTTCGCGCGGCGAGGCGGACCCGTCGAGAACGTACTTGACGGCACGAAGAGCCTTCTTTCTACCATATGCGCCATCCGCCTTCGCAACGAACGCGCCGAGCTTTTCGGCCGAAGTGAGCGGCGAGCGCTTCCTCATCACGGCTTTACCTTCCGCGCCGGCTCCGTCCCACGCAGTCCCCTCGACCATCGCATATGATCCGCAAAGCTCGTAGCCGAGCATGATCAGCTGCGCCAAGCTGAGATCGCGAGCCATCTGCAGGAAACAGAATTCGGGAGTACTTATCAAGAACCCCGAGCCGGCATCCGCAAACGCTCCCTCGGGAAGGTCAGTCAACCACGATCTGCTGAGAATGCAGTCTGTTCTCGTACGCGCCTCTTGCGTTCCCACCAAAACGAACAAAGGCAGAACGCATCCGCCGGGTCGAACCGTGCTCCCGTCAAGCGAAGGGCTTTCGGTCGAGCGCAACGCAGCGCGGGCCTTCCTCGTCGCTTTTCTGCGCATCGAGGCATCGCGCAAGAACCGCGCGCCGACGGTGTTCCAATACTCAAGCGCCGTTTTATAACCTATCAACTTATACATGACAGACAGTCTAACAAATCTGGATGAAATATTCGGTTTGGGCACTAGTTTTTCCTCGAAACGCCATCCTCCAAGCGCTGCTGAACGAATATATGCAGGTCAGTTTTTTTCAACGTCCGAAAAATGGCGGCTTATCGACTAGCAAGATTGCCCAAAGTCCATTTTTCTACCAGATTCGCTGAAACCTCTGCCATGGAACTTCGATTTTCCAACCAACCAGAACGGACTCTTTCACTCGGTTTCGACACCTGCCCCAGGCTCTGCGCCCCGAAACGGCGCTCGTCCGCAAAGCGGTTCGATATGGGCGCATATGCGCCCACCAAGCAAAACGGCCACCAGGGGGTGGCCGTTGCAAAAAATCGGTTGCATGGGCTTACGTGCGTACGGAAAATGGTTTTCCGCCTTCACCGACTCGAAAGCAAGCCGAGGTCTCCCGCATGCGTTTTCGAGCAGCTACTTTTTGCCGAAACCATTCGCGGAAGCCGCAGGCCCGCCGTCATCGTCGTCCGCATCTTCTACTTCAACGTATTCGGCCTCAATCTCGAGCGGCGCGCCCAGGGGAGCATTCGATTGGCCAGAAGCCTCCATGAGCGATTTGAACGCAGTCGCGTCTTCTCCGTCAACCGGCATCATGATATATACGTTTCCGCCGATGAAGACAGGCGTGATGACAGAGGGAGACGTCGGGGCGCCGCCCTCGTCAACAGCTTTCTTATCCGCTTCCATCTTTTCGAGCAGCTCCTCGCGCACGCGCTCGACCTGACGAGCCGTATCGGCGATCCAGCGCTCCTTGCGCCATGCGGCGTAGTTCTTGTTGTAGCGCATCTGGATAAGTTCGAGGACGATGCAGAACACCATGGCGAAGTACACGATCAGCTTTTCAAGCGGCATGTGAAGAAGCTCGATGCCGGTATGGAAACCCGCGCTATCGATAACAAGCAGCGCGCCGATGGCGATGATGAACGTAAGGGCAAGCATCTTCATCTCGGGATGCCCGTTGATGAAGTTCGATATGGGATCGATGAATATCATCATCATGAACACGGCGAGCATGACGGCAATGATCATGATGATGAGGTGATCGGCCATGCCGACCGCCGTGATAACGGAATCGATCGAGAACACAAGGTCCATCACCATGATGGTGCCGATCGCCTGCGGCAGCGATATCATGTGGAGCGCCTTGTGCTCTTCGCAATGCTCCGCCTTGATTTCAGTGAGCTTGAGGGTGTCGCGAAGCTCGGAGATTCCCTTGTAGATCAGGTAGGCGCCGCCGATCAAGAGCACAAGATCGCGAACCGAGAACCCATGGGCGTACGCGCCGAGGTCGATTGTGAACAAAGGCTCGGTCATATGCACCAGAAACGATGCGAAACATAAAAACAGGATGCGCATGATAAGCGCGCCCGCTAAGCCGAGCTTGCGCCCTATGTGCCGTTTTTCTTCCGGAAGGCGATTCGTGGTGATCGATATGAACACCAGGTTGTCAACGCCGAGCACGATCTCAAGGAAGATCAGCGTAATGAGGCTGATCCATGCTTCGGGCGTCGTAAAGATCGATAGATCCACAAGTTCTCCTTTTCTCGTCCGTTCTCGCCAGAGAGCACCTGATCATAAAAAAGACTCATGGCACAGCTACCACGCTGCGCCATGAGTCTCGTTATTTCAGACACGCCAGGTTTTTCAACCAGGATGTTGACGTGCCGCATATATTTTATGCCAACTACTCCCTCACGGTGCGGAGTATCCTACCATGAGCGATACCGCCGCGCAATGCTATAATGCCCGAAGTACAAAAAGGCCTCAGGAGAAAACAGCCATGGCAATGCATGTCAACAAGCCCGAATACGTCGATACAGACGAAGCCGTCCGATACCTCGACGGAAGCAGATTGTCCCGGCCGTTTTCCATGCCCGCCCCCCAGCGACTCATTGCCGCCGGTTTTCTCGTCGTCGCGCTCGGGATCGGCGCCTATCTCGGATTCAAGGTGATCGACGAAGTGGTCAATGCTCCGGCCCGGGCAGCTGCGAGCGTCGAAGAAAACCTCAATCGCGATGTCGCGCTCGACCTCCCCTCTCTTCCGGCGCTCGTTTCGTACAGCGACGAGGACATCCGCGCAACCTTCAGCGATGCGGGCTACACGATTTACGACAAGACCGAGGAGGAGATCGCTGCGGCGGGCGTCGGCTTCGACCTCATCAAGCTCCCAAGCGACGTCAGCCTCGAAGAAGCGGGGCTTCTGTATCTGCAGGGCATCCAGAATCTTTCCGCAGCCGATGCGGCGAAGGTGCTCAACGGGTCATGGGAGATGACCGCCGACCGCTCGTCGGGAACCGATTTCCGCGTCAAATACGCTGATTTCGCCTCGGGCTCGGTCGATGCGGCCGTTCAAAACGCGATCATCGCCGAAGGACTCGACTCCTCGACGTACGGAGATTCGGGCGTTGACGGTTCGGGAAACACCTTCCAAGCAGGTACCGTCGATATCGATGGATACACGTACAACTGGCAAGTTTCCGCCTGCGAGCTCTCTGGCGTCTATTCGGTCGACGGCCTGCCCGATACAGCCGTCTACGTCGGCGTCCGCCTGTACAGCTAGGAACCCCGCTTCGCCAGGCCTCCCTGCCAACGAAGCGTCGATCGACGCTTCGGCCTGGAAATCCCATAGCCGCAAGAAAGCGCTCGTCCGTGCATTCGGGCAATGCCGCTATCGTTTTGCCTGACCGTTTTTATTCAATTTTAAGTATAGTAATAAACCCTACCCGATGAAGGGTATTTTACCTTGCAAGTCCCGTAATCCCCCCGATTGCCTGCCGTTTCCTCTGGATGCACGATTGCAGGAGACGAAATGGGGGTGATCATGAATTTCTCGAAATACGTGCCATATGCCGCAGCAGCGCTGTTTGGCGTGCAAGCCGTATCCCTTATCGTCCGCCCGACCGACGAAATCGTCAGGCCGCCCGGTGCACAGGGCGAGCGAGATTTTTCGTCTCGCTGCGTCAAGTGCGGCAGATGCGTGCAAGCCTGCCCGTATGCGGCAATCGTGCCCGCAGGCCAAAACGCAGGATCGGCGGTCGGCTCACCGACACTCGACCTGCGCAACCAAGCGTGCAGGCTCTGCCGCGATTTCCCCTGCATCGAAGCATGTCCCACCGACGCCCTGCGCGACGTTTCCGCCATCGAAGATGTCGACATGGGCTACGCAGTCGTGAACGAGGATCTCTGCATAGCGCTTCAAGGCATGCGCTGCGAAGTGTGCTACCGCGCATGCCCCCTGATAGACCGTGCAATCACCATAGATTACCGCCTTCGCGAAGGCGACTCCATCCATTCGGTGTTCGCACCGATCATCGACCAGGATCAATGCGTCGGCTGCGGCCTGTGCGTCGAGAGATGCGTGGTCGACGAGCCGGAGGTCGCCATCAAAGTCGTGTGCGGCGAAGATGCGCGAGACGCTTGACAGGGTATCTCCCCCGCTAGGCGGGGCAAGTATACAGGCAGTGCAAACAAGACAAGTGGGAGGATAAGCGGTATGGAAATTTCCAGACGAGAATTCGTGAAGGCGACAGCCGTTGCCCTAGCGACCGCAGCAGCCGGCGGCTCGCTGTCCATGCTCGTGGCATGCTCGGGCCAAGACGGGGGCACCGCAGCAGGAGGCGACACTCATAAATACAGCGCGGTCTGCCGCTTCTGCGGATGCGGATGCGGCGTGATCTGCGAAGTGAAGGACGGCCGGCTCATCTCGGTGACCGGAGATCCCGACAACCAATCGAACAAGGGGCTCAACTGCGTCAAGGGCTACTATCTCGCCAAGGTGCTCTACGGCGAGGATCGCCTGACTACGCCCCTCATCCGCGACGATTCCTCGACAAAGGGAACCGAAGCGGGGCTGCGCGAGGCGACATGGGACGAAGCGCTCGACCTCGTGGCCGCAAAGCTTAAGGAAACCTGGAAAAACGACAAATCGCGCCTTGCCTTCTGGGGTTCGGGACAACAGCCCATCACCGAAGGCTACATCACCGCGAAGCTGTGGAAAGCGGGGCTGCTCTCCAACAACATCGACCCGAACGCCCGCCTGTGCATGGCAAGCGCCGTCGTCGGTTTCATGAACGTATTCCAAACCGACGAGCCGGCAGGCTGCTACACCGATCTCGATTACGCAGACGTCTTCGTCACCTGGGGTGCAAACATGGCAGAGGCCCATCCGGTGCTCTATTCGCGCCTCACCGCCCGCAAGCTCAACGATCCGGGCGTGCAGCACTACGACCTCGGCACGCTGAAAACCCGCACGTCGACGAGCGCCGACAAGACGCTGATCTTCAAACCCGGCACCGACCTCGCCATCGCGAACTGCATAGCGAACTACCTCGTTGAAAACGAGCTCTACGATGCCGATTTCATCGAAGACCACCTCCAGTTCAAGGCAGGCACCGAAAACATCGGGAACGCCTACGAGGACGGCTACGACGCAAGCGACGTGGGTCAATCGGTCGACAAGGTGTGGAACATCGAATTCTCCGAATACGCCGAAATGCTCAAGCCCTACACCTTCGAGTACGTCTCCGAGCTTTCCGGCGTAGCCGTCGAAGACCTCAAGGAGCTTGCCGAAGTCTTCGCCGATCCAAACAAGAAGGTCATGTCGCTTTGGACCATGGGCGTTAACCAGCACAACCGAGGCACCTGGATGAACCACAACATCTACAACATCCACTTGCTCTCGGGCAAGATCGCCCAACCCGGCTGCGGTCCGTTCTCGCTTACCGGGCAGCCGACGGCATGCGGCACGGCGCGCGAGGTCGGAACGTTCTCCCACCGCCTGCCCGCCGATCTTCTTGTGGCCAACGCGCAGCATCGCCGCTACTCGGAAGCCATCTGGAACCTTCCCGAAGGCTATCTCGACGAGATCCAGAAACCCGGATTCCACACGGTTAAGATTTTCCGCGAGATGTCGAAGGGCAACATGGACTTCCTTTGGTCTGCCCACAACAACTGGGCCCAATCGATGCCGAACCTCACGAGATTCCTCGGTAAGGGCGAGCAAACGGGCATCTTCGACACGTTCATCGTCGTCAACGAAGTCTATCCTACCCTCTCGACGCAGTACGCCGATGTCGTGCTGCCCGCCGCCCTCTGGGTCGAACGCGAAGGCCAGTTCGGCAACGCCGAACGACGCACGGCAATCTTCGAGAAGGCCGTCGATCCTCCGGGGGAGGCGAAGTGGGATCTCTGGATCATTCTGCAGGTGGCAAGCCGCGTGCTCGAAGGCGAGAAAATCGACGGCGAAGATGCGTTCGATCGCCTGTTCGGCTTCGTCTGGGATAAAACCGCAGGCGATTTCAAGGGAGACTCCCGCCAAACAAACGCAGACATCTGGGAGGAGTACCGCACCTTCTCGAACCCCGATCTCAACGAGAAGGCAAAGGCCATCAACGACAATGCCTCCGGGGAGTTCGAAGGAAAGCTCAAGATGGAAGCGAAGCAGCTCGCACCCTATGAAGAGTATCTGACGAACCACGGCCTTACCTGGCCTGTGCGCGAAGTCGACGGCAAATGGCTTCCAACCATGTGGCGCTTCGCCAACGGATCGCAGGAAGAAGGCTTCGACGAGGTCGGCATCGCCCAATACGGCGAAGAGGGCCTTGCGGGCGGCATCAGTTTCTACAAGACGGCCAAGGGAAAGCCCTCCGTTGTGTTTCGTCCCTACGAACCACCGGCGGAAGAACCCGATGACGAATATCCCTTCTGGTTCTGCACGGGACGGCTGCTCGAGCACTGGCACACCGGCACGATGACCCGCCGCATCCCCGAACTCGATCGCGCGCTTCCCGAAGCACAGCTCAACGTCCACCCTGACGACTGCGCGAAGATCGGCGTGTCCGACGGCGATCTCGTCCGCGTGAAATCGCGCCATGGCGAATTCGAGATTCGGGTTTCCACATCCGGCAGAACCGAACCTGCTCCCGGCGTCGTGTTCGCGCCGTTCTTCGCACAGGAAACCCTGATCAACCTTGCCGTCCACGATTACTACTGCCCGCTGTCGAAAGAGCCCGACTACAAGAAAACCTGCGTATCCATCGAGAAGGCGTAAGGAGATACCATGAAGAAGAGAGTCATCACGGCTTGCGTATGCCTTGCAGTAGTCGGATCGCTGGGCGTTTTCGCAGGCTGCTCGGAGCAGTCTTCCCCCGCATCGCCTTCGGCTTCAGCAGCCGAAGGAGCGCCCGCACTGCAACCCGCCGATCATGACGGAAAGTTCGAGCGCGGAGGCTCCAGCATGTGCTACGGATGCCACGGAAACGGATCGCTTGCAAATCCCCAGCTTACCGGTGCAACGATCATTCCCGAAGACCACTACGCCGATGGCAGCTACGATTCCAAGGCGCTCGACCCCGCGCGCGACCAATGCCTCACCTGCCACCCGGTTTCGTAAGGCCGCCAAGAAAGGAGCAATCATGGTTATCTCAAGCCTTGTCGTCGATGCCGCCCCGGGAACCGAACATTCCATCACCGAGCGACTCTTCGCAATCGAAGGCGTCGAAGTGCACAGCCAGGAAGAAAACCGCCTCGTCGTGACCATCGAGGCGGAAACGGTCGACGCGTCGCACGCCATCGCCAGCAGCTTCATCGAGATCGAAGGCGTCATGAACATCAATCTCGTCTATGCCAACTTCGAAGACGATCCGAGCCTCAGAAAGGTACAGGGCTAAACCATGAGCACGCAAGCACCGAACAGGCTCCCTCGCAAGCGCTGGCTTGCCGCCCGCAGAATCGTGCAGCTCTCGATGCTGCTCGCGTTCGCCGCGGCGGTTCTCGCGAGCGGATGGGGCCTGTTCGGGCTTGTGCAGGGCACTGACGATCCCCTCCCGACCCCAAGCGAAACGCCGCTGTACGGAACGCTCTCGTCATCCCATGTAGTCGGACTCGATCTCCTCGACCCCTTCGCCATGCTTCAGGTAGCCGCCGCATCGAAATCCCTCTCGCCCGATTGGCTTCTGCTCGCTCTTCCCGTCGTCATCCTGTATGCAGCCGTGCGCGGACGGGCATTTTGCGGATGGATATGCCCGGTCAACCTCTTGCTTGAAGGCGTCGATTGGCTGCGCAAGAAGGCCGGCCTGGAGGTGGCCGAGCGAAGCGTTCCCCGCCATGCGAAGCTCTGGGTGGCGCTCGGCGTCATCGTCGCTTCGGCCGCAACCTCGATACCCGTATTCGAAGCGTTCTCGCCGATCAGTGCCGTCAACAAGGGGATTCTGCTCGGAAGCGTTACGGGCCTATGGACGCTTGTCGCGGTAATCGCCCTCGAGCTGTTCTGGACACATCGCGTCTGGTGCCGCGCGCTGTGTCCGCTCGGAGGATTCTACGAGGCCCTCGGCAGATTCGGCCTCGTCAACGTTCGCGTCGACCATGAAGCCTGCATCCACTGCGACGCCTGCAAAGAGGCTTGCCTGGCCGATCCCGAGATACTCCATCCCGCGCTCGCCAACCAGGCGGACTTCGTCTGCGCAGGCGACTGCATGGCATGCGGCCGATGCGTCGACGCGTGCCCGACCGAAGCGCTCTCGATCAAGGCAGGGTTCGACCACTACAGGGCGAACCGCTGATCTACACGTCGAGCAATTTGTGAGCCATCGCGTAGGCCACGAGATCAGCGCGCGTTTTGAGCCCGAGCTTCGCGTAGATCTTGCTCCGATGCGCCTCGACCGTTTTCACCGAAAGGAAGATCAGCTCCGATATCTCCTTGTTCGTGTAACCCTTCGCAAGCAGCTGGAGTATTTCAAGCTCCCGAGCGGAAAGCTTCTTGTACGAAACGTCGCTTCCCTCTTCCCCTTCACCCGCGAACAGCTGTTTCGTCAAGTTTGCAGCCATTTTGGGGTGGATGTAGGTTCCGCCTCGCACAACCGATCTGATAGCGCCGAGAAGCTCTTCCGAACTCGAGTTCTTGAGCACGTAACCCGATGCGCCGCCCCGCAAGGTGAAGTAAAGGTATTCGGGCTCGGCGAACATGGTGACGATGACGATGCGCGTCGCAGGATGGTCCTTGGCAATGCGCTCGCAGGCCACGAGCCCGCTTTGCCCCGGAGGCATCGAGATGTCCATCAAGAGCACATCGGGCTTTTCCTTTCCGACGACTTCGTAGGCTTGCATGCCATCGGCAGCCTCGCCGACGACCGCCATCTCGGGATCCTGCTCGATGAGCATCTTGAATCCCGTTCGAACGATCTCGTGATCGTCTGCCAATGCTATGCGGATCACAACGCCCCCTCATCCGTTCCCATAGGCGCGACAAGCGTAACCGTCGTACCCTCTTCACCTGATTCTATCGTCAGCGTGGCTCCGATCAGAAGCGCGCGCTCCTTCATCCCCGGAAGTCCGCAACCCGATCCGCGTATCTCCGGCTCCTCGACGTCGAAACCGCAGCCGGCATCGGAAACCGACACGCGAAGCCATCCCCCTGCGCTTTCTATCGAAACGCCGATCCGGTCGGAATCGGAATACTTGCATGCGTTGAGCATCGCTTCCTGGCATATGCGGTACGCCTGCGTTTCCAGGGCCTGCGGAAACCGCTCGGTTGACAGCTCGCCTTCGAACACGATTTCGGCGCCGTAGGTCCTCTCGAAGATCGCCGCTTGCGAACGCAGAGCCGACGCGAACCCCAGATGATCGAGCGCGGAGGGCCGCAACTCCACGGTGATGTTATGCAACTCGTCGAGGATCCTCTCGATGTTCGCCCCCGCCTCGTCGATAAGCGCTCTTTCCTCGGCGCCCATGCTCATATCGCGAAGGCGCTTGAGGGAAAACGAAACCGACCACAGCTCCTGCGCGATCCCGTCATGAAGCTCGCGCGATATCCGCTTGCGCTCGTCTTCTTGCGCGCCGATGATACGCGTGATTTCAGAATGGGGAATCGGAGCGCCGCTCTTCGCCGGCCTTTTCTCCTCCACGATCTTCTCGAAATTCATGAAGCCTTCGGAAACGACTTCGAGATCGCACAGCGCGTCGCCCAAATCGTCTATCATCTGCTGGTATACAGCAACGTGGTTTGGTTCGACCGAGCGAAACGCAGCGAGCAGCGATCCGACCACCCGCCCGTTCTTTTTGAGCGGCAAAGCGCAGAAGCTCCTCAAATCCTCGGCGAACACGATGGGATACGACGAGTACTCCTGGGGATCGATCTCCTCGTCGATATCGGTGAAGAGCATCGGCTTCCCCGATTTGATCACGATGCCGCCGATGCCGTGGCCGGGAGCGAGCACGATGCGCTTGTGTCGCTCGCCCGTGGCGCCGGCGCTGTATATCCACTTGAGAGGCGCTCCGACGAAAGCGGTCAAGCCGATGGCAACGAAATCGAAGCTGTAGCGCCTGCGCAGCTCTCCGACCGCATCCGTGTACACGGCATACCCGCCGGCAAGCGTTTCTTCCGGAAAATTCGATGCGGTCATACCCCTGCCTCCAACGTCCGATCAACGATCTCTTCCCATGATACCATTTGGAGCTTGACCGTGCGGAACCATATGGGCTGGTCTAGACGGTGCTCGACGGCATAGCGCAGCAATCCAAGCGCATCTGCGTTTTCGGAGCGGACAAATAAAAAACGCCCGAAGGCGTTTGAAGGATTTTTGGAGGCGACGCCCGGATTCGAACCGGGGGTGAAGGCTTTGCAGGCCTCTGCCTTACCACTTGGCCACGTCGCCATGCGTGCATCTTCATCGAAAAAGGCCGGCCATACACAGTTATGAATGACCGGCCCGAATCTACGATGGAGCGGACGACGGGGTTCGAACCCGCGACCCCGACCTTGGCAAGGTCGTGCTCTACCAGCTGAGCCACGTCCGCAACGCAAGGAGATATGATACTGAAACCCAGGGGTGAGCGCAAGCCCTTTTTTTGAAAAAATCCTAGAGAAGTTTTTTTAAAATATCCTTTGCCAGAAGCGCTCAATCTGGTAGTATATCCATTCGCTGGCGCGCAATGCATCTGCGCTGCGTCAAAGCGGGCGATTAGCTCAGGGGGAGAGCACTACCTTGACACGGTAGGGGTCAGAAGTTCAAATCTTCTATCGCCCACCATTTAAAAGCAAGCCGGAAGTCGAATCGATTTCCGGCTTTTTCTTTTCGTCCGATGCGGAAGCTCCCGTCAATGCAACTCGAACCAGCTGTTGCCCTCTTTGCCGGTGCGGTACATGAACTCCTGCAGCTCATCGGAATCGAATACCGCAAGGAGCTCTCGGAAATCGGGAACGAGCGGATACGAATCGATGTCTCCCCTCTTTATCCACCGCATCTTGCCCTCGGCGGAAGAAGAAAGCTCGCCTGAGAACTCGGAGGTCTTGAACAGAAGCGCGATGTAGCGCTCGTCTTCTTCCGATTGAAACTGCTTGACGCCGCACAGGCGGGGATGCTCTATGGTGAGTCCCGTTTCCTCCCATATCTCGCGCTTGACGGCCTCGACGAACGATTCTCCGCGCTCGACGTGCCCGCCTGGAAACGTCACGCCGGGCCAGTTTTCGGCAACGCGGTCTTGAAGGAGGATCTCGTCATCTTTGTAAACCATGCAAAGCACGGTCACGATCGCTTGCTCGCTGGCCATGGCAACACGCTTTCATCGGGTACGCGGCGGCTTTTCGCCCTGATTGCACCACTATACCATCGCCCGAATGGTCGGGTCCCAATCCCGAAAAACGGTAGAGAAACCGATACCAACCTTACATGGGCGGCGCGCCTCACGACTTCGGGAGAGAACCGATCTCGTCTTGCAGTTGAAACCGATGTCGGCTACCGCCCTGATTGGGCGGCTCGGACCAGCGCGGGTAACTCGAAAAGCGATCGCACCGTCGCAAACCCGCAGTCGCCCAGCGTTTCGGCTCGATCGAGGATCACCGGCGCAATGCCGGCATCAGCCGCGCCCGCTCCGTCAGCATCGGGTCGATCGCCCACATGCATGACCTCCGACGGCGCAAGGCCCATGCGTTCGAGGGCAATCGTGAAGATCATCGGATTCGGTTTGCGGTACCCCACATCGGCCGATGATACGATCTCATCAAAGTAAGGAGCCATTCTAAGCCCCCGTATCAGATTTTCGAGGTTGGGAGACCAGTTCGATACGATAGCGAGCCTCAGATGACTTCTCTTCAGCTCCTTGAGGCACGGGAGCACGTCATCGTGTATCCTCCAATACGATGGCCGGCAATACGCCTCGTTCACATCGGCGGCGATGCCCTCGGCGTCGTGGGCAAGCCCCGTCAGGTGGCTCAGATACCGGTACATATCGAGATACATCTCCACCGAACCTTCCGGCGAGCACCAGAAATCACCGTCGCGCAGATACTCCTCCTCGTAGAAGCGATTCACGGCGGGAAGGCAGGCGCTCACCTCGGCGGGATCAACCTCGTGCCCACGCGCAGCCGCAACCTCGCAAAACGTTCCGTCGATTTCGGGGTCAGCATCGATGAGCGTGGAACCCACATCGAAAAACACCGCTTTGACCATACAGCCTCCTCGCCCTCGACTCAGTCTCGGTGGCCGTCGTCGGGTTCGATATGGACAAGCACTTCGATTACCTGCGGATATTTGAGCTTGATCGCATCCTCGACCTGCTCGCTCAAATCGTGGGCCGCGCCCACCGTCATGTCCTCGTCGACGCATACGTGAAGATCGACGTACACCTCGCCTTCGGTTCCCCGCGTTCTGATGCGATGGGCCTCCTTCACGCCGGGGATTCCCATGACGAAGGCGTTGAGCTCTTCGTCGGGAATGCGCGCATGATCCGACAGCGTCGCGAACGCATGCTTGAAGACGTCGTAGGCGGTCGCCAATATGGCGACGGTCACGATGAGTGCGACGATGGGATCGGCAGCCGGAAAACCGAACGAAACGAAAACGAGCCCTACGATAACGCCGATCGAGACGAGCGCATCGGAAAGGGTGTGGCTCGCATCGGCGGAAAGGACCTCGCTTCTGAGCTCCTTTCCACGCCTGCGCTCGTAGAACGTAACGCCCAGATTCACGCACAGCGTCGCGATCATCACGATAAACGAGAACGGTGTCACCTCAGCCGTGTAATTTTGCGAGATGAGCTTGCCCGCCGCGCTCGAGCCGACTTCGAAAGCCGCAAGCAAAAGCAGGATGCCGATTGCCAAGCTCGCATAGGTCTCGAATTTCGCATGCCCGTAAGGATGGCTCTCGTCGGCCGGACGCGAAGCGAGGGCGATCCCGATCAGCCCGATGACGTTGCCCGCCGAATCGAAGACCGAATGGATGCCATCTGCCTGCATGGCGGCAGAACCCGTCGCCATGCCGTAAAAGTACTTCGCCGCCGCAACGCCGAGGTTCAGAAACAGGATGACCCACAACACCCGCTTTATCGACCGCATGCGGTCGGAAACGGGCGGCTTTGCAAGCATCGCCGTTTTCGCCATGTCCGATCCTTTCCGTCCGAGACGTTCGAGCCGTCCGCTTCGCGGGCGTATGCGAAAAAGGGAGCCGCATGGACTCCCTTCGATTTTCTGGTGTCGGAGGCGGGATTTGAACCCGCACACCCGTAATGTGGGCACTAGCACCTCAAGCTAGCGTGTCTGCCGTTCCACCACTCCGACATATGTATTGCTCAAAAGCAACGTTGGATATTCTACCAAAACCAACGCGTTTGTACAGGATTTTTTTAAACTATTTAGAACTATTTCGAGATCGTGCCGTGAGGATAGATGATCATGAGAACCAGCAACGACAGCAGGAAGATCGCAGCGAAGATAATCGTGATGCGATCCAGGTTCTTCTCGACGATGCTCGTACCTGTCTGCGTCGAATACACCGAGCTGGCGATGGCATCGGAAATGCCCGTGCCCTTACCCGAATGCAGCAAAATGAATATGATCAAGCCGATACCGGAAACAACCAGCAGAATCAGCGTGACAATCAACAAGGGATTCAAAGTTCTCTACTCCTCAACCGTACTTTTCTGTGTGCGCTCACAAGTTATCGATTATAACCGCACCCTGCTCCTTTACGCAAGTAAACTTTTTCCTGTCATCTCCGAAGGCGCGTGCAGCCCAACAAGCTCGAGCAGCGTCGGCGCGATGTCGCAGAGGGCTCCCCGCTCATCGCGCAGCGCACGCCCCGTATCTGCATAGTCGATCAGCACGAGCGGAACGAGCGCTGTGGTGTGCGCGGTAAACGGCGTTCCATCTTCGGCAAGCATTTTGTCGGCGTTCCCGTGATCGGCGGTCAAAAGCGCAACGCCGCCCTTGCCTTTGAGCGCCTCCAACACTTTGCCGACGCCCGCATCGACGGCTTCGACAGCGCTCACGGCAGCGGGAATGCTGCCCGTATGGCCCACCATATCGCAGTTTGCGAAGTTGACGATGTAGACATCCGCCTCGTCGTTTTCAATTGCATAGGCAAGCGAAGATGCGACCTCCGGCTCGCTCATCTCGGGCTGCAGATCGTAGGTAGCCACTTTCGGGCTCGGCACGAGCTTGCGCACCTCGCCCGCCTTCGGCTCTTCCACGCCCCCGTTCAGGAAAAACGTGACATGCGCGTACTTCTCGGTTTCGGCAATGTGATACTGGGAAAGGCCTGAATCGGCGAGCACGTCGGCGAGCACGTTGCCTGGAAACTCCTTTGCGAAGGCTATCGGCGCCGCAATGGTCGGATCGTATTCGGTCAGGCACACGAACGACACGCGCGGACGAATCGCCCGCTCGAATCCCGAAAACGCCTCGTCGACGAATGCTCGGGTGATCTCACGCGCGCGATCGGGCCTGAAGTTGAAGAACACGACCGAATCGCCATCGCGCACGCCGCGCTCGTCGAACGAAAGCGGGACGAAGAACTCGTCGGTCACATCGGCTGCATACGACGCGCGCATCGCTTCGATGGGATCGACCGAAGAGAGCGGCTCTCCCCCGACAATCGCCCTGTACGCCCGCTCGACGCGCTCCCAACGGTTATCGCGGTCCATCGCATAATAGCGCCCGTCGATGGAGCCGATCGCTATCGAAGTCGCATCGGTTTCAACGCGCGCGATCTCATCGAGCAGCTCCTCGATGAAGCCGATCCCGCTCTTCGGCGGCACGTCGCGCCCGTCCATGAAGCAGTGGACGCGCACTTCGGGCACCCCCATCGAAGCGGCGAGATCGAGAAGCGCGTAAAGGTGCTCGTTGCTCGAATGCACGCCCCCGTCGGAGAGGAGGCCCATGAGGTGAAGCACGGCTCCCGGCTCGCTTGCCTGCTCGTACGCTTTCCGAATGACGGGATTTTCGGCAAGCGATCCGTCGCGACAGGCGCGGTTGATCCTTGTGAGCTCCTGGTATACGACGCGACCGGCGCCGATGTTGAGATGCCCGACCTCCGAATTTCCCATCTGGCCGTCGGGCAACCCCACAGGCTCGCCCGACGCGTCGAGCACGGTTTTCGAACAGGTTTCGAACACCGCGTCGAGAATCGGCGTTTCAGCAAGCGCTATCGCATTGCCGTCTCCCGGCTCGGCAAGACCGAACCCATCCATGATGATGAGGCACGCGGGCAGCGTGCACGCGTCCTTGTCCGCAAAAGTCATCGGCGCTCCTACAGGCAGGCTTTGATGAGCTGGACGAACGTTTCGGCTTTGAGGCTCGCACCGCCGACGAGGCCGCCGTCGATGTTCTCCATGGCCATGAGGCCGTCCACATTGCCGGGGTTCATCGACCCCCCGTACAGGATGCGCATACCCTCGGCAGTTTCGGCATCGGCTGCCTCGGCCACGGTTTCCCTGATGGCGGCGCACACCTCGTCTGCCTGCTCGGGCGTTGCGGTGCGGCCCGTGCCGATCGCCCAGATGGGCTCGTAGGCGATGACGCACTGCGCGATCTCAGCCGCATCGAGCCCGGCGAGCGCCGCCCGCACCTGCGCGGTCACGTATTCGAGCGTCGTGCCCTCGTCGCGCACGGCAAGCGATTCGCCGCAGCACACGATGGCACCCATGCCCTCGGCCACAAGCGCCTTGACCTTCTTGTTTACCATCTCGTCCGTTTCGCCGAACAGCTCGCGGCGTTCTGAATGGCCGACGATCGAATAGGCGCATCCGATCTCTTTGATCATGGGAACCGAGATCTCTCCCGTGAACGCGCCCGACGGCTCCCAGTACACGTTCTGGGCGGCCACTTTGATCTTGACCTTATCGAAATCGAGAACGGTTTTCGCGGGCTTGAGATCTGTGAACGGCGTGCACAGCACGATCTCGACGGCTTCGTCCCATTCCTTCTTCTCGTATTGGTTGGAAATCTCCTGAGTCAGAACCACGGCCTCTGCAATGGTGTTGTTCATCTTCCAGTTGCCGGCCATCATGGGGGTGCGCGCCATATTCATCATTCCTTTCGCTTGATACGCTTTATCTGAGAGCCTCGACGCCGGGAAGGGCCTCGCCCTGCACGAGCTCCATCGAAGCGCCGCCGCCTGTCGAGATAAAGGTCATTTCGCTTCCCAAATCGAATTTGTTTACGGCAGCCACGCTGTCGCCGCCGCCGATGATGGTATCCGCCTCGATGTTGCCGGCAACCGCCTGGGCGACCGCCTTCGTTCCAGCCTCGAACGCCTTCATCTCGAAAACGCCCATGGGTCCGTTCCAAAACACGGTTTTCGCCTCTGCGATCGCACAAGCGTACAGCTTCGCCGTCTCGGGGCCGATATCGAGGCCCATCATATCAGAGGGGATCGCGTCGGCGGAAACGGTTTCCGTCCTGGCATCTTCGGCGAACGCGTCGGCCGCGACCACGTCGGCGGGCAAGAGGATCTTCACGCCGGCCTCCTCGGCGCGCGCGAGCGTTGCGGCGGCCCGCTCGATCCAGTCCTCTTCCTTGAGCGAAGCGCCGACTTGCTTGCCTTGGGCGAGCAGGAAGGTGAAGCACATGCCGCCGCCGATGATGAGCGTATCGCATTTATCGATGAGCGCGTCGATCACCTTGATCTTGTCGGAAACCTTCGAGCCGCCGAGAATCGCGACGAAGGGCCGCTTGGGATCCTCGAGCATTCCCGTAAGCGTCGAAACCTCATCAGAGAGCAGATATCCCGCATACGAGGGCAGAAGCGAGGCGATGCCCGCAGTCGATGCATGGGCTCGATGGGCGGTGCCGAACGCATCGTTTACATACACGTCGCCGAGCGCGGCGAGCTCTTCGCAAAAGGAAGGATCGTTTTTCTTCTCACGCTTGTCGAAGCGGAGGTTCTCCACGAGCAAAACCTGTCCATCCTCAAGAGAGGCGGCTTTGGCCTGGGCGTCGGGTCCGACGGTATCGGTTGCGAACACGACCGGCTTGCCGAGAAGCTCGCTCAGGCGGCGCGCGGCGGGGCGAAGCGAGAATTCGTCTTCGAAGCCCGCGCCGGAAGGACGCCCGAGGTGGCTCATGAGGATGAGACGGGCCCCTTTCCCCATCAGATACTCGATCGTGGGCAGAGCGGCTCTGATGCGAGTGTCATCGGTCACTTCGCCGCCTTTGAGCGGAACGTTGAAATCAACGCGCACGAGCACGCGTTTGCCGGCGACATCCGCCGATTCGAGGGTTTTGATGTCGGACATGGAAATCCTTTCGATACTGCACCGATACCACTGCGGGACTGCGGTGTTGAGTGCCCGCACATAGAACGACCGCCCGGGAAATCCCCGGGCGGTCGCGTATTCTGCTAGAGCATGATCTTGGCAAGATCCTTCACACGGTTCGAATAGCCCCACTCGTTGTCGTACCAGGAGATGCACTTGGCAAACGTTCCCTGGCCGCCCATCACCATCGTGAGCTTGCTGTCGAAGATCGACGAATGGGAATCACCCACGATGTCAACCGAGACGATCGGATCCTCGGTGTACTCGAGGATGCCCTTCATCGGACCTTCGGCCGCGGCCTTCATGGCGGCGTTGATCTCTTCGATAGTCGCCTCGCGCTCGAGCTCGACCGTGAGGTCGACCATCGATCCGTCGGGCGTGGGAACGCGGGTTGCGAAACCGTCGAGCTTGCCCTTGAGTTCGGGAAGCACGAGCGACACCGCGCGAGCAGCGCCAGTAGTGGTCGGGATCATGGAGAGGGCTGCGGCGCGGGCACGGCGCAGATCCTTGTGGGGAAGATCGAGGATCTTCTGATCGTTGGTGTAGGAATGGATCGTGTTCATGTAGCCGCGCTTGATGCCGAAATTGTCGAGCAGCACCTTCGCGAAGGGCGCAAGGCAGTTCGTCGTGCAGGAAGCGTTCGAAACGATGTTGTGCTTTTCCTTATCGTAATCGCCGTCGTTCACGCCCATGACGATGGTGATGTCTTCGTTTTTAGCGGGAGCCGAGATGATGACCTTCTTCGCACCGGCCTCGAGATGGGCCGCAGCCTTCGTTCCATCGGTGAAGAAACCCGTCGACTCGACGACGATGTCGACGCCGAGCTCGCCCCAGGGAAGATTGGCGGGCTCGCGCTCCGAGAGGACCTTGACCGCGCGGCCGTCGGCCACGAAACCGTCTTCGGTCACTTCGACGGTATCGAATGCGCGTCCGTGGATGGAATCGTACTTCAGCAGGTGAGCCATGGTCGGAATGTCGCCCAGGTCGTTCACGGCGACCACTTCCAGCTCGGGATCGTTCGCCATCGCGCGGAACACCAGACGGCCGATGCGACCGAATCCGTTAATACCTACCTTGGTTGTCATTCGTATCCCCTTTCAATAAAGATACTCATCAAGCCAGCAGTCTTGGAGCAATGGTACCCTTGCGGGTTGCCGAGCCTCCATAACCGCAGGCATTCCCACAAAAAAAGCATCCGCAAAGGGAGGCTTCGCAGCCCGGGAGATCACCTCCGTGCCGCCTGATTCAGTTTACTCTCCCAGATCCTTGGCCATCTGCTCAATACGGCGAACGCGATGATACACCGCCGATTTGGACAGGGGCGGGTTCGCTTTCTCGCCGAGTTCCTTAAGCGTTGCGTCGGGATTGGTCACGCGCAGCTTGATGAACTCCTGCAGCGCGGGAGGAAGGTTCTCCATCCCGTAGGCGTCCACCACCTTACGGATGGCGAATATCTGGTCGACCGATGCGTTCGCCGCCTTGGCCTGGTTTGCGATCTCGGCGTTCGTGATGCGGTTCACATCGTTGCGCACGCTCTTAATGACGCGCTCGTTCTCCATCGACAGCGCGCTGTGGTGCGCACCCACGTAAGCGAGGAACTCCAGTATCGCGGTTCCGCTCTTCAGATAGACCATGTACGAGCTTCTGCGCTGCATGACGCGTGCGGAGATTCCCTTATTCGCCATGAGTTCGACAAGGCCATCGGCAAGGCTTTCCGATTCGACCGTGATCTCGAAGTGGAAATCGCCCCGAGGGTTGGAGATGAAGCCGCTTCCGAGGAACGCGCCGCGAAGGTAGGCGGCGGCGCAGCACTGCTTCTCGACAAGCTCGTCTGCAATGCCCATCTCGAGCCCTTCGCCGGACAGCACGCCCATATCCCGCAAAGCCGGTTCGAGCCTGGGCTGCGTGGGCACCTCGATAAGGTAGTTCGGCGTCTTGTGAAGAACGCTGCGGCGCACGGTGAGGTTCGTCTTAAGCTCGTAGATGCCATGGAGAAGCTTGATGACCAGCCGGGCCACGCTCGGCACATCGGTTGCGATCTCGATGCGGTAGCGACCCGGCCCGCTGAAGAACAACGTGCCCTCGATGCGCACGAGCGCGGCGAGGGTCGCTTTGTCGCAGTGGCTGCACATGGGTGCCACGCGTGCGAGCTCGTCTTTTACCTCCGCGGTGAACGACACAGCCTCATCACCCCCGCAAACGCCGCCCGAAGCGCCCGGGGATCGTGCCACGTGGGCCTGTTCGGATCGACGAGGTTGCGTGCGACGACCACCGGTCCCCGCTCCTGGATAACCTGAATGTCGGCATACGAAACCGATACGGGGCGAACGCGGCCTGAAAGCCGGGCGTCGCCGAGATCGGACAGCGACGACGACCCGTCGCTTTCGCCGACCGCCGCGTTGTAGCTTTCCGAAAGGGCGTCCTCGGGCCTCAAAGGCGCAGGAGCATGCACCAGCACGTAGTCGAGCAGGCCCTGCATGCCGTGTTCCATAAGGGCTTCCACATGCTCTTTCGCAGAAAGGCCCCATGTCTCGCCCTGCATGTCGGCAAGCGAGCACACGAACAGCGTCCGTCCCCTCGATGCGCGGATGGCATCCACGATGCCCGGCACGAGCAGGTTCGGTATGATCGAGGTGAAAAGCGAGCCGGGGCCGAGTACGATCAGGTCGGCTCCCTTGATGGCCTCGATCGCGGGATGATAGGGCTCGGGCTCCCTGCTCGCCTGCAGCCACACGTATTGCAGCGCCGTTGCGGATCGGCAGGCGTTGGCCTGCCCCACCAACCGTGCGCCGTCGCGCGTTTGGGCGCACAGCGTCACGCGGTCGAGCGTCGAGGGATACACGTGCCCCCGTGCGTCGAGAAGCTTCTCGCAAATCGATATGGCCTCGGGAAACGATCCAGTCGCATCCTCGAGGGCCGACAGCATGAGGTTGCCGAGCGTGTGGTTCCGGGCGAATTCGAAACGGTACTTGAACGCGCGCGTCATCGGATCGTCCGCGTCCGCCGCGAACGCGGCCAGGCACTTTCGCACATCGCCGGGGGGCGTTACGTTGGCCTCTTCGCGCAAGATGCCGGTCGATCCGCCATCGTCGGCCATGGCCACGACGGCGCTCGTGTCGAACCCCATCGAAAGCAGCGTTCGGATGGAAACGGGTGCACCGGTTCCTCCCCCGATGACGACGGCGCGAATGCGTTTGTCCTGCGGCACGAACGGCTCCGAACCGCTGATCGCCGCGAACGCCGCGGTGTTCGAGGGATCTTGGCTGAAGGGATGGCCGGTCATTTCCGACCCCGTCCCGCCTTGCCCGTCTCGGCGAGCGACAGATCGCGGTGCGCGATGCTCACACGGTAGCCCTTGGCTTTCAGGTACTCGCCCGTCGCCTCAGCGAGGGCGACGCTTCTGTGCTGGCCTCCGGTGCAGCCGATCGCGATGGCGAGCTGCTGCTTGCCTTCGGCTACGTATCCGGGCATGACGCAATCGAGCAGCGAGCGCCATTTCTTCTGGAATTCCTCGGTTTCGCTACGATACATCACGAAATCGCGCACGGGGGCATCGAGGCCCGTCAGGCCCTTGAGTTCTGGTTCGTAGTACGGGTTCGGCAAAAAGCGCACGTCCATCACGATATCGGCATCGAGGGCCGCACCGTGCTTGAAGCCGAAGGAATACACCGTCACAGTGAGCGCCGCCCGCTCGTCGCCACCCGAGAAAAGCGATCGTATCGCGCTTTTCAGCTCCTGGGGAAGCATGTCGGTCGTATCGATGATTTCGCTTGCCGAATCCTTGATAGAGCTGAGCAGCTCCCGTTCCCGCTGAATGCCGCCTCCGATCGTGATCCCCTCGCCGCACAGGGGATGGCGGCGGCGGCTCGATTTGTAACGGGCGATCAGCTTGTCGTCGTCGGCATCGAGAAACACGAGCCGATAGGCGACGCCCCGCTGCTTGAGATCATCGATCTCGCACATGAGATCCGAAAAGAAATCGCGGTTCCGAGCATCGCAGACCACTGCGAGCTTGCGCTGGGCATCGGGCTGGCCCGGCATTCCCTCGAGCGCAAGCAGCGTGCCGATCATGCTGGCCGGGAGATTGTCGATGCAGAAGTATCCCAGATCCTCGAATACATGCATCGCCTCGGTGCGCCCCGCCCCGCTCATACCGGTTACGATGACGAGCTCGGGCATCGCGGGGCTCTGATCTTCGCAGGGTTGTCCGATATCCGTTTCGCTGCTCATAACGCACTCCTGACATGCTCGAATGGCCTGGCCTTCTTTGTTTCACGCATTTTCTCGGGCGCCCCCTTGCGGCTCGCCCGGTGCGGCTTCGCCCTCGACGGCGCGATCGCCGCTCACGGCATCGCCCTCGACGCTCCGCGAGGCGGAGAGCTCGGTGTTCTCTTTCTCATTATACTGCCGCAGGACCGCATGCAGCTCTTCCGCAACTTCTTCAGGAACGGTTCGCGTCGCCTTGATTTCGTCGACCGTTGCCGCTTTGAGGTTCTTGAACGATTTGAACGCCTTCATGAGGGCCTTCTTGCGCACCGGTCCCAACCCTACCACATCGTCGAGCACGCTGGCCGTCATTCCCTTGCCGCGCAGCTCGCGATGAAAGGTTATGGCGAAGCGATGGGCCTCGTCGCGCACCTGCTTCACAAGGTAAAGCGATGCCGAACCGCTCGGGAGCACCACCGGGCCCGTGTCCTGCCACGGCACAAACAGCTCCTCGTCGCGTTTCGCGAGGCCGGCGAGCGCGATATCGTCGATGCCGAGCTCGCCGAACATCTCGATCGCGGCCGACAGCTGCGGCTTCCCGCCATCGAGAATGATGAGATCGGGTTTGCTGCCGAATCGCTCGTCGGCCATGCGCTCGGGAGCATAGCGACGGCCGAGCACCTCCTGCATTGACAGGAAATCGTTCGCCTCGTCGAGGGGCGTCTTGATCTTGAAGCGTCGATACTGGTTCTTGTCGGGCTTGCCGTTGGTGAACACGACCATGGAGGCCACCGTGTAGCTTCCATGTATCGTCGATATGTCGAAGCACTCGATGCGCATGGGGGGCTCGTCGAGCGCGAGGGCGCTTTCGAGCTGCAGCAGCGCCTCGTTGATGCGCTTGTCCTCGTAGTTCGTGCGCACCTTGTAGCGCATGAGCGCGTGTTTGGCGTTCATTTCGGCCATGTCGAGCAGATCGGCCTTCTCGCCCTTCAACGGCGCCGTAATGCGAACCTTCGCGCCATGGGGGCTTGCGAGCTTCTCGGTCAGCCATTCCTGCATGACTGCCGTATCGTCGGGTTCTTCGCGCACGATCACCTCATGGGGAATCGAGGTCGTCGTATCGTAGTAGCGCAGCAGAAAAACATGCACGAGATCTTCGTCGGGAACGTCTTTTCCCTTGTTGAGGATGAACTCGTTGCTGTTGATGATGCGGCCTTCGCGGATCATGAACACGTTCACCCCCGCTATCGTCTCCTCGCGGAACACGCCGACCACATCGGCATTGAGGTTGCGCGAGGACACCGCGTGCTGCCGATCGGTGAGTGAGTTGATGGTCTCGATGCGGGATTTGATGCGACCGGCCTTCTCGAAATCGAGCACCTCCGCCGCTTCGCGCATTTCCTCCTCGAGCTCTTCGACGAACTCGCGATGGGAACCCGCGAGGAAGCGCTCGATGCGCTTCACGTTGCTCTTGTACTCCTCGGGAGCGATGCCGCCGCAGCATGCGCCCGGCCCCAATCCCACATGCGCGTCAAAGCAGGGCTTCACGCCGTCGGAGCCGAGAAACGCAGCCAGATCCTCGGTTTCGAGCTTGCGCTTCATACGTCGCCAATCGGCGCATGAAGTCGAGCACAAGGGAACGACCCGCCGGGCTATATCGACCATCTCGCGAGCGGCGCGGCTATCGGTGTAAGGGCCGAAATACCTGGTGTCCGCACGATGCTTTTCACGGGTGTATTTGATGGCGGGAAACACATCTCCCTTGGTCAACGCTATGAACGGATAGCTTTTATCGTCTTTGAAATCGGCGTTGAAATACGGCGAGTACTGGTTGATGAGGTTTTTCTCAAGAACCAGGCTCTCATGTTCGTTTTCGGTGACAAGATAGTCGAACGATTCGATTTGATCGACGAGCAGCGGGATTTTCGCCCGATCATCCTGGTAGTTCACGTACTGGCGCATGCGCGCGCGGAGCTGCTTCGCCTTGCCAACGTAGATGACCTGCCCGTCTTTGTCCTTCCAGAGGTACACGCCGGGAAGCGTCGGTACGCTGTTGAGTTCGTTTTTGATGCGGTCGAGTTTATCCATGCGTCTAGTATACGATATCGCGCAAACATGCGTTCACGTTTCCATCATAGGAACGCGGGGCGCCGAAGGCGGCGCCCCGCACAGCAAGTCTCACCCGCACTCGCGCCTTCCGCGCACCCCGATGCCGCCGCAAAGCGTCCCTGCGTAAGAACATCGTTCATTCTGCGGGAGAGGGTTACGAACAGTATGCAGCTGCGAGGTTGGCGATGGCGGGATAGAACACGGTGCGAGACCCCGCCCCTACACGCTCGGCGAAGGCTTTTGCCCATGTGCCCAAGTGCTCCTCGATGAAACGCGCTTGGGCGCTCTGGCTCTCCAGTGCCTCCTCTTCGCTCCCGCGCTCCCAAAAGTCGGCTTCCGCACCGGCAAGACGCGCGAGGAATTCCAATTCGATGGCTATATGGTCGGGAAGCTCGACCAAGGGCTCGGGCACGGCAAACCCGCTTTTCCGATACGCGGCAGCGACCGCACGCTCGTCCTCGGTTCGCAGCCTGCCTCCCCCGGCCTGCCTCGCCTCGCTCGCATAGTAGCTTTCATACGGTGGCGCGAGCAACGCCCCCGGTCCGACGAACAGCCGATTGTAATCGACTTCGAGGCGCAGGCGGATGCCGTCGACGGGCATTTCCGCGCATTCCGCCTCGAATGCCTCGATCGCGCCGACGGGATCGAATGCGCGGTCTCCTGTTTCGCATGAAAGCAATTCGCGCAGCCTGATCGACACCCCGCCCTCCTTCAGCAAGGCGGCGAGCGTTTCGTCGGGCCGCTGAAGGCATCGGCAGGATAGCCCGAAGAACTCGGCTTCGGCACGTGCGAACCCTGCTTTCTCATGACTCTTTGGCATTCTTCTTCCTTCCTCGCGTCGACTCGTCGGAGCGCCAAGCACCTGGGCAGGCGAAACGGCCTCCTGACGTTGCAGAACCCGCTCGACGCGCCACGCCTTCCCGGCTATCGGTTGATCGGCCGGTAGCCGGGAAGAAGATTTAACATGCTTAACCGATCCGCTCGCCCCTAGCTGCCCATCGAATTCCAGTAATAAACCTGAGGCCCAGTGCCTTCGGTTTCAAGAATGTGCTTCGTTTCATGCTCGGCGATGATCTTCGCGATATCGGAATCGGGGTCGTCGATGTCGCCGACGGTAATCGCACGTCCAGGACAGGAGATCTGGCACATGGTGGTACCCAATCCGGCATCGATCCTGTGCGCGCACAACGTGCACTTGTCGACCGTGTTCGATTCCCCGTCGAAAACGCGCGCATCGTAAGGGCATGCCTCCATGCACGACTTGCATCCTATGCAGGTTTCCTTGTCGATCGTCACGATGCCGTCTTCGCGTTTCACCGTGGCACCCGTCGGGCACACGCCGACGCATGGAGCCTCATCGCAGTGCTGGCAAGGAACAGGAGTCCAGGTCATCGTGAGATTCGGATACGTTCCCATCGGAGTATCGTAGACAGCCCTCTCCTCGTCGTTGAGCACTCGTATACGCAGAAGCCCGTCGGCAACGCCGTTCTCCATTTTGCAGCCGATCGAGCAGGTGCGGCATCCGATGCATCGATGGAGGTTGATTGCGAACCCGTATTTCGTCATGGCTCACCACCTATGCCTTTCTTACTTCGACGAGGTTATCGTAGGGGGCGAAATTCGTTTCCGAAATCGCATCCTGTGCGGGATTGAGCGTCATCTGAATGAGCGCGCTGTAGTGGGTTTCCTCGGGGAAGTCCTTCGGCCACCATCCCTGCCGCTGATTGAGGCATCCGGGCTTGATCTCCGGGGTCACGAGCGCTTTGACCTTGTACGAGCCGCGATCGTTGAACACCTCCACCACATCATCGGTCGCTATGCCGCGCGCCTCGGCGTCTTCAGGCGAGATCTCAAGCCATGGTTCGGGCGCGACTTCGCGGATCCAAGGAAGCTGTACGTGCTGGGAATGCGTCGTGTACACAGTACGGCAGTTCATGAACGTAAGCGGATACACGGCCGCCTGCTCATTGCGGTTTCCCTCGAGCGGCTCGTAGTGGCAGGCGAGCTCCTCGCCGAAATCGGTGAGACCCTCCGCGTACAGCTCGATCTTGCCGCTCGGCGTCTGGAACCGCATGCTCTCGAACGCCACGTAGTTTTCCGGATAGTTAGCCCTCACGACTTTCTTTTCCATCAGCTCTTCGAAATCGATGGAAGCGAACTCGGGGGCAACGCTTTCCTTGAGGATATGATCGCGCCCGTACTCCTCGATATCGAGCCTCCACTCCGTCTCCTCGAGTATGCCGAAGCGTTCGGCGAGCATCTGCGCAATCTGGTAGTCGGTCTTCGCCTCGAACATCGGGCTGATCGCTTGTTCGCGCACCTGCACGTACATCGACGACCATGCCGTCACGATCTCGAAAGGCTCTTCGTAATAGCTTGTTACCGGCAGCACGAGATCGGCGTACTGGGCGCCAGGCGTCATGATCGAATCCGATACGATGATGAAATCGAGTTGCGGCAGCACCTCGTCGATCATGCGGTTGCGATCGGGCCCCTGCGTCCCCCAACCGTAGTTCTGCGTCCAAAGAAGCTTTACGGGATAAGGTTTTTGCGAGGCGACGATGTCGTACCACTGGGAGCCGGGTTGCGGCGTCGAAGCGTGCCCCTCTCGCGGCGTCACGGCCGACGGCCCCAGCGCGAACAGAATGCGCATGAGGCTGCCGCCCGCCCAATTGATGTTTGCATGGGGTTTTCCGATGTTGCCCGTAATGGCTGCAAGCTGCACGAGCGCACGCGTCGGCAGATGACCGTTCCAGTAGCGGTTCGTCCCCTGACTTACCCGCAAGCACGCCGGGGTCTCATCGGTATACAGGTCGGCGAGCGCAACGATGTCGTCGGCGGGAACTTCGCAGATCGCGCTCGCGGCTTCCGGCGTATACGCGTCAAGGGATTCCACGAGAAGCTGGAATGACGGCTTGGCCTCGACGCTTCGACCGTCGACTTCGACGGTAAACGCCCCCAGCAGGGCTGCCGTCTTCGGCACCTCCGTCTCTTTCGGAAGGTCTCCCGACACCTGCACCGACGGATAGGCGGGCTTCATCTCGTCGGGCACGGCGGCCACCGGCACGGCTTTTCCGGCTGATTCATCCCAGACGGCGTAATCCTCGCCGATCCTGACGAGCTTTCCGGTCTCCGTATCGACGAGGAAGGCGCCGTTCGTGTACGTTCTAATATAAGCCTCGTCGTACTTCTTATTTGCGACGATGTGGTTCATCATGCCCAACACCATGGCCGCATCGGTACCAGGTCGAATGGGTATCCACCGATCGGCTTTTGCCGCCGTGCGGGAAAAGCGGGGATCGACGACAACGAGCTTGCTTCCCGCTTCCTGCGCGTCGAAAATGAAGTGCATTTCCTGCATGTTTGTTTCCGCGTAGTTGCAGCCGAACATGATTATGGCCTTCGAACCGATCAGATCCTCCCAGGCACTTGCATCCTGCTGCACACCGAGCGGCGGCAGAAATCCCATGTTGCAGGCGTTGTCTCCCATGATGCCGAAGTTCGTGAACGCCGTTCCGTCATACGTCATGGCCAAAAGCGAAGCCATGATCTGCGGGAACACTCCGTAGTTTCCGGTCATCCCCAAAAAGGAGTTCGCCGTCGGCCCATACGTGTCGATGTTGTACTGCATTTTCTCGTAGATGAGATCGATCGCCTCTTCCCAGCTGATGCGCTCGAAATCGCCTGATCCTCGCTCGCCTACGCGCTTCATCGGATACTTCACCCGATCGGGGGAATAGACGCGCTGCATCGCATTCGATATGCCGCGCAGGCATATGCGATGGTATGCGTTGTCGGGAAATTCCGCCGGCTCCACCTTCACAATCGTGTCATCTTTGACAAACGCGTTGATCCCGCAGCTCCCGACGCAGTTCGGTGCGCATACGGTCCTGACGATCTTGTCGTAATCGGGCTGGCCCGTCCCGCTCGGCACGTTCGAATCTTGCTGAGGCTGTTCTTCCTCCGGAGCGCACGAAGCGAGCATCGGCACGCTCGCCGTGCCCACCGCGACGCCCGCGGCGAGCTTGAGGAAGCTTCGCCTTTTCATGGCGAGCCACTCGTTGTTTTCTCGGTTGGTTTTCGACATGGATCCACTCCTCTCGTAGTGCATCGTCAAGCTTTCCAGGGGTCGTTGGAAATCTGCAGCTTTCCAGCTGAATGCGAGCGCACGGATTCGGACCGATGCCCGTCGGTTTCCGATCCCTTATTGCGTTGTCGCATTGCTTTTCCCTTGCCGTCAGTATAGAGCGGGAAGAAAGACGCGGACTTCTTTTGCGGGAACTTCCGAAACCCGCAAGACGATCGGAAAAGGCGACTACCCGAGAGAATCCCGATCGACTGCTATTTCCGGCGTTATGCGCTTCCCGATGCCCTCAAGCACGTCGACCGCGCGCTGCGCCACGAACAGCCTCCCGCGCTGAAAGCGATCGAGCGTTTTGACAACGCCAGCCCGCTCGAGCCGGAGCAAAGCATCGTTAACCGCCGAAAGGCTTTTGCCCGTTAATGCCGCCGCCTGCTTGACGGTGAGAATCGGCGTGCCCGGCAACACGTTGAACAGATCTTCGAGCGCCGACCCTTTGTTCGGCTTGCCGAAATCATCGAGCCACGATTCTTTGAGCCGCAATATCGCGTCGAGGTACATATCCGCCGCACGCGCCGACACTTCCGCCGAAAGCGCGCAGAAACCAACCCATTGATCGATGAATTCCATCCGGTTCTCTTCGGTGATGGCGCACCCGAAATTGTACGGGAGCAAAGAGCGCGCGTGGCTCGGCGTGTCGATGGCGGGCTCGAGGCCGATCGGCGCGATGATGCTGTTGGTGAGTCCTCGGCGATGCAGGATCGCATGGCACATGAGCCGACCGGTTTTATCCATGCCCGATTTGAAGGGCTTGATGCTTTCGAATTGGAAATGGGCAAGCGCAGCCTGTGTGATCGGACTGTAGACCTCTCTTCCGTTGAATACCATGAGGTCCTCGACGAGCGCTTCGACGGCAGCGGGCGCGGGCGGCTCGTAAACCTTCGATGCGGCGACGGCCTCCTCCGACACCCACGCTTTCCGCCTGATCCCGACACCGCTCTTCGCCGCAACGCAGCCGAACCGGGCAAGCGAATGGATGTCGAGCAGGTAGCTCACGTTGAAAGGCTCCGCTTCAGCCGTGCGGTAGATGTGCTCAAGAGCCCGCTCGAAGAACAGAACCTCGACGGCCACCTGACGTTCTTCCTCGTTTCCGAATCCGTAGAAATCGAACGGGTCCCCCCGACGGATCGGCTCGTCGTCGCCCTCCGCCGCGCATGCTTCAAGCTGAAGCAGGGCCGCAAGCCTTGGCGTCTTCCCTTCGATGCGAATCGTCGAAATAGCTTCGAGCCGCGATAGGACCCGCCTCAACGAGCCGCCGACGTGCCCGTGGAGCGCCCTGTCTTCCATGCGGACCAAAGCCCGCTCGGCCCGTGCGGTGTTCGCCTGCGTTTCCGGCGATATCGCAAACCGCTGATTGCTCATGACGTCCGGCGTATACACGATCGCTCCCCCTTATCCCATCCCGAGGATCGCATGCCTTACGCAAGGCTACCTTCTTCCGCGCCGGAGGGCAATGGTTTTGCAGCTTTTCGGATATCGTGCAAAACCGCCCTGAAGGCGCGGCGGACCGGATCGCCCGCTTAAGGCACCGAAGCCGCGTAAAACGGCAATCGCATCGAAGTCTCTGTCCGCCGGCAGGCATATTGTTTCGTCTTCTTTAAATCTTGGTTTCGCACCTGTGAACCTCCGTATAATGGAAAAATCCGTACAACCCCATAAAGGAGGTCCTTTGATGAGTTATGTCGATAACGTCATCGAGCAGGTCAAGGAGAAGAACCCGAACGAGCCCGAGTTCATCCAGGCCGTAACCGAGGTACTCACGTCGCTCAAGCCCGCCATCGATTCGAATCCCGCCTACGAGAAAGCAGGTCTTCTCGAGCGCATCGTCGAGCCCGAGCGCGTCGTCATGTTCCGCGTGCCCTGGGTTGACGACGATAACAACGTGCATGTGAACCGCGGTTACCGCGTCGAGTACAACAGCTGCCTCGGACCCTACAAAGGCGGGCTTCGCCTCCATCCTTCCGTAAACCTCGGCATCATCAAGTTCCTCGGTTTCGAGCAGATTTTCAAGAACAGCCTGACAACGCTTCCCATGGGCGGCGGCAAGGGCGGAAGCGACTTCGACCCGAAGGGCAAGTCGGACATGGAGATCATGCGCTTCTGCCAAAGCTTCATGACCGAACTCTGCCGCCACATCGGCGCCGACACCGACGTTCCCGCAGGCGATATCGGAACCGGAGCCCGCGAAATCGGCTTTATGTTCGGCCAGTACAAGCGCATCCGCAACGAGTGGGTGGGCGTGCTCACCGGCAAGGGCCTCTCCTACGGCGGCTCGCTCGTACGCACCGAAGCCACCGGCTACGGCCTTGTGTACTTCGTGCAGGAATACCTCAACTGCCATGACGATTCCTTCGAAGGCAAGACCGTTGCCGTGTCCGGTTCGGGCAACGTTGCCATCTACGCAACCGAAAAGGCCCAGCAGCTCGGCGCCAAGGTGGTCACCCTGTCCGATTCGACCGGCTGGATCCACGACCCCGCGGGCATCGACCTCGCACTCGTCAAGCAGATCAAGGAAGTCGAACGCGCGCGCATTTCAGAATACGCCAACCGCAAAGAGGGCGTCGAATACCATGACGGCAAGGGCGTATGGTCGGTTCCGGTCGACATCGCCTTGCCCTGCGCCACGCAGAACGAGCTCCTCATCGACGATGCGAAGACGCTCGTCGCAAACGGCGTGAAGATCGTCGCCGAGGGCGCGAACATGCCCACCACCATGGATGCAACCGATTACCTCATGGAAAACGGCGTCGTGTTCTGTCCCGGCAAGGCCGCAAACGCCGGCGGTGTAGCAACGTCGGGCCTTGAGATGAGTCAGAATTCCGAGCGCCTTTCCTGGACGTTCGAGGAAGTGGATGCCAAGCTCCAAGGTATCATGAAGAACATCTACCACGCCGCCGACGATGCCGCCAAGGAATACGGCCACGAAGGCAACTACGTTATGGGCGCCAACATCGCCGGCTTCAAGAAGCTCGCCGATGCCATGATGGCTCAGGGAATCGTGTAAACTCACGGCACATTCCGCACATCCGAAGCGCTCGGGCTCGCCACGGCAGCCCGAGCGCTTTCGTTAGCGCGGGCTCGGCTGCGAATCCCTGATTGTGTGCATATCCTGCAATGGGGTTCGGACTGCGGCTTTTTCGATAGGATTGTCTTTTACCGCTTCGAGTCATTCTCGGCCGAATGCCGCACGGGGCGCCGCACGATGGAGGTACTGGATGCACCGCACTTCGACCCGACTGCTCTGCGCCGCAGCATGCGCCCTCGCCTTCGCGCTTCTCGCCCTGCCCGGCTGTTCGGGCCCCGAGGTCGAACGGCCGGAAGAACCGGCCTACGTCAGCCCCTACGACTGGTCGGGGCTTGCCAAGGAGAACAGCCGCTTCACGTATTCGGAAGGCGGAAAGATACGCTCGCTTGCGGGCATCGACGTTTCCGAACATCAAGGCAGCATCGACTGGAACGCCGTCGCATCGGACGACATCGATTTCGCCTTCGTGCGAATCGGCAACCGCGGGGCAACCGAAGGCTCGATCTACCTTGACAAGCATTACGAGGAGAACATGGCTGGGGCGGCAAAAGCGGGAATACCCCTCGGCGTCTACTTTTTCTCGCAGGCGATCACGCCCGAAGAAGCCGAGGAAGAAGCTGATTTCGTCCTCTCCGCGCTTGGGGGCGCCGAGCTGTCCTTTCCCGTTGTCTACGATCACGAACCCGTTTCCGGCATCGAGGGACGCGCCGACAAGCTTTCGCGCGCCGAGCGCACCGAAAACGCCGTCGCCTTCTGCGAGAGGATATCCGCCGCAGGGTACGAGCCGATGATCTACGGCAACAAGCGCGATATAGCCTGGCTCGACATGTCCCGACTCGAAGGCATCGACGTATGGTTCGCCGAATACGGTGTCGAAACGCCCTCGGGACAATTCGATTTCACGATCTGGCAGTACGCAAGCGATGGCACCGTGGCAGGCATTGCCACGCCCGTCGATATGAACATTCTCTTCATCGCAGAAGATCAGTAGCCGCGAAGGCACGAAAGGACGAACGACATGGAAGAATCCAGCCCCGCCGCCCACGCAACCAACCAAAGCGGCAAGGACGGCGCCCAGTCGGGCGAGCCGGTCAGCGACGTTCCCCCGATCAAAACCGATCGACTGCTTCTGCGCGCGTTCGCACCCGCTGACGCCGAAGCGGTCTTCGCTTATTCAAGCGACCCCCGAATCGGACACGATGCGGGATGGCCCGCGCATCGCTCGCTCGACGATTCCCTCTTCTTCATCCGCGACATAGCCTCGCAGGGGCACGTATGGGCTTTGGTTCCCAAAGAGACGATCCGCCCTGAAACGCCTCAGGGTACGCCCATCGGCTCGATCGGGCTCATCGCCGATCCCGCACGGGAATACGACAGGGTTCTCATGCTCGGCTATGCGATCGGCGCAGAGTTCTGGGGGAAGGGCTACACGACCGAAGCCTCCATAGCGGTCCTCGCCTATGGGTTCGATGCACTCGAGCTCGCTGCCGTCTCCTGCACCTGCTACCCCTGGAACAAAGCTTCGAAGCGCGTGATCGACAAATGCGGATTCGAATACGAAGGATGCCGCCACCTTGCGGAAATCGGCCAAGACGGCGTGCCGGAAGATTTCCTCTGCCACATCCTCACCAAAAAGCGCTGGCTCGACACCTGTCAAGCCGAATAAGGGCCTTATCGTTTTCACCCGGCAGCCTGCGTCCGCGATTCCGCCTAACGGGGCTTCGCGCCTTAGCTCGACTGCATGACTTTGGCTGAAACGACGTTGCTCGGCGATATGAGGATGATCCCAGCCGACCCGAGCTGCGGGGCGTTCACGTAAAACGTCCCGTTGATCGTCTCGCCCATGACGAACAGCCCCTCGTCCTGCGTCGATATGACGATGTCGATTCCGGCGATATCCTCCAAGATCTCTTTGTCGGGCGTGAGCGCCACGATGAAGTCGACATTGTACTTCTCGAAGTACTCGACCTGCTGCTCGATCGCCTTCTTGGTCATACGCGGAGTCACGCTGAATATCCCGAATCGATGGTCGCCCTTCTTGAGGATCGTCCCTTCCAGGTATTTCCCGAGGTTTTCGGAATCGATGGTGAACACCGTCGCATTTTTGTCGAGGTAGCTCTGTTCGACTTCGGTGATATCGATCGGAATCTTCTTCTTGGCAGCCGACGAGGAACCGCTCGAACCCGATCCTGGATTCGGATTCGAACCCGTCGAGTCCGAATCCGCGCGCGCATCGTCCTTCAGGCCATCGCCGCCTGCCGCATGCCTCCTACCCGATTCCTCCGGATCGGCTGCATCCTCGCCATCCCCATCGTCCGATAAGGGATCGGAGGAAATCGGTTTGCGATCGGATCCAAGACCGTCCGCGCCCGAAGCATCGGTCGCCTTCTTCGACCGCTCGAGACCCGACAAGCCCGACTCCACGTCATCGGCAATCTCTTCCGCTGTATCGGATTCGCCTGTTTCGCCCTTGCCCGGCTTCGTGCCGGAGCCGTTTTTTTCAGCAGCTTCGGGATCGACCGTTCCCTTGAACACGATGGCGGTGTAGCCATCCATGCGTCCTGCCGCATCATCGATGTTGGAGGCGGCGACGTTCCATGAATGGCCGATTGCCAAATAGCCGATGAGCCCGCAAAGGGAAACGGCTATCAGCCCGACGAATACGACGAGTGCGATTTTTTCACGTGATACGTTCGACATGGTGCGCTTTATTATACCTGCGTCGAAACCGCAGGTTTCGGCTTCCGAGCAAGCGACACAATTTCAGAGCAAACGGAAGATGCGCCCGCTTTCCCTTATCGCAGTTCCGCGAAATGCAGCGGCGCCTCGGCAGCAGGGGCATTGCGCCCCCGCACCGTCTTCTCGTACGCATAGCGCTCCGGGGTCGCACCTTCGGCATGGCTGATGTATATGGTTCCGCACTTCGTGAAACCGCTTTTTTCCAAAAGCCTCTGCATGGGGACGTTGCCGGGATGCGTATCGATGCGCACGCTCGCACATCCGAGTTCACGGGCAAGCCGTAAAGCGTAATCGAGTATCGAAGCGCCGATGCCGTTGTTCTTCTTCGCACCGGTCACCGCAACGCGGTGGACGACGACGTAGCACGGATCGTCGGGAAGTGATTCGGTCAGCCACGACCCGCCTTCGATATAGCGGTAGTCGAACTCGTCACGGCAGGCGACCATCGCAGTCGCAACGAGCATATCGCCGTCGGCCACGACGACGCCCTCCCTGCGGGCGATATCGCTCTCAATGACCTCGCGGGCAGGATAGCCTCCCCGCCACTGGTCGATTCCCAAAGCAGCTAGAGCGCTTCGGCCGTCTGCAAGTATATCCATGATGCGGTCCAGATCGGAGAACTCCGCTTTCCTCAGCTCCAATACCGTGCTCTTTCTCTTGATAATTCCAGCGAACAGAAACAATAGCAATCGGCGAAGGCGGACACAATGATTTTTTTCGAGATCTTGCGCTCTCTTCGAAAAAAGCTAACCAGACAATGTGGAAAACGTTCGGAAAACAACCTAGAGCAGCTTCTCGAAGGCGATTCGACGCTTTTCCCGCCCGAAGTAGTCTCTGACAACAATGCTGCCGCGCTCCGAATAACCGTACTTCTCGAGCAGCGCCCGCATCGGTTCGTTCTCGGGGTAGATGTCCGCGCGCAGCGATGCCCTTCCCCGCTTGCGCGCCAACCGCTCCGCATCGTCAAGAATGAAACGTCCCACGCCGCTGCGCCGAGCATCGGCGGCAACGTTGACCCAGTGGAGCACCGCGTATTCGGCTTCGCCGAATTCTTTCGATGTGAGCCACGTTCCCGCAAAGGGTTTCTCGTACTGAGCATCGGGGCTGAAGGAGACGGCGTACATGCCGATCGGCACCCCGTTCCGATCCTCGATGATATGCGTGGTCCCGTTTTTAATGCTGTGCATGAGGCGGCGCGGCGAGGGGTACTTCTTGCGGCCTTCGGCGATGCCGAGCTTCTTGAAGGCATCGTGGCCTTCGTCAAGCAGCCGCATGGCCGTCGGGTAATCCTCCCGCCCGGCCACGCGGCTCGAATAGTATCCGAGCACAGCGGCGGGACCCAAAAACACAGGCGGCTCCGATTCCTTCTCGTGCGCCGATTCCGATGAGGGCAGAGCATCCTCCTCGCGCTGGGTTACCAAGAACACCATGCCGAGGATGAGCGCGCATCCGATGATATCGAACACCGTAACGGGCGTACCGAGCCAAACCGCCGAAATGACCATGGCGGAAACCGGCTCCACGCAGCAGAGCAGACTCGCCTTCACCGGACCCGCATCGGCGATCCCCTGCAGGTAGAGCATGTAGGCGCCGAGCGTGCCGACCACGATGATGGCGGCCATAGCGGCAACCATGCCCGCCTCGACATGCACCGGTATCGTCCATGGCCGCACGAACAACGTCGCGGCAACGCCGCCGAACGTCATAGCGAGGCCGGTTACCACAAGGGAGCCCCACTTCTTGAGCACATGCGCGGGCATGAGGGTGTAAAACGCGAGCGCGAGCGCGGCGACCAGACCCCATGCCAAACCCTCTGCCGGTATGGCAAGGCTGCCGATGTTGCCCTGCGTCGATATCGCCACCATGCCGATGAGCGCAAGCACGAGGCCCGCCGCTTCACGCAAACGCGGAAGCCGCCGCGTCCTCAGGCACACGTACAGCATGATGAACACGAGTCCGATCTGCTCGAGCATGGTTCCTGTGCCCGCATCGGTGTATCCGATGACAAGAAGATAGCTGACCTGCGTAAGGAGAACGCCGAACAAGGCGAAGGCTGCAATGGATATGAGCGAACGCCAATCGCGGAACACCGCGACGAGCCTGCCCCAATCTTTCACCGCCGTCGCCAAGAGGAACAACCCGCCCGCAATGAGCATGCGAATGCAGGTTATCCAAAGGGCGGGAACCTCGTAGGTCGTCATGAGCAGCTGGGCGCACGTACCCGAAAACCCCCAGAGAACGCCGCCGAGCAAAGCGCATACGATGCCCCTCATCACATGGTTGCCCCGCACGGCCACCGCCCGTCCTTTCATGTTGTTTCACGCTGGAGCCGACATGCCCCGAAAATCGGCAGCGAGCATTGTCGCACGCGGAAACCCTGCGGTAAAGCCGCTCGCGCAACTTTTCATGATCGCCACAATCCGGCTGCGCGAGCCGATCGGGCAAACGCAATGAAAACGGTCGTCGGCCGCCCAAAAGCGGCAATGGCACCGGACAGCGTCGATCCGAATTCCAAAAAAACACTCGAAAGAATCCGGGTCGACTCGAAGCTCCCGGAAGGGAAACCTTCCGGGAGCTTTTCCAGCATGCGCTTTCCGCTACGAGGCTTTGCTCTTCGGTTTGCCATCCGAAGCGTCATCGAGCACCTTGGCAAGGAAGCTGCCCGTATGGCTTCCGGGAGTCGCTGCGATCTTCTCGGGCGTGCCCGTCGCAACGATCGTGCCTCCGCGATCTCCCCCCTCGGGACCGAGATCGATGATGTTGTCGGCGCATTTGATAACGTCGAGGTTATGCTCGATGACGAGCACGGTGTTTCCGGCTTCGACAAGCCTCTGCAAAACCTCGAGCAGCTGCCGCACATCTTCGAAATGCAACCCGGTCGTCGGCTCGTCGAGGATGTAGAAGGTCTTTCCCGTCTGCCTGCGCTGCAGCTCGCTCGAGAGCTTGACGCGCTGCGCCTCGCCGCCCGAAAGAGTCGTCGCAGGCTGGCCGAGCCTGATGTAGCCGAGCCCCACATCATGGAGAGTCTGGAGCTTCCGCTTGATTCCCGGTATGTTCTCGAAGAATGCAAGAGCTTCCTCGACCGTCATCTCGAGGATGTCGTAGACGTTCTTCCCGCGATACGTGACCTGCAACGTCTCTCGGTTGTACCGCATGCCGCCGCATACCTCGCACGGCACGTACACATCGGGCAAAAAGTGCATTTCGATCTTGATCTGCCCATCGCCCTTGCAAGCTTCGCAGCGACCGCCGCTCACGTTGAACGAGAAACGGCCCGGCGAATACCCGCGAGCCTTCGCCTCCTGCGTCGATGCGAAGAGCTGGCGAATGTCGTCCCACAGGCCGATGTAGGTGGCGGGGTTCGAACGCGGCGTGCGGCCGATCGGGCTCTGATCGATGTTGATCACTTTGTCGAGCAACTCGCACCCGGTCATCTTGCGATACGCTCCCGTGCGCCGACGCGCATGGTTCACGCGGTTGGCGAGAGCAGGCGCAAGCGTATCGGTGATAAGCGAGCTTTTGCCTGAACCGGAAACGCCGGTCACCACGGTGAGGGCGCCGATCGGAATCTCGATGTCGACGTTCTTCAGGTTGTTCTCCGTCGCACCCAAAAGCTTGATGGCGCCCCGTTTGGGACTGCGCCGTTCTTGCGGCACCTCTATCCTCCTCCGCCCGCTCAAGTAATCGGCGGTATAGGAGTTCTTCGCCTTGAGGATCTGCTTGGGTGTGCCTTCAGCTACCACCTCGCCGCCATTTTCGCCCGCACCGGGACCCATGTCGATAACGTAATCGGCATGCCTGATCGTATCCTCGTCATGTTCGACGACGATAACCGTGTTCCCCAGGTCGCGCAGACGCTCGAGCGTTGCTATCAAACGCTCGTTATCGCGCTGATGCAGGCCGATCGACGGCTCGTCGAGTATGTAGAGCACGCCCATGAGCCCGGCCCCGATCTGGGTGGCGAGTCTGATGCGCTGCGCCTCGCCGCCCGAAAGCGTTGCCGTCGCCCGCTCGAGCGTGAGGTAATCGAGGCCCACGTCCACCAAAAAGCGCAGGCGCGCCGCGATCTCCTTGACGATGGGCCCCGCGATCTGCTCGTCCGATCCGGTGAAGGAAAGCCCTTCGAAAAAGGCAAGCGAATCGACGGCGCTCATCTCGGTCACTTCGTGAATGTTTCTGCCTCCGACCGTAACCGCAAGTATCTCGGGTTTGAGTCGCTTGCCTCCGCATGTCTGACAGGGCACGATGGCGAAGTACTGGGAGTACTTCTCGCGCTGATTGTCGCTCGTCGATTCCTGATAGCGGTGCATGACGGCCGCGCATGCGCCCTCCCAATCGATGTACCAGTACGTCTCGCGCCCGTCAACCGTCACGTAATCGACACGCACCTTCTCTTTGGGAAGCCCATACAGAAGGGCGTCGCGCACCTTTTTCGGCATGTCTTCCCAGGGGGTGTCGGATGATACGCCCATATGCTTCGCCACGGCGCGCAGCACCTGCGGGTAGTAGTTTCCCGTAGTGAACGGCGCAATCACGCCCTCATCGAGCGAGAGCGACGGATCGGGAACGAGCAGGCTCGCATCGACCTCTTCCCTGCTGCCGATGCCCAGACAATCGGGGCATGCGCCGTAAGGGGCATTGAACGAGAAGTCGCGCGGCTGCAGTTCGTCCATGGAATGGCCATGCTCGGGGCAGGCAAGCGCAAGCGAGAACACGTACTCGCCCTCCTGCAGACCGCCCGTAGCGCCCGACGAGGTGGGTCCGCCCGCCGCCTTCGGCTTGCCGTCTTCGCCGAGCACTTGCACGAGCACGCGTCCATCGGCGAGCTTCGTAGCCATTTCGACGGCCTCTGCGATGCGGCTCACCGCATCGCGCTTGAGCACGACGCGATCGACGACCACATCGACGAAGTGCTTGATCTTCTTATTGAGCACGATGGGTTCGCCTTCGAGCTTTCGCACCTCGCCGTCGATGCGAACGCGCGAGAAGCCCTCTTTCTGCAAATCCTGGAACAGCTTCGTGAATTCACCCTTGCGCCCCACGACGACCGGTGCCATCACAAGCGCTTTCGCGCCCTCGCCGATCGAGAGAATCTCGTCGGCCACCTGATCGGTCGTCTGCTTCTTGATCTCGCGGCCGCATTCCGGACAATGGGGAACGCCCACGCGGGCGAACAGCAAGCGCAGGTAATCGTAGATCTCGGTCGTGGTCCCCACCGTGGAACGCGGGTTCTTGCTCGTGGTTTTCTGATCGATCGACACCGCCGGAGACAGGCCGTCGATGCTATCGAGGTCGGGCTTGTTCATCTGCCCGAGGAACTGGCGCGCATAGCTCGACAGGCTTTCGACGTAGCGGCGCTGTCCTTCGGCGTACATGGTGTCGAAGGCAAGCGAGCTTTTGCCCGAACCGGACAAGCCCGTGATAACGACGAGCTTGTCTCGCGGGATGGTCAAATCGATATCTTTAAGGTTATGCTCGCGCGCACCTTTGATGACAATTGAGTTCTGTGCCATATTCGTCTGCTTCTTTCGCTTCGTTTCCTGGCCGCGAACCGGGAGCGAACGCGGCCTCAGGTCCGATCGTACGTATCACGCAAACGCTCATTGTAACGCAGACAGTCACAAAACCAGGAGGAGATCAGAACAATCGTTCCCTATTCAAAGGATTCGCACACTATGTTCGATATTCGTTTTACGCAGCCGGACCCGAGCGGCGATCCGCCTCCGAAGCACGGCGGGAAACGGCCGCCCAGGCGGCTTCCGAACGCCTTCGCAAAGCCGTTTTCAGGGGATTTCCCGCATTCCGCTTGTCGATCTTCTCTTCCGCGCGCGCTGTGCTATCCTTCGCCTTATGGAAGATACACCCGAAATAGAACGCAGGCGCGCCCGCGAAGAGCGCACCGTTTCTCAGATGATAGCCTTGTACTGCGCCGAAAATCATCCGGATCGCCGCCGCGAGGAAACCGCATTTTGCGGCGAGCGCATCTGTTCGGAATGCAAGATCATCGATGACTACGCCGTGCTCAGAACACGCCGCTGCCGCAAGATGGACGTGAAAACGTCGTGCGATGAATGCGAGAACCACTGCTATAAACCCGAAGAACGCGAACGCATCCGTTCGGTCATGCGCTATTCGGGCCCGCGCATGCTCAAGACCCATCCCATAGCCGCCATCCGCCACCTGCTCGGAAGATAGCCGCCGGATCCGCCCTTGCCGGGAAACGCCCATCGGTAGCATCTGAGCGGGCATCCTCCCATCCAAGCAGGCCATCGGCATAGCGCGTCGCCAAAACGCCCGCCGACAGTCGGGCGCCCGCCTGTCGGCGGACGCCCGTTCGCATTACCTGCGCGAATCGACGGCTTGGCCGATAATGCCGCGCGCAGCACCGTACGTGAGAAGCAGATACGATCCGTACACAGCCACCACGAGCAGCACCGTCATGCCCGTCGGCCCTGCAATCGACACCCCGATGCTGTCGAAGAGCGCTGAGCTCATGACTCCGATCGCGCATACAGAATGGCAGATCGCAAGGCCGAGCGGCGCGAGGAAGTACACGAGCACCTGGGTAAGCAGCGAGCGGCCCATCATCTTCCGGTCGCAGCCGAGCTTCGAGAGCAGCCGATAGCGCTCAAGGCTGTCGCTTGCCTCGGAAAGCTGCTGGATGGCAAGCACCGCAGCCGTCGTGATGAGGAAGACGAACCCGATGTAGAGGGCGAGGTAGGTGATGAGCATGCGCATGCCGCCCGATTGAGCCAGCACCTCGTTGGCCGTAAACGACATCGAAACCGGCCACGAATCGCTCTGATAGGAAAAGCTCGATCGCGCACGGTTCTCATCAGGCGGCAAAGCCTTGCCGAGCGCCTCCATGAGCGCTGCATCGCCCGCAGTGCGGTCAACGCCGTAGTCGATGTCGAGGTAGCTCATATAAGGCACCGCTCCCTGGCTGCGCAGCGCATCGACGATCTCGTCGGGCACGACGAGCTGCGCGGCATCGCTTGAAAACGCATGCACGTCGAGCGGCTGCGAATACACCCGGTCGCTTGCGCTTGCAAGCTCAACGCCCGCAACCGTCACAGATCCCTCGAGAGCGGCAAGCTGCTCGGAAAGCTCCGTTCCCGACTGGGCGAGGTTGTTGACGACGTAGCCGTGCGCGCCCACATCGACCGGCTTCTCTCCCGTCGCCTCGCGCAACGCGTTGAACTGCGAAGCGCCGATGATCTGCACGGGAGTGTCCGCCACCATGGCCGCCCGATCCTGGGCAAGGCCGAGCGCGTCGGTGTCGACGATTTGCCCGTAGGTCAGCAGCGGCTCCTGGTAGATGTCGATCTGCATGGTTTTCTCAGCGAACGAATCCCAATCCACGCCAAGCGAGGCCAAATACGAGCGAATGTCGAAATCGTTCTTTTCGGCAAGCTCGATCACGCGCTTCGCATCCTCTTGAAACTCCGGATCCATATCCTCGACGCCCTGGCTGTCCCAGAAGACGTTCGCCGTCAGCGTCGCGTCGTAGCGGGTGCCCGTCTCCACGCCGCTCGTGAAAACCTCGACCATGCCCATGCCGCACGAGAACACGGTGATGCTGAAGAACAGCATCACGCAGACAACCGAAAGCGAAACGAACGCCGTGTTGATCTTGCTCGCGATCTGGCGCACCGTAAACGTGGCAAGCCCGCGGTAGTACAGGCGCTTGCTGCGCTGGAGCATGGCAATGGCGAACCCTGCGAGCGAATAGAAGAACAGCGTCGTGCCGACGACCATGAGAACGGTCGCCCATAAGAACTTCGGGTCGTCGAGCATGACGAGCCCGTTTTGGATAAGCAGCACGTAGGCAGCGGCGAGGATGACTACCGACGCCACGAACAGCACGAAGCTCACCCAAGGATTGCGCATCTTCAGCTTCTCGTTTTTGAAACGTGCCGAAAGCAGATCGATGAGCTTGTACCTGCCAACCGTGAAGGTGTTGAACAACGCCACGACCAGGTAGATCACCGCAAAGCAGATCAATGTGAGCGCACAGGCATCCCCCGAGAACACGAATTGGTACCGCTCCATGGGAATGCTGAACAACGCTGCCGTCACAAACGAGAGGCCCTGCGAAAGCGCGATGCCGACCGCAAGGCCTATCGCAAGCGACACGACCCCCACGAGAAGCGTTTCCAAAAGCACGATCTGGGAAACCGTCGAGGGCTTCATGCCCAGGGTGAGGTAGATGCCGAACTCGTGCTTGCGCCGCCGTATGAGGAACCGGTTGGCGTAGATGATGAGAAACCCGAGCACGCAGGCGATGAACACCGAAAAGATGCCGAGGAACTGGCCCGTCATGATGAAGATGCTCTCAGTCGCCTCGTCCTTGAGATCGAACAGCACCGATTGGCTCTGGATCGAGTTGAAGGCGTAGAACACCGCAACGCCGAAAACGAGCGTTATGAAGTAGATCGCGTAATCCTTGATCGACCGCTTGATGTTGCGGACGGCGAGTTTAGCACGCATCGCCCGCATCTCCTCCCAAAAACGTGACCACTTCCATGATCCTGCCGAAGAAATCCTTGCGCGACGTATCGCCCCTGCGGATTTCGTTGAACACCTTGCCATCCTTGATGAACAGGATGCGTTTGGCGAACGAGGCCGCATACGAATCGTGAGTGACCATCATGATGGTGGCGCCGAGACGGGCGTTCATCATCTCCATGGTTTCGAGCATGATCGTCGCGCTGCGCGAATCGAGCGCGCCGGTAGGCTCGTCGGCGAGCACGAGCTTCGGATCCGTCGCCATGGCGCGCGCTGCGGCAATGCGCTGCTTCTGCCCGCCCGACATCTGATAGGGGTATTTTTTCAGCACGTCGGATACGCCGAGCGTCTCGGCTATCGCATTCACCTTCGCGCCGATTTGATTCGCGGGAACGCCTTTGATGGAAAGGGCGAGCGATATGTTCTCGAAGCCGTTCAGCGTATCGAGAAGGTTCGAATCCTGGAAGATGAACCCCAGCTCATCGCGCCTGAACCGGGCAAGCTCGCGAGAACGCAGATTCGTGATATCGCGCCCGCCGATGACGATATGGCCGCTCGTCACCGTGTCGATGGTGGCAACGCAGTTCAGAAGCGTCGTCTTGCCCGAACCCGAAGGACCCATGATGCCGATGTATTCGCCGGGAAGCACATCGAAGCTCACGCCCGCAAGCGCATGGGTGATGGAATCTTTGGTTCCGTAGATCTTCTCGATATGGCGAACCGAGAGGATCGGCTGCGCCCCGTTCGCGTCCGAAGCGCCGCGTGGTGCACCGGAGTTCGTGATGGTCGGTATCGCATATGCTTCTGCCATGGTCTATCCCTCGCTTTTCTTCGCTGCGTGCATCGGTGCCACGAGACGCCGAATGGCGTCGATGGCCTCGAGGATTCTCAGTACTGCCGTTTCATTCATGATCGTCTCCTTATCTGACGGGGAAAATCCTACAGGAGGCGCATCATGGATGCCATCGATCGCGCTTACCGCATCCTTACGCTTTTGTAAGATGGCGAAGCGCCCCGGCTTCGGATGCGGCGCATCCTGGATGTCGCAAGCGCAGGCAGGGCGCGCAAGATGCCGGAGATTCGCACCCGGCTCAACGCAACGCGTCAAGCCTTCTTCTATCGTGCGGAAACGCGATCATGACCCTCGTTCCGGCTCCCTCTTCCGAAGCGATGCCCAAACCAAGCCCCATTTCTGCGCACATGGTCGCGCACAGATAGAGCCCCATGCCCGTCGAGGAGCCATGGGTTCTGCCGTTATGCCCAGTGAAGCCCTTGTCGAACACCGAGTCGATGTCCGATGCAGGTATGCCGCATCCGTCGTCGGCGATCTCGAGCACAGTCCTCGATTCCGTCGTGCCCTCGCCTTCCGCCCGCGCCGCAACGGACACCGTCTGCGCGTCGTACTTGGCTGCGTTCGCGAGGATTTGGCCGATCACGAACTGCAGCCACTTGCCGTCCGCGAAGACGGTCGCCCCGTCGGCGATGTCAACCGATACGCCGATACCGCTTTCGATCAGCAGTTGGGCGTTCTTCTTCACCGCATCGCGCACCGCCTGCGCAAGCACGATTTCCCGAATGAAGTAATCTTTTTGAAGCGATGTCGAGCGCGCGTAGTAGAGAGCCTGCTCGACATACGCCTCCACTCTTCCCATCTCCGCCTTGATCTTATCTGCCGAAGGCCCATGGAGATCGGCGGTCATCAGCTTCGCCGCCGCGATGGGCGTCTTTATCTCGTGCATCCACGCTTCGACGTATTCACGGTACGATTCGACCATCTCCCGGTACCGAGCAACCTCGTCGTTCATAGATTTTCCCGCTGCCCCGAGCGCATCGTAGGCGATGCGCCCCTCGATGAATTGAGGGCGATCGATGAGCTCGGCCGCCAGATGACTTTCCGATTGCAACGACAGGGCGTCGACTATCGTCTCAAGCTCGTTGTAGAAGCGCCTGCGCCGCCCGAACCCGTACGCAACGCCGAAAACAAGGCAGGCCGCCATGACCATGGCGATGAACACGATTGCCGCGACTGCAACCCCGAGCACCGTGAGCATCCAAGCCACAAGCGCAATTGCCACGATCCATGCGGCGATGACGGGCACGTTGTCGCCAAGGTATTCGGACAGCTTCATGACAGCCCCTCAAACAAGATAGCCTTGACCCCTTCGCGTGACCAGATAGTCGGTAACCCCCAGCTTCTCAAGGCTCTTCCTCAGGCGGTTGATATTGACGGTAAGCGTGTTGTCGTCGACGAACTCGTCGGATTGCCACAGCTCGTTCATGATCTCCTGCCGGGAAATGATCGTATCGTGGTTCTCCATGAGGATCGCCAGTATCTTCAGCTCGTTTCTCGTGAGGTCAAGGCTCTTGCCCCCCGCCGACGCGACGCCTTTCGCCAGATCGAGCGTCAAGCCCTTATGCGTGATCCGCGATGCGGCGGCCGAGCGATGCGTGCGACGAAGCACCGACTGTATGCGGGCAAGCAGGATCGCCGGGTTGTACGGCTTCGTCACGTAGTCATCGGCGCCGAGGTTCATGCTCATCAGCTCGTCGAATTCGCTATCCGACGAAGTGAGCATGATGATGGGAACCTGGCTTCTCGTCCTCACATCCCGGCATACGTCGAAACCAGACGTTCCGGGAAGTTTCAGATCGAGCACCACGCAATCCGGCGCGTAGGCGACGATCTCGTCGACAACCCGCTCGAACGATACGGCCGACGCGCAGTCATAGCCTTGCAGCTCGAGCACATGCAGCAATTCGGTCCTCAGAGACGCATCGTCTTCGACCACGAACAGCTTGGCCACGGCACACTCCTTTCGGGATATTGGATTTCATAGTAAACGAACCCGCCGAAAAGAGCATCCCGCCGTGCAGCCCGTCATTGTTTCGTTGACGTTTTTTCCGTTTTTGCGGTACCGTTCGGCACAACGGGGCACGAGGGGGCGGAGCTCCTGAAGTACCGAAGGAGAAAGCTCACGCCCGCAACGACAAGCGCCAGGCCGAGCCCCGTGTAGAAGAAGGCGATGAACCATTCGGGCACGAGCCCCGACATGCGAAGCGCGATGCCTCCGCCCATCATGATAGCCATGACGATGTAGCCCTTCTTGTCGAAGAACTTCCAAATATGGGTTCGATCGTCTTCATATCCCCTGATCCGGGCAGCATGCTTGCCGACCATCTTCGTGAAGATGAAGATATGGAACACCACGAATATGACGATCGTCCCCACAAGCAGCACCCAGAATATCCAGCCCGCTTCGTGAAGGTAAGCGCCGATTCCTATGTTCGCGATGTTGAGACCCGCTATCATCCAGACGATCCCCGCGACCAGAAGGAGCTTTTCGGTCGCTATCTTGAGAATGCCCACAGAACACCTAACCTTTCGATTCGTACAGAGCGGCTCGCAGAAGCGCTGCCAGGACCCGGCAGTCGGCCGAGCCTTCGCTGAGCTGTGCGAGCATCGTTTCCAAGACGAAGCTGCACAGCTCATCGGCATCCGTGCCGACGAGCCTTCCGAGATCGGCGCCCGCATCGGCGAGAAGCACGCGCTTGAGACCGGCCGCCATATGAGCGAACACCTGCTTTTCGCGCTCATGGCCCACAGCTTCCCCCCGCAGCATCATCGCCCTGATTTCAGGAAGCCAATCGGAGCGGAAAGCTGCCAGCGCAACGCGCATAGCCTCGTATACGCGGCACACGTATTCGACGTAGTCCTCTCCCGCAAGGGGACTGCATGCAGCCTCGGAAAGGGAGTTGCGCCAGAACAAGGCCACTACTTCGGCGACAAGTCCGCCTTTGGACGAGACGTGGTTGTAAATCGTGCCGACCGACACGTTGCAAACCGCCGCAACCTCCCTGATGCCGAGAGAGGCCAGACCCTTCTCCGATGCCATCAGGTACGCCGCGTCGATTATCGCTTGCTTGTCTATTGCCTGCCGTGCCACCGCGATCCCTCTCGGTTCCGCCTTTTTCTTTTTGAACTACGTTCAGTATATCGCTGCGAGACTGAAGCGCATTCCGTTCTGAACATCGTTCATATCGTCTCTACATTTGAGACGGGCAGCCTTGATCAGCGGCCGCTTCGCGGATGGGACTGCCCGTGGACCTCTTTGAGACGGTCGGGCGACAGGTGGGTGTATATCTGCGTCGTGGAGAGATTCGAGTGCCCGAGCATCTCCTGCACGCTGCGAAGGTCGGCTCCCCCGCCCAAAAGATCGGTTGCGAAGGTGTGGCGCATGGCGTGGGGCGAAAGCGTCTCGTCGACGCCCGCTGCGCGCAGGGTCGCCTTGAACATCTTGCGCATCGCATCGGTTTTCATCTGATTGCCCCGCGTCGAGACGAAGAAGTACTCGGACTGCTTGCCGTCGAGCAGCTTCGGCCTTCCGAAATGGAAATAGCGCGACATGGACGAGGCGGCAAGCTCGTGAATCGGCACGATGCGCTCTTTCGATCCCTTGCCGAAAAGCTTGACCTGAAGGTTTTCGAGGTCGACGTTGATCATAAGCAGCCCCGATGCCTCGGAGATACGGGCGCCGCAGGCGTAGAGCAGCTCGAGAAGAGCCTGATCCCTCATATCGGATGGTGATTGCTCGCGAGAATTGCCCGAAAGATCCTTTGCGCTGTGTATCGTCAGTATCTTCGCCATATCGGCCGGCTTGATGGTATGGGGAAGCGTTTTAGGCCGCTTCGGCCCCTGCAAAACACCCGCCGGGTCTTCCGGTATCGCCCCGGTCGCGCACATCCAACCGAAGTAGCCGCGCAGCGAGCTCATCTTACGGTTGATCGTCGTGCGCGAATACTGAGCGCGATCGAGCTCTCCCAGATAGAGCCTGAGCTGACGATGCGTTGTAGCGAGAGCGTCCACGCCGTTGCGCTCGGCCCATCTGAGGTAATCGAGGATGTCGTTGCGATACGCCCGCAGCGTGTTGGGCGAAACGCTGCGCTCGACCCGCATCGTTTCGAGATAGCCCTCCGCAAGCGCCGCGGCTCGGGCATCGGCAAGCTCATCCATCGCAGCGCTCCCCCATCAGATGCTGCGAGCGCAGATCGTCGACGTAAGCGGCAAGCGCCCCCGCCCCGCGCTCGGCGTATGCCGCATAGCGCAGCCGCTTGTTCTTCACCCGTTCGGCAAGCGGCTCCATGATCCCAAAATTAACGTGCATGGGCTGGTAGTCGACAACGCTCGGATCGGTCGCATAAGCGAGCAGGGCGCCGAAAACGGTCTGCCTCGGCACCGCAGGCGCCTTCGCACCCGTAAGGCTCGCATAAACGCCGAGCGCAACGTGAAGGCCCGATCGGATGGCTTCGCAGTACCCCTCAGTACCCGCGAGCTGCCCCGCCACAAAAAGGCGGCCGGCCGCTTCGGATGCGGATGCGAGCCTCAAATCGGCATCGAGCAGATGCGGCGCGTCGATGAACGTGTTTCGGTGCATAACACCGAAGCGTGCGAACTCGGCGCTTTCAAGCCCCGGTATCATGCGAAACACCCGTTCCTGTTCGCCGAAGGTGAGGTTGGTCTGAAAACCGACGAGGTTGTAGCTTTCGCCATGAGCGTCCTCGGCACGCAGCTGCAATGCAGCCCACGGTCGCCTGCCCGTTGCCGGATCAGTGAGTCCGACGGGTTTGAGCGTGCCGAAGCGCGGAGCGTCGATGCCCTTGCGGGCAATCTCTTCGATAGGCTGGCATGCCTGGAAGAGCTCGCGCGTTTCGAAATCCTTCGCTACCACGCGCTTCGCATTCACAAGCTCGTGAGCGAACGCCTCGTATTCTTCCCGCGAGAACGGCGCGTTGAGGTAATCGCCCTCGCCTTCCTCGTAACGGCTTTGGCGAAACAGCCTGCCGTGATCGAGGGAATCGGCCATGACGATCGGGGCGGCCGCATCGTAGAACGAAAGATGCCTGCGGCCGGTCAAACGCCCGAGCGAGGCCGCCAGCGCATCCGATGTCAAAGGCCCGCTTGCCAGAACGGTCGCATCGGCCTCGAACGGAATCTCGGTAACCTCGGCGCGCACGAGCTCGATGAACGGATGGGCTTCGATCCCTTCGGTGACCGCCTTCGAAAACGCATCGCGGTCGACGGCCAGCGCTCCGCCCGCAGCCACTCGATGCGTCTGAGCGACATCGAAAAGTCGGGATCCGAGCGCGTGCAGCTCGGCTTTGAGCATGCCTGCCGCACTGTCGGGCTTCTCGCTTTTGAGGGAGTTCGAGCAGACGAGTTCGGCGCAACGTCCCGTGGCATGCACCGCAGTTTGCCGATCCGGCCTCATCTCGAAGAGCCTGACATGGATGCCCCTATCGGCAAGCTGCAGCGCCGCCTCGCTTCCCGCCAAACCTGCACCCACTATATCAACGTGTTTTTCCATGCCGACGATCTTAGCAAAAGTCGACCGCTCATACCACGACGGGACCGTATCGTCCATCGGGATAGCGCACGATCCTCCCGCTTCGCTGCAACTCCGCCAATCGGACCATGAGAAACGTTATCGCGTTTCCCTGCATCCGGAATCCCTCGTCGAGTCCTTGGGACTCAACGTAACCGAGCATCTCTTCTATGCTCATGGGATTGGCGCACATCGCCTCGTAGACGGCATCCTTTGCACCCCCGTCCGAATCTGCGATTACCCCGCCTGCACGGTTTCGACCGCTGGACTTTCCTGCGCGCCGCCTCTCCCCCGAACCGTCAACGTGCACTTCGGAAACGTCGCCTGCGCGCCCGACGGCGCCGCTGCAGGAACAAGCGACTGCAAAGCCCGCCAGCTCCTGCTGGCCGAACAACGCCTCCAAAACGCTTGAGAACGTCTCGTCGTCGACAATAGGCGTCGCCCCCTGGTAAAGCAGCCTGTTCGAACCGCGCGAAGCGCTCGATGCGATCGACCCGGGCACCACGAGCACTTCGCGATTGGCGGCGAGGGCCTCGTCCGCCGTCGAAAACGTGCCCGAAGGCAATCCAGCCTCAACGATGAGCGTCGCCTTCGCCAATCCCGCGATCAGGCGGTTTCGGGCTCTGAAGGTGTGCCGCATGGGAGGAAACGACCATTCCTGCTCGGAGACCACGGCCCCGCCTGCATCGACGATCTCCTGAAACAGCCCGAAATGCGAAGCGGGGTACAGCTCGTCGCATCCCCCGCCCAGAAACGCCACGGTGGGACCCTTGGCTTCAAGCGCCGCGCGATGGGCGGCCGCATCGCATCCTCTCGCGCCTCCCGATATAACCGTGATGCGCCGTCTAGCCGCAATTCGCGCGAACCGCTTCGCACACGACGTTCCGTACGGCGTCGCATTGCGCGCGCCCACGATGGCGATGCCCTCGCGAAGCGCCGCGACGTTCCCGATAACGAAGAGCCGATCGGGCGGATCGGCAATATCGCAAAGCGCCTCGGGATAGCCCTGCTGCTCGCGCTCGATCACCGTTCTCTCTCCGCGCAGTTTCGGTCCCGCATATCGGGCGAACTCGTCTTTTCTCATCAAAACCCCTTTCGCTCACATCGATCCTATTCCGTCGCGCAGCCGCAGGCCGAGCGCTTCGCACAGATGCTCCCTTCCCACACGGGGGCATGCAGCCATATCGGCGATCGTGCGCGCAATGGAGAGCGTTTTAACGATGCTCCTTCCGCTCATCTGATGCAGCGCAGCCATGTCTTTGAGAAACCTTTCGTCTTCGCTGCGAAGCCCACATGCAGCGATCACCGATTGCCCGGCCTGCGCGCCTTCGGCCCGACGTTTCCTTTCCTGCGCAAAGCAGCGCGCATCGGCAACACCCGCCCGAAGCGCTTCGGAATCGGTCCCGCCCTTAGCACCCAGCACCATATCGGGTGAAGCGCGCCACACGTCGATATGGATGTCGATGCGATCCATCAACGGTCCCCCGATGCGCCCCTGGTAGTTCCTGATCTGAGCTGCGGAACACGAACAGCGGTTTCCCACATCCCCGAAGTACCCGCAGGGACAGGGATTCGCCGCCGCAACGAGCATGAACCGCGCCGGGAACACGACGCTGCCCTCGGCGCGCGTCACTGCGATCCGCCCCGATTCGATCGGTTGGCGGATGGCCTGCAGAACCGAAGGCTTGAATTCGGACACTTCGTCGAGAAATAGCACGCCCCCCGTTGCAAGCGAGATCTCGCCAGGTCGCAACGGCGATCCGCCGCCGACAAGGCCCGCCATGCTCGCCGAGTGGTGGGGCTTGCGAAACGGGCGCTCGCCTGCAAGTATCGGTCCGATATCTTCGCCGGCAACCGAATGGACAAGCGCTGTTTCGATCAGCTCGGCTTCAGACAGGGGAGGAAGGATCGAGGGCAACCGCGACGCGAGCATGGTTTTCCCCGAACCGGGAGGCCCCATCATGAGCACGCCATGGGCTCCCGCCGCCGCAATCTGCAACGCGCGCTTCGCCGCCTCGTGTCCCGCCACATCCGAATAGTCCGACGAACATCCCTTGGACGCACGGCCCCGCATGACCGGCTTCGCGAATACGCCGTTCGCACAGCTCGATAGGCTGGCCACAATCCTGCATTCGAGGTTCTCCATCGAAACGAGTCCGTCGTCAGGCTGGGCGCATATGAGGGAGAGGCCCTGGTTTTTCGCGCAAAGCTCGAATGCCAGCATGCCTTTGACCGCGCGGACATCGCCTTCGAGCGAAAGCTCCCCTACGCACAGGCTTCCGTCGATAAGCGTCGCATCGATCTGGCGCGTCGCCACGAGTATCCCCAGTGCAATCGGCAAATCGAATCCCGATCCCGCTTTCTTCAGCGACCCGGGCGCAAGGTTGACAACCACCTTTTCGGCGGGCATGCGAAACCCGCAGGCCCTGATTGCCGCCCGAACCCGCTCGCGGGCCTCCTGGATGGCGGCGTCGGGCATGCCGACGATGGAAAACGAAGGCATCCCGCTGCCTACGAACACCTCGACCGCAACGGGAACCGCCTCGACGCCCCTGATCGTCGCACCCCATACGCTGTACTGCGCCTGCATCGCCGAACCCGGCTATTCGCCAAGAGAGAACGCGTTTGCGTGGTGGCGCAGAAACGCACGGTCGCTTCCGATCGCAAGGATCGACACGACATCGAATCTCACCGCTATGTCTACGGCGTCGTAGGCGGCAAGATACGATGCCGCAATGCGCTCGTAGCGTTCGCGCTTCTTCCTGTCGACCGCCTCTTCGGGAAGCCCCTTATCTATGTTCGAGCGCGTTTTAACCTCGACGAAGACAAGCACATCGTCATCCTGGGCGATGATGTCGGCTTCGCCGGCCGAACACGTCCAATTGCGCTCGAGTATTTCAAATCCCCTCTTTTCAAGGAAGCGTGCGGCGGCCTCCTCCCCGCGCCTCCCGAGCTCGATGTTACGGCTCGTCTTCCTTCCTTCGCATGCTTCGTCCCTGAACGTCTCTTCGTTGCCGAGCGCACTCTCGTCGACGATCGCCTCCCCCTTTGCGAACGCATCCTCGCCAGCCGCTTCGGCCGAACTCCCAAACACCTGTTTCTCCGCAATTGTCTCGGTCACCATTTCGGCTCCTATCCTTTATCGGGAAAGCCATGCTAGCGCGCACGTCTTTCACTATCGGGAAGCCAAGAGGGCTGATCGAAGCATCGGCAGCGTCCGGTTCGGGATCTCGTTTCGTGCCGCTCCCCCCGTAAACCTTGCAAGATTTCCGCATCTTTCATACGGGAACCGGAACCCAGAGCGACCGATCCGCAGCGGAGGCAGGCGCAAGCGAAGGCTCGCCCCGACACCGATCGGAAAAATGGGGCGATACGAGAAATAAAGCGCAGATTCCGAAGAACCTTGCGCGAAGCCGCTCTGGATGACGGCGTTTCCTAAAAGAGCGTTTCCTGGGTGAAAGCGGTGCAGAACGATTTTCTATGCAGCGGACACAACCCCTGCTCTTTGATCGCATCGATGTGATCCTTGCTGGCATAGCCCTTGTTCGCATCGAATCCGTAAGCAGGATACGTCTCGGCCCATCGGCGCATTATCCCATCGCGCTCGACTTTCGCAACGATCGATGCGGCGGCGATCGACGCGCACTTGGCATCTCCCTTGATCACGTTTACCTCGCGCGAATCGAGATGCATCGGATTGCCGTCGAGCAGAATCGCATCGACGGATACGCCCTGCCCCTCGATGGCTCCGATCGCTTTGAGGAAGGCGAACCGCAGCGAAGCGGTCATACCCACCGCATCGATGGACTCGGGTTCGACATGCTGCACCGTCCAGGCGAGGGCGATTTCCTTTATTTGCGCGGCCAGCTCTTCGCGATGCTGCGCCGTCAACTGCTTGGAATCGTTCAATCCGGGTATCCGGGGTTTGGGCGGCAGGACAACCGCCCCTACGGTGAGCGGTCCGGCCACAGGTCCTCGGCCCACCTCGTCAAGACCGACCGCGATGCCTCCGCCGGCAAGCTCCCGCTCAAGCGAATACAGCCCGTCGATGCGCGCAGCTTCTGCCGCTTCGGCTTCAAGCCGGCGACGCGCCGTTTCAATGGCGCTCAGAACGCCTTTCCTCGTATCGGCGACGAGCGAGCGCTCGAGCACGGCGAATTCGGCTGCATCGGCTTCTTGAAGTCGTTTTCGTATGTCGGCTACGGTCTGGTTCATAGGTCTCAGTATATCGGAAGCACGGGTGCGCGAGGCAGACGTCCACGGAAAGGAGCGCACTTTGCCCGCCTCGGGCGGCTTCTTTGAAACCGCAGCTCTTCCGCCACATGGGCGCAACCCGTTTTCCGAAGATAAAAAGACCCCTTGCGGGGTCTTTTCGATTCCTTGGATCCTGCAAGGTTAGTTGTAGGCTTTTTCCTTGATCTTAGCAGCCTTGCCCACCTTGTTGCGCAGATAGTACAGCTTGGCACGGTTCACATCGCCCTTGCGCATGACCTCGATCTTCTCGATCTTCGGCGAATGCACCGGGAAGGTGCGCTCGACGCCGATGGAGAAGCTGATCTTGCGGACGGTGAACGTCTCGCGGTTGGAAGCGCCATGACGACGGATGACATCGCCCTGGAACACCTGGATGCGCTCGCGGTTGCCCTCGGTGATGCGGTAGTGGACTTTCACGTTGTCGCCCACATTGAAGTCAGGGATGTCCTGCTTGATCTGCTGTTGTTCGATAGCGCGAATGATGTCCATGTTTGTTTCCTTCTTATATACTCAACAAAAGCTTACTGTTCGGTGCTTAGGTAAAGACACGATCAGTTAGTATATCGCCACTTGCGATCAGGCGCAAGAGAAATTCACAAGCAATCTGGAAGCAATCCGAGACAACCGGCAAACCGCCCCTTCGGCAGCGAGCGATGAGTCGGACGAGAGGACGACGAAACCGGCATCCAGCACAGTGCTGCATCGCCTCGCCCAGCATGCGATCCGAGACCGGATGCTTCCATCAAATCCACGGCGAAAATACGCCGCACGCCTGACGATCCGCTTGCTTTTTCCCAGCTGCGCGCCGGCTCATTATTTAGTAGGATATCCTCAGGCTTGTTCTCAGGCTTGCCCCCAAGAGAAAGCGACGGTGCCCATGACCAAGCAGAACCCCTCATCCCTCCCCCTCGCTTCCCCCGCGCCCGAAAACGCACCCGGCACGCCGCCTTGGCAGGGTTCTCAAAAGAAGCCTTCGCCGGAGGCGCGCCTTTCGAAGAAAACATGGCTGCTCATCGTATTGTTGTCGTTCGTCGGACAGGTGGCTTGGGCGCTCGAGAACAACTTCTTCAATCTGTTCATCCAAGATGTGTTCAACGCATCGCTTTCCGATGTCGCACTCATGGTTTCCGCTTCGGCTCTCACCGCCACGGCAACCACCCTCTTCGTGGGCGCATGGTCCGATCGCGTCGGAAAGCGCAAAGCGTTCATCGGCGTCGGCACGATCCTCTGGGGTATTTCGATCATCGTGTTCGCCTACCTGCAAACCATATCGATTGCGCTCGCGGGCACTACGGCGGCGGCGATGGCCCTCGGCGTTACGCTTACCATCGTCTTCGATTGCGTCATGACCTTCTTCGGAAGCCTCGCAAACGATTCGTGCTTCAACGCGTGGGTAACCGATATCACCACCGAAAAGAACCGCGGCAAGGTCGAGGGCGTGAACTCCGCCATGCCGCTGCTTGCGATGCTCGCGGTGTTCGGCGGTGCGATGTTTCTCATGATCGTGCGGCCCGACGGCACGGTTACCTACGATTACCCCCTCTTCTTCCTCATCATCGGCTGCGCGGTGATCGCGCTCGGCATCGTCGTGCTCGCCCTCATGCGGGATTCGTCCCCCGAACGCAGGGAGACGGGGGGATATCTCGCAAGCGTGTTCTACGGCTTCAAACCGAGCTCTCTGAGCGAGAACAAGACGCTGTACCTGGTGCTGCTTTCCTACCTCGTTTTCGCCACTGCTCTGCAGGTATTCATGCCCTACTACGTTCTCTATCTGAGACTTCCCTATGTTCTTGGCGAAAGCTACGTGTTCGTTATGGCGCCCGGCATCGTGATCGCCGCGATTTTCACCATCTTCTACGGCAAGCGCGTCGATCGGCACGGGTTCTTGCGCTCGGTCATCGCTCCCTTGGTTCTATTCGTAGTCGGTTGCATGGTGCTCGCCCTGTTGAACGGCATGGCGTTCGTATTCGTCGGGTCGGTGCTCATGCTGTCTGGCTACCTCGGCGCCGTCGCCTGCTTCGGAGCCGAGGTGCGCAACAACACGCCCGCAGGCTACGTCGGGCTGTTCCAAGGAGTGCGCATCTTCATGGTGGTGCTCATCCCCATGCTCGTCGGCCCGTGGATCGGATCGCTTGTAAGCGCCTCGTCGGATGCGGTCGGCTTCGGCGTGGTAGGCGACGGGTTCACCCCCTCTTCGCTGATCTTCCTCGCTGGCGCCATCGTCGCCCTCTTCACGTTCGCCGTGCTTCTGCTGGTTCGCAGACGGCAATCCGAGAAAGCGTAGGGCCATGCTCGATATCAAACGCATCCTCGCAAGCGCGCCCCGCAAGCCCGAATCAGCGCAGCCCCGCACGCTCTACACCGTATGGGGAGAGCGCATCGTCGAAGGCGAGACCCCCGAGTGCGCGCATCCCCACCCACAGTTCGAAAGGAAGAGCTTCCACTCGCTCGACGGCTGGTGGGAGTGCTGCTTCGTGCAGACGAAAGATGCTGCGGCCTCGTTGCATGCAGCCGTCGCGCCAAGCACCTTCGACAGGCGCATACGCGTGCCGTTTTCCCCCGAGGCTCCCCTGTCGGACGTCGGCAGGCGCCTCGAGCCAAACGAACTGCTCTGGTACAGAAGGCACTTCGAAGCGCCCGCCGAGCTGTTCTCGCAACCCGATGCGCGCCTCATCCTGCACTTCGAAGCAGTCGACTACGCTTGCGTATGCTTCGTAAACGGCAACCGTGCAGGGTCGCACGTCGGCGGATACCTGCCGTTCTCCTTCGATATCACGCCTCTGCTTGTGCGGGGTGAAAACGAGATAACCCTGTGCGTGCACGACCCGAGCGATGCGGGAGTGCAGCCGCGTGGGAAGCAGAAACTCGAGCACGGCGGCATCTGGTACACGGCGCAAAGCGGTATATGGCAGCCGGTCTGGTACGAAATCGTGCCTTCGAGCCGCATGGAATCGCTTGCCATCGACGCCCGGGCTGATTCGGGGCAGCTCGAACTTACCGTAACCCTGCGCGACGAATACCCATCATGCGGCACCGCAGCAGCAGGCGCCCTTCGGGTCCGCTTGCTCGACGGCGATATTGAAGTCGGAAGCGCCCAAGCAGATGCCCCCCGGCCGGGCTCGCCGGATGCCCGCGAGGGGCTCGCGCATCGCCGCAGCGCAACGCTTGCCATCGATGTGGAAAGCCCGCACCTCTGGAGCCCTGAAGACCCGCACCTGTACAAGCTTGAACTCACTTACGGGCGCGACGAGGTTTCAAGCTATTGCGCGTTTCGAAGCATTTCGATCGAACGTGACGAGCGCGGCGTTTCACGCCTGTGCATCAACCATGCGCCCGTCTTCCTCAGGGGTGTTCTCGATCAAGGCTACTGGCCCGACGGCCTTATGACGGCGCCCTCCGACGAAGCGCTTTCCTTCGATATAGAAACGGCGCAAGCGCTCGGTTTCACCATGATGCGCAAGCACATCAAGGTCGAAAGCGACCGCTGGTACTACCATTGCGATAGGCTCGGCATGCTCGTGTGGCAGGACATGATCAATGGCGGATCTCCCCTCAGCGCATGGCATACCAGCTACAAGCCAACGTTTTTCCGCTGCTCATGGGGCCGCTTTCCCGATGACACGCCGAAGGGGCGCTCGGCGCTCTCCTCTGAAAGCGCCGAGTACCGCGCAGAATGGAACGACACCTGCAAAGGGATCGTCTCGCACCTGCGAAACCATCCATCGATCATCACCTGGGTTCTCTTCAACGAGGGGTGGGGGCAGTTCGATGCGCGCGAGGCAACCGACCTGGTTCGCGCGCTCGATCCCACCCGAACGATCGACGCGGTCAGCGGATGGTACGATCAGGCATGCGGCGATTTCCTCAGCGTTCACAACTACTTCCGCCCGCTCGAGGTCTACGATGATGCGACTTGTCCGCACAGAGCGTTCGTCATATCGGAATTCGGCGGGCTCAGCTTCCACCTGCCTCGGCACAGCGTTCTCGAAACATCCTACGGATACGGCTCTCTCGACGACATCGTTTCGTTCGAAGCGGCCGTCCGCGATGCGCTCGAACAGGCCGACCGACTCGAACGAGACGGCCTTGCCGGCTTCGTCTACACGCAGCTGGCCGATATCGAGGAAGAGACGAACGGGCTTCTGACCTACGATCGTCGCGTGAACAAGCTCGACAACGGGAGGAGCGCGCAATGAGGTTTCCCGCATCCACCGAATCCCACCTGCTCGGTCTTTTGGATGAACGCTTCGGCGCAATCGGACGAAGCCGTAGCGACAATGCAGCAAAAACCCTGGTCTGCGCATCTGCGCCAGGGCGCATCGAACTTGCCGGCAACCACACCGATCATCAAGGCGGAAAAACCATCGCCGCCGCCATCGAACACCGCGCCTACGCCATCGCGCGCGCAAACGGCACCGGCTCCATCCGCGTTTTCATGGACGGCTTCGGAAGCTTCTGCATGGGTCTAGACGACCTCGAAGCCAAAGCCGGCGAACTCGGAACACCCGCATCCCTTATACGCGGCATGGTCGCCGCATACTCCCGAGCGGGCGGCACCCTGCGCGGGTTCGACGCCGTAAGCTGCTCTGATATCCCTGTCGGCCGCGGGCTTTCTTCCTCGGCCGCATTCGAGGTGCTCATGGGAGTTTTGCTCCGAGCCCTGTGCACCCGCCACGACGAAACCCCCGCAAGATGCGAGATGATCTTTTCCAGGCAAGAGCTTACGGCGATAGCTCTTGAGGGCGCGCAGGTCGAGCAGGCGTATTTCGGGAAACCCAGCGGATCGCAAGATCAACTCGCTTGCGCCCACGGCGGCGTGGCGGCCATGGATTTCTCAAGCGATCCCCCGCGCATCTCTCCCATCGCGTTCGACGCCGAGTCCTTCGGCTACGCGCTCTGTCTGATCGACAGCCGCTGCGACCATTCGGCCCACACCGACGAATACGCCGCCGTACCCGCAGACATGCAGGCAGTCGCCCGGCTCTTCGACGGAATCACACTTCATGATGTGGGTGAACGTGCTTTTTTCGACGGGTTCGCAACCGCTCGCGAGCGCCTTGGGGATCGGGCTGCCTTGCGCGCACTGCACTATTTCGAGGAAACGAAGCGCGCGGGGATGCAGCAAGAAGCGCTTCGATCGGGTGACTTCACAAGGTTTCTCAGCCTCGTTCGCGAATCGGGCGCCTCGTCCGCCCAATTCCTGCAAAACGTTTCTGCGCGCTCGGACCGCACGGGGAAAAGCCAACCCGCCATGGTCGTTTTGGCACTGTGCGCACACCTGCTCGACGGAGCAAGAACCTCTCGGGGCGCATATCGCATCCACGGCGGCGGATTCGGTGGAAGCGTTCTTTCCATCGTGGAGGCAAAAGAAGCCGACCGCTTCATGAAGGCGATGGATGCGCTGCTCGGGTACCGTGCCTGCATTCCCGTTGCAATCAGCCCCGAAGGCGCCTCGGTAAAGCGGGTCGACCGATGACGGATCCCTTGATCGAACCGGCCCTTCAATCCAAAGCGCGCACCCCGCTGCCAACCGACGACGCACCCGAAACGGTACGCAAGGTCTTCCGAACCCTGCTTGCGCGCAATTCCGAGGAAGCAACCGCGTACCTCTACGAGCTGGGCACCGCAAGCGGCTACATCGACAGGCAGGCCCTTGCCCGAAACATCCGCTGGACGAGCGAGGAAGCATACGGTGTGCTCGAGTGCACCATCAACCTCGCGAAACCCGAGAAAGACCCGCGCAGCATCGCACAAGCCGCCCGATCGGAAAAACTGCGTTCCGCCTCGCCTGCAAGCCCCGGGCAACCGCCCCTGTGCGACCTCTGCTGGGAAAACGAGGGCTATGCTGGCTCGCCCGAACATCCCGCAAAACCAGGACTCCGAATAGCGCCCATCACGCTCGGAGGCGAACCCTGGGGCCTCCAATACTCCCCATACGCGTACTTCACCGAACATTGCATTGCCCTGAGCAGGGACCATCGCCCCATGAAGATCGATGCCTCCGCATTCGATCGGCTGCTCGATTTTGTAGATGCTTTCCCGTTTTACTTCATAGGATCGAATGCCGATCTGCCCGTAGTAGGCGGATCGATTCTCGCACACGACCACTTCCAAGGAGGGCGCCACACGTTCCCGCTCATGAAGGCAGGTATTCGCGGCGAGTTCGGGTTAGCGGATTTTCCCGACGTTCGTTTCGCCATCGTCGATTGGCCCGCCTCAACGATTCGCCTCGCATCAGACGATCGGAAACAGCTCGCACATGCAGCTGAAAGGGTGCTTGCCGTTTGGCGGGACTTCTCTAACGAAGCGTGCGGCATCGCGGCGTTTTCGGGTCCGATCCCGCACAACACGCTCAACCCCATCGTGCGCAAGACGGGGCCGACCTACCGCATGGAGCTCGTGCTTCGCAACAACCGAACCGATGCCGAACATCCTTGGGGGATTTTCCATCCCGCCGAACACCTTCATCACATCAAGAAGGAGAACATCGGCCTCATAGAGATCATGGGGCTCGCCGTACTGCCCCCTCGCCTGGCGAGCGAGCTTCCCGCCGTGCAAAAGGAGCTGGTCGACGCTGCGCGCCGCAACCTGGCAACCCGCGATCTCGAAAACCGGCTGCTCGCCCAATCGCTCACCTCATCCCATGCAACCTGGGCCGCAGATATCTACACCCGCCGGCAGGAAGAGCTTTTGAGTTGCGAGGGGCCGTATCCACGCGGGAACGAAAAGGAATCGGCTGACGGATCGCGTGTGCTCGTTTCGCCGCACCCTGCATCCAGTACGCAACCCGACCGCATTCCTTCCGAAACGCCCGAACCCACGCGCGGAGAGCCTTCCGGTTTCGGGCTTCACCCCGTCATCAAACAGGAAGTCGCGCACGCTTTCACGACCATCCTCGAAACCACAGGCGTATTCAAGCAAACCGCCCAGGGAGATGCAGGTTGGGATTCCCTTATCGAAGCGCTCGGTAAAACGCACCGGGAGCAGCAAAAACCGACGTCGTAGGCCACCGCACCCGAAACTCGCCCAAAGCTGCGGCTGCGGCTGCGGCTGCGGCTGCGGCTGCGGCTGCGGCTGCGGCTGCATAAAGCATAGTGCATCTCGCCACGATTCGCCCGAAACTCGCTTGAACCTTACGCGAATCAACCGAAAACCCAACGCATTTTCTATCCAAATCTTACACGAGTTTTTTCATCATACCTGATCAATAACGTTATTTCTCATCCTTTTCAGTCGCCGTCCGTGTTATCCTCTGCCCATGCCGATCATATTGTGCGACATATCTTCACTCGAGTACTGGCGCCACCGCAGCGCACGCGACCTTGCTGACGAACCGCGCTCCGTTATGCTGCGCGGCAATTCGGGCCGCACGGACAAACCAACCTCAGCTCAGATCGATGCCCTCCTCGAAAGAGAGTTTTCTTTTCTTTCGCGACCCGTTCATCTTCTTGTTCCAAATGAAAGAACCCGCTGCAGAGACGAGCGCGTTTTCTGTCACACGCGGCCAAGCGAAATACCATGCAACTCCTTCATCCAGGCATCGGAGGATATTTTCGTTTATCGCCCGGAACCCACATTCATCCAGACTGCGAGAAAGCTCCCGGTCTCCCTTGCCACGCTGATCGGCCTCGAACTGTGCGGAACCTATCGATTGCCCGTCGGAGGCCATGTTACCCAGTACCAAGTTCCTCCTTTAGCCTCGATTCAGTCGCTTCGACAATACGCAGAAAGGGCCCGCGGAATGTACGGGACGACCAATGCGAAGCGAGCTCTGCAATACGTTATCGACGGATCCGAATCGCCCATGGAGTCAAAGCTTTACGAACTCCTATGTTTCTCCAAGAGAATAGGGGGACGCGGACTGAGCAAACCGAACCTCAACCACAAGCTTGCCACAACGGAATCGTTCAGAAGGGCAACCGGCAAGAAGAGCCTGAGATGCGATTTGTTCTGGCCCGAATACAACATCGCAGTCGAGTACGACAGCAGCGAACACCACACGGGGCCAGACAACATCGCCGACGACGCAACGAGGCGCGCCGCACTCGCAAGCCTTGGCATCAAAGTAGTCACCGTAACCAATCGCCAGGTCAAACGAATCGTCGAGTTCGATGTGGTTGTCGAGCTTCTTGAAAAGCTGATGCTCAAAAGGAAGCGGCCCACCAGCAGGCAATGGAGGCATAAGGAACTCGAGTTGAGATCGACCATACTCCCTTACGGAGCCTCCTGCGATCCCCTGTAACCAAGGTGGGAAGAAAACCGCAATCGACCTTCCTCTGGAAAATCGCCCCCAAAATGGCGGTCAAGGCAAGCTTCTGTCAATTTCGAGGCTCGCAAAATGATCCTCTTTCCGCGTTTGCGCAGGTCACGGATTTCGCGACAGCGAAATAACACGGAAAAGCACCCGAAACCGTGCCGTTTCGCTACAGAAGCTTGCCTTGACCGCCATTTTAGATAGGTTTTTCAGAAAGGAAGTGCTTCCATTTACGCTGAGCTGAGGCAGGCCGCCCGCCACTCTGCATTTCGCCGAGAAGGACGCCCCGGACGCTGCCTTTGGACGCCGCTCTCGGACCGCATCGGCTACCGCCCTTGGAAGCCGTCTCGAACGCCGCCCTCGAATGCCCCGCCCTTGGAAGCTCCCGTATGCCGTTCGCGCGAGATGTCGTACGTCTTTAGATCAAAAGCAACAGCGCGTAGGCGACAACGCCCGCTATCGCACACCAGAGAAGCGATTTTGTCTTCAAGCCGACAACCACGACGATCGCCGCCGCCAACAAAGGCGCCGCTGCCGGCCACAAGCCCGCGTCGAACATCCCGGGTGTCAGCAGATCGTTGGCGACAAGCGCAGCGAATGCGGCAGGGGGGATGAATCCGAGCGCTTGGCTTACCCCTTCGGGCAGCTCTTTTCCTTTGAGTAGGAAAAGAGGCACCACGCGGCAAACGAGCATCGAGCCCGCACAGCAGGCGAACACAATGAGAAAATCAGACCAATTCATCGCAGTCATCGCTGCCTCACCCGTGTAAACACCATGGCGGCCACCACGCCGGCGATCGCGCCGATCAGAATCGCAGGGCCCGAAAGGCCCACCGCTTTGCACGCGAACACCCCGACCATGGCAACGCCTACGGCTATGCCGTTTGCGACGGTGACCTTCTGAGTGCACAGCAGGCAGATGAAAATGGAAGTCATGGCGAACGAGGCGATGGCCAGCGGTATCCCGATCGCATTGCCCACCAGCACGCCGACTACGTTCGAAAGGGCCCAGGAAGCCTGCGAGAACAGGTTCACCATCGTGGCCCGCCCGACCGACCATTCGCCCTCTTCGAACTTGGCCATGTTCACGCCGTAGCTCTCATCGGTTACCGTCGCCGCAAACAGAAACGAGACGCGCTTGCGCGTCTTCGCGCACACCTTGGCAAACGATGCGCTGTACAGCATCTGCCGTGTATTGACAAGCGAAACCGAAGCCACGATCGAAGCGATGGGCGCTCCTGCCAGCCACATGTTTGGAATCATGAACTGACCGGCTCCCGAATAAAACAGGGCGGAAAGCAGAAATACCTGCAAGGCATCCAGCCCGATCGACGAGCACAGGATTCCGCAGGGTATGCCGATGGCAACGTATCCGAGCATGATCGGAAACGCTGCATTGAGCGATTGTCGTATGTGTTCCTGAGATGGCATAACCTGCATGATTATAGCGATTCCCAGACCCGTTGTAAGCCCCCGAACCGCAAAACTTTTCAGGGACGCGTATCGCAGAAGGCCCAATCAGCGATGAAGCGATTGGGGGACGAACAGATCCTGATACAGGCTTTTCGCGAAACGGTCCGTCATGCCGGCAACGTAATCCGTTACCGCACGCAGATCATCGCCGTCCGATATCGCTCGATACTCTTGGGGAACCTCGTCTATATGCTCCACATAGTAATCGAACAGGTCGCCGATGAGATGCATGGCTTTGCGGACCTCGGCCATGACGACGGGAGCCATGTACACGCGATCGAACAGAAACCGGCGAAGCTCGCTCATGGCGTCCCACACCCCTTCGCTCAGAGCGATGTCGTCGCGGGCGGCGGATGTCTCGACCATATCGAGTACCAAGGTTTGGATCCGCGAGGAATGATCCGGGCCGAGCACCTCATGCGTAGAGGCGGGGAGATCCGATTCCCGCAGAACGCCCGCACGTATGGCATCGTCGATATCATGGTTGACGTAGGCGATGCGGTCGGCTGTCGCCACGATACGGCCCTCGTAGGTTTCGGCCCGCAACGAACCGGTGTGGCAGATGATCCCGTCTCGGACTTCCGGCGTGAGGTTCAACCCCTTGCCGCCGTTCTCGATCACCTCGACTACGCGCAGGCTCTGCTCGTTGTGCCGGTACAGCAGGTTTCCCTCGGAGCCGTCGATGCGCACCCCCCGATGCCGGGCGATGCACATCGAAAGCGCCTCCTCCCCCGTATGGCCGAACGGCGTATGCCCGAGATCGTGCCCGAGGGCGATCGCCTCGGTCAAATCTTCGTTCAGTCCGAGGGCTCTCGCTATCGTGCGGGCAATCTGCGAAACCTCGAGCGTGTGGGTGAGCCTCGTTCTAAAGTGGTCGCCCTCGGCAGCAAGGAACACCTGGGTTTTATGGGAAAGGCGGCGAAACGATTTCGTATGGAGGATCTTATCGCGGTCGCGCTGGTAATCGTTACGCAGAATATCGGGCTCCGTCGAGCGCGCCCTGCCCTCGCTTTCGTCGGCGAACGAAGCCTCTTCCGAAAGCGTCTCGTGCTCGCGCTGCTCCTGGTTTTCGCGGTAGATGATATGCATGCCGCCTCCTTGCGCTCGATCCGGGCACAAACCGTTTTCGTCAGTGTAGCAGATCAACGAGATCCGAGCCGCATTCGTGCAGATCCGATCAGGACGCCCGTTCAACACCTTGCACTTCGCGCCTCCTGATCCTCGCTTTCTGCCAGGCGCTTTACTTCCTCTTCGTCTTGCTTATTCCGAACATGCGCGATCCGCCTCCATGATGGAGCTTGGCGCAAACACCCCGCGCTCGGTGACGATCGACGAGATAAGCTCAGCGGGCGTCACGTCGAAGGCGGGGTTGTACACAGAGACCCCCTCGGGAATGCACGGCGAAACCTCTGAGGGGTCGCGCTCTTCGATGGGTATCTCAGCGCCGCACGAAAGCGCCATGTCGAGCGTCGACGCCGGGGCGGCGACGTAGAAAGGGATCCCATGATGGCGCGCGAGCACGGCAAGGCCGTAGGTTCCTATCTTGTTGGCCGTATCGCCGTTTGCGCAGATGCGATCCGCCCCGACGATAACGGCATCGATCTTCCCGGCAGCCATGACCGAGGCCGCCATGGAGTCGCAGATGAGCGTGCACGGCACGCCTGCCCGACCAAGCTCCCACGCCGTAAGCCGCGCGCCCTGCCCGACCGGGCGGGTCTCATCGGCGTACACCCTCTCGATTTTGCCCTGCTCGAATGCCGAGTACACAACGCCCAGGGCAGTGCCGTAAAACGCCGTTGCCAAACTTCCTGCATTGCAGTGCGTCAGGACGCGGCTTCCCCTTCCCAAAAGCGCAGCCCCGTACATGCCGATCGCACGGTTCGCCGCTTCGTCTTCCTCTATCATGGCCTGCACATCGCCTGCAAGCAGCTTTGCAACATCGCGGGCGGATACCGATTCGCATGCGGCCTCGCGCGCACAGCTCAGAGCACGCTCGACGCCCCACGCGAGGTTCACTGCAGTTGGACGCGCAGAGGATACGCTGGATGCGATCGTCTCGAGTTCGGAGACCAGGCATGCCGAAGAGGTAGCCTCGGATTCGTTTGCCGCGTACAAGGCCAGGGCGGCCGCACCGCTCACGCCGATGGCGGGAGCGCCGCGAACGGCCAGCGTCTGTATGGCTTCTATCATTTCTTCGCACGTCATCACATCCCGATAGACCAACGATTCGGGCAGACGCCGTTGATCGACGATGCGCACGGCCAATGCGCCGCCGTCCGCGCGGGCAAGCGCGATGCTGCGAGGCAGATTCTCTACTCCCATGGGTCCCTCCATTAGCTTCGATGCCATCAGAGTATACTCGATAGGCCGCATCGGCGCACGTGCTGCGCAAAGCCCGAATCGCCTCGAATACGACATCGCGTGCAAAAGCCATGGGGTTCCAAGGGGAAAGGGAAACGCCCCGACCTTGACGGCCGGGGCGCCTATCGCATTGGCATTCTGCGCACGCCGCAAGCGGCTTCACGCTACTTGTCGCGGTTGTTTCCCATCTTCTCTTCCAGGGCGGCCTGGGCGGCAGCCAAACGGGCGAGCGGCACGCGATACGGCGAGCAGCTCACATAGGTGAGACCGATCTTGTGGAACGTCTTCACCGAATCGGGATCGCCGCCGTGTTCGCCGCATACGCCGAGCGTGATGTCGGGATTCGTCTCGCGGCCCTTCGTGCAACCCATATCGACGAGCGCGGCAACGCCCGGATCGACTGTCTCGAAGGGGTTGAAGGGGATGAGGCGACGCTCAAGGTAACGCGGAATGAACTTCGACTCGACGTCGTCGCGCGAGAAGCCGAACGTGGTCTGAGTGAGGTCGTTGGTTCCGAAGCTGAAGAAATCCGCCTTGGTTGCGATCTCGTCAGCCGTTACGGCGGCACGCGGAAGCTCGATCATGGTGCCGATCGGGATGTCGAGTTCGACTCCCTCTTCCTTGCATACCTGCGCGATAACCTCTTCGCATTCCTCGCGCAACACGGCAAGCTCGGGAAGGACCGAAACGAGAGGGATCATGATCTCGGGCTTCGGATCGAGGCCCTCTTTCTTCAGGCGGGCAGCCGCAGTCGTGATCGCGCGGACCTGCATCGCGGGAAGCTCAGGATACAGGATGGCAAGACGGCAGCCGCGAAGGCCGAGCATCGGATTCGCCTCGCTCATCGCATCGACCTGATCCATAAGCTTGCGCTTGGCGGCGATATCGGCTGCAGGAGCGCCCGACGCCTCCATGCGGGCGATCTCGACATCGAGCTCGCGAGGGCTCTCGAGGAACTCGTGCAGCGGAGGATCGAGCAGGCGCACGATGACCGGCAGGCCGTCCATCGCCTTGAACATGCCGTAGAAATCACCCGTCTGGGCGGCGAGCAGGTCGTCGAGCGCCTTCTCGCGCACTGCGGGATCGTCGGTGAGGATGAACGACTGGATGATCTGCTTGCGATCGCCAAGGAACATGTGCTCGGTGCGGCACAGGCCGATGCCCGTCGCACCGAAGGAGCGGGACAGCTCCGCATCCTCGGGATTATCGGCGTTCGCGCGAACGCCCATGGTGCGGAATTCGTCGGCCCACTCGAGGATCGTATCGAGATCGCCCGTCAGCTCGGGAAGAACCAGATCGACGGCGCCGAGCACCACGATGCCCGTCGTGCCGTCGATGGAGATCATATCGCCCTCTTTGATGACGATGTCGGTCCCGACAACCGAGGCCTCTTTCTTCTCGGCATCGATCTTGAGCGCTTCGACACCGCACACGCACGGGGTTCCCATGCCGCGGGCGATGACGGCCGCATGCGAGGTCTTGCCACCGTGGGAGGTCAAAATGCCCTCGGCGCTGATCATGCCCGCAAGGTCGTCGGGATTGGTCTCCCAGCGCACGAGCACGCACTTGCGGCCCGCTTCGGCAACGGCGACAGCATCGGCTGCCGAGAACACGGCTTCGCCGACAGCGGCACCGGGGCTGGCGTTCAGGCCTTTGGCGAGAACATCGTAATCGGCGGTCTTGTCGAACTGCGGATGCAGCAGCTGGTCGAGCTGCTCGGGGTCGACGCGCATGACGGCCTCTTCCTTGGTGATGAGGCCCTCCTTTTCCATTTCGATGGCGATATGGAGCGCAGCGGCGGCGGTGCGCTTGCCCACGCGGGTCTGCAACATCCAGAGCTTGCCCTGCTCGATCGTGAATTCGATGTCGCACATATCGCGGAAGTGGTTTTCAAGCGTAACGAATACCTCTTCGAGCTCTCGGCCCGCTTCCTCGAGGCCCTCGACGTGCTTCAGGTCGGCGATGGGGCTCGTGTTGCGAATGCCGGCAACCACGTCTTCGCCCTGAGCGTTGACCAGGTAATCGCCGTAGAATTCCTTTTCGCCGTTGGCGGGGTTGCGCGTGAAGGCAACGCCGGTGGCGGAGGTTTCGCCCTTGTTGCCGAACACCATCGACTGGACGTTTACGGCCGTGCCGAGATCGTCTGCGATCTTGTTCTGCTTGCGGTAAAGCGTTGCGCGCGGGTTGTTCCAGCTGCCGAACACCGCTTCAATGGCGAGGCGCAGCTGCACGTCGGGATCCTGCGGGAAGGCGGCCTTGCCGTCGACGACAAGCGTCGGATAGGCGGAGGCGTCCACGTTATCGGAGAAGATCTGCTTGAATTCCGAAACCAGTTCCTGCAGGTCTTCGGCCGAAAGATCGGTATCGCTCTTCACGCCGCGGGCGTTTTTCATAGCCGTAATCGCATTTTCGAACAGATCGCCGTCGAGATTCATAACCACGTTGGAGAACATCTGGATGAAGCGGCGGTAAGAGTCCCATGCGAAGCGGGGATTCTCGGTCTGCTTGATGAGTCCGTTGATGGATTCGTCGTTCAGGCCGAGGTTCAAAACCGTGTCCATCATGCCGGGCATCGACATCGGTGCGCCGCTGCGCACGGAAACGAGCAGCGGATCCTCGGCATCGCCGATCTTCTTGCCCATGCGGGCTTCGAGATCCTCGCGGTACTCCTCGATGGTGTCAAGCGCGCCCTCGGGCCACGTGTTGTCGGCATTGGCATACTCCATGCACGTCTGGCATGAAATGGTGAATCCCGGAGGCACCGGCAGCCCGATGTTGGCCATCTCGGCCAGGTTTGCGCCCTTGCCGCCCAAAACCGCCTTCATCGTCGTATTGCCCTCGGTTACGTTGTTGCCGTCCGCGTCCTTGCCGAACGCAAACACGCGCTTTACTTGATCGGTCACCTTTTTCTCCTTAGCGCTTGGTTGCCAAATCACTCACCACGTATCATTACGAATCAACGCCCTCGCCGAAGGCCCCTCGTGCGCCATTTCCGCAGAGGTCGGGCGTTATTTCCCATAGTAACGCAACCCCGCTCCACCCGCGTGATGATTATGCGGTTTTCGGCGCGTGGAGCAGGGTGGACGGATGCCGGAACGCATCGGTTCGGAGCGCCCTTGCAAAGCGCCCGAACGATCCCGCAGCCGCTACAACAACGCGTCGGTCGAAGGCGGATGGCACCGCTCGTAGTAGCGCAGAACCTCCTGAGCAGTTTCTTCGACGGCCCGGTTGTCGGTGCGGATGACGATGCAGCCGAGCTTGCGCATAAGGGCCCTCGATTCTTCGAGGTCTCGATGCACCTGCTCGGGGTCGGCATAGCTCGAAGCGACCGCAGTCGCGTTGCCGAGACGGCGCTGCCTTATGTTGATGAGAACCTCGGGCGTGGTCATGAGCCCGAAAAGCTTCGTGGGCTCCACGTCGTAGATCTCCTGCGGCGGATCGGTATGCAGATCGAGCGGCACGTTCGCCACACGGTAGCCCTGCTGGGCCAGGTAGATGGAAAGGGGGGTCTTGGACGTGCGGGAAACCCCGATGAGCACGATGTCGGCCTGGGTCAGATCCTGAGGATTGCGGCCGTCGTCGTGCGCAATCGTGAACTCGAGCGCCGCGATGCGACGGAAGTAGTTCTGGTCGGCCACATGCAGCCCGCCCGCTTCCTTCGACGGCGACAGGCCGCTCATGTCGGCGATGGCGTCGATCGCCGCCGAAAGCAGATCGACGGCGACGATGTTGGCATGCTCTTCGACGTAAGCCTTGAGCTGAACGCGCAAAGCCTCGTCGACGAGCGTATAGAACACGAGCATGCGGTCGCAGCCGAGCACCTTTTTATGATAGGCCGCATGCTCTTCGAAGAACTCCTTGATATCGGCAAAGGAATGAACCTTCGGGAGAACCTCGATGCACGGATCGGTCACGCCGAACTGGCTCGTCGCCGCGCGAGCGACGGCCTGCGCCGTCAACCCCACCGAATCGCTGATGACGTGGATGGTGGGAAGCGGCGTTTTGTTATCCACCGTGACGGGCTCGAGCACCATGGGGCTACCTTCCCGACTTCGCCATCTTGCCGAAATCCGCCACACGGGCGAACACCGAGACGAAGCGGTTGAGCAGCCGCAGCCGGTTGTTCTTGAGGGCTACGTCGTCGTCCATGATGAGAACGTCCTCGAAGAAGCGATCGATCGGGCCGCGCAGCGCAGCAAGCTCGCGCAGAGCAACCGCGTACTCGTTGGCCGCAAGAGCGTCGTCCACCTTCGAGCGGACCGCCGCAAGAGCTTCGGCCAAAGCCCGTTCGGCTTCCCCCATAAGCGCCTGTTCCACCTCGTTGCCCAGGGCCGCATCGCGCAAGTTGTTCGCACGGGCATAGGCGGTTGCAAGGTCGTCCATGATATCGGTCATATCTTCGCGCGCGGACTGGAGCGCCTCGATGCGCGCGATGATCTCGGCGGGTTCGGTAACGCCCGTGGCAAGCACCGCGTCGATCACATCGGCAGGCAGGCCCCTGTCGCGCATCATCACCTTCGTGCGCGTAACGAAAAACTCCGACACCTCGGTCGAAACGGCATCGCGATCGAAATCGACCGCCGAATAGGTGTCAAGCGACGCCTCAATGGCGCGGTCGAGCGAGACGGGAAGGCCCGCCGCAAGCATGTTGACGATGCCGATGGCGGCACGGCGGAGCGCAAACGGGTCGGATGAGCCCGTGGGACCCTGCCCCACGGCAAAAAGGCCGCAGATGGTATCGAGCTTGTCGGCCGTCGCGACGATCCTGCCCACTACGCTTTCAGGCAGCTCGTCGCCGGCGAAACGAGGGCGGTAGTGATCGGCGATGGCGCGGGCGACTTGCGCGGTCTCGCCCGACGCTTCGGCGTAGTAAGACCCCATGATGCCCTGCACGCTCGTGAATTCGACGACGGCGTTGCTTACCAGGTCGGCCTTGCTGAGGTAGGCGGCGCGATGGGCGTCGGCGGCATCCTGCGCAGCGAGGCGCGCATCTGAGGCGAGCTCGTCGGCAAGGGCGACCACGCGGTCGGTCTTCGCCTTCATGGTTCCAAGCGTCTCCTGGAACACCACTTCGTCGAGGCGATCGACGTAGGATTCGAGCGGCTCCTTCAGATCCTCTTCGTAGAAGAACTTCGCATCGGCCAGGCGTGCGCGGACGACGCGTTCGTTGCCGTCGATGATGGTGGATGTGCAATCCGGATTGCCGTTGCTCACCACGATGAAGCGGTTCGTAAGCGACCCCGCCTCGTCGTAGAGCGGGAAATACCTCTGATGCATGAGCATCGCATCGACGATGATCTCTTCGGGAACGCGCAGGAACTCCTCATCGAAAGAACCCACGAGCACCGTCGGATACTCCGTTAGATTGATGACCTCGGTAAGGGTCTTCGCCGGAAGCTCGGCGCGATAGCCCGTTTCCTGCTCAGCGGCCGCCACGCCCTTGCGGATGGCCTCCTCGCGCAGGCTCTCGCTCGGCACGACGCACGCATTCACCACGACATCGATCAGGTCGTCGGCCGCCGAGACCTTGTGAGGGCCGGGAGCCAGGAACCGATGTCCCCTCGTCGCGTTGCCCGCGACGAGGTTCGCGTAGGTCACCGGCACGATCTCGGAGCCGAAAAGCGCAACGAGCCATCGCACAGGACGCGAGAAGAGCACCGTTTGGGTGCCCCATCTGCACGATTTGGGCCACGAGATCCCCTCGATAAGCCCGCCGAGCGCTTCGGGCAGCAGGTCGGCAACCGCACGTGCCGCGATGCTCTTGGTTGCATATACGTATTCGACGCCGTCGATCTCGCGCCGTTCAAGCTCTTCGACCGTCACGCCCTTTCCGCGGGCAAAACCCTCCGCAGCCTTCGTGGGGTTGCCCTCGGCGTCGAACGCGATCTTAATCGACGGACCCTTGTGCTCCTCGACCAGGGCTTCGGTTTCCTCGGCAACCGATTCGACGATCGAGATGAGACGCCTCGGCGTCGAATAGATGCGCACGGCGCCATGGGGAATGCGAAGCGCATCAAGCGTTTCCGGAACAAGTTTTTCCAGCTGCTTCGTCGCGTTCGAAAGGTCGAATGCGGGAATCTCCTCGGTTCCGATTTCAAAAGCGAGCGTCCGTGTGTTCCCGGCCATGTTACGCCTCCTTCCCTTCTCCGTCGTCGCCTGCGGGCTTCTCGCCCACCACATGCTCGAGATACGATGCGCAAACCGCTTTCGCAAGCGTGCGCACGCGCAGGATGTAGGCCATGCGCTCGGTTGCAGATATCACGCCCCGCGCATCGAGCAAATTGAAGGCGTGGCAGCATTTGAGCACGCTGTCGTAAGCGGGAAGCGGAAGCCCCGCATCGAGCACGCGCATGCATTCCCTCTCGCGCTCGTTGAATTCCTGGAACAGAAACTCGGTATCGGCCACCTCAAAGTTGTACGCAGAGTACTCGCGCTCGTTTTCGAGGAACACATCGCCGTACGTGAACACCACGCCGTCGTCGCCGCGCGACCAGACGATGTCGTATATGGAATCGACGCCCTGGATGTACATGGTCAGCCGCTCGAGCCCGTAGGCGATCTCAACCGGCACCGGGTTGCACTCGAAGCCGCCCACCTGCTGGAAGTAGGTGAACTGGGTCACCTCCATGCCGTCGATCCAGACCTCCCAGCCAAGACCCCATGCGCCGAGCGTGGGGCTCTCCCAATCGTCCTCGACGAAACGGACGTCGTGCGCATCCACGTCGATTCCAATGGCGCGAAGCGAGCCGAGGTAGAGATCCTGGATGTTGTCCGGCGAAGGCTTGATGAGAACCTGGAACTGGTAGTAGTGCTGCAGGCGGTTCGGATTCTCTCCGTAGCGGCCATCGGTGGGACGGCGGCATCCCTGCACATACCCCGTCCTCCATGTGTCGGGGCCAAGCGAACGCAACGTGGTTGCAGGCGCATTCGTGCCAGCACCCACCTCGTTGTCGTAGGGTTGCAGGATAACGCATCCGGCGCTTGCCCAATACCGCTGCAGGCCCATGATGACGTCCTGGAATGTCGGAGGCAGCGAGCTTGCTTGCGTCTCGCTTGCGGGTTCGATTGCTGATGACATGGTTCTCCTTGCGTCCTTGATTCGTACTTTTCCCGAAAGCCCTACTGAAGAACTCCGAAGCTCTCCAAGGGCCAGTAGATGAAGCAGCCTTTTCCGGTTACGCTCTTCGCTTTGACCGAGCCGAAGTAGCGCGAGTCCTTCGAATTGGTGCGGTTGTCCCCCATCACCCAGATCTCGCCCTCGGGCACCGTGTAAGGGTAGCTTATGTCAACGAGCGTGCTCGCGAAGGGATCGGAAGGCAGGCCGTGGGTGTAGGGCTCGTCGAGCGCGACACCGTCGACGTAGACCCTCCCGTCGATCAGATCGACGGTTTGGCCCTCGGTTGCGATGCAGCGCTTGATGAGAATCCGCCCGGGGATCTCCTTGTCCTCGAAAGTGACGATATCGCCGGGCTCTATGTCACGGAAGTAGTAGGTGACCCGCTCGGAAAACACCTTGTCCCCGGTCATAATGGTAGTCTCCATCGAGCCGGAAGGTATTTCGTAGGGCTGGATGACGAACTCGCGAAGAAACCACGACAGCCCTACGACGAGGGCGATCATGACAAGAAGGCTCAGTAGGCTCCGAAATATTGACGGCCTATGGGGATCGGCGTGCTGACCGGCATCCATGAACGTTTCTTCCTTTCCATCCAGGGTTCGCCAATCGATACGCCTGAATACGTTTCGATGGTATATGATACCGCTTCGCACCTGACCGAACGCGTCGGGCGATAAAGAATTCAGAAATCCACGACCCGAAAGGCGCACGCGGAGAGAGCATCAAAAGCGCCCCGTCTCGACGCCTCCGGAAAGCGACCCCAGAAACGCGCGGTCCGATTCGTCGAGGTTCGCCGTTGCAAGCAGGTCGGGACGCAGCCGCGACGTACGCTCGAGGCTCTGCTCGCGACGCCAGCGTTCGACCGCCGCATGGTTTCCGCTCAAAAGCACGGCGGGCACCTCCATACCGCGAAAACTCGCCGGCCTCGTGTACTGGGGGTACTCGAGCAAACCGTCGTAGAAGCTCTCATCGATGGCGCCCGCTTCATCGCCGAGCACGCCTTCGATCTTGCGGACGACCGCATCGATGACCACCATGGAGGCAAGCTCTCCGCTCGTGAGCACGTAATCGCCGATGGAAATCGTCTTGTCGGCCAGCGTGTAGACCCGCTCGTCGACGCCTTCGTAGTGCCCGCAAACGAACAGCAGGCGATCGCGCTCCGAAAGCTCGGTGGCGAGCGCTTCGGAAAACGGCTCGCCTGTCGGGCTGAGCAGTATCGTGTAGGGTTTTTCGCCCCCCGAAGCGGCTATCTCGTCGTACGCTTCGAATATCGGCTCGCATTTCATGACGAGCCCCTGACCGCCGCCGTAAGGATCGTCGTCGGTCGTCCGATGGCGATCGTGCGTCCAGTTGCGCAGATCGTATGCAGTGAAATCCACGATGCCCTTTTCCTGGGCCCGGCGCATGATCGACGAACCCATGATCGAGTCGAACATGGCGGGAAACGTGGAAAGCGTCTCTATTCTCATGGATCCGTCCTTTCTCTTCAAAAAGCGGGCGTCGAGGCCGCGGGGATTGCGGCCGGAAACCGCCTAGCAGTCGAGCAGGCCTTCGGGCAGGCGCGTGGTCAGCGTGCGGGCATCTTCGTCGACGGCGACGACGATAGCATCGACGAGGGGGACGAGAACATCTCCCGCCTCGCCGTCGATTGCAACAAGCTGCTGAGCTCCGTTGTCGATGATCTCGCGCACGGTGCCGATGAATCCGTGCTTCTCGTCGCAGACCCGATACCCCGCAAGCGCCTCCTGCGCGACGACATCGAATCCTTCGGGCAGATCCGCTCTTCGAACCAGGCACGAGCAGCCTGCAAGCGCTTCGGCGCGATCGATCGTATCCACGCTGTCGAACATGACGAGGTACGCATCGTCTCCGAGATAGGTCACATCCTCGACCGTGCCCATGCGGGGCGCGTCGAGGACAGGCGGCACGAAAGCCGCCTCCATGCCCGGGCGCAACAAAAAAGGAAGGCCGGACGCACCGCGTGCGACCAGCCCCCCTTGCAGGCTTTTCGGCTTTACCAGTTCGGCTACGTTTGCCCAGTCGCGCATCTAATCGATGAGCTCGACTTCGACATGGGTGTCGGTGCGGGATGCCGCCGCGCGTGCAAGCGTGCGGATGGCCTTGATAACCCTGCCCTGACGCCCGATGACCTTTCCGGCATCGTCTTCATGAACGCGGATCTCGACAAGGATCGTGCCGTCGTCAGCTTCGCTCGAAGCGATCTCGAGCTCGTCTGGGTATTCGACCAACGGCTCGACGACCGAGGTCACCAATCCGGCGATGTCTGTCGCTTGCGCGGACATGACGCTACTCGCCCTTGCGAGCGGTTTCGATCAAACGGGCAACCGTATCGGTCGGCTGCGCGCCGTTCTTGATCCAGGTATCGACCTTCTCGAAATCAAGCTTCACCATAGCGGGATCGACGCACGGGTTGTAGCGGCCGACCTCCTCGATGAAGCGGCCGTCGCGCGGAGCGCGGGCATCGGCGACGACGATGCGGTAGTAAGGTGCCTTTTTAGCGCCGTGGCGGGCGAGACGAATCTTAACTGCCATGAAGATGAACTCCTTTTACCATGAAATACAACGTTTTGGGCGTCCGACCCAAGTCGAATCGACATCCCTGAAAAACAGCAATTGCTAATAATAGGGTGAAAACCCGCTTATGGCAAGCGTTCGGCGAAAAGGCATCCGCGAATTACAGAAAGCACACCCGAAAAACCCTGGTTCCACCCGCTTCCGCGCATCTTCATGCGCCGCACCCCCGCGCACGCTGCGCGGAAGCGCGCCGGGCGGCTATACGGAGTGAAAGTAGATGCGCGTGTTTGCGAACGTGCCGTCCTTCATGCGAAACCCTTCGGGCACGGTGCCGACCAAAGCGAAACCGAGGTCCTCGTACAGCCGGATGGCGCCGGCGTTCGTTTCCACGACCGCGTTGAACTGCAAGCCTTTGAATCCGAGCTGTCCCGCACGATCAAGGGAATCGCTCACGAGCGCACGCCCGACGCCCCTGCCCCGCATCGCTTTGGAAACCGCATAACTCGCATTGGCCACATGCCCGCATCGCCCGACGTTGTTGGGATGCAGGATTGAAAGCCCGCACACTTCGCCGTCGCACACGGCAACCGTCGTTGCCGACTGGGACGAGAAGAACGCGCGTGCAGAACCGACGTCGAGGCATTCTTCCTGAGGAAACGCAACGCCGGCCTCTACAACCTCGTTCCAAATCGCGCACATCGCCATCAGGTCCGCCTCTTCGAAAAGACGGATGGACAATGCACCATCTCCCATGGCTATCGCCGCACTCCTTTCATGCCCGCCTAAGCGAGGTTCGTTTTCCGATCGATAACGTAGACGCATATCGCATAGAACGCAGCAGCCGTCACCAGATAGATCGCAATCGAAATTCCTGATGAAAGCATGTTCATAGCCTCGTAGCCGTACGAAGTGTTGTAGGAGAAGCCCGTGGCGATCATAACCGTTTTGATGCTGTGAAGCAGCCCAGCGGCCCACGAGAGCCCGAAAAACAGGCCGATCCCCGCAGCAACCTTGTGCTTTGCCGCCAGAGCGCTCCCGAGCGCGAAGGCGGCATAAGCCGTCAGCACCATGGTCAGCGCCTGCAAGGCAGAGGTCGCCGTCGCGAGCAAAAAGCTTCCAAACGATGCGATATCCGAGAACCCGAACGACGACATCAGCATGAAATAGGGAATCGTTTCGGAGAAGCCCGCCGAGAACCCCATGGCGGCGACCGAGGCGAGATACCCGCATAAGCCGACGACGACCGCATCGATCAGCACCCAGATCATCGCGGTTACCACCTTCGACGCCACCTGCTGGTTAGCGGTGACGGGAAGCGTGAGCGTCAGATAGCCCTCGTCGGTGAAAACGTTCTTGTAGAATCGGAAGAGGATCGTGAACAGCGTTGCCGCCGACGCCATGAACAACGCGAACAGGCAAAAGGCACCCGTCATGGCCAGCATGACCATCATCGATGCGCCGAAGCCCGACGAGCTGTACCACGAGCTGTAGGACGAGTCGAGCGTATACGCCCCGAAAAAGCATGCGGCAGCGCCGATGCCCGCAGCAAGCGCTGCGATATGAACGGGAACGAGGATGCGGGAAAGCGCCCTCATGTCGTATTTGATGAGTTTGCCTAGCATCTGAACGCCTCCCTGAAGTACTGATCGAGGCTTCGGCCGGTCTGCTCGTGCACCAAGCGAGGCGACGAGTACATGGCGACGTTGCCGTATTGCAGCAAGATGAAATCATCGAGCACTCTTTCGACATCGGAAACGAGATGCGTGGAGATGAGAATGGTCGAATCGCGGTGGTAGTTGGCGATGATGGTCCCGAGGATGAAATCGCGCGCCGCCGGATCGACGCCGCCGATCGGCTCATCGAGCAAGTAGAGCGCCGCCCTGCGCGCCATGACGAGCACGAGCTGGACCTTCTCCTTCGTGCCCTTCGACAGGGCCCCCATCGTCGAAGCCGTGGGAACCGAAAGACGCATCAGCATATCCTCGGCAAGCCGACGATCGAAGTCGGCATAGAAATCGGCGAAGAACGCAAGCGTATCGCTCACTTTCGTCGACGGGCTGAAATACGGCCGCTCAGGCAGGTAGGAAACCCGCGCCTTCGTGGACGGCCCGGGTTCCTCGCCGAGAATGTAGGCGGCGCCCGCCGTAGGCTGCAAAAGCCCTGCGATGAGCTTGATGAGCGTGGTTTTGCCGCTGCCGTTCGGCCCGAGCAATCCGACCACGCGCCCGCGGGGAATCGAGAACGTCACCGCGTTGAGGGCGATCGTGCTTCCATAGCGCTTGGTCAACACTCGGCAATCGAGCACTGCGGCGAGCGCCGGATCGGGTGACGCTGCGTTCGGCGTGAGATACGCTTGGTCCATGGGACCTCCTTCGCGATCTTTCTGCTATTTATCGAGACCTTTGAGCATGTCTTGCATCTTCTTCATGTCGGCCATGCTCATGTTGCCCATGCCGGGCAGCGAGCGACGACGTTTCTTCTTGCCCTTCTTGCCGCGACGAGCGTTGCCGTCGTCGGCGGGCATGAACTGCTTCATCATCTTCTTTGTTTCGTTGAACTTCTTGATAACCTGGTTGACATCCGAAACCTGCACGCCTGCGCCCGCCGCGATGCGCGCGCGCCTGCTGCCGTTGAGCACATCGGGCTTCTCGCGCTCCTGAAGCGTCATCGAGTGGATGATGACCTCCATGCGGTCGAGCGCGCTTTCGTCGATCTGTCCCTGGGACATGGCCTTATCGCCGCCGGGAAGCGCTGCGACGAGTTTCGAGACGCCGCCCATCTTGCGGATCTGCTTGTTCATATCAAGAAAATCGTTGAGGTTGAGTTGGGCGCGCATCATGCGCTCGGCTGCCTCGGCCTCCATCTCCTCGGCCTCGATCTTCGCCGCGCTCTCGATAAGGCTCACCACATCGCCCATGCCGAGGATGCGTTTGGCCATGCGGTCGGGGTGGAATTCCTCAAGCGAATCGGGTTTCTCTCCCGATGAAATGAACTTGATGGGCTTGCCTGTAACCTGCTTGATCGAAAGGGCGCCGCCGCCGCGTGCATCGCCGTCCATCTTCGACATGATCACGCCGTCGAAATCAACCCGCTCGGCAAAGGCAGAGGCCACGTTGACGACGTCCTGACCGGTCATCGCATCGACGACCATGAGTATCTGGTCGGGCTTGACGGCGCGCTTGATGTTCTCGGCTTCCGTCATCATCTCCTCGTCAACATGCAAACGACCTGCAGTGTCGATGATAACGACATCGCGCAGGCTGTCGATGGCGTCTTGGATGCCCTCGGTTGCAATCTTCACGGGGTTCTCGCCGTCGCCGCGGTAGACTCGCACGCCTATTTCGCCGCCGAGCGTTTCGAGCTGATCGGCAGCTGCGGGACGGTACACGTCGCAAGCCACGAGCAGGGGTTGGTGGTTTTCCTGTTTGAGCCGATAGGCCAGCTTCGCCGCAGCGGTGGTCTTGCCCGAGCCCTGCAGACCGACGAGCATGATGACGTTGGGAATACGGCTTCCCAGCACGAGTTTCGAATCGGTGCGCCCCAAAAGCTCGGTCAGCTCGTCGAGCACGATCTTGATGACGTTTTGAGCGGGTGTGAGCGATTCGAGCACCTCGGCATCGAGGCAGCGCTCCTTGGTGTTCGCGATGAAGGTCTTCACAACCTTGAAGTTAACGTCCGCCTCAAGCAAAGCCATGCGGATCTCGCGCATGGCCTGGTTGATGTCTTCCTCAGTCAAACGGCCCTTGCCGCGCAGGCCCGAGAATATGCCCTGCAAGCGTTCGGAAAGGTTTTCTAGCATGGATGCGATCCTCTGTCGGTATGGTCTTATGCGTTTGTGAAATTATACTGCAACACCGCTAACCGACGAACCGCAAAGCCCCGAGCCCACAAACAAACGATTGCACCCGGTTCAAGCGGGGCCGCACTGCGCCGAACGGGGTCTACGCAAGGATTGCCGCCGAAAGCGCATCACGAACCGTTTCCGATCGAAGATGCGCGGCTAAGCTCGTTTGTCGAAATCGCCGATGAGGGCTCTTGCAAAATCGTGCGCGTCGAAATCCTTCAGGTCGTCGATGCCCTCGCCTACGCCGATTTTGAGAACGGGCAGATCGAGCTCGTGGCTTACGGCGAGCGCAATGCCGCCCTTGGCCGTACCGTCGAGCTTCGTCACCACCACGCCGTCCAAATCGAGCGCACGGTCGAACTCGCGCGCCTGCTGCAAGCCGTTTTGACCGGTGGTCGCATCGGTGACGAGCACGGTGTAGACGGGCATGTTGGCCCGCTTGCGCACGACGTTCACGACCTTCTCGAGCTCGCGCATGAGGTCGGCCGACGTGTGCAGGCGTCCGGCCGTATCGACGAGCACGAGATCGGCACCCGTCGATTCGGCTCGCTCGATCGTATCGTAGCACACGCTGGCCGGATCGCTCCCCCGCTCACGCGTGCATATCTCCACATCGGCGCGCCTTGCCCACTCTTCAAGCTGCTCGATGGCAGCTGCACGGAACGTGTCGGCGCTGCCGAGCAGCACATGGCGCCCGGCATCGGTCGCCTCTTTAGCGATCTTGCCCACCGTCGTAGTCTTGCCCGTGCCGTTGATCCCCACGAACAAAACGATGGCGGCATCCTCGTCGAACACCCTCTCGCCGCCCTCGGCGAACGTGTCGGCGATCTGGTCGTTGAGCAGATCGAGCACGGCATACGCGTCGGGAAGCGCCTTGCGCGTCGCCTGATCCCGCAGATTTTCCACGATGGTGGAAGCTGCGCTCGCGCCCACGTCGCTTAAGATGAGCGTCTCTTCGAGGCCGTCCCAGAACTCGTCGTCGAGATCGGGGCCGCGATCCAAAAGGACGTTCATCTGCTCCTTGAACTTATCGCGGGAACGGGAGAGCCCCTCGCTGATCCTATCGAAAAATCCCATTATCAATCCTCCGCATATCGAAGTGCGTGGTCGAGCTTCTGGCTCACCACGCGCGTTACGCCATCCGCCTGCATCGAGATGCCGTAGAGAACGTCGGCCATCTCCATGGTGCGGCGCTGATGGGTGATCATTATAAGCTGCGTCGTATGACGAAGCGAATCGAGGTAAGCGCAGAGTCTGCGCAGATTCGAATCGTCGAGCGCGGCTTCGACCTCGTCGAGAATGTAAAACGGCGTCGATCGGATGCGGTAGACGGCGAACAGCAGCGCAAGCGCCGTGAGCGATTTCTCGCCGCCGCTCATGAGCATCATCTTGGTGATGCGCTTGCCGCGCGGCTGGGCCGTCACCTCGACGCCCGTGTTTTCGGGGTCTTCGGGATCGACAAGCGAAAGTTCAGCCGATCCGCCCGGGAAGAGCATGGCGAATATCTCCTGAAAGTTGATATTCACCTGCTCGTATGTTTTAACGAAGTCGTCTTTCATCCGCGCATCGATGACGCTGACGATCTTGGAGAGCGATCTGCGCGCCGAGTTCAGATCGTCGAGCTGCGAAGCCATATAGTCGTAGCGCCGCTTGAGCTGTTCGTATTCGACCGCCGCATCGGGATTGATCGTTCCCATGTTGGCGATGCGACGTCTGAGCTTGAACGTCTTATCCTCTGTTTCAGCGCGGTTTTCAAGCGGAGGCGTCGCGAGCGCCGTTTCAAGCGGCGTCTTGCAATCGTTCACGATCGTGCCGATAGCGGCCTCGACCTGCACTTCGAGACGCCCCTTGTCCACGCGGGCCTGCGAGAGCCTCTCGTTGACCGCATCGAAAGCATCGTGGGCCTCGCGGCTCTTCTTGCGGGCCTCGCTCATCGCCGCATGAAGCCCGCTCGAGGAATCCTGAGCCGCAAGCGTTTCGTCCTCAAGGCGCTGCGTCCACTTCTTCGCACTGTCCGACAGCTCCTCGAACACCGCAAGCAGCGGCACGACGCGCGTGCGTGCGAGCGCCTTTTTCGCCAAGGTGTCCTTCGCCGTTTCGTCCTGGGCGATGATCGACTCGATCTCGCGCTCGCGCGCTTCGACGACGCGCCTTGTGTAGGTTTCGCGCTCCGCCGATGTCGCCGCCGCCAAACGCGCCTCGGAAAATTCGTTCGAGAGGTCATTCGCCCGCTTTCTGAGGGGCGACACCTCTTGCTGGAAACGCGCCGTGTTCCGCTTAGCCTCCTCGAGCGATTTTTCAAGCTCGGCAAGCTTCGCCACCAGTTCGTCGGCAGTCGGCTGCGCAGTCTTGAGCACCTCCTGCGCCTCAGCGCGCTGGCGCTCAAGGTCCTCGAATTCGCGCTGGAGCGCCGCGAGCTTCGCTTCGGCGCGTTTCAACTCCTCTTTCGAGGAATCGGTCTGGCCTTTCAACTGCGCCAGATCCTGGGAAAGCTTGAGGCTCTCCCCCTGCGCCTCGCGCAGCGCCCCGTCGGCCGCATCGCGCGCCGCTCCCGCCTCGGCCTGCGCCTCTTCGGCTTGCACGAGCTCGCCTCTCAGCTCTTCGATGCGACGGTGCCGGGCCAAGGCGCCCTCCTCGTCGTGCTGGTTGGCGCCGACGACCATCTTTCCGTTCGGCCATATCGCAAATCCGTCGCGCGTGGCGAAACGCGCACCGCCTGCGGAAGCCTCGTGGGCCGCTATCGCAGCTTCCCTCGATTCGCACAGGTACACGTCGCCGAGCAGACCCTCGACGGCATCGGCGCATTCCTCAGGATACTCGAGCGCATCGACCAGCCGCTCGCCTTCGCAAGTTTCAGCAACTGGGGCGCGCATCGATTTGCGAGGCAGCAAAACGACCTCGCCCGTCTCCTCGACTGCGCACAACGCCTCGGCAATGACGTTCGCGCTTGCCGTGTCGGACACGAACAGCGCCGCAAGATCGCCGCCAAGCAAATGCTCGACGAGCATCTCCGAGCCTTTCGGCGCGATTATGACATGAGACAGAGGCTCGATGCCCGCCTCGAATTCCTCTCGGTGTTCCATAAGCCACGAAAGCGCCGGGCCGGCCGCCTCGCTCGCCCGCTCGACCTCCTCGAGCCCGCGGATCTCCGATGCGAGCATCGATGCGGCATCGCGTGCGCCGTCGAACGCCTCGCGCGCCTCTTCGCGAGCTGCAAATGCATCGGATACGCTCTGGCGGGCCTTCTCTTCAAGCTCCTTGAGCTCGGCGAGCTTACGCTCGTTGGCTTCGGCTGTGCCATGGGCGCGGTCGTAATCGCTTTTCGCATGGGCCAGCTGTATCTCGAGCTCTTTGCTGTGCCCGGCGATGAGCTTTTCATGGGCGCGGCTGTTGGTCAACAGCTCGTTGGTTTCCGCTTGGGCAAGACGCGTCGTCTCGATCTCGCGAGCCAGCGATTTTTCCTTGCCCGACCACTCCTGCACGCTTCGCTCAAGCGCAGAGCGCTTCTCGGTAAGATCGCGCTGCTCGGCAAGCAGCGCCTCAACCTGCGCATCGGCCTTCCGCTTCTCGGCCGCAACCTCTTCGAGCTGCTCTAAGGCCTGCGCCCGGTCCTCCTGGGTCTGGCGCGCCTTCTCCTTGTTGGCGGCAAGCGAAATCTGGATCTCGCTCTCGTAGCTCATGGCGGCGCGCTTTTTCTCGTGAAGCAAAAGCGCAGTCGCGTCGAAGCGCTCGAGCGCCGATTGCGCGCGGCGGTACTGCCGCGACAACTCGCCCGTGTTCACGTTTCGCTCTTGGATCCTCTCCTGCAACGCCTCGATCTCCTTCTCGGAGGCATCGATCGCCTCGCGCATGGAAACGAGTTGACCGTCGAGATCCCGTTCGAGCTCGGTCGCCTTTCCCCATTTCTCCTGCAGCATGCGCAGGTCATCGACCGCGAGCAGCAGATTGAGCTCGGCGAGTTCGTCGGCGAGGCCCTGGTAGGCCTGCGCGCGCTTCGCCTTGCGTTCGAGCGGCTTGAGCTGCCTCTCGACCTCCGCCGCCACATCGCGCACCCTTGCAAGGTGCACGTCCATCTGCTCGAGCTTGCGCTGGCTTTTGAGCTTGCGCTGCTTGTGCTTGAGAACGCCCGCCGCTTCTTCGATGATGGCGCGGCGGTCTTCCGGCTTCGATTGCAGAATCGAATCGAGGCTGCCCTGGGAGATGATGGAATGGGTTCCCGTGCCCAGACCCGAATCGTGAAGGATGTCGAGCACGTCCATTCGTCGGGCGAGCGCGCCGTTGATCAGGTATTCGCTCTCGCCGCTTCGGTACATGCGGCGCGTGACCGCAACTTCGGTGTAGTCGACGGGAAGCGTTCCGTCGCTGTTGTCCAACACGAGATCGACCTCGGCGATGCCCACGCTCTTGCGCGCCGATGAGCCGGCAAAGATAACGTCCTCCATGGCCTGGCCGCGGAGGTTCTTCGCATTGCGCTCTCCGAGCACCCAGAGAACCGAGTCGGAGATGTTCGACTTCCCCGAGCCGTTCGGCCCCACGATCGCCGTAATGCCCGGCTCGAGCGAAAGCACGCTCCTATCGGCAAAGGATTTGAACCCTTTGAGGACAAGGGATTTTAAATACACGTCTCTTTACTCCCGGTTTTTCTGTTTGCTTTGCTTATTCTGCTTGGCGCGGTCCCGCTCGCTTTTCTTGCGGGCCTTATCCTCAGCCTTTGCTGCAGCCAGCGCCGCTTTCGCAGCGGCTTTTTCCGTGCGGGCCGCCTTCGCGTCGGCGCCCAAACCGAAAAAGTCGCTCAAGCGGGCCAACGTGCTTTTCGCGGCCTGGCTCTCGGCTTCCTTCTTCGTCCTGCCAGTCCCCCGCGCAAGGCCCTGCGTTCCCGCAAACACCTGGGCGACGAACGTGCGGTCATGCGGCGGCCCCTGCGTTTCGACGAGCTTGTAGGTAGGGGTTATGCCGTCTTCCTGCAACTTTTCCTGGAGGGCGCTTTTGGGATTCTCGGGTTCTCTTGCCATATCGAGCGACATGCGCGGTATCAGCGTGCGCTCGACGAACGCGGTTGCGGTCTCGATGCCGCCGTCGAGGTAAAGCGCCGCGACGATGGCCTCGTACACGTTTTCGAGCGCGGAGTGCAGACCGCGCTTGCCCGTCCCCGTCTCCGACGAGCCGAACACGATGATGTCGGCGAACCCGAGCTCGGCAGCGACATCGGAAAGGCTCGTTCCGGAAACAAGCGCCACCTTGATGCGCGTCAGGCCGCCCTCGTCAAGATCGTGGAAACGATGGAACGCCTCGGTGGCCACGATGGCGCCGAGGATGCTGTCGCCGAGAAATTCAAGGCGCTCGTAAGAGAACTTGACCGACTTTCCCTCGGTAGCAGAAGGATGCGTGATGGCCGCAAGCAGCAGTTCCTTGTGCACAAACGTATACGACAGGATCTCTTGCGCCCGCGCGAGTTTTTCATGCTGTTCTTCGGAGCTCGTCATCCCGATCACCGATCTCCCGCATCTGCCGACCCCTGTCCGGGTTCGGCCTGTTTCGAAGAGCTCTTGCATGCAACCGTCTCGGCAATCGTCTCAGACACTTTGGTGCGGACGATGCGGGCCGTCGTGTGGATGCCGTTTTTGACGGCGGTCGCGTTCGATGACCCATGCCCCACGATGCAGGCGCCCTTCACACCGAGCAACGGCGCTCCCCCATACGTGTCGGGGCTTACCTGAGCCATGAGGTCTTTGAGGCCTCCTTTGATGGCGAGCGCACCGAGTTTGGTGAAGACATTTGAATAGAAGATGCCCTTCAGCGCCTTGAACAGCGTCTTCGACGTCCCTTCGATCGTTTTAAGGCAGACGTTGCCCGTAAATCCGTCAGTCACGAAGATGTCGTAGTTGCCCGGCAGGATATCGCTCCCCTCGCCGTTGCCGACAAAATTCGGAACCTGCTCTTTCAGCAGCGAGAACGCCTCCTGTGCGAAAGCCGAGCCCTTCGTATCCTCTTCGCCGATGTTGAGCAGAACCGCTTTCGGGTTTTCGATGCCGATGATCTTTTCGGTGTAGATGGTTGCCATCTGCGCGAACTGCACGAGGTATTCCGGCTTGCAATCGGCATTCGCCCCCACGTCGCACATCACAACGGGCTTGGCGGGCGAAGGGATGACCGTGCACAGGGCCGGTCGCGAAACGCCTTTTATACGCCCCATGACAAGCGTTGCGGCAGCTAGGCAAGCCCCGGTCGAGCCGGCGGAGAAAAACCCTTGGGCCTCGCCTTCCTTGACGAGCCGGCATCCCACGACGATCGAAGAATCCTTCTTCTTGCGCACGGCGTTGGCGGGATGTTCGTCCATTGCGATGAACTCGGTCGTCGCAACGGCTTTGCAGCGGTCGTGCTGCGCGGCGAACGGCTCGACGGATTCGGCGGGCCCGCAGAGCAGAATATGAAGATCGGCATCTTCGGAAAGAGCCGCAGCGACGCCGTCGAGCACGACATCGGGCGCGTGATCTCCTCCGAGCGCATCGACCGTTAAGGTAACTTGTTCAGACATCGTTTCTCCTTGCGTTGCAGACGGCGCATTGCGCCGTTGCGTACCCGGTCGGCCTTACGGCCGCAATCAATTATAAGCAAAGAGCGGGCATCGTCGGCACCATCGGTTTTTCTTTATCCGAAAACCAAATCAGCATGCGCGGTACCTGCCCATGCGGGTTCTCCCCGCAACCCCGGACGCAGGCCGACGCAGCAATCGGCGCAACGGAAAGGCTCCGCCCCCGCACGCAAAACGAAACGAAGCTCTCTGAGATGCCTCGCACAAGGCAGCCCGGAGAGCTTCGCTTGCCTACCCGAGCGGATCTTGCCGCACGGATGCACGAGCCGAGGTTACTCGGTCTCGATGACTTCGCGGTTCTTGTAGAAGCCGCAGTTCGGGCACACGCGATGCGGAAGCTTTGCTTCGCCGCACTGCGGGCACACGGAACGAGAGGGTGCCGCAATTTTGTCGTTAGCACTCCGACGGGCATTGGTGCGAGCACGGCCCATTTTACGCTTAGGTACTGCCATGATCCTTGTACTCCTTTTCCAAGCCGGACTGACTGCCCGGTATTAAAAAGCAATCGTTAAACACGCGAAGAGATATTCTAACAAACGCATCTCCCTCGTGCAATATGGGTTTTATGGAATCCGCACGTAAAATAGGCGCTACGATCCGAACTGCATGCGGTAATAGCGCGCATAGGTGCCGTCGATCCCGATAAGGCTTTCATGGGTTCCGAACTCCACGACCCGGCCGCCCTCGACCACGGCAATCGCATCGGCGCTTCTGATGGTCGAGAGGCGATGGGCTATCACGAGCGTCGTTCTTCCGCGCGACAGATCTTCGAGCGATTGCTGCACCTTGCGCTCGCTCTCGTTATCGAGAGCGCTCGTGGCCTCATCGAGAATGAGGATGCGCGGATCCTTGAGAAACACGCGCGCGATCGCGATGCGCTGCTTCTGGCCGCCCGAAAGACGCGCTCCCCTCTCTCCTACGTAGGTGTCGTAGCCATCTTCGAGATCGCAGATGAATTCGTGTATGTTCGCAAGCGATGCCGCATGCTCGATCTCGGCGTCGGTTGCCTCGGGCTTTCCGTAGGCAATGTTCTCGCGGATCGTGCCGTCGAACAGATACACATCCTGCTGGACGATGCCGATCGCCTGGCGCAGGGAGCCCACCGTCGCCTCGCGGATGTCAATGCCGTCGATCGACACCGAGCCTGCCGACACATCGTAGAAGCGCGGCAGAAGCGAGCAGGTGGTAGTCTTTCCTCCCCCGCTCGGTCCGACGAGGGCAACAGTCGAGCCTGCAGGAACATGCAGATCGAGGCCTTGCAGCACCTCATGGTCGCCGTCGTAGGAGAAGCGAACGTCATCGTAGCGGATTTCGCCGGTGACCTGTCCGCCGGTATCGCATCGAAGCTCGCGCTCAAGGTCGGCGAGGTCGCGGGCACCGGAAGCGTCTTCGATATCGGGACGCACGCGCAGCACCTCCATGAAACGTCTGAAGCCCGCATATCCCTTTTGGAACTGCTCGGTGAAATTGATGAGCTGCTCGACCGGAGAGACGAATATCCCTATGTAGAGCGCATAGATCGCCAAATCGGTCACCTCTAGCGCACCTTGCGCGACGAAGTAGCCGCCGCCCACGATGGTCACGGTGTACAGAACGCCGATGAAAAGCGAGTTCACCGCATGAAACGATCCCATGAACCGATACGACAGCTCCTTGGTGTCGACGAAGCGATGGTTGCTCTCGTCGAACTTGCCGATCTCGATCCGCTCGTTGCCGAACGATTTCACCACGCGGATTCCGCCGAGCGAATCTTGGAGCCTCGCGTTGATATCGGCCATCTTCTTCCTGTTCTCGGTGAAGATGGTCCGCTTGCGGTAGTTGCGCCAAAACGCGTACGCCGCCATGACGACCGTGGCAGCCAGCATAATGAGCGTGAGGGGCACGTTCACGAGGAAGAGAAGCGCGAACGAGCCGGCTATCTTAAGAATGCAGATGAACAGGTTCTCAGGGCCGTGATGTGCGAGCTCCGAGATGTCGAACAAGTCGGTGACGAGCTTGCTCATCATGGTTCCCGTGTTGTTACGATCGTAGTACGAGAAGCTCAAGCGCTGGTACTGCTCGAAGAGATCGCGGCGCATGTCGGCCTCCATGCGTGCTCCCATGATGTGGCCCCAGCTTGTGATGAAGTACTGGCACGCCGTGCGCACCGCATACATTGCCGCGAGCAGAACAGCGATAAGCCCGAGCGACGCGACGATCGTATCGGGCGCCTCGAGGAAGAACTCCTTGGTGAAAAAGTTCAGTATCTGGGGAAAGGCGAGATCGACGAGCGCCAGCACCGACGCGCAGAACAGATCGAAGAACAGAAGCGCCCGATAGGGCCTGTAATAAGAAACGAACGCGCCCACAACTTCCAGGGCGCGCACGGTCGGCTGAGCTGCTTCATCGGCTGGCTGCATACGGTCTGTCCGGCGCATCAATTCTCGAACGGAAAATTTTTGAGCACCGAAAACGGATTCTTCGCCCCATCCTTTTCGCCGTCATCCGTTTCGCCGCAAGAGCAGGGACCCTCGTTGAGATCGGCCCCGCAATCAGGACAGATGCCCTTGCAGTCGTCGTCGCAAAGCGGCACGAGCGGCATTTCGAGCAACAGGGCGGCCTTTATGAGCGGATCGAGTTCGATCACGTTGTTCTTCGGAAGATACGAGAATTCGTCGTCGTCCATGTCTTCGGGCGCCTCCTCCTCTTCGGAAAGAAGGAAATAGCCCTCGATCTCGCCGGTGACGGGAAACTCGAAGGTGTTGAGACACCGCGCGCACGAGGTTTTGGCCACGCCTTCGACCGTTCCGGTCACCAGCAGGGCGCCGCCCGTGTTGGTTACGGTGGCTTGCCATACAAGGGGACCTGCGAACTCGTAGAGATCGGGGCCCGCCTTGAGTATGCCGGCTTCGTACGTACCCTCAAAACAAGAACTCTCCGCAGGGGCGAAGAGTTCGCTCGGTACCAGTATGCGGGTATCCGACATTATCGTCCCGCCATGGAATTCGCGTTCAAACGATCGCGACAACGGCGAACGTTGCCGATCAGCGTATCGAGGCTCTGCTCGACATGGCCGAACACCTCGTCGGCGTAGTCTTCGGCACCGGCACGCGTCTGGCGCTCAAGCTCGCGCGCATCGGCCATGATGGTTTCGGCCTGCTGCTGGGAAATGCGAACGATCTCCTGTTCGCTGGCAATGGTCATCGCCTGGCTGCGCGCGTCGTCGATCATGCGGCTCGCCTCGGCTTCCGCATCGTCGAGCAAGCTCTGGCGCTCGCGAACGATCTGACGGGCTTGGGAGAACTCGCTCGGGAACGTGTCGCGAATCTCATCCATGATCTCGAATGCGGCTGCAATATCGACCTGGCGCATGTTGCCCTTGCCGAAAACCGGCTTAGAATCTTCCAAGAGGATAGAGAGCTCTTCGAGTAAGCCCAACACTCCCGTTTCGTCCATTGCTGTCCTTCCAACCTTGCTGCTGCGTTTGAACTGCGTATATGGGTATGAAGCGTTGCTTCGGTATACACCATCGCGATATTTTAGCATGAAGCTCCATAAAATCGAAACTCCCTGCATAAACCGCACATTTGCGTCAACGAAGGGTTACGCTGCCGTCAGCTTGCGCCCGAACGCGGGCGCCTGTGCGCCGATATCCTATTCGGCGTACTTTCTTTCGAGGGCATCTTTCACGCAAGCAGGAACAAATTCGCTCACATCGCCATGAAGGCTCGCGATCTCGCGCACAACCGACGACGAGAGATACATGTACTCGGGCGGCGACATGATGAAAAGCGTCTCGAGATTTCGGTCTATCTGGTAGTTGATGGCGGTCATCTGAAACTCGTACTCGAAATCGGTGATGGCCCGCAGACCCTTGATGGCCACCGTAACTTCCATGCGCTCGGCAAAATCGACCAGCAGCTCGTCGAACGGCTCGACGCTGACGTTTGGAAGATGAGCAGTCGCCTGCCGTGCAAGCGCAACGCGCTCGTCGAGCGTGAAAAGCGGTTTTTTCTTCGGGGAAGCCGCCACGGCCACGATGATCTCATCGACGAGCTGGGCAGCCCTCGTTATCACATCCAAGTGCCCTTCGGTTATGGGGTCGAACGTGCCGGGCGTCATTGCGCGTTTCATAACGAGTCGTGCATCCTTCCAAACAGGGCGATTGCCGTATCGCCGTAGTGCTTTTTCGAAACGGTTTCCCATTGTAGCGATTGGAATGCGCCCTCGACGGCAGAATCGTCCGATTTCGCGTATTCGTACGAAACAAGCGCGCCGGGCGCAAGCGCCCCCGCCCTGTCGAGCTCATCTACAAAGCGCGAGATCTCAATCGGGTCGGTTGCATAGGGGGGATCGAGAAACACGAGGTCGAAAGCCGGCCTCGCATAAATCGGCGGCTTTTTCAATACGTCGCCGCGCCGAAGCTGCGCACGCGAACCGCGACCGGGCGCTTCGACGCCGATCGCACGGATGTTGTCCGCAAGGGTTTTGATCGCCGCACCGTCGCGTTCGAAGAACTGCGCCGACGCCGCACCGCGCGACAGCGCCTCTATCCCGAGCGCACCCGATCCGGCGAACGCATCGAGCACTACTGCCCCATCGAACCCGCCCCGAGCGCTTGCGATAACGCTCATGAGCGCCTCGCGAACCCGATCGGTCGTCGGCCGCGTTCCCTCGCCCTTCGGAGCTTTCAGCACCCGACCCCGATATTCTCCCGCGATGATTCGCACCGCTATCCTCCCTTAACCTCGTTCGCCCCCCGAAACGCGAGCCTGACCTCGCGCCCGAGCGCACGGTACCGATCGCTCCGAAGACCGGCGTCCTCTGCGAGCATCGCACGGGCATCGGCATGCGCCGCCTCGATTATCTTGCCGTCGCGCACCACGTTGACCAGCTTGAGCACCGATGCTCCATGCTGCCGGTTTCCAAGGATGTCGCCTTCGCGCCTGAGCGAGAGGTCGTAGCTTGCCAGCTCGAATCCATCTTCGGTTTTCTCCATCGCGGCAAGGCGCTCGAGTGCGCAGGGCGCCTTGGATCCCGATATCAGATACACCTCGCCCGGTTCCGTCCCGCGCCCCACGCGGCCGCGCAGCTGATGAAGCTGCGAAAGGCCGAAGCGCTCCGCATCCTCGATTATCATCACCGTGGCATTGGGAACGTCGACACCGACCTCGATAACGGTCGTCGCCACGAGAACCTGGCTCTCACCCGAACGAAAGCGCTCCATGGCCTCCTGCTTCTCCGCTCCGCTCATCTTGCCGTGAAGCAGGTCGACCTTGTAATCGACGAAGGTTTTCTCCTGAAGGAACCGCGCTTCCCGAACAGCCGCCTTGGCATCGTCTTCGATATCCGCCTCGTCCTCGATGCTGATGACCGCGTATTCGTATTCATCGTCGGCCTCGAGATCGTTTTCCCGCTTCGCTTTCCGCTCGTTTTCGGATCCGGGATGAGGCTTTCCCACAAGCGGGCACACCACATAGACTTGATGCCCCTCGGCAAGCGCTGCGAGCGCGGCATCGTAGGCGCGACCCCGCTCGGTCCTCGAATACACCTTCGTCTCGTTCCCGGCGGCGTTGAGCGGGCGGTTTTTTATATAGGAGAGCGTAAGGCTTCCGTACAAGGCGAGCGCAAGCGTGCGGGGAATCGGGGTGGCAGTCATGTACAGCGCATCGGGAGCCTGCCCCTTCGCAAGCAGAGACGCACGTTGATCGACGCCGAAGCGCTGCTGCTCGTCGATGACGGCAAGCGTGAGATCGGCGAAGCGAACGTCGTCTTCGAGCAGCGCATGGGTGCCGAAAAGAACATCCACCGTGCCCTGGGCCACCCGTCCGATGATAGCCTCCCGCTCGGTTGCGCCGGTCGAGCCCGTGAGCACCTCCCAGGTGATGCCCGCCGCGTCGAGCAAGGGACCGAGCTTTTCGGCGTACTGGCGCGTCAGAACTTCGGTTGGCGCCATCATGGCCGCCTGCGTGCCCGTATCCGCAACGGCCGCAAGGGCGAATGAGGCGACGATCGTTTTGCCGGTGCCGACATCGCCGAGAAGCATATGGTTCGCAGCCTGTTTCGATTCCATAACGCGCAGTATGTCGTCGCGCGCCGAAACCTGCTCGTCGGTCAATGTAAACGGAAGGTTTTCCTCAAGCGCCCTTCGGTGCGCCCCGTCGGTCACATGGGCGGTTGTCGGCTTGCCCTCACTGCGCTGCATCTCGTCCATCATGAGATGCAATTCGAGCATGAGCACCTCCTCGTACACCAGGCGGCGGCGCGCCATCCCTACCTCCGCCATCGTTGTCGGAAAGTGTATGGCCGAAAGGGCGCTCATCCTGCTGGGCAGGCGGTATTTCGTCCTCAGCTCGATGGGAAGCGGGTCGAGTGCACCCGCGCACGAATCGAGCGCGTTTCCCACGAGCCTGCGCATCCAGGCAGTCGTGATTTTCTCCGTGGCAGGATGAACGGCGATGATGCGTCCCGTCTTTTCGTCGAAGGAATCGCCCACCTCTTCGATAAAGGGATTCGTCATGCGTTTGAACCCGTAATTGAATTCGAGTTTGCCCGATACCGCGAGCCGATCCCCTTTCTCGATTTGATCCATGAGCCAGGGCTGCCGGAAACAGGTGATCATGAGCACGCCGGATTGGTCGGTCAGCGCAATTTCCACAAGCGAGAACTTCGGCTTGGGTTTTTTGAGCTTGATTTCGTGCACCGTGCCCGCAATAGTGACCATCTCGCCGATGGGGGCACGGGCAACATCGGCGATACGCGACATATCGATGTAGCGGCGTGGAAAATGGGTCAGCAGATCGCGTATCGTGCGCACGCCCAGCTTGTCGAGAGCGCCCGCCCTCATAGGGCTCACAAGCCGAACGCGGCTGACCGGCTCGTCGAAGGCCAAGGTAGCAGCAAGGCGGTCGAGGGAAGTCTCCCCCGCCGCCTTGCCGTTGGGTGTCGATGTGGAATGCCCGCTCAAACGACTTGCTGCCAACTCCCTATTCGACCGACATCACGATGGGATAGAGCGGTTGTTCGCCGCGATGCGAATCGATCTCGAGATCCTCGTACTTTTCCCCGATGGAGGCGATGAGCGCGTCGAAGGACGCATCGTCCATATCCTCGCCCGCAAGGATGGTCAGCGTATCGGCGTCTTCGGCATCCATAACCTCGAGCAGATCCATCACGACCTGCTCCGTCGAAGAACCGACCGCCTCGATCGACCCGTCGGCGATCCCGATGGTATCGCCTTCCTTGATGGGGTTGTCATGGGCGTCTTTGGCATCCTTGATGGCGACGGTGACCTCGCCGGTCTTCACATCCTCGTAAGCCTCGGTCATCGATTCGACGTTCTCCTCGAGGCTCGCCGACTCGTCGAACCCGAACAGCGCCGAAAACGCCTGCGGAACGCTCGTGGTGGGAACGACCGCGCAAGGCACCTCGGACAAACCCGCGCAGCTCTGCGCGGCCATGATGATGTTCTTGTTATTGGGAAGGATGATCACCGCATCGGCATTCACCTTGTTGACGGCATCGAGCAGGTCCTTCGTGGAAGGATTCATCGTCTGCCCGCCCGAAACGACCACATCGACCCCCAAACTCTCAAGGATCTTGGCGTTGCCCGCTCCCGGTGCCACGGCTACGAATCCGATCGGCTTGTGCTCGGCTTCAGCCTCTTCGGCGGCGAGTCCCGCTGCGCGCGCCTCGCTTTGCAGCTGCATGTTGTGGATGTGCACCTCAGAAATCTGACCGCGATCGAGGAAGTACTTGAGAACCTTGTCGGGCGTGTTCGAATGAACGTGCACCTTGAACTTCGGCGTCTCCCCCACGCACAGCTCGCAATCGCCCATCGTGGCCAAAAAGTCGAGCGCCTCGTCCTTGTCGAGTGAATCGGAATCGACGAGGAACTCGTTGCAGTACCTGAATTGGGAACCCTCCCAATCGTTCACCTGCTCGATCTCGACCCTCGGCGCCGTTCCGCGCGCAAACGCCAGCTCGTCGACCATCGGGCCCTCTTTGCCGATGAGCGCCGATGCGAAGGCGTCGAACAGGATGGCGAGACCAAAGCCGCCAGCGTCAACGACACCGTTGTCTTTGAGCACGGGAAGCAGATCGGGCGTCCGCTGAACCGAGGCATAGGCTTCCGACACGATGGACTCGAGCGCCTCTTCGACGCCGAGCTTCTTCTTGCGCGCCCTCTTCGCCGCCGAGGCGCTGTCCTTGAGCACGGTGAGGATCGTGCCCTCCACCGGCTTTCGGACAGCCTGGAAGGCGACTTCGGCGGAGTGGGAGAACGCCGCGTCGAGGCTCTCGGTCGAAAGCTCTTCGAAATCCGCGCTCCCCTCGCACAGGCCGCGTAAAATTTGCGAGGTAATGACACCGGAATTGCCGCGCGCACCCATCAGCGCGCCGGTCGTGATTGCCTTGCGAATTTCAGCTCCGCTTGCTCCAATGGGCAGTTTTGCCACGTTGTCGACGACCATCTCGACCGTCAGCGACATGTTGGTGCCGGTATCCCCGTCGGGCACGGGAAACACGTTGAGGCGGTTAACCTCATCCTTGCGCTCGGCCAACGCCTTCGATGCGACCGCTATGGCGTTGAGAAGGTCGTTCGTTGTGTATGATTCTGGCATCTTGAGTCTTACTCCTAGCTTGCATCCGCGCATAATCCCGCCCGGGAGGCGCAGTCTTCCATATACCGTTCGGGTTACTTGCGCACCTTGATTCCCTGGACGTGAACATCAACGCCGTCGAGCGGAACGCGCGCGTACTCCGTGAGCGCGAACGAAACCTGATCGATGAGGTTCTGGGATACGGCGTTGATGTTGGTGCCGTATTCGATCACGACGTACAGATCGACGTGGACGCCCTTTTCGGTAGTTGTGACGATAACGCCCCGACGCAGCCTCGAGGCAGGCAGTATCTTCGCGATTCCGTCCGCTGCCGTTGGTGCCGCCATGCCGACGACGCCGTAGCACTCGAGCGCAGCATTGCCGACGAGATCGGCAAGAACGTCGTTGGCAACGTGGAGGTTGCCCGGAATTGTCTGAGTCATGATGGTCCTTTCGCGAACAAACTTGCTACGGTTCGTATATGTGCTTAGACTAGCTAAGAAGTATAACGCATGGGGCAGATGCTGTGCAGAATGCCTGATAATTCCACGGGCGATAATACACTAAAAATTCTTGTATGCGTAAGATTTCCTGTGGTATAGTGTTTAGGCTTTTTTGTCATCAACGGTATATTGCCGAAACGTACATGGAGTTGATTGAGATGTCTAAGGTTTGTGAAATTTGCGGAAAAGCTCCGGTCGCCGGACGCAACGTCAGCCACTCGCACCGAGTGACCAACCGCGTCTTCCGCCCGAACGTTCAGAAGGTCACCGTGAAGATCGACGGCAAGGTCAAACGCGCCAACGTATGCACGAAGTGCATCAAGGCCGGAAAGATCGAGCGCGCCTAAAGCTCTTCTGTTCCCCTTGCCCTAAAGCTCGCCTCGCGGCGGGCTTTTTTGCGTTTCCTCGAATGTACGAGAGCGTCGGGTCGGAAGCCCGAGCAGGTGCCCGCCAACCCTCAAAGGGAGCGAGACGTCTGGTTTGCCCACACCCTTCATGCGGCACTTTGCATTTCCCTTGGCAGACTTTCATGCATGCGGCGATCGAACGTTGGTCCCAATGCGACAGCGGAGCAGGCAAAAATGGTTGAGATTTACGGTTTGGGCAGCGATGGGGGCAAACGAAGACCTCCTCGGCAAAGCGCTCTTCGGAAAACACCTGATCGCGAATCCCTGAGAAACAACCGGCATTGCCCAAACCGTAAATCTCAACCATTTTCGGAAGAAGCGTTGCCATCGATCGGTTCTGCTTGCCAGACGAACAACCCTCGCAGCAAAGCAAAACGCGCCCGGTTCCGTGAATCCGGGCGCGTTCATCGCATGCTTCCGCCGATCGCCGCTCAGCGGCGACAGCCCTACGGGCGGTACGCCACGCGGGCGATCGGGCTTTCCCATACGGCAACCTCTTTGAGCGAGATAGGTGCGGGCAGCGTCTTTTCGAGTTCGTAGAAGATAACGCGCGCCATGTGCTCGGCGGTCGGGTTGATCACGTCGAACGGCGCAACCTCGTTGATGCACCGATGATCGAAGTTCTCCAGAATCGCATGGAGATCGCGCTTGATCGCTTTGAAATCGTAAAGCATGCCCACATCGTCGAGATGCTGCCCTGCCAGCGTAGCCTCGATATCCCACGTATGCCCGTGCAAAAAGCGACAAGGTCCATCGTAGCCCGGCAGCGCATGCGCTGCATCGAAGTGGTCTTTTACGGTGAGCTCGTAGTGGCCGCCCGTATGCTCGTAGGTTTCCCCCGAAAGCCGGCCGGGGCCGGTGTAGGCGGGATTGCGTTCCATTGTCGTTCCTTTCTGAGATTCGCCGCCGCTGTGCACGCACGCCTCGCCCGAAAGCGAATCGAGGCGCTGCCCGTCGGGATCCCCCGACGGCTTCGAAGCGCACGCCTCGCCCGAAAGACCCTTCGCGCTGAACGCGTCGAACGATCCGGCAGGCGCCGTCGCAGCGACCGCAGCGGCGCGGTCTTTTTCGGGTCGGGCATTTACGCCGGCATCGAAATCAAAGAGATTCGCCGGAGCATCCTCCCATGCGACAAGATAGCTCCCGACAGGGCCCCGCGCATCCATCGTCTCGTTGGCGAGGGCGTCTGCGCGCTTGTTCTCGTTTCTGTACACGTGGGCGATCGAAGCCTTGCCGAATCGGCCGAACAGATCGCGCGCCTGCATGAAAAGAGGTTTGAGATCTTCGCTTTTCACCTTGTATTGACCGAGCATCTGCTTGACCATAAGCTCGGAATCGGCACGCACCGCGATATCGGTCACACCTGCGGCCAAGGCGTTCCTCAAGCCCCAGACCAGTGCCGAGTACTCGGCGACGTTGTTCGTCGCCTTCGGCAGGAACCAGCCGCCCGATGCGATCGACGAGCCGCTCTCGTCGACAAGCTCGAACCCGAAGCCCGCCGGCCCCGGGTTTCCCCTGCTGCCTCCATCGGTGTTGAGGTAGGCCTTCATCACTCGCCCACCACCAGCATCCGCTTGCAAGCAGGGCACGTGCTCAGCGGCGCCTCGGCCTGCACCTGCAAGAGCTTGCCCTCGGTAATGGCCGCGCGGCATACGCTGCACGATCCGTTGACGAGGCGGGCCAAAGCGATCCCCCCTGATCTGCTCGCGATCTTCTCGTATTCCGCAAGCAGATCGGCAGGCAGCGCAGCAGCCAGCTCGGAGCGCTTCTTCTCGGCCGAGGCAATGCCGGAACCGAGGCCGCCACCCTCTTTCTGAAACGATGCGACGTACACGTTTTCCTGCTTGACGATTTTTTCGAGCGCATCGGTGATCTGGCTTTGCACCTCGGAGATTTGGACCAGCTTCGCGTTCGCTTCGGAAAGATCCTCTTCGAGCGTCGTGCGCCGCTTTGCAATTCCGCCGAGATCTTTCGTCAACGCCTCGACGCTTCGGTAATCGCCCCGCGAACCATCGATCTTCTCCTGCGTTTCCGCTTGACGGGCCGCAAGGCGCCCGTCTTCGTCTTTTATGCGCGCTACAGCGAGATCGGCTTCTTTTTTCATAGCCGCGATCTTCGCCTGCTTCTCTTCGACCGCCTGCTTTTTCGTGCGAATCTCGAGGATCTGCGCACGCTGAGGCAGCTCGGCAAGCTTCTTCCGAGCACGGATCAGTTCCATATCGATATGCTGCATGTTGAGCAGCGTGGCCAGATCTTTCGTGTCTGCCTTCATAGGCTCATCCTTACATCCTGGTCGTTTCGGGGTACATCCAATTCGCGCTCTGATCGAGCACGGCTATCTTCTCCTTCGGCACGCCCGCGGCCTCGACGGCCGCCGCCAACACGGCCACGAGGGGAAGTTCGCTCGTATCGTGACCCAAATCGACGATGGCGAGCCCCGCCCGCGATGCCGCAAGTGCATCATGATACTTCACTTCTCCCGCCACGAGGCAGTCAACGCCGAGAACGAGGCATTTCGACGGAAGATCGGCAGCGCTGCCTGTGCAGGTGACGACCGTCGAAAGGCTCTTCGAGAAATCGCCCCATACGCGCGGCTGCTTGCCGAACACCGACGTGCAACGCGCTGCGAGCTGGCCGAGCGTCAAAGGCGCATCGGCGGCACGCACCGAGCACAGCTGGCCATAGCCCTTTTTCTTGCTCGTCTCGATCGGATCGACGATCCCTTTGAAAGTAAGATTGAGCATGCCGGGAAGCGCACGCGCCGCATCCTGGCTCACATCGAGCGCGGTATGATACGACATGACCGCGACACCGTTTTCGACAGCAGCCCAGACGACGGCCCCGTCGATTTCGGCACTTGAAGGCGCAGGCTGAAACTTGCTCGGCGCCTCCAGAAACGTCGGGTGGTGAGTGACGAGAACGTTGGCTCCGAGAGCAGCCGCCTCGCGCACCGCCTCGACCGTGGGGTCGAGAGCGAGCGCAACCGATTCGATCGCGCGCGTGGGATCGCCTACCGCAATGCCGGTCCTGTCCCAGTCCTCCGCATCGGAGGCGGGGTATTTCTTGAGCAGGGCCTGTTCCAATGCTCCTATGTTCATGGTGAACGCCTGCTTCGACAGCGTTCCCGATGCCCTTTGTGCAAGTCCGTTCTTCGTCTTTTCCCTTCGAGATGTAACCATGGCAACCTCTTTTCCTCGGCGAGCGGTTTACTCGATTGTAATGCCTCTGAGACCCCCATCCCGTGTCGGCACCGTAACCTCGCGGTAACCAGCTTCGTACAGAGCACGGTACCCTTTTTCTATGTCGCGGGCAACCAGCTGCGGATCATGCGCATCGGTGCCGACGGTGCAGGCGACCCCGGCTCGGCAGAATTCGGCGAGCAACGCCGGCGAGGGGAACGCCTCTGCACATGCGTAATGCCATCCCGAAGTGTTGAGCTCAATCATCCTGCCGCTCTCGACCGTCGCCTCGACGGCATCTCGGTACAGCGGCATCGGATCGAACGACGGGCGGAACCCGAACTTCTTAACCAGATCGGGATGAGCCATGACAGTGAAGGGCATATCCGAAGAAACGCATTCGCACCACACTTCGAAATAGCGTTTCCATATGGCATCGGCGCCCACTTCGTCCCAATGGCTGCGCTGGGCGGGATCATCGAAGGGCCAGGTATCGACGAAATGGACCGATCCTAAAACCACCTCGAAGCGGTCGAACTCGCCAGGCGAGAACACGCGGTCCTCGTCCGACCCGAGCCAGTCGAGCTCGCATCCGAGCAGAATCTCGATATCGTCGCAACGTTCTCGCGCCGCTTCGACATCGGCGACGTATTCTTCGAGCCGACTATGCGGCATCGATACGTACGATGTCGGATCGATGGCTTTCGAAAGCGGATAGTGCTCGGTGATCGCGATCGTCGTGATGCTCGCAGCACGGGCAGCGTCGACGAGCTCGTCGACGCTGCCCCTTCCATGCGCCGTATAGCCGGTGTGCGTATGCAACGTGACAAGCTCCATGCCTACATCCCCCCCAGGCTTTCTTCGAATGCGATCATGAACGATTCCACATCCTCTTGTTCGGTGCAGCGCCCAAGCGATACGCGCAGCGAGCCGAGGGCGCGATCGTCCGAAACGCCGATGGCCTTGAGCACATGGCTCGGGTCGAGCGAATGCGACGAGCAGGCCGAGCCCCCCGAAACGGCGACGGTCTTCATGTCGAGCCGCAAGATGAGCGTTTCGCTTTCGAAACCGTCGACGCACACGTTTACGATATGGGGTGCGAAATCGCGGCTGTCCCGCTCCACCTCGACGCTCGGATGAACGCACGCGATCGACCCGAGGCGCTCGTAAAGCTCGTCGCGCAAACCGCGCAGGCGCGCGGCCTCCGACTCCTGCATCGAGCAAGCGGCCCTGCATGCAGCGGCAAAGCCTGCCGCCGCGCAGACGTTCTGCGTTCCGCTGCGCTTGCCCGACTCCTGCCCGCCTCCCACGATAAACGGCGAAAACGGCGTCCCCGCGCGCAGGTAGAGCACGCCCGAACCCTTCGGCCCGCCGATCTTATGCGCCGAAAACGAGGCCGCATCGACGCCGAGCTCGCCCATATCGACGCGAATCTTGCCAAGCGCCTGCACGGCATCTGTATGGAAAAGAGCGCCCGCTCCGTGGGCGAGCGCCGCAAGCTCCTCGACGGGCTGCACCGACCCGATCTCGTTGTTGACCAGATGAACCGATACGAGAACGGTGTTCTCCCGAAGCGCCGCCTGAAGCGCGCGCACCTCGACGAAACCCTGTCTATCGCAACCGAGCACGGTCACCTCGCAACCCATGCGTTCGAGCACGCGGGCGGCTGCAAGCACGGCATCGTGCTCGATGGCCGACGTGATGACGTGGGGAACGAAGCCCTTCTCCCCTCGCTGCCTCCTCCGCTCGGACGAAGCCGCTACGATACCGAACAAAGCGGCGTTATCGGCTTCGGTCGCCCCCGACGTGAACACGATCTCGTCGGGCCGTTTCGCACCGAGGTCGCGCATGATCGAGCGGCGCGCCTCCTCAAGCGCGTTGAAAGCCGTCCGTCCGTTCGAATGGAGGGAATTCGCATTGCCGCCCGCCGGCAGGTTCGCGGCCCCCGGCACCATAAAGGGGGCCATTGCGCGGGCGGCCTCTTCGCACAGGGGTGCGGTTGCCGCATAATCGAGGTAGATCTGCCTATTCACGGATGTCCGCCTCCCGCCTCGCCGCTTCGGCGGCGGCGGTTATCTCGGCGATGGCGACAGCGGGATCGGGCGCGCCGAACACCGCGTTGCCGGCCACGAGGACATCGGCGCCGCAAGACGCAACCAGCCCGGCTGTTTTCACGCCCATGCCGCCGTCAACCTCGATCAGGGGATTCGCTCCCGCCTCTTCGGCGAGCGCAACGACTTCGGCAACGCGAGCATCGCTGCCCTCGATATAGGATTGCCCCGAGAACCCGGGATACACGCTCATCACAAGCACCATGTCGAGCGATCCGATATGGGGGGCGATCCGTGCAACGGGCGTGTCGGGCTTGATGCTGAGCGCCGCTTTGGCACCCGCTGCCTTGATCATGCCGATCGCCTGCCCCACTTCGCCTTCGACCTCGTCAAGCGCTTCGAGATGCACGGTTACGATATCGGCGCCGGCATCGAGGAACCACGGAAGCTGCACGAGGGGATTCGAGATCATAAGATGGACGTCGAGCGGTATCGACGCGATCTTTTTCAGCTGCTTGACGAAGGGAACGCCCAGCGTGAGGTTGGGAACGAAGTGTCCGTCCATGACGTCCACATGCACATAGCCCGCGCCTCCCCGCTCGATCGTTTCGATATCGGCCCTCATGTTCATGAAGTCCGCCGATAGTATGGAAGGCGCGATCTTAACCGGTTCAAACATGCTCTTCAATCCTTTCTTCGCTACGCCGATTGTAGCGTAAGCCCCGCATACTGCGATCGGGTTCGCCCCTCATCTGAAAAAGCACATGGCGGAAAGCGCTGCCGCCGCCAAAACCCCGCCTTGGGCCAAAGCGCGCCATCCGTGCAAGAATCGCTGCGTACGCGGTTGTCACCCGTTCGTCACGCAACGACGGTTTCCCCTGAATTATAATGAGCCACACGTCTCGAAGGGAGGGTCATCATGGCAGCGGTTTCGCATACGTTCTTCCCGTACGTCACACCGGTCGGTCACATCACCATCGCAGCGGACGGTTCGTCGATCACCGAGATAGCGTTTGGGAAAAAACAGCTCGAAGGCGCAGAGAGGCCGACCGAGCTCACCAATCGGGCGGCAAACCAGCTCCAGGAGTATTTTGCGGGCAAAAGGACGGCTTTCGACCTTCCCCTCAACCCCAAGGGAACGCCGTTTCAGACAAGCGTCTGGGCTGCGCTTGCAGACATCCCCTACGGCGAGACGAGAAGCTACCGGGAGATAGCCGAAGCAATCGGAAAGCCCCGAGCGCAGCGGGCTGTCGGCGGGGCGAACAACAAGAACCCCCTGCCCATAGTAATACCCTGCCACCGCGTGATCGGCGCAAACGGCAAACCCATCGGATACGGGGGAGGCCTGAAGACAAAGGAGTTTCTGCTCGATCTCGAGCAGAAGGCAAACAAGCACCAAGACTAGGAACCTATCTGCATGAACGTCTATACCAACAACATCGTCACGGCGGCCGTCGCATTTCCCTTCATCGCCTTCGCCATCACCGTCCCCTACATGATCTACCAGTACCGCAAGTTCGGATCGATCCCCTGGCTTCGCACCATCATCGTATACTCGTTCGTCTTCTATCTCATGTGCGCGTACTTCCTTGTGATCCTCCCGCTTCCCGACGATCGGTCCGCCGTGGTCGCCTACGCTGCCACACCGCAGCTTTTCCCGTTCAACTTCGTCCGCGAGTTTCTGGCGCAAACGACGTTTAACGCGGGCGACCCTTCGACATGGCTTGCTACGCTGCGCGATCCTTACGTATACGAAGCGATATTCAACGTGCTCCTGCTCACTCCGCTCGGCATGTACCTGCGCTACTATTTCAGACGCACCTGGTGGCAGACGCTGCTCATCGGTTTTTCGGTCACGCTGTTCTTCGAACTGTCGCAACTGACGGGCCTGTGGGGCGTCTACGCCCATCCGTACAGGCTCTTCGATGTGGACGACCTCATGCTCAACACGCTCGGCGCCATGGTGGGCTTCTGGATCGTGGGACCCGCCCTGCGATTGCTGCCCGACATCCGCCTTGTCAACGAAGAGGCACGCGAGGCTGGGATGAGGGCAAGCGCCACGAAGCGCGGGCTCTCGTTCTTCATAGACGTCTTCGTCGCGCAGACCCTCTCCTCGATCGTCATCGGCGGGTTTGGGACCGCGGGCCTCGAATCCGTCGCCCGTTCTCAGGGAATATCCTGGGGGCTTGTCAGCATGTCGGTCGATTTCCTGTTCTACCTGCTGTGCTTCGTCATCGTGCCCGTCATCACGAAAGGTCAAACACCCGGCCAGATGATCCTCAAGCTCCGCATCGTGCGACCCGACGCGAGCCCCGCTCGCTGGTATCAATATCTGGCGCGCTACGGCTTTCTCTATGCCCTCGTCCTCGCCCCGCTTCTCGCGCTGAACGGCATCGTCTCCCTCGACCCCTCGCGCATGCCCGAAATGGGAATGCTCGCTTCGGTTATCGCCGACCACCGCGCGGCGCTGGTCGTTTGCTGGATCGCGCTCATGTGCGCTTGGGCTCTATCGCTGATCGTCCGGGCGATCCGCTCCGCCGTGAAGAAACGCCCGTTCGTCATGCTCAACGGAATCCTAAGCGCCACGCGCGTTATGACAGACGAAGCGGTGGGCGTGGAGCGCGACCGCAAAAATCCGCTCGACGTCGATGAGGTTTCCGCGCTCGAATCGCTGATCGAAGAGGGGGGAACGCCGCTTTCGGAACTGATGGAACGAGCAGGTATCGCCGTTGCCGACGAAGTTCGCGCCTGGGTTCCCGACCCCGCGCCCGTCGTGGTGCTGGCGGGATCGGGCAACAACGGGGGCGATGGCTGGGTATGCGCCCGCGCACTGGCCGAGGCGGGTTACAAAACCACGCTGGTAACGCCCGATATCGCCGAGCGCATGAAGGCGGAACCCGCCCGCTCCACGGCGCTGGCCGTATTTTCCTCAGCCAGCGAAAACGACCTGCCGCTGAGCGTTCTCGTCGCACCCGACGCCGATGTGCTCGCCGACGCGCTGGACGACGCGATGGCAATCGTCGACGCCATACTGGGAACCGGGTTCTCAGGAACCGAGCTGCGCGAACCGTATGCCGGCTGGATCCGCGCCGCGAACCGGCGCAGGTTCGAGGGGTCGCGCGGGAAAGGACGGGGCTTCCATCGCAAGCGCCGATTCGAACGGGCGGATCATGACCGTGCGCGCCGCAGCCTGCCCCGCAAAGTCAAAGATGCGCCGTTTGCGGTTGCCGTCGATGTTCCAAGCGGGCTTTCGGCGCAGACCGGAGCCCTTGCCCGCCCCACGTTCGTGGCCGATGCGACGGTGACGATGCTCGCCTACAAGCCGGGTCTCGTGAAGCCCCAGGCGACGCGCTACACCGGAACCATCGAGCTTGCACGGCTTGTGGACACCGCACCCTATACGGCACGCCTGCGGGAAGCCTGCGGCGATCGGTAACCGCGGCGCATGACGCAGAAGCGCCGGGCCATCGGATGCATCGCTGACGCCGACGTCGTCGGCAAGCGTGAGCTTGCGTCTGCCACCTTCGCCTCTCACAGCGACGGCCGCAGGGGCTCCGCCGGTTAAATTCCGTAAAACTCGGTTTTAAGCGGTCGGCTTGCAAGATCGAGCGCGGCTTGCTTGACGTCGTCGCCCTCCCACACCACGCCGCGCACGACCGAGGTGATGGGAAGCTCCACGCCGTACATATCGGCCAGCGTCTGCAACGTCCTGCACGCAAGCGCGCCTTCTGCCACCATATGCGTGGACGCGGTGAAATCGTCGAGCGTCTTTCCCTGCGCCACCATCTCCCCGAACCGACGGTTCCTCGAATGCTCGGATGTGCAGGTGGCGATAAGATCGCCTGTTCCTGCAAGGCCCATGCAGGTGATGGGGTTTCCGCCGCACGCCGCGACGAGCCTGCTCATCTCGGCCAGTCCGCGCGTCATGAGCAGCGCCGACGTGTTGTCGCCGTATCCGATGCCGTAGGAGAGGCCCACGGCGATGGCGATGACGTTCTTGAACGCAGCACAGAGCTCGACGCCGCATGTGTCATCGCTCACGTAGGTGCGGAAGGTGTCGGTAGCGAAGAGCTCTTGGAAAAACCGCGCCGTTTCCTGAGACGACGAAGCGACGACGGTGGCCGAGAACATGAGCTTGATCACCTCTTCGGCATGATTGGGTCCCGAAAGCACCGCAAGCCTGCCCTTCCCCCCGATCTCGGCTTCGAAGACCTCGACCGGCAGAAGGCCGCTACCTTCCTCCACGCCTTTCGAGCAGATGATCACAGGCGTCTCGTCGGTAATGTATGCGCTGATGGCCTGCGCGGTCTCCCGCATGAGGCTCGAGGGGGTGACGATGACGACCGCATCGGCTCCATCGAGCGCCCCTTCGTAAGACGTCGTCGCCCTGATCCGCTCGGAAAGGGTCACATCGCTTAAATACCGGGGGTTTGCGTGGCGCTCGTTGATCGATGCCACAACCTCGTCTTTTCGGGCCCACAGAGCCACGTCATGGCCGCCGACCCCCAGAAGCTGCGAAAGCGCGGTTCCCCATGATCCGGCACCGATTACCGCAACGTTCATGATTCCTCCTTCGCGCACGGCGGCCGAAGCCGCCCGCCAAAAACCCAAAGCCGAGCACTTCGACCCAAGTTGCCGCTATGCCTTCTTCTTGCTCCCGATACGGTTCTCGGTACCCGAAAGCAGTCGCTTGATGTTCTCCCTGTGAGCCCACACAACCGTAAGCCCCGCAAGGGAGCAGAGCGCGACGGCAAGCCAGTCGCCCCAGAAGAAATACAGGGAAAAGAACGGGCACGCGAGCGCGGCGGCGATCGAGCCGACCGACACGTAGCGCGTGGCAACGACGAGCACGATGAAGATCGCAAGCTCGAGGCACGCCCCCACCACACCGTACGTCACGAACAAGCACCCGACCGCAACGGCAATGCCCTTGCCGCCCTTGAACTTCAGCCATGGGCTGAAGATATGGCCCCAGGTGCATCCGAGGAACGACACGGCAAGCAGAACCTGGGAAAACTGCGTTGCAAGCTCGGCGGGATCGCCGACGGGACCCAAGCGGAACGGAGCCAGTATCGCCGTAAGCTCGCCCGCAACCGCACCGTATCCGTGCAGCGAAAAGAACAGCTGCCCGATCCAGATGCCCAAGAAGCCCGAAAGGAGGCCCTTGCCGAAATCGAGCACGAACACCGAATAACCGCCCACCTTCCCCATGGTTCGAATGGCATTCGTGGTGCCGATGTTGCCGCTGCCATGCTCGCGGATATCGGTATGGTAGAAAACCTTCGAGATGATGAGTCCGAAGGGAATGGACCCCAGAAGAAACGCCGCAACGAAAACGACGACGAACGCATCGATGAAGTCTTGCATGGAAAAGCCTAGTCCTTCCGCTTGAATTTCAGCTTGATCGGCGTACCGACGAGATCGAAGCTATCTCGCAACCGATTCTCGAGGTAGCGTTCGTAATTATCGTCCACGATATCGGGATGGTTCACGAAAAACGTGAATTGCGGGGGTTTCACGGCGGTCTGCGTCACATACTTCATCTTGAGCACCTTCTTGCCCTGGCTGACGGTATGCCCGAAATCCCTGATTCCCTGAAGCCACGTGTTCAGCTTGCTTGTGGATATGCCCTGGCTGAAATTCGCATATGCCGTATCGACCGCATCCCATATGCGGTTCACGCGCTTGCCGGTGATCGCCTGAATCGATATAACCGGCGCATAGCCGACGAACGTCATGCGATCGGCGATCTTCTCGCGGATCTCGGCCTTGGCATCGGGGCCCTCGATGAGGTCCCACTTGTTCAACACGATGACCATCGCACAACCGCGCTCGGCCGCGAATCCGGCGACGCGCTGATCCTGATCGGTCAGCCCGATGGATGCGTCGATGACGAGCAGTGCGACGTCGGCGCGGTCGATGGCGCGCATGGCGCGCACGAACCCGTAGTACTCGACGTCCTCGTCGATCTGGCTCTTCCTGCGCAGGCCGGCCGTATCTACGATCGTGTAGAACCTGCCTTCATGCTCGATGGTCGTATCGATGGCGTCGCGCGTCGTGCCCGCCACCGCCGAGACGATCGATCGATCGTTTTCGGTCAGGCAGTTCGTCAGCGAGCTCTTCCCCGCATTGGGCCTGCCGATGATGGCAACGTTGATCGAATCGACGGGATCTTCTTCAACCTCCTGTTCAGGGAGGCGCTTCAGCTCCTCGACCAGCTCGTCGAGCAGATCGCCCGTCCCGTTCCCGTGCATTGCCGAAACCGGCCACGGATCGCCGAGGCCGAGCTGGTAGAACTCCCACATCTCGTCGACCTTGTTGGGCGTGTCCATCTTGTTGACGGCAAGCATGATCGGCTTGTCCGATTTGCGGAGGATGCGGGCGACCTCTTCATCGTCGGCGTTGATGCCCGTCTTCCCGTCCACGAGAAACACGATCACATCGGCCTCGCGCGTGGCGGCGAACGCCTGCGCCCGAATGGAGCCCTGGAAGGCATCGTCGGTGCCCATCTCGATGCCGCCGGTATCGACGAGCGTGAAATGCACGCCGTTCCAATCGGCTTCATGATACGAGCGGTCGCGGGTCACCCCGCGCATCTCGTGGACGATGGCCTCGTCGGCCTCGGCTATGCGGTTTACAAAGGTGGACTTGCCGACGTTGGGTCGACCGACCACTGCTACTACTGGTAATGCCATGTCTATTCCTATTTCTGTCTACGCTTCCCTCGGGAAGCGACGGCGAGTTCGGCGCCGGGCTTCTAGCCGCGATGCTCTATGAGATCTGCGATTTCGCCGAAATACTCGGATGCATTACAGGATACCACGGCAAGGGGGACGTCGACTTCGCTTTGCATTCTCTCCAAATCCGCATCGTCGAGCGTTACGCCGTCTGCATTGAATACAACTTCGGGAATCGCAACGAGATCGTAGCCGCGCAGTTTTTCGACCTCGCGGACGATATCGGAGGCGGTGAGCAATCCCGTCACATCGACGTTGCCGCCGAAGTACTCGTTTTTCACGGCAAGCACGTCCATGCGACCCGCAAGAGGCCCTCTTTCGATAAGCGGTATCAGAAACTCGCGCTGCGCGAATCCGACCGCATAGGCAACGTGCGCGCCGCTGCGTTCGAGTACGGATGCGAGCCGGGCCTCGGCTTCGCCGCTCGCCTCCCAATCGTCGACGAACGATCTGATGATGCCTATGCCATCCTCGAACATGTCGTAATCGCCGTAATACGAGGCGGGCGGCAGATGGTCGAGCAAATCGCGCGGATAGGCGTTGCGGTAGAACTCGTCTGCAGCGAAAACCCAGGGCGTCGCGCGCTCGACAAGCGCACGCTGCTGGTACGGCTCGATGCATTCGATGACCGCGCGGGCATCCGTTTCGTCGTTGAAGCTTCTGCTGAAGGCGCTCTGGTGCTTGGTGAACCCTATCGGCACGATGCCGATGCTCTTGATGCCCGCACGCTCCCATGCCCACGCAAGCGTGCAGTCGAGCTCTTCGCCGTCGTTCACATCGGGCAAAAGCACGATCTGGGCATGCACTTCGATACCCGCTTCGAGCAACCGATCCAGCGCGGCTATCCCGTGAGCGGCGTGCTTGCCGATGAGGCCCCGGCGCACCTCGGGAGTTGCAGCATGCAGGGAAACGCGCAAGGGAGATATGCGCTGTTCGATAATGCGAGCCTCATCACCCCCGGTCAGATTCGTGAGCGTCACAAAAGTTCCCTGGAGGAAGCTCAAGCGGAAATCGTCGTCGCGCAGCACAAGCGAAGGGCGGACGTCGTCGGGAAGCTGCCTCATGAAGCAGAACGTGCACGCGTTGCGGCAAAGCTTCACGTCGTCGAAGATGACATCCTCGAATTCGATGCCCCAATCCTCGCCCGGATCGCGCTCGAGCACGACTTCGCCCTCGTCGCCCTTCCCATCGATATAGGACAGTTCGATCTCGTCGGCAGCCGTTTTCCATCGCCAATCGATGATATCGCGGACAGGGCTCCCGTCGACGGCGGTTATCGCGCAGCCGGGATAAAACCCCGCATCGTCGGCAGGGCTTTCTTCTTCGATGGAGGCTATGCGCGCTATCGGACGTGCAGCCATGCGCCTACAGCGATTCCAACCGTTCGACCACCGAATCGATCTGATCTTCGGGAGTCGATGCACCGGCCGTGACGCCGATGACCGCGCAGCCCTCGAACCACGCGGGATCGATCTCGTCGGGCGTCTCAACGTGGTGCGAACGCGGGCAGATCGCCTTGCAGATATCGTAGAGACGCGTCGTGTTCGACGAATTGCGCCCGCCGATGACAACGAGGGCGTCGACCTGTTCGGCAAGTTCGGCGGCAGCCTCCTGCCTCTGGCGCGTCGCAAAGCATATCGTATTCTTCACCTGCGGCTCGATGCCGCGAGCATGAAGCGCTTCGACAACCGCGTCGAGAGCCTCTTTCGATTGCGTCGTCTGCACAACGATGCCGACGGGTTCTTCGATATGCTCGGGAAGCTCTTCGGGGCCCGCGACGACGATGCACGTACCTCCCGACACCTCGGCGTGGGCTTTCATGCCCTCCACTTCGGGATGGCCCGCCTCGCCGACGGCTATCACATGGTAGCCTTCGTCGGCAAGCCCCGAAGCGGCTTTCTGAGCACGCGCCACATGGGGGCACGTCGCATCGATGATGGGCAGCCCCTTCGCTTCCGCATCCTGCTTGACCTGGGGAACAACGCCATGGCTGCGAATGATGACGATGCCATCGCTCACCTCGTCGAACGAAGAGGCGACGCCGACGCCGCGCTTTTCAAGCTTCGAGACGACCTGGGGATTATGGATGAGCGGACCGAGCGTGTAGGCCGTGCTACCATCGCAGATGGCGGCATAGGCCATGTCGAGCGCTCGCTGCACCCCGTAGCAGGCACCCGCGTGCCGAGCCTTCAACACCTTCATGCCGCATTCCCCTCACTCGCAGCGCGATTCGCGCAATCGATTTCCGCCACCAGCTCCTCGGTTGTATGGCGCGCAACAACATGGTCTGCGAATTCCTGCGTGAAGTCGCGCGAAGTCGGAAATAGCTCGCGCATATCGACTTCCTCGGGTGCGCAGCGCCTCGAAAGGGCAAAGCACTCCCGCATGGCATACCATGTGCACGCATCGAGACGATCTTCCTTGGGCAGGAAATCGAAATCGGATACGAGGATCGGATTCCCGTATTCTATCGTAATTTTAGGAAATCTAAAGAACTTCCCTTTTTCTTTGACTTTTTCGGCGTTGCGAACGGTCATGGGCAGGATGGGCGCATGACCCATACGGGCGATGAACGCCGCCCCGCTGTGGATCTCGGGGGTTTTCGAACCCTTGCCGCGACGCGTCCCTTCAGGCAGAATGCCCACGCACTCCTTGTTCTTGAGCATGCGAGCGGCACGCTTGATGGCCGACCGATCGGCCGAATCGCGCTTGATGGGAAATGCCCCCACGCGCGAGAGGATCTGCCCAACCAGGCCGTGCGCGTTGTCGAAAAGGTCTTCGCGCCCCAAGAACCTAATCCACTGGCTCAATCGCGCAGACAGGTACATGAAAGCCACGTCGAGAAACGACGTGTGGTTGCTCACCACGAGCACACCGCTTTTCCCTTTGAAGCCGCGCAGGTTCTCCCGCCCGTCAACGCGGTATCTGAAGCATGCTTTGAATACGATCGCCAGAAACCAGTATATGATGTTTCCCGCCCAGTGGGGCACCTGCTTATCATCGGAGTCGCCGCCCAGCGGCATATCCCATAACTTCTCGTACGGCAGAAACAAGCTCATCGGGTTCCTTCGAATAGATCGTCTTGCATCGAAAGCCGCTTTCGGCGGCAGCAACCTATTCTAACGGTTCGCCTTGCTCGAAGCCATCTCGCAGATGCGCTCGATCACATCTTCTATATAGCTCTCAGTAGAATCGATATGCACCGCGTCGTCGGCTGGTCTGAGAGGCGAGGTCTCACGGGAAGAATCGTGTTCGTCGCGCCGCTTGAGATCGGCGAGCACCTCGTCGTAGTCGATCGAGCCGACGCCCCTATCGACGTTCTGCCGCACACGGCGATGGGCCCGTTCCTCGTCTGACGCGGTCAAAAAAACCTTGACTTCCGCTTCAGGGAACACGACGGTGCCGATATCGCGGCCCTCGACCACGTAATCGCCCGCATTCCCGATGCGCTGCTGTTGGGCAACCAGCGCCTCGCGCACCGGCTTGGCGGCCGAAACGGGGCTGACCGCCTTGTCGATGTCCGCCGTGCGGATGGCATCGGTCACCTCGGTTCCGTCGATGAACACGCGCTTGGGAACGGGATCCCCGGCAACGTGGCCGAACGAGATTTCCTTTTCGCGCGCGATGGCTCCGAGCGCCTCGGCATCGTCGAGGGCCACACCGTCTGCGAGCGCGCGCCACGCAACCGCTCGATACATCGCCCCCGTGTCGAGACAGGAGAATCCGAGCTTTTTCGCAACGGCCTTCGCCACCGTCGATTTGCCCGCCCCGGAGGGCCCGTCAATCGCTATGATCATCGCGTCAACCTTTCGATATCGTCCAAGAATTCAGGATAGCTGATCTTCACCGAATCAAAGTTCTCCACCTCGATCGGAACCGAACCGCACAGACCCACGAGCGCCCATGTCATCGCCAAGCGGTGATCGCATTTCGAATCGAACACGCTTCCCGGCTGTGCCGCAAGGTCCGGCTGCCCTTCGATGAACAGGTCGTTTCCGTCGATCCACGCATCGACGCCAAGCAGGTCGAGGCCTTCGACTATCGCGGCCAAGCGATCGGTTTCCTTCACGCGCAGCTCGCTGACATCGCGAAACACCGTCACGCCACGCGCGTGGGCCGCCACGAGAGCCAGCACGGGCACCTCGTCGACGATGCTCGCGATCTTCTCGGCGGGAACCTCGCAACCTCGCAGCGTGCCGGTATAGGCAGCCTCGATCACACCGTAGGGCTCTTTGCCCTCGGAGCCCGTATGCCGCACCGCGATATCGGCGCCCATGCGCTCGAGCGTGCGGGTGAACCCGATGCGGGCCGTATTGAGGCTCACATTCTCTATCTGGATGGAGCTTCCCCGCTTGAGCAGCGCCGCGCACACGAGAAACGCCGCCGAAGAAGGATCGCCGGGCACGATGACCTCGGCCGCCTTCGGAACGCTCGGGCCGACGACGCTCGCCGTACGGGCGGCGGCCGTCGTCTTGATGCCGTACTCGGGCAGCATAAGCTCGGTGTGGTTCCTCGATTCCGACGGCTCGTTGACCGTCGTCGTGCCGCTCGCGTACACGCCGGCAAGTAGGATCGATGTTTTCAACTGGGCGGATGCCATGGGAGCGTCGTAGACGATCGCCTTGAGCGATTTCGTTCCCGTTACCGTGATCGGCAGGTTCTCTTTCCCTTCGGGAGAAAAGCGAACGCCCATCTTCATGAGAGGCGCGGTGATGCGCCGCATGGGCCTCTTCTGCAAAGAATCGTCTCCGGTGATGGTCACATTGACGGGCCAGGGAGCCAGCACGCCCATGAGCAGGCGCGCTGTCGTACCAGAGTTCCCGCAGTCGATGGGTTCATCCGGCTGCACGGGACCGCGCTCGCCCCACCCCGTTATGCCGCCGGCCAAACTGCCGTCGGGCTGCTTTTCGAGCGATGCCTCGGCGCCGAGCGCTTCGACGGCGCGTATGGACGAGCGGACGTCGGCGGAATCGAGAATGCCCGAAATCTGCGAGGTTCCCTCGGCCATCGCCGAGAACAGCACGGCCCGATGCGAGATGCTCTTATCGCCGGGAACGCGCGTTGAACCGGTGATCGGCGCGGACAACGGACGGATGACGGTCTTGCCAGCTTCAGTCGACATGGGTATGCTCCTTTGGACTCAACGGGCTGAACGATACCGAAAAACCTGCTTGTATGAGATGCGCGGACAGCTGCCCGACATCGCCTTCGTCAGTCAGAACGAGGCTTAAAACGGCGCTGTCTTCGGTTATATGGTCGATCTCGATGGATTGGATATTGCATCCTGCTTGGCTTGCGATGGTGGTGGCCTCCGCCACCACGCCTTTGCGATCCTCCATGGGTATGCGCACTTCGAGCAGCTTTTCCGTGCTCGGAACCCAGGCTGCGGGAAGCGCCCGGCGGGCATCCGCCGCTGCGGACAGAAGCGCGATCATGGTTTCGCGATCCCCCGTCTCGAGGGCATGCGCGAACCGGCCTATGATCTCGCGGATCTCGTCGAGCCCGCGCCCGAGCGCTTCGGCGTTGTCGAAGGCGATGCCACTCCAGAGCTTCGGCGATCCTGCAGCGATGCGAGTGGAATCTTTGAAACCGCCTGCCGCCAGCCGAAACAGCGCCTGCTGATCGTCAGCATGACGGCTCGCAAGCTCCACGAGCGAGGAAGCGATGATATGCGGCACGTGGCTCACGACCGCAACCGCCTCGTCGTGCTCCTCCCGTGAAAGCGATATGACGCGAGCGCCGATGCCGGTCACGATCTCGTGCAGCAGCTGGAAATGCTCGGCAGCCGTGTTCTCGTCGGGGCAGAGGATCCAATGGGCGCCCTTGAACAGATCGGCGCGCGCACCTTCGATGCCATTCACCTCGGAGCCCGCCATAGGGTGGCCGGGCACGAAGTTATGAGGGTACGGCAGAAGCTGCTCTGCCGCCGCAAGGACATGCGCTTTGGTTGAAGCGGTGTCGGTCACGATGCCGCGATAATCCCATGCGGAAAGTCGCTCGAAGTACTCGTCGACGGCGGCGATGGGCGTGGCGATGACCACGAGTTCGCAGCCGCTTCTCACGTACTGCTCGAAAGCGGGGTCGTCGGGAGCGAGCGCTGCCGTCGCCCAGCCCTTCTCGACCGCAAGCGCATTCGTCTCGGGCGAGACGTCGATGCCGAGAACTTCCGAATCGGGGCACTGCTCGCGGTATGCCGCTGCAAACGAAGCCCCCACGAGGCCCAACCCTATCACTGCAATCTTTGTAACGCATGCCGACATGCCCGCTGCCCACTCCTTAGATCATTCGGTTCGGTAAAGTTATTCTAGCATCATCAGCGCAAAGCGCCATATAGAGCCGCAAGTTCTTCGCCTTCGACTCGCCGCCATGAGCCTTCGGGAAGATCCCCGAGCGAAACCGCTCCGAAATCCGTGCGATGAAGCGACGCGACCGGATGACCTATCGCCTCGCACATCCGCCGCACCTGGCGCTTGCGCCCTTCGTGAATGCGAATCTCGAGATCGGCCCGCTTTGCGGGATTGCCGCATGTTCGAAGCAGCTTGACATGCGCGGGCAGCGTCATTCCATCGTCGAGTTCGATTCCCCGACGAAGCCGCTCGAGATCTTTTTCGGCGGGAACGCCTTCGACGCGGGCGATGTAGCGCTTCTCGACGTGGCTTTTGGGATGGAGCAGGCCATGGCCCAGCTCGCCATCGGTCGAAAAGAGCAGAAGTCCCGTAGTATCGCGATCGAGCCTGCCGATGGGATAGAGCCCGGGATAGCGGTCGGTCGGTACGAGCTCGGCGACGCAGCGCCTCCCCTGCGGATCGCTCATCGTCGTAACCACATCGGAAGGCTTGTTGAGCGCAATCGTAACCGCCTCGTCAGACAGACGCACCGTGATGCCGTCCACCGCAACTTCATCGACAAGCGGATCGACCTTGCTTCCAAGCTCGGTGACGACCCGTCCGTTAACGGTCACGCGTCCGGCGGTCATGAGGTTTTCCGACCCGCGCCTGCTCGCCGCGCCTGCCCGAGCGAGGAACTTCTGCAGCCGCATGGGATAGACGCGCTCTTCCAGGACACCGCATCCAGGCTCTGCCGAAGAGTCGGGAGACGCGAGGCCAGCCGACATGGGGTCATCCGCGTTTCCGGGATCTTGCACCGATTCGCTATTCTTCAAAGGTGAGCTCATCGAAATCGATTTTCTCCACCACACCGAAACCCGAGGCCATGGCGGCGGCGAGCATCGCCTGACCCGAAGGTTGTCCGCTGTCGAGTTCCTCGCGCCCGACGCGCGCCCCGTCGTCCTGCGCACCGTAAGCTGCACGTTTCGCATCGTCTTCCGCGCTCTCGGCCGCGCACTCGCCTTTCACAGCGCGCTCGTCGCCTTCCCCGACGTCGCCGGCGCGTCTGTCCCCCTGCGCGTCAGTCGCGCGCTGGGCCATCTCGTCGATGTCGAACTGCGCCTCGAAATCACCGTATCCGTCTTCCCCATCGACCGGCGCGTCCGAGCGGGTTGCGCTCAGGCGCTCGCGGATGAAGGCGCGCGTCTCGTCATCGGGCGCATACTCGGCAATATCGGGGAGATCGGCCGTCGAGCGCAATCCGAACTTCTCGAGGAAGGTGCGCGTCGTCGCGTAGAGCGTCGGGTTACCGGGCGCGTCTTCGGTACCCGCTTCGCGCACAAGTCCCTTTTCAACAAGCGAGTTAATCGAGCTGTCCGAGTTGACGCCGCGCACCGACGCCACGCCGGCCCGCGTGATGGGCTGGCTGTACGCCACGATGGCGAGCGTCTCCATGGCAGCTTGGGAAAGCTTGCGCGTATCCCATGAAAGCACGTAGCGCTCGATGAGCTCGTGGTATACCGGATGGGTGAAAAGGCGCCATCCGCCCGCAACCTCGCGCAGCTGTATGCCGCGATTCTCGTCTTCGAGCTGAGCGCGCAAATCCACAAGCGCGCATTCCACTTCGCCCGGCTCCACTTCGAGCATATCGGCAAGCGTGATGGTGCTCACCGGCTCGTCGGTTACGAAGAGCATCGCCTCGAGCGCGCCCCTCAGCTGGTAATCCTGCAACCCTGAAAACAAAATCACTCACTCCCTATCGAGGTAATGGCTTCCTCGCCATCGAAAATCAGTTCGCCCGAGCCCTCTATGAAAGCGATGTCGATATCCCCGAACGAGGTTTCCTGCCTGATCGTCACCATGGACCGCTTGTAAAGTTCGAGGATCGCCAAAAACGTGACGACCACGATGGGCGCAGGCGTCTGCGCATCGACCAAATCGGAGAAGCGCAGCTGCTTGCTGTTCTTGACGCGCTGATGGATAGCCCGCACATGCACTTCGACCGGAATGGGCTTGGCCGCAATGTGCTCCGATTCCAGCAGGAAAATATCGCGGCGCGCGTACATTTCAGCGCACAGGTACGCAAGCGCATCGAGCGTTACGCGCTCGAGGTAATCGGGTACGAGCGAAAGGAAGTTCAGATCGGGGCCGAAGGGCCGCGCATGCATGCGCCCTTCCGCCACGAAGCGCGCATGGAGCCCCGCAGCCGCGTTCTTGAACTTCTTGTACTCGAGAAGCCTCTCGACCAAAATGTCGCGGGCTTCCGAGGCCGGTATTTCTTGAAACTCTTCGGAGACCGCCGACTTCTCCTGGGGGATGAGGCTTGCCGCCTTGATCTCGAGCAGAGTCGATGCCACGAGCAGAAAATCGCTCGCTACATCGAGATCGAGGTTCGACATACGCGATACCTCGGCGAGGTACTGATCGGCTATTTCGGTGATGGAGATGGCGCCGATATCGACCTTCTGCTTGCTTACCAAATAGAGCAGCAGATCGAACGGGCCCTCGAAGCTCTCTATGCGAACCTTGTACGACATGGCAGGCTTCCGCTATCAGATAAGCCCGGGCGGGAACAAGAGGCCCGCAAGGTTGTACGCCGTCGCGTCGAGATACACGCCGATGGGATTCACGTGCAGAACGTAGGGCACGAGAATCACGACGATCATGAATATGGGCAGCGCATACTGCTGGATGCGGTAGTACTTCGGCAAGTATTTCGCCGGAAGGATGAATGCGAAGATGCTCGACCCGTCAAGCGGCGGGATGGGCAGCAGGTTGAAGAACATGAGGAACAGGTTGATCAGCCCGAACATCGGCAAGAACAGGTAGTAAAAGTACATGAACAGCTCGTTTTGCACCGCAAGGCCATAGGATACCGAAGAGAGCGCCCAGGCCACGATCGCCGCCACGATAGCCATGACCAGGTTGGCCGCAGGACCCGCGAGCCCCACAATGAGATCGCCCTTGCGCGGATCTTTGAAGTAGCGCGGGTTGTAGGGCACGGGCTTGGCGTAGCCGAACACCGGCATGCCCATGAGCATGAGCAGCGCGGGCATGATGACGGTGCCGAACGGATCGATGTGCTTGAGCGGGTTGAGGGACAGACGACCCTGGCTCTTCGCCGTGGGATCGCCGAGCCGATATGCGGCGAACCCGTGCGACACCTCGTGAAACACGATGGCCGGCACGAAGCTCAAAACGCTGCAGATGAGATATGGGATATCGATTGCGTTAAACATAGTGGTTGATAGTCTACCCTGAGTGCGCGCCGCCGAAGCCCAAGCGCAGAAAATTTCACAACTGGTCGAGCACGACGCCGGTCCGGCCCCGCAAAGCCCGCAGCTGAAAACAGGTCTGCGGGTAAAGAGGCGGCGGCACGGCGCGCGCAGGGCGGTTTCGCGCGCGTTCTCGACCGTGCGCGGCAATCTGATGATTTTCGTGCGCTTCGGATTGTATTCAAGTACTTCCCTTACCGAAATCACCTCGAAAATGGCTGTCAAGGCATGCTTCTGTCAGAACCAAGCGCGCTCAGTATCTTCTTACTTTTTTGTGAACAGGGGAAACGCATTCTCCCTTGCCCGAGCAACACCGAAAACCTCTCTTGCAAGGCCCAAATGGCAACAGAAGCTTCCCTTGACCGCCATTTTCGGCAAGTTTTCAGGCAGGAAGCCATGGGCGTGACCGATTTCGCACGCAACCTCGCGACTTCGGAGGAAGCTTGCGCAGCCGCCCTCGGAGGAGCTTGCGCAACCGCCCTAGAGCCTTGACGGCAATAGGAATTCGAAACCGCGCCCGAGAAAACGCTCGATCCCGCACAGCGCCCGCCCGTTTACATCAAGCCGGAAAAACGCCGCTGCCGCAAAACCTCGTACGCTCCGATGGCGACGGCGTTCGAAAGGTTGAGGCTGCGAAGCCCGTCGCGCATGGGAATGCGCACGCATTGCTCCTTATGCGCAGAAAGAATATCTTCGTCGATCCCTCTGCTCTCCCGCCCGAATACAAGGAACGGCTCCGCACCGTAAGCGGTTTCGGCATACGAGCGGTCGGTGCGACCCGTGAAGAAGTGAAGTTCGGCCTTTGCGTGCTCTTCGAGAAACGCAGCCGTGCACGAATGCCGAACGATTTCCACCTGGTTCCAATAATCGAGTCCCGCACGCCCAAGATGCTTTTCGGTCAAGCGAAACCCCATGGGTTCGACCAAGTGGAGCACGGCTCCCGTACAGGCGCAGGTTCGCGCGATGTTTCCCGTATTCTGAGGAATCTCGGGCTCGAAGAGCACGATGTGCAAACGCCCGGCCGCAACGGTGCGATCCCGAAAGGCGCCCCCCTCGCAATCCATCACGCATCCTCCTGCTGGCGGCGCAACTCCTCTTCGAGCTCTTCAGTGAGCGTGAACCATTCCTCTTCGGCGGCGGCAAGCCTCTGTTTGAGCTTGGCATGCTCGGCTATCGCGTCGCTCGATGCGTCTTCATTGGTGTAGAACGACGGATCGGCCATAAGCTCCATGAGCTCGTCCATGCGCACGTTGTCGGCTTCCATCTGACGATCGAGCTCTTCGATGCGCTTGCGATGGTTCTTGAGCGCGGCGTAGGCGCGGTTGCGGGCCTCAGCCTCTTTGCGCTTCTGCTCCTTGGTTTTCGGCGCGCTGCCGCGCGGAGCGGTCAGCTGGACGGCTTCGGCCGCTTCCTCGGGTTTCGCCGATTCTCCGCGCCCACGGCGGTTCACGGTGACGACGGTCGCCTTCGACGCCGCCTTTCCGCCCTTGCCCTTCGAAGTCCCTTTCGCGGAAGGCCCCTTGGAACCCGCAGAGGCTGCATCGCCGATCATTTCATCGACAAGCGACGAGCCTTCGGGTCGTTCGCCATCGAGCTGTCCGCTCTTGAAGAGATAGTAATCGTAATCGCCGTCGTAATTGGTCACCTTGCCGGGCTGAACTTCGATGATACGGTTCGCAACACCGCGAATGAGATGGCGATCGTGCGTTATGAACAGGATCGTCCCCTCGAATTGACGCAAAGCCTGCTCGAGAATATCGGCGCTTGCGATATCAAGATGGTTCGTCGGCTCGTCGAGACAGAGCAGCGGCGTGGGCGCGACGAGCATCTTCGCCAACGCAAGCCGGCTCTTCTCGCCGCCCGAAAGCACGCTGACCTTCTTCTCGACCGCATCGCCTACGAAAAGGAAGGCGCCGAGCAAGGTGCGCACTTGGGAGATCGACCACCCGGGGGCTACGCGATCGAGCTCTTCGAACACGGTGTTGCCCGAGTTGAGTTCTTCGAGCTGATGCTGCGCATAGTAGGTCTTCGTCACGTGGATGCCGTAGTCGATCGTTCCGGCATCGGGCGCGAGCGCTCCCGCCACCATCTTCAGAAGCGTCGATTTGCCCGCCCCGTTGGGACCCACAAGCGCAACTTTATCGCCGCGGTAGAGGGCGACGTTCAAATCGTCGTAAACCACATGATCGCCGAAGCGCTTCTGCACGTGCTCGACGCCCACGACCTTATCGCCGGTACGAGGCGGCTGTTTGAAGTTGAAATGGACCTTCTTCTTCTCTTCGGGAATCTCGATGCGCTTGATCTTCTCGAGCTTCTTGACGCGATCCTGCACCTGCTTCGCCTTGGTTGCCTTGTAGCGGAACTTCTCGATGAACGCCTCCATATGGGCGATCTCCTCGGCTTGCTTTTCAGCGGCTGCCTTCAAGCGCTCGATATGCTCCTCGCGGGCGCGCAGGTAGGCAGAGTAGTTGCCCTTGTAAAGCGCGACCTCGCCGTTGTCGATTTCAGCCACGCGATCGACCATGTTGTCCATGAACGCGCGGTCGTGGCTGACCACGACGACGGTACCGGCATAGCCGCGCAGAAACCCCTCGAGCCACTTCACGCTTTCGAGATCGAGATGATTGGTCGGCTCGTCGAGCAGCAGCACCTCGGGGTTTCGGATGAGCAGCTTCGCGAGCGCGATGCGCATCTGCCAGCCGCCCGAGAACTCCGTCGTCGAGCGCTCGAGATCTTCTTCCTTGAAGCCGAGACCGAACAGCACGCTTCGCACACGCGGCTCGAGCGTGTAGCCGCCGAGCGATTCGTACATGTCGCGGGCGCGCCCGCATGCGGCGAGCTCCGCCTCGGTCGGATCGTCGCCGAGCGCATGCTCGAGACGGCGCAAATGCTGTTCGGCGGAGAGAATCTCCGTCTGCGAAGATATAACCTCCTCGAAGATCGGGCGATCCTCCATTTCGATCGCCTCTTGCTCCAAGTAGCCCACCGCAGCGCCCTTCGCGAAAAGCACACGGCCCTCATCGGCGTCTTCTTCGCCCGAGATGATGTTGAGCAACGTGGTCTTGCCTGCTCCGTTAGGGCCCACGAGCGCAAGCCGATCGTGCTCTTCGAGGCGAAACGTCACGTCGGAGAACAGCACGCGGCTGCCGAACGCCTTGGAGATATGTTCGAGTTGCATAATCACGAGGGCATATGGTATCGGTTCGACCGCTTGAGCGCAAATGAAAACGTTTGATCGAACCGAGACTGCACACGCTTTGCACAGAGGAGCTTCGGCGAGCCGCGAAAAACGCCCCCGACCGTCGGTCAGGGGCGTTCATATGCGCATCAGTTTGCACGCGGTCTCAAAAGGCGGCGCAGATTACGGAAGAAACACTGAGCATTTCTCGCCTTTCTCAGCCATTTTGACGGCGAGCTCTTCAAGCGTGCCGTACTCGATGACGTCCGAAAGGCAGTGCAGGGCGCACGCTGGAACGCCGCCCGCCTCAACGCGGTCGGCGCAGAGGTTGCAGTACGTCGTCGGAACGGGAACGAACTTGGTCTCCCACTTTCCGTCGAGCTTCTTCCAGGGACCGAGCTCTAAAAGCTTGATACCCCATTGACCCTTCGGAAGACCGAGCTCGTTGCGGCATGCGATCTCACAGGAGTGGCAGCCCGTGCAATATTCGTTGTCTATCATCAATCCATATGTAGCCATGGTAATCCTCCTTCCACCTTCCCGTCGCTAGCCTTCGCTGCGATAGATCTTGCAGGGTATGGCACCGTAATGGGAGCCGAGGCCCAGCTTGCCTATCTCCTTGTGGGGCATGAGCTCGTTGATGTTCGACTTCCAAACGCTATAGAGCTCCTTGTCTTTGTCTTCGGGATACCACCAACCGTGATCGCAGCTGATAACATCCTCTTTCACGACCGGGGTGATCTTCGCGACCATCTTGCAACGGCCCCACGGATTCTCGATGTACACCCAATCGCCCTCGTGGATGCCGTGCTTCTCGGCCATGGCGGGATGAATCTCGACGGTTGCGTAGGAATGGATCTCGCGCAAGGACTCGATCATGCGATGCTCGGTATGGAACGACGTCACCTGACGGGCGCCCGTCACGAACGTGAGCGGGTACTCCTCCGCCCATTCGGGACGCGAGATCTTCGAGAAGCGCGGCTCCTCGTAGTACGGTAGGGGATCTTCGCCAAGGTGCTGCATAACCGTGCTGTACAGTTCGACGCGTCCCGTCGGAGATTTGAACCCGGGTTTGCCGTCGGCACGCAGAAGCCCGAGCTCGTACTGCTTGTACGGAACCTCGTACTGACCGTACACCCATTCCTGTAGCGTGGGGTAGTCGATGTCCGCATCGGGAATGGATTGGATCTTATCGGTCAGATAGCTCTGCGTATCCTTCCACTTCACTTCGCTCGGGTCGCGATCGGGGTTGATGCGATGATCGATGTCAAGCATGATCTCGAGGTCGGATTTGCATTCGCCCTCGGGCTCGAGCACCTTCGTCAGCGCATTGAACTGACCGGGCTGGTTGCATCCGTGGAACGTGACCAGACCCTCATGCTCAAGCGCGGTGGATACGGGCAAGACAAGGTCGGCGAGCGCCTGGATGGTGGGGTTCATGAAGATGTCGGTGGCGACGCAGAACTCCTTGTGGCGGCACGCCTCGAGCCAACGCATCGGCTGCTGAGTAATGCAGGACGAGATGAAGTTCGAGCTCTGAATGAACAGGTATTCTATGGGATACGGGCTTCCCGTAAGCAGGGTGTCAAGCGTGCAGTCCGGCTGCGTCGTATTGATGATGAAGTCCATAGCGGGATACTGCTCGTGCCCGGCGATGGGAATGGGGTTCTCGTCTTCCTTCTGCACCGTCATGCCGACGCCGCCGCGGCCAGTGGACCCGCCGTTTTTCATCGTCTGCCCGAGCTTGACGCCGCCGGGAATGTCGAGGTTGCCGCAGATTGCGAAGATACCCCAAACCGCATGGCCGATCTGGATGCAGTTCGGGTTCTGGTCAACCTTCAAACCAACCGAGGCAGTGCAGGGCTTTTGGGCCAGGCAGCGCGCCGCCGCCCTGATGTCGTCGGCAGAAACGCCGGTGATCTCCTCGGCCTTCTCGGGAGGCATCTCGCGCATGCGCTCGGCGTACTCGTCAAAGCCGTAGCACCAGTATTCGATGAACTCGTGGTCGTACAGATCCTCCTCGATGATGACGTTGTTCAGAGCCATCGCAAGCGCGGTGTCGGTACCGGGGCGCAGCTGCAGATGATATTCGGCATGCATGGCAAGCCAGCTCGCACGCGGATCGGCGACGATCAGTTTCGTGCCGCGCTTCATCATGTCGATGACGCTGTGGCCGAACAGGCCGTCGGGGTTCGACCAGAGCGGGTTGCGGCCCCAGACGAGCATGTACTTCGGAAGCTCGTAGCGAGGATCGTCGTAGCGGTCTTTGAAACCGAATGCTCCGTCGTATTCCACGTAAGCGCACCCGAGAACCCAGTCCATGGCGGTCTGACGGGGAATGATGCACGACCAGCCTCCGTTGGCGTGAATGGCAGTGCGGCTGTGGAACACCTGGTTGCACAGCTGGAACTGGTAGGCGCTTGCCTCGCGGCCCGTGCCCGTCCACACCGAGATGCTGTCAGGACCGTACTTCTCGCGGATCTCCCAGTACTTGGAAACCAGGATGTCGTACGCCTCGTCCCAGCTGATACGCTCCCAAGCATCGGGATTGCCGCGCTTGTCGCGATCGCGCTTCATCGGATACAGCAGGCGATCCTCATGGTAGTAATACTCGGGAAGCGTCAGGCACCGCACGCACAGGCGCCCGTTGGTGATCGGCTGTTCTGGGTCGCCCTCCACCTTTACCAGCTTGCCATCTTTCACGAATACCTTCAACCCGCATCCGACGCCATGGCACCCCGGAGGCGACCATTGGGCGGTACGGAACACCTTGGTGCCGTCGGCAAGCTCTTCGACAGCGGGAGTGTCCGAAACTCTCCGTAACTCACTCATCCTGCATACTCCTCTCCTGTTTAGCACTCGTTGTCCCTTGCATTGCGCATGCGTTCCGTCGCCGCATTCACACGCGATTTCCGGTGCCGCCTGCGCCTGGCACTGGGTCGATCCGGCCGAAACGCCCCCGCCCGTCCCTTCCCGTGCCGTATCTCCATCTTCGATCCGAAGTGAAATCCTGCCATCTGCTAGAAGGTATGAAAGTGCCGATCAAACGCACTTTTCTCAACGTCCCAGCTCCAGCTTTCCATCCTATGACTCTCAGTACTAGGCACCCGATCCCCCGCGTTTGTACTCGATGCGCTCGCTGCCGCAGCATGCGCACTTCTTCGGATTCTCCCCGGGCTGTATCTCTCGACCGCAATCGATGCAGACGAGGACCATGGCCGCAATGGGAAGATCGGGCATCGTGCATTTCCCGCAGTGGTTGCATTCGTAGCATCCAGCCATCGCTTCCGCCTACCTCCCTTCCCTTTCGGCTTTCGATACCTTTTTGCGCATGCGATTCCTGTAGAGAACCTCGACGACGGCGAGCGCGGCGAACCCGCAGGCGCCCACGAGCATCCCCGCCGAAGCGGTCGCCGACGAGAACAACGCCGTTTTGAGCGCCGTCACAACGATCGGCGAGAACGTGATGCCGATGTTGACGAACACGAGGCCGAGCGATATCGCCATCGTTGCGCGCTTTTCCGCTTCGTTGCTCAAATAGTAGATGGTGCTCACCTCCTGGATTCCCGACCCGAAGCCAAATAGGATCCCACCGAGCATGAGCATGGGAAACGACGTGCTGAACGACGCGATCGCCAAACCGATCGCCAGGATCGCAAAGCCGAACGCGAGCGTCCTGTCCTTCATGACTCCCGAAAGCTTTCCATACGTTATCCCCAGTACGAACGCCACCAGATAGTTGAGCGACGTTATCTTCGACACGTCGGCCGACGTTCCCATATCTTTCTCCCCGACCATCATCGCTATGTTGGAATGAAACGCGAACGAGAACAGAGCAGCCACCATGAACAGGAGAAGCAGGTAGACGACCTTGGGTGTGAACAGCTCCTTGATCCCATCGGCCTTGTTTTCCCTGTCGATGAGCTTCCGTTCGATCCCGCCTTTCGGCAAACGAAAGAACGTAACAAGGAAAACGGGGATGACGGCTAGGTAAACCAAGTATGCGTTGCTCCATCCCGTCAAGGCGAGATACCCGACCACCAGCGCGACAACCGCCGCGCCAACGTAGTTGGCCGCCTGCTTGAACCCGAGCACCTTGCCACGCTGCGCACCAGACCATCCCTCGCAGATGATCGCCGAGGCGAGCGGATGCATAAGCCCCTGAGCGATGCCGATGAGGGCGCTGCTCGCAAACAGGATGTAGATGCTCTGCGCACGGAACAGCACCGGTATCATGCCGCCGACAAACAGGATCGCCAGCGCGACAAGCCCGATCGAACGCTTCCTCACATACGACGCGAGAAATCCCGAAAGAAGCATAGCGGGGATGGACAGAAGCGAAGGCACCGACAAAACCATCTGTATGACGACGACGGGAACGTCGGGAAACTGCTCGCCTATCATCGCCAACACTGACGAAAATGCACTGAACGCGCTGTCGAACACCGCAAACGAGCAAACCGGGATCAGCACGATCGCATGTTCAACCTTGAAATACGAAATGATTCCTTTTATCCACGAATGCATATCCCCCACCTAATCTCACCTATGCGCGCCGACGAGGCGGCGCTTGATCTTGCGGCTCGTTCACCTCAGGCCGTCGACCTCCTCGCCGCCCTGTACGCCAAAAACGCAAGCAGCGACAAGAGAATCGCGATCGCGTTGAATGCGAAGGTCGCCGGAGCGCCCCATGTCTGCAGCACGAAACCCCCCAGAACCGGACCGAGACCCATTCCGATGTCCGGCCCGATGTAAAACGTGTTCGCCGCCCTCCCGAGCTTCCTCTCGTCGACCCCCCTTACTGATTCCGCCTGAACGGCCGCATAAGCCGACGCCTGCCCTACCGCCATGCAGGCAGCCGCAACGCAAACGGACAGGGCGGAATGAAAAACCGACAGCTGAACCATGCCCGCCATCGCGACGACAAGCGCGGGCACAACGACCACCGACACGCCGTAGCGATCGCTGACCCTGCCGGCCAGAGGCTTCGAAGCCAATGTAACGACTGAGTACACGACGAAGTAGAACGGCGCGCCTTGAATCGATCCCTGCTCGCCCATAAGCACGAGGAACGTGTTGTTCGTCCCCTGAGCGATCATCATGAGTCCGGCTACGACCGAATAGGCGACCGCAGGCCCATAAAACATCTTGCTCGGCTTGAACAGATTCGCGAAGTTTCCGATGCGACGATGCACATCCTTGCGCCCCGATGCAGGCTCCGGCGCTTTGAACGCGATCGCAAGAAAGAACCCGACGATAAGCAGGCAGGCGGACAGAACGTACACGGAGGAGTACCCAAGTGACGAACCCAGCGACGATCCGATCGCCGGGCCGAGCGCACACGCCAAGGTGTAGGCGATGCTCAGCCACCCCACGCCGCTTCCCAGCGATCCTTTCGGAACGACGAGGGAGGCCATCGAGATAACCAACGTCGATTTGAAAGCGAAGGCGAAGCCCTGCATAGCGCACCATATGGCGAGAGCGAGCGTCGTCGTCGCGGTCGCGCAGCCGAGCGCGGAAACCGCGAAGATCGCGGAAGCCGCCACAAGGAGATTCTTCTTGCTGAAGACATCCGAAAGGGACCCGCTTATCGGACGTATCGCCATGGCCGCCGTTGCAAGGAGTCCTGCGATGAAACCAGCCAGGGCGACCGACGCGCCGAGTGAAACCGCATAGCTTGCCGTGATGGGCCTCGTAAGGTACAACGCCATCTGCATGACGGATTCCATGAGGAGCACGTGAACGTATTTGCGATTCCACAACCGCTCGGGAGACATTTCGGCGACATCCAATCTCTTCGATCATTGCTCGACGTTCAACCGCGAGCGGCACGGCGCATGCGCGCTTTCCGTCACGGCCGCGCATCGGTCAGCCTTTCGCCTGCACAGCGGATACCTCCGCCGTCTCGACAAGCCAGCTTATGGCCTTTATCCTTTTCGCGGCTCCCTCGACCAGATGGAACCTGCCGCTCTTCCTCAATTCCTCCTCGTCAAACGATTCGGACCCGAACAGCTTCGCATGCGCCGTTTCGAGGTCTCCCCGAACAAGCTCCATGCCCCGTCCGTCGAAGAGGGCTTCGAGAGCGAATCCCTGCCTGAGGCTTTCCCCTGAACGGATGAGCATCTTCATGCTAAATTCCTGCTCGTTGGTCTTCTCTTCCTCGAAGTAATCATCAAGGGTCTTGCCGCGAGCCGCCAGATCCCGCTCCAGCTTGTCCATCTGGGCCTTGTACGATGCCTGATAGAAATCATCGTTGATGTCCCCTTGAAGGCGTTTCTCCAGCTCAATATTCGCCAAATGGGCCTTCGTATCCTTATCGAGGACGAGAGCGTCGAACTCCATATCGCGGCGCAGCCCGTTGAGAAACTCTCCGACCGACGAAACGCGGGGGAAAGCGCCTTGCACCCACTCGTCGGTCAGATCGGGGGCCATCTTGCGCTGCTGACTCAGCACCGTAACCGTAGCAACGAACCGATCCACGTCGTCGGGGGCAATGGACCGCGGGCGTTCAACCTCGTAGCGTATCGTCCGCGTTTCGCCCACATCCATGCCGATCATCCCTTCGACGAAAGGCGCGGGCATAGACTCCCCGTCCACGTCGAGAATCATGCCCTTGCCCGACAGGCGAACAACCGTCTCGTCGCCGAGCTTCGTCATGACATCGACTTTCACATGGTCGCCCATGCGGACGGGACGAGGATCATCGTCAATGTATCGCGCATGCTGATCGAGAAGATTTGCAACGCGCTTTTCAAGATCTTCGTCGGAAACAATCGTCTCGTCCATCTCTATGCTCACCGGCTCGTACGAGCTCAGGCTGAGATCGGGACGCTCGACCACTGCAAGGGAGTACGAATACGGGACACCTTTCTCGGGATATTCGAGCGCGTGAATCTTCGGCGTTAGCGCGGGGGTAACGTCGAGAGCACGCAAAGCATCGCTCGTTACCCGGCCGATGACGAAATCGCGCCGCAGCTCCCTGAGGTGCTTGGCCGGAAGAGAATCCGAAAGCCGGTCTTCGATCTCGGACCACGGCAACCGCTCGTCGAGATTTCGGCAGCTCGCCAGCACCTCGTAGAACTCGCCGAGCAGCTCGTCGACGTCATCCGAGGACACTGACACCTCGATCTCAAGAGCGCCTGCCGCCCCCGCGGCCTTCTCAAGCCGTTCGAAATTCATGGTTTACCCCCGTATCCGCAATTTTGAATTCGCAGTCGATCCTGCAGCTACTTCGCCAACTCCATAAGGCGCGAAACGTCGTCGACGTCTTCCAGATGCCGAACGGCGTCGATGATCGCCTCGACCGTCTCGTCGTCCATGGCGTGCCTCGCATAAGAAGCACAGTCCCGGAACTTGCGCGCGAGGTCGGACCACTGCATTCGGTTTTTAGGATGACCGTACACCGCATCGACCCGACGCTCGAAAACGCGCCCATCCTCTAAATCGATGCGCACCTTTCCCGGCAGCATGGTCTTCGAGAGCGTGCTTTTCAGGCTTTCGTCGTATTCGTATACGGTTTTCGAGCACAGATCGAGCAGCAGCGGATCCTTCAGCGCCTCGAGGGAGAAATCGCCGATCTCGATTTTCCGATAGGCGATCGCCTGAGCAACCGTGAAGGGCAGGCTCAGTTTCGCCCCGGGTATCGACGGCGGGTTTTTCCGCGCATCCTCTGGCTCAAGACAGCGTTTCACGTCATCGGCGGCGTAGTAGAGCGTGACCCGCTCCACCGCCGTCGCATCGATGTCGTTATCCTTCGCCAAACCGAGTGCCGCATCGACATGGGAGTTCGTAAAACGGCAGCACGGCCACGGCTTGATGGACACGCCCGCACCTTCAAATCGCTCTCCCATGTCGGCGAATGCGCTCTGGTCGAAAACGCCGTCGTAGTAGACGGAGAAAAAGCCCGCCTTACCGCCGAACGTTTCCTTGAGGCCGGGAACGCCGTTTTTCGCAAGCAAAGCGGAGAGAACGCCCGTCATGTTGGGAAACATCCCGTACAAGCCGCGCAGCGCACCGGACTCGATGACGAGCTCTTTCGTTCCTCCCGCCCTGTTGTAGGCGATGCCGAGCGCATTTTCGGTCTCTTCCGCATTCAGGCCGAGCAGCTTGGCCGATGCGGCGGTTGCCGAAAACGTGCCGAGGAGCACGGGAAGCATCCAGAGCAGCCCTTCGTTTTCCTGTGGGTTGGAAACGGCGAAACCAAGCCGGCATATGAGATCGTTGCCCACCGCCACTGCGGCTATGAGGTCCTTGCCCGATGCGGACATGCTTTCGCCTACCGTAAGCGCTGCGGGAACCACCGACGCGCTCGGATGGACAAACGCATCGTCATGGGCATCGTCGTAATCGATGCTGTGGGCTAAAGAACCATTCGCCATGGCTGCAAGCACTTCGTTTCCGCGCTTTCCGAAGCCGACCACCGTACACGTGCCAGCGCCCCCGAGCGTATCGAGGAGCCCGACGACGCCCTCGACGCCTTCGCCCGCTCCGCTTCCCGCAAGCATGCAGCCCAGCGTATCGAGGATCGCCATCTTCGAGGCTTCGACAACTTCGTCGGGAAGCCGATCGTAATTCGTATCAACAATAGTGCGAGCAAACATCGATCCCAAATCCATGACCTTACTCCTTCTGTCGCCGTAAGTTCGTACGCGCCGTCTATTGCTTCGGCGCTCCGGGTGCACTCGGCGGCTTCGGAGCCCCGGGAGCTTTCGGCGCTCCGGGAGCCGCAGGCGCTCCGAGGGCGCCGGGACCGCCTGGCGCCGAGCCCACTTTCGGGGCGCTGGGAAGCTTCGCCCCGCACTGATCACATGCCTCGTTATCGAAATCGTTTTGCGCGCCGCACTGGGGGCACTTTTTGCTCATATCGATTTCAGCTGGCCTGAAACACATATCGGATACCTCTTTCTTTTCCGTTTCCATACAGCCTCGGCAGCCGTGCAGCACCGCTGCCGAGGCCCTTTACCGTTAAGCCGATGCGTCGGCTTTCTTCGAGTCTTCCCTTTGCGCAAGATCCGCTGCAATCTGCTCCATCTTCTTCGGGGGAAGGCGGTATCCGAAGAAGAAGGCTACAAACGCAATGGCGAACGCGACCGCCGGTATGAGGCAGATGATGTTTATCATGCCTTGAGCGAGCTCGGGCGACGCCTCCATGCCTGACACGAAGCCGATTGCGGCCAACCCGAAGCCCGTCAGAGCGCCCGCAACGGCGTTTGCGATCTTCGGGCACCACTGGAACGTAGACATGATGAAAGCCTTCGCCGTCTTGCCGTCGCGCCATTCGCCGTATGCGATGGCGTTAGATTGCATGCCCATCATTGTGCCGTTCATGAAGTTCATACCGAAATACGCACCACAAATGCACACGATGAACGCCATTTCACCCGAAGCACCGACAAAGTAGCAGAAGATCATCGATACGCAGGAAATGCCGATGCCCGCCAGATACGTGATGCGGATACCGAGCTTGCGCGCAATGGGTTCGGAGACGAACGTCGCGATCAAACCGGTGATATTCGCCGCCGTAAGCATAACGGCGGCCATGGCGACGTCGCCGAATGCATAGGTGAACACGTACATTGCCATGCTCTGGATGGTCATCTGCGCAATGAAGCGGATGATCTCGGAGAACAGGCCGATGATGGCGGGTAGGTTCGTGATCCAGTACTTGATCATCTCGAGCAACCCGACTTTCTCGCCCGGGTCGATCGGAGCAACCTTCTCGCCGCGCTTCTTCGCCGCAGCTCTTTCTTCGCAGAGCTTCTGCGTCGGATCCATCCCGTCGATGCGCTTGTACATGACGATGAACATGACGATCATGATGACACCGAAGACCAAAGCCAGCACCGTAAAGCCCATGGGTCCCGCGTTCTGCGCATTCTCACCAGCAGGGACGCGGTACACCAATCCGTTGATGGCGAGGATGGCCGGCAGCGAAATCGCTGCAAACAGAACCTTGACCAGCATGTTGCCCTGAGCCTTGCGCTGCGAGAGCAACGTGCGGTCGGCTTCGGTGCGACTGATCACCGGGACAATCGATGTGGCGGCGATCATGAAGAAGCTCGAGAAGAACCCCCCTACGATCTGGAAAAATATCATCCACGCCGTCTTTGCACCCATGTCCAGGAAGCTCGGATCGACAAACGTCATGAGCAGGCAGACGAACGTTGCGGGCGGAGCGATGAGAAGCCAGCTTCGATACTGACCATGCTTGAGCCATACCCGCTCGATAATGATGGCGGCAATGATGACGAAGAACCATTCCCCAACGCCGGTCACCGCTTTGACCGTACCCATGACGGTTGGTTCCAACCCGCAGATCTCAGTCAGAAAATACGACCAGTAGTTGCTGTTCATCTGATTGAAAGCCGTCCAAGTGAGCATGCCGAGACCGTATATGAGGCCAAGAGCCTGCGTCACATTGTTCCTGACGGCATGCTCGACCTTCTCCCCTAATGAAGCTGTTTGTGCGCTCATGAAACCCCCTTTTGATAAGCGATGAGCGTTTCCCGGCGCCTCCCAGCGCCGGGAAAACACCTACTGAACCGAATACAGCACCATGCGAGGCTTGGTAACCTTCTTCGCAAGTTCCTCGATGGGTCCGAATTCCATAACAAGCGATTGGCAGTGGTGCACGCAGGCGGGAACCTTGCCCGCGTCGATGCGGTCTTGGCACAGGTCGCATCGCTGTGTGGGCATGGGCAGATAATCCCATTCCCAGGTATCCTCATCGAGCTTCCAAGGCCCTATTTCGGCGAGCTTGATCCCCCACTCGCCCTCCTTGAAGCCCTTTTCAACCTTGCAGGCCATTTCGCAGGTATGGCAGCCCGTGCAGAATTCGTAGTCGATCAAAAGACCATGTTGCGTCATGAGTCCATCCTCCTTTCTCGGTTTGGCTAGTCAGCCTTGTACACTTTGCAGAGCTGCGTTTTATACGAAGACCCGTATCCGCTCGGACCGAAGTCCCCTTGCACGGTCAGGCAGTTGATGTTGGATTCCCACAATCCGAACAGCGAAGGCTCCTCCGGATCCTTCTCGGGGAACCACCAACCGTGCTCGGCGCTCACCACTCCCTTGAGCATGGTGTCGGTTACATGAGCGCGCAGCTTGCACGAACCGTGCGAGTTCTCGAGAACGGCCCAATCTCCCTCTTTGATTCCGGCATTCTCGGCATCGATGGGGTTGATCTCGAAAATGGGGTCGGGATGGAACTCGCGCATCGATTTGAGCTGACGATGCTCTGAATGGAAGAACTCCCACGACCTACGTCCGGTCGTCAACACGAGCGGATACTGCTCGAACAGCTCGGGCGTCGAATAGGGGCTCTCGGGCGGCTCTTTGTGGTACGGAAGCGGATCCATGCCGACGTTGTTGTACATATTGCAGAACAGCTCGACGCGGCCGGAGATCGTGTTGAAGCCGAGCTGCCCATCGAAGCGAAGCTTGCCGTTGCGGAACTTGTTGTATTCGAACTTCGGATAGATGATGACCTTCTCGCGAAGCTCCTCAAGGCTGACTTCGATTGGAACGGTGGCCATGTTGTTCGTGCAGAACTCGAGCATCTCGGGCACATCGTCCCAGTAGAACAGATCGGGATTCATACGCTTGCCGAGTTCGAGCATCATCTGCTCGTCCCCGATCGCCTCCCCGGTCTGCGTAACTTTCACGATGGAGCGCAAAGGCGTGTACCAGCCCCGAACGCCATCGCGCTCGCAGCTCATGGCCATCGGAATGAACAGGTCGGCGCACGCCATAGCCGTCGGAGTCATGAACAGGTCGCACACCACGACATGATCCATCTCTTTGTATACATCGTATACGCGACGCGCCTGGCCGGCCATGTTGGTAAAGGCAGTCGTGCTGCACAGGAAAAGCATCTTGACGGGATACGGCTCGCTCGTCTCCGCAGCATGGAGAATCGCCTCGGGAACCGCATGCCCGCCCTTGCCGATGGCGTTGAGCGCTCCCCAATTGCCGTCGTCGCCCAAACGGTCTTTGCGAACCTCGGGTCCAAGCTGCTTCGATACGTTCTCGCGGATATCGCTTTGCACATATCCGAAGTCGATGGCAACGAAACCCCCGGGGTTATCGATGTTGCCGGTGAGAATCTGCACCGAGGCGATAGCCTGCGAAGTGCCGTTCGCCCACTTCGTCTGATCGACGGCAACGCCCCACTGCAGCGTCGTCACACCGGCGTTGGCGATCAAACGCGCAGCTTCGTATATCTTTTCCTCGGGCACCCAACACAGCTCGGCGGCCATGGCGGGAGTGTATTCCTTAACGCGCTCTTTGAACTCGTCGAACCCGTAGCACCAGTACTCCACGAACTCATGATCGTAGAGGTCCTCTTCAATCATAACGTTGCAGATGGCCAAAGCGAGCGCGGCATCGGAACCAGGGCGAACCTGAAGGAACATCTTCGCATGCGCGGACAGCCACGTAACCTGAGGGTCGACGACGAACAGTTCGCTGCCGCGACGCATGCAGTCGATGATCCAATGCCCGTAGAAGCCGTCGGCGTTGGCGCGGATCGGATTGTTTCCCCAGATTATGAACAGGTCGGGACGACGATATTCGGGCTCGTCGAACCGCTTCTCGTTGAGCTGGCCGCAGTCGGCGATGAACGTAGAGCCGAACAACGCGTTCATGGCCTGCATGCGCGGCGTATAGCAGCAGTTGCCGGCAAGGAGGCCCGCGTTGTCATTCGGCGTGCCAAAGCCGCCGTGCCCGAGAACGTTAGACTGCCAGGTGGCGTTTCTGCCCGTACCCGCTCCGGTGCAGATCGACTTCGCACCGTATTTTTCAGTCGTATCGTTCACCATCTCGATAACAAGGTCATACGCCTCGTCCATCGTGATCTGCTCCCATTTGTCGTAGCCGCGATCCTCCTTCGCACGCTTCATGGGATGGATGATGCGATCGGGATGGTACACCGCCTCGACCATTGCAAGACAGCGCATGCACAGACGGCCATCGGTAACAGCCGAATTGGGATCGCCCTCGATCTTGACCAGCTTGCCATCCTTATCGGTATAGAACAAGACGCTGCAACCTTGATGGCATCCCGGCGCGGACCACTGACAGGTACGCGTAACGGTCAGATCGCCTTCTTGGTATTGCCAATCCTTTTTGTACACATGCGGATCAAAGCACTCCCTCATGCAAAACTCCTTTCAACATCGTCATAGTTACTTGACACGCTCGCCGTTCTTTTGAGCGCGCGCCCAGATTCCAAGCATGATCAGGTTTTCGCTCGATATCACGTTGTCGTCCCCCACTTTGTGATACGTCATACGTGCCTGCAGCTCTTCTGGGTCGCGGAACTCGTATCTGACATACAGTTCGCCTTCGTAGAGGTACGCCTCCTTGGTCTCCAGCAAGTCGAGAGTCGGCGCATATTTGTCCAACACCTCTTGATCTGCCATTTGAACCTCCTTACAATTAAGCCGTCCGATAAGCCTGCCCTATAAATGCTTTTGACCCCCTTCTCCGCGAGCAACGATGCATGTACGAACCTGCAATTCGAACCATGCAAACTGACGGGATGAGTTTTTCATCTCGATGCTTTCGACACATCTGTTGTTGGATATGATTAGCTTGTTCAGAATGCGACTCTGGATACTATCTGGGCGGAAAGGCGGGGGTATGACTCAGGGTATTAGTTTTGAGAACAACCAGGTAAGTGGAGGGTTTTCAGAGAAAACCGCGCTCGGGATCGTCGGTTTCACGCTTTTCACCGCAAGCAGCCTGACAAGCATATACAGTCCGGTGTTCTTCACGGCGACATCCGATTCTTCAACCGTCGTCGGCGGATTGCGCAGCATCATGTTCATCAGCATGGCACTCGTATTCTTCGCCATGTACCGCCTGGTCAAAAAACGCGACTCCTTCGTCAGATCAACTCCCGTCAGAACAGGTTTTTTCGCGATGCAGCTCCTGCTGCCGACGACCATCTTGATCGAACGGCTATCCGGCATCGAAATGCCCCTGGCGCTTGTCGCCGTAGCGTGGGCATGCTGGGGCGTTTCGAACGGCTTTTTTGCCTGCGCATGGGTTGACGGGCAGGGAAGCATCGACGAGTCGTACATAACGAAGATAAGCTTCTGGTCGTTCGCGCTCGGCAGCTGCCTGGTGATCGGCATGTCGGCCATGTCATCACCGACCAACATCATCGCCATAAGCGTATCGGTTATAGCCTCGTTCGCGTTTCTGATGAGGGCGTTTTCCCATGGCTGGGTGCAAACGGACATCCACGACGACGAATGGCTCATCGAGAAGAGCAAATTCAACCGCAACGGCTCCTACATCATGCTCGTCGACGGCATCCTCATCGGCGTCGTAGCCTGTTTGATCTTCTATTCGATCAAACGAACCGGCCTCACGCCCGCCATCTTGGGCATCGCCCTTCTCAGCACGGCGCTCCTGTTCTTCATACTGCGGGCCCGCAGCCCCGAACTGCTTTCGCTCGAGCACAGCCAGCTCGTGTTTCTTCCCATAATCGTCTGCGGATTGCTGTTCATGGAGTTCACGGAAGCACCCTGGCAGCTCATATTCTCGCTCGTGTTGTTCGTCGTGCTCTATCTTTTCGATTTCACGAATTCGACCGTGTTGTCTCTCAGGGGAAACCTGCTATCCGTCTCCGCATGCTACTGCTTCTCGAGAGGCCGCCTCTTCATCGTTGCCGGTCAGGGCATAGGATGGGCGTGCGGCGCTTTCCTCACCACGGAACTCGGCATGATGACCATGCCGGCGTTCATCATCGTCCTTGTCGCCTCGGTATGCCTCTACATCACCGTCGCCGCAATCAATCCGAACAAATACCCGCTCATCGTGAACAACGACGAAGAGCGCTTTTCCAATGCCGAGACGAACCAAGAGCCAGCAAGCCCAACCGTCATCGAACGCCCCTACAAGCGGAAATGCTCGTTCGCTGCCCAGAAATACGATCTCACACCGCGTGAGGGCGAGATACTGTTCTACCTCGCCAAGGGGCGGAATGCCAAATACATAGCCGATCAGCTCTTCGTCGCCGAACGAACGATCAAAACGCATACGTATCACATCTATCAGAAAATGGGCGTGCATTCGCAGCAGGATCTCATAAACATCGTCGAAGACGAGACATCGCCCGAAAGCTGAACAAGGCGAACCCGCCCGTCACGCGGAAACCCAACCCCCTGGGCAGCAGGCGAATGCCTACTCGTTGGACTTGAGGCTTTCCACCATGTCGATCTTTGCGAGCTTGCGCCGCATGGCCAGCGCTACGAGCACCGAGAACAGCATCGTGAGCACGAACGCGATAACATAGCTCGCCGCATGGATCTCACGGCCGAACATCACCTGATCGACTTCCGCGGTTACTACGACGAAGTTTTCCATCACCACGCCGAAAACCAAGCCGACCAAGCAGCCGATCACGGTGAGCAGAATGATCTCTCGGAATATGTACGCGTCGACTTCGCGCGTTGTGAAGCCGAGCACCTTAAGCGTCGCAATCTCGCGCTGCCGTTCGGTGATGTTGATGTTCGTCAGGTTGTAGAGCACGACGAAGGCCAGGGCGGCAGCCGCGACCACGAGCACGACGACGATCGAATTCACGCTTCCGAGCATCTTCTCGTACGAATCGATGGTTTCGTCGTTGAAGCCGACGGTCTTCACCGATTCAAGCGAAAGCAGCTGGTCGCTCATAGTCGAGCGCAACGCCGAATCGGAGGTTGCTTTCGCGAAGATCGTCGTGAACTCGGGCGCATCGCCTGAGACCCGCTCGTAAAGCTCGGGTGTCATGAACACGTACTGGCTCACGTAGTTCTCCATAATGCCCGTAATCGTAACGGAACAGCCCTCATCCGTCGTGTTCCCAATGGCATCCTGCTTCGAAAGCAGCAGGTCATCGCCCACACCGAGGCCGAGCTCCGTCGCAAGCTTCTCGCTCACAAGCACCGCGTCGCCCGACAGCTCGAGAGACGTCTGCCCCACGCGCTCGCGCATGGTCACGAAGTCCTGGAACTGCGCGGGGTCTTCGGGCACGATCACGTGGACGATCTGATCTTTCCTGTCCGGAGCGCTCGCCGTCATGGGCGTGGTATCGGCATAGGTGTACGCGCCGATCACATCGGTATCTTCCATGATCTCGCGAACGGCATCCATATCTTCATCGGTCGGCTCTTCGACAAGCCCGACAGTCGCGTTGTACTGATATATCTGTCCGAACTGCTTGGTGATGATATCGTTGATCGCATCGGAAAGACCCAGACCGGTGAGCAGCAGCGCAGTGCATCCGGCGATTCCGATGAGCGTCATGAAAAATCGCTTCTTGTATCGGAATATGTTACGGAACGTCACCTTCCACGAGAACGACAGGCGCTTCCACACAAAACCGACGCGCTCGAGAAGAATGCGCCTGCCCGCCTTAGGGGCGCGCGGGAGCATGAGAGTTGCAGGGGGTTCGCGCAGCGTCGATATCGCGGCAGCCGCCGTCGCGGCAAGCGTCACGCCGACGCCAAGGCCCGCCGACAACGCCGCGATGGCAGGGTCGATCGGGGTAGGGGCGGCCGGAACCGTGTAGATGATGCCGTAGGCGTTCATAATCACCGCAGGCAGCACCTGCGAAAGCGAAACGATGCCGATGAGCGCGCCCGCCCCGCTCGCAATGCCCGCGTAGGCAAGGTACTTCAGGGAAATTCGCGCCCTGCCGTAACCGAGCGCCTTGAACGTTCCGATGAGCACGCGCTCGTCTTCGACCATGCGCGTCATCGTCGTCAAGGCGACAAGCGCAGCAACCAGGAAGAAGATGAAGGGAAACACCTGCGCTATCTGATCAACGCGCTGGGCATCCGATTTGAAGCTTTCGGCGCCGACGTTTTTCGTTCGGTCCATGATGTACCATTCGGGCGCGTCGACTCCGTCGATCTTCGCCTGGGCATCGTCGATCTCCTTTTGGGCATCGGCAAGCTTCTCATCCGCTTCGGCCTTCTGGCTCTCGTACTCGGCAAGGCCTTCTTCGTATTCTGCCAGACCTTCTTCGTATTCCCGTTTGCCATCTTCATAGCGCTGCTTTCCCGATTCGAGCTGAGCGCGCCCCTGATCAAGCTGCACCCTCCCGCTCGACAGGGCCGATGCGGCCGAATCGAGCTCGGACTGCGCTGCCGCGAACTCCTCTTCAACAGCCTGCTTTCGAGCGGCGAATTCCGAACGCGCCTTCTCGAGCGCAGGGATGCCCTGACTCAACGCCGCCTGGATCTTCTTCACGTTCTCGTCGAGCGCAGCAACCGTGGCCGCAAGCTCGTCGTAGCCGGGATCGCCCGGCTGCATGCCCGCCAGCTGCTGCTGCGCAGCCGCAAGCTGGGGCTCAAGTTCGGCAAGCGTGCTCTGTGCAGTATCGAGCTGAGCCTGCTGTTCGTCGATGGTCGCCTGCACCTCGTCGAACCCCGTCTGCGCTGCAGCGCGCTGATTCGCGAGCTCGGCAACTCCCACATCGTAATCGGCCTGTCCCGATGCGATCGCCTGCTCGTTGGCCGCGATGGCCGCCGCAGCCTCGTCGAGCTGTGCCGGCGTTGCGTCAAGCGTTTCCTTCGCATCATCGAGCTGGGCTTTCGCGTCGTCGAGCTTCTGCTTCGCCTCGTCGAGCCGAGCATTTACATCATCGCGCTCCCGCTCGAAGTCCTCCTTGTTCCGATCGAGTTCGTCTTGCGCCTCCCGCTTGATTTCTTCAAGCCTGCGCTCTTCCCCAGCTGACGCGATCGCTTCGATCTCCTTGAAAACCACGTCGACTTTTTCGGCGTATGCCGACGAAGAGCCGCGCTCGTCCTTCGCATCGGCAACGGCAACGTAGACTTCGGTGTAGGGCTGATCGTCCTTGAATGCCGATTCGGGCACGTACATGTACTGGGCAAGCGCCCCGCTGCCGAGGCTTGTCGTTCCGAGGCTTCCCGACGAGGTGTAATACGAAGACCTGACAAACCCGGTAATCGTGAAGCTTTTCGCATTGAGCGCATCGCCGAGATCCTGCGACCCTTCGGTCAGCACAACCGTATCGCCTATCGAAAGGGGGGCAGCCATAACCGCATCGGCGGAAACGACGCATTCGTCGGGTTGCACCGGCCACGTCCCCTCGACGAGCAGCGGACGATTCAAGTAGTTCGAATCATCGGAAACGGCGGTAACGCCGTCGGAGGTATCGCTCGCCTGAGCTGCGGCGACATCGAGCGAATGGATGCGCACCGTTACTTGCTCGCCGCCCATGAGAGACGTTGCGTCGATCTGGTAAGCGGGCATGACGCCCGAAACGCCGTCAACGGCTTTGAGCGCATCGACGTCATCATCGGTCAGGCCCATAGTCGAAAGCATGCGGATATCGTAGAGATCGGTGCCGTCGTAATACGTATCGGCGGCGAGGTTCATATCGGGCGCCGTCATGCGAAGCCCGGCATAAAACCCCGTCCCCAACGCGACGATAGCCGCGATCGCGAGGAAACGCCCCCACGAATGCGAGATCGACCGCCAAAAATCTTTAGCGAATGCGCTGCGCATCGGCTCTTACCACTCGATCGTCTCGGCCGATACGGGGTGCTCGTTTACCTCCACGCCCGCAACCTTGCCCTCGCGGATGTGGATAACGCGATCGGCTATCGACGTGAACGCCTGGTTGTGCGTGATGAGAACGACCGTGCGACCCGTTTCGCGGCTCGTATCCTGCAAAAGCCCGAGGATGGCCTTGCCCGTTTGGTAGTCGAGAGCGCCCGTCGGCTCGTCGCACAAAAGAAGCTTCGGGTTTTTTGCAAGCGCCCGGGCGATGGCGACGCGTTGCTGCTCGCCTCCCGAGAGCTGCGCTGGGAAGTTGTCGAGGCGATGGCCGAGGCCCACCTGCCGAAGCACGTCGGCTGCATCAAGAGGATCTTTGCATATCTGCGAAGCGAGCTCCACGTTTTCGAGCGCCGTGAGGTTCTGCACGAGATTGTAGAACTGGAACACGAAACCGATGTCGTAACGGCGGTAATACGTGAGCTCCTTGGTGTCGAACGAGCTTACCCTCCTCCCATCGAGCACGATGGTTCCCGACGTGGCCCCGTCCATCCCGCCTAGCATGTTCAACAGCGTGGTCTTGCCGGCGCCTGAAGGCCCCACGACCACGACAAGTTCGCCCTCTTCGATATCGAAGGTCATGCCGTCGACGGCCGCAACCTCGACTTCACCCATCCTATAGGTCTTCCGCACATCGCGGAATTCAACGAAAGCCATACCGACTCCTCAGTCAATTCTCGCTTTATTATAGCCTTCCGCCCGCTGCAAGCGGCGAAAGCCCCGACACGGCGAAAAACCTCCGCATCGCAAAGCACCCGCCGTGGCGGCAAACGGCTTCGACATCCATTATCGTAAAGCCAATCGGCCGCCTCCCTCGCTGAAACCGTTTCGTTGGCAGCCCGTTGCCGCGCCTCATCCAACGTTGACCGGTTTACCCCTAGAATCGATGCCCATAAGCCAACGACATCAGGAGGACACCATGTCAGATTTCGCCAACAAGGTCAAAGATGCGGCAACCGACGCGAAGAACGCAGCGAAGGATGCGGCCCACGATGCGGGTAACGCCGTTAAAGATGCAGCTCACGATGCGAGAAACGCCGCCCAAGATGCAGCAAGCGACGCGAAGTCGAACGCGAACGAGTAGCATCGGGCGTCGAAAACGTGAACGAAGAGGAGCCCCGCAGGAGTCGAATATCCTGCGGGGCTCCTCTTCGTTTTACGATGATTTATGTAACACATTTTCGAAATCAACAGCGGGGCTTCAAATAGGGCACGAGACGTTTTCGATCTCCGCTTGCGCACTCCCACAGCGATTCTCGGTCGTATTATCGGTGCCAGGTTAACCGCCCAAGTCGGTTCGGCCCGCACTTCCGCCGCGTTTCGCGAACGCGACTCGCAGACCGCACCGCTTGCGCAGAAGAGCTCTGTACACACAAGTCAAGCGTCCCAGACGAAAGGATTTTCCATGAGCCTCGAAGAGAGAAGGAACCGCGCCCTCGCACTTTCCCAGCACAAGCATGAGCACATGCGCGCGCCCCACATCGACAAAACAGCCATCAGCCCCTACGACGATTACTGCGACGGATACGGCATGCCCGGCGCCTACGGCAACGGCTACGTATCGATCCTGAAGGTGTCGGCAGGCACCGTCGAGAAGACCGACGACGGCCTGATCGACCGCATCGTCACTTACGACAAGGCCGAAGCAGCCGATGCCTACATCGGACAGATCAACATGCTGACCGCTTCTTCGTTCTGCGGCATGGCGGGCCAGGTTTGGGGCTACGACCTCGCCCGACACGATGACATCGACTCGGGCAAGAGCAAGCCTCTGTTCACCGTCGAGCAGTTCGACGGCTCCGAGCTCAAGGTGTTCGATGCCCAGCCGCTTCTCGACGCCGGCAAAGAGCTCTTCGGCACCGAAGAGAACCGCCGCTATCACCTGATCCCCGGCGCGCACACCATCTGCGCCAACAAGGGCATCACAGCCTACCGCCCCAAGGAAGGCGAACTCAAGGACGGGCAGGCTTACGGCGTGTGGTCGTTCATCGCCATCTCGCTTTCCGCCGATCGCGATTTCTCCGCCGACCTGTTCATCGAAGATGCGGGCGTCTGGACCGAAAACGACAACGAAGAAGACATGATCGCATTTCTCGAAGACCATCGTCGCGAGATCGTCTGGTCGGTCGTCGAATGCGGCCGCGACTCCCACGTGCTGTTCGATCGCACCTATGTCGGATTCGCCTATCGCATGATGAAGCCCGGCGAGATCGGCAACGCCATCACCGTCGGCCCCTACGTCACGCTGGCTCGCAACGCGGTTCCCGCCGATGGGTTCACGTCGCTCAACGACATCAACCTGACCGGCTGGCTGAAGGAAATGGACTTCCAACCCCTTACCGACATCGCGCAAGGGTAATGAGACGGGACTGGAATCATGGCAGATAAAACCTCTTCTGGTTCCAGCGGAGCACCGACCCAAGACAACTCGAAAAAAGTAGGCCTCATCGGCCTGGTCGGCATCGTCATCAGCGCCATGATCGGCGGAGGCATCTACAACCTTCCGCAGAACATGGCGCAGGACGCTTCCGCAGGAGCCATCATCATCGCCTGGATCGTCACCGGCGTGGGAATCTGGTTCATCGCGAACACGTTTCGCATCCTTTCGGCCGCGCGTCCCGAGCTCACCAACGGCTTGTACGCCTACGCCGAGAAAGGGTTCGGTAAGCTCATCGGGTTCTTCGTGGCGTATGGGTACTGGATATGCAACTGCTTTGCACTCGTTGCTTACTCTGTGCTCATCATGGCCACCCTGAACTACTTCATCCCCGACTTTGCCGGAGGAAACAACATCCCCTCGATTATCGGCGGGTCCATCATCACGTGGATCATGTACTTCCTCGCCCTGCGCGGGGCGAAGCAGACGAGCTTCCTGAACATCATCGGCACCATCGGCAAACTGGTTCCCGTGATCATTTTCATCCTCGCCGTCGCAACCATCTTCAAGTTCTCGGTGTTCATGGAGGGCTTCTGGGGCATGAAGGACGGGGTAGCGCTCACGCTCGATTGGTCCAACGTCATGCCGCAGGTACAATCGACCATGCTCGTAACGCTGTGGCTGTTCTTGGGCATCGAAGGCGCGGTCGTGGTATCGGGCAGGGCGAAGTCGCAGGCCGCTGTTCGCAAGGCGACCATGATAGGCTTCCTTGTGACCCTCGGCCTGTACGTCATCGTCTCGCTTCTGCCCCTCGGCGTCGATACGCAGGAAGCGGTCGGCAAAATGGCCGATCCGTCGATGGCCGCCATCATGCTCCAATCGTTTGGCAGCTGGGGTGAGATCATGGTGAACGCAGGCGTCATCATCTCGGTCTTGAGCTCGTGGCTCGTCTGGATGCTCATGCTCGGCGAAATGCCGTTCGCAGCGTCGAAAAGCGGGATCTTCCCCACCGCCTTCGAGAAGGAGAACAAGAAGGGCGCTCCGTCCATATCGCTTCTGTGGACCACCATCGTCATTCAGGTAGTGCTCATCGCATCGTATTTCATCGGCAGCAACGCCTGGACGACCATGATCAGCATCACGAGCGTCATGGCGCTTCCGTGCTATCTTTTCTGCACGTTGTTCCTGTTCAAGATAGCGCTGAAAAAGGACAGTTATCCAAAGGGGATATTCGCCAGCCGCACGAGCGCCATCGTAACCGGCGTGATCGGATCGGCATATGGGCTGTGGCTCATATACGCAGCGGGACTCAACTACCTCATGGTCGCCTGCATCGTATACGCGATCGGCATCCCGCTCTACATAGTAGGCGTCAAGCAGCACAACGCGAAGGCGCAGCTGTTCAACAAGCGCGACAAGATCATCGTTGCCGTCGTCATCGCGCTCGGCATAGCAGGCGTCGTCTATTCCGTTATGAGCTTCGGCCACTTCTAGCACGAGCGGATTTTCATGCACCCGCGCAAACCCCCTCGCACAGCATCGGTTCAACGAGGGGGTTTCTCCGTGCGATGCAGCGAGTCGGATCCCTTTTGCGCCAACCTTCCGAAACACGGCGAGAAAAACGCTATACTTGTGACCGTATCTGCGTACCCGCACGACCACGAAAGAGAAACGACCATGAGCATCGACAGCTACGAGGCGAGCCGCAAGCGCTCCGACGAAATCCGCGCCGATCTACCCGAACATCCCGAAAAGTACACCATGCTGACGGGCGACCGGCCAACGGGACGTTTGCACCTCGGTCATTACTTCGGCACGATTCGCGAACGCGTGGCCCTGCAGGACCTCGGCGTAACGACGCGCATCATCATCGCCGATTACCAGGTGATCACCGATCGCGACACCACCGACAACATCGCCGACAACGTGCGCAACATGGTGATCGACTACCTCGCCTGCGGCATCGACCCGAAGAAGACCATCATCTTCACCCATTCGGCAGTACCCGCCCTCAACCAGCTCATGCTTCCGTTCCTCTCCCTCGTGACCGAATCGGAGCTCATGCGCAACCCCACCGTGAAAGCCGAGATGGACGCCTCGGGCCACGTGCTTTCGGGCCTGCTGCTCACCTACCCGGTCCACCAGGCATGCGACATCTTGTTCTGCAAGGGCAACATCGTGCCCGTCGGCAAGGACCAGCTGCCCCATATCGAGCAGACCCGCCAGATCGCGCGCCGATTCAACGAGCGCTACGGCCACGTGTTCCCCGAACCCGACGGCCTGCTGAACAATTCTCCCGCCATCCCCGGCCTCGACGGGCGCAAGATGTCGAAAAGCTACGGCAACGCCATCGCGCTTTCAGCCACCGCAGAGGAGACGGCGAAGCTCATCAAGAAATCCCAAACCGACCCCGATCGGTTCATCACATTCGACCCCGAAGCCCGTCCCGGCGTGTCGGCTCTGCTGACAACCGCGGCGCTCTGCACGGGTCGCGATGAGGCCGAAATAGCCGCCGAGATCGGCGATGGAGGCTCGGGCACGCTCAAAAAGTACGTCACCGAAAGCGTCAACGCCTACCTCGCCCCCATCCGCGAGCGCAGGACGGAGCTTGCAAGCGACATGGATTACATCGAGGACGTGCTGCACGAAGGCAACTGTCGCGCGAACGACATCGCCAACGCGACGCTCGACGAGGTGCGCGAAACGATGGGCATGGTGTATTAGGGGCTTCCCCGAATTCAAGCCGCCGCACGCTTCAAGAGGCCAACCGCAGCCTTGCTTCGTTGGATACCCATCGCCCGCAAGCAGTCCCGCGATAGACTGCTGTTTTGCGGATCTTTTGCGGGCGATGCAACGAATATGCGCGATTCTGCCACTTTTACTCGACAGTCCTGCAAAATGCAAGATCATGCATGAATGTCGCGAAATCGCCAGTGCGCTGAACAGGGCGTTTCGTATAGCCATGTGCGGCGATCTCTCAATTTGACATTTTCGTGCGCTGTTTTCGCAGGACTGTCGAGTTATTTTGGCAAAATCGCTTGATTTCCGCGCACGGGCCTTCGCGCAAGCTTGACCGAGACTCATTTTGCTATGCAGCACCCCGAAGCGCCTCGAACCGAAAGCTGCCGAACGAGCCGTCCGCATCGCATCGAACGCACCGGCTCCCCCCTAGAGCGCAATCGATCTGCATTCCCGCAACCGCAACAACGCAGTCGCCGAAAAAAACAATTCGAACCCCCGAAGGGGTTCGAACAGATTCGTTATGGCTCCCCGGGTAGGATTCGAACCTACAACCCTCCGGTTAACAGCCGGATGCTCTGCCGTTGAGCTACCGAGGAATGGCATGCGCTTCATGCGCAAGTGGAAATTATACCGTAACGCCGATGTTTGGCAATACCGAATTTCAAATCAAGCTGGAGTTTTCCGACACGTTACCGACGGGCCTCGGGCATAGAGCGAACATACGTATGGTATACTGGCAAAACCCCAGAAGAATGGACTCCCATGATAGTCAGCGCATCGCGCCGAACCGACATACCGCGTTTCTGCATGGAATGGCTCATCAACCGTCTGCAAGCCGGCTACGCCCTCGTGCGCAATCCCATGAACCGATCGAGCGTATCCCGCGTACCGCTCGACCGGGAAAGCGTCGAGTGCATTGCATTCTGGACGAAAAACCCCGAGCCGATGCTCGACTGCCTCGGAGAGCTCGAACCCTATCCGTACTACGTCCAATTCACGCTCAACGCCTACGGAACCGATGTCGAATCGGCGCTTCCCCCGAAAGCTGCGCTTGTCGAAACGTTCAGGCGGCTTTCATCCGCCATCGGCTCGCATCGCATGGTTTGGCGATACAGCCCCATCCTCGTAAGCGACCGCTACACCGTCGAGCACCATCTTCGCTATTTCGAGGTATTCGCGAAGAAACTCGAAGGATTCACCTCGCAATGCCGGATCAGTTTTCTGGATATGTATCCGAAAATCGAACAGCTCATGCATGCGAAGAACCTCCGATGCGTTCCCGTTGAGCAGGAAACCGACCTTGCACGGGCGCTTTGCGCCATCGGAGCAAGACACGGCATGGAGGTCGGCGGTTGCGGGACGATGGATCTCGATGCCGCGGGCATGGCGCGCAAAGGATGCATCGACCCGGCTTTCGTCGAGCATGCGATCGGGTTCGGCGCGGTTGACGCCGCAGCGACGGCTGGCCGGAACGGATGCTACTGTATGACCAGCGTTGACATCGGCGCTTACGATACCTGCGCGAACGGCTGCGTGTATTGCTACGCCAACGCGGGGGGCCTCGCAAACACGCCGAGCAATCTCTGCAAATACGATCCGGATTCCGAGCTGCTCTGCGATCGCCTCAACCCAGGCGATACGATTACCGAAAGAAAGGCGCTCCGTCTAATCACCCCCCAAACGCGGCTTGACATCTAGCTTGCAGCACACTTCCCATGCGCTTTGCATGCTTCATGAAAAGATAATTCAAATCAGAGTTCGCTAAAACAGGACATAGGGAGATCCCGAGATACAGAAAAAGGACCTTTGAATATCAAAGGTCCTTTCGAGTTTCATGGTGGTCGCTACAGGATTTGAACCTGTGACCCCCGCCGTGTGAAGGCGATGCTCTCCCGCTGAGCCAAGCGACCGAATGCACATTTCGAAAAGCTTTCCGTGTGCTCGAAGTATTTTAGCGGTCCTACCGCCCGAGCGCAAGGGAGAATCTGGTTTTATAGGTTTTCGGGGCTTACGGTATGCGCTCACTTGCGTTAGAATACTATCTCGCGCCAGAAGCGCACGCTAACCCCGGGCCTATAGCTCAACGGTGGAGCAGAGGACTCATAATCCTTTGGTTGCAGGTTCGAATCCTGCTGGGCCCACCATAAAACCGTTTTCGAACCCCGGCTTGTCGGGGTTCGCTGTTTTCCAGGCACTCGGACACCCGACCCCCTCGCGGCTGCCGCAACAAAAGGCAGGCGGGACGCACGACGCATATCGCTCACTTCTTCATTTCGAGCCGTTTTATCTCCAATAGGCGCTCGGCCTCGTCGCTCAGTGCATTGGCGCTGCCGTGCACGTGCTTTGCGGCCAGCAAAAGAACGCCGATGACGCCGGCGATGTACACCTCGGGATCGCATCGATCCGACTCGATGGCGATACGCACGCATTCGAGAGCCTGCACGACATCGCCCGAAATACTTGCAGCCTCCGCCAAGTCGTCAACGAAAGCCATCGGTACCAATACCCCATGTTCGTCTCCGCGATCATCCACCACGCAACCACTCCCTTCCGAAGCCGAAACTCCGGCTTCTTCTTGCGGAGAGCATCCCTTGAACGAACAAGGCTGCGTGGACGCTCCTGACTTCCCTTCCTGCGCACTTCGCAGTTTACGCCTAGTAGAAAATAGGCACAAGATGTGGTAGAGTTATACATTAGATATACACAATACGTATTATGCATATAGGAAATTCGGAGGAACGATGAAGGCACAAGACGCCCTACGGGAAGCAATCTCCTCTTCGGGCAAAAGCCAAGCGGGCATCAGCAAGAGCATCGGAAAGACGCGCAATTACGTCAACGCGCTCGTCACCCAAGCCGATGCCACAGGCGGCACGCTCGAGTGCGGAACCGTCGCGGGAATCGCGGATGCGTGCGACTATGCACTCGTGCTGATTCCCCGAGGAACCGAACCTCCCGGATCGCTCGTAATCGATCCACCGGCAAAATAGCGGCACCATCGGAACCGTACGGAAGGCGATGCTTCAGTGCGCAGCAGCACGACGGGCTTACCGTATGCACGCTCGGCTCGGCGTCGAAGCACTGCACCGAGCCGAGCCGAAAGCAAGCACTACCGCGCGAACATGAGCCTTTCGCTCTTGAACATCTTCTGCAACACGTACACGCCGATGCCGGTATACACCAGGTTGCTCGCCACGCACGCTACAACGGCTGCAGGCTGGAAATCGAAGGTGAATATTCCGATCATGCACTGCACGCTGTTGTAGAGCGGGACGAAGTAGTAGCCGAGCTCGGGCTTGGCGCCATCGCCGAACATGCCGAGCAAACCGATCACCATGACCACGATCATAAGCGGCGTCAGGTAAAGCTGCGCTTCTTTCGTCGTCTTCGCAAGCGCCGACACCACGGTGATCAGCATGACGATGAGCAGGGTGGTCGAGAAGATCACAAGCGCCAGCAGCAGATACTCGGGTGCTCCGTATACGTTTATATCGAACTCGCCCTGCATCAGGTTCGGCAAACTGGCGAAGATGCCGATAGCGCTCGAAGCTGCGATCGCAAGTCCGATGAGCGCGAGCGCCAAAATCTTACCGAGCGCTATATCGCTGCGCTTGATCGGCGTCGCAAGCATGGTCGCCATCGTTCCACGCTCCTTTTCGCCTGCAACCGCTTCGGATGCAACCGACATGCATCCGCTGAACAGCAAAATGAGCAGCAACATAGGCACAATGGATACGATGATCGTTGCCGCAAGATCCTTGTCTTCGGCCACATCGTAGATCGCCTCGCCGGCATTCACGTCGAACTTGTTCGAAAGAGACGATTCGTATGCGTCGAGCACCGCAACGAACGCAGCGTAAGCCCTGGCCGACGAGGTATCCGCCGAATTGTAATACACCTCGACCCGTGGAGCGATCTGCCCCGACGAGGTCTCGTAGGCAGCCACCGCCTCATCAAACCCCTTGGGGAACACCGCGAATGCCTGAACATCGGCGCCATCGATCTGCTCCCGCATTTCCTCAGGACTCGGCAAGCTCGCCGTTTCCACCAGATCGATACCCGAAGCCGCCGCCAGCTGCTCCACGCTCGCGGGACAATCGACCACGGCGATCGTCGGCCGTTCGGAATCGCCGCCGCCCATCATGCCCGACATCGCATTGCCCATGATCGACCACATGCCGAAGATGAGCAAACCCGGCAATACGATGGCGATCAGAGCCGACGCCTTATTGCTGAAGAAGCGTGCAAGCTCCTTTTTCGCTATGGTAAGCACACTGCTTTTCACGAGGCATCACCCACCGTCATGCGATACATGTCGAAAAACGCATCCTCGAGCGACCGATCTCCCGTGAGCTCTTCCAGGGTGCCGCTTGCAACCATGCGCCCCCCGATGATGACGCCCGCGCGGTCGCACACCTTCTCGACCAGGCTGAAGATATGGGTGGAAAGCAGAATGGTCTTGCCCTCCCCCTTAAGCTCAAGCAGAAAATCGGTGACCGTTTTCGCCGTAAGGACATCGAGGCCGTTGGTCGGCTCGTCGAAGATGATGACGCTCGGATCGTGCGCCACCGAAACCGCAAGGGAAACCTTCTGCTTCATACCCGTGGACAGATCGGCAACCTTGGTTTCGGCGAACGATTCGATGCCGAAACGCGAGAACAGACTCCGCTTGCGCGCTTCGCGCACCCCATGATCGACATGGTGCAGTTCCGAGAAGAAATCGAACAGGTAATCCGGCGAGAACACCTCTTCGAGCTTCAGTTCGCTCGTCAGAAACCCGATCGTCTCGCGCACGCCCATCGGATCGCTCACGATGCTCGATCCGTTGATCCACGCATCGCCTTCGTCGGGCTTTATGAGCGCCGCAAGCATTCTGAGCGTCGTCGTCTTGCCTGCTCCGTTCGGACCGAGCAGCCCGTAGATCTCCCCTCTCACCACCTCGAACGAAAGGTTGTCCACGGCTGTTTTTCGCCGCTCTTCAGTGTGCTCGAGTTTGCGCTGCTTTGCGGAAAGCGGGTAGGTCTTCCGCAATCCCTGCGCTCGGATAGCTGATTCCATGTGCCTCGTTTCTTCGTTTCGTTTACGGGACAGGGCTTGTCAAGCCGCTTTGAAAAGTATACCGATTCGCATGCGCCATTCGGTAACAACGTGCAAAAAAACTTTACCTGTCAAAGCAAACGCACCGAGATCTCCCGTGCCATCCAGTATCTGACGTTTTTCATACTTGCCCAAGGGCTTGTCTGGTGCTGTTACTACCTCGCCCTCGCAGCGTTCGATCCGAATCAAGTCGATTACGCGACGGGGATGTCCCAACTCATCGTTTCGGTACTCACGATCGTATCGATCGGATTCGCGTTCTTCGAGTTTCTGCGCAAAAAAATAGCCGGAAACGATGCTGTGCGAGCGGCTAGCCTTCTTCACCCAAACGTATCTCCCCCGTTTCCTTCCCGACAACGAATATAGCTTCTGTACTGCTATGATGTACTTGAAAACGAGGTGATACATCATGAAGGATTTCAACGGTTTCTTAAGGGTTCTCGCCAGCGACGAAAGCAAGGCCGAAGTCGAGCGCATCATTCTCGACAACGCCATGGAAGAAGAGCGCGAAGGCAACGACATCCACACGTACCTCTATACCGTCATCGATGCCGTAACCGACTACAAGCTGCGCAAGTACCACGAATGGGTTTCGCAGGACTGAACGGAGGATGTCATGATCTACAAAACCGGCGACAAACCCGGAAAGGGCACGTACCGCTGCACAAAGTGCGGGTTCCTCGTGCACCTTTACGATAACGACGGAAAACTGCCCGCATGCCCCGCTTGCATGCATAGCGAATACACCAAGGTCGACTGACCTCATACCCACCCGGCCGCGTCAACCCCACGCGGCATACTCCAAAAGGGCGCTTCCATACCACCCCCCCCCAAGCAGGAAGCGCCCTTTCTCATGCCACGAAACAGCGACTAGCGCGGCGACGCCCAAACGCTGGTGACTGGGCTTTCGACGGTTGGGCGCAAGGGCCTTCGAACCCCAAAGGAAAGCGCTCGGCATTGCGAAGGTCAACAGAAGCGAAGATCATGGTATGATCGGTTTATGCAGCAGATGCTTCCCGACATACCGCTTAAGAACTCCGTTGACGTATCGGGCCCCGATGCAAAAGGCGCCTGGTCATGCAAGTTCTTCGCTTTCAATACCGAAATCCTGCTTCAGACGTACCGAAACGATCTTCCCGAAAAAACCGTTCGTGAAGGATTCTCGGCTGCCGTCGAACGGTGCAGAACCTTCGAGTACCTCCTGTCCCGCCATCTGGAGAGCAGCGATGTCTCCCGCATCAACGCCGCTTCGGGAGAAAAGGTTCCCATTGCAGCAGAGACGTATCGCGTGCTTGAAGCGAGCCTACGCTACTGCGAAGCAAGCGGAGGCGTCTTCGACATCACGATGGGCGCGGTATGCAGGCTTTGGGATTTCATGGAAAAAACCGTGCCCGACCAGGCAAGTCTCATACAAGCGCTCGCCCATGTCAACTGGCGCGCGCTGAAGCTCGCCTCTACCGAGAACGGGTTCTGGGCGCAGCTGGACGACCCTGCCGCCTCCATCGATGTCGGAGGCACGGCAAAGGGCTTCATAGCCGACGATCTGCGCGCACTGCTTGCAGGCCAGGGGTTCTCGAACGCCATCATCAATTTGGGCGGAAACGTCGTGACCTTCGGCTCGAAGCCCGATGGAAAGCCCTGGACGATCGGCATACGCAATCCTGCAGATCCCTCGACGCTCATCGGCGCAGTACCGATCAGGCAGGGATCGGTGGTTACGAGCGGCCTTTACGAGCGTTGCTTCGAAAAGGACGGCATCCACTATCACCATATCCTCGACCCCGCTACGGGCTATCCCGTAGCCACCGATATCGCCAGCGCAACCATCGTCTCGGCGAACTCGATCGACGGGGACGGTTATTCCACAACCGTATTCGCCCTCGGGTCGCAAGGGGCGATCGATTTCGCCGAACGCACACCAGGCATCGAAGCGCTGCTTATCCTTGATGATGGAACCATCGTCCAATCAAGCGGGATCTCCGGGTTCATCAAGTTGTAAACGATCACGAGTCCAAGCGCTTCGCGAAACAGATGATCCTATTGGCTTCAGCGAAGCCGCAAGCCAGGTGGAATGCGAGGCTCTCCCCGTTGTCGAGTTCGCAATCGCTCGCGAACTCCGAACACCCCTTCGATACCGCCCACGCTTCGCACGCCCCGACGAGCATGCGCGCATGACCCCTCCCGCGAAACCGCTCGTCCACGAATATCCCTTCGAGATACCCGACGGGGCTGCTTTCGGTACCCTCGACGTAATCACGGCGCAAGCGGCACCAAGCGAAACCGACAGCCTCTTCCCCCGAACCGGGGTCGTTCGGATCGGCATCGCGCAGCGACAGGAAACAAGCCGCATCCGCATCGCGAAGATCGCACAGCAATTCTTCTTCGAGCACGCCCGCATCGTGCCCGGGCCACAAGAGCTCGGATAATCGAACCAAATCGCCGATATCCCCAACAGTCGCCTCACGTATCAACGCACTCCTCCTTTCGCTGTCGCAGAGACAGCGACGCCCTCCGATCTTTGCACCGCCTGGTCGCAGCTTCGGCGCTTCGGCGCAAACCTTCGGGGCGGCCCCGCCCAAACGAACGGCCGCCTCATTCGCTTGCCCAATTGTAGTCTATCGACGGCTTGCGCCCCGCCATATTCAAGCTCGAAGCGAAAATCTTGGAGTGCCGTCATTTTGATCTCGCACAACCTTTGGCCGGGCTGCGAACACAGTGCCCGCCCTGCCTCCGTCGAGCACTGTGTAAAGGCGGTCGAGGCGTCTTCCGTTCAAGATCACGGCATCGATGCCGTTGCGCGTAGCTAAATCGGCTGCCTGGAGTTTTGTCTTCATGCCGCCAGTCCCCCGCAAAGATCCCGCTCCCCCGGCGCAGCGCTCCACGTCGGCTACGTCTTCAACGACGTCGATAAGCTTCGCTTTCGGATTCGAGCGCGGATCCCTCTCGTACAGGCCGTCGATATCCGACAAGATGACAAGCTTATGCGCGCGGCAGAGAACCGCCACGATCGCCGACAGCACATCGTTATCTCCGAATAAGCGCTCATCCGATTCGATCTCGCCGAAGCTCACCGAATCGTTCTCGTTCACGACTGGGATGATTCCCATATCCAGCAGCGTATCGAACGTATTTACGAGGTTCGCCCGCTTCTCCTCCCGCTCGACATCGTCGGCGTTCAGAAGGATCTGCGCTGTGGTTTTACCGTATTCCCCGAAAAACTTGTCGTAGAGAAACAATATGCGACACTGCCCAACCGCGGCAGCTGCCTGTTTCGCCCGCAAACTCTTCGGTCTCGGTTCCATGCCAAGCCTGTCCGACCCAATGGCTATCGCGCCCGATGACACAAGTATCACCTGATAGCCCCTGCCGTGAATATCGGATAGAACACGTGCGAGCCTCTCGAAAGATCGCAAGTCGACGCCACCCGCTTCGTTGGTAAGCGTGGACGTGCCCACCTTGACGACGATCCTCTCTCTATAAAGATGCGACATACCCGGCCCCGTCCGCAAAAGCCGCAACCGTAAGATCGCGACCGGTTTCTGACAAAAGCCGATTCAGGGGATGACCGGTTCTCGTTTTAAGAAACCTCGCAGCAGGCCCATCGCCACTCTGCAGCAAACCCATCGCCGCAACAATGCCATACACGCGCATAGCTCCTCCCTGTCTTTGTTCCCCATCGTTCTTGACACTGGATCGAGTATTCCATAAAGTGGCATATAACAAAAACGGAACTTTATCATTGATCATATGAGTTTTTCTCATACATCCTCATGAAAGGCTTGATGTCGAGCATTACGAAATATCATGCATTGCTCAAAGCGGTAGAATGCGGCAGCTTCACTAAAGCAGCCGCAGCACTCGATTACTCCCAATCGGGAATCAGCCGCATGATAGCCGACCTCGAAAGCGAGTGGAACATCTCACTGCTCGAACGAAGCAGTGCACGCTTGAGCTTGACGGCCGAAGGGCTTTCCGTCCTCCCGCTCGTGCAGGAAATCTGCAATGCGGAAACGCGGCTGCAAGACAGGATCGCCGAACTCAACGGACTGGAAAAAGGATTCATCCGAATCGGCACCTTCTCAAGCGTGGCAACGCATTGGCTTCCCAACATCATTGCCCGATTCCAGAACGATTACCCCGGCATCGAATACGAATTGCTCCTCGGGGATTACGAGGAAATAGAGCGCTGGATTCTCGACGGGCGCGTTGACTGCGGTTTTTTACGGCTGCCAGTGCAATCCGATCTCGAAACCGAATTCCTCGAGCAAGACAGGCTGCTTGCCGTCCTACCCGAAAACCATCCCCTTGCCGAATATGCGAAACTGCCGATCAAGGCGCTACGCGATTACCCGTTCATGATGCTTGAACGCGAAAACTCGTCCGATGTCGCCGAGCTCATGGAAAGACGGGGCGTCGAACCCGACACGCAGTTCATCACCTGGGATGACTACGCCATACTCGCCATGGTGGAGAAGGGCCTCGGCATCAGCATCCTTCCCGAGCTCATATTGAAAAGAATTCCTTATCGCTTAACGCTCAGAGAACTCGACGTACCGGCGTACCGCAGCATATGCTTCGCCGTTCGCACGATGAAAAACGCTTCGCCAGCTGTTCGAAAGTTTAAGGATTACCTGGTTTTTCGCTCCGACTCCTCCGCAGGCTGATACGGGTCGAAACGACCCGACGGTCTCGCCTTCTCGCACGCAACGGCGCGCCCGCAGGCTCTGCAAGCGGAGCTTTTTGGGGCGTAGCGCATGCGACGTTGCCCGTCGCCATCGACGGGCAACCCGTCTTGATTGGCCGCTTCGATGCAGGTTACAACCTCGTATCATACAGCGCACCTTCACCGGCACGTACATCGCCTGCTATACAATAGTGCCGCCGAAACGCTATTGCAGCACACCTCGAGGAAGGCGATCTTATGGAGCTCCCCACGAATCTCTACCCTTCGATTTCGCAGCGCAAATCATGCCGAAAATACGACATGCGACCCTTGGGGCAAGAGGTTCTAAGCGAAATATCGAACGCGATCGAAGGATTCGAATCGCTCTACCCCGGCGTATCGCTCGAACACCGGTTCACCAGCAAGGTCAAGGGACGCTTTCATGTCGATGCCCCGCATTACCTGATCGTAAGCGGGCAGGGCGCGCCGGGCGAAATGGAAGCAGCCGGTTTTCTCTTCGAGCAGCTTGTTTTATGGCTCGATGCCTTGGACATCGGCAGCGTGTGGCTCGGCTCGTCGAAAGACGCCGAAGCCGCCGGCACCGATCAGGATCTCGTCGTCATCGCCTTCGGCAATTCGCCTGAATCGATCCATCGGAGCATCGATCAGTTCAAACGCAAGGAGATCGAGGAGATAACGAACGTTACCGACGACCCCTGCATCCAAGCGGCTCGCCTCGCCCCCTCGGGAATGAACACGCAGCCCTGGTATTTCGAGAAACAGGACGAGAAGGTTCTCGTATACGAGAAGAAACTCAAAGCACCCCTGTCGCTTGCGTATAAGCTCTCAGACATCGACATGGGAATCGGCCTGAGCCACTATTTCCTCGCCTGCAAGGAATTCGGAAAGCCGTTCCGTTTCGCCCGCGACGCTTCGCTTCCGAGCAAAGCGGGGTATCTGCCGTTCGGGGTTATCGGGTAGAAGGCCCGCGACTGAATAGCCGAAGATAGAACGGCGACGCCAAGCCGCAATTGATATTCCGCTATAATGGAGCCCTTAGTATGCGAGCAAGGGTCGGCATTCATGTTCTGGGATACAATCAAACACTTCTACGCCCGTCTCGGCGCCATCCCGAAAGTATCTTTCGCATTTTTGGGATGCGGGCTTGCACGTGCTTGGCTCTGGTGGATCCTGTCGCTCGTCAGCTACTCGGAAGCATTCCCTTCCTACACGGGAAGCCAAGGGCATCTCTTGTTTGATCTCGGTGAAGTAATAGGCTTTTTCCTTTTATCCTTCCTTGCGTATCGGTTTAGCCCCTTCTTCAAACGCTCGCCAGCCGCCGTTCTCGCGCTTGCCCTTACCCTGTTCGGGGGGTTCGGCACCGTCTTCGCAGTGGGAAGCCCAGTCGTCGGCGTTTATGCAGCGTTTCTCATCATTGGAGGAGGCGTCGGCTATGCGCTTCTGTTTCTCCTTTGGCTCGAACTATATGGCTGCCTTACCGCCCGAAACATGCTCATCGCGTGGACAGGTTCGTATTTCATCGCTCTTGCGATATGGGGCCTGCATCAAGTAACCGAAGCAGGAGCGATCGAAGCGATCATGTGCCTGCTTCCATTAATGAGCATGTTCATGCTGTTCAAGGGATTCTATTCCCTCCCCGCGGCAAGCCTTCCGGCAAAGATGAGCCACAAGCCCTCGATCCCCTGGAAACTCATCATCGTGCTTTCGGCGTTCGCCCTGGCCTTTGGCATTGGCGATGCAGCCACCGGGCAAAACATGTTCACCTGGATAAGCAAGGTCGGTATGGGCATCCCGGAGTTGCTTGTGCTGCTTTGCGTTTTGTTCTTCTCGAAGCGATTCAGTTTCAGATATCTCGTTACCGTAGCCTCGCTTTTCATCGTCGCGGGACTCATCGGGGCCTTTTTCGTCGAAGGACAGGCCGTGCCCTCGTTCGTGCTCATGAACGCAAGCAGCGAGATATACCTTATCATGGTGTATGCCATCGCCTGCATAATGGGGCATCAACTTGGATCATCGGCCGTGTATCTGGCAGGACTCTTCGCCGGGCTCTACAAAGTTTTCCTGCAAATCGGCAAGACGCTGGGGCTCGTTGTCGTCGAGCAAGTGCACAACACGGCAATTTCCGTTCCTGTACTTGCGCTCATCATGGTTCTGGTAACCATCGCGGCCACGATCATCCTCGTTCAAGACAGAAGCATCGTCGATAAGTTCAGCTGGAAGGAACAAAGCGTTGATCCGAAAAACGCCTCATGCGCGAAGATTACCGAAGAGCATCGCCTTACGCCGAAAGAGGCTTCCGTTCTCCTGCTTCTAGCAAAGGGGCAAGACACGGCGCAAATAGCCGAAGAGCTCTTCCTTGCGCAAAGCACCGTGCGGGTTCACACCAGCAGCATTTACAAGAAACTCGATATCCATTCCAGGAAGGAACTCGACAAACTGTTGAACGGCTAGCGCTTTACCGTCAACAAGAATCCTTCTCCTCGCCCGATCATTGCGCAGCAGCCCGAGAGCGGCATCTTCTAACGCAGCGAGGTCGAACGCTTGAACGCGCTCGACCTCGCTGCAACAGCTCTCGTTATCCCAATCGCTACAGAGCCCGATCCGATGCAATCGTTTCGGCGGCGATGATCCCGAATGCCGATGCAATAGCCAATCCGTTCCCAACCTCGTTCCCGAAACAGCCGTGTCCCGATACCGCACCAGCGGCGTAGAGTCCGGAAATGACGCCTCCGCTCGAATCGACCACACGCGCAGAGGGGTCGGTGCGAATGCCGCCATAGGTGCTCTGCATCGCAGGCTTCACCAGCGCCGCATAGTAAGGAGGATTGTCGAACACGCTGGCGACCTTAGCGCCGAACTCCTCTTCGACATTCCCAACGCCCGTCGACTGCCATCTTTCCATAGTCTCGACGAAATTATGCTTCGCCGCATCATCGAACCCCATCGCTTCGGCCAGCTTTTCCCACGAATCCCCTGTTTCAAAGTAGCCCAGATCGTTGTAATCGCTTATGAGCTTCTTCTCGTCGATAGTCGTCTGATCGAATATCGCCCACGCTTCCTGATTGGGCAGACCCAACTCCGCATCCGACTTCTCATGAACGGTCGAGCCCGTTTCGCTGATAAAGCGCTTGCCCGTATCGTCAACGAGCACAGCAACGCTCTGTATGGCGGCAAGGGAGATAACCGCCCCGGTATCGGTTATGTGGCATATGTTGTTGGCTTTGATGGCGGTCATATTGCATATATCGGCACCGATCGCCTCGGCGGCAAGAATTCCCTCACCCATGGCCGACGCCGAACCCGAATGCGGAAGCCCGCAGTATTCGGCAGCATCAGCGTACTCTGCGAGCATGTCTTCGTTGTTTCCGAATCCGCCGCAAGCAAGCAAGACGGCCCCGGCCGATATCGTATACTCGCCCGCATCGTTTGCCACCACAACTCCCGTTACCGTATCGCCTTCTTTGACGATCGAAACAAGCGCGGTGTTCAAACGGTAATCAACGCCCTTCGCATCCATCTGCTCAGATAAGCGTTTGATGATATGGGTTCCGGGAGAAGAGCCGTCGATGATCGTATTCGAGAAGTTCGCATACCTGCCAAACGGAACGCCGATGGCAATGTACGCATCGACGGCATCACCGCTTCTCAGTGAATATGCGGTCAGGCAATCGATGTCGACGGGAAGGCCGCTTTTCTCCGCCGTTTTCTTCTTGGCATCAAGATAATCTTGCTCAGACGAATCGGCTATTCCCTTCTTGTACACAGTGTAGCCACCCCCACCGGCAAGCCCACTTGATGCAAACATAGTGTCTCCCCCGCCCAAAAATCCTTGCTTTTCGACGAGTATCACATTTGCTCCGGCATCGATGAGCTTGGCGGCGGCGTTCATCCCCGCAGAACCGGCACCTACAATCACGACATCCGCAGAACAGTCTTCGCATGAAGGGGCGGGATAATCAGGCCCCGCCTTGAATGCAGCGATGTCGCCCGCCTGCTTCAGAGCCAGTTCCGCAGCGCTTATCACAGCCATGCTCGTAAGCGTCGCGCCCGCTACGGTATCCACGGCGACCGTCTGGTACTCCACTATGTCCCGAAGTACTCTTTCTGCGGCGTTATCGGAAATGACCGCAGTTTCCGAGCTGTCGATCATCGCCGCTTTCACAATGCAGCCGTTGTTTACGGTTAACTCGACGGTAACGTTTCCGGCACGCCCCATTGCGGTGCCTGCATACGTGCCAGAAGCAAGCGCCTGCTCTTGCTTCTCCGCATTGGGCGAACACCCTGCCAAGGCAAAACCGGCTCCACCCAAGGCAACCGCTGCAGTACCCCTCAAAAACCCTCTCCGCGAAATACTATTTCTCTCTTCCATGCAGATCCCCTTCCGTTCGGATAACGCTGCTTTCCGCTTGATGCGAAAAGGAGTCTAGAGCCAACATCGAAGCTTGGGTATTATCAATGACGCTCATTTTTCGGTAAATGCCTAAGCGCAAGCGCTTAGGTGCCGTTCATCAGCGAAAAGAGAGCGAGCGGCGATGCGCCTGACGCCGCCAAGCACCCCTTCCACTCATAGCCTGTCACGGTGATCGCCATGCAGTTGAGCTCCCCTGCGCGAATCCCCATCGTCGCGCGCCCGCCCGCCAGACGGTCTTTTTGCAGCGCATCGAACTTTTTTCAAACAACCGTTGACCTTCCCGTTACGGCATACCCCATACTGGGTCTCGAACGTTCAGGGAACCAAAGGGAAAGACGGCTAGCCTATGTTGACGATCGGAGAATTCTCCCGCACCTGCTTTGTAAGCAAGAAGACGCTTCGCCATTACGACGAGATCGGGCTTCTGCGTCCAGCTCATGTCGCCGAAAACGGATACCGCTATTACACGGCGGACCAGATTCGCACCATGCGCCTGATCTTAAGGCTCAAATCGTACGGGTTTTCGCTGCCCGAGATAGCGGCACATCTGGCCTACCCCGATGATGAACTCCTCTCCCAGGCGCTTTTTGAAAAGCATCGGTTGCTGGAAGCGGAAATCGGCAAAGCACAGCGGGTGCTTAACCGCATGGAACAAGATATCGAAAAACTGAAAAGGAGCATCGACATCATGAAGCAAGACATTGCTGTTGAGGTGGTAGAACGCATGCCGCAAACCGTCTTCGGCGTGCGCCGGGCGATAAACGTACAGGATTTCCAGGAGCTATTCGCCGAGCTCGACGCCTCTCTTACCAAAAACGGTATCACCGCGCTCGGAGCACCGATGGCGTTTTACCATGACGAGGACTTCAGCGCCGACGATTCCGACATCGAGGTAGCCGTACCCGTTGCAGAAGGAACCGCCGGCTCGCACCCGATCGAAGGAGGCCCTCATGCGTGCTCGACGCTTTCAGGGCCCTACGACCCCGAGGCGTTCACCGCGCTATATGCGGGGATCATGCAGTGGATCGACGAGAACGGCTACCATGTTGCAGGTTCGCCCTTCGATGTGTACGAGAAGGGCGGCCCCGACGTCGACCCGAAAGACTACGTTACCGAAATATGCTTCCCCATTGCTAAGTAGCGGATAGGAACCACTGCTAAAAGGCTGGCCGATATCCCCGGCCAGCCTTTTAGCAGATCGGACTTACGCTTCTCCCCCGCCCAGTTTCTCTGCGATCTCGCGATTCAGCTTCTCGCGCAGCTTCCCAGCCTGCGTTTTCGCATCGCGTATGAGTTCGTCGCAAAACGAGGCGACGTCTTTGCCGGTGATGTCGAGCACAGGGCGACCCTCCGCCGCACCCGCTTCGAAGAGATCGATAAGATCGTACTGGACCTTCAGCATGTCCATTCCGTCCCCTGCCGTGAAGTTCCACATGTACTTCTGGGCCTTCTCGTACACGAACCGATAATCGTCGGGCAACGCCTTCACCCGCGCCATCATCTCGCGGTATTCCTTCTTGTCGCCGATAAGCTTCTCGAATATATCAAGCATGGCTCTTGCTTCCTTTCAACTCGTTGATCTTCGCCGAGACGAACTCCCACTTGGACCAGAAAGCTTCCAACTGCGTCCGACCCCTCTCGTTAAGGGAGTAGAACTTCCTCGGAGGCCCCATCTCGGATGGTTTCTTCTGTGTGTCCACCAGGCCGTTTTTCTCGAGGCGTACAAGGATCGTGTAGACCGTTCCCTCAACCACGTCCTCGAATCCGAGGGCGTTCAGCCGCCGGGTGATCTCGTAGCCGTAGGTTTCCTCGCGGCTGATGATCTCCAGCACGCAACCCTCCAGCACGCCTTTCAGCATTTCGGTTAGGTTCTCCAGCTCGATCAACTCCCATTTTGTCATGGTTACTATTCTGTAGCACTTATTACTAGTACATAGTATCACAGAATAGTTTGCATGAATAGAAGCAGGAACGCCCGTCACAAAGCCGGCATTTCGCCGTATGGAACAAGCCAACCCAGAATCGCATCTCCGCGATCGGCGCCGAGACCGCCGCAATAGCGAAAGCGGCCCGAAGTGCACAGAAATCATCAGATTGTTGCAAGTTGAAGGCCTGGAAACCACCCTCGGATGCGTTGCCTTGCGCATCGCGACACGTTTGCCCAGCTCGGGAAAAGCAGTACGCCGTTGCAGGATGCCGATAGGTTGCTTTTGATTGACTTCGAGCAGATACAAGGCACCGGCCTGCAACAATCTGAGGTAAAGCGTGTATCTGGAACGTCCTCATCTACGATGGAAGCTGATTTCGGTTTTCAGCAGCGGCATACCCTGAAACAGCAGCGAAGCGGGGCGGAGCCCTATGCCCCACCCCGCTTCATCGCCGCCGAAGGTTCTAACCTACAGGCCGGAAATGTTGTCCTGCACGAGTTCGAAACGCTCGCTTCCCGGGCCCCTGAAAAACGCGATGCGCATGTTCAAGCCCTTCTCGTTGCACACGGCGAACACCGTGCCGTCCAAATCGCATGCACGATCGAAGTCGAGCGGAGGATCGAACGGCCCCGCCTCCATTTCGACGCCGTGCTCCTTCAGATGAGCCACAGCCGCATCCATATCGGGAACGCGAAATGCCAAGTGGTTGAGCGAAACCGCGGCCGTCTCGAGCGGCGTCTTATCCTCTTGCTCCAGAAGCTCCACCACCGTGCCGCCGGGGTGGCGCATCCACGCCATCTTCAGCGGCTTGTCGCCTTCCATGGCAAGCGACTCGAACAACAGCTCGAATCCCAGAACGTCGGCGTAAAACGCAAGGGACTCTTCTATGTCCCGGCAGTAAATGCCCGAATGCTGGCTGCTCAGCTCCATGAAAGCCTCCTTACGCACGGTACAGGGCGATCGTCCCGACGTTCAGATCCTTCTCGATCGTCGAGATGAAATCGGAAACGGTGCGTGGCATATACCCTTCGGCCTCGACCGTGATGCTGTAGTCTGACGGCTCGATCTGACGGAACCAGAAATCCCCGAAGTCGTCGGATTCGGTCTCCCTCGTCTCCCCCGTAGCGAGATCGGTAAGAACGACTTTGGCTCCGATGAGCACTTCCTCTTCTTCGAGATCGGCGATCTCACCGCCGATGAAGCGCTTCGGAAGATTCAGATAGTACACGCTGGGGCCGGTACCGTATTCGGGATGAAGCTTTTCCGCGTCACCAAGCTCGCCGGCGAAATCCTCGATATCGCCGAATCGCAGCGCGTCGTGGGCGCAAGCCTCGACACAGCGCGGTACAGACCAGCCGTCGTCGAGCAAATGAGCGCACCCGGTGCACTTCTGCGGAATGTCGAGCTCCTCGTTCCAAAACACCTTGTGGTACGGACACGCCTCCATGATAGCCTTCTGGCCCTTCGCCTTCACCGGATCGATGACGATCAGGCCGTCGTCACGCCGATACACGGCACCGTCCTTTGCTGCAGCCATGCATGGCGCACTTTCGCAATGCTGGCACATGATAGGCGTATAGGAGACGGTGACTTTCGGAACCTGACCGCGCTCCTTCTCTTCGACGTTGAGCCACTGCTGGCCAACATCGGGCTGGGGAGCCGCGTAGGGCATCCAATCGTTATCGCAATGCTCGTCTTTGCAAACCAACTGGCAGCTGCGGCAACCAACGCACTTGGCTACATCGATGACAAAGGTCTTCATAGGGCTACTCCCCTTCCTTGATGATGCAGGATTCGGCTACATGACCCGTGTCCTTGTCGTAGAATTTTGCAAACTCGACAGGATATTGCCTGGCAAGTTCGAACACATCGACCTTGGCGATGTTGATCAAGAAACTGTTCGTTACCTCACCGGGGCAGTTCTTCGATGTGGTGTTGGACGGACAGATGAGGTTGTTCGCGCCTCCGCGGTCGAACTCGCCGATAACGATGCTGTCGACGCGCGCACCGTGATCTTGATACAGCGCACCCGGAATCACGCGCTCGCTCAGACGAACGCCGCCCAGAACCGCGCCGCGTTCGTTGAAAATCTTGCAGATGTCGCCGTCGTGCAGGTTCAAGCGTCCGGCATCGAGCGGATTGACCCAAATAGGCTCGTACAGATAGCCGTCAGGGCCTTCGACCTTGCAGGTCTCGAACTCGCGCATCCAGGTGTTGTCGTCGTTGTTCGCATGCACGCGCCATCGAGGATGGTTCGTGATGAGCAAGAACGGGTATTCCTTCGCACGCGGATGCAGCAAGCTCTCGGAATGCGATTCCCCATACGGTACGAAGTGCGGAACGGGCGGACGCTCGACGTCGTCAGGATAATGCTCGGCAAGCGCAGTGGAGTAGAACTCGATTTTGCCAGTCGGCGTCGACAGCGGTTCGCTTTCCGGATCCTCATACCACGGACGCATGTGCAGACGATCGTTTTCCCAGTTCTCAGCGGTAGGAACGACGAAATAACCCTTCTCCATCCACTCTTCGTAGCTGATGTACTTCTCGCACCCGGAATTCTCGAAACCCTTCTTGATAAGCTCGTCCTCGGTGCCTTCGGCATACTGCTCGTACAGACCGAGCTTCTTGGCGACCTCGCCCACGGCCTCCCAATCGGAAAGGGATTCGCCGACATGCGGCACGGCTTGCTCTTCGTGAAGGATCATGTTGTACTGACCAGAGAACAAATCGGAGGAAATGTCGTTTACTTCGAGCTTCGTGGTGGTGGGAAGAATGATGTCCGCGAACAGGGCGTCGTTTTCAAGCCACGGGTGCTGGGCGACGATGAACTGCAGATTCGGATGGCGCAGTGCGCGCTGCATTTCGTTGCCGCCGTTCCAGCAGGTCTGCCAACAGGGGCTGTCAGTCCATATCATATGAATCTCGCCAGCGCCGGGCTGCGGGAAGTCCCATTCGATGAACTGGTCTTGAGCGGGCATGCCCGCGATAACGTGGCCGCCTGACCAATGAACCGGCGGGTTCATGATAGCCTGGGGAATCAGCGTTTTCGGAATGAAGTTCACCGGTTCGGTGAGCATGGCCCAACCATGGTAAACGGAGTTCATATCGGGCTGGAGCTCACAGCGCGGGAAGGGATAGATATCGTCGATTCCGAACAGACCGACATCCATGAAGTTGATCTGCCCGGCGCCGGGCTTTCCAAGCTGCTGCATGGTGAGCAGGCATACCTCCAAGCGAGCAGGTTCGCTTGAATAGGCTGCGCGGATGAGCCCGCCGCCTGCGCAATGGCCGATCGACACGGCGTGCTTGGCCCAGTAACGGGCGAGCGCCTTGATCTGACGCGCAGAAACGCCGGTGATGGGAGCGGCCCATGCCGGAGTCTTCGCGACGCCGTCTTCCCCACCCAGAATATAGCGCTCGAACCAATCGAAGCCGACGGAATGGGACTCGACCCACTCGCGATCGTACAGACCCTCTTTCATCCACACGTACGCGATGGCGCATTGCAGCGCAGCATCGGTATTGGGAAGCACGGGGATCCACTTGTCGGCATGGGCTGCAGCGGCGTAGTTCAGGTCGGGCGTGATGAATATCTGTTTGATGCCGGCCTCGGTGAAGAAGCTCTCGACGCGCCCGGGCATCATGCCGCCCCATCCCCACGGCGTGGTCTCGGGGTCGCCCGACCACATGATCACGCAATCGCCGTTCTCGGCGATATCCTTGAACAGATTTTCGGTATGAGCCTGCTTGCCGACGGGATCCATGCCCCAGATGTGCTTGGCGCCCCAGGTCCAGCCTTCCCACGAATCGGGCTGGCGGGCTTGCAGGGTATAGCCGCCCAGAAGGTCGAGAAGCTTGCCAGGACAGCCGTGCGCGGCGTGGATAATCTTCGACTCGCCATGGCCGTCGATCTGGGCCAAGACGGCAAAGGGGCCGTACTCGGCGTAGATGCGCTTTAGCTCGGCGGCGATGATATCGGTGGCCTCATCCCAGCTGATGCGCTCGTATTTTGCTTCGCCGCGAGTTTCGGGATGACGCTCGCCATCCGGATCCCAATCCACGCGCTTGAGCGGATAGGGTACGCGATTTTTCGAGTAAACGCGTTTCTTGTACGCGTACTGCAAGGGCGTCGGAAGCGTATGGGTCTTCGGTTCGAGCACAGCTCCGTTTCGAGCCGTGATCTTCCATGGACGCATGCTTTCATAATCGTATTTCTCGTCATAGTGCATAGGACGTATTCGCAGGATCTTTCCGTCTTTAACATCGACGGCTGCGGAGTTGGAGCCCAACCCGAAGCCGCAGAGACCCAAAGATTTGTATACCGTCTTGCCACCGGTTTCTGGCATTGCTTCTCCTTCCTCAAGGCATTTGTTTGCAGGATGCATTTCTCTTGCTTTCCGCGCCCAGTGGAAAGCAAGCTATACCCGTCGAGCATCCTGCCACCGTTCGATCGCTTGGTTTTCGCACGTTTTCTCGCGGAAACCAAGCAAAAGCGTCGTCCGCGTTGCCGTTGAACGAAAACGCGTCCTTCCCCCCTTTCGCCGCCATGTAGTATGATGATTGTCGGTGCTTTCGCTGAAGCCCGGAGCCATAGGCACGTCTGCCAGGACGGAACCTCGTTCGAGTGTATAACCCGAAATACAAACGGGCTATACCTCGATCCGATTGAAAGACCTCAGACGCATACAGCATGCTGAGGTAGTCGCCGAGTTGGAGGACGGACTATGGAAGCTATAAAGCCAAATGACACCGCAGCAAACAAGACCACCTCGTCCCGGAACAGCGCAACGAAGAAACCTGCCTCAGAAGCCCTCCTTTCTACGGCAAGCCACCCGGACTCCGGCTCTCCCGTAGCCGAACCGGGACGCAAAGGCGACCCGCCCGCGTGGACTCGCTACACCAACATTCCGTTTAGGCTTTTAGGCTACGGCATCTTGATGGGATGGCATTTTCTGCTCATTTACTTTTCAACCATGCCAGAGGCAGCCGAGCCCGATGCGCACGTACTCCTTTTGCGGCAGCTTACCTTGAACGTCGCTCTGGCGATAACGTTTTTCGGCCTCTCGCTGATAGGCCGCAAGACAGACGTGCTAAAGCCGCTTCTCTCTCCGCTTGCAATATCGGGGGTTGCGGCAACGGGCGTTATCGCGACGATCGGAATCATATACACGCAGTTCTTCGGAGTGTCCGTCGCCACCGCCGTATTCGTTGCCATCGCAGGCGCATCCGAGGCATTGCTGCTGTTCGCATGGCTGCACTTCTACTCGGAAACGGAAACGAACTACGCGACGAAATACATTTCGGTTTCCCTCGTCATCGGCGCGTTGGCAGCGTTTTTCATACGGCACCTCACCGTCGAAATCGCCTTTATCTGCTTCGTCACGCTGCCGGCGCTATCAGCCGCCATGCTCGCCATCAGCATTCGCCAAACGCCCGTCCGCAGCGCCGATCGAGGAGGACGCGGCCTGAGCGACCATAAGGGCGCCATGCGCCCGCTTGCCGCTTGCACGGCGAACCTTGCCGTATTCAGCGCGGCATTCGGCTTTCTGCAGGGAAGCATACTGCCCAACGGCAATCCTGTTTTGGCCGCCTTCACCCCCAATGCAGCCATCGGCGCCGCCATCGCGGGAACGATCACCATGCTGGCGTACAGCAAGCTGACGGGCAGGCAAGCGCCCGAATTGCTCCGTCGGATATCGATTGCGGTATTCATCGTCGGCATCATGGGCGCGATGTATCCTTGGCCCGCCGCAAAAGAAATCGCGGGAATATCCATCATGGCCGGTTTCATGATCGTCGATATAACGAGCCTCGTGTACGTCGTGATGGTCATTCGCGCCTACGACATAGCCTCGGCGTTCGCCATCGGGTTCAACCGTGCGGTCGAGTACGCGACGTTCGGCGTATCCATCGCAGCCGGGGCACTGCTCGCCAGCGCTGCGGGAACCGATCCTCTGTATCCTCTTTACGTGAGCAGCCTGGTAACGATAATCGCGCTGATCTACGCCATGACCTGCATGGAACGAAGCCCGCTCGATTGGATAGCCCTTCTGTTTCCGGAAAAAACGCTTGCCGAAGAAGGCGCAGAAGCAACCCCAGCCCAAGAAACGCCCGCTTCGCGCATGCCCCCCGATGCCAAATCGGGGCAGTTGACGCTCGGATATTTCAGAATGAAATGCCAGGCCGTGTGCGAACAGTCGAATCTGTCACCGCGCGAATCAGAGGTGCTCGTGCTCATGGCGAAGGGACGCAATGCGGAATACATACAAAACGCCTTGATGGTATCCAACTATACCGCAAGGACGCATATCGCCAACATCTACCGTAAATGCGGCGTCCATTCGCTGCAGGAGCTCATCGATAAAGTCGAACAAACAGAAATTGAAAACGCCTGATCAACAAGCACGCCTCCTTTCACCTACTGCATCTCGCTTGAGGCAGAACCACGTTTAACGCAAATCGTTCGATGTCCTTTCGGCGCAGGGCGGCTATAGTCCCTCCCATAGACCGCTCCGCCAGGACAGCGCCGCAAGTTGCACTCACGACAACGTCATTCGAAAGCTGGGAGGTACCATGAGCGAGAAAGATCAATCGTTTTCCATGGGTCGTCGGTGGCTGGTTTTCTCTATCGTTTTCATCATCGGGATTTTATCGGCGTACAGTATGTTCAAAGCACCGCCGCTGTTTTCGATAATCATCCCCGAACTCGGATTTACCGACGAGAACATCGGTTGGGTTATGTCGATGTTCTCGATAATCGGCGTCGTGCTGGCGTTTCCAGCGGGCGCTATCCTTGCGAAACTGGGTATCAAAAAGAGCCTCATCATCACAGCCGCGAGCCTGGCCATCGGCAGCGCGATCGGAGCCGTAGCCAGCAACGTGGCGATTCTTTTGGCTTCGCGCTTCATCGAAGGAATCGGGATGGGCTTGATTTCGGTTGTGGGGCCGGCCGCCATCGCAACCATCATTCCACGCGCGAAACAGGGCTTGGCAATGGGCATTTGGTCGGTATGGTTCCCCGCCGGTACCGTGCTCGCGTTCAACACCGCCCCCGCATTGGCCGCAGGCCTTGGGTGGCGATCGGTTTGGTGGGTTTCTGCAGCGCTTTGCCTGGCAACCCTCGTGTTCGCGTTGCTATGCTATTCGCAGCCACCTGCTGAAAAAACCGAAGACGGGCAAACCGCAACCGGCGTCACGCGCAAGCCCGACATGTTCAGCATCATCATGGTTGCCGTGGCGTTTATGACATGGAACGCATTCAACGCAGGCGCCATCAGCAGCTTCTACCCGACATTCTTGGCAGACGTCCATTCGATGGATCCGCAGGCCTCGGGCTTCGTCGCAAGCATCACCAACCTGTGCGTGCTGGCGCTCGGGCCCATATCGGGCATCGTATCGGACAAGATTGGAACACGCAAAGGTCTGCTGGTATTCGCATTCGTAGGCGCGATCATATTCCTGACGTTCGGCTTCTCCGACAACATCACGCTCATCTACGTATTCGTAATCGGATTCGCGTTCTTCTCGGCATCGTGCGCAACAGGCACATTCTCCATCATCCCCGAGCTCACGCATCAGCCTGAGAAGATCGGCTTCAGCATGGCGATCGTCGCCTTCCTTCAGAACCTCGGCATCGTCATCGGTTCGGCCGTTTTCCCCGTAGTCGCCGCCGGCCTTGCTTGGAACTGGAATACCGCATCGCTCGCGTTTTGCGTACCGCTGGCCGTCGTCGGTTTGGTCTGCGTCGTCCTCGTACGCGAAAAGGCGAATCGCAGCTGATCCCTGCGACTTCGAGCCTCTTGGGTGCTTCGGCTGTAACGCGCACCCGCATGCCGTGCAGTCTATCGAATTGTATTGGTCTCGACAGAAGGAGGTATTCCATGGATCGGACGGAATTCATGGCGTTGGATCCGCAGGATAAGGCCGATAAGCTGAACATGCTTATCGGCGAAGGCAAAACCCAAAAGGAGGCGATGGGTGCATTCGGCATCACCATCAAAGACCTTATGGCAACGCAGGTGCTTTTTTCCAAAGCGGAAGGCGTATTCATCTCCAAAGCGGTAGGCGGTTTTTCGAATTTCCACAGCGACACGACTGCCGACGCCGCAAAGTAACGGTTTTTCGCGATCTGGGTTAGTTTGAAACCCGCCTGGAAGGACCGCTTTTCGCAGCCGCCCGTCCGAGCACACCGCTTGCCCGCATCGCATAGGTATCTTTTCATCGCATTGCTGATAAGAGAGGAGGCACAATGTCAAGAGAATCGATTGTAGAGAAACTCAGCGAGCGCCATGAGGGGGTGGAGCATTTTTACACCACGTGCCACAACAACGGCTGCTGGGATGCTACTTGCCTCATAAAGTGCGGCGTGAAGGACGGCAAGATCGTTTCCATCGAACCGGACGATTCCGTGAACGCGGGCATTGCACGCGAAGACGACAACGAAGAGGCCGTGCAAACCGGCATGCTTCAGGCTCGCGCATGCCCCATGGGACACGCGTGGCGCCAGGAACTGTATTCCGAAGACCGTCTGTTGTACCCCATGAAGCGCATCGGCGAAAAAGGGGCCGGCAAAGGGCACTTCGAACGCATTTCCTGGGAAGAGGCACTCGACACCATCGCCAGCAAAATGAAGCAGATGGCCGATGAAAACCCCGATAACCCCTGGCTCTACTACTGCTACTACGTCGCATTCGAAAGCTCCGACTTCCCGTTTGCATCCTACATGCCCGGCACCATCACCGGCTGGGGCGACCACTCCACTTCGGGCGGCGCAGCGGCAGAGGACTTCCATCTGGGCGTTCGCCTGACCGACATCCTGATCAAAGGCACAAGCGACGCCTATCCCGGCTTCGAAGCCCCTGACCTGCTTAACTCCAAACTGGTAGTGCTGTGGGGCTTCGACCCCATGGTCGCCTGGTTCGGCCATGTTCCCTACTACATGAAGCTCGCCCAGGAACGAGGCTGCAAGTTCATCCTGATCGATCCGGTGTACAACGTCAGCGCCGAGTGCCTGGGCGCCCAGTGGATCCCCATCCGCCCCGGCACCGACACCGCGTTCGGCCTCGCAGTCGCCCACGTCCTCTACACCGAAGATCTCTACGACCATGAATACGTGGCGCAGTGGGTCGAGCCCGAAGGATTCGAGGAATGGCGCAAGTACATCGTCGGCGAAGTCGACGGCGTGGAGCACACCCCTGAATGGGCCGAACCCATCTGCGGCATTCCCGCCGAAACCATCCGCGAATTCGCCCGTTACTACGCATCCATGAAGCCTGTTCACCTACAGCAGATGTACGGCGTCTCAAAGCGCAACTTAGGCGATTACGCAGCTGCGGTGGCCATGCTCCTTCAGGCCATGACCGGAAACCTCTCCATTCCCGGCGGGTGCGAAGGCGGCGGCGCATCTCTTGTGACCCAGCCCCGCGTGTTCCCCCCGGTTCCCGACACCGGCCAGATCAAGGGCGATGTGGTGAACCCCATCACGAACAACAACAACAAAGTCACCGAGATCATGCACTGCCAGAAGCTCTACGCCGCCGGTGAGATAACCGAAGAGGAGTTTCGCCGGCGCATCGGCTGCCCGAAGGGAAGTCCGCTGCCCAACCTGAAGATGGCCATCATCCCCAATAACTATATCAACAACCAACACGACGTTTCAAAACGTATGGCCGGCTTCGCCGACATGGAATTCTCCTGGGGCTGGCAATACTATCCCGATCAGCCGTCGATCGAGTTTTTAGACATCGTGCTTCCCTCCCCGATCATCCAGTTCGAATCTACCGACATGCACTTCTTCGGCATCAACCGCTACTGGGGTGCACCCGCCGGCATGCAGAACTACTTCTTGTTCGCAGGCAAGGGCGTCAATCCTCCCGGGGAGATCCGTTCAAAAGACTGGGTATGGATGGAACTGGCGCGTCGCCTCGGTTTCGCAGACAAGTACTGCCCGAAGATGCTCGACGTGACCGACTGGCGCGACTGGGACGACCAGGTTATCGAACGCATCTACAAGCCCGCTTACGAGGAATGGGCCAAAGACGAAACCGGCATGCTGGAGTACAGCGGGGTCACGCCGCCCTCGTGGGAGGAATTCCAGAAGATGCCCATCATCCGTGTTCCCGGCGAGCCGGGAGAATGGTTCCACCCCTTCAAGAACACCATACCGTGGGGCAGGTCTCCCTTCAAAACACCGTCGGGCAAGATCGAGTTCGAGAGCTCGTATGTGAAGAACACCGATCTGACCCAAACCCGCTATGGCGGGAAGATGGACGCCTATCCCCGTTGGCAACCCACCTACCAAGATCTTCCTGCAAACGATAGCTACTACCATCCGTGGACGAAGAATTACCCGCTGTCGATGGTCACCCCGGTTTCCACATACCGCCAGCACTCATCCAACGACCGCAATCCCTGGCTTAAGGGCGATTGCTACGATCATATGGTCCGCATGTCGCCGGCAGACGCAGCAGACCGCGGTATCAAGACGGGCGACCGCGTCTTAGTGTACAACCAATACGGCGAAGTGGAGATCACCGCATACGTATCTTCCAAACTGCTTCCCGGCACGGTATCCATCGGCCATGGCGAGTGGTCCAGGTTCGATAACGTTCGCAAATCCAAACTCATGCCCTACGGCATCGATACAGCCGGCAACTGCAACCTCCTCATAGGAGACACGCATCTGCCCCACGTCGTGGGCGCGCTGCTAACGGCTGGCCTTGTGGAAATCAGGAAGGTAGGCGATGAATAATGACGCAGTACGGTTTTTACTTCGACCAAGGCAGATGCTACGGCTGCAAAGCCTGCTCGGTTGCATGCAAGGACTGGAACGACATCGGACCCGGGCCGGAAAAATGGATGAGCGTGTACATGTGGGAGAAGGGAAAATTCCCGAACACCTCCATCGGCATCCTGGCGTTTAGCTGCGGCCACTGCGATAACGCGGTATGCGTCTCAGCCTGCAATCACGGCGCCGTCTTCAAAGAAGAAAAATACGGCGCCGTACTGGTGGATCAGGATCTCTGCGTTGGCGACCGCAACTGCTTCGAAGCGTGCCCCTACGGCGCTCCGAAGTTCGCCAGCGATGAACCCGGCACCAAAATGAGCAAGTGCACCATGTGCATCGATCGCCTGGAAAAAGGGCAACTGCCCGCCTGCGTGGCGGCCTGCCCCATGCGCGCCCTGGACTTCGGCCCCATCGACGAGCTGGTTGAAAAGTACGGAGATGTCCGCCAAATCGAAACGATGCCGTCTCCCGACATCACAACGCCCAACTGGGTGGCGAAACCGAACCCGCCCAAGGAGCAGCTGATTCCCTACGATGTAGAAAAAGCCATCAAGCTCACCAAGCCGCGCACGAAGACCGACGACGTATATTCCGACATCAAAAACCTCACGGAATTCGATAGCGACGTTATCTGCACGACCGAACTGCGCATGAAGAACGCCACCGTCGCCGAGGTGATGGCCGCCACGTCAAGCGACCAAGGCTAGAAGCGAGAGCCTCGCATATGCAAAAAAAAGGGGGGGTGCGACCTCACCTGAGCTGAACCCCGATAGCGGGACTGGAAACAAAAGTTTTCAGTCCCGCTTAGTTTACAGGGGTGATGGGAGTGCGCTACCGCCTGCACCGTGCTTCATCGGCCCCCATCCCCTGTCTTCGTACCGCATTGCCCACAAACGATTCGATTTCGCATTCCGCATAAGGACGAGAACCTCTTCAGAGACGATTGCGACCATCCGATGTTCGAGGGCGGCATACAGCTGCAAGATATGGCTTACCTTCGCAAGGATGCCTGATCGCCGAATATGGGAATGCGCAAGACGACTCGTGCGCCGAGAATACGGCCCGACTCCTCGACTCTGTTGGAAAGCTCGATCATGCCGCCATGCGCGATAACCGCATCGGATGCCGCAGATAAACCGATGCCGTAGTGCTCGCCCATCAGCGCGCCGGTGCGGGACGAATCTCCGCAAAAGAACCGCTCGCAGCCGTGCTCGAGCGCATCAGGAGAAAACCCGGGTCCGTCGTCGTCGACCCTCACCGTAAAAAATCCTCCTTCGGCATCGTACCCGAAAACAAGACCGATCCGCCCGCGCGCATGATCGACGGCATTCGCCACAACGTTCGCGACAGCCCGGCCAAGCGCATCCCGATCAGCCTGCAACCGCATTCCCGCAAGCGACGATCCGCGATCGACTTCAAGCGCAACGCCCGCCGCGCGGGCAAGGGCGCGCACCTCCCGCTCGAGTTCGCCGGCGAACTCGTCGAGCCGAACGAACGCACAGGCCCTGATTGCCGCTTCGCCGTGCGACGCTTCGATGAGCAGGCGCACGTAGTCGTCAAGCCGCTTCGCGGCCGCTGCGGCATCGCGCGCAGCGGCTGAGATGTCTTCGGATCCACCCGCATCAGCTGCGCGTTTCAAGGCAGACATGCCTTCTATTTCCTCTGCAACGTAGTCGGCATTGGCCCGCACCACGGTAAGGGGCGTTTTGAGGTCGTGGGCAAGCGCAGCCACCTGGTTGCGCTGAGCCTGTTCTGCGCGCCAATGCGCCTCAAGCGACTCTTCGAGCGAAGAACGCATGCGCTCCATCGCCTCGAGCACATCGTTTATCTGACGCACGTTGCTCGAACCCACCGTAAACGCAAGGTCTTCTTGCGCAATCCTGTCGGCAGCATCCGTGAGCGGCGCCATTTTGCGTGCGATAGTGCGGCTTGCGCGATGCGAGATGAGCAGGACAGAAGCGATGCTTCCTGCGCACGCGGCGACCAGCATAAGGTTTTGGGGATTAGGCAGGGTATCGCGAAACGTGCGGGAGACGAACTGGGGCATGAACTCGCTTGCAAGCAGGCAAACCGTGGAATCGGAAAGTTCGAATACCGTATAGGTGACTCCGTTTTGGCCGATCACCGCGGCAGACCCCCTCTCGATTTCGCCGCGATCGCCCTCAAGGCTGCTGCGCGCGACGTCCAGAGCGGATTCCAGTTCGTCGGCAGGCAAATCGCTCTCGAGCACCGCGCCAGCATCGTCCAGACGCACGTAGCGGTAGGCGGTGGGGATCGATTCGGGATCGAAATCCCGCTCGGAACGGAGCGCCTCGACCGTCTCGTCGACATGCCCCGCTCCGTAACTGGCAGGATACACAGCACCTGCGTTCATCGCTGCGGATAGCGCAAGAAACGACAGGACCCATACGATGCCGACGGCCACGATGACGTAGGCGAAGTAGCGCACGATGACGAGAGAAAGGGGGATGCCCCGCCGAAAAGGCCTTAAAGCTGCCATTTGTACCCCATTCCCCAAACGGTTGCGATGGGATCGGCACCCGCATGACCGAGCTTCTTGCGCGCGCGACTCACATGCATGGATATAGCGGCGGCATCCGCATCGCTATCCCAGCCAAGGGCGGCTTCCCGAATCTGCTCTCGGGAAAGCACCTGCCCACGTCGGCGAGCGAGGACTTCGCAGATCTCGTATTCGGTGGGCGTGAGCGGCACGGGCGTATCGCCCACCGCGATCTCCTTGGTACCGAGATTCACTCGCACGGACCCGAGAAGCAGGGTATGCGTGCGCTCGCGCTGTTCTCGTCTGAGGTGCGCGTCCACCTTCGCCCGCAATTCGGCAGCACCGAACGGCTTGCGCACGTAATCATCGGCGCCCAGCCCATAGCCTACAACGGCATCTTCCTCCGCCACCTTGGCAGTCAGAAAAATGATCGGTCCGTCGAAGCATGGTCGGATCCGCCTCACAAGATCGAACCCGTCGAGCTCGGGCATCATCACGTCGCACAGGATAAGATCGAATCGCGCAAGATCCATATCGGGCACGCGCGCCGATTCGACGGCGCATACGACATCGTGCCCATCGCGCTTGAGCACGCGCGCAAGCGCAGAAAGGATCGCCTGCTCATCGTCAATCGCCAATATGCACGCCATCGCGCCTCCCGTCTTTCCTCGTTCCGCTTTCGCCATGATACCCGATGTTTCTAACGATTCGATAACGGCTGGCTGCGGCTTTTCCGCCCGGCATCGTCCAGACGGCACCGCGGTCTCAGTCGGCATCCCCCCGCAACGCCGTCAAGGCTCCTTCGGGCACATCCGCTTCGGTTACCTCGCGGTAGTGAACGCCTGTTCCTCCCTTGGCATCGATCTCGAGAAACCCTTCTCCTTTCGCCTTGCGGCCGAAGGAGATGATCGTAATCTCGCGATGGTCGCCTCCCCCGGTTGCAGCATCCACCTTGTAAACGTAATTGGTACCCGCACCCGTCGCATCGCCGTAACTGTCCACATAGGAATCGGGATGCGGCACCGGTGCCCACATCGTAACCACAGGACCGGGCACAAGCCGATCGAGAACCGACTGGGCAACCGCGCCCCAGCCGCCCGAGCAGCTTGGAAGCAGCGCAACCGCCGCAACGATCGCCGCCGCAAGGACAAGAAGCAGAACCGACGCCCGATGCGAACGTTTTTCAGAACTGCGCATGGCTTTTTCCCTCCTCGAATCGTCCGAACCACGCAAGAAGCGCCGTCAAAGCCGCCAGCGTCGCAGCTGCGCACAGGATTCCCGTCGTCGCTGCGGCATCGGCCACTTGCAGGAAAATCGCCGCCGATCCCTGCGCTTCGGCTATTGCAGCCTCCACTGCAAGAGACCCCAAACGCGCCGGCCAGGCAAACGGCTCAAGGCCGAGCAGACCCGAACCCACCGCCGTAAGCTCGCCGGTCATGAGGCCATGCGCAAGGCCCCCCACCGAAAAGAACGCGAGGAGGAGTCCCGCCGCCCCCGTGCCGATGGCGGCATTGCGCCCGAAGCGAAGCGAGAGCGCTATCATAAGCGCGTAAAGAGGCGCGCTTCCGAAAGAGAGGCCCGCAACCGAAAGGGCAAGCGTTCCTCCATCCAACGCAAGCCGACCCGCCGCAGCCAGAAGCGCAGCGAAAACCCCGACAGCGAGAGCGAGGGCGGCAAGTCCCATAAGCCAAAGCGCCGTGCACTGCGCGGCAAGAGCGATGCGGCGAGACGGCACCGCCGCAAGATTGGCAAGACCGCCCGCACGCCGTTCCTCATCCACCGCGAGCCCGCAGACGACGCCCGCCATAAGGGGCATCATCGCGCCAAGGAATTGCACGTAGGCATCCGCCCCCGCAGAGGCGTCCCATGGCGCTACGGCGAAGTACAGCCCGCAGGCAAAGCCCCCCGCAAGCGCGCAGACAAGATGCGCGGGCGCAAGCGGCGAGCGCACAAGACGCGTAAACTCGGAACGGATGGCGCCGGAAAAAGTCATGCGCCGCCTCATAGCTCCTCCGATCGCTTGAGCCATGCCGCCCCCGCAGCGCAAAGGACGGCGAACACCGCAGCGGCAACCGCAAGTCCGATCCATGTGAGCGCGCCAGACGACGCAAGCGCACCGCCGAGCACCGTATCGGCCGAGAGGGGTTCGCCGCTCGGCAGCACCGGCAGAAACGCCGTGGGTATCACCATAGTCGCAGACGGCGGAAAGAGCTGCGGGACCGGCATCGCGGACCAGGCGAACCCGCCGACAAGCTGTACCGCCAACGGAGCAAAGATGCCTGCGAGCATGCCGAATCGAGCCGTGAGGAAAAGCGCCGCAGGGATCATCCATGCACTCGTTACCGTTACCGCGAGAGCCGCCGCAAGCATCGTGAGCGCTGCCGCGAACAACATGTCCGCATCAGGGCCTCCCCCGCCGAAGACCGATGCGAAAAGATAGATCGCGAAAACGACGAGGTTGGAGAGAAGCGAAAGACCGAAGCAGTAGAGGATTTTAGCCCACCACGAAATTCCGAGCGGCGTGCCCAGACCCAGGATCGGCCGATTCTTAAGACGCGCATCGGCATTCGCCACGCACCCCGCGACAAGGGCGATCGTTACGGGCATAAGCAGAGCGTACCAGTAATTCCAGGGCGAAAACGAAAGAGCGCCGCCGAAACCCGTCATAGCCCCCAAAAGCGCAAACGGCAGAGCCATTACGATGGCCAAGCGAACGGGCGCCGCGTGGCGGAACTTGAGCGCCTCGGCACGCAATGCCGAGAAAAGCGTGGTGCGAGCCTGCATTTCCATCATGCCGCCCCCTTTGTCCGGCACACGTCCATGAAGAGCTTCTCGAGATCCTCGGCAGGATGAAGCACATCTTCGTATGCAAGGCGACCGTGCACGATGATGCCGATGCGATCGGCCATCTGCTGCACCTCGGAAAGGATATGGCTCGAGACGAGCACCGTTATGCCCTGCCCGGGAAATGCGCGGATCATGTCGCGCAGCTCTTCGATGCCGATAGGATCAAGGCCGTTGGTGGGCTCGTCCAAGATGAGAAGGCTCGGATGAGCGAGTAGCGCAAGCGCGATGCCCAGCCGCTGCTTCATGCCCATGGAAAAGCGTCCCGCGCGTTTCTTTCCGGTACCTTCGAGGTCTACCGTCCGCAGCACCTCATCGATGCGCTCGTCCGGAAGTCCAAGCAGCGTGGTGCGAACCCGAAGGTTCTCGCGTGCGGTGAGGTTGGGGTAAATCGGCGCTTCCTCGATAAGCGAGCCGATGGCGTAAAGATCATCGCGGCGCCACGGATGCCCATCGAAGGCGATTGCGCCTTCCGTGGGGCGGAGCATTCCGCAGATCATCTTGAGCGTAGTGGACTTGCCCGCCCCGTTGGGGCCCAAAAGCCCGTACACTTCGCCCTTTCCTATGTGTAGGCTCACGTTCTCCACGGCCGTCTGGGCGGCGTCGCCGCGGCCGAAGCGCTTGGTGAGCCCGTGCGTCTCGAGCATGCAATCCAATGCTGACTCCCTTCGTTCGCATCCGCCGAAAATCGGATGTCTTCCAGTTGCGAATATCAGCATGAACGGCAAGTTTAACGAAGCCGTAACGACCGAAAGGTTTTTTGCGCAGGGGCGCGCAGACGCAACGAGATCGCAAGGCGCAGGGGTTGCAAAGTGCAGGGGCAGCAAGGCTGGGCGGCGGTGACGGGATGCAAAGCGGAGAACGCAAGGATGGCGAAGCCGAAACGCTTTCGCGTTGCAAGAGAGCGAAAAACGACCGTTGCGAGGGGCGTCGAAACCCAACCCGCTGCGCACTCCGAGAGCCGCCGCGCACGCTGCGGCATCGCCCCCAGCCAATAGATCTTCGAAGCGATCCGCCGCATCTGCTCGAATAAGCAGAACCCTTTCCGCTATGATGAAGGCAAACCGATGAATAGGTGCTTTCTTATGCAATTTAACGAAAACAAGATCCGAAAATACTGCAAAAACAAACCGGGCATGATGCTCACCCTTGCAATGCACGAAAAGGGCACTGACACCATCAAGAGCTTTGGGAACAACGGCATCCCCGTTGCACCCGAATACCGCGCTTACGAAATCGGTTCCGTTTCGAAAGTTGTTCTTTCGACCCTGCTTGCTAAATGCGTTGAGGAAAACATGCTGAGCCTCAGCGACACCATCGACCAATACATAGATCTGCCCCCTGGGATTGTCTACCCGAGCCTTCTCCAGCTTGCGACGCATACCTCGGGCTACAGCGACCCCGCGCTTTTCGATTCTTTCTTCGAGGCGGTTTCCTGGTCGCTCTCGTCGAGTAAAAGGCAGTTCAACCCCTTCGATGACTTTAAATCCGACTGGATCGTCAGTGCGATCATCGATGCCTCTCGCAAACCAAAAAAGGGAAAGGGACGGTTCCGATATTCGAACTTCGGATATTCGGTATTAGGCCATACACTCGGCAAGGCGTTGGGCGGTTCCTACCGCGATTGCATCACCTCTTTTATCGAAAACGATCTAGGGCTTTCGGTGACTTCTTGTAACTCGGGAAAAATGGACATGGTCCATGGTTTCAAGAAAGGCAACGACTACGGAAACTGGGAGTGGTCTGAAGACTCGGCATACGCCCCTGCGGGCTGCATCTGTTCAAATGCAGCCGACATGATTGCTTTTGCGAAAATGAACCTTTACGACGAAAGAAGCTATCTGACCTTTAGCCACCGGAAGCAACACTCCGATAGGCTCCTCGATATCGGTCTTGGTTGGGTAATCGAAAAGGACGATGACATCGTTTGGCACAACGGCAGGACAGGCCTGTTCCATACCTTTCTCGCATTCAGCAAAAGCAAGAAACGGGCGATTGCCCTGCTCTCTAATTGCGTCAATGGCTTGAGCATGCCCGAGGACAAGCTCGCCCTTTCGATCCTGAAGAGCGATTAACTCAGGTACGCCAACAGGGCACGATACGCCTCCGCATGTTTCGATTCGCACGATCATCTTCCCCGCATCGCTGTTCCATTCTTCCCCAATAGTGCTATAATTGCCACATTATGATACATATATATCACTAAGGAGAATCGGATGGAATGGAAGAAGCTGTATTGGCTTATGGGGTTTCTCGGATTCCTCGGGTTTTTGGGCATTACAGGGGAGCCTGTCTTCTTTCTTTCGTTCGCCTTCTTCGGAAACTTCGCATACTACTGGTGGAACAAACTCGGCGATGCCGACGAAAGGCTCTACCGCAATAAGTACTTCGCAGCCCAAACGGTCTTTCAGTGGACTTTGACGGGCATTTTCACTCTGAGCCTCTTCTTCGGCTTCGTATCCACCGACGTTGCGTTTCTGTATCGCGCGGAGCTGCTGATCATCGCCTTCGGGTTTGCGGGCGCGATGAACGCATGGGCTTTCTACACCTATCGCTTGGATCGAATCGGTGGGTGAAATGACACGGTTCAAAAGCCACGTACGCCAGTATCGGCAATTCAAGGGGTTGACCCAAGAAAACCTGGCGAAAAAAGTAGGCGTCAGAAGAGAAACCATCATCCGCCTCGAAAACGCGAAATACAACCCTTCTCTCGAGCTTGCAGCTCGCATATCGTTTGTGCTGGAAGAGCCGTTGGATGTCCTCTTCGAATTCGATTTCGAATAACCGAAGGCGGCCGGATGAAAAAGATGGCTACCCGCAATTTCGCCTGTAGCCATCGCCCCATTCCCGCATGCTGTCGAGAATGGGTTTGAGGCTGTAGCCCAAATCGGTCAGTTCGTATTCAACGCGAGGCGGCACTTCGGGAAACACGGTGCGCGTGAGGAGCCCGCTCTCCTCCATAGCGCGCAGATTCGCCGTAAGCACCTTCTGCGTGATGGCGCCGACGCTCTTTTTAAGCTCGCTGAACCTGCGAGGTCCCCCCATGAGGTCGCGCAGGATGAGAACCCGCCATCGATTGCTGATGAGCGCCAGCGTGGTTTCGACCGGACAAGCGGGAAGGGACGGCTTCGTTGCATACTCGTCGAGCATCGAACGCCTTTCGTGGTTGGTTTCAAAATGAAGGCTAGTATTCATATGATACCAATGAAGGGGAAAAGGAGGCAAGATCGCATGTACGAGAGATTTCCCAGAATGCCTCCACGAAAGTATCGGGATCGCACATTCGCGGCCATTCGCAAGAGCGGGGGCTCGTGATCCGCGAAAGCTCGCGCCTGTAAAGCCCGCTCGGTTTGCGCTATCATCATTTTACCGGGTACAGGCGCGCAATTCGCAGCAAAGGACGCGACAGCATGTGCAAGCACTTCATCATGGTTCCACGCAACGAAGTCGAACTGATCATTCGCGATATCGAGATCGACAACCATGTCAACATCATGCCGGATTGGCCCGCACGCGGCGCCGATGCCTATCCGCAATCGATCGTGCCGCTCATCGTCTCCGAAAGCAGCGGCCTTGCCGTTGCGGAAAAGACATGGGGTTATGCCGTCCCCTGGAAAAAGGGCGTCGTGTTCAACACCCGTTCGGAAACCGCGCTCGGCGAAAAAGGCGCCTTGTGGCGCGATTCCCTCCTGAACCGCCGCTGCGTCATACCAGCCTTCGGTTTCTTCGAATCGCATAGAACCGAAATGTCTTTCAGCGAACGCACAGGCAAGCCGATCAAGCGGCAGTATCGTTTCGACGGACCGCGCAGCCTGCTGTTTATGGCAGGCATCTACCAAAACGACCGCTTTTCGCTCATGACTACCGCGCCGAACGCTGCAGTCGAGCCAGTGCACGATCGCATGCCGGTTGTCTTGCTCGAACACGAATTGGGCTTGTGGTTCTCACCCGATTTCCAGGTTTTATTCGATCGCACGGGAATAGAGCTCATCGCCACCTCCCGGGGAATCGAAGCAAGCGGCGCAACCGATGCGAAAGCCGAGCAATCCGCCCGCAGCGCTTCTCAAAACACCATCCTCGGCCAAAGCCCGCTTTGGGAGGACGGAGAATGCTCTTCCGACACAGCCTGAAAAACCTCTTGCATTCCTCCTTGCTCATCTATAGTATACATACCATTGGTATGTATATGGATCGAGCGAGAGGAGAATGCGCATGGCCCGCAACAAGCACCCCGAAGAGACCGTAGCGAAAATCCTCGACGTCGCACTCGAGCTGTTCTTCACCAAGGGTTACGACAACACGAGCATCCAAGATATCATCGACAATCTTGGCGGCCTGACGAAAGGCGCGGTTTACCACCACTTTCGCTCGAAGGATGAAATTCTCTCGGCAGCCCTCGATCGTGAAAACCAGAACCTCTACCGCGAACTCAAGCTCATACGCGACGATGGTCGCATGACGGGCGCCGAAAAGCTGCAAGCGCTCTTCCAGGCATCGGTCAACGGACCCCAACTTGAAATCTGGTCGCACATCGCGCCTTCAACCGATCCGGTGAAGAATTCGCGCCTGCTCGGCCTGCAATACCGATCGGTTTTCGAGGAGACCGCCCCTTGCTACGTTCGCCCCATCGTCGAACAGGGCGTTCGCGACGGCTCCATCAAAACCGATCATCCGAAGGAATTCTCCGAAGTGCTCGTGCTGCTGGCCAACCTTTGGGCAAGCCCGATGTTTCGCATGGCAACGCCCGAGGAACTGCAAACCCGCATCTCCTACTACCTCGAAATAGCCCGAGTGCTCGGAGTCGAGCTGGCCACCGATGGCATCGAAGAGCCCCTTGAGCGATATCGCAACACGTTCAACGAGAATACGGAGATCTTCGAATCAGAGGATGCCTCATGATCGCCCGAAAGCCCGCCCCGCCTCGGCAGGCTGCCTGGGCAACAGGCGACCCGCCGCCATAGCCCGCGCCCCGCCGCCAAACCTCGACTTGCCGCCCGCTGCTCCGCAGCATTCTTTTTACCTACTATACATACCAACCGTATGTATGTTTAACAGGAAAGGACATCATGAACGAAAAACCCTGCATCCCATCTCGCCTGTTCACCCCTCCCTTCGCCGCAGTCGCTTCGGCACAGCTCTTCTCGTTGCTCGGCGAAGCGATACTCAAGTTCGTGCTCCCCCTCTACCTGCTGAACCTTTCGGGTTCGGCAACCTTGTACGGAATCGTGGTGGCCTGCGCATTCGTTCCTTACATCTTCCTCACGCCCATCGGGGGCGTACTCGCCGATCGCGTGAACAAGAAACTCGTCATGGCGGTCCTCGACCTCGTCATGGCGGCCGCTTCGATCGCCTACCTCGCGTTGGCGCAAACAGCCGACCTCGTCGTTCTGACCATCGTCATACTCATGGTCCTCTATGCCGCCCAAAGCATCTACCAGCCAACGGTCCAATCGTCGGTCCCCTCCGTCGTATCCCACGACCGAATCACATCCGCCACCGCGATCGTCACGCAGATCAGCGCGCTCACCGGTCTTGTAGGCCCTGTATTCGGCGGTTTGGTGTTCGGGTTTTTCGGCGTTGCGCCCATCGTTGCCGTATCAGCAGGGGCCTTTCTCGCCTCTTCTCTCCTCATCATCGTCTTCGTCAAGATTCCCTCCGCTAGGCATGAATCGAGCGGCAGTCCGCTAACCATCCTCAAAGGCGACATCAAAGAAGCGGTTTCCTTCCTCAAGCTAAACCCCCTTATGTGGAAGACGATTCTGCTCGCCACCGTCATCAATCTGGTAGCGTCGGCATTCATCATCGTGGGCACCCCTTACATAGTCACCGAGGTGCTGGGGCTCCCCAACCAGCTGATGGGGTTCGCCGAGGCGGCGCTCGCGCTCGGCGGTCTTGCGGGCGGCGTCGTCATATCGCTCAAGCCCGCTCTCTTCCCCATTCGGAAAGCTCCTCGATTCCTGTTCGGAGCAGCCCTCGGCTTCATCCCCATTGCCGTCGTTACGGCATCCGCCCTCGCACCGGTGGCGGTTTACGGAATCCTGCTCGTCAGCCTTTCATGGACCATGGCGATGTGCTCGATGTTCTCGATCATCGGCATATCGTTTTTGCAGATGGAGACGCCGTCAGACCTTGTCGGCAAGGTGATCGCCCTCACCATGTCGGCAGCGAACTGCGCTATGCCCGCAGGGCAGCTGATATTCGGAATAGGATTCGACTCGGTTCCCGCCCCGGCGCTTGCGCTCGGAGTTGCACTCGTCATGCTCGGCGTTGCCGCCTTTGCCGCGAAGACCTTCAAAAACGAACTCGGAAATCTGCCTGCCGCATTGTGCGAGAAGGCTGCAAGCGAACAAGACGAACCCGCACATCACAGCACCCTCCCGAATCCGCTCGCATGAGGTCGCGTTCGCTGCGGCGACGCAGTCGCCCGACAGCGCGTCGCAGCCCTATACGTTCCCTAAATAAACGTGCGCAAGATAGCGCTTGGCGATCGACTGGAAAAGACCGAGAACAGCAGGCGGGGTCGGCTGCGCACCAATCATTCTATAAGCTGGAAAGAACCTCGAAATATGCAGGGGCGTCGACGGATCGAGAGAGGCGATCCATGCGCATTCCCGTTCGAAAAGCTCCTCGTCGTCAGAAAAGCCGGGAACCACCAGCGTCGTCACCTCCACATGCACGCCCGCCTCCAGCGCCGTTTCGATCGAGCGCTTGACAACGGCCAAACCGCCAGGCGCTCCAAGCAAACGGTATCCCTCTTCGGAAAAGCACTTGAGATCGATGTTGAGGGCATCGAGATGAGAGAGCGCCTCATCCCAGACGGGTTTCGCAACATAGCCGTTGGTGACCGCCGCCGATGCAAGCCCTTCGCCGCGCGCACGCCGTGCCGCATCCATCAGGTATTCGGGAGCAATGAACGGCTCGTTGTAGGTAAACGCAACGCCAATGTTTCCCTGTGCGCGCAATTCAATCGCCCGCTCGATCAGGTTTTCGGGTGACATGAAATAAGTCGGAAGAGAACCCGCTGCGTCCACCATGGATATATCGCTGTTCTGGCAGAACGAACAACGGAGGTTGCACCCGTAGCTTCCGTACGACAGGATCATCGAACCGGGATGAAACCGTGCAAACGGCTTTTTCTCAACGGGATCGAGCGCAAGCGAAGTCGCCTGCCCGTAGCTCAAACTCGCAACCTTTCCGCTGCGAACGGTTCGTGCGCCGCATATGCCGAAAGACCCTTCGTGCAATCGGCACCCATGCGGACAAACCCCGCACGCAAGCATGCTGCCACCCGCTGCGCCCGATGAGCTACCCATGGCGAGCGACCTCGAAGCGCTCTATTCCGATGCCGTCGAAACCTCCGCGCCAATCGATCCCCGCCTTCATGCAAGCTATTCGCAGCTGCTCCTCAACCGTATCGACTCCCTCGAGATCGGGAAGCAGAAGACCCCGCTTGAAGCCCTGGGTCACGATGACGCCGAATCGCTTCGCATCAAGATCCGCGATCCGAGCGGGTTCGGGAGGGAATAAAACGTCCACGCTCACATCCAAATCGGCAAGCTCTGCAGGGGTTATCGCCGGAAACCGCGGGTCCTGCGTTGAAGCCGCCACCGCATTTGCGATCACCTCCTGAGCCAATGCAGCCCGCACGGGCTCGATCGTTCCAATGCAGCCGCGCAACTCTTTGGTACTCGCCACGTGAATCGAAACGAAGCACCCCGCGCGTCGGGGCAAGTCGTCGGGCAAGGCAGGGGCTTCGGGAGTCGCTCCCTCGCGCACGTATCGCTCGATCGTCAGGCGAGCGAGCGCTGCAAGGGGGTCGTCGCCACAGGATCCATCGATCGATTCGCCAGACGAAACGCCGCCGACGCCGCCTTCACATGCCGGCGAATCGGCAGCCTGGGCATCCTCATCGGCGCCGTCCCCATCCGCCATCGCCTTGGCAGCCGAAGCTTCTTCGCGCGAGCGATCAGCCTCCTCGCGCTCGAACGCCGCCACTCCGTACCCAACGCCGAACGGGCCCTCGTACGAGAGAAGCTCCGAAGACCAAGGCTCGCCGCTCTCCCGCTCCGCTTCGGCAAGGGCTCCCGCAAGCATGATGAAACCCGAAAGCCCGCACTCGGCGGCATCTTCGCACATGACGGGATCGAGCTCGGCGAACGCAAGGGGATCGCCCGATTCGACCACCCGCGCAAAACCCTCGTCGAAAAGAGGGCCCGCCGGTTCGAAACCGTAGGGACCGTCGGCTTTGAGCTTATGGGATAGATCGCCGCTGACGAGAAGCACGGTCTTACGCTCGATCCTGGCTGCAGCCTCGGCCAAGCACGCACCGAACGCGAGCAGCTTTTCACGGTGGACGCCCGACCCGCCGATCGACACCGTCCGATACTTATCGGAAGGATAGCGCTGTTCGATGTAGTACAGGGGCACGAGCATCCCGTGGTCGAGCTCGCGTGCCGCAGCGGACACGCATCCAACCGGTAATCCCCTTTCGGCTGCCAGATCCTCTATCGCGCAGCGAAGCTCCTCGTCGAACGAAAGATCTGCCGCTACCTGCGGCGCGCCGAACTGCGCAAGCGATCCCGAAGCCGCGCTTCCAGCCCCGAGATATATCCAATCCCCGTAGTAGGCGCTGTGAGGACTCACGATCAGGATGGTTTCCGGCGCATGGGCCGCGATCCGGCGGGCGACCTCGCAATACCCCGAAAGCGTATCGGCGATTCGGGTCTCCTCCCCCCTTCCCACCTCGGGAACGGCAAGCGGCGGATGCGGAACGATGTATGCGGCAACAAGCGACATAGCGGCCTCCTGTCTTAATCGATGCCGCGATTGTACCGCGGTTCGACAGACGGCAGAAACCCCTAAGAAGGAATTGAAAACGATTTGGCAGGAAGCAGTGCAAAAGCGACTGTGCGCTGTCGGCCGCCGTGCGGAAGCAGTAACCGACAGGAAGCCCATCGCGCGCCTCTCGGCGCTGCTATGCAGTTTCGATCCGCTCCGCGATGTAGCACTTGTGAATTCTGGGATTGCGGACGAAGTCCTCGGGAATCGTCTCGGTCGTGATATCGGCAAGCCGCACGCCGTAACGTTCGAGCGCCTCCGTATCGGGCTTGAACGAGCGCAGGTTGCACGAGAATATCGCGCGACCGCCCCTTGCAAGCAACCGCGAAACCCCGATCAGCAGCTCAACATGATCGCGCTGCACCGACCAGGTGTCCTTCCCCATGGCTTTCGAATTCGAGAACGTCGGCGGATCGACGAAAACAAGGTCGTATCGCCGCTTGCTCGCACGCTCCTCCGATATCCAACGCACCACATCCGAACGGACGAAAACATGGTTGCGACCGGAAAAACCGTTGAGCTTCATGTTTCGCTCAGCCCAGGAAAGATAGGTTTGGGACAGATCGACCGTTACCGTGCTTGCCGCGCGGCCGCCCGCCGCATGGACCGTCGCGGTGCCCGTATAGGCGAACAGGTTGAGAAAACGAGTCCCTTCGGCCATCGATCCCACGAGCTCGCGCGTCTTTCGGTGGTCGAGGAATATGCCGGTATCGAGATAGCCTCCCAGATCGATCTCGAACGTATACCCTGATTCTCCAGTCCATGCAACATGCGATCGACCGCGGGCATCCCGGTATTGGCCGCCGCCCTTATCGCGTCTGCGCGTCTTGGAAAACACATGAGACGCTTCGACATCCAGTACTGAAGGAACGAGGGCGAGCACGTCGCGATAGCGCCGCTGGGCGCGCTCGGCATCTACGGAAGACGGCGCCTCGTACTCTGAAATGTGCACGAACCGCTCGCCCGCCGAACGGCCTGCTCCCTCGTACAAGTCGATCGCCATCGCATAGTCGGGTAGATCGGCGTCGTAGAGCCGATAACAGGAAACGCCGTTTTTTCGAGCCCATTTCATCCGCTCTTTCGCCACCTTGCGGAATCGGGAAACGAACTGATCGCTGTTCTTCTCCGCAACCGCAACCGAGCGCTCGGCACCCGAAAGCGATATCAGGGAAAGCTCGATGCGATCGGGGGAAGCCACATCGTAAAGGCGAAGGTCGGCCTCGATGGGGCCGTTGTAAAGGGAGAGCGTTTCAAAGGGTACGAGTCCCAGAGCCGCGTCGATTGCGGCATCGGGCGTAATGACGGCAAGCTTCCATCCCTCAGGCAAAAGGCCGATCCCCTCTGCGAGCGCGGCGTAAACGGCAGGAAGCTGCGCCTCCGAGGAAAGCCTCTCGCCGTAGGGCGGGTTCACAGCTACGAGACCAAGACCGCTTTCAGATGAGCCGCCGCCTCCGGGGGTTTTGTCCTGGGCGCTTCGAATCCCCAAGCGAGACCCTGCAGGGGCGTTCAGCGCATCACCCAGCCGCGCAGCGTCCGCAACCTCGAATACGATCTCATCGGCAAACCCCGCGCGCTTCGCGTTTTCCCGGGCGATCGCAATGACGGATTCATCGAGATCAGTACCCACAATGCGCGGCATGCCGTCAAGCCCGATCGCCAGCCGCTCATCGGCTTCGTCAACCAGATCGCCCCACACCGCCTCATCATGCTGCGCCCAACCCCTAAAACCCCAGTAGTCGCGCATGATGCCCGGTGCCCTGTCGGCGGCGATCATCGCCGCCTCGATGACGAGCGTACCAGAACCGCACATGGGATCGACGAACGAAGCACCCTGTCGGGCCATGCGGCGCCAGCCAGCCGCAAGCACGATGCCCGCCGCCAGCGTCTCCTTGAGCGGAGCATCGGTTTGAACGCCTTCTTTTCGGTATCCGCGACGATGCAGCGGCTCTCCCGAAAGATCGAGCGAGATGGTCGCCTTGGCGTTTCGCACGGCAACGTCGATCGCCACATCGGGGCGCTTCGGCTGCACATCGGGGCGCGTTCCTCGCGCCTCGCGAAGGCGATCGCATATGGCGTCTTTCACCTTCACTGCGGTGAACTGCGTATTGCGCAAAGCATCGTTCATGCCGTGCGCGTATACGGCGATCGATGCGCCCTCGCCGATATGCTCCTGCCAGTCGATGCGCTTCACGCCCGCATAAAGCGCATCGGCGTCGTGCGCTTCGATACGGGCGAGCACCAGCAGAATGCGCGATGCGACGCGCGACCACAGGCATGCGCGATACGCATCGGCAATCGAGCCGAAAAACGCAACGCCCCCTTTGAGGGGACGTACGCGCTGAGCTTTGAGACTCTTCAATTCGGTTGCAAGCAGCTGTTCGAGGCCGCTCGCGCACCGTGTGTAAAACTCGTAGGTTTCCACGTATCCGCGCTAGTCTTCCAGATAGTCTTTCAATTTGGAAGAGCGAGAGGGATGGCGCAGCTTTGCCAGCGTCTTGCTCTCGATCTGGCGGATGCGTTCGCGGGTAACGCCGAATTCGCGGCCCACTTCCTCGAGCGTGCGCGGATGGCCGTCTTCCAGGCCGAAACGAAGGCTGATGACCTTGCGCTCGCGCTCCGCCAACCCGTCAAGCACTTTCGAGAGCTGCTCCTGCAGCATCGAGAAGCTGGCGGCATCGGGAGGCACCACCGCAGCGTCGTCTTCAATGAAATCGCCGAGCTGGCTATCCTCTTCTTCACCGATGGGCGTCTCGAGGGATACGGGCTCCTGCGATATCTTTTGGATTTCGCGAACGCGCTCGGCGGGAAGACCCATCTCCTTGCCGATTTCCTCGGGGGTAGGCTCGCGTCCGAGTTCCTGAAGGAGCTGGCGCTGGATGCGCACGAGCTTGTTGATGGTTTCCACCATATGCACAGGGATGCGGATCGTGCGAGCTTGATCGGCGATCGCACGCGTAATGGCCTGGCGAATCCACCAGGTCGCATACGTGGAGAATTTGAAGCCCTTCGTATAGTCGAACTTCTCGACTGCACGAATAAGGCCGAGGTTGCCTTCCTGGATGAGATCGAGGAACAGCATGCCGCGACCGACGTAGCGCTTCGCGATGGAAACGACGAGGCGAAGGTTCGCTTCAACGATCTGCTGCTTGGCATCGAGACCAACCTGCTCGATGCGGGTCAGGCGGCGGCGTTCGCGGCGTTCGAGCTCGATGCCTTCCTCTTCGGCTCGCTCGAGCTGTTCGGTCGCCTCGATGCCGGCTTCCATCTTCATGGCAAGATCGATTTCCTCGGCGGCGGTCAGAAGCGGCACTTTGCCGATCTCCTTGAGGTACATGCGCACCGGGTCGCCCGTAAGCATGGTGACCGACGTATCGGTTGAGCGCTTGCGCGATTTGACCTTGCTCTTCGAGCCGACTTTGGGAAGCTGCACTTCCACCGTCGCCTTGAGTTCTTCCTCGGGAATATCCTCAAGAAGCTCTTCGTCGTTGAAATTCGTATCGATCTTATCGTCATCGAGGGAATCGGTGACAGCGGAATCGTCGATGACCGGATCGCTATCCGGTTCGACGTCCATATCGTCGTCTTCGATCATGTCTTCTTCGATTTCGTTGTTCTCGCTGATGGAGTCATTTGCAGAGGAGATGTTCTTAGAGGCTGGAGCCACGTAGTCTTCCTTTCCGATCAACGTGTTGCCCAGGCTGGAAAGCCTGTTTTTGGGCGCAAAGATTCAGCGAATTAATATACCATAAAATTCGTCCGAGCAGAAGAGCGATTCTTGTTTGTCAAGAAGCTTGCTTGAAGGCTTTTGCACCCATCCACGTTCCCGATTTCTTGAATCCTGTCACAAAATTGGACCTGTGGCAATTATGCAATTTATTACTTTATTGTTTTTGGAATAATTATCATGAAAATGCCTGGTGGCGAAAATATCATACAGCTCATTATCGTTAGTCAGTATATTACATTTTGCCACAGGTCCATTTTTGAGTCAGAATCGGCAGAATTCGGAACACAGCAAGCGCAAACGCGGCCAAGGCCAAAAGACAAGCGGCCGACCGCATGAAGTCTGACAGCCCCGCAAGCGGCGCAGAATAAACAAAGCGCAATCCTCCCCGCCGCCATTCAGCTGCGGAGAGAATTGGGCCTTCTACGTTCGGTATCGGTGATCGGATGAAGAAGCCGGGCTATTTCCCGGGTACCGGAGGAACGAATGGCTTCTTTTTCGGTTCGCTCGATTGCACCTTCAAAGTCGGCACGCATGACTGGACTTTGGCTCCAGGGGCATCGCCCATGAAATCCGCGCTGCTTCCTGCGCTGGGTTCCGATCCAACAGAGCCTGGCGCAGAAGATCCCCTTGCGGCGGCGGGAGCACTCGGAACGACAACGGATCCCGGAACGCTAGCTGCTCCAGGCGCACCTGGGGCGGCGGGAATCCCGGGTGCTCCCGGCGCACTGGGCGCTCCCGGGGCGGCGGGTGCACCCGGAGCTCCTACCGGCGAATTCTCATCCATTTGAGCGGTGGGCGGTCTAAAACACATGGTCTACTCCTTTTTTCCGATAATGTCACTTCATGCGCAGTGACGGCGCATTGTCGATTTCCAGAACCCGCAATCCAGGCAAAACGAACAGCCCGAATCGGCGGAATCGTAACCACACGAACCGAAACGCATCTTCCTCACTCGCCGAGACGGGCACGTTTTCTCGAAACAACCGACGCAACAAGCACCATTGCGCATATCGCAGTCAACGCTCCCGACGACACGGCAATCAGATCGGCACCGTAGCCAATGCCGAGCAGGGCAACGCACCACGCGCCGATAACAGGATTGAAGAAATTACCGAACCCCTGCAGCGCCCCGGCGATAGCGATGGCCATCGCCTGCGACGCGGGCTTGCATAGCTCCGTAATGCGTATGCAGTAGGCAGGCCATACGATGCCGACGCCCACGCCTGCAACCACCATGCCCGCATAGACGCCCGTCAAGGAGTCGCCATTCGACACGACGAAGAAACCCAACGCCATGAGGCCCCACGAAAAGGGAATCACGAAGTAGCCGAGCCGATGCTTGAGCCAGCCGTAGAAAAACGCTCCGAACGCGGCGCCGATCATTTGGATCGACAAGGCGAACCCCGTATCGGCAGCTGTTCCGATACCTGCCCCCTCCACGAACAAAGACAGATTGGAGGTGACGAGAGTGGCGAGCATATTGCCGACGAAGTATACGGCGATCTCGATCCACGCAAGCCACTTGACACCCGTCATGACTGCCGACATGGTCGGTTTTTCGCCCTTGTCGTCTTTCACCATGGGGATGCGGGGAAGCAACGCAAGCACCAAAACCAGCGAGATCAGACCAACGCCGTAACCGAGAAAGCTTAGATGCCAGTCCTTGACGGCGAACTGTCCTCCGACAAAGATCATGATCGTGCAGCCAACCGCGCCTACGGTCATGTTCCATCCCATCATATTTTCCCGCAAGCGGCCTTTGTACAATCGCGGGATGATCGAGTCGCATGCGGGAAGCGTCAAACCCGCTCCCATTCCGAGAACGATTCGACAGGCGAGAATACCGTAAAACGACGTGAGCAGCATCGGAAGCATTCCCCCGACGACGAACAGCACAAGGCCCGCGATAACCAACGTGCGCGGATTGATCCTTACCGAAAGCCACCCGTAGAAGATGGCCACCACGCAACACGCAATGCTCGGCAGAGTCACCAACAACTGCACCGTCGAAACGGGTATCTCGGGATACGTTGCGCAAATCGAGGCTATCGCTGGAGAAATGCATGCGGAGGCAGAGTCCTGCAACCCGATAGCCAAAACGGGAATCGCGAGTACGTACGGATTCATTTCTGAGAAGTCTTTTTTCACTATTCCCCCAATAGATTTATGCGTGCGAGCAGAGCGGTGAAACCCGTCGAAGCCAAATCTCGTCGCCCGCATTCGCATCGCCGATCCCAAGTCGGAACCAAGATCGACGATGCGCAATAAAATATCCTACTTTAGTAAGTTCCAGCCGACTGCGCTAAGCCGCAGGAGAATCGTCCCTGTTCTTCAGAACGTACTTGCGCTGGTACAGAGCCGCGCCGAGCGCACATAGAGCCGCCAGCACCGCAAATCCGACGACGAGAAAATCGCAGGCCGTCCATACGCCGCCGGCATCCTCGACGAGCTTTGCCGGAAGGAACGTGGAGAGGGCGCCGCCCACGTTCGCACCGATCATAACCAAGCCCAAACCCATCGACAGAAACTCAGGGCGCTTCATGGCGTCGGGCGCCATCGCAAACCCGATAGGCATGTTGAATTGAGTGACGGCCGAAAGGACAACCGCAAACGCCGTCACGATCATAAAGGAAGAAGGTATCCTGAACTGCAGGGCGAACGCAACGGCGCTGATAACGGCTACAACGACAAGCAGGATACCCCTGTTGCGAATGGCCGTCTTGTTGATAACCCAGCCCACAAGCAGAGATCCGACCATGCCACCGAACGTCGAGATGGAGATGATGTTGTTAGCAGTAGCGGGATCGAAACCGAGACCAGTCTGCAGGAAGGTGGGATACAGGCCCGTATAGCAACCGCAACCAACAGCCAGCAGGCCAAGCGCAAGGGACATGAGGGCGACGGCGGGCTCCTTCAAGCCTTCGAGAACAGACGGCTTCTTGCCGCTGGAAGCAGGCTCAGGCTCGGCCACCTTGGGTTCTTGCACGAACAGGATGAATAAAACCAACATGACGGCCTGCATGACGGCAGCAGCAATCCACTCTCCCTGCCAGCCGAACGACGGAACGAGCATGTTCGCCAATTGAGCAACGAGCAGGTTAGCGAGCGAAACCCAGATAACCCAGATCCCGTTTGGCAAACCGCGCTTGTCGGCAGTGAAGTTCGCTGTGATGATGGCAACGCTGACCATGGTCATGCAGCCGTAGGAAATGCCTTCGAGGAAACGCGTGGCGAGAAGGATCTCGAACGTCGGCGCGAAAGCCCCGATCACATTTTCCACGATGCCGGCGGCGACAACGATGATGCCGAATTTTTTCGCGCCGATCTTCTGCATGATGGCGCCGGCGGGAATTGCGGTGAAAATGCACGTGAGGCCGACAACGGACATAAGCAATCCTACTTGGCTCATCTCCACACCGTAGAAATTCATGATGTTGGGCATGTTGACCGGCACCTTGAACATGCCAAAGGCAATAGTAACGCCCGTCAGAAACACGATAAAGAACTGCAACCAGCTTTTCCCGCTGTTAAGCGTAATGGATTTTGTGCTCATTTCTCCCCTTTCGAGAGCATAGTCAAATTCCCGTTATTCCTTTTCAAGTGGAAAATCCCCAATGTTGAGACTCTCGACGAGTTCGACGGTTCTCCCCTTCACGCCCGCAAAACCAGGCGCCTCGATGTCGAGCGTATAAACACCTGGCGTCAGATGCTTGAACCAAAAATCGCCGAAGCCGTCTGTCGCGGTCTCACGAACGCCGCCCCGCGCATCGGTCAGTTTGACGGAAGCGCCCTCGATAACGAGATCGGCTTGCACATCCCACACCTCGCCGGAAACGAACAGGCCGAACGGGTTTACGTAATAAACGCGGGGCTTAGTGCCTTCGACATCCCACTGGTCCGTGGATTGCGCGATGAGATCTGCGAGCTCCTCTTCTTCGCCGAACAGCAGGGCTCCCGTTGCGCAGGCATCGACGCAATGAGGAAGCTTGCCTTCGTCGACCAAGTGCGCGCAACCTGTGCATTTCTGCGGCACGGACAGCTCTTCGTTCCAATAGATGGCACCGTAAGGGCATGCGTCGACAAGCTCTTTTTTATCCTGCGCCTTTTCCGGATCGATGATCACCAAACCGTCTTCGCGCTTGTACACCGCCTCGGGAGCCGCTTTCATGCAGGGAGCATCATCGCAGTGACGGCACAGGGTGGGTCGGTATTCGGCAAGAACCTTCGGCACCTGCCCATGGATCTTCTCGGTCATCTTGAGCCAGAAGTGGCCCGTATTCGGCTGCGGCTTCGAATAAGGCATCCATTCGTTTTCAACCGTCTCGTCTTTGCAGGCAATCTGACAGCCGTAGCAGCCGTTGCATTTAGCCAAATCAACAACAAACGTCTTCATGCTTACGCCTCCTCAATCCAGCTTGCAATCGCTACGCCCTCATCCGGGTCATACGGACGGTTAAACGTTTCCGGATACTGTCGAGCCAGGTCGAACACGTCAACCTTCTCTATGTCGACGAGAAATCCGCTCGTCACTTCGCCGGGAGCGTTTTGCGACGTGGTTTTGGTCGGTGCGATAAGGTTGTTCGCTCCGCCGCGGTCGGAAACCCCCGACTCGATCGGATCGAGGCGAGCCCCGTGATCCTGGTATACAACCGATTCCCGAATGCGCTCGGTAACGTAAGCCCCGCCGAGAACCCAGCCGCGATCATTCAAAATTTTGACGATGTCGCCGCTCTTGATACCGCGCTTTTCGGCATCTCGCGGATTGATCCATACCGGTTCGTACTTGTAGCCGTCGGGTCCCGTCACCTTGCACGTGGGTATTTCGCGGAACCACGGAATATCGTCCATGTTCGCGTGAATGCGCCAGCGAGGGTGGTTCGAAACGATCAAAAACGGATACGTATCGGAACGAGAATGCAGTAAACTCTCCTGATGACGCTTGCCGTACGGGATGAAATGGGGTACCGGCGGGCGCTCGTCGTCATCGGGAAAGTGCTCGGCTAACGCGGTTGCGTAGAACTCGACCTTACCGGTTGGCGTAGAAAGAGGATGCGCCTCGGGGTCTTCGCAGAACGGGCCGAAGCCGCGTGGCAGGTCCTCCCAATCGTCGAGCGTCGGCGCAATGAAGTATCCCTTGTCCTTGAACTCTTCGAACGATATGTCGCCTGGCTTCTCGGCGCCATCGAAGCCGACCCTGATCCAGTCCTCGACGCTTTTTCCTTCTACGAACTCATCGTAGACGCCCAGCTTCTTGGCAACCTCTCCAACGGCCTCCCAGTCGCTCTTCGATTCGCCAAGCGGTTCGACCGCCCTCTCCTCGTAATAGATGAGACCGAACGGCGCAGCGCCGTTATCCTGTCCGATGTCTTCCTCTTCGTATTTGGTGTTGATCGGAAGCAGGATATCGGCGAACAGACAGTCGTTCTCCATCCAGATATGCTGAGCGACGACACATTCTATTTTCGGGCTGCGAATCGCCTCGATCATGGAGTTTCCACCGTTCCAGCACGTGGTCCAACACGGCGTATCCGTCCAGATCATATGGATGCCCTGAGCGCCGGGGATAGGATACTGGTATGTGGTGTACTGATCTTCCCGAGGCCATCCGGCAACCGTATAGCCCTGCCACGTCAACGGATTGTCGGGAGTGTAGTCGCCCATGATCGCCTTCGGAACGAGCGTCTTGGGAATAAACGACTTGGTTTGCACGAAATCCCATCCGCGATAAGCGGCCCCGACGGTCATGTTGCTCGAATAGCAGGGAGCAGGTTGCTGGGATGGAAGACCGTACATATACCATTCGATGAACTTGACCACGTTGCGGCCCGGCTTTCCAAGACCCTGCATGGTCATGAGGGCAACCTCGAAGCGCGCCGGTTCATGAGAATAGCAGGAGCGGATGAACGAACCGCCGTTGCCGTGCGCCATGCTTGTGCGCTTCTTGGCCCATTCATGGGCGAGAGCCTTGATCTGGCGCGACGGCACGCCGCAGATGGGTGCCGCCCACTCCGGCGTTTTAGGCTGCCCGTCTTCGTTGCCGAGGATGTAGTACTCGAACCAATCGTAGCCGACGGAATGGGTGTCGACGTAGTCCTTGTCGAACAGCCCTTCGGTCATCCACACGTAGGCGATTGCGGCCATAAGGGCAGCATCGGTGTTGGGCAGCACGGGAATCCATTTGTCCGCGTGCACCGCCGCACCGTAATTCAAGTCGGGACACACGTATACCTGCTTGACGCCGATTTCGGTCAGCCAGAAGCAATATTGGCTCGGAAGCTGGCCTTGCCAACCCCATGTCGTGGTTTCCATATCGCATCCGCAGAAAATGAGCATATCGGTGTTTTCGGCAATGTCGAGCAACAGGTTGCCCATATCGAACTGCCCGAGCGGATCCTGGCCCCACATGTGCTTGGCGCCCCAGTACCAGCCTTCCCAGCTATCGGGCTGGCGGGCCTGATAGGTCCAATCGTCGCCCAAAACGTTCATGAGACGCGTGGCGCACCCGTGGGATGCGTGAACGACCTTCGTTTCTCCATGACCGTCTCCTTGGATGAAGATCGACGGAAGCCCGTACTCGTCGATTATACGGTTGATCTCGCCGGCGATGAGATCGGTGGCCTCGTCCCACGTAATCTGAACGAACTTGCTCTTTCCCCGATTTTCGGTATTGCGCTCGCCCCGAGGGTCCCAATCCGCACGTTTATACGGATGGAGAATCCTGTTCTTCGAGTACACGCGCTTCTTGTAAGCATATGCGTACGGCGGTAGAAGCGCTTTCATCGTCGAATGGAACTCGCTGCCCCGCGCCTTGATGGTCCAAGGCTTCAGGTACTCTTCGGAATACTCTTTGTCGTATCGCATGGGACGAACGCGGATGATCTTGTCGTCTTTGACATCGACTTCAGCAACGTTTGCACCGATGCCGAATGAATTCATACCAGTCGATTTGTAGACCGTTTTCTCTGGCATGCGCCAAACCCCCTTTTCTCTACCTACTCAACTGTTCAGCAATCATCGGGGCCGGCCGCCTTCTCCTTACCTCGAGACCCCTCTGCTAACGGATAGGTTCTTCATTGAACTCGTCCAAACACAATTGCATGGTAAGAGCGGTGCGCGAACTTGGGTAGACGACTTGTCTTCATACGTCGTATGCCAAAAACGCATAGATAATCCGGGCTGGTGAAAAGCCATTTGCAGACAAAAACACCACGACCTCGCATTAATGCGAGGTCGATTGAATCCCTGCGAGCGCCACAGCGGCGAGCACGTGCGCCGGTAGACCCTAGCGTGCCTCGTCGGACGGCAGAGCGTCAAGGAACAACGAAACGAACTGATTTTTCAGCGTCTTTTTATGGGCGAAGAAAACCGGGAGGTAGAGAGGCGATTCGAAGTCGACTATCTCTACGGTTCTCGATGCCTCGAAAACATCGCACATGAAATCGGGAATAACGAAAAACCCGTTTAGGGAAACAACGAACGAGGCGGCCACTTCGACTTCGTCAACTTCGAATATGCTCTTCGGCTTATAGCCGGCAGTCGCCACAAGCTCGTTGAGCACATCGGTCGTTTCCTTTATCTTCAAGCATACGAGAACCGCATCTGTCACATCGGCGGGAACGATATATCCCCTCTGTGCCACCGGCCCGCCCTTGGGCACGATTGCATGAAGGACGTCCTTGCCGATACAGCGATACGATATCTGCCCCTTGTCGTCAAAGCGAGCCTGTCCAAGAAATCCGATATCGAGGTCTCCGTCGATAATGCCATCGACGATGTCAAGGGGGTTTTCGGTAGCATAGGAAATCGCAATGTTCGGATACTGCCGGTTGAATCGCTCGACGACAGGTGCGATATAGCGGTCGAACCCCATCGAGAGGATCCCCATGCGCAGCTGGCCGCACACCACGTTGTTTTCCGGCTGGAACAAACAGACGATATCATCGTATCGGCTGACTATGTCTTTGAACGTATGATATGCCTGTTTTCCGCGGGGCGTGAGGGTAAGCCCTTTGGGCGATCGTAAAAACAACTGCACGTTCAATGTGTCTTCCATAGCGCGAATGTGCTTGCTCAAGACCGGCTGGGTGATATGAAGCTTGGATGCGGCAACCGACACGCTTCCCTCATCGGCAACGACCAGAAATTCTCTCATGTATTCAACATGCACGATGCGCCCCCTCGCATATCCGACACGACATGTCTCGACTGCGTTGCATTCGGCGTGCACCGCGCACACCCGTCCAGCATCGCAGACGCCATCATTATAGTACGATCGCAAGTGGCAAATCACGCAGATCCGCCCTCTCGCAAAGCCGCCGCTTACTCGTCTTCGCCGCGCACCTTGAACTCACGCAGGATGTCGTAGAGCTGCTCGGCATCGAAAGGCTTGGGAACGAAGCCGTCCATGCCGGCCTCCTTTGTGCTGTCACGATCCTCTTGGAAGGTATTGGCGGTGATCGCGATGATGGGGACCGTCTTCGCATCGGGACGATCGAGCTCGCGTATCGCCCGCGCGGCCGCAAGACCGTCCATCACGGGCATCTTCACATCCATGAGCACGAAGTCGAACCCGCCGGGCTCGCTTGCCGAAAACAGGTCGACGGCCTGCTTGCCATCGGCCGCCCGACTGACGACGACTCCCTCCATCTCAAGCAGCGCGATCGCTATTTCCGCATTGAGGTCGTTGTCTTCGGCCAGCAGCAGCGTCGACGCCGCAAGCGACACATCGGCATGGCCTCCGTCCTCCTGGACGCACGTGGCGCACTCCTGCGAGATAGGCAGATCGATGGAGAAGTAGAATTCCGATCCTTTGCCCACTTCGCTGCTCACCTTCAGCGCACCGCCCATCATGCGAACGAGGTTGCTGCTGATCGCAAGACCCAATCCCGTCCCCTGCACATTGGTGCGGTTCTCGGCCGCCTGCTCGAACGACTCGAACACGCGCTCGATATCGTCGGGCGCAATGCCGATCCCCGTATCGCGCACGCCGAAGCGGATGCGGGCCGCTTCTCTGTCGCGCGCGACCTCCTTGATCGTCAACGTCACGGTGCCGCCCGGATCGGTGAACTTGAACGCGTTGGATAGAAGGTTCGCAAGCACTTGTTGCAGGCGGATGTGATCGCCCACCACGCACCCGTCCTCCACATTGCACTCCGTCACCATGACAAGGCCTTTTTCCTCGGCCTGAATGCCCACCATGCTCTGCATCTGATCAGCGAGCGCCCGAACCGCGAAAGGAGAGCACTCGAGCTGCATCTTGTTGTTGTCGATCTTGGACATATCGAGGATGTCGTTTACGAGGGCAAGCAGAAACTGAGCCGACGTGTTGATCTTCTCAAGGCTCGTCCTGATTGCCGGGGTGGCCTCGCCCGACTGCGAGGCGATGGTCGAAAGCCCGATGATCGCATTCATGGGCGTCCGTATCTCATGCGACATGCGCGAGAGGAAATCCGATTTCGCCCGACCCGTCTCCACAGCCTTTTCGAGCTTGAGGGCAAGGATGCGGTTCCTGATCTTCGAGCGCGCGATGAGCAGGATGATGCCCACGATGAGCAAGAGGAAGATAAGGCCCACCGCCAGGGTGGCAACGGGGTTGTCGTAGAGCAGCGACTGGATGGATATCTGGCGATTGGTGAGCGAGATGACGTTCTTGGAAAGCACCGTTTCCATCTCCTCGGCGCTAAACCCGTTGACCGCCTTGCTGACCACGGAATACAGTTCCGAATCGACCGGCTGAGGGAACGCGATAGAGTAGCTCGCATCGGTGTGATCGACTGCAACCGGAGTGATGTTGGCGTAGTAGTGGTTGATGTAGAGGCCCTCGGCATACGATGCAGGCAAGCAGGTCAGATCGACGTTGCCCTTATTGAGCGCGTCGAGGCACAGTTCGTAGGACGGATAGTATTCGACGCGCGAGGCCTTGAGGCCCACAGGCACATCCCTTCCCTGCGGCAACGCGAGAACAAGGCCGTCCGAGGGGTATTCGGAGGATTTGTTGCGCAGCACGACGGCATCGAGCGTGGTGTAGCTCTTGGTGAGGGAAAGCCCCATATCGTTGGCGTAATACTCGTCGTCCATGAAGCCGCCCACCACATCGGCTTCTCCGGAAAGCACCAAATCGAGTGCCGCCTGGTAGTTTTCGGCGGGAACGTATTCAAAGGTAAGCCCCGTGCGCTCCGCGATCAGGTCGAACACGCCCTTGACGATGCCGCGATACGACCCCCCGCTTTCGTAATAGACCGGATAGAGGTCTTTCACCACGGCGACCCGAACGGGGTCCGCCCGGTCCACGAACGCCCGATCCTTGTCGGTGAGGCCGATCGTGTTTATATGCACATCGGCGAAATATTTCTCGTAGAGCTCGTCAGCGAACGTCGGATCGGCCGTATAGATGCTGATCATAGCCTGATTGAGTTCCGAAGCGATCTCGGGTTCGTCGGCCGCCGCAGTGATGTAATACGGTTCCGATTTGAAACGCGCCGCCACATCGCAATCGTCGCGCATGTCGATATCGCTGCTCAGGAGTATATCGACCTCCCCATTGTCAAGGCAGGCCAAATACGACTGCACGTCATCGTAGTAGCGTATCGCGCAATCGAGCTTGTTGAAATCGAGGAAATTGGAAAGACGGGCGATCTTGTCGGTTGCATTCGCGTTGACCCCGATCGTTTTGCCGTTCAACGTAGTCAAATCGAAGCTCTTGATATCGGGGTCGGTCTTTTTGTAAAGCAGCACCGAATAGTTCGAACCCATGATGTAATCGGGATAGATGACGGCTTCCTTGTATTCTTCACGGTAGAACATCCCGCCGACAAGATCGTATTCCCCCGCGAGCACGCCGGGAAGAAGATCGTCGACATCGCCCGATACGAACTCGTAGCTCCATCCGGTGTACTTCGAAATCTCGACGAGCCAATCGTAGAAAATGCCCGCATGAATGCCGTTCCGATCGGTTTCGCTGACGCCCTTCGCCTGAGGAAAGGCGACCTTGAGCACCCGGCCCGAATCGGCGTGCATGTCAACATCGGGGAGATCGGCAGAAGCGCGTGAGGTATCGGCACCAGAAGAAGCATCCGAGCTCGAAGAGCCCATGCTGTACGCCCCTGCCCCGGACGCCGGCTCGCCATCCGCAGCATGCACCGCAGGGGGAAACGCCGAAACAGCCAGGATCGTCGCCAAGACGACGGCTGCAAGCCTTCTCATCGATGCATACCATCCTTCCTCAAACCCGTTGTTCGTCAGCTTCGGCAGAATCGAGCAAAGCCACCCGATAATTTATGTTAGAACCTACTGAACAAATAGGAGGCGACTGACAATCAACCGTTACCGTAAGGATAACCGTTCCAGTCGTAAAACGCGGTAACGATAGGGCTACAGCATGTCGTGGGGGTCGACGTCGATAGCAACGTTGACGGTCTTGCTCGCCTTGCGCTTCCGAAACAGCGGCAGGAGAACGGCCGACACGTCGTCTCCAGCGGGAGCCTTCACCACGATGTGCCAGCGATACGTTCCCCTCAAACGGGTGAGCGTGCAGGGATTGGCGGGAAGCACCGACCAGCCATCCCCTGCTTGCTCCCTCACCGTGCGCTCGATTTCCCGGGAAAGCTCGCGGGCGGCCTCCTCGACCGCGCGCTCGTCTTTTCCCCATACGAGAACGTTGGCCATGCGAACGTAGGGAGGGTACTTCAGAAGGCGGCGTTTTGGCAGCTCATCGCGCAAGAACAGCGACCGATCGTAGGTTGCAGCCGCGCGAATCGCGCACGAATCGGCCCAGTAGGTCTGCACCATCACGCGACCCGGCAGCTCGGCGCGGCCCGCACGTCCCGCAACCTGTTCGATCAGCGCAAACGTTCGCTCTGCGCTGCGGAAATCGGGAAGCTTCAGCATGGTATCGGCGTTGATCACGCCAACAAGCGTCACATCGTCGAAATCGAGTCCCTTCGCGATCATCTGAGTGCCGAGCAGCACCGCCGCACCCGAAGATGCGAATTCCTCAAGCAGGCGCTGATGCGCCCCCTTCGCCGACGTCGTATCGGCATCCATGCGCACGATATGGGCGCCCGTCCCCTCGAGCACGCCTGCAAGTTCGGCCTCGACGCGCTGCGTGCCGGCACCGAACTTCTTGAGGTAGGGGCTTCCGCATTCGGGGCACACCGGCGGCACGGCTTCGCGATGCCCGCAATGATGGCATACGAGCGTGCTGCCCTTCTCGTGATAGGTAAGAGACGTCGAACACGACGGGCATTCGGGCACAAACCCGCATTCGCGGCACAGCAGAAAGCTCGCGAACCCGCGCTGGTTGAGCATGAGGACGGCCTTCTGGCCCGCTTCGATGGTTTCGAGAAGGGCCTTCGTCAGCTTGCGCGAGAACATGGAGCGATGTCCGCTGCCGAACTCGCGCGCCATATCGATCACCGTCACCTCGGGCATCGGCTTGCCATTGGCTCGTTCGGCCAACACCACCCGATGCCAATCGTCGCGCTTGTCGCAGTTGAACAAAGTTTCGATCGAAGGCGTAGCCGAACCGAGCACGAGCGTCGCGCCGCGCTCGCGCACCATCCACGCCGCCACATCGCGCGCATTGTAGCGCGGCGAGGAATCCTGCTTGTAGGAACCCTCATGCTCCTCGTCGATGATAACGAGACCCAGCCGGGGCATCGGCGTGAAAAGAGCGCTGCGCGCGCCCACCACTACGCGGGCCGCACCCGAGCGGATGAGATCCCATTGGTCATAGCGCTCGCCCTGGCTCATGCGCGAATGCATGACTGCGACCGTATCGCCGAAACGCCCGCGAAAACGCGCAACCGTCTGAGGAGTCAGGGATATCTCGGGGACGAGCACGATGGCGCCCTCGTCGCGGGCGAGGGCATCCTCGATCGCCTGCAAATACACCTCGGTCTTGCCCGAACCGGTAACGCCGTCGACGAGCACGACTTCCCCGCTAGCCCGCCTCTGGGCGTCCCCGATAACCTTGAGCGCCTCCGCTTGCCCTGAAGTCAACTCGGGTTTGGCGCTCGCGACGAAACTCGTCGAGCCGGCCGCCCCCGCTTCGCCCTCGCAAAGGCCGCGCATCCTACGACGCGATTCGATTTCGATCACGCCCTTATCGGAGAGCGTCTTGAGCACAGACGAGATGGAGCCGAGCTCCATAGTCAGCTCGGCCACCCGCAGCTCACCCGCTGCGAGCGCGTCGACGATTGCCTTCTGCTTTACGGCCGTCTTCTTCGGAGCGAAGCCGGATGCGGCGGGCCCAAGGCGCACCCACCGATCGTCGACCGGCCCGATCGAAGGCTCCTCGAGGCGCCAATACGTACCGGTATGCACCATGCGCGGCACGCCGCCGGGAGGCGTGAACAGGCGAATGCACGAACAGAGCGGTGCGATGTACTCCTCGCTCAAGTACTGCGCGCACCGGGCGCCCAGCTCGTCGAAATACGAATGGGACAGCACCCGCCCGATCGAGCGCAGCTTCGACGGATCGAGGCCGAGCGCCGAAAACGCGAACGGATCGCCCTCGTCGATTTGGCTCAACTCGACGATGTAGCCGATCGCCTGGCGATTCCCAAACGGCACGAGCACGGCGCAGCCAACCTCGGCGTCGACGAATTCATCGGGCACAACGTAGGTGTAGGCCGAATCGAGCGATTGGGTCGGAATGTCGAGTATGACCGAGGCGAGTCTCACGAAACCCCGCAGGCAGCCTTAAGCTCTTCGACGCGGTCGGCGCGCTCCCATGTGAACTCGGGAAGCTCGCGGCCGAAATGGCCGTAAGCGGCCGTTTTGCGGTAGATGGGCCTGCGCAGGTCGAGCGCATCGACGATGGCACCGGGGCGCAGGTCGAACACCTGCTGCACCGCTTCGGCTATCGTCTCTTCGGCAACATGGTTCGTTCCGAACGTATCGACCATGACCGATACGGGCTTCGCCATGCCGATCGCATAGGCGATCTGGATCTCGCAGCGATCGGCCAGACCCGCCGCAACCACGTTTTTCGCAACCCAGCGCGCCGCGTAGGCCGCCGAACGATCGACCTTCGTGCAATCCTTGCCCGAAAACGCACCGCCGCCGTGACGGCCCATGCCGCCGTAGGTATCCACGATGATCTTGCGGCCCGTCAGGCCGGCGTCGCCCATGGGACCGCCGATGACGAAACGCCCGGTGGGGTTCACGTGTATCTCCACGTCGTCGGCAAGCGTGACGCCCTCGGCCTCGACAACCGGCATGATCACGTTGGCGATGAGCTCCTCGCGCAGCGCCGCATGCTCGATATCTTCGGCATGCTGGGTGGACACGACGATCTTCTCCACCTGCGTCGGCTTGCCCTCTACGTAGCGAACGCTCACCTGGGTCTTGCCGTCGGGCCGCAAGTACGGCATCGTCTCGTTCTTGCGCACCTCCGAAAGCCTTTCGGCCAAACGGTGGGCAAGATAGATGGGCATCGGCATGAGCGTTTTGGTGTCGTTGCACGCGTACCCGAACACCATGCCCTGATCGCCCGCGCCCACCTTGTCGTACTGGTCGCCGTCTTCGCCGTGCTGGGCCTCCCATGAAAGGTCCACGCCGAGCGCGATGTCGGGCGACTGCTCGTGAATGGCGTTCATGACGCCGCACGTTTCGCTGTCGAACCCGAACTTCGCACGGTTGTATCCGATGTCGGCGATGACGGCGCGCACGATGCTCGGAATGTCGATGTAGGCCTGCGTGCGGATCTCCCCGGTCACGATCACAAGGCCCGTGGTGGCAAGCGTCTCGCATGCGCAGCGTACAGCCGCCGGATCGGCGGGCATCCCGCCGGGAGCAACGTAACCCGCCTCGGCGAGTTCGATTTCCTTTTCGAGGATCGCATCTAAAATGGCGTCGGATATCTGATCGCACACTTTATCGGGATGACCTTCGGTCACGGATTCCGAGGTGAACAGATACGACGCGTGCTGGTTTGCCATGAATTCCTCCTTCATCGGTGTCGGCAGGACCACCTTGGCTCTTGCGCCAGGTTGGTGCCGGGATCTTCGAGCCAACTCTCTTCCCCGGCTCTTGATAAAACGGGTGCTTCCGCGTGCGGTCTCAGCCGCAAGCCCAACGATGGTATCGCAAAAGGGTATGCGGCGCAAGGCTCGGAAGAGCCGATTAGGCTATCGGCTCTTCGCGATCGACCTTGAACGTCGGAGCGCACAGGCCGCCGTGATCGAGCGCAATGATCCCTCTTTTTCCGTATCGGCAGTACATTCCCTCAAGCTCGCCGTTGTAGACGTACAGACCGGGCATCGATTCCCATGCCTCTACCTTGCAGCGGTCTCCATCTTCGGGCAGCTCGGGAACCACGAGATCCACCTTATGGGGCGGGTAGTATTCCTGGGCAACGTATCCGGCGTCGATGTTATTTTCGACGATCTCGGCCCAGTCCCCCTCGGCGAATTCGACGCCGGGATATACGCCATGGGCGCCGTAATCGTCTTCGGGCTTGATGATCCACGCATCCTTATCGGCCTTGACCGCTTCGATGTCGAGATCCGAATCGCGCCTCAGACGATAGGTTCGAGGCACGTGCTCGTCGATGAACGCGCACTCCTCTTCGGTGAGAAACGACCTTGTCTCCTCGTCGAACAAGACCACCGAAACAACCTTGGAATGAACGACCGTCGTTCGAAAATGCCCGATGAGGCACACCTTCTGCGCTGCTACGGCATCGATGAGAGCCTCGCATTCGCCGGAATGCCGAATCATCTCGCTCGTCACGGCTCGGCGGTACACCGCATCGACGACGGTTCCGTCGGCCGGATCGACAAGATGCTCCCCGTCGAATTCGAACGCCCGGACATCGACGAAACGCGCAGGGTAGCCCGCCCGCTCGAACGCCTCGATGAAACGGTTGAAATCGCTGAACACGCCGCTTTCGCGGAAATCCGTCACCGCGACGGTCGGCCGCTCCTTCGCATTCGGGCATGCGCGATAATCGGCCATGAACGCCTCCACCCACGAATCGAACAGCTCGAACCGCCCGACCGCATAGCGCTCGGCGAACTCCCGATAGGTTGCGCCAAGCTGCAGGGCACGACCTATCTCGAGATCGCGCGACATCGCGCCGCTCCCGTCTGTATTGAACTCGCAGAACTTGAAAGCACGCGTTTCCTCGTCGAGGAACAGATCGAACCGCGCAAGGGGAAGCAGCTCGTCGTAGCAGCACGGAAGCAGGATGAGCCGTTCGACCTCGGCGGGAAAATGAAACAGCTTGCGATACGCCGGATCGTCGAGAAACCGATGTATCACCTTGGTCAGGATCGCATGCGTCGTCTTGCACACCGAACGGAGAAACGATACGTCATCGGCCCCCACAAGGTTGGGAACGTACGAGAAGGGAACGGGAGCGCCATGCGCCCAGATATCGGAATCCTCCACGTAGTCGAGTGCAGCCTTTCTGCCGGGAACATCCCCATCCAGGCTTTCCAGTATCTCGATGTACTCGCGACGGTTCTGTCTCATAACGTATCTCGCTCCCTCAACAATACCGATTCCAATTCTGCTTCCTGCATTGTCATCGCATCACGAAACCATGCGCACGTCCCCATCATAATCAACACGAGAAATTCGCGGGAACCGAGAACCGTTTCGTCATCGAGCAGTATAGAGCCGAAACGAGCGACGCTCTTCGGCGGCTCGTCGCCGATGACGGATTGGTGGAAGCGCCGGTTCGTGCCGAATCGTCTCTCTTCCAGGGGTACAATGGCACCCGAAGCGCTGCCCGACCAGATAAGCGCCTGCGCCATCGAACGCACGTTCATACGCAAGCGATGCCGCACGCGGCGCGCACGACGACCTCCGGAAAGGAGCCGCCCATCATGCCAGGTTCAACCAACGAGGCCGCCCGCAAAGGCGGCGCCCTCGCCGTTGCGCTCTCCGTCATCGCAGCGGTCGCGCTTGCCATCGCGCTTGTCGCAGCGGGTCTTGCGGCATGCTGCGCCCGGCCGACGACCGCAGTGCTCTCGCAGGCGACGAGCGCCGACTACGCTTCCCCGTACTCGAAGGGAACCCTGATCGATCTGGCCGTTGCCACACGCGACTACACGGTCGACGGCATCCCGCGCGCCGACGTGCTCGAGCAGATCATGGCCGCCGCAAGCGCCGAAGCGCCCGAGGTGCTCGCCGATTCGGACGATCCCGCCATCGCGCTTGCGAACGCGAACGAGCGCTACACGCTCACCGAAGACGCGCTTTCCCATCTCGACGACGTATACGCCGTGATATCGACTGCCGCACCCGCGCTCGCAGCCTGCGCGATCATCGCACTCGCAAGCCTGATCGCCCTCGGTTTCGCAGGCGGCAGGCGCCGCGTCGGCATGACGCTCATCGCCGCGCCGCTCGTCGTCATCGTCGCCTTCGCGCTTTTGGCCGCCTGGGTCGTCATCGACTTCAACGGGTTCTTCGCAGCGTTCCATTCGCTCTTCTTCGCAAACGGCACCTGGACGTTTTCCGCCGATTCTCTGCTCATCTGCATGTACCCGCCCGATTTCTGGATCGGCATGGGGGCGGTCTGGCTCGCAGCCACGCTGCTCGCCAGCGCGCTTGCCATAGCGGCGGGCATCGCGATCAAGGGCAAGAAGAGCCGCAGCTAGCCGTTCGAGCCGATTGCAGGCGAATCGCCATCGCGCTCGCGTCGGCGAGAATCCTCCCCCTCGAGCAGTTCGAACAGCTCTTCGCGGCTGTGAATGCCGAGCTTGCGGTATATGTGGCTGATGTGCGCCTTGAGGGTTCCATGGGCAACGTAGAGGTTCTTCTCGATCTGCGAAGGCGATTCGCGGCGCGCGAGCAGCTGCAGCACCTCTTCCTCGCGCGGGGTCAGATCGTGTTTCGCCGAAACGTCTGAGACGCGCATGGCAAGCCGGCTCGACGACATGGCGCCGTCGATGCCTCCCCCGTCGTGCAAGCTGACACCCCATTTGGCCGACAGTCCCCTTTCCGTGAAGAGCACGACTACGAACACCACGATCATCACAAGCGCTATAGCCGTGTAGATTCCCGAGATCACCGAGGAAGAAGCCACCAGGGGCAGCGTCGCCGACAGCGCCCAGCCGGCGATTTCGACAAGGTAACGAATGCCCCGCTCGATGCCGTTTATCCAAACCGCGCTGATGCCGAAGCGGTACGTGATGTTGCTCAGCACGAGCATCATGAACATCGAAAGCATCGTGTAGCCCGCATCGTAGCAGGCGGTCATCACCACGGCGTTCGCGCTCACCGAAGGGGCGACGAACAGAAACGCGATGATCGACAGCGGGAAGGCAAGCTGGTAGATCGTATCGAAGTTGAACCACCTCGATTCCGACAGAACGCCGAACAGCACAAGGGAAGTCACAAGCAAGACCCCTATCGTGTTTCCGAAGCCCAGCGGCTGCATGGGAAGGGCGCCGAAGCCGCAAGCGAATGTACACGCCGACATGAGCAGAACCGGCTTCCAGGGAAACGCGGCGCCTCCCTCGGCCTTGTCGTATTTGCGGGGCAGATCCCTCTCGGGCAGCCGCTTCATGCTCAAGCGCACCTGGACAAGCGAAACGAGCGGCAGCACGATGGCGAAAAAGGCAAGGTAAGGCGCCGACATCCCCATGAAAACCCATTTGATGACGCACCCCACCATGATGGCGAGCGCGTGGTAGAGAGCGACGCGCATGGGATTGAGCGATCCGTAGAACTCCGCCCACATGAGTATGAGCGAGCCGAGTCCGCCGCCCGCAAACGCCAGGCCGACGAGCTTGACCGCGCCAGTCGACAGCACGAAGCAATCGAGCACGATGAGGGCCGATCCGCCAACAAGCGAAACCGCCGTTGCCGCAGAAGCCGTCCGGTTGGACCACAGCGGAACGATGCGGCGGGCGCGGGACGCCAAGGCGAACCAGACGGCCGCGAGCCCCCCCTCTAACCCGCGGGAATCGGCGAACCCCCTCGTGGGGAAAGCCTCGTACCCCGCAAAACACTGGCGGCNCGATGCGGCGGGCGCTGAACGCAAGGGCGAACGAGACGACGGCGATCGCCCCTTCGAACACGGCGTAATCGGCGAACCCTATCGTGGGAAACGCCTCGTACCTGAAAAAAGTCGCGAGCCACGCACGGTAGATCCCGACGCCGAGGAAAGCAAACGGGATCGACCCGATGATCCCGAATACGTTGCGCCAACGCGCGAAAAGACCGCCCCGTCCGCCCGGCGCTTCCCCGCGTTGGACATCGGCCCTCTCCGGCTCTGTGTCGGTATGCATCACCTTCGACTCCCCTCGTTGGCTAAACCCCGCCCGGCCCCAGCCGCGCAACCATCCGTTTTACGCCTCCCTGAGCCTCAATCATAGCGAACCGCTTCCCACAAGCAAGGGGTTACGCGGGGGGTTATGCATTTAACCCCCAAGGCCAATGGACGCTCTTGCTTCTGCGGAATACGGTTGGCTCGCACAAGGCCAGGGAAGCGTCTCGCGAAGATGCGGCCACAAAGATAGCCCGCCTGCACCGAGCGAAAGAATCCTCGGTCGGGCGAGCCAGATAAGGAGGATACCTATGAAAGCATTGTCACGGCGTTCTTTTCTCACGGGTTCGGCGGTAGCGGCAGCATGCGGCGGCCTCGCATTGGCGGGCTGCTCCCCTTCGCCGACAGGTTCACCGCAATCGGCCTCGTCGGCCAACGGCGCCTACGTCGGCAGCGGCATGGGAAAGCACGGCAACTTCGACATAGAGGTCGTTATGAAGGACGGTGCCATCGAACGCATCACCGTGCTGTCCTCGAACGAGACCCTCGGTATCGGCGACGTCGCCATGGAAACGCTTTCCAACCTCATCGTGGAGAACCAGACGCTCGACGTCGATGCCGTGTCGGGCGCGTCGCTGACGAGCATGGCGTTCATGCAGGCGGTAGAAAGCGCCATCGAAGCCTCGGGGGCGAAAGCGAGCGACTTCAAGAAAAACGGGCACGCGGCACCTTCGATCGATGCGGACATGCCGACAGAGGCCGATATCGTGGTCGTCGGATCGGGCGGTGCGGGATTCGCGGCGGCCATCACGGCGGCGCGCCTCGACAAGAAAGTCATCTTCCTCGAGAAGCTCGGCGTCCGAGGCGGATCGACAGCGCTTTCGGGCGGCGAGATGGCGGCACCCGGCCACTGGATCCAAAACCACGAAGGCATCGAGGACAGCCCCGAGCTTTTGGCCGAAGACATGCTCAAAGGCGGCGACTACATAGGTGATCCCGATCTCGTCAACGTCATCGCCCATGGCGTGCTCGACGCAACGCAGTGGCTCACCTACGAAGGCGGGGTTTCCTGGGAGAACAACCTTCTGTTCTTCGGAGGCCATTCCGTGCGCAGGAGCATCATCCCCAAAGGGCATATCGGAAACGCAATGACGACGGCTCTGACCGAGCGGTGCAAGAAGCTCGACAACATCACGCTCGTCGACTACATGAAGGCGACCGAGCTCGTAACCGACGCGAGCGGAGCGGTGACCGGCGTCAAGGCGGAAAGCACCGTTTCGGGCGAGCCTTACGAGTTCAAGGCGAAAGCGGTCGTCCTCGCAACGGGAGGCTTCGGATCCAACGTGGAGAAGCGCACCCAATACAACGCCGATATGGGCAAGGAAATCGGCTCGACCGACTGCGTAGGGGCTATGGGGGAAGGACTCGACATGGCTTCGGCCATCGGTGCCGAGCTCATCGACATGGAATACATCCAAACATACCCCGTCTGCGACGTCGAAACGGGAGCGCTCATCTACATCGACGACCTTCGCCTCGAGGGCCGCACGATCATGTTCAACAAGGAAGGCGACCGCTTCGTCGAAGAACTCGACCGTCGCGACGTCATATCCAAGGCCATCGTCGCGCAAACGGGCGGCGTCGCCTACGAGCTCTTCACCCAGGAAGCCGCCGATGAAACCGGCGTCGTGCAAACGCACATCCACGAATACGAGAACCTGACGGCCCGAAACCTCATCGCCACCGCAGATACCATCGAGGAAGCATGCGAACCGTTCGGCATCGACGCCGCGGAACTCAAGAAGACGATCGAGCGCTGGAACGAATTCTGCAAGCAGGGCAAAGACGAAGATTTCAATTTCCGCGCCGACCTCGTGCCGATCGAAGAGGGTCCTTACTACATATTCACGTGCAAGCCCGCCGTCCATTACACCATGGGCGGCCTCCACATCAACGTCGACGCCGAAGTGCTCGACGAGTCGGGCAATCCGATTCCCGGACTCTACGCGGCAGGCGAGGTCGCCGGCCATAAGATGGGCACGAACCGCCTCGGATCGACCTCTATGGCCGACATCTACACGTTCGGCCGCATTGCCGGCGCAAACGCAGCGGAGTTCGCATCGTAGAAGCTGCACGGCCAAGAGCATCCCGGCGCCGGATTCCCCCGAATCCGGCGCTTTTCTTATGCCGCCCGCACTCGATCCTTCATTCGAACAACAGACTATCGGCGTAGTGCGCTTGCGGTTCTTGCAGTAGAATAGGCGAAGCTGAGACGAGTTCGTTTTCGAGATCACAGAAAAGGATATGACCCCTGATGGCTGACACTTCATCGAACCGACCCGTGCGCGTAAGATTCGCACCCTCCCCGACCGGCATGCTCCACATCGGCGGCGCGCGTACGGCAATCTACAACTGGGCGTTCGCGCGCGCGATGGGCGGCACGTTCATCCTCCGCATCGAAGACACCGATCCCGAGCGCTCGACCGAAGAGAACACCCAGATCATACTTCGCGCTATGAAATGGCTCGGACTCGATTGGGACGAAGGCCCCGAAATCGGAGGCGCGTTCGGCCCGTATTTCCAAATGCAGCGCACCGACACGTATGCCGAGGCGCTCGAAACCCTGAAGGAGCGCGGGTTCGCCTATCCCTGCTTCTGCACCAAAGAGGAGCTCGACGCCAAGCGCGAGGCGGCCGAGAAGGAGGAGGGCGGCTACGCCGGATACGATCGCACCTGCCGCGCGCTCGATCCCGAGGCTGCCGCTGCGCGCATCGCCGCCGGAGAGCCGCACGTCTGGCGCCTGAAGGTTCCCGACGATCACGGCCCCATCGAATTCGAGGATGCGGTTTACGGCTCCCTGAGCTTTCCTGCCGACGTCATGGACGACATGATCCTCGTGCGCACCGACGGCACCCCCACCTACAACTTCGCCGTGGTCTGCGATGACGCAAACATGCAGATCAGCCATGTTATCCGCGGCGACGACCACCTCTCGAACACCCCGCGCCAGATACTTATCTACGAGGCGCTCGGGTTTCCCGTGCCCACTTTCGCACACCTGTCCATGATCCTCGGACCCGACGGCAAGAAGCTCTCCAAGCGCCACGGGGCCACCTCGGTGGAAGAATACTGCGAACGTGGCTACCTGCCCGATGCGCTCGTGAACTTCCTCGCGCTTTTGGGCTGGTCCCTCGACGGCGAAACCACCATCATCGAGCGCGACGTGCTCACATCCAAGTTCTCGCTCGACCGTGTAACCAAGAAGGACGCGGTGTTCGACGAAACGAAGCTCGATTGGATGAACGGCGTCTACATCCGCGAGATGACCCCCGGCCAGTGGGTGCAGGCCTCGCTTCCCTGGCTGTTCAAAGCGGGAGCCACAGCCGAGGACATCGCCGCGCGACCCGATTGGTACCTCGCCCTCTATCCGCTCGTCGCCGAACGCCTCGTGCGCCTCGACGAAACGGCAGACAAACTCGCCTACATGTTCTGGGGCGCCGATGTAGAGCTCGACGAGAAGAGCGTGGCGAAGGTGCTTGCGAAAGAGGGCGCCCGCGCCGACGAAGCGCTGCGCGGATGCCGCGCTATCCTCGCCGACGAGGGCGTTGCGTGGGAATGCGAGCCTCTGCAGGAAGCGTGCCGCACCCTCACCGAAACGCTCGATATGAAAGCCAAGCTCGTCTTCCAGCCGTTGCGCGTGGCCGTATGCGGCAACATGGTTTCGCCGCCGCTGTTCGAAAGCATCGAGCTGCTTCCCCGCGAAGACGTGCTCGCGCGCATCGACAAGACTATTGCGGAGGTGTTCGGTGGCTAACGAACGCGACGAGGGTCTCGAAAATCTTGCAGAAGAGACGTTCGACGAGGCGATGGCCCGCGAAGAAGAACGCGAGGCTTCGGGCGAGGAGCCCCACAAGGCGCCCGCCAAGGTGATCGTCGTGCGTGACTACTGCGTGCGCCACAAAGGGGCTTCCTGCAACCGCTGCGAAGTCGCCTGCCCCAAAAGCGCCATCTCGTTTTCCGACGACGATCTGCCGGTTGTCGATCAGGAACTCTGCACGCGATGCGGCATTTGCTTCGGCATCTGCGACGCCCTTTCCTCAACCCGCATCACCATGATCGATCTGCATGCCCGCATCCGCCGCATTGCGCTTCGCGGAGAGGATGTCTACCTCACCTGCAAGGAAAACATCTTCCCGGGGCTCGATCCCGCGGCCAACGTGGTCGTACTGCCATGCCTGGCGTGCCTCTCCCCTGAAATTTGGACGCTCGTGCTCGCAGAGAACATCCGAGTGAAAGTCGCCTGCGATCTGAGCTACTGCGCCGATTGCGAGCGCGCCGGGGAGATGGCCGAGATGCTCTACTCGCACGCGATCGAATCGGCGGAATCCTGGACGGGCGAAAAGGTGCTGTTCGCCACCGAGATCCCCGAAAAGGAACAGCTCCTGAAAAACCTCGCAAACCCCACCGGGGTCGACCGCCGCGCCGCCTTTACCAATCTGGTGGGCGACGTAGGCGATATCGCTTCGGGAAAACGCCGGCTGCGCAACTCAGAAGTGCTCCAGCAGTTCTACGAGCGGCGCGAACGGGCACGGGCCATCGCGAAGCTGAACCTCGCCGAAGACGACGTCTTCAACAACTTCGTGCCCATGGGCATGACGAAAAAGACCATGACCCCCAAAAGGCAGCTGCTGCTCGAAGCCATCGATCGCAAGCCGGAAATCGCGAAACGCATCCCCGTGTACCTTTCCGAAACCGACTGCAGCCTCTGCGCCAACGTGCTCGAATGCACGAAAGCCTGCCCGACCGGTGCGCGGTTCCCCGATCCCGAAACCGGCGTTCTCTCGATGGACGCGCGTTACTGCATCGGATGCGGAATCTGCATCGAAGCATGTCCCGAAGGTGCAATCGACATGGTTGAGACGACGGCCGAAGCCCTCCTGCCCGCCGCAGGCAGTCGGGACGAAGAATCCTGAAACAAATAAACCGACTGTCCGGATGCGCATCCGGACAGTCGGTTTCAGCTAGGCGTTTTCGCCCCGCTCCCCTCTCGCCGCAAGCGCTCCCTTGCCCGCAAGCGCGCGCATCGCCGCCGACACGCGCTTCTTCTCGGACTCGTTTTCATACGCGGCCACCGCAGGGGCGACGAACCCGTAGTAGAGCATCTTCACAAGCGGGCCGACAACGAAGAAGTTGAAGCAGAACGCCGCGATCCACGTCGCCGGGAACAGCGACGAATACGCCTCCCATGTGATGTTTTCGAAGCCGCCTCCCGTAACGGCCAATCCGAAAACGCCCATGATCGAGGCCATGAACAATACGTTGGCAAGCGTAATCGCAACAGATCGGACAACGCCGTCGAGACGCTTCGCAAGCACGTTGTCGGCAAAGCGCCCGACGATCGGATTTGCGATCAGCAGCCGCACGGTCAACGCAATGGCGAACATGACGGGGTACTCGTACAGGGAAAGCGCGAAATGCAACGGCGAATGGTCGTCGGTATGAAGATTCCAGTTGAACGTGACCATAACGGCAACCATGAAAAACACCATCATGATCTGAAACACGGTCTTGCCCGCCTTGTCGCGCGGGGCGCCCGCCTTCCCGGTAATGCAATCTCTATAACGTATCTGCTGCGTATGCTTCATGTTGTTCGTTGACCCTTCTTTCTCTCGTTTGGTTTTCGGCGGATATCGGTTTCGACGCCAAAGCAACCGCAAAGGCCGGCTGCGCACGGCGAACCGGCTCGGCCGAAACCGCTGAAAGCGCAGCCGCACGCAAACATGCGAAAGAAAACCGAAGTCGCACGCCTGGCAAAAAAGCGCATATGCCGCCCGCTCGCAAGCATGCAAAGCACGCAGCTTCGATAAGCAGTTGTTTTGGCTTTGGGCTTTCAGAACCTCGCATCTGAGCGAGTAAAGCGATTCGGACGCCGCCCGAACAGGAATACCCAAGAATAACCTACCGATGATCAGGTGCTTACCTGATCATCATACGAGTATACTCCCGCATCGTCGCACAGAATCCGACGGAACCGCCTCGATAGAATATCCTCACATGCGCATCATAGCGTATACTCTTGCCCACGCGCACCGATTCGCGCGCATCGCGCGCCTCGTTCGCAAGACCCCGCACGTACCGACTTCGAAGGAGAACGATGGAGCATCGGGACTCGCCCCCTCCCGGCAACACCCCGCCCCGGACGGCCTTTGAGGACATCCCTTCCCAGCGGGAAACCCTGTTTCGCAACGTGCTCGCCTACCAGCCCGTCAACGAGCAGGAAGCGGCCGACAAACAGGTAATCCTCAACTGTCTCAAAACCCAGCCCGACTGCTTCGACCGCTCGGCGCTCGCACATATGGCGTGCTCGATCTGGACGGTCGATCCCGCAAAAACCAAAACCCTCATGGTGTACCACAACATCTACGACTCATGGTCGTGGATCGGCGGGCACGCCGACGGGCAATGCGATCTCGCCGCAGTCGCGCTGCGCGAGCTTGAAGAGGAAACGGGCATATCCGATGCGCGGCTCGCCCCGTGCGGCATCTATTCGCTCGAAGTGCTGACGGTTGACGGGCACGTCAAACGCGGCGAATACGTCGGTTCGCATCTGCACCTTAACGTAACCTACCTCGCCATCGCCTCGCCCAGCGAACCGCTTCGCATCAAACCCGACGAAAACAGCGGAGTCAAATGGGTGGCGCTTGACGAGGTTGTCGGCATATCGACCGAACCCTGGATCGCCGAGCGCATTTACCGCAAGCTCATAGACAAGCTGCCTTCGATCGACCTGAGCACAGGTTAAGGTTCCCTTAATACCTGTGGGCACTGTGCGCTTTATGGCCGCCGACGGGACGGCGAAGAGAAGGCCCAGCGATGTCCTGTGATATCATTCGGGGCAATCACGTCAATCGAACCGAGTACGCGATCGCGCAAGGAGATACGATGAGCGAGCAGAACCCCGACGGCGCAAGCCCGTCGCCCGACAGCAACGAACCGATGGATCCGAACGGCCAGCCAATGCCCCAATCGGACCAGGCCGTACACCAGCAGCCAGCTCCGCAAGGGCAGGCCATGCCACAGGGCTATACTCAGCAGATCCCCCAACCGCCGACGTCTCAGTACGGCGCGCCGTCCAGCCCTTACGGGCAGCCCTATCAGCAGCAGCCTTACTACAACCAGCAACCTTACGGGCAGCCCTATCAGCCGCCTCAACAGCCCCCGTACGGCGCTACGGGATACCAGCCGCCTCAACAGCCCCCCTATCCGCCCTATGGCATGCAGGGACAGGAGCCGCCGAAGAAAAAAGTGTGGCCTTGGGTCTTGGTCGGTTGCATCCTCATAGGATTGCTCGGGTTGGGCGGATGCGTCGGATGCGTCGCCTGCACGGCGGTTATGGCCGATTCCAACCGATCGAGCAGCTATTACGATCCGTACGACTACGGCTACGACTACGACTACAACTACGGCTACGACGATGGTTACGATTTCGACTTCGATAGCGACGACTACTCGTCGCTCTTCACGTACAGCTATTCCGACATCATGGCCAGCAAAGACAGCTACGACAACACGATCGAAGGCGGAATGATCTCGAACGGCATCTACGAAGTCGGCGTCGACATCGAACCGGGGCGCTATTTCATGGAAGGCGACCCAACCGTCGAATCCCAATACATCGTATACGAAGCCGCTGATTCTTCGAGCAAGGAATACGACCTCACCGAATCGGTGGTCTATTTCGGCAACTACTACGCCGATCTCGAAAAGGGGGATATCATCGTTTTCTCTCCCGTGTCGGATCAACGCATGATGGCGGTCGCCGATGCCGAGTTCTCCCCCGCCGCGCCGTACGGAAGCGGGCTGTACCTGGTCGGTACCGACATTCCGGCAGGTACCTATACCGTGAAGTACGAAGACGCTTCGGCCGTAAATGCGTCCATGGAAGCCGCCGCCTTCCTCATGAAAGACCTCGAATGGGACGACGACAGCATCACCGACCGATACTATGCGGCGAAGGGCGGAAGCCACACCATCACCGTCGCCGATGGGCAGTGGATCGAAGCGTACGGGGTCACGCTCACGCCCGTCGATGCGTCTTAGGATGGAGGCGAACATGCCAGAGCCTTCAGCTCCTATGGTATGCGACGGGGCGCCGATCGAGGAAGTTCGCGCTTTCTTCGCCGACGACCGATTCGCAACCCAGGCGTGCAGAGCCGAGATAATCGAAGCGCGTAAAGGCCATGCCGTCTGCGAATGCCCTCTCGAACCCATCCACCGCAACGCCATGGGCGGCGTTATGGGCGGTGCCATTTTCACGCTCGCCGATTTCGCCCTCGCCGTCGCATCGAACGTCGGCGAATCCCCCACGGTCTCGGTAAGCAACTCGATCGAGTTCATATCGACGGTGAAAGGAAGCAGGCTCATCGCAACCTGCGAGGCGGACAAATCGGGGCGCTCTTTAGGATTCTACACCGTTACTGTGGAAGACGACCTCGGCAGATGCATCGCAAAGATGACGGCCACCTGCTACCGCTGACAACGCTCTTTTCGACAATCGCTTCTCAAGCATACCGGCAAACGGAAAAGCGCGGATCCCGACTACCGATCGGGGTCCGCGCTTTTTTAAATTCCGCTACCCGGTAATCATTCGGCATTCTGTCTTGATTATTCTATAGTTCTATAATAATATAAATATAGAATATTTGCGGGGGAGAGAGAAAGGGATGTTCGAATCGAAGCCGCAATGTTCTCGCGCCGTCTCGGCCATCCCGCTTTATCGGGACAGCGCATACTGTGATAAGTGGAGCTTCGCAGCTCAACGAAAGGGGGATTCTATGTCGCGATACGGCATGGTAATCGACATGACGCGGTGCTCTGGGTGCCAGACCTGCGTAATCACCTGCCAGATGAACAACAACCAGAGGCCCGGCGTTGCCTGGAGCTCGGTCGATACGATCGAGTTGGGAACATGGCCCGAAGCGGATCGCTTCGCCCTTCCCCACGCGTGCATGCATTGCGAAAACGCGCCGTGCGTACACGTCTGCCCGACCGGAGCGAGCGTGCAGCGGGAAAACGGCATCGTGACCATCGACTACGACGCGTGTCTCGCGTGCGGAGCCTGCCTGATGGTCTGCCCTTACGACGCGCGCACCATAAGCTTCCGCGATGCCTGGTACTTCGATGCCGATGCGCCTGCTCCGTACGAATCGTACGGCACGCCGCATTCGGATGTCGCCGAGAAATGCATCTTCTGCGCCGATCGCGTCGAGAACGGACTTATGCCGCACTGCGTCGACGCATGCCCGAACGCCGCACGGATCTTCGGCGATATCGATGATCCGAACAGCGATGTCAGTGCCTACATCGAATCGTCAGGAGCCGAAGAGCTCCGCGGCACATCGGTGTATTATGTCAAGGGGGATCATAATATCAGCCTTCGCGAAACGCTTATGACCACCGCTTCCGACGTGCCCTCGCTCTTGCTCGACGAACCCGTCGCAACGCCGCAGGGCGAACAGCAAGGAGCCAACATGGCCGTCATCGGCGCCGCCGGCGTCGCCGTAGCGGCCGCAGCTGCGGGGATCGGGTTTGCAGCGGGTAACAGCCGCGGAAAGAAGAAAGCCCTTGCGGGCGTCGAAGGAAAGGACGGTGACTAGCATGGTCGCCCAAAGAAACTCTCGCGTTTTCGGCACGATTTCCCGACGCTCTTTCATCGGAGCGGCGGCGCTTGGAGCCGCGGCCATCACAGCAGGGGGGCTCGAGACGGCAAACCCGAAAACGGCGCATGCGGCCGATGACGGCGGCGAAACGCACTGCTACACTTCATGCCCGATGTGCAACCAATCGGTGTTCTGCGGGCTGAAAGGCACCGTCAAAGACGGCAAGCTCGTCCGCGTCGAAGGGAACGATCAGCACTCCAAGCCAAAACCCTGCCTCAAGGGGCTTACGAGCCTGCAATACCTCTACGATCCGAACCGGTTGCTCTACCCTCTCAAACGCACCAACCCGAACAAGGGCATCGGCGAAGATCCTCAGTGGGAGCGCATAAGCTGGGACGAGGCGCTTGAAACCATAGCCGCCGAATTCAACAAGGCGAAAGAGACGTACGGCGCACCCTCGGTCACCTTTCACTCGGGCGATCCGAAAGAGCACCTACCCCTGTTTCAGCGCGTGGCAGCCCTGTTCGGCACGCCGAACGTTTCATGGGGCGGCGCCCAATGCGCATTCGCGCTCGCAATGTCGGGGATTCTGTGCTACGGCACAACCGTGACCACGATGCCGAGCGCGGAAACGAATGTGCATCTCCAATGGGGTTCCAACATCGCCTGGTCGCTGTATCCGCAGCCGACCGCCTACAAGGGCATGCTCGACGCGAAGAAGGCGGGGTGCAAATACATCGTCATCGACACGCGCATGACACCGACCGCCGTGCAGCTTGCCGATATCTACATGCAGCCGCGCCCCGGTTCAGATGGAGCGCTTGCACTTGCCATGGCAAACGTGATCATAGAAGAAGATCTGTACGATCACGATTTCGTTGAGAATTGGACCGAAGGATTCGACGAGTATCGAGATTACGTAAAGGAGTTCACGCCAGAGAAAGCGGAGGAGATCACCTGGGTGCCCGCCGACCAGATACGCGAAGCCGCGCACATGTGGGCCGAAGCAGGCCAAGGCACCATGTGGGTCAGCCCTCATTCGACAACGCATCACTCCAACGGCGTTCAGAGCACACGCGCCATCACATTGCTCTTGGCACTCATGGGCTACTGGGATCGCGAAGGTTGCCGCAAAGTCACCCCGGGCGTCACGGGAACCGCCGATGCCGCATTCAGGCTCACCGACGTTTCGGGCCCCTTGCTCGACCAGCGGGCGGGAGTCGATCGCTGGCCGGTGTGGTCGGCTATGTCGACGTACTACCAGAACAACGGTCTGCTCGAATACATCAACGACGGAATCATTCACGCCGGCGTGTTCCTGGGAACGAACCTCATGAACTTTCCGCAGACCCAGTTGATCCAAGAAGCCGTATCGACGCTCGACTTCGCCGTCGCAGTCGACATGCATCTCAACCCGTGGACCCACGACTACATGGACATGGTTCTCCCGGCGGCTGTTTGCTGGGAGCGCATCGCCCCCTTCCAAGCCCAGCCGAACGGCATCATCGGCAGCCAAGCCGCCATGGAACCCGCAGGAGAGGCACGCGAGGACTGGCAGTTCCTGCTCGATTTGGGCTGTGCGCTCGGCTTCGAGGAGGAGTGCTTCCACGGCGATCTCAAAGCCGCCATGCAAGCCTACCTCGATGCCGGGGGGTCGGGAGCTACCGTCGATGATATCCAGAACGCACTGCCAGGCGTATACGAACTGCCTCTATCTGGTGAATGGGCTCCGAAGCAGTATGAGCAAAACGGCTTCGCCACCCCATCGGGAAAGATCGAATTCAAGTCGGGCATGCTTGAGAAATTCGGGTTCGACGGGCTTCCCATCTACGAAGAGCCCCACATCAGCCCCATTTCAACGCCCGACCTGACCAAGCAATACCCGCTGATCCTCACGACGGGAAACCGCGTTCCCTGGTACGTTCACAGCAAGTATCGCCACACTCCCTGGCTCAACCAATTCATGCCCGAACCCATCGTGAACATGAGCCACGAGGATGCCGAGGCACGCGGTCTGGCCGAGGGCGATGCGGTCAGGATCTACAACCAGTTCGGCGAAGTGCGGTTCAAAGTCGCCATCACCAACATGATGCATCCCGGCAACGTAGAGATCCTCCATGGATGGGAGCAGGCGAACTCCTGCCTCCTCATCGATCGGGTATTCGATCCGATTTCAGGCTTCCCCAGCTTCAAGGACGCCCTATGCGAGATCGAGAAGGCATAACGGCCCGATCGCAACGCGACTGAACCTTCGGGGTCGCGCAACCCGCACGATCCCGAAGGATTCGATCGAACGACGCAACGCCCATCCAGTCCGAGAAAGGAACATCATGAGCGCGGAACTGATTGCAACCCTCGAAGAACGAGCCGCAACCTACGGCTTGCTTGCCCGGCTCTTCAATCGGGAGATCGACGAAGATCTCCTCGAAAATCTGGGCAGCCTGCCCCTCGGCGGCGAAACACCAGCAGGCTCGCCATGCGAGGGCGCGCGCCTCATGCAGGCGTACCTCGATGCAAGCGGATCCGATGCCATTACCGAGCTCGCAGTCGATTTTGCACGGCTCTTCATCGTGAGGACGGCGCGCACAAAAAACGCGTCCTATCCCTTCGAATCCGTGTACACCTCAACCGATCGGACCATCATGGGCGATGCGCGAGACCGCGTGCTCGCAGCCTACCGAAGCGAGGGGCTCGACAAGAGCCCCTCGTGGAAGCTCGCCGAAGACCACGTTTCGCTCGAGCTCGAATTCGAGCAACTGCTCTGTTCGCGGGCAGGCACCGCACTCGCAGACGGCAACGAGGCGGAAGGGCGGCGGCTCCTCGTCAAACAGCGTGAATTCCTCGACGACCATTTGCTCGTCTGGACGCCGATGTTCGCCGAAGCCATGCAGGTCGGTGCGAAGACCGACTTCTACCGAGGACTCGGATCTTTCTTGCTTGAGTTTCTTCAAGATGACAGGAAGCATCTTGCCGAGATAGCCGACTGACCGACGGTCAACGAGCATCGGGGCAGCCATCCTGCTATGTGATAAGATGGCGGAAGCGATTGCGGCGCAAGGAGGCTGCCATGACGAGATACGGAATGGCCATCAACATGGATCAATGCATAGGCTGCCAAACATGCGTGGTATCGTGCCAGCTCAACAACGCTCTTCGACCCGGCTCGTCAAGAAACAGCATCGATCGCGTAGAGCGGGGTCGATGGCCTAACGGAGATCTCTTCTTCTTTCCCCATGCGTGCATCCACTGCGACGAGCCCCTCTGCGTAAAAGTATGCCCCACGGGAGCGAGTTCAAAGCGAACAGACGGCATCGTGGCGATCGATCACGAGCTCTGCATCGGCTGCGGCGTATGCATTACCGCCTGCGAGTTCGGAGCCCGGTCGATCGGCACGCAGGACGAATGGCACTACGGTGCGAAAGACCCCGCTCCCTACGAGGCCGAGGGAATGCAGCCCGTCAACGTAGCCGACAAGTGCACCTTCTGCTCCGACCGCATCGATGCAGGGCTTCAACCAGCGTGCGTGAGCGACTGCGTTGCAGGCATCCGGGTATTCGGCGACCTCGACGATCCGAACAGCGCCGTCAACGCATACATCAGAGAGCATCGATGCGTCTGCTCGCCCGATTCGGCGGTGTACTACGGTCGAGGCACACGGGACCTCGACGTGCGAGAGCACATAACCGAAACCTACTACCGATCGGCAAAAGCCGATCGGGAGGGCCAAAAGCCGCAGGAGGTCCGGGGGAACCTTGCCATCGTAGGCATCGCAGGAGCAGCGACGGCGGCGGCTGTTGCGGGGCTCGGCGTTTCGGCGCGGAACAGCAGGAAGAAAGGAAAGCGAAACCCAAAATCCGAGGATCGTCGGTAAAGAACCCCGATAAGCACCTCGATCATTACAGGGAAAGGCGGGATTGGTAACCGTGTTCGACAGCTCCATCGTATGGTATCTGTTTCTTGGCGGCACAGGGGCGGGCATGCTCGCCGTTCTCGCAGGTGCCGATATCCTGTTCTGGCTGGCAGGACGTCCGAGCGGGCGCGATCGGCTCGCTTGGACGTCCTGCCTCGCGAGACCGCTCTTTGCACGGGGCCTTCCGATCGCATCCCTCCTTCTCATCGTGGGAGCCTTCAGTCTTCTGATCGACCTCGGTCATCCAGAGCGGTTCTTTTACGTGATCCTCCACCCTACCGTCTCCGTCCTCACCTTCGGATCCTACGCACTGGCGGCGGCCGTCCTCTGCGCCGTCTTTCTCAGTTCGATAGCCCTGTTCAACTTGACCCGCATTGCACCGACCATCATCCGCATCGTCGAGGTCATCGCTGTGGCGCTGGGGTTTTCCATGATGGCGTATACGGGGGTATTCCTTGCGAACATCGACTTCATCCCCCTCTGGAACAATCCGTTTCTGCCCGTTCTTTTCACGTTCTCGTCGCTTTCATGCGGAATCATGTGCATGGCGTCCTGCGCGCTGTTCGAACAACCGGATAGGAGAAACGTCCTGATTGCCGCGTTTGCGAAAGCCGATGCCGCCGTAATAATCCTCGAAATCGTCAGCTTGGGCGCCTATATCGCATACGGATTGCTCGTACAGACGGAAGCGCAAGCAATCGACCGCTTGCTTGCAGGCGATACCGCCCGGCTCTTCTGGATAGGATTTGCCTGCATTGGCGCGCTTCTGCCTTTGGCTTTCGAAGCGGCTTCCACTAGAATAGGCACTACCGCATTGCCCGCCTTGGCAATCCCCCTCGTCCTCATTGGCGGCTATCTCTTGCGGTACTGCATGGTCAACGCGCCGTACGGATAAGGTTGACCGAACGATGATTACGGAAACCGATATGAAAGTGAGTACAGGGTGGCGCTTTTCGAGTTAGACGAACATAGCGGCATCCCTATCTGGATCCAGCTTCGCAATCGGCTCATGTACCTCATCGATTCGGGGCATTACAAAAACGGCGACAGGCTTCCGACGGTACGGGCGCTCGCCGCCGATCTCAACGTGAACTACCATACCGTCAACAAGGTGTACACAAGCCTCGAACACGACGGGTACATCAGCTCGAAACGCGGACGGGGAGCCTTTGTCGAGAAGATCGCAGCCGACGATGACGGAATCGATATCTCGGGAGACGTCATCCTGGCCGAAGGCATCAGACAATGCCTCGAGCTGGGTATGACGGTCGAAGATGTGAAGAAGCGATTCAGCAAAGCGTTAGAGGGATTCGAGCAGTAGCGCCCGAACCGCCCGCAAACCATCCAACCACGTGCGAACCAGGGAAGAAGCCATGAACCGTACGAAAAACCTTGCAGATCAACCAACCGAACGAACCTCGGACCGCAAAACGGCGCTCGCCGAACCGCCGAACGCATTCATACCTGCGAAGGCAACTCGCAGCGGGGCAACGCTGTTTGCGATCGTCCAAGCGACAATCGTGTTCGCGCTCATCGTCGCAGTATCCTATTTCGGCTTCGGCGCGCTCACCCTTTGGACTCTCGTCATCGCGCTCATCGTAGCCGTTGCCGCCTCCATGACGATCCACATCGCCATGGAATGGGAGCGAATCGTGATCTTCCGCTTCGGCGCGTTCAACCGCGTTGCGGGGCCGGGGCTTATTTTCATGATTCCGGTCATCGAGCAAGCGGCGTGCCGCATCGACATGAGAACGATCGCAACGACGTTCGGCGCCGAGAAAACCCTCACGTCAGACCTCGTTCCCGTCGATATCGACGCCGTGCTTTTCTGGATGGTCTGGGATGCCGAAAAGGCATGCGTGGAGGTGGAGGACTACAGCGCAGCCGTGCTCTACATAGCGCAGACCGCCATGCGCGATGCCATCGGCCGCGCAAGCGTCGCCGAGGTTGCCCTCAGCAGAGACCAGCTCGACAAAGAACTCAAAGAAGTGATCGAGCGGGAAACCGAACCCTGGGGCATCGCCATCCTCTCGGTGAAGATTCGCGATATCGTCATCCCCGAAGAGCTGCAAGACGTCATGTCGCTTGAGGCGCAAGCGGAACGGGAGAAGAACGCGCGCCTCGTCCTGGCAAGTGCCGAGCAGGACATATCGGAGATGATCTCGGCATCGAGCCAGGTATACGAAGGAAACGAGAACGCTCTCAAGATTCGAACCATGCATCTTCTCTACGAAAGCATCAAGAAATCAGGCGGCACCGTGGTGACCGTACCCTCATCCTTGAGCGACGGCATCGGCTCGCCGGCTCAGGATGCCCTGAAAAACCTCGGCGATAAGAAATAGCGCTCGGGCTTCCCGTCTGAAGGCCGAGCCATTCGCCCCCGACGGATCCGAATGGCAAGAAGCCGTGCGGATCCGTCGGAGTGTCTCGATCTCACTTCTCTTCGTTACGGGCGAAGAACCGGCTCGCATTCTCGAAGAACACCTTGTCGGCGAGCGCTTGGCCGAAGTGCTCGCCGATGAGATCGTGGAGCGCCGATACCTTGTCAGCGCTTCCGATCCAGCTCGGTACGTCGCAGCCGTCGTAGTCGCTGCCGAGAGCAAGCACGTCTTCTCCCCCGACCTCGCATATGCGATCGATGTGCCTGAGCACGTCGTCGCGCGTCGGATCGGCATGGACGTCGCTGAGGAACTGCGCGCAGTAGTTCAACCCGATGATGCCGCCCGAATCGGCGATGGCGCGAATCTGGGCGTCCTCGAGGTTTCGCTTGTGCCCGCACACGGCGCGCGCGTTGGAATGCGATGCCGCAAACGGTCGCGTAGCGATATCGCACACGTCCGAAAACCCGCGATCGTTCAGATGCGATACATCGACGACGATCTTTCGCTCCTCGAGCGCCGACACCACGCGCCTGCCGTAGGGGCTCAGGCCGTGCGCCGTGTCGTGCCCGCTGCCGATCTCGTTTTCCCCATTCCACGTGAGTGTCAGCATCTTCACCCCCGCTTCGGCGATTCGGTCGACCCGATCAAGCGATCCCCCGTCGAAGAACGCGCCTCCTTCCACCGTGAGCAGCGCGGCGGTTTTCCCGCCGTCGAGCAGATCTTCGAGCATGCGCGCATCGCAAACCTGCTGCACGCGATCGGCGTGGGCGGCCATTTGACCCTCGAAATAGGCATGAACCTGTTCGAAAAAGCGCCAGGCGGCATCGCCGCGCAGCTCGTCGGGAATGAACACAGCGAAGCACTGGCACCATCGGTACCGCGCAATCCGGTCGAGCGATATATGCGCGTCGTTGTCGGCGAGCGAGCACATGCGCTCAGGGGAGACATCGGCATCGTGCAAAGCGAACGTCGGGTATTCGGCCGATCGACGCAACGCGAGTCGGTCGAGCGTATCGCAGTGCAGATCGAACACCTGCAACCGTTTTTCCAAGTCAGTTTCTTCCTGCATCGTTTCGCCCAACCTTGCCTTCAAATCGACTTCCGCGTTCATCGCGCCTCATTTCAACCGTTCGAACCCTACCAAACACCGAAGGGCCATGCAAGCCGACCCGAACGCAAAACAGGGTCAGGGCGAACCGGGTAAAGCGCGCCCGCTCAATCGCCCCCCGCTGCGTTCCTTTCGCCCTTCGATGACGTTACAAGAAAAACCATGACGATCATCAGCGCAAACCCTATGCAATCAGCCAGCGGGAACTGCGTGCCGAGCCACGCCCATGCGAAAACGGTAGCAGAAACCGGTTCGATGGCCCCAAGCAAACTCGCCCTCACCGGGCCGATATCGGAAACGCCCTGCAGGTAGAGCGTGAACGCGGCAAACGTACCCAGCACCACGATGGCGGCAAGCGCTGCGAAACCCGCACCGTCGAGCGAAATCGAAAGCGTCCAGGGTTGCGCGAGCGCGGTAGCCACGATACCGCCCGCAAGCATGCCAAGCCCCGTCACCGCAACGGCTCCCCACTGCTCGAGCAACCGTTTCGGGTAGATGATGTAGAACGCGCAGGCGAGCCCGTTCGCAAGGCCCCATAAAAGACCGGGAAGCGGAACGGCGAGCGTCGAAGGATCGCCATGCGTCGCAATCAGGTAGGTTGCGCCGATCGCAAGCGCAAGGCCGCCAAGCTCCTTCGCCTTCGGCAGGCGCTTGGCGGCAAGGCATGAGAACAGCATGACGAACGCGATCCCCGTGCATTGAAGCACGGTTGCGGTTCCCGCATTGGTGTAATCGATCACAACGGTGTAGGTGATCTGGTTCAGAAACAAGCCCACCGCACCGAAGACCGCGACGCGCGCCAGTGTCGAACGGCTCGTCACCATGGCTTTCAGGCCTGCTCTGTTCGCTGCAAGCATGTAAACGAGAAACAACAGGCCGGCGCCCAGCATGCGCGCACTCGTAACGGCAAGCGGCGTAAAGCCGTACGCACCGGAGAGCAGAAACTGAGCGCATGCGCCGGAGAAGCCCCAAAGCGTTCCGCCCGCAAGCGTGCAGATCACGCCACGGACAAAACGCCGCCCGGAACCGGACGCAGCCACGCTCATCGATGCCCCCCTTGCGCACGAAAGACCCTGCGCGCGCAAAGCCCGAACAGCGACGCCGCGCTTGCAGAGAGCCTCGTCATGCCAGCTCCTTCAGAAAAGCGGCAATGGCGTCGAGAACGCCCTGATCCTCCTTGAGATCGAAGTAGCGCATCGGTATGGAGAACTTCTTCGATGAGGGAATGTAGCGGGCGCTGTGGCGGCGCAGTTTGGTCACCGTGTCACGGGAAAGCGCTATGGGTTCGACGGTCAGCTTGCCTCCCACAACCGATATGGTTTTGATGCCGTGCTCGTTCGCAAACGCCTTGATGCGGGCCTTGTCGAAGAAGTTCTTCGCGGCCTGAGGCATCTCGGGGCGGCGTGCGAGCGTCGCCCCGTAGAGATCGTCGACCGCATCCACCGTGTCGGCCGAAGCGATCTGACGGTACAGCAGCACGCGCTCATCGGCATCGGGGATGTACTCTTCGGGCAGGTAGGTGTGCGCGGGCACGTTGACCGAGATATCGGAGAGCGCGGGTGGAAGGGAGTCCGCCGCCTTGACGTCGCCTTCGCGCGTCGCGTTCACGGCCTGCTGCAGCATCTGCGCGAACAGATCGAAACCCACCGCGCTCATATTGCCGCTCTGCTCGGCGCCCAGCAAGCTGCCCGCACCCCTGATCTCGAGGTCGCGCATCGCGATGCGCATGCCGCTTCCCAAATCCTTATGCTCGTCGATAGCCGTAAGCCGCGCTGCGGCCTCTTCGGTAAGCGCCACGCGCTCGGGGAACATGAAGTAGGCGTACGCCTGGGTGGCGGAACGTCCCACGCGGCCCTTGAGCTGATACATCTGGGCAAGGCCGAGGCGCTGCGAATCTTCAATGATAAGCGTGTTGGTATGCGGGTTGTCGATGCCGCTTTCGATGATCGTCGTCGCAACGAGAACATCGAGTTCGCCCGCCACGAAATCCTCCATGACGCGCTCGAGCTCCTCTTTGCCCATCTGTCCGTGCGCAACGCCCACACGCGCCTCGCCCGCCGCCTCGGTCACGCGGCGAACGGCATCTTCGATCGAGCGCACGCGATTCGACACGTAGTACACCTGCCCGTTGCGCGCAAGCTCCCGGCGAATGGCGCCCGACACGACATCGGGATCCCACTCGCCCACGTGCACCTCGACCGGCCGCCGGTCATCGGGGGCCGTGAGGATCAAGCTCATATCGCGAACGCCCGAAAGCGACATCTGCATGGTGCGCGGGATAGGCGTAGCCGAAAGCGTCAGCACATCGATCGACTCGCGCAGGTTCTTGAGTTGCTCCTTGTGACCCACCCCGAAGCGCTGCTCCTCGTCGATGATGACGAGGCCGAGATCGTGCGGGTTCACATCGCGCGAAAGCAGGCGATGCGTACCCACGAGCACGTTCACGCTGCCGTCGGCAAAACCGTCGAGCGCACGCTGCTGTTCGGCAGGGGTTTTGAAGCGGGAAAGCACCTCCACCTTCACGTGATAAGGCTCGAAGCGATCCTTGAAGTTCGTATAATGCTGCTGAGCGAGGATGGTCGTCGGGCAGAGCACCATGACCTGCTTTTTATCCTGCGTCGCCTTGAATGCCGCACGCAGCGCGACTTCGGTCTTGCCGAATCCCACATCGCCGCAGATAAGCCTATCCATAGGCTTCGCCGATTGCATATCGGCCTTCACATCGGCAATCGCGGCAAGCTGATCGGGCGTCTCCTGGTAGGGGAAAGCCTCCTCCATCTCGCGCTGCCACGGCGTGTCCGCCGCATAGCGGAATCCCTGGCTCGCCGCTCGTCTTGTGTACACGTCCACCAAATCGAAGGCAAGCTGTTTGGTGGCTTTGCGCGCCTTGCCGAGCGCACGCGACCAGTCCGACGTGTTGAGGCGCGTGAGCCGAGGCGATGCGCCCTCGGGTCCCACATAGCGCGTGACGCGGTCGAGCTGCTCGACCGGAACGTAGAGCTTGTCTCCTTCGGCGTATTCAAGCAGCAGGTAATCGCGCATCGCACCGCCGACGTCCTGTCGCACCAGATCCTTGAAGAAGGCGACGCCGTGGGCGGCATGCACCACGTAATCTCCCGGCTTGTAGGGAAACGTTATCTCGGTGATATCGACGCGTTTGCTCGACCTCAGCGCCGTCGAACCCTGCGTGTCGGAAATGGAAACGAGCGCAAGCTTCGCCTTGGGTATGATCATGCCGAGCGGTATCTCCACATCGACCACGTTCACGATCCCGCGCTTGAGCGTTGCGGGCGCCTCCCCTTCCGCATCGAGAACCTCGGAGATGGGCAGGTTGTTATCCACGAACGCAAGCTTCATATCCTGCCTCGCGCGGTAGTTCGGCGCCGAGAACACCACGGTGTAGTTGCCGTCGACGAGCGTCCGCAACCGTCCGAACAGCTTTTCGGGATGCCCCGCCACCTCCACCCGCTTCACCGGCAGCTCCTCATCGACATGGCCGCCTACGCTCATGATCGATACGTAGGTGGCGCGCTGGTTCTTGCCGAAATCAAGCTCTGTAGGAGCTACGTAGAGCCCCTGAACCGGAATGCTCGACCCCTTGGCACGCCCCTCGATGTCCTCGAACGCATGGCTTGCATCGTCGAACAGCGAACGCGGCTCAAGCAGAACCGTCAGAGTATCGGAGCGCAGGTAGTCTCCAAGCGTCGAAGTGGTGGAATACAGGTACGGCAAAAGCGCATCCGATCCGTCGAAACGCGCGCCGCCCTCGAGCTTTTCGAGCATCTCGCGCAGAACGGGATTGGTTTTCGCAGGGTTCAGAAGCTTCTCCTTCGCGCGATGCGCGCCGCGCGCCGAGAGGGCGAACTCCTGGACGGGGTATATCTCGACGGAGGGAAGCTCGGCGATGGTCTGGCCCGTCGAGGGAACGATTCTCCTGATTTCGTCAAGCTCGTCACCGAAGAAATCGAGGCGCACCGGGTAGACGAGATTGCCAGGGTACACGTCGATCGCTCCCCCATGCACGCAAAAGGTTCCAGGGCCTTCGAGTTCGCCGGTATTCTGGTAGCCGCGCGCCTCAAGGCTTCGCGCAACGTCGTCGAACGACGCCATCTCGTCCGATCCGAGCGACGAAAGGTCATCGCCCTCGGAAAAGGAGAGCGGCTTCCAGGTATCGGATCCCGCGGGGGGCAGCGCCCGCAGCATCGAGCGAGCCGAAGCGACCACGATGCGGGGCTGCCCCGATGCGAGCGATCCGAGCGCCTGCATCCTTTTCGCTACCTGACGGGGATCGGGGGTTTTCGGATTGAAGGGGAAATCGGAGCGCTCGAAGAAGCGCAGCACCCGCTCCTCCCCCACATACGCCGCAAGGCTGCGCGAAAACGCATCGGCGGCATCCTCCCCCGCCACCACCACAAGCGTCGGCTGCGGTTTATGGGTGAAGCGAGCCGCGACGAGAAACGGGCGGGCTGACGAGGCTACGCCGAGCGCGCCGTCCTGCCCGCCGTCGAGTTTGTTCCAAAACGCATCGAGCGATTCGGTGCGTTCGAGGGCCTTCGTCAGTGCATCGATGAGCATATGGTTGTTTTCCTATCCCTGATTGCGAGGCCGGATCAGCCGCAACACGAAAAGCCGCTTGTGCGGCTCATGCGGTTGTTCACTCGTGAAAAACGGGCATGCAACCCGTCTTCGGCGCACCAATTGTACTACACCCGACACGCGCGCACTCGACCGGCGTTTGCGATATCATATAATCGTAAACATCCATCGAATGCAATTCGTTTTCCATCACCGAAGGTAAAAGCGCGTCGCAAAGGATCACAATGCCCCGAGAAACCAAGCAAGCAAAACTCGAACGCGCCCTGGCGGTAGCGGATCGAATGAACGAACACTACCCGCAGGCAGAATGCGCGCTTCACTACGGCGGCGATCCGTTCAGGCTCACCATCGCCGTACTCCTATCGGCGCAAACCACCGATAAGGGAGTGAACAAGGTAACGCCTGCACTTTGGGAGAAATACCCCACCCCGGCCGATCTCGCTCAGGCTGACCCAACCGACGTCGAGAACATCTTGCGAACCATCGGCTTTTACCGCGCCAAGGCAGCAAACTGCATCAAAACGGCCCAGATGGTGGTCTCCGATTTCGGCGGCGAGATCCCCCGCGACATCGACGAGTTGCAGAAGCTTCCCGGCGTCGGCCGCAAAACCGCCAACGTCGTGCTCAACGAAGCATTCGGGATCGTCGAGGGCATCGCCGTGGACACGCACGTGTTCCGCATCGCCCACAAGCTGAAGTTCTCCAACGCCGATACTCCGGCGAAGACGGAAACCGACCTGCTGAAGCTTTACCCCCGGCAGTATTGGGGCCCCATCAACCACCAATGGGTGCTCTTCGGACGCGAAACCTGCATAGCTCGCCGGCCGAAGTGCGAAACGTGCTTCATCAACGACCTCTGCCCCACGTACGCCGCCTCGCTTAAGAAGACCGAGAAACGGACTGCCGCGAACTAGCCTTTCGCCCAAAACCCCGCCGAGCGGATGCACCGAGCAGCCGTTCGCCCCCTGATACGGCAGCGTACTCGAAATAATCCCGATTCGACCCGACAATGCCGCACGCACGCTCGTATCCGTTTCAGAAAGGAACCCCTCTGCTCACAAACGAGGACATAACAGCGATATACCGCCGTCACGTCGCGACGGTATATCGCCTATGCTTCTCGTTCCTCAAAACGGCCGCGGATGCAGAGGATGCGGTGCAATGCGTGTTCATGAAGCTGATTCGAAGCGATAAGCGGTTCGAAAGCACCGAGCACGAAAAGGCCTGGCTTATCGTATGCGCTTCGAATCACTGCAAGGACGTTCTCAAAAGCGCCGCCCGCTCCAAGGCGGGCTCCATGCCCGAAGACGTAGCCGACGAGTCCTCGGAGGCAGACGGCTACGACGAAACGCTCGAAGCCGTGCTCGCCCTGCCCGAAAAGTACAAGGATTGCCTGTATCTGCACTATTACGAAGGATACAAAACCGACGAGATCGCCCGGATGACGGGACGCCCGCCCTCGACGGTCAGAAGCCATTTGAGCGAAGCGCGGGCGCTGCTCAAAGAGACCCTAGGCGGTGAGAGATGAACGATTCCGATATCAAAGACGCATTCGAGCGCATGGGACCGACGCCCGAAGCGGAAGATCGCATGCTCGCAAACATCCTCGCCACCAAAAGCACCGTCGGGCAGCACGCCGCCGCACCGAAAAAAGCGAGGCACGCCGCCGCACCGAAGCGGAACAACCTGCGCGCACTCGCCCTGCCCATCGCCGCATGCCTTGTCGTTTTAGCCGGCATCGGCATGCTCGTCGTCGGACAAGCGTATTTCGCCACATTGGGCAACCAGCTCGGCGATAGCGGAAGCTCTATGCAGGAAAAGGCAGTCGAATCCTACAGCGCTTCGCCTGAAGATGCGTCGAGCTCTCGAGACGAAGCGTCTCCAAGCATAGCCCTCGCCCCGAACGGCCCAGCCGAGCGCTTCCCCGCGATAGAGTTCGAAGACGGCACGGTGCTGCTCATCGCGAAGGACGGCTCTTCGTTACCGCTTATCGCCGATGAAAAGCTCGTTGGAGGCGAAGCGCAGGAAGCGACGGCCCGAAGCGAGGACGGCGCGACGACCGAACCCTGCACCGTGTACGCCTACGCAAACGACAAAACCCCCTTCGCAGTGCGCTACCCCGACGATCCCGCCTGCTACCTCGCCGTACCTGTCGAGTAGCGGGCTGCCAAGAACCGCGCAGGCGCGTGAGCCGAATCGCCAACTCCGAAAAACCACACGGTTTCGCCTGTCAGACGGCAAGGAGATCGATCGAGGGCGCATTCGGCCCCGCCCTCAGCGCCGCCGACTGCATTCCGTCAATCCCCATCCGACAATTCCTCCCCCCGGTTCGTATTAGAAGAGAACGTGAACCGAAGGAGGATTTTATGCAGCCATCGCGAAAACCGCTTCCCTGCTGCCTGCTCTCGTTTGTGCTTGCAGCCGCGCTTCTGGGAGGATGCTCGACGCCGGATACGTTGCTCGGCCTGAGCGACCCGAACGGCTCGTCGGGCGAAACCGCCTCGGGAAAGCTCTCCATGCCCGCGCAACCCTATAGCAGCGACCGTCCGATGCCTTTTGATCCGTACCGCCCCGAAGGCAACACCGAGGAGTACTCCGCCATCGACGAACCGGGGTTCTACTCTGCGAAAACCAATCCGCTTTCGACGTTTTCCGCCGACGTCGACACGGCATCGTACTGCAATCTTCGTCGCATGGTTGCCGAAGGCATGCGCGCAGCCGACATTCCAAATGATGCGATCCGCATCGAAGAGATGCTCAATTACTTCGAATACGACTACGGGAAACCGCAAGACGGCGATCTGTTCGGCGTGACGGCGCAGATATCCGAGTGCCCCTGGAATGACGATACGAAGCTGCTCGTCATGGGCTTCGCCGCCGATCCAGTCGAATACGAGAGCGAAGACGGCGCGAATCTCGTGTTCCTCATCGACACGTCGGGTTCGATGAGCGCGCCTGACAAACTCCCCTTGCTTCAAGATTCCTTCGCACAACTCACCGAGAGCCTCACCGAAAACGACACCGTTTCGATCGTCACGTACTCGGGGACCGAGCGCGTGGTGCTCGAGGGCGTTTCGGGAGCCGACAAGCGCGCGATCACCCGCGCGGTCGACAGCCTCGTCGCCGACGGCTCGACCAACGGCGAAGCGGGGCTGGAGCAAGCTTACCGCATCGCCGAAAAGTACCGCCGGGAAGGAGGCGTGAACCGCATCGTCATGGCTTCGGACGGCGATCTGAACGTCGGAATCTCATCGGAAAGCGAGCTCCATGCGTACGTGAGCGAAAAGCGGAGCACGGGCGTCTACCTCTCGGTACTCGGCTTCGGCTCCGGCAATTACAAAGACAACAAGATGGAAACGCTCGCCAACCACGGAAACGGAACCTACCACTACATCGACTGCATCGAGGAAGCCGAAAAAGTATTCGGAAGCGACCTTGCAGCGAACATCATCCCCTTAGCGGACGATGTGAAGCTGCAGATCGAGTTCGATCCGGCCATAGTCAGGGGATACCGGCTCATCGGGTACGAAAACCGAGCGCTTGCCGACGACGATTTTACCGACGACGCGGTCGATGCCGCAGAGATCGGCACGGGACATCAGTTCACCATCGCCTACGAACTTGTACTGTTCGATTCGCCCCCCGAATCACTGCCGTCCAGCCTCGCGCGCGAAGAAGGCCCGAGCGAAGAAGAGGGTCGGATTGTCGAATGCATCGATGACGAAACATGGCTCGTTTGCTCCATGCGGTATAAAACGGCGGGCTCGCAAGAATCGGTCGAGCGCTCATACGATATCGGCTCAGCAAGCTGCACTGCACAGCCAAGCGATGACTGGCTGTTCGCCGCAGCCGTCATCGAATGCGGCATGGTGTTGCGGGATTCGAAGTACGCGGGTACGGCGAGCCTGCGCGATGCGAAAGCGCTCCTCGACGATCTCGCGCTCGCAAGAAACGATCCGAAAGCCGATTTCGAGCGCCTCCTACAGACGCTCTGACAGCATCGCCGCAAGAATTTCGACGTGGCTTCTGCGCTTGCGCGTTGCCGTTCCGAGCAAGCAGACGCTTTTCCGGTCACCGTACGCCTCGAAGAAGCGATCGACCGATCCGCGCCGCTCGATATCGGCTGCAAGCAAGTGCGGACGCTCAGACGGACGTTTCGCCGGTATCAGGGGACATGACGTGATGCCATCCGGGCCCGACGACTTCCCCTGTGGCCTTAACGCGGATGACAGCCCCCGACCGAGTAAGGTCCGCCAATACGGTATCGACAAGCATCGGCAGCGCTTCGTAGACCGGCGGTGTCAAACCGATCGTCAGATCGAGGGGGTTCATGTTCTCTACCTGCATGCCGAAGCAGCGCCCTTCGGCAGCGTAGCCCATAAGCGCTGCGGCATCGAACAGATCGACGAGCTTCAGATCGTGCAACGATTGCATGGCTCCCGAGCGCCGGGCCATGTCGTCGGGCTCGAATTCGAAGATCGTACCCGGCTTGCTGCCGGTTCCGTCAACGGCGTCGACGGTCACGAGGTAGTCGTAGTCGCGTACATGGGGCAGCATATCGAGGCCCATGCACCCCACATCGAAAAGCGTTACCTCGTCGGGGATGTCGTAAGTCGCCGTAAGCTCGTCGTATACCGCAGGGCCGATGCCCTCGTCGAGCATGAGCTTGTTTCCCACGCAGAACACCGCGATCCGCTTCTGCGGAGCCCCGCCCGGCGCGAAACCACCGCCCACAGCTACACCCCCGTCAACGTCGGACGTATGACCAGATTGTAATACGCCGCAGCCGCAATCATGATGCACCCCACGACGACGCAGACGATTGCCCAGATGCGTTCGCGCTTGAGGTATTCCTCCTTCGATACGCCCCGACCCGCCGCGCGATGCGCGGCCAGCGGCTGGCTTACGATGGCGAACGCCACCGTTCCCGCTGTCAGCGTTACGAAGACGATCAGGGCTATGACGATGGAAAGCACGCTGCGCTCGGTAAATGCCGCATAGAACGTGTTGTCGGCGAACAGCCAGACGGGATACCACAGTATCGTAATCCAGATGCCATGCGCAGGTCCCCAGATGGGCGGCAGGAACAACGCCCCGATGTTCAGTCTCGGAATACCCTCGAGGAACTTCTCTTCTTGCGCAATCTGCTCGTCGGTCAGCTCGGCCACAGTCATCACCTATCGCTTGAACCCGGATCGCGATGGAATCCGGGACGTCTTGCATCGGCCCCATTATAGCCAAATGCGCTTGCCCGCCGTCCCGCACCGCCCAGATTCACGGTTGACGGCAAAGCCAAAGCCATCGCTTCCCCGCGCGACGGACTCGCGCTCGCCCAAGCTCGTTAACCGTTGCGTCAAAACACCCGCCTCGCGCCTCGCGTTGTGCTAGCATGACAGGCAAACACGATTCGCCCGCAGGGCGCTTGCACGAAAGAAGGATATATGAAAATACTTGCCATCGTGGGATCGCTGCGCACGGAAAGCTACAACCTCCAGCTTGCCCGCGCGGCGGGAGCCGTACTGGCCCAAAACCATCCCGAAGTAGAATACGAACTGCTCGATTGGGCCGATGTCCCGCTCATGAACCAAGATATCGAGCATCCCGCGCCTGAAGCGGTTGCACGCGTGCGCGAAAAAGTCAAAACAGCCGACGGCATCTGGCTTTTCAGCCCCGAATACAACCACTTCTTCCCCGGTACCCTGAAAAATCTGCTCGACTGGCTCTCCCGTCCCGTAAGCGATACCGAAGGCCAGGTGCTGCGGGGAAAGCCCATCGCCCTTGCAGGTACGACGCCTGGCATGAGCGGCACCTCGCATGCCCAGGATCACCTTGTTACAATGCTCTCGTTTTTGCAGGCCGACATTATGAACGCGCCGAGGCTCGCCATCCCGCACATCGGACAGCAAATGGAAAACGGCGCTCTCTCGCTATCGAGCTCCGCGCCCTATCTCGAAAAACAGGCCGCCGCCTTCGTCGGTTTCATCGAACGGCACCGAAACCGCTAGGGGTCCTTGGCGGAGAATCGCCCCGCGTTGCCGGGCCGTCGCGGGGCGATGCGAAACGAGACCCGTCATCGCAGTCGGCGCCTTATGCGCCCGCCTGCCTTGCGCTCCCCCTTGCCCCACTCCGATATCAGCAGGCCGGCACACGTCAGAACGACACCGCAGGCTATCGGGGCGGTCAGCGGCTCATGGAGCACGATAACCGAAGCCGCCACGGTTATCACCGGGACGAGGTATATGTAAGCGCTCGTCTTCACTGCACCGAGTATCCTTACGGCCAGATTCCAGGTGACGAAGCAAAGAGCCGACGCCCCGAAGCCCAGAAACGCCATGTTGGCAACCGTTACCGGATCGGCGAAGCGCGCAAACCCGAACTGGAACCCCGATCCGAACAGCACGGGCACCATGAACAGCAAGCCCCACGCAAACGTCCGCTTGGTCATCTGGATGTTGTCATAGCCCCACGAGCCGATCTTCCGCGTGATCGTCGAGTACACGGCCCAAACCGCCGCCGCGGCAACCGCAAGCAGATCGCCCCAACCTCCGCCCGACAGCCCCTGCGAGCTGATGAGCACGATGCCCGCCATGGCAACGGCGAACCCGACGAAGAAGCCCGGACGCAGCCGCTCGTCACGTGTGACGAAGAACGCCAGCAAAGCCGTGAAGAACGGAGCCACCGAAACGATAACCCCCACGTTCGAGGCGGTCGTGTAGACAAGCGCGATATTCTCGAACAGATAATACAGAGTCACGCCCGAAAGGCCCGCCGCCGCACACAGCGCCTCGCGCCTCCACGAACCAAGCTTGAAACGTCGAGGCCTCAGCGCCGCAAGGGCGAGCAGCCCGATGAGGAAACGGTAGAATAAAATCTCTATCGGCTGAAATTCGACAAGCAGCACCTTGGTGGAAACGAACGTGGTTCCCCATATGGCGATGGTTACAAGCGCGAGCGCATGCCCGCGGGACTCCGATGCCGCCATCTCAGCGCTTTTTTCCGCTCAGGGCGTACGAAGCCCTATAAGCCCCGGGCGAGACACCCGTTATGTCCTTGAACACCCGCCCGAAATGCGCCTGATCGGCGAATCCGAGCTTATCTGCAACCTCAACGGGGCTCTCGCCGCCGGCGAGCAGGCTGCGCGCCTCGATAACGCGCAGGGTCAGAAGATAGCGGTAGGGCGTTATCCCCTTCTCCCGCGCGAAAGCCCGAATCAGCGTATAGCGGCCCATCCGCCCGACCTGCGCCATATCGTCAAGCGTCATCTTCGAGCGAAACCCCTGCTCGATGTACCGACAGACCGAGGCGACCGATTCGGATTCGGGCAAGGCATCGGGCATTCCCAGCTCTCGACGCCGAGCGGAACTCGCCGAAAGCAACCGCTCGAAGAACAAGTAGAACGGCTCGGCATCCTCCACGACGCCGTCGACGTCGCCCGCCTCCTCGCATCCCCGAACATGGCAGTCGAGCGCAAGGGCGAACAAGCCCGCATCGCGAACGATCGGCTCGGGAAACAAAGGAACTTGCACCCCTTCGCGCGAAACGCCGAAATCGGCCAGCAAGGCATCCATAACGGAAGACGGGATGCTGAAGCTTCGGTACTCGAGCTTCGTCCCGTCCGCTGATTCGCACGAATGGGGATCGCCCGGGTTTATGACGAGAAGATCGCCGCTTCTCAAATCGTAGTCGCGCCCGCACACCGTCAAACGCCGATTTCCGCCCGCCACGATCCCCACCATATAGTAATCGTGGAAATGACTCGGAAACGGCTCGATCACGCCGAACAGCGTACAGAGTTCCACCGCAACGCCGCTTCCGTAATCCCGCAGCAGCACGCTTCGCGCGTCTGACTCGATATCCTGTTGCACGTGATTCCTTTCTTTCGTCGAACGAGTATACCCCGATGTACGGCTCCGTTCTTGAACGATATTGCCCGTATGTCCGATCGCTCTGCAACGGATCAAAAAAGAACCCGGCTCGCCTGAGCCGGGTTCCGTTGTGCATTCGAGTGTTACCGCAGAGAGCTAATGCTCCATGCGATCCTCTCCGACGATCGTGTGCTTCTCGGGATCGTACACCAATCCGCCGTGCTCTTTCCAGAAGAACATGAGCAGCGTGGGCGAAATGCCTTCGATGTTAGCCAGGTAGATGTGGATGAACATGAAGACGATGAAGATGTACATCATGAAATAATGGATGATGCGCATCGACATGAGGCCGCCGACGAGATCCGTGCCTGCAGCGAAGAAACCGAGATCCATGGTCGGAGCCCACAGGGCGAAGCCGGTATAGGCCATGACGAGGATCAGGATCGGGATCAGCAAGTAGGAGATCTTCTGCGGAACGCCGAGCTTGGCTCCAAGCGGATGATCCTTCTTGAGGAACAGGTAGTACTTGATCCAGGCACCGAGCTGATGACGGTTGTCGGCCTGGGGAAGCCAGGTTTTGTAGTCGGCAACCTGATAGCGAGTGCCGCCGTCGGGCGCGCTCTTCACGAAGAAGGCCATGATGACGCGGACAATGCAGTTGATCAGCAGAATCGCGCCGCAGAACACATGGACGCCGCGGGCAATGCCCATGAACATCGGCCAGAACGGGAAATGGATCGAGAAGCCGGTGATGATCAGGAGGATCATGCACACGAGGTTGATCCAGTGCGTAATGACGAACGGCATCGGATGTGCTTCGCGGTAATGTGCGAGATGTGCCATCTTACTTCACCCCCCAAGGGCTCGTGACGGTCTTGAAGCTCTTGCCCGTCGCAGGCTCGCTCACGTGCACGGCGCACGCGGTGCAGGGGTCGAAGCTATGCACGGTACGAAGCGCGTTGATCGGCATCTCGATGTCCTCCACGGGAACGCCGATGAGGGCTTCCTCCATGGGGCCGTTGTTGCCCTGCGCGTCGTGGGGTGCAAGGTTCCACGTGGACGGGATGATGATCTGGTAACCCGTGATCTTGCCGTCCTTGACGTCCTCGTGATGATAGAGGGCGCCGCGCGGAGCCTCCCAGAAGCCCGTTCCGGAACCGGTGATGGTTTCAGGCTTGCGGAAGTACTCGGAGTCGCCGCCCTTGACCGCTTCCATCAGCTCCTGGACCCATTCCTTCATGAGGCCTGCGATGTAGAGCGTCTCGATCTGACGAACGGCGGTACGGCCGAGCGTCGACTGAGCTTGGCCGAGCTGGATGCCGAGGGCCTTGGTGAAGGCGTCGACCTGCTCGACGATGAACGGCACGTTGCGCTTGTAGGCAACGAGCACGCGGGAAAGGCCGCCGGCCTCGGCGGGCTTGCCGTCGTATGCAGGGCACTTCACCCAGGTGTAGCGATCGCTCACCGTGTCGGTGCCCTCTTTGTAGTACTCGGTGAACTCGGGCTCGGTAACGAAGTACGGCGAGGTATAGGTCTCGTCGCCCTTGTACCAAGAATGGCCCATGTACTCGGTGATCATGCTCTCTTCGACATCGGAGAGGTTGAGGCTCTCGTCGAGAACGCCGGCCGGCAGATAGCGGTCGTTCATTTCCATGTTCTCGTTCTCGAACACGCCCCAGGCGATGTAGCGACCCACGCCCTTGCCCCAGGTGAGAGCATCGACGTATGCCGGCGCAATCGCGAGGGTGTCGGGGATCATGGTCGATTCGACCCAGTTGTAAATCTCGTTGACAAGCGCCCACAGGTCGTCGAGCTTCTCCTCGGTGGGAACCCATGCGGTACCGCCGGGGATAAGCGTCATGACATGGGGCATCTTGCCGCCGAGCAGAGCTGCGACCTCGGATGCCTTGGCCTGCATCTGCAGAGCCTCAAGGTAGTGCGCGGTGCAGATGAGATCGAGCTCGGGATCGAGCTTGTAAGCCTGACCCTTGTCGGCCTCGAACCAGGCGCCCGAGAAGATGGACATCTGACCGTTGTCGGCGAACTTGGCGAGGCGCTCCTTCAATGCGACGAAGTCGCTGTTGGTGGAAGTGCCGGCCGCGAGAGCCAAATCGTACGCATCGGCAGGATCGGCCTTGAGCGCATTCAGGGGATTCACGTAGTCGAGTGCAGCCAGATTGTAGAACCACAGGATATGGCTGTGGAGGAACTGGGCTCCCTCGATGAGGTTACGGATGATGCGGGCGTTGTTGGAGATCTTGATTCCGTACGCATGCTCGCCCGCAATGGCGGATGAATGGGCGTGGGACACGGGGCACACGCCGCAGATGCGCTGCACGATCTGAGCAGCATCCTCGGGGGTGCGGTCCTGCACGACGAGTTCCATGCCGCGGAAGCAGCCGCCGGAAACCCAAGCCTCGGACACCTTGCCGTTGGTAACTTCCATCTCAACGCGCAGGTGGCCTTCGATTCGGGTGATCGGATCGATGATTGAACGAGTCATTTACTCCTGGCCTCCCTTCGCGTCGTCGTCATCGTACTTGCCGATGGATTTATCGGGGTGCTTCGCATCCCAAGCGCGCTTCTTCTCGAAGTCTGCGCCGCCGTCCATGCGGCCGGAAATCTTCATGCCGAAGCCGTGGACGACAAGAGCGCCGGCGACGACGGCGGTCACGATGAGCGCCACGGTACCGGGCTGGAACACGAAATCGCCGATGCGCAGATCGCGATGGCGCTTGTAGAACGGGGTGTTGACCTCGACCCAGTTCTGCCCGGGGTTCATCGGGTTAGCCTCGCAGCATCCGATGCAGGGAGAACCGGCCTCGACGCACCAGCTACGACGATGGTTCCAACGAACGATGCCGCAGTTCGACTTGGTCTGCGGTCCGCGGCAGCCGAGCGGATAAAGGCAATAGCCCATGGCTTCTTCGGGTGAGCCGAACTCGTACACGAATTCGCCGTTCTCGAAGTGGCCACGACGCTGGCAGTTGTCATGAATCGTCTGATCGTAGATCACCGACGGCTTGTCCTCGCCGTTAAGGGCGGGAAGCTGCTGCATGAGCACCACGTCGACCAGAACGGCGACAAGCCATTCGGGGTTCGCCGGGCAACCCGGAACGTTGATGACGGGGGTCTCGACGCCCGCCTCTTTCAGATACTGCTGCACGCCGAGCGCATTCGAAGGATTCGGATGCGCGGCCATCCAGCCGCCGTTGACGGCGCACGAACCGAGTGCGACGACTGCGTTGGCTTTTTCCGCCGCATGGACGAGAATGTCGGTTCCCGTCTCGTTGGCGACGCGAAGGGCCTGACCGCCCCAATTCTTCAGGACACCGCCCTCGTACACCAATATATAGTTGCCAGCTTCGATCGTCTGCTCTTTCGCCTCTTCCATCGACCAACCGGCTGCGGCGGAAAGCGTCTCGCAATAATTGAGCGAGATCATTTCCAAAACAACTGTCGCAGGGTCCGGTGCATCGGCCTGGGCGAACGATTCGGTACAACCCGTGCAGGATGCTCCTTCGATCCAGATAACCGGATACAGGTTGCCCTTAGTTGCGCCGATCACAGAACTCTCGAGGGCCTGGGCTACCTGCGGAGCAGCGAGCTCGGTAAAACCGGCCGCAACCGCAACAGCGCCGCAGAGTTTCATGAAATCACGACGGGATACCCCGCGTTCGGATAGCATTTGCTGAAACTCTGATACAGTGGCCTCTGTTTCCATGTGCACACCTCCTCAGGTGCTCTCGTCTTACTACTACTGTCGGTATTTTCCCCGAGGATGAATTTTTTGTCGTGCTCGGTTAAGCCAAGTGCCGCTTTTCAGCCGCAAATGGCATCAAAATGTTACAAACCTGTTTACTCGTAACATATATCCCCATCTCCGCATAAAATGTAGGATGATATGCAACGACCCCGCTCGAAAGCAGGGTCGTTTTCGCATATTCATGCAGAAATCTGCATCGCATTCGCCCCGAGGAACCGGAACGCATGATAGGCGGGAATCGCCTAGTAGTTTTCGCAGCGAATCTCGAAATGCGCCTGCGGATGAGCGCACACCGGGCATTCTTCGGGAGCCTCGGTTCCAATGTGGATGTGCCCGCAGTTGTTGCACTTCCACGCGTACACCTCGCCGCGCTTGAACACTTCGCCGTTGTTGATGCGCACGATGAGCGTGCGATAGCGCTCCTCGTGCTCCTTTTCCACGCCAGCCACGCCGTCGAACAGCTCAGCGAGGTCCTCGAATCCCTCTTCGCGAGCCACTTTCGCAAAATCAGCGTACATCTCGGTCCATTCCTCGTTCTCGCCCGCCGCCGCATCGGCAAGGTTGTCGAGCGTCGAGGGGATGGCTCCGCCGTGAAGCGCCTTGAACCACAGCTTGGCATGTTCGGCTTCGTTTTTCGACGTCTCGAGGAAAATGTTCTGGATCTGAACGTAGCCGTCCTTCTTCGCCTGCGAAGCGTAGTACTCGTACTTGGTGTGAGCCTGCGACTCCCCCGCGAAGGCGTACCAGAGATTCTTCTCGGTCTGAGATCCCGAAAGTTCCATGTTCTCGCTCCTCTCGTGCCGAAGCCTGCGCCCGGCCGTCCTGGTGTTCCATCGTTTCAACCGATGCGCCGCGCATGGCCTCAGGCGCATCGTCTGTACAATGCACTATAAAGCATCGGCGACCCGCTCGGCGCTGTCGTGGAAATATTCCGATAACTTTCCCCCGATGATCGCAACGCATGCACACCTATGGCTAAGATGGTCAGGCTACCGAAACGCTGCTGTTCGCGCGAATGCGCGCACGGCAGCCCAAGACCGAAGGAACCGACATGACCGAACCCCAAGCACTCGCCTACCTTGGACCCGCCGGCACTTACACAGACGAAGCGGCGCGCGCCTTCGCCGCCCGCCTCGGCATCGACGATCCCGTTCTCATCGAGTGCACATCGTTCGACGAGGTGTTCGACAGCGTCGATCGCGGCAAATGCGAGTTCGGCGTCGTCGCCACCGAGAATTCGCTCGAAGGATCGGTAACCGCCACCCTCGACAACTTCGCGTTCAACAGCACCGCAAACATCCTCGGCGAGCAAGTGCTCGACATCCATCACTGCCTGCTGCTTCATCCCGAGGCCAAAATCGAAGACGTGACGACCATCGCCTCGCACCATCAGGGCCTTGCGCAGTGCCGTCGCTACATCGCCGAGCACCTGCCCGGCCGCGACACCGTCACCACTTCGTCAACCGCGGAAAGCGCGCGCCTCGCCGCCGAGAACAAGAACATCGCGGGCATCGCCAACGCGTTCGCCGCGAAGCTCTACGGCGCCGCGATCTACGCGCAAGACATCGAGGACCACTTCGGCAACCAAACGTCGTTCGCGCTGATCGCGCGGCAGGGCCACGCACCGGTGTTCGAAGGAACGAAGCACAAGACATCTGTTGCGCTGTTCATGCAGATCGACCGGGCGGGCACGCTCTCGATGATCCTTTCGGAGTTCGCCTACGCGGGCATCAACCTCACGATGATCCAATCGCGCCCGACGAAGCAGGCGCTCGGCGACTACATGTTCTTCGTCACGTTCGAGCGCCCCACCACCGATCCCGAGGTGCAAACGGCGCTCAACTGCCTCCGTTTGAAGCTGCGCGAAGTGAAGGTGCTCGGAAGCTACCCGATTCTCTAAGCCGGCCGTCGCCCAAGCATCCGACAGGAAGAATATCCCAAAAAATACGAACGGATGTTTCACGTGAAACATCCGTTCTGTTTTTCTGCCCGCACGCTCGAAAGCGCCGCCGCCTACCCGAGAAAGCCCAGATGCTCGAGCAGGATCTTAAGACCGATCAGGATAAGCACGATGCCGCCCGCTATGGTGGCGGGCTTGCGGAAGCGCGACCCGAACTGGTTACCCGTCGCGACTCCGATGAACGAAAGCACGAACGTGGTTACCGCAATCGTAAGAGCCGCCCACACGATGTCGACCCGCAAGAAGGCGAACGTGATGCCGACGGCAAGCGCATCTATGCTCGTCGCCACCGCAAGCATCACAAGCTCCTTGACGTCGAGGCGCGCCTGCTCGCCTTCGGCGCATTCGACGCACTCGTCATCCTCATGGAAGGCGTCCCACAGCATCTTCGCACCGATGAATGCCAGCAAAACGAATGCGATCCAGTGGTCTATGCTCGTGATGTAGCCCTCGAACTGCGTGCCGAGCGCCCAGCCGATCACGGGCATGATCCCCTGGAAAGCCCCGAAGAACAATGCGATGACAAGCGCATGCTTCCAGTTGAGCTTGCTCATCCCAAGCCCCTTGCATACCGAAACGGCAAACGCGTCCATCGACAATCCAATGGCGATGAGCGCCAATTCCACGAACCCCATGGGTTTCTCCTCTCGCTTGCAGCCCCGCCGGCCTCCGCGCTGCGGGCGCAAAAAAACCGGCGCATCGCACCGGCCATAAAAAAAACGGTGCGACCTCTCGTCACACCGCAAGTCTTGTCAATTAAGGCCAGCCAGCTTCTCGAAAAAGCAGTATGTTGACATGGCCGCAGCTATTTCGCCGCCGACTACTCCCCTACGGGTTTCGGGTATCCTACCACATAACGCGGCCTACGCGAAGAGAACTTCCCCCTCGCGCCTGAAAAACCCTTCGCCAACCATATCCGCAAGAATGGATTCGAATTCCGCTCGGTCCATTCCGCCCCGCCCTGCCTCGCGTTCGAACTCCTCGAGATGCGCGAGCAGATCGTCAGGGGCCATACCCGGATCGGCGAGCACGCATCTGAGCATCTCTGCACGCTTCTGGCGCCTCGATCCCTCGAAAGCGCTCTGCTTCGCGTAATGCGCGCTTCTGCGCGAAGGATTGACCGTCGTCTGCTTGAGGTGCGCGCCCCAATCGAGCAGGGCGTAGTACCACGCACGGGGCCGATCGGGCGGGCACGTGGCCTCGACCAAGGGCTTGAGCTCGCGATCGGACACGGTTTCCGCATCGGGAAACAGCTCATGGATGAAAACGGTTCGAACGTTCGTCTCGATGTACACCGAAGGCTTGTTATGCGCGAAGGCCATGACACCCGCTGCGGTGGCCTGCCCGATGCCCGGCAGCTCGACAAGCTCGTCGAAAGTGGGGGGAAGTTCGCCCGCATACCGCTCGGCGCACTGCTCTGCAGCGCGTTTCAGGGCGAGGGCGCGGCGATTATAGCCGAGACCCTGCCACTGCTCGAGCACCAGCGCCGTATCGGCCGAGGCCAGGGCATCGATCGTCGGAAAAACGCCCAGAAAGCGATCCCAATGCTTGAGCACGCGAACCACCTGGGTTTGCTGCAGCATGACCTCGGAAACGAGCACGCTGTAAGCGTCGTCGATGTTGCGCCAGGGAAGCTCGCGGTAACGCGAACCCCCCTCAGCCCAAACGCGCTCGACGAAGCGCTCGAGTTCGCGCTCGCTTACATCGCATCCGCTTTCCATCACCGAGCCGGTCCTCCGCTAAACCGCTTCGACGCGATCGGTGGCTTCGGATTCGGCGGCTGAACCGCCCGAAGAGGCGATCCGCTGCGTGCACGTCCATTTCTCGTACTGGCCCTCGGGTCCCAGCACCTCGATGATCTTCGGGTGCTCGTCGCCTAGGGTGAGGATATCGGAGAGGGTGAACGACGCGAAATAATCGTTCAGAAGCTTGTCGGCTCCCTGCCACACGCGATTGTACGCGCAGCCGCCCTGCTTCTCGCAATACTCGGGATCGACGGAGCACAAAGCGACGCTCACCGGCCCCTGGACCGCCTCGAGCACATCGAGCAGCGTCACTTCGGCGGGATCGCAGTTAAGCACCAGCCCGCCCCGCGCGCCGCGGACCGTCTTGATGAGACCGCCTTTCACGAGGTCGTGCTGAATGCTGCGCGCAAACGCATACGGTATGTCCTCTTTCTCGGAAATCTCCGAGACCGAAACGTACTGTTCGCCGCTCTCGAACGCAGCGCGGAGAATACGGCACGCGTAATCGCAGCGTCGTGTTACATCCATCGGTTAGTCCCCCATCCCATTCAGAAGGTCGTCAATCCGGTCAATCTGAGCACGGAAATCTTCGATTACAGCATCTTCGAGCTGTCGGTACTCTTCGGAATCGAGCGGCTGGTAGGCCGCAAGCTTCTCAAACATGTTGTCGGCCGTTACCGGCATGTAGCGGCGAGCGACCAGGCTCGCCTTGTACGCATCCTCGACCGCTTCGCGAGCGGCCATGTAGATGTCGAATCGCGACATACCCGCCGAATACCGCACAAGCGCGGACCGATCGATGGAACGCATCGACGGATGCTCCGATGCGATCCGTATCCACAGATCGGCACGCTCCGAAGGCGAAGGGTCGTCGATGTCGACCACCGTCACCGGATCGAGCAGATCGTAGAAGAACCCGTCGATTTCTCCGTCGCCTCCCGCGGAGGCGAGCACGTACACTTCGGGATTCTCCACCGCCGAACGGATGAGGTTGATAGCTTCGCGCGCTCCGCGCGACAGCTGGGCGTATGCGAACATGCCCATCTCGTCGGAGCCGGCATCGGCAAGCGGGGATCCCCACAGATCGACGTCCTCAAGCACCAGGATGCCGCCGCCCTCGAAAGCGTTCTTCGCAGCGTTGAGCTTCGGTTGGTTGTCGGCCTGCGCCATGACGCACAGCACGGGCATGCCCTGCAGGTTCTCCTCCATGTGCATGCGGATGGCGGGCAGCCCGATTTCTCCGAGCGTGGCCGACATGAACTGGTTCGCATCCTCGCGCACGGGCGCGCGGAACAGGTAGGTGTCGATGATGGGCATCTTCTTGAGGCCGTGGCGGACGTTGAGCGTCTCGACGAGCTCTTGGAACTGAGGGTCGTCCTGCATGCCCACACCGAAGCCGTTCATCGTCTTGACGGCGTCCCGAAACCCCACGATATCGCGATACGTGAGCTTCTCGATGTATTCGGCATTCGAAACGGAAGCAGCCTTGCCCTCGGCCTTTTCCGAAAGCTGCGGCTCTCCCCCCGCCTTCTCAATGGCCTTACGCTCCTCTTTGCGGAAAGGCATGAGGGAGGGGGCTCCCGTCTCGCGGTGCTCGACCTTCATCATGAACGGAGCCGACGAGAGGCCGAGGAAATCCTGCGAGATCATATCGGTCATATCCTCGAGATCTTCGCGCGTGAGCCCGAACTCTTCGAGTTTATCGAGGGCGAGGCGCTGCAGCTGCTCGGCGCACTCCGCGACCTCGTCGGGGGTCATGTACGGCTCGAGCTTCTCGAAGATGTATTCCGCCAAAGAGCGTTCTTTGAGCTTGCAGGCAAGACGCCATGCCTGGCGCAGCCCGTCAATTGCCGCATCGTTGGGCATGTAGGCGCCGTGCGTCGCCTTCTCGAAGGCCGCTAAGTAGAGGTGCATGCCCAAAACGGCATCGCCCGCTGCGCACGCCTGGGCGGCGCGGCGCAGGTATTCTGCCGCCGTGTTGTTCGTATCGTTGTTCTGGCTTGGTGAGCTGTTCGTATCCGCATCGTTTTCAAACATCGTCTCTCACCCCTTTTCGCTCGCGTATCTTGTACGGTTCATAAATGTGTAAGTTCGGGTATCATTTTAGTATGTCCGCGCCGAACGCATACGGTAAAGATCGTATTATGCAGAAATCGTCACACAACCGAAAGGAGACCATCGCTTCCTGCACGCATATCGCTTCCAGCTATATATAATATATTACAGTATAGTGCAACCCCAGGAAACACGGTCAGTTCCAATCGAGAATCTCCCAGCCTTTTCGCCGCGCGGCGCGTGCCAGCGGCTTATCGGGCGTAACCGCGTAGGCGTGCTTCGCCGAAGAGAGCAGCGCGCAATCGGAATGGTGATCCCCGTATGCGTATCCGAGCTCCCAATTCCCCTCGCCGTAACGCTCGTCGGCATAGCGGCGGATGGCGGCGATCTTCTCTTCACCCTCGACCGGCAGACCCTCAACCTCGCACGTATAGCAGCCCGCTTCGTCAACGCGCATTCGCGTCGAAACCTGATGGGAGAATCGGTGGAGCTCCATCGCGCGTAGAATGATCGGCTCGAACGTGGCCGAGACGATCACGACGTCGTGACCGGCAGCCGCATGGGCGGCCATCGTCTCGTCGGCTTGCTTGCGAAAACGACGATCGACCTTCTCGTCGTAAAACGTGCGCATGAACGCGTCCGCATCCTCGCGCCGCACGCCGAGAAACGCCCTGAACACCAGTCCCCGCACCCAGCTTTCGTTCTGGGGCAGGCGCAGCTTGTAAGCCGCCGCCCACAAAAGGATCCTGAGCACCACGCTGTTTTCGAGCATGTCGTGCTGCATCAGGTAACGGACGAGCATAACCGGCGAATTGCCCGAGATGCTCGTGCCGTCGAAATCGAACACCGCAAGCTGAACGGGAGCGCCCGCCGCCTGAACGGCGCCATCGGCCGGCTCCGGCGTTTCAAGCGCCGCAGCCGGACAGCCGTCCTCGCTCGCAGCGCATACGCGCATCTGATCCGACGATATTGCCGGATCAGATGCGCTTTCTTCATTTCGAGTATCTGCCATGCCCCAGTCTCTACGGTTTGATTCGACGCGTAAAGGATCGCAGGCATGCGCGGGCGCGCGGCCTAGTCCTCCACTTCGTCGATGCAGTCAACGAACTGTGAATTATACAGCTCCGAGTAAAAACCGCCAAGTGCGAGCAATTCCTCATGGGTTCCCTGCTCCACGATATCGCCGTCGCGAATCACGAGGATGAGATCGGCGTTTTTGATGGTGGAGAGCCGATGCGCGATCACGAACGACGTGCGACCCCGCATGAGGTTGTCCATCGCCTTCTGGATGCGCTCTTCGGTTCGCGTATCGACCGAGCTCGTCGCCTCGTCCAAGATGAGCATGCGGCGGTTCGCAAGAATCGCCCGCGCGATCGTGAGCAGCTGGCGCTGACCTTGGCTAATGTTGCTCGCATCCTCGTTGATCTCCATGTCGTAGCCGCCTGGCTGCGTCTGGATGAAGTGATGCGCGTAAGCCGCCTTGGCCGCAGCCTCCACCTCCTCGTCGGTCGCGTTGAGATCGCCGTAGCGGATATTCTCGCGGATCGTGCCTTTGAACAGCCATGTATCCTGCAGAACCATGCCGAACATCGAGCGCAGATCGTCCCGCGCGAAATCGCGGATATCGTATCCGCCGATGCGGATCGAACCTGAATTCACATCGTAGAAGCGCATGAGCAGCTTCACCATGGTGGTTTTGCCCGCGCCGGTGGGTCCGACAAGCGCGACGGTTTGACCCTCGGTCACCTTCGCCGAGAAATCGTTGATGACGATCTTGTCGGGCGAATAACCGAAGCGCACATGGTCGAACTCGACCTTGCACTCGACCTCTTCCGACTTGACCTTCACATCGTCGCGCGCCTCCTCGGGTTCCTCGAGGAATTCGAACACGCGCTCGGCGGCAGCGGCCATCTGCTGGAGCACGTTGGACACCTGCGTCAGCTGCGTGATGGGCTGCGTGAAGTTCTTCACGTACTGGATGAACGCCTGGATATCGCCGACCGTGATGACGCCCTGCACGGCAAGGAAGCTGCCCGCAACGGCCACGGCGACGTAGCCGAGATTGCCCACAAACGTCATGATCGGCATCATAAGACCCGAGATGAACTGCGATTTCCAGGCCGATTCGTAGAGCTTGTCGTTCGTCGCGTCGAAGCGCGTCGCCGCAGCATCTTCCTGATTGAACGCCTTCACGATGGCATGGCCCGAAAACGTTTCCTCAACCTGTCCGTTGATCGCACCGAGCGTTTTCTGCTGAGCCTTGAAGTAACCCTGGCTTCGCTTGACCACCACCATGATGAGGACGATGGAGATGGGCACCATGACCACGGTTATGAGCGTCATGAGCGGGTTGATCGAGAGCATCATGACGAACACGCCGATGATGGTCGTGATCGAGGTGATGAGCTGCGTAACGCCCTGGTTGAGGCTCTGGCCGAGCGTGTCCACATCGTTGGTGATGCGCGAAAGCGTATCCCCCACCGAGTTGCGCTCGAAGTACCCCATGGGCATGCGGTCGATCTTCTCGGATATGCGCTTGCGCATAAGATAGCTCGTCCGCTGCGAGACGGAGCTCATCATCCAACCCTGCACGAAAGAGCACAGAGCCGAGAGCAGATACAGGCCGAGCGTGAACATCAGAATCCGCGCGATCGCATCGAAGTCGATGCCGCCGGTTCCCGCAATCTTCGCCCCGATGCCGTTGAACAGCTCGGTCGTAGCCGTGGAGAGGACCTTCGGCCCCACGATGTTGAAAATGGTGGAACCGATGGCGAACACGAACACGATGACTATCGCAACCTTGAAGTTGCCCATGAATTTGAGCATCTTCAAAAGCGTGCCCTTGAGATCCTTCGGCTTCTCTCCCGCCATCATCGCTCCGGGGCCGTGATGGCCTCCGCCGAATCCGCGCCGAGGCGGTCGCTTCGTTTCTTCCGCGCTCATGCGGCATCACCTCCTCCCAGTTCAGCAGCCGAGAGCTGCGACAGGGCAATCTCCCGATACGGCTCGCAATCGGCCATGAGCTCCTCGTGCGTGCCCTTCCCGACGACCTTTCCCTCGTCGAGGACTATGATCTGATCGGCCGAAAGCACCGTCGAGATGCGCTGGGCCACGATGACGACCGTCGCTTCGCCAAGCTGGTTATGAAGCGCCTGGCGCAGATCGGCGTCGGTCTTGTAGTCGAGCGCCGAGAAGCTGTCGTCGAACAAGAACGCGCGGGCATCGGTCGCAAGGGCGCGCGCAATGGCGAGCCTTTGGCGCTGCCCACCCGAAACGTTGGTGCCGCCTTGGGATATCTCGCTTTGGAATCCGTCTTCCTTCGATTCGATGAAATCGCTTGCCTGGGCGATGGAGGCGGCGAATTCGATGCGGTCTTCGGGCATGCCCTCATCCGAATACGCGATGTTCGAAGCCACGGTTCCCGAGAACAGAAACGCCTTCTGGGGAACGTAGCCGAGCATGCTGCGGAGCTTTTCCTGAGAAAGCTCGCGCACGTCGACGCCATCGATGGTGATCGACCCGCTCGTAACGTCGTAGAAGCGCTCTATGAGCTTTACGACCGTCGATTTGCCGGAACCGGTCGACCCGATGATGGCGGTCGTCTTTCCGGGTTCAGCGGTGAAGTCGACGTGTTCGAGCACGCACTCCTTCGAATCGGCGTACTTGAAGCACACGTCGTTGAACGCGATGCGCGCACCGCCCGCAGGCTCGATTCTCCCATCCTCGCTCGACGAGGGATCGCAGATCGTCGGTTCGGTTTCGAGCACCTCGTTCACGCGCTGGGCGGCGACATCGGCGCGCGGCAGCATGATCGAGATCATGCCGATCATCAGAAACGACATGATGATGACCATCGAATACGTGATGAACGCAATCATATCGCCGGTCTGTATGGTGCCGGCATCGATGTAGGAACCGCCGACCCACACGATGAGAACCGAGATGCCGTTCATCACGAGCATCATCACGGGCATCATGAAGGTCATGACGCGATTCGTAAACAGCTGGGTTTTCATGAGCTTCGTGCTCGCGTCGTCGAAGCGCTCCTCTTCGAACTGCTGGCGATCGAAGGCGCGGATGACAGGCAGCCCCGTAAGTATCTCGCGCGATACGAGGTTCACCCGATCGATGAGCTTCTGCATGATCTTGAACTTGGGCATGGCCACCACCATGAGAACGGCGACGAGTATGCCGATGATGACCACCGCAACTACGATGATCCAGCTCATGGCGAGATTGGTCTGCGATACCATGATGATGCCGCCGATGGCGAGTATCGGCGAATACAGCACCATGCGCAGCAGCATGACCGTTACCATCTGAATCTGCTGGATATCGTTGGTGCCCCTCGTGATAAGCGATGCAGCCGAGAAGCTCTGAACCTCTGCGTCCGAGAACGAGATGACCTTCTTGAACAGCCGTCCGCGAAGGCTGCGGCCTATCTTGGCCGCGGTTCGCGAGGCGATGAGGCCGATGAATATGGCCGCCACCATGCCGAGCGCTGCAAGGCCGAGCATGATCGCGCCGATGCGCAGCAGGTAATTCATCTGCATGGCGCCCATATCGTAGCCAAGCTCCTCGTACTCGCCGATAGCAGCTTGGATGGCCTGCTGCTCGACCAGGGAATCGCCCACTTCGCCCATCTTCGCTTTCGCCTCGTCGACCATTTCGAGAAGCTGGTCTTTGGTGACCGCGCCCGAATCGTAGGCAGCCTTGAGCTGCGCGATATCGAAATCGGGGATCTGGCCGGCGTAATGGATGGAAACAAGGGGCATGGCCATGATCGAATCGAGCTTTTCGATTTCGCTTCTTCCCGTGTCGTTGAGCCGGTATGTTCCCTGATCGCTTTCGGTGTAGGCAGCGCGGACCTTCGCCTCGTCTTCCGCAGGCAAGAGCATGCAGACTTCGTCGAACGTATCGGCGCGCATCTCGTCGAGTGCAACGTGTTCGACGCCCGATTGCTGGATTCCAACATCGACGATATGCGATGTATAACGCGGAAGCGAGAGGTCGGTAAACGCCTGCACTACCAGCAGGAGCACAACCAGCAAAACCGCGAGCTTGGAATCCTTGAGATAACGGATTATTCGCATGGGTATCCTTTTCGAATCGTAAGTTTCGTCTTGTCTATCGTTTCGTGCGCGGGCAATGATGATCGACGCGTTCGATCTTTCCCGCCTCCGCTTGTTTTTCATGGAAGTCGAGTATCTTGTGCAAGGTGGCGACCATGTGGTCGATATCCTCGATCCCCACGTATTCGACCATTTCCGTCAGGTGCTGTTCGCGCATCTCATCGGCCTTCTGCGCTATCTCGTAGCCCCGTTCGGTCAATTCGAGCGAGACGGCCCGGAAATCGTCGCTGACGCGATGGCGCTCGACGTATCCTTTTTCCTCGAGCAGCTTGAGCGTCTGGGAGAGCGCACTCGGCGTCATATGCATGCGCTCGGCCAGAAAGCGCGGCTGCACGATCGGCTCGCCCTCTTCCCGAGCCGTATAGATGCCAACGACCACACGCGACTCCGTGAAGGTCAGCCCTTCGGGCGTGAGGAACGGAACGTACGCCCCTTTCCTGAACCGCCTCATGATCTCGAGCAGACCCTGCTTCGTCTCTTTCGGTAAACCAGCCATTGCGCGCCCTTCTCATATTTCGCAAGCATGCGGTGGGCATCGCCGAGCTCCAATGTCCACCGCATGCCAATACAATTTAGCTTCTAAACATTATCACTCCTTAATTGTTTTGCAACATCACCACGACGTCGTAAGAAATCTTTCACAGTTCGCACACGCGATTGCGGCGAAAGGCCGCAAAGAAGAAGAGAAATTACGGGTAAAGCGCCTTTCGGCGGGAACGGCGCCCGCCCGAGGCGCAGTTCGGCCTGCGCCGCGAAGTCCAGGGCCCTGGCACTGAAAAAGCCTCCCGAAGGAGGCTTTTCAAAATTTAAATGGCGGGATGTACGAGACTCGAACTCGCGACCTCCGACGTGACAGGCCGGCGCTCTAACCAACTGAGCTAACACCCCGTGCTTTCGCAGCGAAGGATATATTACTGGTAAACCGAGGCGCGCGCAATACCCAATTTTAAAAACTTTGCGCACTCGAACCTCTCTCCACGGAAACGCTGCATCCCAGTACACGAACCGATGCGCTTTCCGACAGCAGGCCGCACAGCACGCATGGCAGGACGGACCGAACGCAATGCGGTACCTGCTGCGCCGCCTGCGCGCGACGACGGCGCAGGCGCTACACCGCCCGCTGCTCGACGCGCGTGATGGAAAGCGCGTAGATGCCAGAATCGCCGTCAAGCATGTTCGCCAGCAGCACATCAGGGCGAAGGCTTCCGGTCGGCTTTGCATGCAGGGTGAACACGAGGATGTTCTTGTTCTGATCGATCTCCCCCACCAAGAATTCGGCGGGATCGAGAATCTTTTCCTTCTTTTTGCGCACCACCGTAATTTCATCGGGCACATCCAGGTGCTCCGGGGTATCGGAAAGCACGACGCGATACGTGCTTATCGGATAAGCGACCGAAGCAGCCAAATCGCGCGATCCGATATATTCGCACGAGGTCACCATGAGATCGGGCACGCTTGCCTCCATGAGCGCATCAGCCACCTTCTCGGGAGCGATGTAGCGCGTCATCTGCAAATCGAAGCACTCGCGCGTACCGCCGACGCCAACAGGCAGTGCAGCGCCGAAGGCAATCTTCATGTGGGGCGAAAATCCCTGCGAGATCGCATAGGGAAGCCCCGCGCGTCGCACGGCGCGCTCGAGGGCGCGAGCAACCTCGAGATGCGAAAGCATCGCGCAACGACCGCTTTTGCGGAAGTATACGCGCAGGCGGAAGTTCGACGGATCAGGCATGGCGAACCTCCCTCGTCACGATATCGGCATCGAGAACAGGGCAGGCGCCGCACGCCGTACAGGACGCAAACGAGCAGTCGGGCGTGGTTTCTTCCCTATCGGCGCGCTTCCGTTCGAGCCGCATGAACGCATTGCTGACACCGGTCGATACATGGCTCCATGGCATCACATAGGATAGATCGCAGGTGCGCTGCGCCACCGATACGGGATCGAACCCAAGCTCGTCGGACGCCGCATCCCACGCCGCCTGCGAAAAACTCTCCGACCAGGCGTCGAAACGCGCACCATGCTCCCATGCCCGCTCGACCCAATCGGCGCATTCGCGGCCTCCCCTGCTCATAACCGCCTCTATGAAGCTCGTCGAGGGATCGTGCCAGTGCACGTCGACCGCACGGTACTTGACCGACGAGCGCAGAAGATTCACGCGGCGCATCGCCTCTTCGGGCGCAATCTGCCCGTCCCACTGAAACGGCGTCTGCGCCTTGGGAACGAAGAGCGCGCACGATACGCTCATGCGCACGTGCCCGCGCTGCTCGGGCGGCACCGCTGCTTTCGCACGGTCGTAGGCGCGCTGCGCGAGGCTTGCAATGCCCTTGATGTCGTCATCGGTCTCGGTGGGAAGCCCGATCATGAAGTAGAGCTTGCAGCGCCGCCACCCCGCAGAGAACGCCGCGTCGATGGCGCTGAACAGATCGTCTTCGGTGACGTTTTTATTGATCACGTTGCGCAGCCGTTGCGTTCCCGCCTCGGGCGCGAAGGTAAGACCGCCCTTCTTCTGCCCCGCCACAAGGCCCGCCATGTCGACGCCGAACGAGTCGAGGCGCTGCGACGGGATGGAAATCCTGATGCCCTTGCCCTCGCAGGCGCGGTTGAGGCGCGTGAGGATTTCGGCAATCTGCGAATGGTCGGTCGATGAAAGCGACGTCAGGCTCACTTCGTCGTAACCCGTTTCCTCAAGGCCCTTTATCACCGACTCGACGATATTGTCGGCCGAACGCTCGCGCACAGGGCGATACATCATACCCGCCTGGCAGAAACGGCACCCGCGCGTGCAGCCGCGCAGGATTTCAACGTTGAGCCGATCGTGTACCGCTTCGGTAAACGGAACTATGCACGGCTCCCAAGCAGAGCTGTCGGAGAATCCGTCGAACAGGCGCTTGACGAACGTCGTCGGAAGACCCTCGCGTTTCGGGCGAATCCACGAACCCGTTCTCTGCGCCTCGTCTTCCGAAACCCAATCATAGAGCGAAGGCACGTAGCACCCCGGAAGCTCGGCGAGCCTGGCGAGAATCTCGCTTCTCGAAGCGCCCTGCTCCCTGAGCGAGCGGTGCAAAGCGAGCATCTCGGGAACCGACTCCTCGCCTTCCCCGATGGAGAAAGCGTCGAAGAAAGGGGCGTACGGTTCGGGGTTGAAGGCGCAGGGGCCGCCCGCAAACACAAGCGGATCCCCCTCGCTGCGATCGCTCGATCGCAGCGGGATGCCCGCAAGATCAAGCGTTTCGAGCACGTTGGTTGCCGCAAGCTCGTGCGGCAACGTGATGCCCACCGCATCGAACTCCGAAAGAGGCGCACAGCTCTCGAGGGAAAAGAGCGGGAGCTCTTTTTGCCGCATCAGATCGCAGAACTCGGGGGCGGGCAGAAACGCGCGCTCGGCAGCCATGCCATCGCATTCGTTCACGGCGTTGCATAGAATGCGAACCGCCTGGTTCGCCTGTCCGAGCTCGTAGGTATCGGGATACACCATGCAGAAGCGATACGGTTCGTCCGGCTTGTACGTGCAGCCCCATTCGTGGTTGATGTAGCGTGCCGGACGCTCGGCATCGCCAAGCAGCGCCGCCAGGCGCGGCCAGAGGTCGGTCATGCGCGCGAGCCCCTTCCGAAACGGTTCGACACCGAAGCGCTCAATCGGTTCGCAGCGCTCGTCACCGCTTTCGCGGCGGGCTTCGGAACCGCTCCCGCAGAAGCGGCGGCGCCCACCGCCGATGCCGCAACCGAGGAGGCAGCGGGAACGGCGTTGCTCGCCGCGGCACTGGCCGCATGGCCCACCTTCGCTGCGGCAGCCCTGGCCGCTGCAGCAACGCTCGGCTGTTTGCGAGCGGAATCGGCAACCAAAACCACCTTGTCGCGCGCACGGCCCACCACTTCGGCGAGATGGTCGATCTTGCCGTCGCCCTCGAAGTATTCGATGGCGGCCCGCCCCATGGCAACGGTGCCGCTGTACCCGATAGCAGCCTTGATCGCCCAGCCGAGAGCCGGAACGAAAGCGACGAGCTGGCGGGCGACGGCACGGCACGCGAAAGCTCCACCGACCACCGCCGCAAGCTCCTTGACGCGCTCGACGGCCATGGGCTGGCCGTACGCAGCCGCAATCTGCAGCAGCATCTTCGCCTGGTTGAGCGTCATGATGGGAAGATCGGCGCCCGGCAGTATCACCACAAGGCCGATGCCGGCGTTTTGCACGGCCGTCGCGTTGACGGCCTCGAGCGAAAGCGGCTTGCGCACGAACCGGAACGCAAGGGCGAAGGCAAGGCGCTTCTCACGGCACGCCTCGATGACCCACTCCCCCATACGCTTGTTGAGGGAAAGCGCGCCGTCGATCGTCAGAGAATACGGCTCGTTCGCGCTTCCCGCCTGTTCGGGCAGCGCGAGCACGTCATCGATGGCAGGCGCAACCAGATCGTCTTCCAAAATGGGATGCCCGCTCGCCTCGGCGATTTCAGCCGCAAGCCCGGGAAGCGTCGTCACGACCATGACGGGAACGCCCGCCGCGCGAATGTCGGCCGCATAGGCGCCGACATGCTCGTCAAGCCCCGCCACGATCACCGCCATATCGGCATCGGGCGCCGCAACCACAGGGAAACTCGGGAAGTACACCATGCTTACGCGGGCATGCGCGCTCGCGCTTGCGAACGCCTGACGCACGTGAGCCTGCACATCGCCAGGTGCCGTCTCGTCCATGTAGATGCTCACCGAAATCGGCGTGGCGCGGGCCTCGTCGATGTTGGTAGCCTCGTCGATGACGGCTTTGATATCCACGGGGATCTGCATAGTGCCTCCTATCTAGCGGCCGTTATGGGCCCACACGGACCCGATGAGCCCGAGGAGCATGAAGTTCATCACCATGCCCGTCGATCCGTAGCTCATAAACGGCAGGGGTATGCCTGTAATCGGCATGAGACCGAGTGTCATGCCGATGTTTTCAAGAATTTGGAACAACCACATGCCGACGACGCACATGACGATAACCGTCCCGAACAAATCGGACGCGGAGCCGGCAATTCGGAAGCATAGCAAAACGAGTGCGGCGTAGAGCGCAAGCAGCACCATTACACCGAAAAACCCGAGTTGTTCTGCCAAGACGCAGAATATGAAATCGGTCGGCGCCTCGGGCAGGAAGCCGAGCGTCGCCTGCGTCGCGTTGAACAGCCCTTTGCCGAACAGGCCACCCGACCCGATGGCGACCTGCGCCTGCTTGAGATTCCATCCCTCGTCGGAAAGGTTCACGCTGTCGTGTTCGAGAAACACGAGCAGGCGGTTGCGCTGATACTGCTTGAGCAGCTTGTACTCGCCTGTCGTATCGAAGATCACCTGATCGACGGCGAACACGGCCGCAATGGCGGCAATGCCCGCGACAAGCGTGATCAGGAGGAACTTCGGCCGAGCCCCGCCGACCACGAGCGCGACCGCCGTGATGAAAAGGTACACGAGGCCGGTTCCGAGATCGGGCTGCGTCATGATGCAGAGAAACGGCACGAGCATGATGCCGAGCGCTTTGAGGTACTCGCGAACATCGTCGAGCCTTCCGCCGTAACGCGAGACGACGCTTGCGGCTAGCAGGATAACGGTGATCTTGGCGAACTCGCCGGGCTGCACCTGTATGCCGACCTTGATCCACGATTGGGCGCCCATGCCCGCATCGGTGCCGAGACCGGGAATGTGGGGCGAAAGAATAAGCGCGACGCTGACGACTAGAAGAACCGTCGTGAAATCGGAAAGGTTGCGGTAGTCGAAGCGCGCGATGACGATCATGATCACGGCGCCTATGGCAACGCAGGCAAGCTGGCGTGAGAAGCTGTAATCCGCGTTACCGAGCACCGCCGTATAGACGATGATCAAACCGTATCCCACAAGCAGGGAAACGACGATGAGGAACGGCAGGTTGATATACTTGAAGCGACGGGGTTTCGTGGCGTCGACGACGGCTCTGTCGGGCGCTTTGACCGATTGTATTTGCGGCAACTGAGGCATCGGCGCTCCTAGTCCGTTCTTCCCGAGCCGTCGCTCTTAAGCGGCAGCGGTATGTACTTGCCCGACGATGCGGCGATGACGCCCACGGTCGGGTCGAGCTCGCCGGCGTCGGCCGCAAGGACGGTCGCCATGATCTCAACGCCGAGCGGTGCGGCGACTTCACTGCCTCCCCCGCCGTGGTTCACCTGGCAGGCAACCACGTACTTCGGATCGTCGAAGGGGGCGTAGCATACGAACCAGGCCGATTCGTTCTTGCCGTCTGAGTACTCCGCCGTACCCGTTTTGGCCGCCGCATCGATGCCGTGCTCGCCGAACAGCTTTGCCACGCTCTCGTTTTCGGTTGCAACGCCATGGAGCGCGTCTCGCATGACCTCGAGATTCTCGGGAGGCACGTCGGGCACCCCCATGATCTCGGGCTCGTACGAAACAACTACTTCACCCGAAGAGTTGCGGGCTTCCTTGAACAGGTGGGGCCGCATGAGGTTGCCGGTCGCAATCGCGCCGTAGGCAACGGCCACCTGCAGCGGCGTGACGAGCACGTCGCCCTGGCCGATGACCATGTTGGTAAGATCGCCGCCCATCCACTGCTGCGCTTCGGGCACATCCGCCCAATGCTCGGCTTTCCATTGGGGCGTCGGGATGCGTCCCGCCGCTTCGGAAGGGATGTCGATACCCGTCGTTTTTCCGAACCCGTACTTTTCCACGTACTCCTGCATGGCGGTATCGCTGATCGTGCCTCCCTGCGAGGCGCCCGCCTGAAAGAAGCTCTTGCCAATCTCGTAAAACACCGTATCGCATGACTCCACAATGCCTTCCCTGAAGCCAATGGCCCCATGGCCGGTTCGCAACCAGCACTTCTGGGGAGCGCCCGTATTGAAACCGTCCCACGAGCCCGTGCAATCCCAGCTTCTGCCTGTATCGGCGAACCCGTACGCGAGTCCGGCAAGGCCCGTGAACGCCTTGAACGTCGAAGCCGCCGCGTAGTTCCCCGCGATCACGCGGTTGAGAAGCGGCTGGAATTCCGAATCCTGAGTGTACAGGCTCCACATATCCTCCCCGATGCCGCCGACGAACACCTCGGGCGAATAGGTGGGATAGCTTGCCATCGCAACGATGGCGCCGTCGCGCACGTCCATGACGACGGCCGAAGCCGAATCTCCTTTGCCGGTTCCGATCGTGCCGTCAGTGGGCGCCACGAGATCGGCGAGCATCTGGTCGATCTTGTACTGGACGGGCGCTTTGATGGTGAGGTAGATATCGTTGCCCTTCTCTGGATCGGTTTCGCTCACCACCCGCTGAACCGAACCGTCGGCAGCGGCGACCAGCACGCGTTGGCCGTGCGTGCCGGCAAGCAAGCGCTCGTAGCCCGCCTCCACGCCCGATTTGCCCACCACATCGCCCATTTCGAGCTCTGCACCGTCGATCGGGGTCTCGAGGTCTTTGTCGTCGGCGGTGCTGGCATAGCCGAGGGCATGGGCGGCAAGTGCGCCCCATGGATACTCGCGCACCGAACGCTCCTGCGTGGTTACGCCGGGAAAAGCCTCCAAATGCTCGGATATATAGGCGATGCCGCGAAGATCGACATCGCTTGCGACCACGCGCTGGCTCTGCGCGCCGGTCTTGGCATCCTGGATGCGGTAGCGCACGATGTTATGGGGAATGCCCAAAACCGCAGACAGGCGCTGCACGACCGTGCGGTCGTCGGCCACCTCCACATCGGCCAGCACCGTCAAGGATTTGCGGTTGCGCACGAGTTCGATGCCATCGGCATCGTAGATGTAGCCGCGAGGCGCCGGCGTCGAAACGGTCTTGTACTGGTTCTCGTCTGCTTCCTGGCGATACTGCCCGGCATTGACCACCTGCAAATCCCAGGCCTTCACGGCAAGCGATCCGAATATGCCCGCCGCAAGCACGCCCATGGCGATGAAGCGGGACTTAAGCGTTTCGCCCAGGTTGGTCGCAGAGGTCTGCGGCGCGTTGACCCGCGCATCGGCGCGTCCCCTGCCACCCTGTCGCCCACCGACTCCGACGGTGCCGATGGAGCGAACGTCCATGCGCTTGCTCGAAGCCTTGGGGGATTTCGTTCGGTTTCGCACGGTGAACGCCACGACGAGCGCGATGACGAGCACGACGATGGTGACGATGGTTGCAATGATCGCTGCTAGCATGGCCGGCCCCGATCATCGACGCTTCGACTTCGACGGCGGTCCCACAAGAGGGCCCGCCGTCGGAGCAGCGGTCGATTTGACGATGCGGCCCGCAGATGCGGCGGCGCCCGTCTTGACGATGCGGCCAGCAGAGGGAACGGCGCGCCCCAAAGGCGATTCGGAGACGACGAACCGCAGTGCAAGCGGGTAGAAGACAAGCGCGGCAACGCAATCGTAGAGCGCACAGGGAAGAGCGCGCTGCAAAAACGCCGTGCCCACCCCCGATACCAGCCCGAGGCCGGAGAGGATCATCGTATAGAGCAGTTCGATGGCAAGCATCGACACCACGAGAATCACGATCGGCATGAACAGCGATTCGTTGTCGAGGATCATGAAGGCCCGCGACGCCGCAAACGCAGCCAGCACGAACAGCAGCGCCATAGCTCCCACGGGGCCGAAGCCGATCAAGTCGTAGACGAGCCCCAATGCGAATGCGAGGACGAGCGTCGAATTCGCCGGCCGCACGATGGCGACCGCAAGGACGTAAGCTGCCGGGAAATTCGGCATGGCAGAGGCGATTGCGATGTTCGGCGCGATGACAAGCTGGGCAAGTACCGCTATCACGGCGCCAACGATCACCGCAAGAGTATCACGATTCATTGCCGGCATCTCCTTCCGGGTCGGTTGAAGACGGATCTTCCCCGCTTCCGTCTCCTCCATCATCCCCAGAAGTCCCCGCACTCCCCGAAGCGTCGGAACCGCCCGCTCCGTTCGATCCGGCGGCGTTGGAGCCAGACGCCGAAGCGCCCGCCTGCGCATTGGGATCTTTGAACGTGCTCGATGCCGCCCCCTCGGACTGCATGCTCAAAACAACGAGCACTTCCTGCAAAAGACCTCCATCGCCGCTTTGGGCTACCACCGCGCGCATCGTCGATCCGCTCGCATTGCGCTCGACTTTCGTAACCGTGCCTATCACAAGGCCCTTGAAATAGCTGCCGCCGATGCCCGATGTTATAACGACGTCGCCCTCGTTCACCATCGCATCCGCCGCCATATCCTCGAAATACAGGACGCCTTCGACCGAGCCGCGAACGATGCCCTCGATATTGCCGGATCGCACCATGGCGGAAGCCCCGCTTTGCGCATCCTGTACGAGACGCACCTTCGCCGTTTCGGAGGTCGTCGAAACGACCATGCCGACCAAACCCGCCTGGCCCATGACGGGCATGCCGCTTTTCAGCCCGTCGTCGGAACCTCGGTCTATCGTGATCGACCGCTCCCATTCGCTGGAGCTCCGGCCGATCACGCGGGCTCCGAGCGATTCGAAGCCGTATGCCTCCTGCGCGTCGACAAGGGCCTGAAGGCGCTCCGACTCCTGCATGTACTCCTCGAGCCGAGCCACCCGCTCGCGAAGCTCTTGGTTTTCGGCCCGCAAGCCGCTGAGCGATGAGGCCGACGACGCATCGCCGTCGGATTCCGCCTCCTCGGCGCTCGGCGCATTCGCGCCTTCGGACTGCGCACCTATGACGACATGGACATCCTGCATCAGGGCGACCTCGCCGTTCGGCGCCACGGTCGCGCGGACGGTCGCGCCGTTCGCGTTCTTCTCAACGCCGGTAACCGTGCCGATGATGATGCCCCGCGCCGCCATGCCGTCAAGACCCGACGACACGATCACGTCGCCTTCCTCCACCGTCGCATCGGACGCCATGTTCTCGAAGTGCAGCGCTCCCCCAATGGAGCCACGCACGGATCCCTCGACCCGGCTCGATTGAACCATGGCCGAAACGGAGCTCTGCGCATCCTTCACCAGACGGACGTCCGCCGTCGACGCCGTCGTCGAGACGACGGTGCCGATAAGACCCGATTGCCCCGTTACGGCATAGCCGCTTTCGATGCCGGCATCCGAACCCTTGTCGATCGTGACGATCCGATTCCAAGCATCGGCGCTTCTTCCGATCACGCGGGCCCCGACCGATGCCGAGCCGTAGACGTCGCGCAAGTCGAGCACCTCTTGCAGCGCCTGGTCTTCCTGCACGTACCGTTCGAGCTGCCCGGCGCGCTCGGAGAGCTCAAGGTTCTGTTCGCGCAAGGCCTCCCTGGCCGATTCGGATGCGGTCGCATCGCCGATGGCGGTGCCTGCCGACGAGATGAGCGAGCCGCCGAACGAGCCGACGAACTTGAATGGCGCAACGATGCCCGACACGGCGTTCTGCACGGAGTGCATCGTGCCGTCCTCATCCTCCCGCGCATAGAGAACCACGCAGGCGAGCGAGAGCGCTAAAAGAACAATCAGCAGCACAGGGCCGCCGATTGAAAAAGGTTTTCTCTGCTGGTTGAGAGCCACGAGGTGCGTCGCACCGCCTTATTTCGATCGCATAAGGGTTTGTTTGAGGGCAGTCGGGGTCTCAAGCACCTTCAGGCATCCGGTAACGACGTTGGTGAGGGCCGTTTCGCTCACCCAAACGGGAATCTCGAGCTTATCGGTCAAGTAGCGGTCGAGGCCCGAAAGCAGGCCGCCGCCGCCCGTAAGCAAAATGCCGTTCTGAATGATATCCGACGCAAGGTCGGGATTCGTTTTCTTGAACGTTTCCTTGATGTGCACGACCATCTCGTCGATGGGCGCCTGCAATGCGGCGCGCACGTCTTCCGATTGGATCGTGACTTCCTTGGGTTGTTCGGTTACCACATCCTGCCCCGAAATGATCATGTCGCGCTCGCGCCCGTCCTCGAACGGGAGGATGGAGCCGATCTTGATCTTGATGACCTCGGCCGTGCGCTCGCCGATCTTGATGCCCAGCAGATCGCGCAGATGCACGGCGATCGCCTCGTCCATGCGGTTGCCCGCCAGACGCAGAGACGACGACGTTACGATGCCGCCGAGCGAGATAACCGCCACCTCGGTGGTTCCGCCGCCAATGTCGACGACCATGGAGCCCGTCGGTTCGGTCACCGGAAGATCGGCGCCCATCGCCGCAGCCATGGGCTCCTCGATAAGGTACGCCTGTCGAGCACCGGCCTGGATGGCCGCCTCGAAAACGGCGCGCTTCTCAACGGACGTCGCACCGCACGGAATGCAGATGACGATACGCGGCTTGGCCTGCCATGGGTACTTGCGCGCCGACGCCTTGCTGATGAACGCCGACAGCATGGCTTCGGTCACATCGTAATCGGCGATCACGCCGTCGCGCAGCGGATGCTCCGCCGAAAACGCGTCGGGCGTATGGTTGATCATGTTCTTCGCTTCGTGGCCGACCGCTAAAACGCGATGCGTGCTCTTCTCGATGGCAACAACCGAGGGCTCGTTGATAACGATACCCTCGCCCTTTATGGCGACCAGCGTATTGGCAGTCCCGAGGTCGATGGCCATGTCGGACGACATCTGGCCCCCGAACCCCGAAAACATATCGAAAATGGACATAAAGGCTAACCCCTTTATCAACTTCAAACATGCGAACCTGCATTTTAACACAGGGGTCGATGCGCAGGCGAAAATCCACAGGCGGTACATGCTGCGATTGAATCAGGCGAACGCGAACGGGGTCTTTGCCCAGATGGGCAAAGACCCCGCAATCATCCCGCTTCGGAACAGATGCTAATGCACGCTGCAGGACAGGCACGGATCGTATGCCCGCACGAGCTTTTCTATCTCGAGCCTGATCGCATCCTCAGAACGCCCCTCGCCTGCGAGTTTTTCCGCAAGCAGGCGCATATCCGCTTCGAGGTTCGCGACGTTTTGAGCGGTCGGCGTCATGATGGAAGCGCGCACGACCCTGCCCTTTCCATCAAGCGTGAGGTCATGGAACAGCGCGCCGCGAGGAGCTTCGGTGAACCCGACGCCGCGCCCGGCTTTCACCTCGAACGCAACCGGAGAGCTCGACCCCGGTATCTCATCGGCGGCGAGTTTGCGACAGATGCCCGCGCATCGGTCGAGCGCATCGACGAGCTCGACCGCCTGCGCGACGTTGTTCATGAAAGGGTTCAGCTCGGGCGGGCGGAGGCCCGCTTTCGCAGCGGCGACTTTCGCTCGCGAACTCAGATGCGCCCACGACGCGTTGATTCGGGCAAGCGCCGCGGTCATGTAAGGGGAGCCCGTCTCGCGGACCCGCGCGAACAATGCACCCGAGTGGGGCACGGCGTATTCCTCGATGCACTCGTCGACATCGTTCGCATCGAACTCGATGCCCGCCTTGAGGAAGCGCGCGGTATCGGCGCACTCGATCGGATAATAGCCTTCCATAACCATGGCCAGCATGTCGCCGTCGGTAGCGATGTCGGGAACCTCGAAAGAATCGAACAGATCGACCGTCTTGAGCACGAACGGGATCATCGACTCCATCTTGTCGGCAAGCTCGAGGTATTCGCCCGCACCGATCTCATAGGTGAACCCGCCGACGACCGCCGTAATGGGATGAACGCTCCTGCCGCCCACCTTCGTGCAGAGCTCGTTTCCGAGCGCCTTCAGGGCAAGAGCCTGCTCGAAGAGCGCCGGATCGCTTTCAGCCAGCGGGAACACGCTTGGCAGGCCCACGAAATCGGGAGCCGCGAACACGAACAGATGCGTCGCATGGTTCTGCAGATACGATCCGTAGATAAGCAGCTCGCGCAGCGCGCGGGTCCGCTCGGTCGGCTCGACCCCGAAGATGCGCTCGATGGCCTTGAGATCGGTGACCACGTGACTTGCAGAGCAGATGCCGCAGATGCGCGACGAGATGTAGGACACCTCGGAGTACGAGCGGCCCCGCACCATGCTTTCGAACAAGCGAGCCGGTTCGACGACGTTCATCTCGACTGTTTCCACGGCACCGTCTTTGATGACCACGTGCACGTTGCCGTGGCCCTCGACGCGGGCGATATGATCGACCTGTATTGAGGTTTTCGTCATTGCTGCCTAGTCCTTCGCTTTCAAGACGGGATTCGTCTGGTTGAACATCTCGAGCGCCTTGTCGAACGCCTCGACCGACACGCCGTAGCGAGCCACCGACTCGCGCGCCGATTCGAGGTTCGCATCGGGCGAGATGCCCCGGCACCCGTTGCACGGGCGTCCCAAATTCACGCAGCGCGCGCCGCAACCGGCCAGCGTCACGAGCCCGAGACACAGCGTGCCCTCGCCGTAGAAGCAGCCCGTTTCGTTGCGCTTGCAATCTCCGCACATCGTGCGAGTCGTCTGCGTCGCGTTCGATCCGTACAAGGCGCGGGTAAGCGTCTCGATGAACTCGAACGGGTCGATCGGGCAACACGGCACACGATACTCGACGTCGATGACGCTCGGTACCGATCGCGGGGCTATCATACCGCCGCACGCCTCGGGAACCTCGTCGTACACCTCGGTCGGACGCATGAGGTGATGAGCCGCCGCCATGCCGGGAATGCCCGCCGTGTTGGCGCACGCCCCTATGGCGATGACCGCCTTGGCTTTCGCGCGCAGCTCGCGCACGAGCGCCTCGGATTCTTCGGTGGTGACCGCGCCCTCGATGATGGCAACGTCGAAGCCGTCCGGCATCGGCTCGCTCGAAGCAAGCTGCCAGTAGGTGAGATCTATCTGCCCGAGCACGTCGAGCAGATGGGATTCGACGTTGGTTATTTGCAGCTGGCAGCCGAAGCAGCTGGCCAAACCCACGATTACCACGCGAGGCGGCGTGGGCTTCTCGTCGCAGGCTATGCAGTTAGCGCACATATTACATCGACCCCTGGATATTCTTCGCTTCCCAATAATTGAACACCGGCCCGTCGATGCAGACGTACTGGTGTCCGATCTGGCAGTGGCCGCACTTGCCCATGCCGCACTTCATGTGACGCTCGAAGCTCACGTAGATATGATCGTAGCTGATGCCTTTCTTGCGCATCTCGTCGATGACGAAACGATACATCACCGGCGGACCGCAAATGGCACCGAACGTATTGCCGGCGTCGAGTTCGAGATGCTCGAACGGCTTGGTCACAAGGCCCACTTCCCCATCCCATGTGTCGTCGGGCACATCGACGGTCAGGTACAGGTCGAAATCCTTGCGATGGCGCCACATCTCGAACTGATCGCGAAACATCACTTCGCTCGGGTTCTTCGCCCCGTAGATGATCGTAACCTTGCCGAACTCGCTGCGCTCGTCGTGGATGTTGTTGATGAGCGAACGCAAAGGCGCGATGCCGAGGCCGCCCGCAACGCAGAGGATGTCGTGACCCTTCATCTCCTCGAAGGGAAAGCCGCGTCCGAACGGACCGCGCAGTCCGACGATATCGCCGCACTGCATCTTGTGGAGCACTTCGGTGAACTCGCCGGTGCGCCGCACGCACAGCTCGATGAAACCCTGCTTTGAGGGCGATCCCGAGATGGAGATGGGCGCCTCGCCCACACCGAAGATGCTCACCTCGACGAACTGCCCGGGCTCGTGGCGAAACGCCTCGCGGACCCGCTCGTCGATGAGGCGGAACTCGAAGAGCTTCTCGGTGGGCGTGATCTCGATGATCGAGGTGATGCGCGCAGGCCAGGGCCTGTAGGGATTCGCCGCCATCATCTCTTCGCCCGTCAGAGGCCGCGCATAGTCGGAAACGGGAGATACATGAACGGTGTTCGCCGCACAGCTATTCGCCATCTTCGGCCCCCTTCCTCTCGAAGAACTTGAGCACCTCGATCGGGTTGATGTTGGCCTTGCACGCCTTCACGCACCTGCCGCAGCCCACGCAGAGCATGCGGTCGTGGTTGGCAAGAAATCCGTTGAGCTTGTGATACATCCGATGACGCACGCGATTGCGCCCGTTTTCGCGGAAGTTGTGACCGCCTGCGACCAGCGCGAACTGAGGAGCCGTGCAAGCATCCCAGGTGCGCTCGCGCCTGCCGGTCTTCCCACTGGGATCGAGCGTGTCGCGGATGTCGAAGCAAAAGCACGTGGGGCACACCGCCGAACACGCCGTGCACGAAAGGCACCGGCCGCCGAGCTCTTCCCAATACGGATCCTTATGGAAGGCGTCCATGAGCATGGCGACTTCCTGGATATCGGGGACATCGCGGTTGAAGCTTTCCTGGCGCTTGCGGGTGGCGTGACGGAATTCGATGCGGTCTTCGTCGGTTGCCACGCGCGGGTTGCACGCGGCCTCGAGGATGTTCGCCGCTTCAACGCTCGATATGCTCACGAGGTATTTGCCGCCGATATCCTGCAAGAACAGATCGTAGCCGAAACGCGCCTCATCGCTGCCCCACAGGTCGCAGAAGCAGTGTTCGCCTGGCATGCAGGAGATCCCCACGATCAGCGTTGCCTCGCGACGGGCGGTGTAGTACGGATCGGGGTATTTGCCGTCTTTGAACACGAGGTCAAGGCGGTTGATGGCATTGATGTCGCACGCGTGCGCCCCGAAGATGACGCGCGGCGTTATCTCGACGGTGTAATCGGTCACCTCGTTTACGGTCGCATCGAATTCGAACAGCGTCTCCGTCTGCGGAAGGAAGTACTTTTTCGGCGAGACGATCGTCGTATCGTAATCGAGTGCTATCTCATCGGGGCTTTCGATCGCATCAAACACGTAGCCCCGGCCTCGCTTGACCGGAGCTACGACTTCATACGAATCCATGAAAGCCTGAATGAGTGAGGGAAGCTCTGTCGCGTCGATAACACGATATAGCATGCACCTGCTCCTCTTCTTTCAAAACCCGTTTATGGATAAACGGTCCCGTCTGCGCAGGTCCGATTGGCTTATGCGAAGAAAATGCCCATCTCGCGCTCAGCCGACTCGGGCGAGTCAGAACCATGAATGACATTTTCGTCCATAACAAGGCCGAAATCGCCGCGAATCGTGCCGGGGGCCGCATCCGCGGGATTAGTGGCACCCATGAGCGAACGGCATTTCGCCACGGCGCCGTCGCCGGAGATGATCATCTTGACGACCGGGCCCGACGTGATGTATTCGATAAGGCCGTTGTAGAACGGCTTGCCCTCATGCTCGGCGTAGTTTGCAGCCGCCTGCTCGGGGGTCACCATGCCGAGCTCCATGCGCTCGACCGCAAGGCCAGCGCGCTCGAAGCGGTTGACGATCTCGCCGATATGCTTGTTCTTCACGCCATCGGGCTTGATCATGATGTAGGTCTTCTGTACTGCCATGTTCTTCCTTTCGAATGATGCTTCGGGCTTTCGTTCACACGACGCGGTTCCCCGGCGTCGCAAGACTATGGGGTCAGGCGAGAAGGCGGAGACGCCCGCACACGGCGGCCCCGCCTTTCCGTTACTGGTTTTGAGATGCGAAATACAGCTCGACGTTGGAAATCTTCCAGCCGATGGCATCGCGCACAAGCGATACCTCGTACTGCACATCGCCGCCTTCGGCTGTTTTAGCCGTCACGTAGGCGGTCGACTCGCTCATGGATTTGTTGATGCCGTCGATGGTTGCACCCGAATCCTGCGTGACCAGGGCGACCATGGATTGCACCTTTTCTTCGCTCAAATCCTTCGCAAACGCCGATGACGATGCGGCCGAAGGATCGGCGAACAGCTCTTCGATCACGGTTTCCTGGCTCGGGAAGCCGTATCCCTGCGTAAACAGGAACACGCCCGCCGCAAGGACGATCAGGATGAGCGCGATGAAGAACACGAGGATCTTCAAACCGACGTTGCGGCGCTTGCGATCCTGTTTGGCAAGGCCCTTCGACCACTGCTCGAGCTCTTCGTCGCTCGCGTTGAAGAAACGATCGTCGGGCGCATAACCGGGCATCACTTCGGCACCGTAGGGCTGCTCGTTGTAATAGTAGGCATCCTGCGGGGCGGCGCCGTAGGCATACGGGTCGTCGACGGGATATGCAGGCGTTCCGTCGGCGGGAACGTCGAGTCCCGACATGTCCGCGCCGATCGGCGACATGATGGCAGTCATCTCGGAGGTGCCGCTTGCAACCTGGCCGACCGCGCGCTGGTAATCGACATTGGCCGAATCGCTCAGGAAATAAGTCTTGTCGGCAAGAGCCGATTCGAAAGCCGTAACCGCCTTTTGCATCTGCCCGCAGGCGACATACGCCTGGCCGAGGTTTGCGAACAGCTTGTTCTTCGTTGCCGCAGGCATGTCGAACTGCAAAGCGCTCTCGTAGGATGTCACCGCGTCGGCGGGACGGTCGAGAGCCATGAAGCAGATGCCGAGGTTCAGAAGTGCTTTCGTCGGATCGGGGTTGCCCTCGTCGAGCGCGGCTTGGCGAAACGCTACGCCGGCTTCAGCCGATTTGCCGAGCTTGAGAAGCGCGCTTCCCATCGCGGAATACGCTTTGTACGGGGTGTCGTACTTGGCATCGGAAACAGAGATTTCGAAATGCCTGACCGCATCCTCGTAATCATGGAGAGCGGCATATGCCATGCCAAGGTTGTAGTTGACCGCGCCAACCGCGTCGTACGTCGAATCGGCAGTCGCCTGGGTGTAGGCATGAAGAGCTTCGTTGTAGTCATCCAGCTTGACAAGGCAGTTGCCTATCTGATGGTACAGAAGGCCCATCTCCCCCGGCGCCAGCGGATGGCTGACATCCTGCAAACACTGAGTGTAGGCGCCGAGCGCCGCCTCGTAGTTCTTGGAGGCGTACGCAGATCGAGCCTGCTGGAAAATCTGGTTGTTCATCTGCTTCCTTTGAGTGTCGTTTGTTCGAGCCGCCGAGCAAGCCGGTCTTACGCGTTGGCGTTCTCGATTTCGATGCCCTCGATCACATCGCCCACACGCAGCTGAGCGATAACGTCTTTGCCTTCGATGGTCTGCCCGAACACGGTGTAGCCCGAGTCGAGCGAATGCTGCGGCCCGAGGCACAGATAGAACTGCGACCCTGCGGAGTTCGGATCCTGAGAGCGGGCCATGGCAAGCGCGCCATCCTCATGGACGTTATTGGGGTTGGTGGAGAACTCCTCTTTGATGGAATAGCCGGGGTTGCCCGTGCCGAGTCCCGCAAACGGGTTTCCCTCGGCGGCTTTCACCTGATCGGTATCCAGATCGCGCGTTTTGGGGCATCCGCCCTGAATCACGAAGCCGGGAACGTAACGGTGGAATTTCAGGTTGTCGTAAAAGCCCTTCTGCGCAAGCTCGACGAAATTGCCCACATGAATCGGAGCATCCTTACCCGCAAGCTGGACGCGGATATCGCCCTTGGATGTTTTGATGACGGCGATCTCCTCGCCTGAGGGCTGATACTCGGGAGTATATAACGCCATGGTATGGCTCCTTCTCACATCGCTTCGGTCCATGCGCGAACGATACCCCGTATCGGACGCAAGACCTTGGATTTCAACATACACGAAAGGAGATTTTAGCAGGTAAGTGCAGAACCTGTCCAAAAACCTTACATTTCGACTTCAAAACCACACCCGATCTTGAGGCAAAAGGTTTTGGCTAGACGCAACGGAGCGCTTCGGATGAGCCCTTCTCCCGAAAAATCGCCTGGAAATGGCGGTCAAGGCACGCTTCCGTCGAAAAAACGCGCCGTTTCAGACGTTTTCGAGCGCCCCTTGGCGGCTCGGCATTTCGCGACCTGCGCAAACGTCGGCAAGCGTTCAGGCAGAGCGCTGCGAAGGCGACAGAAGCTTGCATTGGCCGCCATACGAAAGCGCTTTTGCGGGTGAAGAACCCAGATGTTCGCAAAGAAGCAGGAGAATTGAACTGGTGCCCTTGACAGGATTCGAACCTGCGGCTTTCTGCTCCGGAGGCAGACGCTCTATCCCCTGAGCTACAAGGGCACGAGACCAGATTATACGCTATTATGTCCCAATCATAAAAACAAGTTTTAGAGAATTCACAGGACCCCATGGAAGAATTGATTCGCATCGAGCGACTGAGTTTCGGCAAGGATGCCATCGGGCATCGGGCGGACGGTAAAACCGTCTTCGTCGACGGAGGCGTACCGGGCGATGCGCTGCGGGTGACCATCGACGAGGAGAAGCCGAACTTCTGCCTTGCCCATATCGTCGAGGTGGTCGAAGCATCCCCCGACCGCGTGCAGGCGCCGTGCGTCTACGCAGGGATATGCGGAGGATGTCCCTGGCAGCACATCGCGTATGCCGCACAGCTTGAGGCAAAGCGCGCCAACGTGGTTTCGGCACTCGTGCGCACGGCGCACTTCAATGACCAAGCGGCCGAAGAGCTCGTATCCGCCTGCCTGCCGAGCAAACGGGAGATGGGCTATCGCAATAAAATCGAGCTTGGCGCCACCCGCGATAAAGCAGGGCGCTTCGAACTCGGTTTTCGCAAAGGCGAATCGCACGATCTCGCCATCGTCGATTCCTGCCCCGTCGCCCACGAAGCTCTCGCCAAAGCTCCAAAGGCGCTGCGGGGAGCGCTTCGCTACCTCCAGCGCTCCGAGGACCTCGGCATCTTCCGCGTGGGCATCCGTCACAGCTTGCGCACCCACGATTTGGAAATCGCGCTCTGGACGGCTCCGGGACCGTTTCCCCGCAAGGCGGTCGCAACCACGCTTGAAAGCGCCCTCAAGACAACAAGCGTAGTCAGAGTCATGGCCGATCCGGGCAAAACACGCAAGATCAAAGGAGTCGAAGCGCTCAGCGGAAAGGGCTTTTGGGAAGAGGAGCTTGCGGGAAGTCGGTTCAAAACGAGCGCCCCTTCGTTCTTCCAGGTTAACACCGCCCAGGCCGAAAAACTCGTCGCAACCGTCATCGACGGACTCGGCGATCTCGACGAAGCCGTCGTCGCCGATCTGTACGCGGGAGGCGGTACGTTCTCGATTCCCCTCGCCGAAGCGGGAGCCGACGTGCTCGCCGTGGAATCGGCATCGTCGTCGGTGAAGGACCTGCGGCGCAACGCCGATGCGAACGGCGTGTACGTCGAGGTCATCGGAGGCGATAGCGCCCGCGAGCTGCCGCTGCTCGGCGAGCTCGATGCGCTCGTGGTCGATCCGCCGCGTGCGGGCCTCGCCAAAGGCGTAGCCGAAAGCATTGCCGAGGCTGCGCCTGCACGCATTGCATACGTGAGCTGCGACGCCGCCACGTGGGCACGCGATGTCGCGCGCTTCCAGGCCGTCGGCTACGAGCCCGTTCGCGTGCAGCCGATAGACCTCTTCCCGCAGACCTACCACACCGAAATCGCAAGCATCTTCGAGCGCCGAAGCTAGGGATCGGCGCTCGAAAAACGCCGACCTTCGACCATGCGCCCGCAGCGAACATTATGGCAGACTGATTAACGCAGTCGTAGTACAATCGAGGCTCGAATAAAACCGAAGGGATTTCCATGTTCGAGCAAGCCCGCCTTGAAGATCTGACCGCATTCCGGTTCGGCCATGCACAATGCGCCGAAACAGCAACGGGATGCACTGTCGTCGTCGCCCCGAACGGCGCCACATGCGCCGTCGACGTGCGCGGCGGAGGACCCGCTACGCGCGAGACCGACCTGTTGAAACCCGAGAACATGATCGAGGCGGTACATGCCGTCGTCTTGTCGGGAGGATCGGCGTTCGGCCTCGAAGCGAGTTCGGGGGCGATGGATGCGCTCTCGTCTCGGGACATCGGATTTCCCGTGGAAACGGCGCGGGTGCCAATCGTCGTGGGAGCATGCCTGTTCGACCTCCTTGTGGGAAAGCCCGGCCACCCCGACAAAGCGATGGGCCGAAAGGCAGTCGAGGCGGCGCTGCAAGGCGAACCGTTCGGGGAAGGCAACGTGGGGGCCGGCACGGGTGCAACCGTCGGCAAGCTGCTCGGGGGCGACCGTGCCATGAAATCAGGCTTCGGAATCGCTGCGGTTCGCTTCGGCGAAATCATCGTAGCGGCAATCGTCGCCGTCAACGCGCTCGGCAACATCCGTGCCGACGACGGCACGTGGCTTGCAGGCTGTCGCGACAAGAGCGGCTCGATCATGGATGGGGGTGCCGCATTCGAGCTTGCCGCGCAGAGGATGGCGGCACAAGCCGCTTCCGAAAGCGCCAGCGCATCGGGACCGTGCACCAACACGACGATCGGCGCCGTCATCACCAACGCACGCCTCTCGAAAGCACAGGCAACCAAGGTTTCCTCGACGTGCCACGATGCCTACGCGCGCGCCATCAAGCCCGTCCACACGTCCAACGACGGCGACACGATTTTCACGTTCGCCTCAGGCGAGGCCGAAGCGAACACCGATCTTGTGGCAATCATGGGAACCGAGGCCATGCAGCAGGCGATATACCGGGCAGTTTCGCAAGCCGAATCGGCGTACGGACTTCCCGCGCTGCGGGATCTCGCGTAAGGGGTGCCTGTGGATTCGCACAAGATCAGAAACCGCGCGCTGTTCTTAGCAGCGGTCGTTTTCACCGGAGCCCTTGCCGGTGCGTTCGTATGGGCTTTCTTCTTTCTCATGAACATCGGGTTGAACTTCATCTGGAAGACGCTTCCCGAAAAGACGGGTTTCGCTTTCTTCCCGCTTGTGGTCTGCATCGTCGGCGGCCTCGTCATCGGCCTGTACGAAAAGCGGTTCGGCCCCTACCCCGAAGATCTCAATTCGGTCATGAAGAAGGTAAAGGAAAACGGCCGCTACGAGTACAGCGATATCGGCGTATCATCGGTCGCCGCACTGCTGCCGCTTCTATTCGGCGGGAGCATCGGACCCGAAGCGGGCCTTACCGGAGCCATCGCCGGATTGTGCACCTGGGTCGGCGATCGCATGAAGCGGTTCGGTTCGGATTTCAAAAACCTTACCTCGATCGGCACCTCGGCGGCACTTTCGGCTATCTTTACCGCTCCGCTGTTCGGATTTGCGGCGCCCATCTACGGAAGCTGCGAGGACAACCAGGACGACGACGTGCTCGTCTTGCCGAAAACATCGAAGATCGTCGTGTATTTATGCGCCATAGCGGGCGCCCTCGGAGCGTTCATGGGGCTCGGCGCGCTCTTCGGCGGGGGCATGGGGCTTCCCCGTTTCACCGACATATCCATCGGAGCTGTCGAGCTCGTCTGGCTGCTGCCCATCACGCTGGTCGGTGCGGCGGGTGGATGGCTCTACCATCTGTTCGACCGCTTCTCGCTTGGCTTCAGCACGCTGCTCGGCGACAGGCCCGTTGTCAAAGCGGTTATCGGCGGTGCGGTGCTCGCATCTTGCGGAATGGTGCTTCCCTTCACGATGTTCGCCGGAGAAAGCCAGGTCCACACCCTGAGCGGAATTTGGATGACGATGCCGGCTCTCGTGTTGCTGCTGACCGGCTTCGCAAAGCTGTTCACCACGCCGTTCTGCATCCGCACCGGATGGCGCGGCGGGCACTTCTTCCCAGTCATCTTTTCGGGGATCTCCATCGGCTACGGCTGCGCGATGCTCACCGGCGCCGATCCCGTTTTCTGCCTTTGCGCCTGCACAGCAGCGGTATGCGGGGGCGTCATGCGCCAGCCGCTTATGGCAGTGCTGCTGCTGTTCCTCTGCTTCCCGGTGAAGGGCGTGGTCGTCATGCTCGTGGGGGCGATCATCGGATCGGCGATTCCCCTGCCGGGATTTTTGAAGCCCGATCCCGAAATCGACAACCTGAAACCGTCTTCGCTGAAAACGGACTGACCAGAAAGGCCCTTGCCGACTAGCCCGCGGGCCAAGCCGATACCGGCTTGGCCCGCCTCGGCGCGGCTCCATCGGCGCAGCGATCGACGGATCCGCGCTTCGCGCTGCGAAAAGAAAGCTTCTACGCTTCGCCCTGTGCCTGCGCCTGCGCCCGTTTCTGCCCGAGAAGCTTTGCGATGCGCTCGGAATATTCGACATCGACAAGACCCGCTTCAGCAGCGAGATCGATAACCGGCGCGTCGTTCCACAGCGCTTCGAGGCGGTAGTACTCGCGCGTCTCGGGCTGAAACACATGCACGACGAAATTGCCGTAGTCGAGCAGCGCCCATAAGCCATCGGTCGTTCCCTCCCGATGCAGCGGCTTCACGTTCGCCTGCACGCGTTCCTGCTCTTCGATCTCGTCGATAATGGCATCAACCTGACGGCCGTTCGCCGCCGTCGCGATCACGAAATAATCGGTCACGGATATGAGGTCTTTGACCTCCTGCACCATAATGTCGGTCGCCTTCTTCTCGTCGGCGGCGCGCGCTGCGATAAGAGCGCACTCCTTAGCGGTCGGCGTTTGCGTCACTTGCTTCCTTTCCTCGGATCCGCATGCTGCGGCCTATCTCTCACGTCGCGCGATCGCTCGACGTAATAATTCCATACGCTGACGGTGTCGGGATGCATCCTGCGTTTCTTCTCGACCAAAAAGGCGATCACATGCTGAAACGTAGCCAGGAAAAGCTCTTCGAGGCTCGCCTCTCCTATTCGATCCCTTATGGCCGCCATGCCGTCGAACGGCCTGAGCGGCTCGATGGCATCGGCGGTATACACTATCATATCAAGATCGGTCATACCGACCTCGGCCGACGTATGCCGGGCTATCGCCTGCAAAACATCATCTCCGATCTCGGGATACTCCCGAGCCAGATCGAGCGCGGCAGTCGGTCCGTGAAGAAGGCGGGGCATGCTGTCGAGCACGACGGGGTTCGCCTTAACGCCCAGATCCCTCGCGCGCGCTCGCGCCTCGTCGTCGGAATAATCCTTGTCCCAATCATGGAGAAGCCCCGCAAGGCGGGCTTTCCGCTCATCGACGCCGTAGGCTCGCGCAAGGCGCACGGCCATATCGGATACGCTGAGCGAATGCTCGTAGCGCTTGCGGTCGAGCCGCTCTTTCAGGCGCTTTCTCGCCTGCTCGTAGAACTCGTCCGTCAACGATCCGTCCGTCACGCGAACCCCCCTTCACGATCGAATGCACATCCAGTATCGGCTAAACCGATGATTCCTGCAAGCGCGCTTGGAGCACGGTCCCAAGAGGAAACCGAACCGTTGCCATCGTTCATCCCCGATGGTCACCGAACGCATCTTGCGAAGGAGAAGGGACTTCGATGGATTCTATGACATCGATCATCTCCTGCCTGCTGTCGACGCCCAGCTTTTGATATATGCGAGTGATGTGGGTTTTAACCGTGCTTCGGGCGATGTAGAGCCGCTCTGCGATATGGGGAACGCTTCTGCCCCTGACAAGCAGACTCAGCACCTCGGCTTCGCGCATCGACAGCGAATAGTCTTCGATTGCCTTCTCGCATTGGCGAGCAAAGACGATCACTTCCGCACGCGGATAGTCGATATCGGGATTCAAATGGTCCCGTTCGAATATCCCTTTCTTTTCCAGAAGAAACGAAGCGGCCAAAACGACGATGCAGGCAATCACGAACATGTAGATCAGTATGTTCTCTTCTATGTTCAAAACGCTTTGCGCTGCAAAAATGATCCCGAGTGCAAAGAGGGGCACGCCGCTTTCGACTGCGCGGCACCAGCCGAAAGCCCTGATGGGATTTACCGACGTTTTTCCAGATGCGTCGGCGATCATGACAAAGCAGAATAAATCGAAGCAAGTATAGCCCACCGACACCAATGCCGGTCCGATGCTCCGCTCGAAGCTGAAAGCGATTATCAGACCGACCCCGATCATGACCACGGGAAATACCAGCTTGTAAATGTAAGAAAGAGAGAACGTGGACCTGAGAACCAAAGATGTCCCCAGAAGCAACGCGACGATGAGAAAACTGCCGAGGGCGACGAACATGCCAAGCGGCTCGCCATACCCAAGTTTTGCCTGTGAATTGAGAATGACGATCCACGTAACAACTCCGAACAGATAGAACACGAGGAGAACCCGCCATGTCTGGGAGACGAACGACCGAAGACCATTGGACAATGGCGGTTTTTGCGGCGCAGCCTCGAAACGCTTCACCCGAAAAAGCAGAGCCATCGACGCAGGAAGCAGCAGCGCGATAAGGACAACCCTCAGAAATCCCGCAGTCGCGTCAACAGCCAAATATGCAACGCAGGCGACGAGAAAGGATGCCAAGGTGTAAGCAGTTATACGAAGAGGCCCGAGCGCGCTGAATTCCGATCCCCACATGACGATCACGCAGGCTGCGCACACGCGACTGATGCCCCGATAGGCAAGCAAAGCCTCCTCCCCGTAAGCGGGAAGGCCAACCGATAGAAAAAATGCGAGAACGCAGCAAGCGCCCGCAACGAACGAGGCTGCGAGAGCGATGAATTTAAGCCTTTTCGTCCGAAAAAGGAATACCGCAATCGCTATATAGCCCAAAACATTGCATAGAGACGACACAAGCGTGGGGATCCACACGATCGTCTCAACGCCGCTCGTTGCGCCGGTTATGGGCTGAGCATATATGTCAGTCAGGTTCCACGCGTAGAAAAGGGCAAGACCGACAATGTAGACAAAGGAGTTTCCGCTGATGAAAACCTCGCGAAATCCCATTCCTACCTTTTGGCGGACATCGGTATTCGCAGATTTGGCCGTTTCGTAGGATGCCAACACACACACTCGCTTTCTATACTCGCCGAGTCCTGAAGTCAGGGCGGGGGCGATGCGAAACGACTACTTCTTCAACACAAAAAGTATAGCATCGGTCGCATCGCCCCTCACATCAAACACGAGGAAGGGATGCTAAAAAATGAAAGAGCAAACCAAGTCTGCATCGCGCGAGACAAGCGAAGTCAAAATCTCTCGCCGAAGCTTCATCGGAGCAGCCGCCGTCACGGCCGCCGCACTCGCAGGAGGCATGGCCGGATGCGCGAACCAGCCCGCATCCGGCTCCGGCCAATCGGCATCGCAGAGCCAGGGTGATGCGGCGCCCGGTTCAGGCGAAGGCGAAACGCTGCTCCCCAACCCCGAGGGGCTCGAGTTCACCAAGCCTCAAGGCGCCGCAGTTGCATTCGAATCACAAGAAATCGATGCCGGCGAAATCAAGGAAACCATCGACTGCGATGTTGTCATCTGCGGTGCCGGAATCTCGGGAGCGACCGCTGCTGCATCCGCTGCGCAAAATGGACTCAACGTCGTAGTCCTGGAGAAAGGATCCTCCTTTGCAGCACGCGGAACCGAAATAGGGGCAATAGGCGACCGCGCGCATAAAGAAGCGGGCATCGAACTCGACGGCAACGCGTTTCTGGAGGACGCAATGGCGACAGCGCACTTCAGGTGCGACCGCAATGTCTGGAAAAAATGGATCGATCGATCCGGCGAAGCTCTTGATTGGGGAATGGACACCGTTGGGGATGCTTGTGGAAAATTCTTCTGCGCGAACCAGAACTCGGTGTTTGCCGGAGTAACCACCTGGGGATCGGGCGTACGGCTCGAAAACGGCATCTCCTCCTTCGTCGAGGCAATGCTGGAAAACGCTCAGAGCAACGGAGCGGACATTCGTTATCAAACCCCCGCATGCAAGCTCGTGCGAAACGATGAGGGCGTCGTAAGCGGCGTTATCGCAAAGACGGACGACGGATACATCCAAGTGAACGGATCGCGGGGCGTCGTGCTCGCCACCGGTGGATACGAATACAACTGGGACATGATGACGCAAACGATTCGCCCGCGCGATCTTGCAGTTTACGCCTGGATCAACCCGACGCTCACGAACACTGGAGACGGACATCTCATGGGGCTCGATATCGGAGCCGCAGAAGACGATTACCCCCACATTCTCATGAACGACCCCGCTGGCGCAAAAACGGGAAACCGGGCCAACGGAGCGATGCTTGCCTTCCTTCGCGTCAACGAGAACGGCGAGCGGTTCGTCAACGAGAACCTCTCCTTCGAGTACATGTCGAATGCCATCATGTACCAACCGGGAGCCCACGGATACGTCATCATGTCAGGCGATATCCTAACAGCGCTCGAAAAAGCCAAAGGAGGAGCCCCCTGGACGCCCGAGGACATGTACGACTCGATTAAAGAGGTGCTCATAGAGGCCGATTCGCTTGAAGAGCTTGCTGAAAAATGCGGGATCAACTACGAGAATTTCGAAAAGACCATCGCCCGTTACAACGAGCTATGCGAAATTGGGGAAGACGTGGATTTCGGGAAGAATCCGACCGCGCTGCTTCCAGTGAACGAGGGTCCGTACTACGCAGTGGACGAGAGCGGATGCTGTCTCGTTAGCGTCAACGGCCTCAGGACGAATGCCGAAGCCCAGGTTATCGGCATCGACGGCGCAATCATTCCGAACCTGTACGCTCTCGGCAACGCAAGCGGCAGCATGTTCTATGGAACCTATCCGCATCATTTGAGCGCCGTAAGCCACGGGCGATGCGTTACCTGGGGCTATCTCGTGGGGCGCGAACTCGCAGGCGTCGAGTAGCGAACCCTGTTGGAAAACCGTACGGGAACCGCTTTTCAGCGGTTCCCCTTCCCTGCCCGGTTTCCGTCATTCGCCGTACAGTCCGCGCTCGTTTACATAGTCGAACACGCCCTGCATAGTGAGGTAGCGAATCGATTTACCGGCTCTTACACGCGCTCGCAAATCGCTCGATGAGATGGCGAGCGCCGTGATCTCGGTGTAAGACACCGAGAAATCCGACTGCTCGGCGAGAAACCGCTTCTTCTCTTCGGAAAGCGCATAACCCGGCCTCGTAACGCCGATGAGCTTGGCAAGCTTGGCGATAGCCGAGCTCTCGCGCCACTTCACGATGCTGAACACGGCATCGGCACCCGTGATGAAGTACAGCTCGACGTTTTCCGGATAGTGCGCCCGCAGCTGCCTGAGCGTATCGACGGTGTACGTATCCCCGCCGCGTTCGATCTCGATCGCACTCGCATCGAACGCTGGATTGCTTCGCACGGCAAGACGGCACATCGCGAGCCTGTCGGCTGCGTCGGTCACCCGCTGATCGCGTTTGAACACGGGGTTTCCCGCAGGCACGAAGATCACGGCATCAAGGGAGTAGGCCTCTCGCACCTGCTCGGCACAGGCCAGATGCCCAATGTGGATGGGATCGAACGTGCCGCCCATGATACCGAGCCGATACGTTCTGCCCGGATCGTCAAGTCCAAGCCCGTCGAAGCGCTCCGATACGACCGCCATGCTACATCCGCACCTGCCCTGAACCGCGAAGGACGTATTTATACGAGGTCAGCGCCTCAAGCGCAAACGGTCCGCGCGCATGCAGCTTCTGGGTAGAGATGCCGATCTCGGCGCCCATGCCGAACTCTCCCCCGTCGGTGAACGCAGTCGATGCGTTCACGTATACGGCAGCCGCATCGACCCCTGCGACGAAGCGGCCCGCCGCGCCATCGTCGCTCGCAACGATGGCTTCGGAATGCTTCGTTCCGTAGCGGTTTATGTGCTCGATAGCCTCATCGATGCCGTCAACGCACTTCACGGCTATCTCGGGGGCAAGGTACTCGGTAGCCCAATCCTCGTCGGTCGCCCGGACGAAATTCAACTCGATGCCCGTACGGCCGCTTTCATCCCGCGTCCAAATCGCGCAATCGTACGCCTCTTCGTCGCAGTGCATCAACACGCCTTCATGCGCCAGCGCGCTGAGCATCCCGGGCAAAAACGACCGGGCTATCGAGCGATCGACAAGCAGCGTCTCGGCCGCATTGCACACGCCGTAACGGCGGCACTTCGCATTGAGAACAATAGCGCACGCCATGTCTTCATCAGCCGATGCGTGGACGTACACGTGGCAGTTTCCCGTACCCGTCTCTATAACCGGCACTTTGGAATGCTCGACGCAATGCCGGATGAGACCCGCGCCGCCGCGAGGAATCAGCACATCGACGATTCCATGCAAAGCCATGAGCTCGTCGGTTGCGGAACGGTCAGTGGTTTCGAGCGCGCGAATGCAGTTCCTCGGCATGCCAACGCCAACCGCCGCCTCGTGAAGCAAGCGCGCTATGACCGCGTTAGAGCGCGCCGCAAGGGATCCGCCGCGCAGCACGCAGGCATTGCCCGTTTTGATGCAGATGCCCGCAGCATCCGCCGTCACGTTCGGCCGAGCCTCGTAAACCATAGCAACCACGCCAAGCGGCACGCTCACGCGGTCGAGTTCGATGCCGTTGTACAGTTCGCGGTGCACCTGCACCGTTCCAAGGGGGTCGGGAAGCACCATGAGGTCTTCGAGCGCCGCCGCCATGGCCTCTACGCGGCTCTCATCGAGCATGAGGCGGTCGAGCAGGCTTTCGGCCGTGCCCGCCCTGCGCGCCGCCTCCATATCGAGGCTGTTTTCGGCTACGATTTCAGGTGCACGCGCGCGCAGAGCCTGCGCCATGGCGGCAAGCGCCTGATTCCGCTTTTCGCCCGTCGTCGTTCCCAATTCCCGAGAAGCCGCCTTCGCCGCCAAGGCGATCGCGCGCACCGATTCCGTCGATTCCATTCGTTCGGTCATTCGAACACCACCAATTCGTCTCGATGAACAACTGGTTTGCGGGAAAGCCCCTCAAGGAGCCGATTGGCCCTGAGCGCCTGTTGCGAAAGACCGCGGGCAAGCTCGAGCTCGTCGCTCGAGGCGGAAACCTTTCCCCGCGCGAACAGGTGTCCCGCACGATCCTTGATATCCACGATATCGCCCGACTCGAAGCTCCCCTCGACATCGGCGATGCCCACGGGAAGCAGCGAACCCCCTTTTGCGATGAGCGCGGTTTTCGCGCCCGTATCGACGATAAGCGCGCCCCGCGCCGAATCGCCAAGCGCGATCCAGAGTTTCTTGGGAGTGATCTCGTGGGGTTTTCCCGCTGCAAGAAAACGCGTGCCCACCTGTTTTTCAGCAACGATATCGACGAGCACATCGGGTGTGCGGCCGTTGCAGATAACCATCTGTATACCCGCCACCATGAGTACGCGCGCGGCTTTTATCTTGGTTATCATGCCGCCGCTGCCGACGGTCGTGCCCGCTTCGCCCGCTACAGACATAATCGATTCGTCGATCTTCTCGACGCGCGATATCAGTTGGGCATCAGGGTTGAAGTGCGGATTCGCATCGTAGAGTCCGTCGATATCGGACAGGATGACCATGAGGTCCGCATCCACCAAACACGCCACCAGCGCAGCAAGCGTATCGTTATCGCCGAAGCGGATCTGCTCGACCGAAACCGTGTCGTTCTCGTTCACGATGGGAACGACTTCAAGCTCGAGCAAGCGAGAAAGCGTATCGCGCGCATGGAGGTACGCCGTTCGGTCGGCCGTGTCGCGACGCGTGAGCAGCACGATCGAGGTCGTGATGCCGTAGGGTTTGAATGCTTCGGCGTACGCGGTCGAAAGCACGCTCTGCCCCACCGAGGCTGAAGCCTGCAGGCTCGGCATATCGCTCGGCCTGCGCTTGATGCCGAGCGCTTCGAGGCCGCAGGCGATCGCTGCCGACGTCACCACGATGGGCTGCCAGCCAAGCGCGCGCACCCGTGCAATCTGATCGACGAGCGCACCCATGAACTTGTAATCTATAGAACTCTCGCTGGTCGTCAGCGTGGACGAACCGATTTTTATGACGATCTTCCTACTCACGCGAACCGCATCCCTACAGATCGAGGTCTTTGTATATATCCTCGGCCGTCTGCGCCGATTCGAATTCAAACGAACGCCCGACGATGCGGATTTCGTCGCCGTCGACCGCACCTGCCCGCTCAAGGGCCTTCTCGACGCCGGCTCGCTTGAGCCGATGCTGCAGAAACGCGATGGCCTCGTCGTTCTCCCAATCGGTCTGAACGACCATGCGCTCGATCATCGGGCCCTGTACTCGGAAGATGCCGTCAGACAGCTTCGCGACTTCGAAGCGCTTGTCGCGCTCCTCGCGCTTGTGCTCCCAAACGTGGTCGTATTGAATTTCGCCTGCAAGCTCCTCGCGGGCCGCTTCGCGCAATTCGTGCACCTTGGCAGCGATGGCCGCCTTGAGCTGATCGACGCCCTCGCCGGTCAACGCGCTGATGCGGTACAGCTTCGGGTCGATGGGGCTTGGTGCGAACTCGTCGCCATCGGCAGCCGCAACCGAGTCGGCCTTCACCTGAGCGGCGAGCCTTTCTGCCGCTTCCTCGGTACCTTCAACGTCGATCTTGTTCGCCACGACGATACGGGGGCGGCAGGCCAGCTCATCGGCGTAGAGCGCAAGCTCCTCGTTGATGATGCGGTAATCTTCGAGCGGATCGCGCTTTTCGTAATCGCCCGTTAAATCGACCACGTGGACGATAAGCGCCGTGCGTTCGATGTGGCGCAAAAACTCGTGGCCCAGGCCCTTGCCCTCATGCGCACCCTCGATCAGGCCGGGAATATCGGCTACGACGAAACTGTAATCGCCGCTGCGGGCGACCCCGAGGTTCGGCACAAGCGTAGTGAAAGGATAGTCTGCGATCTTAGGCTTGGCTGCGCTCATCTTCGAAATGAGCGACGATTTGCCCGCAGAGGGCATGCCCACAAGCGCTGCGTCGGCCATGAGCTTCATCTCGAGCTCGATCCAGCCTTCCTGCGCCGGTTCGCCGAGCTCGGCGAACGCCGGTGCGCGGCGCGTAGGCGTGACGAAATGTATGTTGCCGCGACCGCCCACGCCGCCCTGGGCGACGACAACCCGTTCGCCGTCATGGGTCAGATCGGCGATCAGCTCGCCGGTTTCGCGGGTGTCTTCGAAATATTCGCGCACGACGGTGCCGATCGGCACCTTGAGCACCAGATCATCGCCGTTGGCGCCGTGCATCCTCGACCCCTTGCCGTGCGTTCCGCGCGTCGCTTTGAAATGATGCTTGAAACGGTAGTCGATGAGCGAGGATACGGCGGCGTCCGCCTCGATGACGACGTTGCCTCCATGCCCGCCGTCGCCGCCGTCGGGGCCTCCTTTGGGAACATGGGCCTCGCGGCGAAACGACATGCATCCGGCACCGCCGTTGCCGGCCTTTACGAATACTCGTACTTTATCGATGAACATGGGCTTTGCTACTCCCTTGGATGCGCTCGCGGGTTCCTGCTTTGGTTTTACCCATTGTATATGAAAATGCCCCCTGCCAAGCAGGGGGCGAAAAGTACACGGTTAATGTACGCTGTCGAGGCGCTTTACGCGCTCGGACGGACGTGCACCTTACGGCGATTGCCCTTGGTGAACTCGACGGTGCCGTCGCACAGGGCGAACAGGGTGTCGTCTTTGCCGCGGCCTACGTTTTCACCAGGATGAAAATGGGTGCCGCGCTGACGGACGATGATGTTGCCAGTGGTCACAACCTCGCCGCCGAACTTCTTGACGCCCAGGCGCTGCGCGTGCGAATCACGGCCGTTGCGGGTAGATCCAAGACCTTTCTTATGTGCCATGTCGAATCCTCCTCCCTCGGTTACTCGGCGTCTTCAGACTTGGCGGCAGCCTTCTTCGCTGCCGGTTTCTTTTCGGCAGCAGGCTTCTCGGCCGCTTCGTCCTTCTTGGCTGCAGTCTTCTTGGCTGCAGGTTTCTTCTCAGCGGTAGCCGCTTTGGAAGCGGGCTTCTTCTCCGCCGCCTCGACCTTTGCCGCCGTCTTTTTCTCTGCGGCGGGCTTCTCCTCGGCCTTCTTGGCGGGAGCGTCCTTCTTCGCAGCAGGCTTGCCGGCCTTGACCTCAGCCTTTGCAGAACCGACGACCGCAATCTGAATACGGGTCAGGTTTTGGCGATGGCCGCGCATCTTCTTGTAGTTCTTGCGCTTCTTGAACTTGAAGACGAGCTGTTTTTCGCCCTTGAACTGCTCGAGCACAACGGCCTCGACCTTGGTCTTGGCAGCCTTGGCAGGATCAGCCTCGACCTTGTCGCCGTCAACGATGCAGATGGCCTCGAGCTCGACCTTTTTGCCCGGTTCGACTTCGAGTTTCTCAACTTCCAGAATGTCTCCGGGAGCAACTTTGTATTGCTTTCCACCGGTTTTCACAATAGCGTACATTAGTTATTTCTCCTTGAAATGTGTCAAAACGCAAGGCGATATCTTATCAGCCGTCTACGCCCAAGTCAATAAAACGATCTGCATTTATTCCGAAGACCCACAAAACTGCGAAAACGAAACGAAGATCGGCTCCGTTCGGCTTCGAAATCGGCCGACAAGCGCTCGCCACCCTGAGAGCGCCCCCTATCATACCAGTTGGGCGCACGGGAGCAACGCCAGAAAGCCAGCAGCACAATATGGACACGCCGGCACAGATCGACGCACCTTTTCTGCAACCATCTCAGTGAGCCTCGGCCCAGTTGTCCCCGTACGAGATGTCGACATCGAGCGGAACCCTGAGATCAGCAGCGCCCTCCATGATCTCGCGCACCATATCCGACAGCGCCTCTATCTCGTCTTCGGGTACCGAAAAGTCCAGTTCGTCGTGCACCTGCAAAAGGAGCTTCGCCTGGAAACCCTCATCGACAAGCCGCCGTTCGACCCTGCTCATGGCAAGTTTGATGATATCGGCCGCCGAGCCTTGCATGGGATGGTTCATGGCGGTGCGTTCGCCAAACCCGCGTTGAACCTGGTTTCCCGATGTCAACTCGGGTATATGGCGCTTGCGGCCGAACATCGTAACAGCATAGCCCGTCGACGATGCATCGCGAATCGTCGTGTCGAGATAGGTTCTGACGCCCGGGTAGGCAGCGAAGTAACGATCGATCATCTCCTTCGCTTCGCCGTAGGGAATATCGAGGCTCTGCGCGAGGCCGAACGCCTGCTGCCCGTACACGATGCCGAAATTGACGGCCTTCGCCCTGCTGCGCAGTTCGGGCGTTATCTCATCGACCGGTATGTCGAACACGCGCGATGCGGTTCGAGCATGGAAATCCTCACCCGAGCAGAACGCCTCGATAAGCCCTTCATCGCCCGACAGGTGGGCAAGCAGGCGAAGTTCGATCTGCGAATAGTCGGCCGAAAGGAACTTGTGCGACGGTTCGAGGGGAATGAAGCACTCGCGAATATGCCTGCCGAATTCGGTTCGTACGGGAATGTTCTGCAGGTTCGGGTCGGATGACGAAAGGCGCCCCGTCGTCGTCACCGTCTGATTGAACGAGGTGTGCAGCCGCCCGTCGCCGCCGCGCATGCGGGGCAACGCATCGATGTAGGTCGATTTGATTTTGGCAAGCTCGCGGTACCTGATGATGAGGTCGGGCAGCTCGTGGACCTTGGCGAGCTCCTTCAGGACGGCCGCGTTGGTCGAATACCCGCGCTGCGTCTTTTTCGTCGGAGTAAGGCCTATGACGTCGAACAGGATATGCCCCAGCTGCTTGGGCGAATCGATGTTGAACTCCTCGCCCGCCGATCGGAATATTTGGGCAGAGAGCTCGTCGAGATCCTTTTGGGTGCCCTCGCCGAGCTGCTTGAGACGCCCCACATCGATCTTCGCTCCCGTGCGCTCTACGATTGCAAGCACTCCGACCAGAGGGAAATCGATGTTTCCGCAGGCCTGCCATCCCCCGTCATCCTCGAGCGCCCGCTTGAGCGGATCGACGAGGACGCGGGCTGCAGCCGCGTTCATGACGGCAGCCTGCTCTTCGCTCTCCGCTTCGGGCAGCACGCCCCCGCAGTACCCGTCAAGGAGCGCGTTGTAAGTGTACTCGCTCACCGACGAGTTCATGACGTAGGCGGCAAGCCCTAAATCGAAAGCATCCATGGCGAGCAGATCCCGATCGCCGACAAGCCCCTTCGACGAGGTGTCGGCGGGATAGACGTACTGGACGGTTTTCTTCACATCGAGCGCGGCGAACGACCCTTCGCGCACGATGCGGGCGAACATGGTAAGCGCATCGTCGCGTTCGAACAGAGCCGTTCCTTTCGACGTGCTCACCGCCAAGGTCAGCCCCGCGTCGAACAGCGACGCCTGATCGCTCTCTTCGAAAGCGACGCCGAGGCGCTCCCCTGCTTCGAGAGCTTCCTCGAAAAGACCGAGCGCCTCGGCACCGCGCGCAACCGGCTCCCAGTTCAGATCGATTTCGCTGCGGCCGCCGCCCGCAAGGGCGAGAACTTTTTTCAGATGAGCGTTGAAGCGCAGAGCGCCGAACGCCTCCGACACCTTCGCTTCGTCGAACGAAGGGAAAGACGCCGCCTCAAGGTCGAGCGGGAAATCGAGATCGCGCACGATGGTTGCAACCTTGCGGCTTGCAAACGCCGCATCCTCGTTATCGCGAAGGTTTTCGAGCTGCTTGCCGCGGAACTTGTCAAGGTTGGCATACACCTCTTCAAGCGATCCGTACTGCTGCAAGATCTTCGAAGCGGTCTTCTCGCCGATACCGGGCACGCCGGGGATGTTGTCGGACGGATCGCCTTTGAGGCCGAGGTAATCCGGCACCTGCGACGGCTCGATGCCGTAGCGCTCCACGACTTCGGCCGGACCGTACACCGCAACGTCGGATATGCCCTTCTTGGTGGTCACGATGCGCGTGAGGTCGCTCGCCAGCTGATAGGCATCCTTGTCTCCGGTCACGAGCAGCGTCTCGTACCCGAGCGCCTCGTCGCGCGAGGCGATGGTGCCGAGTATGTCGTCGCCCTCCCAACCCTTGACGCGCACGACGGGGATGTCCATCGCTTCAAGCAGCCCTTCGATCATGGGGAACTGCACTTTGAGGTCATCGTCCATCGGCGGACGCTGCGCCTTGTACGTCTCGATGGCTTCCATGCGAAACGCAGGCCGGCCCTCGTCGAACGCGCACACGATCGCATCGGGCTGCTCGGTTTCAACGAATTTCAGCAGCATGGAAACAAACCCGAATACGGCGTTGGTGGGCCTGCCGTCGGGGGCGTTCATAGTCGGGGGCACCGCATGGTAGGCTCGGTGCATCAGCGAGTTTCCGTCGATGACGGCGATCTTTTTCGGCATCTGTGCATCCTCCGTTATTTCGTGTTCCGAGAAAGTATAGAACAGATTCGAATCAGGGCGGTGCCGCGTTGCCGAAAAGGACCGCGATCACACGACCCAAGGCGGCGTTTCTGCATGCGGCAGCCCGCAGAAAGCCGCGATCCGCCGCAGGGGCCACCTCGCCTATTCGGAAATGCGATAGATCGCGATGTCGGGACCCGCGAGGCATTCGTTCGCAGGAGCGGCGAGGTAGCCGATTTTAGCCATCAGGTTGACGAGTCCGAACGGGGTCTGCTCTATTTCGGTCGCCTTCCACTCGCCGACGAGCTCGCACTCGCTTCGCACGGTGCTGTAGAAGCGTATCGCATCCATGTGATCGGGGTTGGACGGATCGTAGCGCTCGTACATGTAGCTGCTGATGACGATGTAGTCGATGCCTTCGTTTTCAGCGGTCTCCAGGGAAGCCGCATCGGCAAACGAATCGGCAGCCGATCCGGCAAGCCGCAGATTGAACGGGGTGTAGCCGTCGAACGCACTGTTCTGCGGCGTGATGCCGTTCTCTTCACAGTACGCGAGCGCCTCGACTCTCGTCTGGGGAACAACGGCGCTCTTTGCAAGCGCAACCGAGCTTGCAAGGGCGTTCAACGAGAACACGGCCGCAAGAAGGGCGATCGCAATCCCGCCGAACGCGAACAAGCCGCCGCGACTCCGCCTTGCGCCATCGGGCGCGGCAGGCGTCCTCCCGAGAAGCGTCGCCGAGGCAGCCACCGCCGCGTAAAGGCCCAAACCCATCAGGACAAGCGGCCCCGCATACATGGGAAGCCCCCATCGAAGCCAGTGCAGTCCGAACACGCTTAGGCAAACCCACAGCAAGAGGCAGAGAGAAAACGGTATCAGATAGCGCGCTTTGCGGCGTGCGAGCAAGGCGATGCCGGCCGCCAAAAAAACGATCGACTCGAGGCTCGTGTAGGGCGTATCGTTGTACGTTGCATCGGGGATGGAGAAAAGCCCTGTCGCATAGAACCAGAGGTTTCCGAAAAATCCCAGGCCGTCAGCCCCCAGATGAACCGTGCGCGCCTCGTTTCGCAAGGATGCGAGCACAGAAGGGAGGTCGGTCACCAGATTCGGCGATATTGCGAACAGACAGACGAACGCAACAGCGGCAACAAGCAGGATCCGAAGCGCGATCTCCTTCGCGCTGCGCGTGCGGAAGCCTTCGACGACGATGATTCCCGCAACGTAGAAGCAGCAGATCGCCGCCGGGTACTTCGTCGTCATGCCGATCGCCGTGGCGACGCCCATGGCAACGACCGTTCCGATGCCGCCGCGTTCGAGATGGCGAACGCCCAGGTATATCAGCACGAGAATGACAAGAGAGAGGGGCACGTCGGGCGAAGCGTACCCCGAGTGCGTGATGTAAGCGGGAAAGAACGCGACCGAGAATGCCGCGAACACGCCGGTGCCCCGCTTGATCCGCTCGAGTAGGCAATGCGCAACCGGAATCATCGCGATGCCGCAGACGGCAGTCACCAGGCGCGCGATCACGTAAAACGCCGGAATGGCACCGACGGCTGCGGCATCGGCACCGTAGCGCAGCAGCGAATACGCGTTGAACAGAAACGCGCATATCTTGATCTGAAAGTGATCGGGGTGGAAATAAACGTATGACAGATACGAACCGCGTTCGATCATCTCGACCGCCGGCTCGATGACGTTCATCTCGTCGGCATGGAGCTGATGCGGATAGCCCACGAAGCACATCGTCACCCGCAGCAAAGCGCCGATCGCAACGATTGCGAACAGGGCCGCTCTGCGCGTACGCGGATCGCAAAACGGGTTGTTCCACCGCGAGATCGCCTCGCCGAGATTGCGCAACGCACCCATGCTATTCCACAACGTCCTCGACGATATAGCGAGGCCGATGCTTCACCTCGAGGTATATCTTTCCCACGTACTGACCGACGATGCCGAGGGAAAGCAGCATGAGACCGCCGAGAAACCACACCGAAACGATGAGGCTCGACCATCCGGCAACCGTATTGCCAAGCGCGTACTGGACGATGAAGTACACGAACAGGACAAGGGAAAGCACAGAGACGCCCCCCCCCGCAATCGTTACGAATTTGAGCGGCTTCGTGCTGAACGACGAAATCCCCTCGAATGCGAACGACAGCATCTTGCCGAGCGGATACTTGCTCTCGCCTGCGTAGCGCTCCGCGCGCTTGTAGTACACGACGCTGCTCGGATACCCGACGAGCCTCACCAATCCGCGCAGAAACAGGTTGACCTCGTCGAACTCCGATAGGGCGCACAGCGCGCGACGGCTCATGAGACGATAGTCGGCATGGTTGTACAAGACGTCGGATCCGAGCTTCTCCATAACCTTGTAGTACCCCTGCGAAAACGTGCGTTTGAAAAACGAATCCGTTGCGCGAGACTCGCGCACCGCGTAAACGATATCGCTTCCCCCTTGAAAGGCGGCGAGCATATCGGGGATGATGCCGATGTCGTCCTGCAGATCGGCATCGAGCGAAACCACCGCATCGTATCGGCTTTTTGCATGCATCAAACCCGCCAAGAGCGCGTTTTGATGGCCTCGGTTTCGGCTGAGCTTGAGTCCTGCGTAAAGGGGATCGGATTCATGGAGATCGCACACGATCTGCCACGTTGCATCGATCGAGCCGTCGTCGACGAACAGAATGCGGCATTCTCGGATCACGCCGGAGTCGAGCAGGCCGCGCACCAGCGCCTTCAAGCGAGCCGCGGTTTCACCGAGCACCTCTTCCTCGTTGTAGCAAGGCACGACGATGCCGAGGCTCGGCTTTTGTCGAGCGAACGCACGCCCGTCGGCATCTGGCAGGTTGTTCTCAGGCTCCATTGATCCTCAAGGTCGCACGCGACGTTGTCGCAGGGGGCAGTAAGATTGGAATTATACCATAGCCCATCGTTTGCGAAGGTCCTACATAGACCAAAGGTAGCCCACCCCGCGCACCGTTTCGAGCCGTTGGGCCAACTCGGGGCCGAGCTTCGCTCGCACGCGTCTCACGTGCACGTCGACGGTGCGCGACCCACCGTAGTAGTCGAAGCCCCAGACGCGGCGAAGAAGCGCATCCCGCGAATACGTGCGGCCGGGATGGGTCACGAGAAATGCGAGCAACGCGTATTCGAGATAGGTGAGGTCGAGCGGTTCGCCGTTTACCTTCACCTGATAGGTCGCCAGATTGATGGTCATCGCATCGATCGCGATGTAGTCGGATGTCGAACTCTCGTTTCCGGGCCACAGGAGCTGCCGGATGCGAGCAGAGCACTCGTCGGCCGTGGCGCCGTGCACGACGAAATCGCTCTTCACCTGCACAGGCAGTCTGAATTCCGAAAGCTGGTCGTCGTTGACGATCACAAGCAGCGAGCCGCAGCCGTCTTCGAGCAGCGTCGATTCGACGCGCGACACGTTTTGCAGACCGTCCCCCCGCGCCTCGTAGACGACGAGATCGCACCCGGGGTGCTGCTCGAGCAGGCGTTTGAACTGCACCGAAGATCCCGCCGAAACGTCAACGTCGAGCGCCGAGAGCACCGCTTGGAACTTATGGGCGTTATCAAGGCTGTCCGCTATGAATATAACCTGTTTCCTCTGCATGCGCGCCTCCTAGAGAGCAGCCAGATAGCGATCGCGCTCCCACTGGGTCACGTTGCGCTGGTAGCTGTTCCACTCTTCGCGCTTCGCTTCGACCAGGTAGCCATGGATGTGCTCGCCGAGAACCTCGCGCATGAAACCGGAGGACGCGAACAGTTCGACTGCTTCGCCAAGGCTGTCGGGCAACGTCGCAAAGCCCTGCTTGCGCAGCTCTTGGCGCGACAATCTGAAAAGATCGCGATCCTCGGCAGGCGCCTGCAGTTCGAGCTCGTCTTCGATGCCCTTGAGGCCCGCCGCAAGCATCGTCGCAAATGCAAGGTAGGGATTCGCGGCGGGATCGGGGCTGCGCAGCTCGATGCGGCACGCGCTCTCCTTGCCGGGTTTGTAGCCGGGTATGCGCACCAGCGTCGATCGGTTGCGCTGCGCCCACGAGATGTATATGGGGGCCTCGCCGCCGTCGACCAGGCGCTTGTAGGAATTAACGTACTGGTTCGTGATCGCGCAGAATTCGGGGGCGTACTTCAAAAGGCCTGCGATGTAGTGCTTCGCCACCTTCGAAAGGTTGTAGCCCTGAGGGTCTTCCGGATCGAAGAACGCGTTGTTACCGTCCATATCGAACAGGCTCTGATGCACATGCATGCCGCTTCCCGCCTCGTCTGCCATGGGTTTGGGCATGAACGATGCGTGGACGCCATGCTTCATGGCGATTTCCTTCACTACGAGCTTGTAGGTCATCACCGCATCGGCCATGGACAGCGCATCGGAATAGCGCAGGTCGATCTCATGCTGAGAGGGGCCGTTCTCATGATGCGAGTATTCGACGGGTATCCCCATCTTCTCTAGCGTCAGCACTGTATCGCGGCGCAAATCGCTCGCCGAATCAAGGCAGGTGAGATCGAAGTAGCCGCCGCGGTCGAGCACTTCGGTTCCCTCGGCGTCCTTGAAGTAATAGTACTCGAGTTCGGGCCCCACGTTGAAGACGTATCCCATCTGGGCCGCCCGATCGACAATGCGTTTGAGCACGGTGCGGGGATCGCCCTCGAACGGCTCTCCCGAAGGCGTCTTGATCGTGCAGAACATGCGCGCGACCGCGTTCGAATCGGGACGCCATGGCAGCACCTGAAACGTCGATGCGTCGGGGTACGCGAGCATGTCGGACTCCTGCGTGCGACAGAAGCCCTCGACGCAGCTGCCGTCGAAGCCCATCCCCTCTGCGAACGCGTTTTCAAGCTCGCTCGGTATGACGGCGAACGATTTCATGGTGCCGAGCACGTCGGTGAACCAAAAACGCACGAAATGGACGTCGCGGCCCTTGATTGTCTTAAGCACAAAATCCTGATCGGGATTCGTCGTCATCGATGCCTTCTTTCGGTCGCGGTACGGCGCGCCGCCTCTTGTTCGGCGGAATACTCTGTGATGTTTTCATTATACTGCGCTTTATTTCAAGTTGATTACGCGCCTCGATTACGTCGTCCAAGGAACCACGAAGTCAAATCCGCAACGCTTTGGTTTGCTAGAAAAGAAACAGTTTCCATGGCACAAAAATGTAATGTACTACAGATTTGCCATCGTGTCGAAATGAGACCGGCGGGGGTTTGATGCTCTCGCACCGCCGATGCATACAGCCTGCCCGAGCTACGCCTGGCAGCAGCCGCCGATATGGAAAAGCCAGCCCGTAAGCTGACCTTTCCCGATGAATCTTCGTGCAGCCTGCTCGGAGGCTGCGGTTTGCGGTATGCCGGGCAGCCTGCTCGGAGGCTGCGGTTTGCGGTATGCAGGATCGCCTGCGCCGCACTTAGAACGTCGTGACGACTGCCCCGTCGTACGTGGAATCGATGTATTGCTTGACGGTATCGCTCTGGAGCGCCTTGACGAGCGCCTGGATCTTCTCGGAATCCTTGTCGGCGGGACGCACGGCGATAACGTTCACGTATTTCTCGGCCGCTTCGGAATCGNGCAGCCGCCGATATGGAAAGGCCAGCCCGTAAGCTGACCTTTCCCGATGAATCTTCGTGCAGCCTGCTCGGAGGCTGCGGTTTGCGGTATGCAGGGCAGCCTGCTCGGAGGCTGCGGTTTGCGGTATGCAGGATCGCCTGCGCCGCACTTAGAACGTCGTGACGACTGCCCCGTCGTACGTGGAATCGATGTATTGCTTGACGGTATCGCTCTGGAGCGCCTTGACGAGCGCCTGGATCTTCTCGGAATCCTTGTCGGCGGGACGCACGGCGATAACGTTCACGTATTTCTCGGCCGCTTCGGAATCGGCTTCCTCGCTCGCGATGGCGGTCGACGGATCGAGTCCCGCACCGATGGCGTAGTTGCCGTTTATCACAGCCAGATCAACATCGGTAAGCGTTCTCGGAAGCACGGCAGCCTCAGCCTCGACGATTTCGATGTTCTTGGGGTTCTCGACGATGTCGTTTTTCGTCGCCGTCAAACCAGCGCCATCCTTGAGCTTGATCAATCCCTGATCCTGCAGCAGAAGCAGGGCGCGGGCCTCGTTGGTCGCGTCGTTCGGAACGGCGATCTGCGCGCCGTCGGCAAGATCCTCGAAGCTTGCCGATTTACCGGGATAGACGCATAGCGGCTCGAAATGGATGCCGCCCGCCGAAACGAGGTCCAAGCCGCGCTCGGCATCGAAATCCTCAAGATAGGTGATGTGCTGGAAGTAGTTCGCATCGAGCTCGCCGTTGGAAAGCGCGAGATTCGGTTGGACGTAATCGGAGAACTCCTGGATCTCAAGCGTGTAGCCCTCTTCGGCAAGCTGGTCTTTAACCTGCTCGAGTATCTCCGCGTGCGGCGCAGGAGAAGCACCGACCTTGATGACCTTGTCATCGGACGAACCGCCCGCGGCGGCATCGCCGGCACCGTCCGATCCGCAACCCGCAAGCAAGCCGAGGGCGCCGCACGCAAGCGCTGCGGCAAGACTGATTTTTACTACGTTTCTCAATTTCATGGTATTGCCCTTCCCTTTTCTTTCAATACGCGAATGCACGTATGAGTTTAGAATTCTAGTGTATGCACGAGGAAAAACCTGTTCGAAGTGATGACGTTTACGGTAAGCGCGCTATCTCGACCGCTTGTCGACACGGCGGGCGACCACGTTCATGATGCTCTGCATGATCTGCACGAGCACGATGCAGATGAGAAGCGCCGCGACCATGACTTCGACTTCGTAGCGCATATATCCGTACCTGACCGCCACGTCGCCCAAGCCGCCCGCTCCAACCATGCCGGCGATAGCCGAGTAGCCGAGCAGCGTGATGAGCGTAATGGCCGCACCGCGAACGAGAGAAGGAACGCTTTCCTTAAGGTACACCTTCACGACAACCTGCCAGATGTTCGCGCCGAAACTCTGCGCCGCCTCGACGAGTCCCGCATCGACTTCCGCGAGGCTCTGCTCGACCATGCGCGCAACAAACGGAACCGCGGCAATGATGAGCGGGAATATGGCACCGGGAACGCCGAGCGTCGTACCCATGACAAGCCGCGTCGCGGGAATCAGCACAACGATGAGGATCACAAACGGAATGGAGCGTCCGATGTTGATTATCCAACCAAGCACCGCATTGAGCACCCGATTGGGCCTCAGGCCCCCAGGCGCCGATATGAACAAAAGCACGCCAAGCGGGATACCCACGAGATAGGCCACAACAGTCGGAATAAGCGTCATGAGAACCGTATTCCAGGTTTCCGCGGCGAGCAGCGCGCCGTACTCCGCAAAAAACACCTGCAGTTCGCCCATGCTACCTCACCCGCCCTTCGACAGATTCTCCCCCGCGCGTCGCCTGACAGACTTCATCGGGACAGCCCGCATTGACGAGGGGAGCGGACGCGGCATCGAGGGCATCGGCAAGGATGGCCGAGGCGGGTTCGCGACGCACCTGCCGGGGAGCGCGCGACGCCGTTGCCCCGCAATCGCCCGACAAGGAATCGGTGCCCAAAAGCTCACGGGTAACCTCGCTTTGCGGATTCGAGAACACCGCAGCGGTTTCTCCCGTCTCCACGATACGGCCCTTATCGATGACCGCGATCTTGTTGCAGATCTTTTCAGCCACCGCAAGCGAGTGCGTGATGACGATCATCGTAACGCCGAGCTCTCGGTTGATGTCGCGCAAAAGCCCGAGGATCGAAACGGTCGTACGCGTGTCGAGCGCACTCGTCGCCTCGTCGCAGAGCATGACGCGCGGATTGTTCGCAAGTGCGCGGGCGATGGCGACACGCTGCTGCTGGCCGCCCGAAAGCTGGCTTGGGTAGCTTTTCGCCTTTTCGGAAAGCCCCACAAGTTCAAGCAGCTCGAGTGCGCGCTGCTCCCGATGCTCCTTCTTATCGCGACGCAGCTCAAGCGGGAACGTTACGTTCTTCAGCACCGTCCGCTGCTGAAACAGACTGAAGTCCTGAAAGATCATGCCGATCGAGCTGCGCAGCTTGAGAAGCTGCTTGCCCGAATAACCCGTCACATCCTCGCCATCGATGACGATGCGGCCGGATGTCGGGCGCTCAAGAAGGTTTATGCAGCGAACGAGCGTCGATTTGCCCGCGCCAGACTCTCCGATGATGCCGAAAATATCGCCATCTTCGATCGTGAGGCTCACGTCGGTCAGCGCATGGTGCTCGGATACGCCGTCGTATGTTTTAGACAGATGCTCTATCTGGATCATTGTTCAGATTTCCTCGTACAGAATAACTAACATGATATGCGGCCGTACATGGTTGAGATATGGCCGCGCGAAAGCTAGGCCTGAGTGTCCGCGCGCACGCCGACGAACCCAGGCTTGGGCATGCACATCATCATGCTATGTACGAATTCGAAACTCATAACGGGTTAATATTAGTCGAAGCTCTCGGGATGTCAAGCGTTAAACCGCAATTCGGAGCGATCCGACCTGATCCGGGACCGATGCCGAAAACCATCAGGACGGCGAGCGGCGAACAATGGGCGGCAAGGAAAGGCCTTGGCCAGCCCGACGCGCCTGAATTCGAGAGGCTTGCCGCCCAGCCTCTCGAATCAGCTCAGGATCGCTTCGCCTCTTCCACGATCGCGAGCAACTGGTTTTGCGAATGGATGCCGAGCTTCTTGTAAATGCTGTAGATATGGCTTTTGGCCGTAGCCGTCGATATGTACAGCCTATCGGCTATGGCCATAGCCGTATCGCCTTCGGCCAAACACTCGAATACGTCGCGCTCGCGCGGGGATATCCCGAATCGGTCTTCGATGGCATTGAGCGATTCGGCATCCGATCGTTCGTCGAACGTCCCATCCGGGCGATACACGGTCAAATCGCTGGTGATCAGCGTCATGTACTGAGAATTCGAACACGCAAGGTAATACGAGTTGAGCTTGGAGAAAAAATCTTTGATGAACAGGCTGTCGAGCACCTCGGGGCGAGCGGCAAACCCTATCTCCAGATAATACGGATCTTTCATGGGGACGGTGGCCAAATCGTTGTCGCGCATTAGGTTGAGAGGATCGAGCAGCTTGTAAAACGCAGGCACCACCGTAATGGCCTCGTCGGCGGCCACCACTTTGAATCGGAAGGAGTTGTCGCTCGTCACCATCGAAATCGCGTCGCTTCCGAATTTTGATTCCACAACGCGGCGAATGTCGCCCTTCGGTACGATCAATCGCTTGGATAGGATATCGGCTCTCGACAACGACGGGCGCTTGGCGAGATCGGACCCTTTCGATACCAGCACCTCATCGTAGGAATGCAGGTACGGCTGGTATTTGAACCCCTGCTGTTGCAGTGCGTGGACGAAGCGCGCATTCCGATCCTCGTCGGTGCTGAACAGACACAGCAGCCCGATGACAGGGTCGCCCTCGTCCGAAGACAGGAGCTTTTCCACCACTTCGTCGTTATCACATTGATAGTACCGAGCACGTGCCGACACCTCGTCGAAACTGTCTACGAGCGGACCGAAAAACGCGGAATCGAAACACACGTTGTTCAGATAGGCCACCACCCCATCGTCTTCGCCGCGTTGCTCGTCTGCATTGAGCTCGGCAACGCATGCGAGCATATCCGCTTGCGCGCGCAGCATTTCGCTGGCATACGGAAGCAGTGCCTCGCCGTAGCGGTTCAGCACCATCTTGTTCGACGTACGCCGGAACAACTTGCAACCCAGCTCCGTTTCCAACACCCCAAGCGATCGGCTCATCCCCTGCGAAGATATGAAGTTGATATTGGCCGCCGCCGAAATGGACCCGTGACGAGCAACGTCGACAAAGTACTTCAGATAGTTCGTCTGCATGACAACCCCCTGAGAACCACTGTCCATACGCGAAGAAATTGCACCGAAAAGCCTTTCACCCAAGGCGGGCAAACAACTCGCGCGCAGATACCCCAACGCCCGATTGCGATTATAACCGCAATCGGGCATGAAGCAACACCGCAAACGGATATCCCGCTTGCGCAGGTTATCCACGGAAAACCGAAACGCCTACGGAAGGCCGAGCAAGCCGGCGGTCATCGGAGTGATGGTCACCGTGATGATGACCATCACGAGACTGGGAGCCCAGCCGACTTTCACCATATCGCCGAAACTGAAGTACTTGCGGTCGCTCGAATAGGACAGAAGAGGCACGCCGTCAAGCGGGAGCATAAGCGCGATGGCCGACCAGAAACCGACCATGGCGCACGTCGCGGCAATGGAGCCGCCCATGCTTGCCACGATGGTCGCAAACGGTACGGCGATGAGGCCGGCGCATGCGGGACCTGCGGGAATGACGTTGTGCAGAATGCAGCCAAGCACGGACAAGGCGGTGAGCGTAACGATGAGCGGCCACGCGGTCATCGGAGCCATCACGACGCTTACGAGCCACGCAGTGGCGCCCGTGCCCATCAACGCAGCCACCAAAACGTTGACGGCCATCATGAGAAGCATCATGCCCCAAGGCGAATCCTCCAAGAAGTGGTTGAACTTGATGGCTTCGACACCCGGGAAGAACATGAGGCCGAGCGCGAGCAGGCTGACTACCGTGATGTCGATAGCGGTAACCCACGAACTCGCGATCCATATGACCATGGTAGCCAGCATGACAACCAAACCGGCAATCTCGTGGCGAGGCAGCTTGCCCAGCGAAGAAGCGCGGGCGATGCCGGCATCCACCGCTTCCTGGCTCAAGGATTCGGGCTTGAATATCTTGATGAGCGCAAACCAGCCGGCCGGGATGGTGATGACAGCGAGCGGCACGCCGAAAGCCATCCATTGGACAAAGCTGATGTGCACGCCGAAATTCTGCTCGATCAGAGACATCGCCAGCACGTTGATGATGCAGCCGGAAGGAGTCATGGCGCCGCCCAAGGCGGCAGCCCACGGAATGCCGATTGCTATGCATTTGGCAAATGCGGATTTACCGCCCGTCGGGGTGTTGTTGGCATCGAGCACCGCATACGCGATCGGCAGCATGACCGCCGTCAGCGGCAAGTTATCCATAAGCGTTGATATGAGCGCCGTGCCAACCATGAACCCCAGCAGAACGCGCGAAGAATTCGTGCCGGCCCATTTGAGGATAAAGCCCGTCAAACGCACGGCGAACGAAGACCGCGCCACGAAACACGCGAATGCAAAGCAGCACAAATAGAAGATGATCGCGTTGTTGATCGAGGCCGTCCAAGCATCAGCCGCCGGCAAAATACCCAACAAGGGAACGAGACCGACCATAGCCCAACCCGTCACGGCAATGGGCATGACCTCGGTAACCCAGAACACGATCGCCACAACGAAAATGCCCAGCGACATCTTCCCGGCCCAGCTCAACCCATCCGGCGTCGGGGTCACGCCAAGCGCCACGAGCGCGATGATCCCCAACGCGATAATTCCAAGGCGGACAGCCGCCGACTTCTCCTTCATTTCTTCCCCTTTGATCGTTTGCCAATGAAAGTTTCAGACAACCGCTAGCGCAGCATGTCCACGAACACGTCGTCCAGCACAACATCTCGGGCAGCGCAATCGGCATCGAGTTCGATCGCGTCGTAGCCAGGAGCCTCGATACGCACGCGATACGACGTCTTTTCGCATTCGCAATAACGGAAATCGCCGAATTCGTCGGTCTCCACCCGCGCGACGGCCCTGCCATCCGCATCGAAAATGGTTACCGGTGCGCCGACGATCACCTCGTTCTCGCCGCGATTCGCCACCGTGCCGGCGATCCAACGTTTCGGACGGTTGAGGTAGTACACATGCGAGCCCAAATCTTTCAGGCGCTCATCCGCTTCGCCTTCGGCAATCTCGTCGGCGAAATCCTCCATATCGCCCCAACGCAGCGCATCGGTCGCGCAAGCATCGACGCAGCGCGGCTGCGACCAGCCACTATCAAGCAAATGGGCGCAGCCTGTGCACTTTTGGGCAACCTGGGCTTCGCTGTTGAAGTACACCATGCCTAACGGGCACGCCCGGGCGAGTTCACGACGTCCGCGCGCCTTCTCGGGGTCGATGACCACCAAACCGTCTTCGCGGCGATAGACCGCATCGGGTGCCAACTCGATCAGGGGGCATGCATCGCAGTGCCCGCAGAACACGGGCGTATACGCAACGCGCACAACCGGCACTCGGCCGCGTTCCTCCTCATCCACACGGCACCAAAACTGCCCGGTCTGCGGCTGCGCGATGGCAATGGGAGCCCAATCGTTGTCGCAGTGCTCGTCCTTGCAAGCAAGCTGACAGTTGTAGCAGCCGTTGCACCTGTTCAGATCTACTATCAGTGCTTTCATGCCCTTTATGCCTCCTCGATGTAATCACGTACGTCCTGGCCGTAGGAAGCGTCGTAGTACCGATTCCTGTTGAACTCTTCGGGATACTTCGCGGCGAGTTCGAACACATCGACCTTCTCCACGCCCACCAAATAGCCGCTCGTCACTTCGCCGTCGGCGTTTTTCGATGTCGTTGCCGTCGGGCAAATGAGGTTGATGGCACCGCCGCGGTCGAGCCCGCCCATGCCCGACACGATAACGTCGGAGTTCGCGCCATGATCCATGTACACGACCTCGGGACGGATTCGCTCGGTCACGCGAACGCCGCCGAGCACGCTGCCGCGTTCGTTGTAGACCTTCACTACATCGCCGTCGACCACGCCCACGCTCGCCGCATCCGTCGGGTGCATCCACAGCGGCTCGTAGGCGTATCCGTCGGGACCGATGACCTTGCACGTTTGGATTTCGCGCAACCACTCGACATCGTCGAATTCGGCGTGAACGCGCCAACGCGGGTGGTTCGATACGATGAGGAACGGATACTTCTTCGCGCGATCGGAACTGCGGCGATCATCATGGCCATCGCCGGATTCGCGCCAATGCGCAACCGGGCCGCGGAGCTCGTCATCGGGAAACATCGTTGCCAGTGGCTGCGAGTAGAATTCGATCAAGCCCGTCGGCGTCTCGAGAGGATTAGCCGCCGGATCCTCCGCAAACGGCGTCAGGCCAACCGGCTGGTCTTCCCATCCCTCTTCGGTGGGAATCAATTGGTAACCCCGCTTTTTAAACGCCTCGAAATCCCGGTCCTCTTCGGGAATGCCGCACGCCTCGTAACCTTCCCTCACCTGCTGTTCGATGGTTTTGCCCTTCGTCATGCGCTGCACGATGCCTTCGTACACGCCGCCGAATTTCTCGAGCGCCCGGCCGATCTCCTGCACGGCGATCCAATCCGACTTCGCCTCCCCCACCGCATCGATGGCGGCCTCTTCGAACGTGACGGCGCTCCATTGGCCGGAATCGTTGTCCGTACCGAAATCGCTGACCTCGAACTTCGTGCAGATGGGCAGCACGATATCGGCAAAACGGGCGTCGTCCTCAAACCACGGTGCCTGCACCAGGTAGAACTCAAGGTTTTCGCTTTTCAGAGCATCCTGGAATTCATAGCCGCCGTTGAGGCTGGTCGTGAACGCCGGATTGTCCGACCACAGCATCTTCACACCCGCATCGCCGTCAAGCGGAAACCGGAAGTGCTTGAACTGATCCGCACGCGGATCGGCGGCCGTCCCATGGCCGTACCACTCCAATTCCTCGCCGCGCAGAGCCTTGTGAATATGCACTTTCGGAACGAAGCTGTCACCGCCCTGACCGATGAGGGGGCCGTTGTAGCAGGCGGCCGTATTGGGAATAACCTTCGAAAGCGGCAGCGGACTGCACGAAGACATGCCGAACAACACCCATTCTATGTACTTGATGGAAATGCGGCCCGGCTTGCCTACGCCCTGCATGGCCAGCAGATACACCTCCAAACGGGCGGGTTCGTGGGCGAATGCCGACCGGATGAACGATCCTCCGTTGCAGTGCGCGATCGATACCGCATGGCTTGCCCAGTAACGAGCAAGCGCCTTGATGCGGTACGCGGGAATACCGCAGATGGGCTCGGCCCATTCGGGCGTTTTCGGCACGCCGTCCTCGTTGCCGAGCACGTAGTACTCGAACCAATCGAAGCCGTCGGAATGCGTTTCGATGTACTCCCGATCGTACGTGTCCTCGGTCATCCACACATACGCGATCGCCAACTGCAGCGCGGCATCGGTATTCGGAAATACGGGGAACCATTTATCGGCATGAACGACAGCCGTGTAATTGCAGTCGGGAGCGATGGCGAAGTTCTTGATGCCGCAATCCTCGAACCAGAACGCCATCCGGGAAGCCATCTGGCCGCCCCAGCCCCACGTGGTGGTCTCAAGATCGCAACCCCAGTACAGAAGCGCATCGCAATTCTGAGCGATATCCTGAGCCGTATTCGTGGAATGGGTGTTCTGTCCGACGGGATCCATGCCCCACGCATGCTTCGCGCCCCAATACCAACCCTCCCAGCTATCGGGATTGCGGTTCTGGATGGTGAACCCGCCGCATTCGCCCAAAAGACGCGTCATGCAGCCATGCGGGGTGTTGATCGCCTTGCTCTCGCCATGGCCGTCCGCTTGGCAGAGAATGGAATTCGGACCGTATTCGTCGTGCACGCGCTTGATCTCGCTCGCGATGATCTCGCACGCCTCGTTCCAGCTGATTCGCTCGTATTTGCTCGTACCGCGCATTTCGGGATGCCGATCGCCGTTCGGATCCCAGTCAATGCGCTTCATCGGATACGGAATGCGATTCTTGGAATACGTGCGACGTTTGTAGACTAGCGGAAACGGCGGCGTATACGATTTCATTCCCGGCTCGAACGTCTTACCGTCGCGCCCGGTGATGGTCCAGTAGTTCAACTCCTCTTTCGTGTAGTCGTTTTCGAAGTGAACGGGACGAATGCGCGCCAGTTTGCCATCCAGAACATCGGCGGCGACAATGTTCGCACCTCCCCCGAACGACTCCAACCCGAGGTTGTGCACGACGGTTTTCTCGGTGATTTTCAACGTCTGCTCCCTTTCTCTCTTTTCTCGCTTGATAGCGGCATGCGGCTACTGCTCGAGGCGCGCACGCTCTTCGGCGCGCACCTCGGAAATCTTTTTGTCGGACTTCACGAATACGATGACCGCCACGGCAGCGAGCACGGCAAGCGGCGCCAAAACGAACTGCGCATTCGCCTGCCAGCCAACGCTCGCGACGATAGGCGAGACGATGTAGCCTCCCACAACCTGCGCGACACCCGTGGCAAACGCCATCGTGGCCAGCACGAGGTCGGTTTTCTTCGGCTCGGGAACGAGCACCGGAGCGATGGCGCGGGTGCCGGTAGGCACAAGCGCACCGCACAGGCCCATGAGAATGCTCGCGGTCCAGGGACCCGTCATATCGGTGCCGGGGGTGAAGTAGAAGAACGCCATGCACAAAGCCACTAGAAGATAGCCGCCCGCAATCATCCACTTGCGGAAGTTGAGCTTGTCGGCAACCACGCCGAATGCGATGCCGAGCGGTATGGAAATGAGAGCCGTCCAATTGGGAAGCATGGCCGAATCGAATACGTTTAAGCCCTTGACGTTTTGAAGGAACGTCGGATACAGGGTGTTGATGTTCGCAACGTAATCGAACACCCACACGAAAAAGAACGCGCACACAACGAAACCGGCCAGCATGTAGTTGCGACCCGGCTTCTTTCGACGCGAGGGGTCACCGTCGACCAACTCGTTTTCGGGAATGGCGGGCATCTTGCAGCTGACCAGCAGCCACACGATGGATACGATTTCCATGGCAATGGAAACGTACCAGATGGGCCTCCACGAGAACGCAAGCGCGGCGCCGCCGGCGGCATCGAATATCATCGGAGCGGTGAAGAACGCTATGACCACGCCGACAGGCGTCCACTGAGACCAAATGCCCATGCACAAACCCTGGTCTTTCAGGGGGAACAGGCGGGGCATGATGTTGGGGCCGATGACGCAAATCAAACCGTACGCCACGCCCTCAAGCGTGCGCCCCGCCAAAAACAGCGCCGTGTCGGGAGCAAACACGCAAATGAGAGAGCCGACCAGCTGCAACGCCGACGTGACGACAATGGAGAATTTTATGCCCAGGCGCTGCATGACGAACATTCCCGGAAAGGCCAGCAGCATGCCGGCAATGGAAAACACCCCCATGATCTGGCTGAGCATTTCAACGGACATTCCTAAATCGGCACCGATGAACTGGATAGCAGGCGCGGCTTTGAACTGGTTGAACGTCGCGGTAAAACCGAGGAAGAACAGCGCGGCGAAGCACAGCCAGCGCTCCGTCGAATTGAGCTGGCGGCTTTGCACGCCGTAACGAGAAACGGATGTTGCCATAGATCCCCCTATCCTGATGAATGTCCGACCGAACCCCTCGGTCACGCCTCATCGCGCGACGGCGCAACTCGGCCGCTTTCAAACACCATTCTGACAGGCGGCTAATCCCGAGGACATAAACAAGCAGGCATGCAGACTCGCAACGATTTGTTGACCCCTCATACTTGCATGCGCCTCGACACCCGACCCCGGCCCCCGTCGCAATCGGAAACGCGTTTTCGGATCGGAAGCGAAGACGCGATAATCGCAACATGGGCCGATTCGACCGGCATGTTCCCTATCCTTCGCATTGCCGTGCATCTGTGTATAATGGTTCGAATGAACAGCACAAGGAAAAAAATAGCAGTCGTAACCATGGGAGTGAAACTCGGTGACGAGACGCGGGGCTACACCCGTTTCCGCTTTCTCTCCGAGCTCCTCGTTCGAGAAGGATTCTCCGTCGATCTCATAACCTCGAGCTTCCAGCATTGGGACAAAGCCCCCCGTGACACGTCTCGGGAATGCTATCGGAACCTTCCCTACTCGATCGTGTTCATAGACGAACCGGGATATAAGAAAAACCTCGACCTCGCACGTATCAGAAGCCATGCCGTCGCCGCAAAGAACCTTCGCACCCACTTCGCTCAGCACGGCGAAGACTACGCGCTCGTCTACGCCGAAATCCCGCCGAACGACGTCGCCCGCGTGTGCGCAGAATACGCAAGCGAGCACGACATTCCCTTCGTTGCGGACATCAACGATCTGTGGCCCGAGGCCATGCGCATGGTCGTCGACGTGCCCATCGTCAGCGACATCGCCTTCCATCCCTTCGCACGTGACGCGAAGCGCGTGTACACCCTGCTTTCGGGAGCTGTCGGCACCTCGGACGAATACGCGATGCGCCCCGCCCAAGACCGAAAAGAGCCCTATCCGAAGGCCACCGTGTACGTAGGCAACGTGCTGTCCGAATTCGACGGGGGCATCGCCGCGTACCGAAGCGGGATAAGCAAGCCCGATGGAGAGGTATGGGTAACCTACGCGGGCACTCTGGGAGCAAGCTACGACCTCGCAACGCTTATCGAAGCGGCGGCGGCATGCGCGGCGAAAGCCGCACCCGTCCGCGTGAAGATCCTCGGAGACGGACCGGATCGGGAAAAGCTCGAAGAAATCGCCGCACGGCTTGCAGCACCCGTCGATTTCCTCGGCTACATGGATTATCCCCATATGGCAGCCTACCTTGCAGCCTCCGACATCACAGTCAACTCGCTGGTGAAATCGGCCGTCCAGAGCATCGTCACCAAAATCGGCGACTACCTTGCAAGCGGACACCCCCTGATCAACACCGGCACGAGCCCCGAATTCAGAAACCTCGTCAGCGAGGGAGGCTTCGGCGTGAACGTCGAGGCCGAAAACGCAGCCGCCCTTGCCGAGGCGATCGAAAAGCTGGCGGGTAACCCGAGTTTGCGAAAAATCATGGGCGCGCGGGCGCGCGCCGTCGCCGAAAGCGAATTCGACCAGCCCCGCTCCTACATGCGCATCGTCGACCTCATCCGCAAGCTGATTTGATTTCTTTGCAGGATGCAAACCGATACGGCCCCTTTGCCCTATAATGAGTGTCCATGGACGACAAGCGACACATAGCCTTCTCACCACCCGATATCAGCCAGGCTGAAATCGACGCAGTCGCCGAGGCGATGCGTTCGGGCTGGATCACCACCGGACCGAAAACGAAGGAACTCGAACATCGGCTTGCCGATCTCACGAAGGCCGCCGGAGTCGCGTGCCTCTCATCGGCGACCGCAGCGCTCGAATGCGCTTTACGGGCGCTCGGCATAGGCCCGGGAGACGAAGTCATCGTGCCGGCCTACACCTACACCGCCTCTTGCTCGCCCATCTGCCACGTAGGCGCAACGCCCGTTCTCATCGACACGGCACCAGGCTCGTTCGAGATGAACTATGCCGAACTCGGCGACCTCGTCACCGAGCGGACCCGTGCGGTCATTCCCGTCGACATTGCAGGCAGAATGTGCGATTACGACAGACTCGAGGGCGTGCTCCTCTCGAAAAAAGCTCTCTGGCGCCCGCAAAACGACCTGCAGCGGCTTTTTGACCGGGTCGTCATCGTGGCCGACGGAGCCCATTCGCTGGGAGCCGATTACCACGGACGTCCGAGCGGATCGGTCGCCGATTTCACCGCGTTCTCGTTCCATGCGGTCAAAAACCTCACAACCGCCGAAGGCGGAGCTCTCGCCTGGCGCAACGGAGGCTTTGACAACGAGGAGTTCTATCGGGGCATCATGCTGCAATCGCTCCATGGGCAGACGAAGGACGCCCTCGCCAAAACGCAAGCCTCCTCCTGGGAATACGATATAGCCTTCCCGGGTTGGAAGTGCAACATGACCGACATCCAAGCCGCGATCGGCCTCGCGCAGCTCGATCGGTATCCCAATCTGCTCGCCCGTCGGCGCGAGATCATCGCCCGTTACGAAGCGGGGCTTGCCGACGCCGACGTAACCCTCGTCAAGCATTTCGGTGATTGGGCGAATTCGAGCGGGCACCTCATGCTCGTGCGGATGCCCGGCAAAGACGAGGCGTTCCGCAACAGGGTCATCGAACTCATGGCCGAAGACGGCGTCGCAACGAACGTTCACTACAAACCCCTGCCGATGTTCACCGCCTACCGCAACCTCGGGTTCGATATCGCCGACTACCCCAATGCCTACAACCAGTACCGATGCGAGATCACGCTGCCCCTTCACACGCTCTTAAGCGATGACGACGTCGATTACACGATCGGTTCGTTCAAGCGTGCCTTCGCGCGTGCGAGCGATCAGACGAAGCGGGAGTCCGATTGATGTACGCCCGCTTCGGGAAGAGGCTGCTCGACATTCTGCTTGGAATCGTCGCTTTGCCCTTCGTCGCCATCATACTGCTTATCATGGCCCCCTTCATCCATTTCGAGGACAAGGGACCGGTGTTTTACAACGCGCCGCGCATCGGCAAGGGCGGCCGCGAGTTCAAGATGTACAAGCTCCGCTCCATGAAGGTGGATGCACCCGATCTCACGATGCCCGACGGCTCGACCTACAACGGGGCGGATGATCCGCGCATGACGCGTATGGGTACGTTCATGCGTAAAACGAGCATTGACGAGCTGCCCCAGATCCTCAACGTTATCAAAGGCGATATGAGCCTGATCGGCCCGCGCCCCGACCTCGAACGAGAAACCGAACTCTACGAGGGATACGAACACGAAAAGCTCCTTGTGCGACCTGGCATCACCGGATACGCCGCTGTCAGCGGCCGCAACTCCCTTCCTTGGCACGATCGGCTTGCCCTCGACGTTTACTACGTGCGCAACATCTCGTTCGCCCTCGACGTGAAGATATTCTTCAAGACCTTCGCGGTCGTCTTCGCCCGCGAAGGCGTCTTCGTCGAGGAAAACGAGGACCGGCAACGGTAACGCGCTTTAGCGGTATCTCATTCGACTCCGAAAGGATCCCATTTATCGGCTATCCCGTCGAATGCGCCGCGATTTTCAAGTTCTCGGTAAAAATCCTTCGTATACCGATACATTGTCATGGGATACTCTCCGAATTCCTGGCCGAGAGCCTGTTTGTACTCCGCCCACATGCACCAGAGAAAACCCCCGAGGGCAATGTAGAGGTAAAGGCGCAGCCACTCGCTTTCTGAAGGCTCTTCCCCAACGTACAGGCGCAGGGCGAGGTCGATCCGCTCTTTATCGAACTCGGCGAAAATAGCATACATGGCAACGTCCATTATCGGATCGCCCATGCCGGCATACTCCCAATCGATGATCCTCCCCTCGCCGCTGGGAAGCATGAGGATGTTGATGTGGGCGTAATCGCCGTGGCAGAGGATCTCGGGAACGCCAAGACGCTTTTTCAATTCGAACAAGCGACGAACCTTGCGGTTGGTCTCGTTGATATCGCGGAACAGGATCGCATGGGCGCTTTCGGCAAGCTCGTAATAATCGGCCGTCATGCGCCCGATATCGAAGCGGTGCGGTATCTCGATGGCAAGGTCGTGCATCTTTCTGATTTGCCGCATCGAGATTTCGAGATCGCGATCGTCGAAGGGGTCCGCCGAGCGAACATCTCGCCAGTAGCGCGTGATCTTAATGCCCGTATCGGCATCGAAGCGAACGACTTCATCGGATATGCCGAGCGGCATTATCGAATCGTACACGAGCTTCTCGCTGCGCCGATCGATCTGCTTGTCGGTTCCTATGCCGGGAACCCGCAGCACGTACTCTTCGGCGCCGAGGGAAAAATGAAACGAGTTGTTGGTGACTCCTTCTTTAAGAGGAAAGATATCCTTGATCGACGCCTCCTCGACGCCAAACGACTCGGCGATAAAACGCATGATCTCGTTGCGGGAATCGATTGCGTAAGAAATATCGTAAGCGCGCAGCTCTTCGAGGCACTCGAACTCATGCACGTTGCCCGTTTGATCGCTCGCATACATAGCCAATTCGTCTATATGGTCTTTGAGAATCTGCTCCCAGTAAAAATCATCGGCATCCGCCCGATCCTCGTACTCCCCCATGAGCTCAACGAATCGGGCTGAGAACCGCGCGTTGAAAAACGCCGGCCCTACGATGGCAAGCGAATCCGCACCCCCGATTTCGATACCCGTTATCCGCATCGCCTCGTCTGTATCGACGCACCACTCGTCCGTCGGTCCGTCGAATCGCAAGCACGAAAACCAACTGTCGAATTCATACGCATTGAATATCGCCCGATCGATCCAGTTGTCCGCAACAAGCACATACGAGTTCCCCAGATACGATGCCGCACACCGCAGGCTCTCAAGATTGTTCTTTACGGCGTAATCGGGATTAACGACAAGCTTCACGCCGTATTTGTCCACAAGATACTCGAACGCCTCTTTCATGTAGCCGACTACGATTACGATATCGGAAACGCCCGCATCGATCAGCTGCTCTATCTGATGCTCGAGCATGGGCTTTCCATGAACCTCAAGCAATCCTTTGGGTTTTTCATAGGTGAGGGGAACGAATCTGGAACCAAAACCCGCCGCAAGGATAATTGCGTTATCGACCCTATGGGGTTCCAAAGATTCTAGCCCGTGCGAAGTTGCCCTAAAGCCCTCGTCGAGCAATCCGCTTTCCCTTAACCGGTCGCACGTCGCTTCGACCGACTCGGGCGAAAGCCCGCTTTCAACAGCCAGCCGTTGATACGTGCGCGGATTTTCGCTCGCGTCCACGCATGCGCGAAGCACATAAAACGCTTCTCTGCTGAGACCCATTTTCTCCCCTTTACTCGCCCTCTATCGCACATAATGATAGCGCAAACGCATACGATGGGCTTCGAACATGATACGAACGGTTGTACATTCCCGAAGCTCATCGCAAGCGGAGCGCATCCGCCCGACGCGAAAACGCGCTTCAACGCATTCGCGGCCGTATTCGCCCGCGAATGCGTCTTCGTCGAGGAAAACGAGGGCTGGCGAAGCCGCTAACGGGCCGAATCCCCATAGAGCTCGATCGCAAGATTTCCGTATATCTTCGCAGCTCGATACCAAAGGTACAGCCATTCCCCCACAGGATCGCCCGCCGAATCCTTGAACAACGCCCAAACGAACCAGTAGTATGCGCTGATTCCCACATACGCGAGGCAGTGCTTCATCTCGGAGTCGGTCGGCGTTCTGCCGAAATAGAGAGCGATTACGCCTTTCGCCTCTTCGACCGTGTAATCCGAACAGCAGATGAAGGTCCCGAGATCGCTCGCGTAGTCAGACATCGCCGAGTATTCCCAATCGATGAGATACATAAGGTCGTCGCGTACAAGAAAATTCGGATTGTAGAAATCGTTATGGCACAAACACGGCTCGATGCCGTCCGATTTCACCAGTCGATCGAGCTTTCCCGCACGCGCCGTCAGCTCATCGAAATCGGGGAAAGACGGGTCCGACCGCTGCCCGAGCAAACCCACAAGCTCGCAAGCCTTCTCGTAAACGTCAAACGACCAGCTGGAGACCTCCCCGCTGGTATGAAGCTTGCGGGCAAGGGCAAGACCCCGCTCAACGTGTTCGGGGTTATGGTAATCGAAATCGACGCAATCGAATACGTAGCGCGACAGCTTCCAACCCTTCTCGGGATCTTCGTAAATGAACGTGTCGTCGATACCGAGCCTCTTCGCAACGCCCTGAGAGTGCGCCTCGCTTTTCCTGTTGATGATCTCATCGGTGCCTGCTCCAGGATGGCGGTACACGTAGGTCGAGCCATCGCAGGCGAACCTGAAGGAAAGATTGGTAAGCCCCTCTTTTATCGGCACGATGTCGACGATGGCCGACCGGGGGCACCCGAGAACGGAGCAAATGTTATCGAGTATTTCAGAGTCGACGTTGTCGATGAAATCGCCGTCGAACGCTCGCAGGTCGTCAAGGGAATCGAACTCGTAGATGATGCCGGGGTCATAGGGGCGCATGACCATATCGAAATCCTTGATATGATCGATATACACGTCTTCCCAGAGCTTGCCTGCCGTTTCGGGCTTATCGTAGTCTTCTTCCAGCACCTCGATGAAACGGCTTGAAAACGCATGATCGAAATACACGTGCCCAAGCATGCCGTAGGCATCCGATCCCCCAACCGTAGCGCCCACGATACGGTTGCCTGCACCCACCGTCAGGCAGTACTCATCCGTTTTCCCCTCGAAGAACTGCGCCGAATAAAATGCTTTGTATTCGTAGGGCGCGAAAACGTTTTCAGTGAAGTAATCGTCCGACGAGCAAATGTAGGTATTGCCGAGCAGCTCCTTCACAAGCATGAGCGTCGAATTATTATTGCGCACGGCGTATTCGGCATTCACTTTGATGCGCACGCCAAACTTGTCTTCAAGGTGGAAGAACGCTTCCTTCATATAGCCGACAACTACCGTGATGTCATCGATGCCGGCCTCTTTGAGCTGACGGATCTGGCGCTCGATGAGAACCTCGCCGCGCACCCTGAGAACCCCTTTGGGCTTATCGTAGGATATGGGAGCGAACCGAGAAGAGAAACCCGCCGCCATGATGATGGCGTTTTCCACCCGATAAGGTTCAAGGCTCTCGAAACCCCGCTCGGTCACCTGGTTGCCCGCCTCGAGCAAGCCGCCTGCCAGAAGCTGCTTGCACGTAGCGTTCACCGACCCGAGCGAAAGACCGGTTGCTTCAGCTAAATCCCGCTGCGTTGAAACACCCCCCCCCGAAGCGCACGCTCTTAGAATGAGGAATTCCTTCTTATCGAGAGACATGGACATCCTTCCAATCCGTATCCGTAAATCCGTTCAAAGCGCAGTTCGCCGCTCTGATCCGCCAGCCAAGACGCAGGGTTCGCCATGGCAAAACGCCCGACCGAAACGGCCGGGCGCGACGATGTGCAATCAGAATCCTTATGCGGTCTCGAGCGCCGGATCCACCGTCTTTCGAGCGGCTCCCTTGTCCTCGAGGAGCTTGTCCTTCGCCTCAAGCTCTTCGGCCTTCTTAACCGACAGCCACCGGGCAAAGGCGATAGCGCATATACCGGCAACCAGCTTGCCGAACATGATCGGAACGATGAGCGTAGGCTGGAAGTTCGCCGTGAACGAAAGGTGATCGCCAAGCACGAAGGCGCAGCAGACCGCAAACGAAAGGGTGATAACCTTGTCGCGCGCCTTCATCGTCTTGAACATCGCAAGCAGCGCGAGCAGGTTTGCCGAAGCCGCGAGGATGCCCGTCATTGCATCGGAGTCAAGCCCTACGGTATTGCCGAGCTTTTCAAGCGGCTTGGCAAGGAACTTCCTGATCAGCCATACCATCGGGAATGCGCCGCACAGCATCATGCCCGTAGCGCCGCATGCTTCGAGACAGCGCATGAGGTCGTCTTCGGTCGCAAGGATCGGATCGAATCCCCACGCCGACCCAAGGGTCGAAGAGAAGAATCCGGTGAAGTACTCGACCACGCACAGGACGAGGATTATCTTCAGAGCAGATTCGAGCACGCGGCCGAACACCATGAAGCCCTTGATCATCGCATCGGGCTTAAACCGCAGACCCAGGGCGAGGGCCACGCAGATGATAATGAGCGGCACAAGATTGATTCCTATCTGGCTGAACGTAAGCGCAAGCTGATAGGTCGCCTCGGTATTGGTTGCGGCGGTTTCGCGGATGAACGGGTTCGTGAACGCAAGGATAACGCTCGTCACGAGCACGCCGATCGGAATCGCCAGGAATCCGCTCATTGCACCGAGTGCAAGGTACTTCTGATCTTTCTTGGGGATCATCTTAAGCGCCACCGGTATGGTGAATACGATGGTAGCGCCAGCCATATAGCCGGTCGTCATGGCCATGATCCAGCCTTCGTAGGTTTGAGCCAGCGTTTCGGCAAGTTGATAGCCGCCCATATCGGAAGCGATGAACGTCGTTGCCGCAAGCGCAGGGTCTGCACCTATCGCCGCATACGCAGGTCCGAACACGGCGCTGATGAACGCCTTCAGATACGGAATCGACGCCCATACGCCGGCAACCGACAGAAACAAAGATCCGATCGCTTCGATGCCGAACTGCCATTGTTGGCCGAGCTCGCTTTCGGGTTTGATAACCGAAGCGGCACAACCGACAATCGCGCAGATCATTACAATGTACACGACTACCGTGCCGAGCATCTCCATGGAAAACCACACCTTTCCCAGCGGCCCCTCGCCGCTCTTCGAAGCGCACCAAGCCGTCGGCGGCGATCCCGCCGGACGATGCGCTTTCCGTACTATTGCTTGTACAAAGCAAGCGCCTGCTTCATCATCCGCTTGCAGAATTGATACCAGTTGAATTCGTCTTCGCCGATCGGCTGGTCGAGATAAGCTTCGTAGCCTGCCCAAACCGTCCAATAGAACTTGCTGAGCCCCGTGCCCGCTATGCTATGGCGGTACTCTTCGTCGGTCGCCTTTCCGCCAAAATACCGATCGATCGCATAACGGGTTTCTTCCTCCGTCATGAAATGCTGCAAAAACGATCCCATGTCGAGCCCGTAATCGCCTGTAGCCGCGTACTCCCAGTCGATAAGGTCGAAACCATCTTCGGATACGAGGATGTTGTTGCCCCACGCATCTCCATGGACCAAGCAGGGCGGCACGTTGTCGGCGTCGGCATAGCGCTTCGTCTCTTCAGCCAACTCGAACAGATCGATGAAACCCTCGGGATAGTTGTCCCTGCTTCCATACATCAAGTCGGCCAGCTTTCGCGCCTCTTCGTACGCATCGAAGCAGCGCGGCACGGTCTTTCCCGAATCATGAAGCGCACGTACCATCTTCATAGCCGCGTCGATATGCTCGCGATTGCCGTAATCGAACGTTTCGGTTGTTTCAACGAAGCGGCTTATCTTCCATCCTTGGTTGGGGTCTTCGTAAATGAAGGTGCGATCGAGCCCCAGTTCGAACGCGATCTTCTCGGCCTCGGTTTCGCTCGGACGGTCTACGAGGTTTTCGCTGCCGTTTCCGGGATGGCGGTAAACGTAATCCTGCCCGCATGCGGAAAATTTGAACGAGAGATTGGTAAGCCCTTCTTTGATCGGCTTGATGTGCCCGATGTCGGATCGCGTGCATCCGAGCGTCGCGCAAATGTTGTCGAGAATGGAGGAGTCGACGTTGACGATGAAATCGGGGTCGAACGAGCGCAGATCGTCAAGTGAGTCGAACTCGAGAATCGAGCCGGACTCGAACGGCTTCATGACCATGTACAGATCCTTCGTATGCTCCGCGAAGATCTGATCCCACAGCTTCGGCTTGGTCTGGGGCAAATCGTATTCGTCTTCGAGTATCTCGATGAACTTCTCGCTGAATGCCCGGTCGAAATACACCTGACCGAGCGCGACGTAGCGATCTTCGCATGTGGTCTCGCCGTATTTGACGATGCGGTTCGCCGTCCCAACTTCCATAACCCATTCCGTCACCTGGCCGGGAACGAGCACGCCGGGAATGTTAGCCTCGTATTCGTATCGGGAGAACACGTTTTCGGGAAAGTAATTGTCAGACGAGCACACGTAGGTGTTGCCGAGCTTCTCGCGAACAAGCCAGAGCGACGAATGGTTGTTGCGTTCCGTGTATTCGCTGTTCACGGCGATCGAAACGCCGAACTTCTCCTCTAGATAGAAGAACTGCTCTTTCTTATACCCGACGACCACCGTGATATCTTCGATGCCCGCTTCTTTGAGCTGGCGGATCTGGCGTTCGATGAGGATATCGCCCTTTACCTTGAGCAACCCTTTGGGCTTGTCGTAGGAAATGGGAGCGAAGCGCGAAGCAAACCCCGCAGCCATAATGACCGCGTTCTCGACCCTGTACGGCTCGAGCGCCTCCATGCCCGCAGGCGTCACGCGATAGGACTCGTCGAGCAGAGCCTCGCCGATAAGGCGCTTGCACACGGCGTTAACCGTCCCGAGCGACAATCCGGTAAGGCGAACCACATCGCGCTGGCCCGAAACCGCAGCGGCATCGCGGCACGCATCGAGAACGAGAAACTCATGTCTGGTAAGCATTCCACCCATCCCATTGCTTTAGTGTTCAAATTCGTATCTAGCATCGGATATTTTGAACTTGTAAAAGGAAGGTAAAATGAGCAAACTCGATATTCACAGAAAAAACAACTTGATATGTTTTCCCTCAACAGCAGTTTTTTAGCCGCCGTATTTGTATCTCACCTGATAAATACCATAGTTGTTCAATTTGAGCCAATAAACAGACTTTACTTAAACCGAGATTGGCATTTTCATAAGTCATAGTTTTTGTTCAAATTATATAAACAATCTTATCATTTGAACGTTAGAAGCAGACAGGCGTTCATAACAGCATGCCGTTGGAAGAAAACCCGAAACGCTCGTCTAGGCGGATCGAATCCCAACCGCCAGCAACCTGAACAGTTCGATCATGCGCAAGCACTCATCTGCGGAAGGTTCGATCAGGTGCATAATCGGCGGCAGGAGATTCCACGTTGCCGATCCGACCATCAAAGACACGCTTACGCGCCATGCACCCGAGCAACTATCGTATGCGGCACTTGCCTGCGTGACGCCCAGCAGACGCAAGCGTTCCTCGATAAGATCGTTCTCGACCAGCGCGGGGAACAGCGCAAGGGGATCGCCCCCCGCGTTCGCGCTGTCGCCAATGAGCTTCGCCGAACCCGAGACCATCTCCATCATGCAGCCAGGAGCATATGGCCCGGCAACCGAAAACTCGCATACGAGATCATACAAGATTGCGAATAGCTTGCTCTGGGGGCGGTATCGCAGGGTAAGGGGGCCCGTTTCGGAGCAGCACCGCAGGTCCAAAACGCGGACAAGCGGCTCGGGGGCGACTGGAAAGCAGACGCCAGCTTCGCCTGAAGCGGCCACGAGGCCCTGCCCAACGCAATCGAGCTTTCGCTCAGCCCTCTTGTTGACGGCACTATAGCCCCGATGGCCGGTCCGTTTCGTCATGCCCGATATGCCCTACGGCTCTCGGCGCCCCCCAACGGCCTGCCCGTTTGATCGCTAATCCACGATTCGACGGCCTCGTCCCATACGGGAAGATACTCAGAGGTATCGCGAATGCTTTGAGCCATCTCTCCTATGGGAGTTTTCTCCCACATATCGATGTGCTTGATCTTCATCCATACGGTAACGTAAACGGCAACGACCGCCATGGCGATAACGGCGGCGAGCCAGTAGTCCGACAACGTCCAGATAGCATATGCAACACCGCATAAGCCGATGGGGAGCGTCAGCTTGGCAAACGGCGCCTTCCAAAGACGGGGGAAATCAGGGTATCGACGGCGAAGGACCAGCACATCGATCATGGCAATGGCATAGGAGATCATCCACGTTATGCAGGCGACGGAAATAAGGGAAAGAACCGTGTCGGCATTGGTTCCATTCAGGCCCACGTATACGATGGTAACCGCCATAAGCGCGCCGGTAAACACAATTCCGCAGATCGGCGTTCTGAATCGGGGGCTGATCTTCAGGAACAGCTTCGGCATCAAGCCTTCGCGAGCCATGCCGTAGAGCATGCGCGGCAGAGCGGCGCAGTAGGCGTTTGCCGTCGTGAACGATGCGAGGATGGTCAGCAGCGTCATAACGATCGACCCTCCCCATCCGAGCATGGCGCTCGCCGCCTCGATATGGGGCACCGCCGATGTCGAAAGCGTGGCGGCATCGGTGTAGCGGACCGCCGCCGTGGCGAAAACGGCATCGACGGCATATATTGCAAGCAGACCGAATATGAGCGCATACGGAATATTGCGATAAGGCTTCTTGTTCTCTTCGGCCATCGGACAGGCGAATTCAAAGCCTATGAAGAACCAGATCGCCGTCCCAACCGAGCTAAGCGCGACCGCAGGCCCTCCCTCGGGCCAGAACGAAAGGCCCTCCCCAACAGGTGCCGCAACGCCGGCGAGCTCGCCGGCATGGAAGAATCCAAGCAAGCCCAAGACGGCAAACGTCACCACCATGCCAACCGTTATCCACGACTCGACCATGCCGTATACGTTTACCCCTACGACATTGATCGCAATCACAACCGAGAACAGCACAACCGCTACAAGAATCTGAGGAATGCCGGTAATCGACTCGACCGAAGCGCCGCCCATCATGATTTGGGTTCCCCCGTCGCACGCAATAAGCAAAACGTATCCGGAAAGGAGGGCGAACATGGCCCAGAACCGGCCAAGGGCCGGCAGCGTATAGTCGGATATCATGCCTCCCCCGGGAAGCATGGCGGATAGTTCGCCGAAGGCGAAAGCGGCTGCCATCATCGGAACAAGCGCGATGGCGGCAATGATGAACGTCGCATAGCCCGTCGTTCCAGCTAGATTCCCGACGGAAAACATAGCCGTTCCCGATACCACCAAACCCACCGCAGCCCCGAAAGCAGGAGCAAACCCAAGCACGCGTTTCAGTTTCTCTTTTCCCATGATCGCTCCTACGGAATAGCCAGGCGGCCCGCGGGAGCATACAGCTCGAGGGCTTTCTTCGAGTACACGTTTGCGTATCGGTACCAGTAGTAAAGAAGGTCGCCGACATCGTGGCCGGTGCTTTGCCGATATATGCCCCACAGAAGGTAATGGTAGCTGATCAGGGCGATCGACCCGAACATATGCCTGGTTTCGGTGGGCTCGAGCGGCCGTCCGAAATACAGCTCAAGCAGTTCGAGAACCTCGCGCTCTGAATGCCCCCCCCCGACGATATAGGAGCATACGTCGTTTGCAGGGTCTCCCAACCCGGCGTATTCCCAATCGATCACGCATGCGCCGTCGCCCGACACTATGATATTGCTGTCGCACATGTCGTTGTGGCACATGACCTTATGGACGCCGTCGGCCTCGACGTAGTGATACACCCGCATGATCGCTTTGTCGAGCTCTTCGAGCTCGAACTGGCTGTGATGCTCGCTCTCCTGAGCAAGCTCGCGAAATCGCTCGCAATTAGCTGCAATGTCGAAACGCCAAGGGCAAGGGATATCGGCCTCGTGCAATCGGTGCATCAGATCGAAGGCCCGAAGCGCATCTTCGGTGTTATGGTATTCGAAATCATAGCATCCATCGACGTAGCGAGAGAGCTTCCAGCCCTTCGACGGATCGATCGCAACCGTCGTTCCGTCGATGCCGCATTCGTCTGCCGCCTTTTGGGCGAAAGCTTCGCAATAGCGGTCGATGATCTTGTCGCTGCCTTTTCCAGGATGGCGATAGACGTACTTTTCGCCTCTGCATGTAAACGAGAAAATGACATTCGTGTTCCCCCGCTTGATCTGCTCGAACTCACCGACCTCTTCGGCGCCGCAGGCCAACGAGCTGCAGATGTTCTCGATGATATGCGAATCCATGTTGTCGATGAACCGGTCGTCGAAACGCTTGATCTCGTCGATGGTATCGAACTCGAGGATATCCCCCCGCTCATAGCGCTTCACCCGAGCATTCAGCTCGTCGACGTGCTTGGCAAAAAAGGCGTCGAGCAGCATATCGGCAACATCGGGATCGTCGTATTCTTCTTCCAGAAGATCCATGTAGCAACGCGAGAAATCCTTCGTCCAGTAAAACTCGCCCACCTGATACCAGTCCCCCGCAGTGCCGCCGACGCCGTACTTGACAATGCGATCGTGCGTACCGGTGTCAACGCACCACTCGTCGGTTTCGCCGTCTGCCCGCACGCAGGCAAAGTACGAATCGTACACGTATTTCGAAAAGGGATTGAGGGTGAAGTAGTTGTCGGATGAGCAGATGTACGAATTGCGGATAAAATACCGAGCTGCATAGAGCGACGACGTGTTGTTGCGTCGATAATAATCGGGGTTGACCAGAATCTTCACGTTGAACTTATCTTCAAGATAGAAGAACAATTCTTTCATGTAGCCGACGACGACGTATATTTCCTCGATGCCGGCCTCCTGCAGCTGCCTGATCTGCCGCTCGATCAGAACTTCGCCGCGCACCTTGAAAAGCCCCTTGGGGCGTTCGTAGGACAAGGGAGCGCACCGCGACGCGAATCCCGCCGCCATGATGATGGCGTTATCCACCTTGTACGGCTTAAGGCTTTTCAAGCCTTCCTCGGTTACGCAGAGCCGATCGTTCTCCAGACATCCCATATCCCTCAGCTCGCGCACGGCTGCGCTCACCGAGCCGAGGGAGATACCGCAATCCTTCGCGATCTCCCGCTGCGTCTGGCCCTGATTCCCCTCGATGGAATTCAATACTTCGAATTGATTCTTAGTCAACATATGATCTTTGCCGCTCCCCGCTTTTCGCCTCTATCGCTGCGACGAATTAATGACTGATTAGCTCAGTTTATTCTTTGTGTTCAAATTTGTAAAGATGATTATTTTTTTGAACACTATGGGAGAACAGCGGATATTGCTCGAATCGCTACGGTTGACGCGAAAGGTAAAAGCGTTCGAGCCAACGAGCAGAGTCATCGATATCGAACCCCTGCAAGCGAACCTCATCGACGTTATCCCGCCGATCGCATGCAGAATCCAATATCGACAGGCATTTCGATGCCCATGCCGCAGCCCCTTGCGACAAGGGCAAGCGGGTAGCGTCTTCCACCAGTATCGCACCCTCCGGCACCCCCGTTGAGGCCAATACCGGCAAGCCGGAAGACTGGGCTTCGATTACGGCTATCGACAGCCCCTCTTTGAACGAAGGGAACACGAACGCATCGAACGCCTTGAGCAGATTCGGAATGTCTTCTCTCACGCCGAGAAAATCGACCGATTCGCCTATGCCAAGTTCACATGCCGCATGCTCGAGGTCATCCGCCAAAGGGCCCCTTCCAACGCAAACGAGACGAGCGTTGGGAATTTCCTTTTTGACAAGAGAAAACACCTCAAGCAGAAATCGATGGTTTTTCACCGAATCGAGCCTGCCAACATGACCCACAAGCGGAACCGAAACGTCGTATCCGTATGCTTTTTTGCATGCCAAGTGAGCTGCCTGGTCGCATCGATACTGTTCAAGGGCTATGCCGTTTTTCAGCACCTTGAAATTCTCTGCTTGGACTATCCGGCTGCCGAATCGATCGCGACCCGCCTCGGAAGAGCACGCCATGTAATAATCCGCAATAAATCGGGTGGGATACGACAAAACCCTGAATGCAAGCTGCTCGAGACTGAGCGGGTAGTTTTGCGCATGGCTGTGCGCTATCGTATACCGCTTTGCCCGCTTTGCCTCGGAAAGATACATTGCCGCGCTGCTGCCGATATGCCCGTGCACAACACGATGCTCCCCATGCTCGCCGAAGAACTCGCGAAACGCGCGGCGGTACGACAGCATGTTCGATCCGGTGAACCGCGGCACGCGATACAGCCTACCGCCCAGGTCTTGTATCTCTTCGTCGTAGTCGCAGGGCCTTTCTTCATGCACCACAAAATCAAACTGCACGACGTCTCGATCGATCGCGCGGTACAGATTCATGATCATGGTTTCAGCGCCACCGCGATCCATCGCGCCGATAACATGCAGCACCCGCATCATAAACGCTCCATCTTTTCAGCCTGCTCCTCCGACCGAAGCGCACCCAACTCGGTCTCTGAAGGAATATCCGCTTTTTCCGAATTCGCGCCCGAACGCATCCTCCACAGCAGAAGCGCAAGCAGCACGGCAACGCCCACCGCACAGGCGCCCGCCCCCGCAAAACTGACGCCGTTCATATCCCAGGTATTCACGCAGATGAAACTCAATGGGATAACCACGACAAAAGCTGCGATGTTCCCAATGAAGTTAGCTCTGAAATCTCTAAGCGCGATAAGCAGATCTCCAAAAAACCAGAGGTACGCGGTCATAGCCGTCGAAAGAATGATGGGCTGGAGCAGATAAACGTACGGGGCGATGCTCTCGCCAAACAACAATTGCAGCGCCCATGAGCCAATGAATTCGAGGACGATCGAGCAAACAATGCCGACAGCCGCAATCCCGGCAACGGTTTTCAGAAGAAGCCCTCTGAAGCCTTTCCTGTCGCCGCTAAAATACAGTTTTGGAAAAATATCGAGCAGAGGTCCATATAAATACATTGCCCCCATCTGAATGATGAGCGCAGGCGAAGCGACTGAAGAATAGATGCCGAGCGACGCATCGCCGAATACGAAATAAAGATACTGCTTCGGGATGGTAAACAGCGCGCTCGCCGCCAGAGAGGCGATTACCGCCGGAAGCGAGGTCTTGAAAAAGAAGGCAGCCTTTTTCCAGCTGATGCGTATTCTCAGCTTTTCGAATTGACTTGCTTTCGGAATATCGTATGCAAACAGAACGACAAGGGACAACGCCGTCATCGCCACAATGGCGATGTTGAGATTGCGCGTAAGCACATATGCGCCGAAAAAGCCAACGATCAACGCGACGCCCTGGATGATGAACGATTTTCCGATATAGTCCATTCGGCGATTCTGCTGGTCGAGACCATGCAGAATATCGATCAGAAGACCAACCGCTTTATATACGAAGAACAACGCGATGGTAATGAGAGCGTAGGGTGGACAAGTCAGGCACGCATACACCATGCAGGCGACAAAAGCCAATCCAAGCGTAATGCAGCGAAATCCGAAGTACTCTCCGAGCTCGTTTTCGTGCTTGATATCCGATATTTGATACGTGCCCATTTTGTAATTGGCGAAAGTACCGAAAATGCCAACAACCGACATGGCAAGCGATAGCAACCCTGCGTCATCGAAGCTGCCAGACGAAAGCCGCACTATCAGAACGGTCATGAGCCATTGGCAGGCAAGATACGTGAGCGATCCGACAGAATTCCAGATCATGTTCGCCTTGATTGAAAGAGGCTTAACACCCATAGGGGCCCCTCTCGAATAACGGATCGGCTGTCTTCGCGAAGTCCAACGACGCTGCTGTCATCACAGGCGAAACGCCTCGCAGGTATGAATGTCGCGCTTGTCTATCGCAGGAGGCGTTTCCCAATCGCCATATGATTTTGCCAAATACTCTCGGTAGTTCTTGGGAACAAAATACCGGCGATCCTCGAACGGCACCTCAAGCGGCTCGAACCACGTCTTCGGAAGAAGCACTCCAGGGTTATCCTCGCCGATGAAATCGGTGTAGTAGTCGGTTTCGCCCGTATACGCGTTACGGGCGTTCTCATCGATTTTCTGCGCCGCCTTATAAGGGTCCATGCGCGAGAATACGGGATGGGCAACGCGTTTAACCAGCTTCGCAAGCATCGTCGAACCCAGAGACGGATCCGCAACCATCAGGCTGCGCATCAAGGCCATCCGGGAACCTCGGGAGAAAGCCTTGTCGTGAGGATCGGCGACATCGTCAAGCGGGAAAATATCAACCCAAACCCCCGTTGCGTATCGCCTCTGCGTAAACGTATCGTACACGATCGTGCTCGAGTCAACGACTTTCGTAAACGGATATATCCCGCTCCGGTCGCGATAAGTGGCAAGTTTGTAGCGCTCGACGATTTTCGAGGAATCAAAGCATTCTCCGACAAAACGCTCGTAATCATCGCGCGGCATTATGATGTCCATGTCGTCATCCCAGGGGATAAAACCTTGATGCCGCGCCGCGCCAAGGCAGCTGCCGTATCCGAGGAAGTACGAAAGCCCTTCTTTTCGGCAAATGCGATCTATCTCGTCCATGATTTCGAGCTCGATGCATTTCATATCGTCAATGGTGATTTTCTCCATAGGTGTTCCTTCTGGCTCGCACATGAGAACGAACCGCAAATGTCTCAGAATCCAGCGGTTGCCTACTCGACGGCAATCGGCGTTAATTATATTCCACGCAATTCGCTTGGCTCAAGCTCCACCAAAACCACCCAAAACCCAACGCCCAAAAACGGGGAACGGCAGGTCGGCGAATCTCAAATTCAACGGTACCCGGCTATCGCCAACCCCCGTTTTTCCCATGCGGATCAACGGGGCCCTCTCCAAAATCAAGGACCATCGGCGCATGATTCGTTCTCAGCTCGAGAGGAGGCATCTCCATATACGAAGGACCGTACCAGGTCTTCAAATAGGTTTCGACATCATGGGGCACAGGATAGCTGCCCCCCTCGAATTCGCACGGAACCGTCGGCCAAAGTGTGGATGCCGCAAACGGGGGATCCGGCGGATACGCCATTGCAGCGAACAAATCGCCATCGGCGATACCGGATGCCGAACGGGCCGACCGCTCGAACGATTTAGCCATGCGCTTCGGATCGAACAGGATGCGGCATGCATAATGGGCAACGACGCAAGCCGCGCGCTCAACTGCGCCAAGCGCCCCCTTGTGGGGAACATGCACGCTCTTCGCGTGGTAAAGATACGATACCCGCTGCCAGAACGTGCAGCGCGAGAATTGCCTGCCTCGCTCCCGCTCGTCGGCAAACACGGGATCGTACGGAAACACGTCGACGAAAATTCCCTGGTCAAACGATGCTTCTATGGTTTCCTGAGTATAGAACTTCGTTCCCCGTTTCCAAATTTTCGCAAACATGGGCGCATACCCCGCCGTCTCGCCGGGAATGCCAACCTCGTAGCTTTCGCCCAACTCGCGCTTTGCCGCCTCGATGAACCGTTCGTAATCGTCACGCTTCATCCCGATATCGATATCGTCATCCCAAGGGATGAACCCCCGATGCCGAACGGCGCCCAAAGCAGTCCCCGAATCGAGGAAATACTCGATCCCGTTCGCCCTGCAAAGCTCGTCGATCTTCTTGAGAACGTCAAGCTGCTCGAGCTGCAGCTTTCTCAGCACGCCGTCGTCATACATCATCGCCGCGTGCTCTTCTCCTTCGATTTATACCGTTCGTGCCGCTCGTGATCCCTCAGCGCAACTTCCTGGGCAAGCACGTCGAGCCGTTCTTTCAGATTCGAAACCTCCACTGTAAGCGTGAAGCATCTAATGAACAAAAAAGCGATAACGCAAAGGAAGATGAAATTCGACGGCGACTCGATGCCGAGCAAGTTCGAGAAGAAGAACACAACGCTCGGAAACACCGCCGCGACGACGAGAGCCGCTGCGAACAGCAGCCAGAAAACCGAATTCGCAATGCTCATTTCGGTTTTCTTGAGCTTGCGCAGCACGAAAATGAAAACGATGACCGCGCCAAGCACGAGAACTATACGGTAGTTGATGCTCATCGGCACGTCACCTCAGCCATTGCACGATCGTTATCGAAACGAATGCGCGCGCCATGTACATAATCGATTTCGAGAAGCTCAGATAGCTTTCGCCCGTCTCGCGATCCCGCATCTCGGCCTGCACCTCAACGACCTTGAACCCTTTGCGTATGAGGAAAGCCAAGGTATCCGGCTCGGGGCCGAAATCAGAGCGCTTAACGAACTCGGCGATTGCCCGCTTGTTGTACATGCGCATGCCCGAAGTCGGATCGAACAGCTTCTTCCCCGTCGTCAGCTTAATGAGGAAAGAAATGAGGGCCGACCCCGCCATGCGTGCCGAGGCGCCCTTCTTCTTCGACACGAAACGCGAACCGATAACGATATCGGCACCCTCGCTCACCAGCGCATCGAGCATGGGCTGAATGTATTCGGGGCGATGCTGGCCATCCGCGTCGAACTGGATCGCGCAGTCATAGCCGTGGCGATCGGCATATTTCATCCCCGCCTGAAAACCTGTCGAAAGGCCCACGTTCACGGGAAGATCGAGGAAATTGAACCCCTCTTGGCGGCATATCTTCCCCGTATCGTCAGTCGATCCATCGTTGATGACAAGGATGTCGACCGTCGGGGCTACGCGCTGCAGCTCCCTCACTGTTCCAACAATGCAATCCTGCTCGTTGTATGCTGGTATGATCGCTAGTAGTTTCATGGTCTCCATTATAATCTAATATGATGCATCGGTCGCGCATCTGCGCAGATCTGTGCAGATTGGATTCGCCGACGTCATCGGAACGGTGCAACAGGGCCGATGGACAAGTATAATACCGATTCGGCCATCGAACGCCAGGCCGCAGAAAAGAACCCCACGACCTTCAGGAGGAGCCCATGCCGAGCGAAAGAAAACCTTGCGTTTGCATCTTCTCGGCACTGTACCCCCCCGCCGTCGGAGGCGTGGAAACCTACACGGCAAATCTCGCCAAGGCGCTGCGCGATTTGGGCTACCGTGTTATCGTAGCAACCCTGAACAGCCAAGGTCTTGCGGCTCGAGAGTCGGCGGACGGCATCGACGTGGTGAGATTTCCCTGCCGTGCTCTTCTTGGGGGACGCTACCCCATCGCCCGCAAGAACAGCGAGCACAGAAAGCTGCAATCATGGCTTCGATCGCAAGCCGTCGATTACGTCATCGTCAACACGCGCTTTTACCTCCATTCGCAATCAGGGCTTTCGTTTGCCCGATCCCAAGGTATCGCGCCTGTGCTCATCGAACACGGATCGGCTCACCTCACGATGGGAAGCCCGCTGGTCGACAAAGGCGTCGAATTCGTCGAGCACCTGCTAACGGCGGCAGGCAAACGACACGGCGCATCCTATTACGCCGTGTCGAAAAAGGCAAGCAGGTGGCTCGGGCATTTCGGGCTCGTCTCGAACGGCGAACTGTACAACTCGATCGATGCCGACGCATACCTGAAACAGGCAAGCGCGCGATCGTTCAGGGACGAACTCGACATACCTGAAACCGACCTCATCGCAGCCTTCGTCGGTCGGTTGGTACCTGAAAAAGGGGTGCAAGCCATAGCCGAAGCGGCCCGCATGCTCGGCGCCGACAGCGGCGTGACGTTTGTCCTCGCGGGAGACGGACCCCTGTTCGACGAGATGGAGAAGCGCTCTTCCGAAAAGCTGCACCTTCTCGGAAAGCTCTCGCCGCGCGACGTATCGGCCCTGTTGGCGCAAGCCGATCTTTTCTGCCTTCCCTCGCGCTCCGAGGGTTTCGCCACCTCGCTGCTCGAAGCGGCGGCATGCTACACGCCTTCGATCGTCACCGACGTCGGCGGGGTCGACGAGCTGATTCCCGATGCCAGATTCGGCACCGTCATCGAAAACGCCGAACCGCGAACCGTTGCCGAAGCCGTGCGCCAGGCGGCGGAACATCGCGAAGCGCTCGCTGCGCAAGGGGCATGCGTCGGAAAGCTCGTCAGAACCGAATTCTCGTGGAAGAAAACCGCCGAGAGAGCCATCGAGGCATGCAAGGCGGCTCAGCTATCCGATTGACGGCCGCAAGCGAAATCGTCGTCGGCATCTACGGCACGGCAACCTCTCGAACGCAGATCGGCGCCCTACTCGACGACGGGGCGCCCTATCGAGATATAGCGCACTCCCGACCCCCCGAACGCCGCCGGTTCGTACACGTTGCGCCCGTCGTAGACTTCCGCCGCCCCCATGAGGGCGGCGTATTCCTCCGGCTCGATCGATGAGAACTCCTCCCATTCGGTGAGGATGAATGCCATGTCGGCGCCCGCAAGCGCCGCTCGCGCACTTTCGGCGTATTCGACAACGCCCGGCTGCGCCGGGTAGCGGCGTTCGAACGCCGGCATGCCGCAGGGATCGAACAGCACCGATACAGCACCTTTGTCGCGCAGCATTCCAACCACATCAAGCGAGGGGGCATCGCGCAGATCATCGGTATTCGGTTTGAAGGTAAGGCCGAGCACCGCGATCCTCTTGCCCGCAAGCGAGCCATGCCGATCCTCCGCCTTGGCCACGAGCAGCGTCTTTTGAGCGGTGTTCACTTCGATGGTCGCCTTTATGGTTTTGATTTCATGGCCGTGGCAGGTACTCAGCCAATGAAGCGCCTTCGTGTCCTTCGGGAAGCACGATCCCCCGTACCCGATGCCCGCACGCAGGAACTTCTCCCCGATGCGCGGATCGGCCCCCATGCCCGCCGCAACGTTCTCGATGTCGGCGCCAACCACATCGCAGAGGTTCGCTATCTCGTTGATATAGGATATCTTGAGGGCGAGAAAGTCGTTGCTCGCGTATTTAACCAGTTCAGCGCTACAAAGATCCATCACCATAACAGGGGCGTCGAACGGACGGTACAGCTCGCGCATGAGAGAGGCGGCCTTCTCGCTCTGCACGCCGACGATGATGCGAGAGGGATAGAGCATGTCGCGCAGAGCCGTTCCCTGCGAAAGGAATTCGGGGTTCGAGACGACCTCGAAGCTCCGGTTCGCACACCCATCCGCCATTTCGTCGAAGTACTCCTGGATGCGCGCGTTCGTTCCCGGGGGAACCGTCGATTTGATGACAACGGGACAGCCCTCGCTCCTGCTTTCGGCGATCTGGTCGCAGGCCGCCATGACGTAAGACAGCTCGGCCGACCCATCCGCCTTCTCCGGCGTAGGCACCGCCACGAACACCATATCCGCATCGGCGTACGCATCGCGGTAATCCACGGTGAAGCGAAGGTTTTCCGCCGACTCCCCCATGAGCTTTTCAAGTCCGGGTTCGAAAAGCGGCGATTTGCCGGCTTTCAGCATGGCGATCTTGGCCTCGTCTATGTCGAGCCCGACAACCTTATGCCCCTTTGCGGCGAATACGACCGCGGCCACCAGCCCAACGTAGCCCGTACCGCATACAGTGATGTTCATCTGTCTCGCTTCCCTCTTCCCAACGCGTCCTTTACCGCACAGGGAACAGCCATTACGGCCTTTCCTACAGCATACGTTCTCGACTGGATAATATCGCGCTTCTCCTGTTCCATCCGCTCGATCGCCTCGTCGCGCCAGGCGAGTTCTCGCTCCAGCTTTTCGATATGCCCCTTGAGCCACGAAACATCGCTTTTCGCGCGCGCAAGGTCTATATCGAGCAGCAGACCCCGACGGATGGCTTCGAAGCGGCCGGACCGCAGAATTTCGGCGGCAGTTCGCCCCCGCTCGTCAATGTAAAACCCCTCTTCTGCATCATCGGGCAAAAGCGGCGTAAGGTTCTTCTCCATATCCTCGAGCAAGCCATCACGCGCATCGCCATCGAGCGTGTCGAGGTTCCAGAGCGAGAAATCAAGAAACCAATTGACGTAACTGCGCTCGAACGTCTCGTATAGGCCCTTATCCCTAAGGCCCCGACCGATGGCAAGGGCGGCTTTTCCCGCATTCTCCCAAGACCGGGACCGCGTTCTTTCAAGCGAATCGGCATTATTGGTACGATGCATGACGAGCGCATCGCCGACAAAGGCGATTCGTTCGGCCAGTATAAGGGACATGAACACGAAGTACGCATCGTTTGAGGTTCTCAGATCTTGGAACCGAAGGTCGTGCTTTCGCACGAACTCGGACCGGTACAGTTTATCCCATGGCCACCCTACGCAGAATCGAAACATCACATCCTGAAGCGCCACCCCCGAATAGACCGATCCTTCCTCGATGTAGAGCAGCGAAAAATCGATCGGTTCGACGCGCTCCGTCACATTATCGTAAAAATTGGAGCGACACACGACCACATCGGCTTTCGTATCGGAAGCCCTCTTCACCATCGATTCGATCATCGCGGAATCGAAGAAATCATCAGCGTCGAGAAAAGCGACGTACTCGCCGGACGCATGTGAAAACCCTTCGTTGCGGGCAACCCCCGCATAGCGATTCTCTTGGGTAAGAACCGTTATGCGGGAGTCCTCGCGCGCATGCTCGCGAATCCGATCGAGCGTATCGTCGGCCGATCCGTCATCGACGACGATGATCTCAAGGTTCGAATAAGTTTGGCGTCGGATGCTATCCAGGCACCGATCGATGTATTCGGCGGCATTGTAAGCCGGCACGACCACCGATACCAGCGACTCCGGCGAAACTCCCGCTCGCTCCCCTCGCATTTTTTACCTACCTTTTCAAAACTCTTCTGACAATGATCTTCAGCGTATCGAGAAGCCCGTCATAGCGCATATGGAACCGCAGCAGATCAAACGCACCTGCAGCCTGCGCCTTCTCGTACGCAGCCTGCTTTTCAACATGATAATTGTAGTTGTTGCAATAGCCTTCCGGATCCTCCATGATCATCCGCAGATCCGCCCATTCCTCGGGCCAAAACAGCGATTCATCCAACTCGCCTCGGGCTTCGGCCTCGCGATACTCCTTCGAATACCGCTCGAGAAACGGCATCTGGAATTCGGGAGCCAAAAGCGAGAAGGAAAAATTCAGATTGTGCATTTTCTTATAGTGGAAGATTCCTATGAAGCGCTGTTCGAGCGCAGGGTTTTCTGCGAGAAACCCCCTGATCCACGCATACTCGTCAGGCATGCAGAACACCTTGTTGTTTTGGTTGATCGACGACGCGGCGTTATCCTGCCGATAGCAGTAAAACGCCTCGGGCAGAGCATATATCCGCTTTGCCCAGCAAAACGTCTGAAACCAGAATCCGTTATCCTGGTAAGAGGCTCCAGGGCTCTCGTGATGCCTGATGTTATGCTTGCGAATGAAATCGGTCCGGTAAATGCCCGTCCAGTTGAGCATCTGCATGTTGAATACATCGAGGTTGTCGGCCGGATTCAAGACCGTATTGTAATACTCGCTATGCGGCGTAAGCTTTTCCTCCCAGAAAATCCGCTCCCCGTCTGCCCCCGTTTTGAACTTGGTAAAATCGGAGCGGACAAAATCGACGTCATTCTCCCGAGCAGCCGCGTAAAGTTTCTCGTACATGGTAGGCAAAATGAAATCGTCCGACTCGACGATCCCGATATATTCGCCCTTCGCGATATCCATGCCCCGATTCATACTGTGCCCATACCCCCCGTTGGGCTTGTCGATAACCACGATTCGCTCATCGCGTGCAGCGTATTCCTCGATCACATCGAGCGTAGAGTCCGTCGATCCATCGTTAACGCAAATCACCTCGATGTTGCGCAGGGTCTGTCCCAATACGCTGTCAAGAACCTCGGGTAGAAAGGCTTCGACATTGTAGCAGGGGATCACGACCGAAACGGCCGGACGCACCGACTGGCTGCTTACGCTCATCTCTGTTCCTCGCTCTCGTTGCAACCGCTCTCGACGGCGCCGGCACCAACATAGGAAAGAAGGGCGCCGCGGTCTTTCGCATGGCGTTTCCCGTCTTCCTCTTCTCCCTTTATTTTTCGTATCGCCCAGTAAACCATATCTCCAAAGGCCGATTTGTATCCGCGTTTCTGCGCTTCGGCGAAAAAGGCAACCACGTAGCTGAGACGGGGATGCTTATCGTTTCTCCGGGGATCGCAGGGCACCGCTCCGCCCAACTCGGCGGCAAGGCTCGCATACCGCTCGTGGCAATCGGCCGTAAGAGTGAAGTATCCGACGCCGTGGTGCGCAAGCTCGATTTCAGGGAAGCCCCCGTTCACGAGGCGCTCGATCAGCCCGCGGCGCACAGGTCCCGCAGGCAGGGTTTCGATGTTCCAAAGAGTGTAGTCGAACGCCCAGTTGAGAAACCCCCACGACATGCGCTCGTAGCGCACGGGATCCTCCTGCAGCTTCTCTTTCAGCAGGCAAATGCCATGGTAGAACTCGGTCGGGTTCGCAGTGCGGGAATTCGAAACCGATCCCGAACGGTTCATGCGATGTTTGATGAGCACTTCGTCGTAGAAGCTGATTCGCCGCGCAAGCACAAGCGATAAAAATACGAAGTACAGATCTTCGCTGTTGCTCATAGGAGGAAACCGGAGGGCGTTGTCTTCGACGAACGACCGTCTGTAGAGTTTGTCCCAGGGCCACCCGATAAACGCCGTCAGGATGTAGTCGTACATATCTGCACAGGAAAACGGATCCTTTGCGGGAATCTGGTCGACTTTCGCAGTCCAAGGAGCCTTCGAAACGGCACCGGTGGCATGATCGTACTCGACCGATCGGCATACGACGATATCGGCATCCGATTCGACCGCCCGACCATGAAGCTTTTCTATCATCTCGCAATCGTATATATCGTCGGAGTCGAGCAGCATAAGATACTCGCCCGTGGCGAGATCGATTCCCCGATTGCGCGACAACGCCGGTCCAGCGTTGTCCTGGGTATATACGGCAACACGTTCATCGCCTGCCGCATACTCTTCGAGAATCTGCAGAGATCCGTCTTTCGACCCGTCGTCGATGCATACGACTTCGAGATCGCGATACGTCTGGGACAAAACAGTATCCATGGTTTCACGCAAACATGATTCCATGTTGTACACCGTTAGGATCACCGACACTTTATCCGCCAAACCAGCTCCTCAATCAACCAACAGTGTGAAACGCGCGCGGTACCGAAAACTGCACCACGCATCGAAGTACGATCTTATCAATTCGCCCGCTTGCAGCCAACCAAAACGCACAGGGAATCGCCTACTTCACTTTTTCAGCACTCTCAGGCGATACCGTCCTCCGAGAGAACCTGCCCAGAGCGCCAAGAGCGCCTATAGGGCCCTGCGCCCGCAAGCGAACGATGAGCTCATGCGCGAGATGCCGCGCATAGGGCACAGGCGAAATGCGGGCGTTCCCGTCGCCACCGGTCTGCTCAAGGTAGAATCGCTTCTTCGACGGAGAAAGCTTCGGATGATCGAGCACGAGATCCGCACGCATCGCACCGAGCAGCTCCCGTATGCCAACACGCACCGTCGGAACCTCCCAGCCACCTTGCTCGACTACGATATCGATGTAGTTGAAGCCGCGTTGGTAGTGCGCATGCCAAACATCCCGGTTTTCGATTCCGCAAGCACGCAGGCTCTCCGTCATCTCCATCCAGCGAAGCAAGGGCAAAGACAGCTTCTTCTCATCAAGGGGCGCATCGCCTTTTCGGGGCAGTTCGTTTCGGTAGCAGTAGTGCATCGAATCAAGATAGATGATGCGCTTCGCCCGGCAAAGCGTGTCGACCAAAAACGGGTTATCGGCCCACCCCGCACCAGGGTACTCGTGAAAGCGAATGCCGTTTTCGTCCAAAAAGCTTTTCCGATACAGAGCCGACCATATCGAAGGATGCCCTTCGAGCAGTTCGGGGACGCCCTCGATGGACTGCGGTTCTCTGGTTGTTTTCAGCCGTTTGTACAGGTACCCGGGAACGACCCGTTCGCTTAGGGGATCGTCCCAGCCAACCACATCGAACCATGCCTCCTTCACGACGTCCGCCGGATGCTCGAAGGAATCGGCGAACGCGAGCAAATCCTCGAACATGGTTGGAAGGAGGTAATCGTCGGGTTCGACGATGGCGACGTAGTCCCCCGAAGCAAGCTCGATCCCACGATTGCATGTGGCGCCGTACCCCTCGTTTTCCTTGTCGACGACGCGGATGCGGGCATCGGCGGCGGCGTGGCGCTTCATGATGGCAAGGGAATCGTCGGTCGATCCGTCGTTGAGGCAGATGATCTCCATATCGCGCGCCGTTTGATACTCGATGCTTTCCAAACACTGGTCGAGAAAAGCGGCGACGTTGCAGATGGGAACGATTACCGATATACGGGGAGCGTGCGGATCGGCCATGCTATCTCCCCTTGATTCGAGCAAGCTTATCCGCGTCAACGCCAAGGTAATGCAAAACCGCAGCCTGACGGTACCGGCGAGCAGTCAGCGCCGCGAACCGAGGGTGGCTCTTTTCGAGCCACAGGCGGAACTCCCGAGCCCTCCGCATGCCTCGCTTTCGATCCTTGTCGAATATCAGCAGGACGTTATAGTGCGTATTGACGATCAGCTGCGCCTTCCTCGTCACATACCGCCCGACAGGCTCGCTGAAGCCGTCGGATTCGGCGAACAAAAGCATTTCCCTGACCACCGTCTCGTGATGCGCGTAGCGCTTCACCCAGTTCTCGGCGGCAACGCTCTGGTTCGCATTGCCCACGAGATACTGGTACAGCTCGATCGGCAGAAACGTGACCGTATTCGCAAAGCTCGTCGCTTTGACGATGTATTCGTAATCAACATAGAAGATGCCTTCGCGTATGCGGATGCCCCTCTTTCGCAACAGTTCCGTCTTGGTCGTAAGGGTGTGAATGGTAATCGAAGATTCGGTATCGCGTTCGTTGCACACGTCTTCGAACCGAAGCTCGCGGTCGGTCTCGATGTAATCGGGAAAGCGGATAACATCGCCTTCCATCGAAGACATGTCGACTTCGCGCCGCTCATCGACCACGATATCGGAGTCGATGCCGCGAAGGCGCTCGAGCAGCAAGACAAGGTTTTCGGTTGCAACCCAGTCATCGCCGTCGACGATGCGAAAGTACTTCCCCGTCGCGTGCGCTATGCCCGCGTTGATGCCCGAACCGTGTCCTCCGTTCTCCTTGTCGATGAGGCGAAAAATCGAGGGGTACGCAGCAACGAAACGCTCGGCGATCTCTTTCGTCGAATCGGTCGATCCGTCGTTGACGATCAGGACTTCGACGTCATCGGAAAAACGGGGATCAGCGAAAGAGGAAAGCCCTCGCTCGAGATACGTCTCGACGTTGTAGCAGGGCATGGCCACCGTAAGAAGCTTGCTCACAGCTTCGCCTCCTTTCGATCGTATCCCTTCATGCGGTTCAGCACGCCGAATTCGAACCTCAGCAAGCCGGGGCAATGCGCGAGTTGCCAGGCAGCGGCCTTTCTGGCAAAGGACAGGGGGGATTTCATCAATCGCGGATAGTTGTCCTTGAAATCGCCGAAAAGCCGATCGAGAGCCGAGGATTCGTCGAGCAGCGGATCCGTCACGCCGAAGCGAGCCCATTTCACCAGAAGGGAAAACGAGCTTTTCGCAGCTCGATCCCGCGCGAGCTCGAGCACCTTCCCACTACCGAAATCTTGGGCGAATCCAACCATGAGACGGTCCGCCTCAATCAGATCGAACCCGCGCCCATCGAGCCCGTTGTACGATATGCTTCCGAGATTCTGAAAATAAAAGTATTCGACGCGATTCGAAACGACTACGCGCTTCGCCTTCGCAAGCAATTTGAAGTTGCCCACCCGGTCCTCGCAGGTGAGCCCTTCGGGAAAACAGCCCGGCATGCACGCATCGAACAGGCTGCGCCGATACAGGCGGTTCCACACCGCGTATTCCTCCCGAAAAAGCATTTCGGCAAGCGCTTCTTCGGAAGAGAGCACTCGCAGGGATTCCACCACGTCTTCGATCGGCTGAGGCTTCGAGCACAGCAGATACTGAACCTGCGCTACGTCGCTTTCGGTTTTCTCGATGGCGCGTAAAAGCGTCTCGAACATGGTGGGAGCCGCCCAGTCGTCGGCATCGACGAATCCGATGTAGCGCCCCGTCGAGGCCGCAACGCCCGCATTGCGGGCCGCAGACACTCCCAGGGCATGGCCGTGGCGTATGACGACCGTGCGATCCCGCCTCGCCGCAAAGGCTTCGCACAAAGCCGTCGATCCGTCCGTAGATCCGTCATCGACCAGCACGATTTCAATATCGGCAAAGGTCTGCGCGGCGATCGAATCCAGGCAGCGCTCGAGATAAGCGGCCGCATTGTGCACGGGAACGATAACGCTGACAACGGGAAAGTCCGCCATGTTATTCCCTCATGGAGCGATATGCAGCGCAAACTTCCTCAACAGGACCGTTCATGCGCAGGTGGCCCTTCTCTATCCAGATCGCTTTGTCGCATACACGCTCGACCTGCTCGATGCTATGGGATACGAACAAAACCGTCGTATTGTGCTCCTCGATGAGCTCGCTGATGCGCTTCTCGCATTTCTCCTGGAAGAACATGTCGCCAACCGAAAGCGCTTCATCCACGATGAGGATATCGGGGACGATGACCGTGGCCACCGAGAATGCGACGCGCGCGATCATGCCCGACGAATAGTTTTTCATCGGAAGCTCGAGGAAATCCCTCACCTCGGCGAAATCGACGATCTCTTCGAAATGCTCGTCGATATACTGCTTTCGGTACCCGAGCAACGCACCGTTGAGGTAAATGTTCTCGCGCGCAGAAAGCTCGAGGTCGAAACCTGCCCCAAGCTCGATCAGGGGAGCGATGTTGCCGTTGATGCTGCAAGCGCCCTTCGTGGGATCGAGCACGCCGGCAACGATCTTGAGCATAGTCGATTTACCCGATCCGTTCGTTCCCACGATGCCGTATACATCGCCCTTGCGAACCTCGAAGCTCACCGAATCGAGCGCAACGAACTCTTTGAAGAACAACTCGCGCTTCGCGAATGCGATGAAGTACTCCTTGAAACTGTTGAGCTGCTGGCTCGCCATGTTGAACACCATGGTGACGTCGTCAACCTTAACGGCAAGATCGAGCGCATCCATTTCCGCAGCATTCAGCGGACGAATTGTATTCTTGTTCTTTTTCATATCGGCAGCCCCATACGACTAGACATAGAGGATGAATTTTTTCTGAGACCTGCTGAACACCGCAACGCCGACCGCGAGCGTTATCGCGCCCATGGCCAGACACAGCAAGTTCGTTTCAAGGCTCGGCGCCTCGGCCCAAAGCGCGATCTGCCGGAAGTAGGTCACATACTGGTACATGGGATTGAACTCCATAAGGGTGCGCACAAGCCCGGGAAGAACCTCGACAGGATAGAACAGCGGCGTCGCATACGTCCAAGCGGTAAGCACGACGCCCCACAGGTGAATGATATCGCGGAAGAACACGGCGAGGGATGCAAGGATCAGAGCGAGCCCCGTGCAGAACATGATCATATAAACGAGCAGCAGCGGGAGAAACAGGATATCCCACGTGGGAACAACCTGGAAGTACAGCATGACGATAACGACCGCAACAAGCGAGATGACGAAGTTCACCAGCTCGAAGATGACCTTTTCCAGAGGGAAAACCATCTTGTTGATGCGGATTTTCTTAATGAGGGACGCCGAGTCGAGAATCGACATCATGCCGCCGTTGGTTGCTGCCGACATGAAGTTGAACAGCGTTGTTCCCAGAATAAGATAGAGTGGGAAGTTCTCGATGTTGGCCCTGAAGACGAACGAGAACACCGCCGAAAGCACAATCATCATGAGCAAGGGATTGAGAATCGACCACAGCACGCCCAAGACGCTTCGACGGTATTTTAGTTTGAAATCCTTCGTCACAAGCGAAGACAAGACGAAGCTGTCCCGCTTGAAATTGAAGTTTGCGGTATTCATAAACGCTGCAAGCCTTCGCTTTCATCCGACCCTCGAAAAAGAATAACCAAGCAATCATAGCATGCAACCCGCACGGCCTTTCAGGAATCCATGACTCGCACGCAAGGACATGAGGGCTCGACGTTTGAAGTTCGATGCATTCTACCAGAGCCTTCTTGCGCTTCGCGTTCCGAACGCCTCTACCAAAACCAGCGAATGACGAACATGAGCGACACGACGTTGATAGCAAGCATGACCACCGCGAACGCCTTCATGGGAATCTTTTCGAACGGCGTTTTCCTCGTTAGCATAAGGGCGAACAGCATCAGGAACACCGGAGGAATGAAGTAGCGTCCTTGCAGCCAGGTTATCGGACCGGGTCCGGAGAAGCCCTCCCCCAGCGCAATGTAGAGAAGCAGCGACTCGAGCAGGCCGAGCACGACAAGACCCGCGCGCTCCCAACGTTTGAAGCGAATCCTCTCGTCGAAGCTCGCCAAAACCGAAAGGCCCAATGCAACCAAGAAAACAATCCAACACACGGGAACGTACACGGAAACGATCGTGCCGGCATGGTTCATGTACGGCCAGCCAAGGTTGCCTCCCGAGAACTGCCATACGACGGTCATGCCCTCTTCGAAAACGGTTGCCCCCAAAACGCCGAGGAACGAATCGGAGCAAATCGCCTGAGCGGCTTTCGCTACAAGCGTACCGTATCTGAGCGAGATGAAGGCAAGGGCCCCCGCCGCAAGCACCAAGGCGGCAATGGGTACGGCGATCCTCACCGCCCTTGTCTTGATCTTGGGGTAAAGCACCACCGAGGATAGAACCAACGGCAAATACGCGTATTTGCACACGGTGACCAAAGCGATGAAGGCAGCCAGCACAACCCATTCTCGAACAGGCAGAGAGGACCTCTCGTCGAAGCGCATGGCGATGAGCTGAACGACGAACCCGAAGATGGCGATGTTGCACAGCGCATCGACCGAGCATGACGCCTCCTGCTGGAGAAGCATGGGATTGAGCAGGAACACGAATGCGAACTTCCTGCCGAACGGCAGCTTGCCGATCATCCAGTAGCACGCGACCAGGTACAGGGCCGCATTGGACAACCTAGCCGCAAAAATCAAAACGTAACCGTTTATGCCGAAGAACTTGCCCACGGCAACAACCAAGGCAGGGGGGAGGTAGTTTACCGTCGAATACGAGGCGGCGCAATACTCCGTCTCCTTGGTAAGGGAATAGTCGAAATCGGCAGACATGAATCCACCGAGGACGTCGTAGGAACCGATCCAGGTATACGCATCGAGCAGCTGGGCGGGCGTCGTCAGGGGACACGTGGAGCGGTTGTCGAAAACCCTATTGATGTGAGTAAACTCATCCGGCACTGCAAAAGGCATCATAAACAGGGCAAATCCAACCAAAAGAGGAGCTGCGACAAGCACGAACAACGTTTGGTCTTTTCTGCATGCCCTGCCCCACAGCATGAAAAACAGCACTATGGCGAAAGCCAAGAACACAACGGCCAAAGCAGTGTCGAAGGTAAACCATCCCGCCCCGTAGTGAAAGCAGATCGAAGCGAGAAGCCCCGCCTCCCCGACGACGATGCATAGGAAGTACAGCGAAAAGAGTATGCCGTTTTTCAACCGATCGTTGCGCATGCCCGCTTCTGGAAAATCCATAAAACCCCATCTGAATATTGATTCTAGTACCGCGCCAGTCATTGAAAATCATGCTATTACATGGCATCGTTAGGATACCATACCCGCAATCGATGCCCGGCAAGAGCGGCACGGCGCCGGTTCGAATCAGCCGCTTCGGGCGCAGCGCCCTAAAGCGTTTCCGCAACTCCGCTAGCGATACCGCGGCACGTCGAAGCGGAGGCCCGCCTTATCCATGGGGATGCGGTTGTGGGTGTAGCAATCGTACATGACGCTCGAAATGCCGGTAGCCCAAGTGCGGCTCGTCGCGTATTGGTGCCAGACGGCTCCCGTGGAAACCGCTCTTTGGACATCCCACTTCATGCGGTACAGGGTGTTTTGGGGTCCCGAGACAGCCCCCGAAGCCACCGTGGGCTTATGGTAGTTGTTGGATATCCACTTCGCGGCGCCGAGGATCGCCTTTCTCGGCGAGTTCCACCCCTGGGTGATGGCCATCTTCCTTCCCCCGCTCAAGGGGGAATTGTCGTAAGCCCCGATGCCGAAGAAGTTGTAGTACGTTCCCGCGGCATAGCGCTTTCCGTCGATGGTGCCGCCGCCGTAATAATAGCCTTTCGCCAAATCAGACGTGCCCCAGCCGCTTTCGAGGATGGCGTTCGACAGCAGGTACACCTCGTTCATGCCGTACGCGTTCGCCGCCTCGATGAAGTACTCTCCGCATCCGGCCAGCATGCCGTTTCTGCCCTTCGCCTGCGAAGCGATGAAAGAATCGAGCTGGGAGGCCGAAACCATTCCCGAATACCCGTCGGTCAGGACGGCGAATTGGTAGTAGTATCTCGTGCCGAAGGCGAAGTTGTTAGGATCCAGGCTTTCAAGCGCTTCGGCTTTGTTGTACCTCGACGCGTATCCCGCCACTGCGGCAACTTCGAGATCGGCAAGCCTGCTCAGCGTGATGCCGTAATCGGTATAGGATATCTTCGCAAGGTTCAAGCTCGAAACGATCGCAACGCGTGCGCCCGAAGAAACGGACGGCGTGCCCCCGAAGAACTTCACGTAGCCCACGCCCTTGCCCGAAAGCGCTCTCGTCGCATAGCCGCACCAGCCGTCATCGACCAGAAAGAGAGCGGAGCCTTCCCTGCCCTGCAGGGCTCCGCCGCCGAGCGCGTCGGCGGGGTTGCCGCCGGTTGCGAAGGAAGCGCCATCCCATTTCAGATAGCCGTTCGCAACGCCCCAGCTTGCAACCTGCGCACTCGTATCGTAGCGATCGGCCCCCGCGAAGCGCTTCGCGCCCCCGGCGACCGACGAAGCGAAAGCCTCGGCATCCCGCGATACACGGTTCGTGTCGCCCATGACGAGCGCGGCGCCGAAGGGCGCACGGGCTGCGGCCTGCGTGAGCGCTGCCCTCTGGACATCGTTCATCGAGCAGGATTCGTCGGTCAGGAAAATCGGCGCTCGGGCGCGAAACGCCACAGGGGAAACAGACAAAGCGTCGGAGGGAGATACGCCCGAAGCCAAAATGACGAGATCGCTCTTCCAAAGCACCTCGCCCTTGGCGTTGCGGCTCGCATCGAGGCCGTAGTCGTAGATCAGCATCTGGGTTTCGAAACGATCGGCGCCGCCGAGCCGCTCGACGGCGATGCCGAGTCCCGCAATGGCGTCGGAAGCCGCCTTCGACACCGAGTTCTCGTCGCCGACGATAACGACTCGTTCGACGCCGAGCGAAACAAGCGCCTCGGCCGTGCTTGTCGCGAGACCCGTTTTCGGCGTCAGGAGAACAGGGCAATCGAGAGCGCCGGCAAGGCTCGACGAAGAGAGCGCGTCGGGCCAGCCCTCTCCCCCCGCCACGACGGCGAAGCGGGAACTCTGCCATCCGTAGGCAGCTTGCATGGCTGCGGTTTCGTAGCGATCGGCGCCCGAGAAGGGTCGCACCGCACCCGCAGCGGCCACTTCGTTTACGGCAAGCGCATCGAGGGAGAGCGGCGAAACCCGATTCTCCCGATCGGTGGCGGAATCCGAAAGGAGCGAAGCGATCTCCTCGTCGGTTATCTCGCTTGCATAGGGATGTTCCTCGCTCTGATCGTAGGCATGCTCGTCAGACGAAAAACCGCTCTCAGCATCGCTTTGATCGAGGGGTTCGCGCGGGGAAGACGGATCGGCCTCGCCGCCGAACGCCTCGTCGGATGTTTCCGAGGCACCCGATTCAACGCCTTCCGGTGCCGATTCGGCAGACGGGAAGCCGTCGTCGGCATATGCCGATGCAGGCACTGCGCCTGCGATCAAAAGACATGCCAGCAGCGCCTGCAGCGGTTTGCGACCGAAAAAGCTTGCACTCCGATTCGTCATCGGGTATCCCTCCCACACATTCGTTAACCGGCGATGCCCGCGGCGATTCCCGACGCAACGGCATCTTTTCTTCCCTGGTATTTGCCGATATCGCCTGCATTGTCGATGAAGCAAACCTCGAGCAGAACCGCCGGCAGCTTGCCTCCGCACACGGCGAACTCGGCACGCATCTTCCCCCGATCCTTCAAGCCCATCGCCTTGACGAGAGCAGGATGGACCTTCGCCTGTAAATCGGCTGATTTCCAATTCGCATTGTACGTGTGAATGTAAGACTCAGTGCCCGAACCGCCGGCTGCATTGAAGTGAATGGAGATGAACAGATCGCACCCGCGGTTGTAGGCATCGGTTTGGCGAAGCTTGTACCAGCCCCCCGTGGTGTTTACGTACACATCCATGCCGTAATCGTTTTCGAGCTTCGCGCCGACCCGTTTGGCTAGATCCTCGGTCAGCGACCATTCGGTCAGGCCGTTGCCGCTTGCGCCGTAATCCATCACGCCGTTGTTGCTCGAATTCCACCCATGGCCGGCATCGATGTACACCTTGAGCCCGGGGATGTCCGCATAGGTCATGCCGCTCACATTGTCGGCTATTTCCATCCTGATCGATCCGGATACCGAATAGCGGTCGCCGAACACCTTGACCGAGCTCACCGCTCCCATGTTCTGCATCGCATAGCCGCACCAGCCGTCATCGACGAGAACGAGCGGGGATGCCTCCCGACCCTGCAGGGCGCCGCCGCCAAGCGCATCGAGCGGCTTTTGCCCCGTCGTGAACGCAACGCCGTTCCAGCCCGCCAAAACCCCCGCGGACACGCCCCATTTCGCAACCCGAACGCTCGTATCGTAGCGATCGGCTCCCGCAAAGCGCTCAGATCCCGCCGAAACCGATGAGACGAGGCTCTCAGCCGCCTTCGATACGCGGTTCGTATCGCCCATGATGAGCGCCGAGCCGAATCCGCCCTGCGCGCCCGCCTCTGCAAGGGCCGTCTGCTGGCTGTCGTTCAACGAGCAGGCTGCATCGGTCAGGAACACCGGGGCGCACGACCGAAACGCGATCGGCGAGACGGATAGCGCGTCTGAGGGAGACACGCCCGAAGCAACGACAACGTAGTCGCCCTTCCAGAACCCGCGATCCAAACCGTAGTCGTAGATCAGCATCTGGGTTTCGAAACGATCGGCGCCGCCGAGCCGCTCGACGGCGATGCCGAGCCCCTCAATGGCGTCGGAAGCCGCCTTCGACACCGAGTTCTCGTCGCCGACGATGATGGCATTTTTAACCTGAAGCGAAGAAAGGACGTTGGCCGTACCCGAATCGAGAGCCGCTTTGGGCGCAAGCAGAACGGGGCAGTCGAGTGCCCCCGCCAAACTCGATGCCGTCAGAGCATCGGGCCAGCCCTCTCCCCCGGCAATGACGACGTAGTCGGACGTCTGCCATCCGTAAGTTGCCTGAAGAGCGGCGGTCTCATAGCGGTTTGCACCGGAAAACGACTTCATGGCGCCGCCCTCGACCGCCGCGAGCGGCTCCGCCGAGCGCGATGCGGCCTCCTGGTCTTCGGGCGATACCACATCACCGCTTTCGATGGCGGCGGCAATCTCCTCGTCGGAGAGAAGCGATTGGTCGCCTTCGACCACAGCCCACGCAGGCTGGATACCGACTACCAGGGTAAATGCGACGGTTAGGGATAATGCAGCTGCGAAGAAGCTGCTTTTGCGTTTTCGGTTCATTTCAGCCTCGTGTGTTTGATCGGGTGCGTTTTGCATCGGATTATAGCATGACTAACCGAAGCGAGAACAACCACCTAATACATTCCCTTTTTCCGACGCCTCGGAAAGCGGACAAGCGCATGCGGCCGCTCGGACACGCTCGCCTTCGGCGCGCTCAATCCCAGTAAAACCCGAATCGCTCGATATCGTCTTCCGTCAGCGAAGAGCCGATCTGCACCTCGATGATATGTAGATCGCTCAAAGCCCTGATACCGTGCAGCGAGCCGCGAGGAATGCTCACCGCATCGCCTTGGCGAACGGGGCGAACATCACCCTCGACAACCACCTCGCCGGTACCATCGACCACCGTCCATATCTCTTCCCGAAGACGGTGGCGCTGGTAGCTGATCTGGCTTCCCGCGCTAATCCTCAGATACTTGGTAAGAGAGCGGGCGCCCGAACCGTACACGGCGTGATCGAGCACGCGGTAATCGCCCCAGTTGCGCGCTTCGTACATGGCACGGCCTTCGGCTGCGTGCTCGACGTAGGGCTTCATGCTCGCACTTGCCGCCTTGTCCGAAACCAGTATCCCGTCGGGCGTTGCCACGATCACGGCGTTCTCTATTCCCAAAGCGACCAGCGGTATGTTCAGTTCGTTGATAACGTGGGTGTTCGGGATGTCGTTGCTGACAACCCTTCCCGCTTGGGAATCGCGCATCTCTTCGGCCAGGGTATTCCAGGTGCCGAGATCCTTCCACATGCCGTCGTAGCTCACAACAGACACCGAATCGGCCTGTTCGACCACCTCGTAATCGAAGCTTCTCTTCGGAAGATCGCCGTACGAAGCAGCGAGATCGTCATACGATGTCGCCTCGGTGTAGCGCGCGGTGATGGCGCGGATGTAGCCGAGCCTGAACGCAAAGACGCCGCAATTCCATAATGCGCCTTCGGAGATAAGCCGTTCGGCATCCTCGCGCGAGGGCTTTTCCTTGAACGACGCCACGCGCATCGCAGCTCCCGCTTCCGCAAAGCTTCGGGGATCGGGCACTATGTAGCCGTACGACTCGGAGGGGCGCGTTGGCTTCACGCCGAGCAGCACGATATCCGAAACGTTCTTCCGCACCGCGTCAACCAGCGTGTCGACAAGCTCGAAGTAGCTATCCTCAACATACGAATCGATGGGCATCACCACAACGGGTTCGTCATCGGACAAGCCGCGGACCGAATGGAGAAACGAGCCGGCGAGCATGATCGCCGGAGCCGTATCGCGGCGACTCGGCTCCACGGCTATGCCGTACTGGCCTTCCACCTGAGCCTGGATCGACGATACCTGCGAAGCGCTCGTAGCTACGAGGATTTCCGTCTTCGGCGTTGCAGCGCGAATCTGGGAGACGACCCTTTGCACCATCGATTGGGAGTTGCCCTCCTTGTCGCGCAGAACCTTGAGGAACTGCTTCGAGCGCGCTTCGTTCGACAGGGGCCACAAACGGGTTCCCGATCCGCCGGACAGAAGGACGACGGTAGCCATCGGCGTCACCGCCCCAGCAGGCGGCGCGCCGCGCGCCGCGCAATGCCGGCGCCTTCGCGGTCATCCACCGCCGAAGCCGTTTGGGATTCGCGTTCCGAGATAGCTTGGTGCAGCAGGTTCTCCGATTCGGGGTACCGCTCGAAAAGCGTTCCGAGTATTTCGTTGTTGCGGCCTTTCACGAGGTTTTCAAGGTACAAGCCGTCCTCCTGCGTGCCATCCACATACGTCAAGCCCGCATGCACATCCGTGCTGACCACAGGCACGCCAAGCCTGAGCTCATGAATCAAAAGCCACAGATCGTCCGCCATAAGCGATGTATCTCTGACATCCTGCTCGCCGAACACATCCTCGTCGAATATGCCGGGAGGATACAAAACGCCGCCGACGCCGGTTGCCAAGAGATCGTGGCGAGGGACGCCTCGGATGCCCGCCTGTTCGAGCACCCAATCCTGATAAGGCGCGATCGCGCCTTCGCCGTTTCGAGTTACAAGATGGGTCCGACGGGCTATTACCGCCCCGGGATGCCGGTAGTGGGCCTCGAGAAGATCCTGGAGCAGAGAAAGCGAGTAGACGATGTCGTCGTCTATCGTGACGATGATATCGTCGGGGTTTTCCTGCATGGCCCAAAAGTACTTGTTATGGGGCTTCAAGCTTCGTTTGCACCATTTGATCTCCAAGCCAACCCGCTCGAGATCGGCAAGCGACCCCGGAAGATCGTTCTTCGAGGAAACCTCGTCCTCGGCAAGCCACAGCTGAACGCTATCGGGAGAGACAGATTGCCGAAACAGCGGCTCAAGCGCCTTTGCAGCTGCCTCGAACCTCGCAGGATACGAGGTCATCGATACGATTACCTTCGGAAACGACATGCATTGCCCTTCGACGAAACAACGAACATCGGCCTATTCTAGCGCATTATCCTCTTCGACACAGAAAGCCCTCGGTCCGTTCGGAAAATCGCCTCAAGCGAGCCTGTCCAAAACCGCCTGGCGAACCGATGCGCTGAGCGTCTCGGTGGATCCGAGCCAATACACATGACTCACCTGCCCCGAAGACGCGGCGGCGTCAACCGCCGAATACGCGTTCGGATCGACGAGGAGCAGCACCGAGCGCTTCACCGCGCACAGCGGTCCGCCCGCCAGAGCATCGGGAAACTTCGATCCCGTCGCAAAAGCGGCGTTATCGTACGAAAACGCGTAGTATCCCGAATCGCCCGACACGATCCAACGCGCGATCGCCGCCGACGTGCCGTAGCGATCGTCCGAGTATCCGTTGTTCACGCCGCCGGCGAGTCTGACGACCTCCGTCGAAGTGCCCCTCAACGCGCTTTCAACCTTGCCCGAAACGGAATGAACGCTTCCCACGATAACGACGCGGTCGTACCTCGACAGCTCCGCAACCATCGAAGCGCTCGGCGCCGCGTTCGGTGCGATGAGGAACAACCCCGAACGGGAGGCGGCGCAGTAAGGAGATATCGAAAGGGCATCGGGATAGTTGTCGCTGCGAGCGACTATCGCCGTCGAACTCGTCGCTCCCAGCTGCGACAGCGTAGCGCGAATGCGATCGGCGGTATCGAAACGGTCCACACCCCCGATGCGAACGCACGAGGCGACAAGGCCCGACACGCTGGATTGCACGCGCGCCGAAAGCGAGTTCCGATCTCCGATGAGCACCGCCTGCCTGATGGAAGGAGTGCTCTTCATATAATTCGACACAGCCGGGGAAAGCGAAGCCGAATCGCTCATGATTATGGGATAACCCAATGCTCCGGCGAGCGACGACGCGGCCAGCGCGTCGGGAAAATTGTCAGATCGCACGATGATGACGCCCGCAGGGCCGCTCGGGTACTCTTCCCTCGCAATGGCGACGCTCGTAGCCACGCGATCGGCTCCCGATAGCTCGGTCGACGTCAGGGTTTTCGGTTGCTCTGGCGACACGCCGAGCGCGCTCATGACGGCAGCCGAAGCGTCGATCTTGCCCGCCCCGTAATACATGTCCCATCCTGGTGCACCTGCATCGACGGCGGTCGCGTACAGGATGTCCCTAACTTCGCTAGCCGAAAGATGGGGGTTGACCGACAACATGAGCGCGCAAACGCCAGAAACGGTCGGCGCGGCCATGGAAGACCCCGATTTCATGCCGTAGGGAGTTGCGCTCGTGTAGAGCGTGCTGTATATGTTCGTGCCAGGGGCCGCGATGTTCTTCCCCGCACCGTAGTCGGAGCGGTAATCGATCGCTCCGTTCACGTTGTACCACGTCACGGATACGACGCTCGAAAAATCAGCAGGATACGACGGCTGCGACCCTTTCGATGTGTCCCCCTCGTTGCCCCCCGCGCCGACCACGACGACATTGCGGGATTCGGCAACCGACATGCTCGCACCGAGCAACGGATCGTAGCCGTACGTCCCCATAGAGATGTTGACGACGCGTATCGCACGGCTCGGATCGCTTTCGTTGAGCGAGATGATGTAGTCCATCGCCTTGATGAAGTCGGCCGTCGTGCTCTTGCCCGCATACGGCCCCGTCGTATGGAGAACGTTGACGGGCACCAGTTCCGCGTTGAACGACGAGCCCGCCACGCCGATTCCGTTGTTCGCCTCGGCGGCGATCAACCCCGCCACATGGGTTCCATGCCCATACTTGTCGATCGCAGCCGACGCTCCCCGCTCTTCGGTCACGGTGTTGTAAGCGCTGCCGAGATCGAGGTTGTTTACCAGGTCGGGATGGTCGATCTTCACGCCGCTGTCGATTGTGGCAACGCGAACGGTCTTGCCGGCTTTCGCGATGCTCCAGGCGGAAAACGCGCCGATATCGTCGAGATGCCACCAGTTGTTCCTCGTCTGCTGAAACACCGGATCGTTGGGGATGTACTCGTCGTCCATCGCATACAGATAGTTCGGCTGAGCGTGGGCGATTTCATCCGATTCCATGAGCTCGTCTATCTTCTGGGCAACCGTCATGCCGTCCGCAACCGAAACCGCAACGACGTCCCTGCCTTCGACCGACGCCTCGTCAAGAGGTTCGACGGGCGTCACGCCCGAATCGGCAAGTCCTTCCTCGACTTCTTCCGGAGCGCCAGCCGAATCGAGAACGACAAGCACCTCCCCCTCGACGTACTCGCTGCCCTCGCCATCCTCGGATATTTCGCCGATCTCCTCGTCAGACAGCAGCTCGACGAAAGGGGCCGAAGGCTCGCCCGACGAATCCCCGGCGCCTTCCATCCGCTCGAGCAGAGCGGCCTCATCGGAAAGACCCTGCTCAAGATGAGCGGATCCAGCCGCATCGCCGGGCGCCGCCTCATCGGCCCATGCGCCCGAAACGGGCACCATGAGCCCGAAAGCGAGCGTCGCCGCAAGGATGAATGATGCAAAAGAACGTATGCCGCGCATGAAAGACCGTCCCACCGCTCGTTCGGACAATACAGCTGCTGGCCAATGCCGGAGGCGGCACCATTGTGCCGTATTACCTATTGTATTGCTCCCCGCGCGATCGGGGAAGCATCATTCGGACAGCGGATGTATCCGGTAGAGCCGCATATCGCCCTCGCTCAACACGATCTCGAACCCAGGCGTATCGTCGTCGATGCGATCGATGCCGAACCAATCGTTCGCCTCGTATGAAAACAAAAAGTGGTTTCCGTCGTGCTTGCCGTTCTGATCGAGCTGCAACAGATACTCCGCCCCTATCGCGCGAACCGCATCCGCCACGTTCGGATCGAGTGCGACCACATCGAGGCTGCGTCGAATGACCTTGCTCTCCTCGGATTCGGACGGACCATCCCATCCCGATACGTAGCGATAGTACACGTTTGCATTGTTGGCCCCGTAAGCAAACACCGATCCGTCGTTCGGCTCGTTCAAAATCAGGGCTCCGGGTTCCACGGCGCTCTTCACCTTCTCGACAAACGCGATCTCCTCGATGCCGTACATCTTCGGACCCGAAAGGCTGTAGGCGACGTTCAAAAAATTATTCGACGAACTGAAAGCCGACGTCGGACCTTGCTGTCCCGGTTGAGTGTAGCCCGGATAGAAGTTCACGCCCACGAACGCCGCAGCGACGATGCAGGCGACGGCGCATGAAGCCGCCCTGCGCGCACGCGATGTCCCGAAAGCCTTTTTCAACCCGCGCGCGATCGCCGTCGCGACCACGTACAAACCGGCGCTCGCCAAGGGCACGGCCACGATCGTCATATTCGCCATGAGCCTCATCGCATCGGTATACCAAAAACCTGTGAGCAGCTGTTTGACCGGACCGTCGAACGAAGCCGTCACCACGTAAAGCACGCTTGCAAGCGCATACGAAACCGCAATCCACCGATACTCCCGAACCGTCAGAGCGTACACGAACCCCGTCGCAACGAAAGCGCCGAGCACGGCCTGCGCAACCGTTTCCTGCGACGAGAGCAGCAAGACGTTTGCAATCGCCTGGGGCACGCTTGCAAACGACGGCCAAGAATACGCCACGACCCCGCTCATGAACGATGCGTTGAACAACGCGAACCAAAGCGCCGCAACGCCAACGACGAACAGACCGAGAAGAAGCGCACAGCGCACCGCCCAGCCCGAGCCGCTTCGTTGGGCGATGCGCCGGCAGCAGCAGACGATCCTATCCACGCAAAAGGGAACCAGCAAGACGCCCGCCGAGAATACCGCGTTGGGCTGCGTGAACGCCAGACCGACCAAGCCGACTGCAAACAGGCACGCCGAGGCGATGCGCAAACGCCTATCGATTCCAAGCGTAAAGATCGTCACGAAGCAGAACAGGATCGAGGGAAGAAGCGAAAACGCCGCAAGATTCGGAAACAAAGGTCCCCAGGCAAGCAGCTTCCAGGGGAACACGACGAAGGCAAGCGAAACAAAGGCTCCGAAAAACAAAACCCCCTGCTTCCCGAAGAACAGCCGCTTCATGAACAGATACAGATTGAGCGGAAACACAAGCGCGCAGAAGAGGAAGTTCGCCGCGTTGGCGCCGAGCGCCACCGGTACGCCGAGCGCATCCACTATCAGCGAAGCGATGCAATGCCACGCCGAGGGATAGAAGGCCGATCCCGAAAACGGGGGCTGGAATGCGGTTACGTTTTCAGGGTAAAGCGTGCTTGTCAGCGAAGACCAGATCCCCGAATCGATGAAGGCGCGAACCGTGTTGAGATGATGCACGTTATCGAACTCCTGAACGAACGAACACGCGTCGTCGAAAGTTCCGATGAAGATGCAGCTTGTTACGATTATGCCGACAGCGGCGTACAAGCACGGAAAAAGCGCCTCGCGCAAACGATCGCGCGTCGAAACGGCGTGCGATCCGGCAGGATCGGCGCCGAAGGGAATCTCCCGAACGCGAACGGCCAGCCGAAGAATCACAAACAGCGCGACGCCGAAGCCGAGCAGCGGGAAAACCAGCGTTTCCCACGAACACGACACGCCGATCTTCTCGTATGCAGCGGCAAGCAGGCTATAGGCGACGACGGTTACGAGAGGTGCGCAGACAGCCGCGATGATGCGCGACAGACGAAACGCCCGCAGCACCGCATACCCGGGGGCGTACAAAAACAAAAAGCCCACCAGAGCCGCCAAAAAGAATGTATCCCACATACAACCCCTACCGCCGCAGCTCCCTCAGCCACGCCATCGATCACGCACAACGAAGCCCTATACTATACCAAAAACCTACGCCGGCGTATCAGGGTACGCTACTGATCGGTGCCCGCATCAAGGAAAATCTTGCGCGTCACGAAGTTCCAAACCATCACGATGGCGGTCACGACTATCTTGGATATGCGGTAGTCCACGCCGAACATGTCCACGCCGAGCCACAGGCACACGTTGTTGATGGCCAAACCGATTACCGATAAAACGACGAAGATCGCGAACTCGCGGCGGCGGCTGAGCCCCTGCTTGTGAGCGAACACGTATCGCATCGAAGCCAGGTAGTTGAAGATCACCGAAACCGTAAACGAAATCGTTGCGCTGACGAGGTAGTCGATGCCGAAGACCTCGGTCAAAAATATCAGCAAGCCATAGTCGATGACAAATGCGATGACCCCGACCACGCCGAACTTCATAATCTGCGCGATAAGCCTTTTCATGGTGCCGAGCTGTCCGATCCTTCCGTCCGTCCGAAAAGCTCATTCATTTTGTCATAAACGCTCTGGATATCAAGGGGTTTGCTGATATGGGTATTCATTCCACATGCCAGGCTTTCGCGGACGTCCTCGGCAAACGCGTTCGCCGTCATCGCGAAAATCGGCACCGTTTCGGCATCGGGGCGGTCCATGGCCCTGATCGTCCGGGTCGCCTCGTATCCGTCCATCACCGGCATCTGAACGTCCATGAGAACAAGGTCGAAACGGTTCGTCGCCGACGCCGCGAAGGACTCCACCGCTTCACGGCCGTTTCTCGCCGTTTCGACCGCAGCTCCCGTCATGGACATGAGCTCGGCGGCGATTTCGAGATTGAGCTCGTTGTCTTCGACGACCAATATGGTTTTGCCCGTAAAATCATACCGCCTCTCGTCGGCGGCAACCGGGCTTTCCGCATCGGCGGGCGCAGCATCGCTTCCCCGCCCGGCATCGCGATCGTCGCGAACATGTTCGAGCGCCGCGATGATCGAAGATTCGAACAGCGGCTTTCCTATGACCTCGGTAGCGCCCACCCGTTCGGCAGCCGCCTCGACCTCCCCAACGTCGTATGCGGTGATCAGCACAACGGAAGCCTTCTCGCCGCCCTCGATGGCGCGGATGCGCCGTGCGGTTTCGATCCCGTCGATGCCGGGCATCTTCCAGTCGATGAAGCACACGCCGTACGGCTCTCCCTGCCTTTGGGCCTCCTCGGCCATGGCGACCGCGCGCTCCCCGCTTGTCGACGAGTCGGATTCTATGCCGAGCTTCCCGAGCATCATCGTCACATGCTCGCACGTCACCTCCTCATCGTCGACCACGAGCACGCGCACGTTTCCGAAGCTGGCTATCATCGCATCGGGTGCATCGGAAAGGATGTAGGGAAGCTCGACCGAAAACGTGCTCCCAACCCCGCACTCGCTTTCCACGCGAACATTCCCGCCCATGGTTTCGGCCAGGCGCTTGGTGATGGCCAGGCCGAGACCCGTACCGCCGTACTTGCGGGAAACATCGGCGGTTTCCTGTTCGAACGAGCGAAACACTTTCTCGAGGTTTTCGGACGCGATGCCGCATCCCGTATCGACAACCTCGAAGCGCATCCACATCCTCTCGTCGCACTTGTCGACCTTCGTTATGCGAAGCTGCACGCGCCCGCCCTCGGGCGTGAATTTCAGCGCATTCGAAAGGAGGTTGTAGACGATCTGGTTGATGCGCAGCGAATCGGCGACGATCACCTCGTCGATCTCGCCGAGCAGGATCGTCTCGTACTCGATGCCGCGCTCGCGCGCCTGCACGTGGAAAACAGCCGTGATGGACTCCACGAGCCTTTTGAAATCGAACCGCTCTCGCTTGATCTCAAGTTTGCCGCTTTCGATTTTCGACATGTCGAGGATATCGTTGATGAGCGACAGCAGATGGTTCGACGAGAGCGTGATCTTCTGCAGGCATTCGCCGATCTTCGATCCATCGTCGAGGTGATGGGCGGCGATATCGGTCATGCCTATGATGCCGTTGAGGGGGGTTCGGATCTCATGCGACATGCGGGACAGAAAATCGCTCTTCGCCATATTGGCATGCTGCGCCTGCGAGAAGGCCCTCTCGGCGCGGTCTTTTTCGGCGCGCAGCCGCTTTTCGTTCTCCCTCATAAGAATGTAAGAGAACAGGGCGGTCACGGCCAGCACGGCCAGCACGCCTATCGTCAGCAACGCAACGTTGCGCGTAAGGGTCGATCCGAGCGAACTCACCTGCTCGTCTATGACGTTGTAAGGAACGGCGGTGTACAGAAACCAATCGGTTCCCGGTATGGGAGCCAGATAAAGGTACTCGTGCATCCCATCGAACACGAGCTGCGTGACGAACACGGTTTTACCGTCGAGCGCCCGGCGTATGTCGTCGAGCGTGCGCCCGTCCCCGAGCACCGCATGCTCGCCGAAAAGATCGAAGATGGTATCGTCTTCGGGTGCCTGGTATTTCGCGGGAGAATAGAGGATGTAGGTGCCGTCCTCCGCAATGATGCTCGCGTGCGAGTTGCCGACATTGCGGCCCAAGACGAGCTCTTCGCCAAGCACCGACGTATCGAACGATGCGATGGCGCCTATGAGTTCGGTGCCGTTGAACTCCACCGGCTCGATGGAATCGGTGCAGACGATGTCGGATACATCGAAGGGAACATCGGAGGCCGCGAGCACCGAAGGGCCGCCTCCCACAAGTTCGACGATTCGGCTTCGATCGTAATCGACCTCGAGGTACCCGTCGGCCGAAAAGCATCTTCCCTGATTATCCACCAGGTAAAACGTTTCGAATCCGCAGTTTTCCTTCTGTTCGACGATGTATTCTCTCAGCGACGCTTCGTCGAGATCCATGCGGGCAAGCGATGAGGCGATGGTGTCCATCTGGCTTGTCCTGCTGCTCATTCCCGCATCGAAGTACGCGATCGTCTGGGAGTTCAGCTCCTCGAGGTACATGACGTTGATCTCTTCGATGGTCTCGTCGGTTGCGCCGTTCGCCGTAATCGTCGTGAACACGAGGATGAGGGCGAACGCCGCCGCCAAAACCACGGCGACTGCCGCGAACCTTCGCCTGTCTTCTTGTCTGATGGTCTTTTCCATGCACAACCCCGATCGCCGGTCGGGCCGCACCCACGGCCTTAGAAATCGAAATATTGTAACATGCGACCTATTTCCTGCCAGTTCTGATTTTGCGGCCGTTTCCATGCCGAAACGCCCGTTGAGAACTCGCAAGCAAAGTGTTTTGTGTACAATGGTTCCGATAAAACCACATTGAAAACCCGCCGGGGAAGAGAACGGAAGGGAACGGAGAGACGTGAGAGACACCGCCGCAGCCGACGAGCCCAGCATCGCGGTCCTGATACCGTGCTACAACGAGGCGGTCACCATCGCCAAGGTCGTCGACGACTTCAGGCGCGAGCTGCCCGAGGCGACCGTCTACGTGTACGACAACAACTCCTCCGACGGCACGGCGGACATCGCGCGGGCGCGCGGGGCCGTCGTGAGGNTCAGGCGCGAGCTGCCCGAGGCGACCGTCTACGTGTACGACAACAACTCCTCCGACGGCACGGCGGACATCGCGCGGGCGCGCGGGGCCGTCGTGAGGCGCGAGCCGCGCCAGGGCAAGGGCAACGTCGTGCGCCAGATGCTGCGCGACGTGGACGCCGACTACTACGTCATGGTCGACGGCGACGACACCTACCCCGCCGAGGCCGCCCGCGAGCTGCTCGCGCCCCTCGTCGCCGACGAGGCCGACATGGCCGTCGGCGACCGGCTCTCCAACGGCACCTACGGCGAGGAGAACGACCGGGCCTTCCACGGCTTCGGCAACGACCTCGTGCGCCGCCTCATCAAGGCGATCTACGGCTTCGAGTTCTCCGACGTCATGACCGGCTACCGCGCCTTCAACTACGCGTTCGCCAAGACGATGCCCGTGCTCTCCCCCGCCTTCGAGATAGAGACGGAGCTCTCCATCCACGCGGTCGACAAGCGCTGGAGGATCGCGGAGGTGCCCGTGGCCTACCGCGACCGGCCCGAGGGCTCGGAGAGCAAGCTCGACACCTTCTCCGACGGGACGAAGGTGCTGCTCACCATCGCCTCGCTGTTCAAGGACTACCGCCCGCTCGCGCTGTTCTCGTGGGTGGCGCTCGCCCTGTGCGCCCTCGGGCTGTTCTTCGGGGTGCCCGTGATCGTGGAGTTCGCGCAGACGGGCCTCGTGCCCAAGCTGCCCTCGGCGCTGCTCGCCGTGGCCTTCGTGTTCGCGGGGCTCCTGAGCTTCTCGTGCGGGCTCATCCTCGACACGGTGGTCAAGGGCAACCGCAAGGCCTACGAGCTCGAGGTGACGAGGGTCTACGAGGAGAAGAGGCGGCGGAAGGGCTAGGGCGCAGCCGCGCTGTCAGATTCGCCGCATGCCGGCCGCGTCGATGCGGCGGCGGGTGCGGTTGGATTCCCGATGTCCGCTTCCGCACTGTTTTTTCCGCCGTCGCTGGATCGATGGTATCAAACCCGCAGGTCAAAAGTTAGGTCTATCTTTCTCCTTCAAGAGCGAGGAAAATGAATTTTTGGGTGCGTTTTCCACGGCGGCAAAAGGCACTCGATGTACGCAATAACTATTGGTTTCACAGCAGTACGGTCAAACACGGGCTTCCAACCGCCATCCGCCGTTCGCGTCGACATGCCGATGCCCGCACGGCAGCGTACATTGCTTGGTGCGGCAAGTTTTTTCGCGCCGAAGCGCAAACGTGCAGTAGAATGTCTGCCATGCGTGCAAGTCCCCTGAAATACGCCCTCATCGTCTTTCTGGCAGGAGCCAGCTACGGCGTCATGGCCACGACGGTCAAGTTCGCGTACCGCGAGGGGTTCGCCTGGACGCAAACAGCCGCAAGCCAAGCGTGCTTCGGCCTGTTCATCTTCGCCGCGGTGTTTATCGTGCGGTCCCTTCTCGGCAAGAAAGGCGTCAAGCTCACGCCCCGCAGCGTGATACGGCTGCTCGGTCTGGGCATGACGACCTGCACGACCTGCCTGCTGTACAACTATTCGCTCACGATGCTTCCCGTATCGGTCGCCATAACGCTTTTGTTCCAATTCACCTGGATCGGCATGGTCATCCAGATCGCAACTACGCGCCGAGCCCCGAAGCCCGCCGAAATCGCCGCCGCGCTTACCATCCTCGGGGGAACCTTCCTCGCAAGCGGCATTTTCGAAGCCGATTTGAATCCCGATCTGAATCCGCTCGGCATCGCATGCGGACTCCTTTCGGCGATCAGCTGCGCCGCATTCGTTTATCTTTCGGGCAAAATCGAAACGTCGATGCCTTCCATTCAAAGGGGGCTCATCGTATGCTGCGGAGCCTCCATTCTCGCGCTCATCGCCTGCCCCGATTACTTCGTTTCGGGTGCCATCCAAGCGGGAATCTGGAAATACGGCCTCGTGCTCGGCTTTTTCGGGCTGTTCGCCCCGGTCATCCTCTTCGGCATCGGAACCCCCCACCTGCCGGCAGGCATATCGACCATCATGGCATCGTCGGAACTGCCTGCGGCGATACTCATTTCGGTATTCATCCTGCAAGAGCCCATCAGCCTGCTGCAGGCAGCGGGCGTCGTCGTCATCCTCGTCGGCGTCGTCATTTCGCAGCTGCCCAATCTGTTGCAAGGAGCCGGTCGGCAACGAAAGGGCGGCCTCGCAAAATAAGCGCGCGGCGCCGTATGCACTCGCCGCCCGCAACGCGATTTTCCCCAAAGAGCCCTCTTCACCGCGGCCAAGTATGATCTTCCATTTCAAAAAAGCCATCCGAAATGGCGGTCAAGGCAAGCTTCTGCCACCTTTGTCGCGTCCGAAGAGCATCTCAATCAGCGTTTGCGCAGGTCGCAAAAACCAGAACCCCAAGAAAGCCGGCGAAGAGGCCCGTTTCGGCCCGAATTCTCGACAGAAGCTTAGCTTGACCGCCATTTTCAGGCGGTTTTCTCCGAGGAAGGCCGCGGGCGAAAGAAGCCGCATCCGCGTTTGCGCCCGCACCTAGAAGAGGCCGCATCCGCACTTGCATCCGCGCTTGCATCCGCGAACCCGCGATCTCGACGACCGCCCTTTCGCAAACGCGCGTTGCCGGCCGATCGCAAAGCAGGCGTCCGGCCTCCGTTCAACCATCGCTGCCCCACGCCGGGATCACCTCGCCCCGCACCAACCTGACAGGTCGGTAAAATTGCAAACAACTTGGCGACATGCTGTGGCACAATGAACGAAACGGCAACGCGAGCGCATTCGCGCATCGAGCGAAACGAAGCAGAAAAGGAGCATGCGACCGCTCATGGCCCAGATCCATTTGAACATACAGCAGGAAATGGAGCTCATCCGTCTCATCGAGTTCGAGCGCGCCAAGAGCGCGACAGCCGAGGGCCGAGGCCGCAGGTGCGCATTCCCCTACCGACCCGATAACCAGCTGCAAGGAGAACTCGTATCGCTGGGCGCCCTCGCCCTCATGCCTCAAACCGCCCCCGACGGCACAACCGAGCCCGTTGTGACGATAACCTCGGCCGGCTACTCTTTCTTTACGGAAAAAGCCCGCAGAGAACGCGAACTGCGCCGCCAGCAAAGACGCGACTACCTGCTCGTGCTCATCTCGGGAGCATTCGCCATGCTGTGCACGGTCATCGGGTTCCTCATCGGCAGGATGGCCTAGGTTAAAAGCAGCGAGTCGAACGAGAGGACCTCTCGCCCGAAGCCCCGGAAAAGCAGAACGGGCGCCCGAAGGCGCCCGCAGATTTCGATGGTGCCCCCAACGGGAATCGAACCCGTGTCTCAGCCTTGAAAGGGCCGCGTCCTAACCTCTAGACTATGGGGACGTGCTCGCATTCGGTTTCTATCCCGAAAAAGCAGCTTGAACATTATTACAAAGCCCCATCGGGAATGCAAGAGAAAATATCGGCAGTTCAGAAAATCAGGGGACGGGACCCGAAATCTCCCGAAATGCCAGAAAGGAGCCGCCCTGCTCGGAAGCCGCGCGCACGGGACCCGAGAAAGAAACGCCGCCTTACGATTTGGTGGTAAACGAGTTTTTGCACTTGGGGCACGACACCCTCACCGTGCCCTTGCCCTTCGGAACGCGCAGGCTCTGACCGCACTGCTTGCACGTATAGATGCGATGCGTCTTGTGGTAGGCCTTCCATTCCTTGAAACGCGCGTACCCGTGGCGAAGTGGCGCAGTGACCTTGGTGCGAACGCCAACGTAGATGCGGTTTTCCTTGTAGCGATTCCCCGTTTTTCGCGAGAACACGCGAAAATAGCAGTAGGCGATGCCGGCGAAGGCGATGACGATGAGCACCTGACTCGCAGCTGCGTCGCTCACGAACACGCTCGCAAGCATGAACAGGAAGGCCGCGAACAGCGCAAAGCGCGAAAGGTCGTCCGGGCCGTTACGCCCGATCATAAACTGCTGAAACTTCTGTCCGAACTTCTGAAACATGATGCCTTCTCAAAGTCGTGTCGCGGCGGCCGGCGTTGCCGAATCCATCGTTGCCGAGCATGGTTTCGCTCTGTACGGGCAAAACGGCGTTGGCAGGCAGCCGCCGATCCGACCGCACCCGTATCCGACCGAGCGCGAACGCGCGCCGCATGCACGAGCCCGAGTTTACGCGGCGCGCCCCGTTCATTGCGATTACGTAGTCTAGCTGCACGCAAGGGCAGCGAACCTGCGATTTTTCGCCCGTCACCTTTTCGTAAGAATCCGTACGTCGTCAGGAGTACAAGCCGAGCAGTTCTATGAGTTCGTCGCGCGAATGGATATCGAGCTTGCGATAGATATGGCGAATATGCGTTTTGGCGGTGCCGTTCGCGATGAAAAGTTCCTTTTCGATGGAGCCTACCGTCTTGCGCTGCGCAAGCAGCAAAAGAACTTCCTCTTCGCGCTGCGAAAGCTGGTATCGCTTGGCAGCCTCGTGGCAGCGGTTCGCAAGCTCCTGCTTCTTGACGATGGCGCTATCGCCTTCGGCATCCAAGCCCCCGAGAAAGGTCACGCCCCATCTGCTCGACAGCTCCTTTTCGGAGAAGAGGATCATCGTAAGCGCCACAACAAGCAGGATCACGATCGCGTTGAGGACGAATTCCGAAGACACGCCCGCGATCTCAAGCGACCCCAACGCCGTCTCGGTCTCTCTGCCGAGCAGGCTGAACAGCGCGCGCACGCCGCGCTCGATGCCGAACAGCCAGATCGCCGATATCCCGTAGCGATAGCTCATGTTCGCAAGGATCAGCATGATAAGGATGGAAAACGCCGTGTAAGAAGCGGTTACGCAAAAATCAGCTGCTGCGTTACTGAGGAAGCCGAGGCTCGGCAACACGAGAAACGCCGCCACCATAAGCGGCAAGGCAATGCGGTAGATCGCCCCGAAATCGAAACGGCCGCCGCGTGCGACGATGCCCGCAAACACCGCAAGCGCCACCGCCACGGTTCCGAATGCCGAGTGCGGGCCGAAGGGCCCCGCGTACATCGAGGACTCCTTGAGCCCGTAGGCAAACGCATAGATGGCCATCAAAAGCACGGGCTTCCACGGAAACGAGAATTTGCCCCCAAGGGCGCGGGGAAGCTCGCTTTCGGGCAGTGAGCGGAACCCCAAAGCCAGGCACACGAGCGAGACGGGGGGCATCGAAAGGGCTGCAGCGAACAGCCACGGATACAGAAACCCCCTGCAGATGTACAGAACGACCGCCGCAACGATGATCGAGGCGGAATAGTACAGGGCGACCCTGACGGGGTTCAAGCACCCGTACAGCTCGGACCAGAACAGGATGACGAGCGCGATGCCGAATCCCCCGAGGACAGCCGCAGGGGTCGCAACGACGGGGGCGAGGTCGGGTGCGTACATCGATGAGAAAACACCGAGAGTAGAAGCGACGAGCGCCACTCCGGCGCACCAATGCAGCGATCGCCTGCTGAAGAACGCCCCGAGCCTTTTCGAAGCGAAGGCGCACGCGAACAGAGTGACGATCATGGCTATGTCGAACACGTTGTGACCCGCGTACTGCGCCGTGGGAAACTCGACGAACGATCCCACGAACACGACCTCTATCCAAGCGCGATACACCCCGAGCCCGAGAAAGAACAACGGTATGTGGGGCAGCCGATCGATCAGCCCGCCCCGGGCGAGTGCGGGCCCGTCTTCTGCAACATCTTGCCTCTCGGCTCTCTGCTCTGTCACGATCCCATCCCGTCGATCAACGCCTCAGCCGTCCTCTCGTCGCTGCCATTGTATCGGAAAGCGCTGCGCGAACCAACCGCCCGCCGCGTACAAATCTCATAGATTCTCTTGTTTTACCTGTTCATCATAGGGTGATGCGAGGGGGTTATCGAAATCATCCCCCATTTTTCCCAACGGACGAATGACGGCTTTGCCCGATCCGCGTAGAGTTCTGCCCAAGGGCGCAACGGCGCCGCACATCACCACCAGCACGAGCTTCGTGCTTCACGATTCAAGGAGGAGACCATGGGAGGATCCAACCGTTCGGGAGTTACGCGTCGCGATCTGTTCAAGATCGGAGGCATCGCCGCAGCAGGCGTCATGGGAGCAAGCGCGCTTTCCGCCTGCAGCCCCAGCACCGGCCCAACGGGTTCCGACGGCGCAACGAGCGCAGCCGAGAGCACGACGACGGCCGCCGGCCACACGCGTTCGGGACTGCCGAGCTTCCTGCAAACGCCCGCCCCGATCACCGACATTGCCGAAACGAAGGATTTCGACGTCGTCGTCGTGGGCGCTGGAGCCGCAGGCGTTCCCGCCGCGCTTTCCGCAGCGGAAGCGGGAGCCAAGGTTGCGCTCATCCAGAAAGAGGCGACCGCCATCTCCCAAGGCAATACCGGTTCGGGCGTCGATCTTTCAAAGAGCGACCCGGCAGACGTGCAGAACCTCGTTTCGGTTCTCATCGAAGAAGGGCAGCACCGCACCAAGCGCGAGCTCCTCGAACTCTGGGCCCAGCACGGCGGCGAAGCGGTGAAATGGGTTATCGAGCGCTCGGCTGAAAGCGGCGGGCCGATCGTCGATCAAGGAAGCCAGCAGCAGGCGGCCACCATCGCCAAAAACGGCTGGACCATGGAGTTCGTCACGTCGTTTGCAGGCCCCAAACCCCTGACGGCGGGAGATGCCATGCGGGCGCTTGCCGAGACGGCCGAAAAGGAAGGCGTCGAGATCTTCTATTCGACTCCAGCCGAGCAGCTCGTTAAAGACGGCGAAGCGGTCACCGGCGTCATCGCCAAGGGAGCAAACGGCTACATCCAGTTCAATGCCAAAAAGGGCGTCATCATCGCAACCGGCGATTACCAAAACGACGAAGAGATGAGCTCGTATTACCTGCCCGACCTCGCAAACTTCACGCGCAAGCAGATGAACAAGACCGGCGACGGCCACAAGATGATCATCTGGGCGGGCGGCGCCATGGAGCACATCAACCACACGAAGATGCTCCACGATTTCGATGCGGGTCCCGCTTCGATGTGCGACATGCCCTTCCTCGCCGTAAAGAACGACGGAACCCGCTTCGTCAACGAAGTCGTGGAGATGTCGCTTCTCAACAACTACCTGCGCTCCGAAGAAGACCAGGGCTGGTACTCTCAGGTGTTCGACGCCAACTACATGACCCAGGCCGCCGATTGGCCCGGAAAGCTCTATTCCCCCGAGGAGCTCGCGCTCTACATGCCCGAAGAAGATGTAGAGAGCCGCGACGGCGTGTTCAAAGACCTCATCCGCACGTTCAAAGCCGATACGCTCGAAGAGCTTGCCGAAAAGCTTGAGATAACCGATACTGCGGCGTTCGTGAAAACGATCGAGCGCTACAACGAGCTCGTCGCCGCAGGCGCCGACGAAGATTTCGGGAAACCGTCGCAGTACCTCCAACCCATCGATACGCCCCCGTTCTACGGCATCCATCGCTGGTTGCGCGTATCGGCGCTGTGCTCGGGCGTGCAGGTCGACGAGAACCACCAGTGCCTCACCCCCGAAGGAAGCGCGATCGAAGGACTCTACGCCATCGGCAACTGCTCGGGCGAGTTCTACGGCGGCGTCGACTACCCCATGACCATCCCGGGCCTCTCGCTTGGCCGTTGCTACACCGAAGGATATCTCGTGGGCAGGGCGGTCGCCGAACTCTAAAAGCACCCGAATCCCCATCCATCCCGTCACATGTTTCGTCCCATCGGTTCGAGACATGTGAATCATACGGCCGCAGCTTCGCGTTTCCCTCCCTCAATGCGAAGCTGCGGCCATCTCTGCTATGATATTCCGCATGGAAAACGACGAACACATCCTCCCAGCCTCCGATAGCCCTGCCGAATCGACGGTTCCCGAAACCGCCGACGCATCGGATGTTTCAGACGAAGGGCAGACGGAGAGCCATCCCACCATCATCGTCATGCATGCCTCGGTAGGATCGGGGCATCGCAGCGCAGCGAACGCAACGGCCCAAGCGCTTGAAATCCTTCGCGAAACCGACGATCCCGAGCTTTTGCAGGGCCTAGACGTTCCCGAGGACCTCGAAGTCGAGGTGCTCGATATCCTCGACTTCGGACGAGTGATCTTCGACGGCGACAAGGCAGCGAGTTTGTTCACCGGGGCCACCCGCCCGCTCTACGATCTCACGTGGCGCTACACGCTCACAGGCAGGCTGCTCTGGGGCGGCGGGACCATCTGGTCGCACGTCAATTTCCCGAAGTTCACCGAACACGTGCGCGAGAAGAAACCGCTCGCCATCATCTGCACGCACATCACTGCAGCCAACGTCGCCGTGGGAGCAAGGATGATAACCGGCCAGCACTACCCCATCCTCAGCGTGCCGACCGATTACGAGACCGAGGGCCTGTGGCCGCACCGAACGAGCGATCTGTTCTGCGTCGCCACCGAATCGATGGCTGAAACGCTCAGACCCCGCAAAGTACCCGATGACAGCATCCTCATCACAGGCATCCCCACACGCGACGATTTCCGCAAAACCTACGACAAATACGAAACACGCAAGAAGCTCGGCCTTCCCGAAGACAAGATGGTCGTGCTTGCCCTCGCCGGCGCCTACCTGCCGCGTCCCTACGTTCATTTCAGGGAGACGCTCGATAAGATACTTCCCTATCTGCACACCTATCCCGGCATGCATTTCGTGTTCATCGCGGGAAGCGATCGTCACTACGCCGAGCACATGCGCCAGCAGTGCGCCGAACTCGGACTCGAAAACACCACCGTCCTCGACTACGTCGACGGCATGGCCGCACTCATGGCGGCAAGCGATCTGGTCATCTGCAAATCAGGAGGACTCACCGTCACCGAATGCCTCTGCGCGCAAGTCCCCATGATCCTGCTCGGGCGCGCCTACGGCCAGGAGAAGGCGAACGTGCAGATGCTCACCGCCGTCGGAGCCGCCATGCACGTAACCACGGCCCGCGAGCTGCTCGAAAGCCTGCGCCATATAGCGAAGTACCCGCAAAGCACCCAAGCCATGCTCATCAACGGCGGCATCATCAGACGCCCCGAGGCGGCCCTCGAAATCGCCCGTGCGGCGTTTCGCCTCATCGAGAAGGCCGGTGCCCGCGAACTCGTCGAACACCGCAAGCGCTTCCTCTGGATTTACTGGGGCAAGAAGCCGGCCCACATTCGCTGAGGGTCCCGTGCGAAGGCCGCTCGCACTTGCGCGACATCAGTCCGTGCAAGACGCAGGCTCAGCCGCCCGACACCGCCCCGCCCCCGCGCTCCAACGGCTCCTTTGTGTTGACAATGAAGAAATCCTTGCCCCCATCGGCTTCTATGCGCGATAATGAACTGATGTGCGCCATACGGCGCAATCGCCTGACAACGGCGAGCGACCTGTAAGACATGAACGCCCGGTTCGTCCGCGGCGCCTGCTGACCATAGATTTCCGGAGATTATGACAACATCATTTCACGAACTCGGCCTATCCGAGAAGACCCTTGCCGCCGTCGAGAGACTCGGCTACGAAGAGCCCACTCCCGTACAGCAGCAGGCTATCCCGCTTGTCCTCGAAGGACGCGATATCATCGCCGCCGCGAAAACCGGCACGGGAAAAACTGCGGCGTTCTCGCTTCCCACCATGGATCGGCTCGGCCGCATCCAACGAGGCCAAGGGCCTCTGATGCTCGTTGTAAGCCCCACGCGCGAACTCGCCGATCAGATCGGCGAGGTGTGCCGCGCCATCGCAACGTCAACCCATCATCGCATCCTGACCGTCGTGGGAGGACTGTCGCTCGATCCCCAAATCAAACAGCTCAAGCACGGCGTCGATATCCTCATTGCAACGCCGGGCCGTCTGATCGACCTCATGGAACGCGATGCGGTACGCCTCTCGAATGTCGAAGTGCTCGTGCTCGACGAGGCCGACCGCATGCTCGACATGGGGTTCTGGCCGCAGATGAAGAAGATCATCGCCGCGTGTCCGAGCAAACGACAGACCCTGTTGTTCTCGGCGACCATCGACGATCAGATAACCAAAAGCGTCGGCTCGCTGCTGCATGATCCCGCATACGTGGAAATCGCGCATCGGGGGGAAACGGCCGATACCGTCGACCAGTTCGTCATCCCCGCCACGCAAACCACAAAGGCCGACCTGCTCAAAGCGGTACTCGAAGAAAAGGGATCGAATCGCGTGATCGTGTTCGCCCGTACGCGCTCCCGCGCCGATTCCTGCACAAGGCGTTTGCGCCGTGCGGGCTATGCGGTCGAGGCGATTCACTCCGACCGTTCTCAAGCCCAGCGCAAACGTGCGCTTGAGAACTTCGCCAAGGGCAAGACCAACGTGCTCGTTGCAACCGACGTGCTCGCCCGAGGCATCGATGTGACCGAGGTCGATTACGTCATCAACTACGATCTGCCCAACCAGCCCGAAGACTACGTCCACCGAATCGGCCGCACGGGCCGCGCCGGCGAAACGGGTTTCGCCGTATCGTTCGTCAGTCCCGAGCAAAAGCCCTGGCTCAAGGACATCGAGAAGCTTACCAAACAAACGATCCCCGAGATGGAGCTTGAAAGCTTCGATCTGGAAGAAGCCGAAGCAGCCGCCGCAGCCCGCGCGACGAGGGCTGCCGGCAAACAGGATCCCGAGCTTGCCGCCGCTGCCGCCGAATACGCCAAAACGCAGCAGAGGAAAGCAGCGCGCACGGCAGCCGATTCCGCCGCCGAAGCGTCGCGCTCGGGCAAAGGGAGCCGCAAAAAATCCCGCACGCCCAACCAAGCGCCGGTGAAAACCAACAACAGGGTTGCGAAATCGCCGAAGGCAAAGCCGGCACAGCCGAAACCTTCGCAGTCGAAACCCGCGCAGAAGAAGTCGACGGGCAGGCCGCAGCAAGCTTCGAAACCCTCGCAGGCGTCCCAGAGGAAATCGGGATCGGATATGCGGCCGGGCCGTGCACATCGAGCGGCGGTGGCGAAGAGGAGAAGCCGCTAGGGTCGGCCGCGCCTCGCACGACGACGTAAAGCCGATCGGCTTTACGGATGCCGAAGGCGCCCGGTTCAGCCGAGAGCCAAGCAACGGCAACGCGCCTACGGAAACCGCGAAGCTAATCGAGCGGGTCCTTATTCTGGTTCGCGGCGACGCGAATAAGCCGCCCCAGCAGGAAGAGGATCAAAACGAACGCAACGGCGCCGACCGCCGCGAAAAGCCATTCAGACCTCAAGAGCGCCGCAAGCGTCAGAAAAAGAACGACCGTGGCCAAAACGATGACCGCAAGCGTCCCCACGGCGGCAAGGGCCGTTCCCGCGATGCGGGCGGCCTTTCCCCCATCCCTGTTTTGTTCGTCAGCCATCGAAACGCTCCCGTCTTTCGCTAAGCTCTGCGTGCCCTCGCGCGCAAGCAAAGCTTAGCTCAAATCACCGAGCACGGAAGCCGGATGCGCCGCGCTTTTCACGAGCGGTCTCGCTTCCGCGTCAGGGGATGTCTTTCGTCGCGACGACGGCGACGCCCGTGCCGCACACGTCTTCCACGAGCACCGATCCAGCGCTGACGGGAGCCTTCGGACGAAGTTCGCGAATCGCCGCAAGCACATCGGCGAGAGATTCCTTGGGCACGGGTGCCGCTGTCTTGACGCTCAGCGGCTCGAGGCTGCCCTCGGCGCATACGATCGCCGTCACCATGCGCACGGGCCTCACCGCCTCTTCCAGCGCGTATTCCCGACCTCGCGCGCACGTGTAGCCCGAAACCTCCGATAATGCGCCTTCCTCATCGAAAGACACCTCGAGCTGGCATCCGAGAGGACAGCAGATGCAGGTATAGGTTTTGACCTCGGTGGCAAACTGCATCTATTCGGCACCTCCCCCATCGGAACCATTCGCCTTGCGAGGAACGCTCCCCGGCGAGGGGCGAGCACCCTCGGCGCCCCCGACGCCCTCCGCCCGAACGCGAACGGCGGAATACGGGGCAACGTCTACCCCCTTGAGCTTCACCTGGACCATCTCGGCGGGAACGGCCACCATGGTCTTCGCGGTTTTGATGGGATGCACCTCGCCTGCGCCGTCGATGCCCTCGACATGGAACCGCGGCTTATGGATCGTTCCCGTAACCCGAAACGAGAGGGTGACGGTATCATCCGCATCGGTATTCGGCGATATGCGCTGAGGAACCACGTAACGCACGTTCTCGCCCGCAAGAACGGATGCCGCGCCGTCGCCCCCGTGCGGGCGCATGCCGAACAGAGCCGCCGCGCGCCCGGCGATTTCGCCCTCTGCGGAAGCATGATCGACGAGATCGTGGACATGGAGCGCGTTGCCGCAGGCGAACAAGCCCGCCACGTCGGTTTCGAGATCGTTATCGACCAAAGCGCCGCCCGTCACCGGGTCAAGCGCGATGCCTGCGGTCTTGGCCACCTCGTTTTCAGGTAGCAGCCCCACCGAAAGCAACAGCGTATCGCACGCCACTCGACGCTCGGTTCCCGCAATCGGCTCGTTCGTTTCAGGATCGACATCCGAAACGAAGACCGCGCTCAAACGCCCTTCGCCCTCGAGCCGTGTAACGGTGCAGCCCAGATGCAAAGGTATGCCGTAATCGTCGAGGCACTGAACGATGTTTCGCCGCAGGCCCGAGGGATACGGCATGAGCTCGTACACGCCAAGGACTCGCGCCCCTTGGGAAACGAGCCTGCGCGCCATGATAAGCCCGATATCGCCCGACCCCAGAATGACGACGTTCTTTCCCGGCAGACACCCCTGCAGGTTCATGAAGTTCTGAGCGCTGCCCGCTGAAAACACGCCCGAAGGCCGCGTGCCCGACACGTTGAGGGCGCCGAGGCCGCGCTCCCGCGAACCCGTAGCCAAAACGACGGAATCGGCACGGATGGTCCGCAGCCCGCCCTCGCTCACGGCGATCACCTCATGGGAAGCGCCCCCGCCCGCACGCACGGCAAGCACCGACATGCCGCCGAACACGGTCGCCCCGCTTTTCTCGAGCGCCGCTATCTCGCGCTGCGCGTATTCGGGACCGGTCAGTTCCTCGCCGAAGCGGTGCAGGCCGAATCCGTTATGGATGCACTGCTTGAGAATGCCGCCGAGCTTCGCTTCGCGGTCGATGAGCGCAACGCGGCGGGCGCCGGTTGCCGGCGCCCAGCCGGCGGCGGCGATTCCCGCAGCCCCGCCCCCCCCGACCGCAACCGCGAATGCCCGCTTGTNCCGCTATCTCGCGCTGCGCGTATTCGGGACCGGTCAGTTCCTCGCCGAAGCGGTGCAGGCCGAATCCGTTATGGATGCACTGCTTGAGAATGCCGCCGAGCTTCGCTTCGCGGTCGATGAGCGCAACGCGGCGGGCGCCGTTGGCGAGCGCCGAGCGGGCTGCGGCGATTCCTGCAGCTCCGCCCCCCACGACGGCAACGTCGAATGCCGCGTTGTCTGCGGATTCCGCAACCCCCCCGCCGGACCCGCAGGCAACCGCATGGTCGCGCTTGCACAGTTCGGTGTAATCGGGACGGGACGATTCGACTACGAACGACCCTGCGATCCGCTTATCGATGCGCTCGGGCGGCGTATTCGTCTCACGCGCCATGATCCTAACGATCTCGGGAGAGCAGAAGCCCCCATGGCAGCGCCCCATCATCGCACGCGTGCGCCATTTCAGGGTATCGAGCGAGTTCACCGGCAACGGGCTTCGGAAGGCGTCGGCGATCTCCGCCTCGGTCACCTCGCAGCAACGGCACACCACATGGCCGTAGCGCCCGTCCGCTTCGATCGCACGTGCCCGCTCGTCATCGCTCATGAGCGCAAAAGGCTTCTCGGCGGCGCGCATGGGATCGAACGATTCGTTCATCGGCGCCCCGAGACGCTCCGCAACGGCCCGTGCGATATCGATCGCAACGGCGGGAGCGGAGGTGAGCCCGGGCGAATCGAAGCAGGCGATGTTGAAGAATCCGGGCGCATCGGACGGCTCGCCCAAGACGAAATCGCCGCTCTCGCCGCTTGCCCGCAATCCTGCGAAATTCGTGATCATCCCGCGCGTCGAGAGTTCGGGCCACGTTTTCTTCGCCGCCTCGAGGACGAACGCCAAACCTTCGGCCGTCGTCGACACATCCCGTTTGCTCGACTGCGCCACGGCATTGGGACCGACAAGCAGATTGCCGTGCACGGTCGGCGTCATGAGCACGCCTTTGCCCGCCGTCGAGGGCGCCTGGAACATCGTACTGGCAAACGTATCGCCCATATCGGTATCGAACAGGCAATACTCGCCCCGCCGCGGCGTGATGCGCAGCTTCGAGGAGCTGATTTGGTTGTTTATCTCATCGGCGAAAGCACCTGCTGCGTTTACAACCGCAGCAGCCCTGACCCGCGCGCCCGATTCCGCGACCAGTTCGAAACGCGCTTTGCCCCGCACATCATCAATAGGACGAATCGTGCGCACGCCTTCGTTGAAAAAGAATTCCACTCCGTTTGAGGCAGCGTTTTCCGCCGCAGAGAATGCAACCTCGTAGGGATCGCAGATCGCCCCGGTCGGCGCGAAGAGCGCTCCGACCGCAGCGCGTGACACATGCGGTTCGCGTTCTCTGAGTTCTGCCCGGGAAAGCTCGCGCACACCATCGATCCCGTTGCGTTCGGCCCGCCGCACCAGCTCGCGTACCGTGCCCAGCTCCTCATCGGAAAACGCGAGCACGATCGATCCGTTGTTAATGTAGGCGAACCCGAGTTCTTTCGCATACGCGGGATAGAGAGCGGAGCCCCGTGCGTTATAGAGCGCCTTGAGCGTGCCGGGTTCGGGATCGTAGCCCGCGTGGACGATGCCCGAATTGGCCCTCGTTGCACCGCTTGCGATATCGCCGTCCGCCTCGAGCACCGCTACGGAAACATCATAGCGGGCAAGCTCGCGCGCCGTGCAGGATCCGGCGACTCCCGCCCCGATCACCACGACGTCAAAGTATGAATCAGTCAGTTTCTTCATGCCGCAAGCTTACTATTTCTTCCCGTTTGGCGGAAGAAGGAACACCCAATACCTAGAATCACGTATTGTAACCGTTACAAGGTTGCCATGAAAGGAACGCCATGAGGATTGCGGTTGCGAGCGAGGGCCTTGACGTTTCGCCTTATTTCGAACACTGCACCAGTTTTACCATCTACACGATCGACTGCGGCATAATCGCCGAATGTCAGAATATGCCCAGTCCGCGGCTGCCTTACGGCAGTCTCGCATCGCTGTTGGTGGAACTCGAAGTTGACGTGGTCATTGCGGGATGCATGGAACGAGCGTCCATCCATGCGCTGACCGAAGCGAGCATCGAGGTGGTCTTCGGGGTGGTCGGCACCGCGCGCGCCGCAACCGAAGCCTACCTCGCCCAAACGCTCATCAGCTCCGATGAATGGTGCGACTACGACGAGGAAACGCCGAACTGCATGGAAGTGTAAAGAGTCTTTGCACCTGCGAGAACGCGGAACTCCCTGTCTTCGGCAATGAAGTTCCGCATACAACAAGAGCGCTTCCGATTCTTCGGAAGCGCTCTTGTTCTTTTATCTGAGGAAAGCCTACAGGGCTTTTTTAGCAACCTCGGTCACCGCTGCGAACGCAGCAGGATCGTTGACGGCCATGTCGGCGAGAACCTTGCGGTCGAGCTGCACGCCGGCCTTCTTGAGACCGTTCATCAGCACGGAATAAGACAGGCCGTTGATACGGGCCGCAGCGTTGATACGGGTAATCCACAGACGGCGAATCTCGCGCTTCTTATTGCGGCGATCGCGATACATGTACTGGAGCGAATGCTGCACCTGCTCCTTGGCGGCACGATAGGAGCGGGACTTCGCACCGTAGTAGCCTTTTGCGCGGTTGAGGACGGTACGGCGTTTCTTATGAGCGTTGACTGCACGCTTTACACGAGGCATTGTTCAAACCCTTCCTAATCGACTAGCGGAGTCCGAGGTTGCGGGACACGACCTTCTTGTCGGCCTCGGAAACCTCGGTTTCATGGCGGAAATTGCGCTTGCGTTTCTGGCTCTTCTTCTCCAGGATATGGTTCGAACCCTGCTTGGAGCGCATGATCTTGCCGGAACCGGTAACGCGGAATCGCTTAGCGGTGCCGCGGTGGGACTTCATCTTAGGCATTACTCGTCCTTTCCATCTTCTTGTTTCTCTGCTTCTTTCTTTTTCTTCGCCGCAGCGGGCAAAGGCGAGATGAGCATGTGCATGTTGCGGCCCTCCATCTTGGGCTGGCTTTCAATGACCGCTTGATCTTTCAAGTCATCCGCCAAACGCTCCAAGATCGTCAACCCCTGTTCGGGATGGGCCATTTCACGACCGCGGAACATGATGGTGATCTTCACCTTGTTGCCCGCATCGAGGAAACGCAGCACGTGTTTCTTCTTGGTCGTGTAATCTCCCACATCGATCTTGGGACGGAATTTCATTTCCTTCGTCTCGATCTTGCTCTGGTTCTTACGGGCCTGCTTGGCCTTGATAGCCTGATCGTACTTGAACTTCCCGTAATCCATGATGCGGCACACAGGCGGTTCCGCATTCGGAGCGATCTCGACGAGATCGTAGCCCTGCTCATCGGCGATCCGCTGAGCCTCGGAAACCGCATAGATTCCGAGTTGCTCACCGTCGTAGCCGATCAGACGGCACTCTCTGGCAGTAATCTCTTCGTTGAGCCGTGGCTCCTGAGCAGCTATCGCGCTCACCTCCTCGTTCTTGCGCTTGCGCGCAAATAAAAACCCGCGGAACTCGGCCACGGGCTTGCTTGCATATCATATCCGCTTGCGCGGCATATATTCAGGCAACCCATCAGCAGCCGAAGCGCCGAATCAGGTGGGGAATTCCTTCCCGCTTGAGTAAACAGCCTGCATAGTATAGCACGGTTTTCGCGCTATGCAAGAAAATCTTATCGCCTCCCGTGCAAAAGGCAGCTTGGTTCGGCTTGGCTGCACTCCCCCAACTTTCGCGACGCATTAACCTGAAAGCCGTGCCGTATCGGGTTTATGCCGATACGGCACGGCTGTTTGCCTTATCGCAGGAACCGCCGCGAGGCGGCCGCCGCGCCAAGGGCCGCAATCGCAAGGCCCGCATCCCAAAATCGTTACATTCCGAAAGGCAGAAGGCAGGCCGCCTCGGCATGCGCCGAAATCGTCCTAGGACCGAACGAAACGATCCTTGTTGCTCCTCTGTTGTTGCTTGAACCTTATTGTGGTGCATACATTTCCACTGGTTCTAGAAAGGGCTGTTCGATGCAAAGAACACCGCAAAGTCCCAGCTCGCACGCGACACCGCGTTTCGAGGCTTCAAACACCGCGATGGGAAGAAGGCGGGCTGCGCTCAACGCATGCCTCGCCTTCGCTTTGGCACTCGGCCTGCTTCCCGTCCTTTCGGCAGGCGAAGCAACGGCTGCGCCCGAAAGCTGGACCGACGACATTCCGGACATGCTCGCCGCAGGATCGTACGCGGAAGGCGAAGCCGTTGTCGTAACGAGCGGCGATGCCGTCGAAGCGGTTGCCCTCGAAGCAGACGGAGCAGCCGATGCGGTCGAGCCGATCATGGAGATCGACGCCCAAGCGATCGAGGCCGACCGAGGCGACGCTGCTGCGCGCAACGCGCTTGGCAGCGCTTCGATCGGCAGCATCTCCGTCGTGCGCAGCGACACGCTGAGCACCGAGGAGCTGCTCTATGCGCTCGCAGACGATCCGACGGTCATCTCCGCCGAGCCCAACTACACCGACATCGAGCTCGCCGACCTTAAAGCGGATGATGAGATCGGCTTCGACGAGGCGGCGCCTGCCGCCGTCGCAAACGCCGAAACAGCGTCTCGGGCGGCGCAGGGTTCTGCCACCCCATCGGCGGTTCCCGATCTTTCGCGGTTCCAGTGGGCTTTCGCGGGCGGCAACACCATGAAAACCCCCGGTTCAAGCGCGAACGCGAGCATCAACGCCCCGCTTTGGAACCAAGCGGGCGGCAACATGGACGGCGAAGACGTCATCGTGGCGATCCTCGACGGCGGCATCGACACGACCCACCCCGATCTGGTGAACTCGATCTACCGGTTCGACGTCCAAAAGCAGAAAGCCCTCGGCTGCGGCGAGTTCGGGTTCAACTCCGAATCGGTAGCCAACCCCGCCGTCGACCCGGCCGACGTCACCGACGACATCGGGCACGGCACGCATTGCGCGGGCATCATAGCCGCCGAGTGGAACGGCAGCGGGACAAGCGGGGTCGCATCCGACGCGAAGCTCATGGTCATCAAGAACGGTGCGTCCACCTCTTCGCTCGTCGACCAGCTCAACGCCTACGCGTTCATCAAGAAGGCCAAGCTCGAACAGGGAATCGACGTGCAGGTGACGAGCAACTCCTGGATGCTGTACCAGTCGAGCCGCGCGCTCGATGCCGCAGTGCGCGATCTCGGGGAATCATGCGGGATCGTATCGGTGTTCGGCGCTGGCAACGACGGCCTCGACATTGACGGCAACGTCGTCTCGGGCGGCATCCTGAAAGACAACCCCTACGCCGTCTCCGTGGCGGGAACCAATACCTCCGACGAGTTGTGGTCGCACAGCAACTACGGCAAGGCGACGGTCAGCCTCGCCGCGCCCGCAGGCGGCATCCTCTCCACCGTACCGCAAACCCATTCCTCTTACTTCCCCGACATGGTCGATCCCAGCGAGAACCTTGTCTACGAAGGCTTCGACGGCGCGGCAAGCGCGTTTGAGGCAAGCGCCCTGCATGCTGACGGCACGACCGAGCCGCTTGGCACGGGCGCCATCGACACCTCGACCTATTTCACGGGATCGGGAAGCCTTTACGCCGAACTCGAACCTATTGCCGCATTCGGCAAGTCGAGCAGCCTGTTCGGAATCGAACTCAAGGCGACCGGACCCATAGCCGAACCCGCAGCGGGAACCGACGCGTGGATCGGCTTTTCGCTCTACAGCACCAACGCGGCTCTGACCGTGCAGGAGATCGAAATCAAGACGACGAGCAAGGATGCCGACGGAAACGCCCAGTGGCTCTCCCTTTCCGAATCGGGCGGTTCCTACCTTTCGGCGCTCGGAGTCGGGCAAACATGGGACGCTTTCGCCGATTCGCTTCCGACCGATGCCTCCATCGACTTCGACGATTTCGAGATGCGCGTCTACCTCGTATCGGCGGGCACGCTGCCCGTCTGGATCGACTCGCTCGGCATCGGCACGCAGCAGGTGCCCTACGGCTACAAGAACGGAACGTCCATGGCAACGCCCTCCGTTGCCGGGTCGACCGCCGTGCTTGCAGCCAAGCACCCCGACGACAGCGCTGCCGAGCGTGCGGCCCGCGTCAAGGCGAGCGTGCGCGCGAACCCCGCACTGTCCGATGCCGTTTCCTCGGGCGGCGTCATCGACCTTTCCATCGACGGCACACCTTCCGCCGACGCCTACGAACCCGTAATCGCCGGCGTGGAAGCAAAGGGAACCGCCGCTACCGTGCGGGGTTCGTATTTCGGCAGTGCAGAAGGAGCCGTCGCGATAGAAGCCGCAGGGCTTGGCGACGGCCCGCTCGCTTACAAGGCCTCCGTTGGCAGCTGGACCGATACCGCCATCGAGATCACGGCAGAGCCCGTACTTTCGGGCATCGTCGAAGTGCAGGTAACCACTGCCGAAGGAGCTTCTTCAACCCACACCTGCTTCATAAGCCCCGGCGATACGGTTTACGAAGACGCGCTTCCCCTTCCCGCCGACGACGATCCCTACAGCCAGACCGCGCTCGTCGACGGTGAAACCAACGGCATCCTCGTCGCCCTGGAAGGCGGCGTCTATTCCCTGCCCCGCTTCGAGCTCATCGAAAACGCCCCGTTCGTACAGAGCATGTGGCGCTACGATACGGAAGGCGGAACCTGGACGAAAGCAGCGTCGCTGCCCGAACCCCTCGCAAACGCCTCCGCAACCCAATGGAGCGGAAAACTCTTGGTGAAGGGCACGACCATGGAGATCCTCTCCGACGGCGTGCCGCGCACGTGGGGATACGAGAACCCCGCCGAGGCCGTCAAAGCGGAGGTTCGCGTATACGCCTACGATCCTGCGGACGGCTCGTGGACCGCGCTTCCCGCAGCCGGCATAGCAGACGGATCCACCATCGCAAGTGTGGGCGACGCCGTCGTGCTCGTCGGAGGCGATGCTCCTGCAAGCGAAGATGAAGACGCCCTTCTCGAAGAGATCGCGAAGGCGAGCAGCGTTTTATCCTACGACCCAGAAAGCGGCGCACTCGACAGCTTCGCAACGCTCGCCATCCCCCACGTCAACCCGCAAGCAATAGCGAGCGACGGCGTGCTCTACGTCTACGATACGCAAGACGGCACGTTCGAAGCCGTTGAAAACGGTCAGGGCACCGAGCTTGCCGACGCCTTCCCCGCATTCGCCGACGGCGACACGAAGTGCGCGTTCGCCGCCGTCAAGGGAGGCATCGCCATGGTCGGCCCGCTCTCCGAAGACGGCAAAGCAGACACCTACCTGCTGCATACCGGGGATACGAAGTTCACGCCGCACGCCAAACGCTCGTCGGATGCACGCGCTCTGCAGCCCGCCGCGACATCCTGCAACGGCAAGCCGTACGCGATGGCGACCTCCTACATCGAACCCGGCGGCATGTACTTCCGTGCAACCGCCATCGAAACCGACGAGGCGACCACCATCCCGATCGAGAAGGACCCCGCCGACGCGACAGACGCAAACGACCTCGCGAAAACGAACGACCCGATTGCCTTGCTCGCCTTCGCCCTCGCAGCCCTCACAGCCCTCGCCGGGGTTACCGGGGCGGCAACGCTGGCCCGCAGGAAACGATAGCCGCATCGAGCGCAGAACGCAGGCGGTGGCGGACGAAACGGTCCGTCACCGCTCTGAGAACAGCGCGTCGAAATCCTTGCGCGAATGCACGCCGAACTTATCGTAGATCCTGCTTGAATGGGCTCTCACGGCACCGTTCGATATGAACAGCTCCTCGCTGATCTCAGTTGCGCTTTTCCCCATCACCAGAAGCCTGAACACCGTGGTCTCGCGCACGGAAAGACCTGCAGCCTCGGCAATGCCGTCAAGCCGCTCGCGCTCCGATGATTCGCCCTCGGACAGAAAACGCGAGAATTCGCGCTGGCTTCCCAGCAGGGGCGCGAATACCGCAATACCTACGGCAAGCGTCGCCAAGATGGTCGCCGTCACGAGTATTCCACGATTCCATGACACGTTCAAACGCATGAGGATGATCGCGAGATCGGCTGCGATCAATGCCAAAATGCGGATGCAGGATCCGGGAAGCATCGCCGATGTCCTGCTCCGATACGCATTCGAGCACACCATGGTATACACCAAAAGGTCGAATGCCGAATATGCGGCGCTGACCATCACCTGCGAGAGCGAAAGGGATACCCCCAAGAACTCGACGCCGATGAGGCCGACCGTCATCAGAGGGAGTGCAATCGCGTAGAGGATCGTGCGATCGAAGCGATCCCCCATCTTGAACGCGAGAATCAAAATAACAAGCGAGGGCAGCAGATTGCCCAACCCCGTCTCATGCGTGGAATGGGAGAGCTGGGTGGCGCTTCCGCCCACCCCGTAGGCGAACGCGAACACGCATACGAACAAAAACAGCATCCCGTACCCGGAAAGGCCCTTCGCTCCGAGTCCTTCGCGCGGCCGATCCTCGGCAACGGCGATCTTGCTGAAGCAAAACGATACCTGCACAAACGACAGACCCGCCAAGCAGATGATCACGAGCGTGCTCAAAAGCTCATCGACTCCCGTGATGACGGGCAGCAGCGCGAACCGCACGGCGAAAGATACCGCGAAAACCTGGATCACCTTCACGGGAGGAAGATACCCGCAGAATTCGATCCACTGCCCGAAAAGCATACCGGCACCCGCGCCGATGAGGACAAGGCTCCCAAGCACCACGCCATCGCCCGACGCAAACCCCAAAACCACCGAAAGCGGCACCAAGCACCCTGCCGCGATAAGCACGCTCGGCAGCACGAGCAAGGCCCCGCTCGAACGATGCCTGTCGAACCGATAGCAGAGGACAAGATACACAGCCAAGCCCACCGCTTTCCCGATGTCGACAAGCAGAAAGAAAAAGTCGCCGACAAACAGCGGGGAAACACCTACCTGCGTCACCGTCGCGTTGAACCAAAGCGGCCATTCGTGGGCGCATCGGTAGATGCCCATGCCGATGCCGGCATAGAAGATCAGCGCGTTTTTCCCAAGAAACGCAAACAGCTTTCCAAGACAGCGATCCACAGGCCCAAACTCCCCAAGCGCTCGATCCGACGCATGCACTGCACGGATGATACCCGTTTTAAACATCCCGTACAACGTTTAAACACGTTTAAACAACCGTGCGCAGCAACGCGGCTGTACGGTGTCCTCGGTTCGAAGCCGTCCGACGCAAACGAAAGCACCTGCCCCTCGCACAACCGCGTCGGACGGCCGGACGATCGGATCAGAACAACATAGGAAGGGAATCATCATGGAAATCTCGAAACCAACCTCTCTGGCACGGCGCGACTTTCTCAAGGGAGCAGCCGCAAGCGCAGCAGGACTCGCCGCTTTCGGCCTTGCCGGATGCGCGCCGAAAGCGGAAGGCGAAGCGAGCGGCCAAGCTTCGGCCGCTCCCGAATCATGGGATCGCGAGGTTGACGTCATCGTCATCGGCAGCGGCGGATCGGGTCTTTCGGCGGCCATCGAAGCGGCGGGTGCCGGGGCCGACACCCTCGTGCTCGAAAAAGGAGGCGTCATCGGCGGCACGACGGCGCTTTCCGCCGGCATCACGCAGGCTGCGGGAACCGAGTATCAGAAGAAGTTCACCGAATACCAAGACGACACTCCCGAAAACCACTTCAAATGGTACATGGCGCTCGGCGAAGAGTGGGTCGACGAAGAACTCGTCAAGGACCTCGCCTTCGGATGCCCCGAAGTCATCCGCTGGTACGTTGAGGATCTCGGCATCACGATCGGCGATTTCTCGGGCCAGTCGCACGTACCGTATGCCGACGAATACTACGCGGTGCGCATCCATCGTCCCGACGGCGAGGGAGCGGGCCTCATCGCCGCCATGAAGGCGAAGGCGGAAGGGAACGGCGCCGTCATCGAAACCAACATCGAAGCGACCCGCCTTATCACCGATTCGGACGGCACGGTTATCGGAGTCGAAGCCGAAACGAAAAAGGGAGCCGAGACCATCAAAGCGAACAGGGGCGTCGTCATCGCCACGAGCAACATCGATCACAACACCGAGATGGCCCGCCAGTTCTGCCCGCAGCAGGTTTGGGCGATGGAACTTGCCGATTGCCTGAGCGCTCCCACCAACACCGGTGACGGCATTCGCATGGGCATGGAGATCGGCGCCGACATCCGCAACCTCGGCAGCGGCATGGATGCCATCCTCGACCTGAAGCTCACCTCGGGCAAAGACGTTTGGGGGCTCATCTTCGTCAACAAGGCGGGCATGCGCTACGTGTGCGAAGACGCCCACTACGCCTACAAGACGCGCATGCAGTTCCAAATGGAACGTTCGACGGGGCATCCCTGCTACGCCGTATGGGCGGAAAGCAATCTCGAGAACTGCCGCGCATGGGATGCGACCACCATCAATGAGGCCGTTGCGGCGGGAACCGTTATCGCCGCTCCTTCGATCGAGGAGCTGGCGGCCGAGATCGGCGTCGACGCAGCGGGCCTCGCCAACACCATCCAGTACTGGAACGATACAGTGGTGCCTGCCGGCGAGGACACCCAGTACGGCCGCATCAGCGGATTCGAGCGCATCGAGGGAGCGACCTATTACGCAAACCGCATGCGTCCCGAGATCATGGGACCGTGCGGCGGTCTGCGCATCGACACCGAAGCGCACGTACTGCGTCCCGACGGGTCGCAGATCCCCCACCTGTTTGCCGCAGGCCTCTGCACCGGAGGCTGGGTTGGCCCGTTCTATCCCGGATCGGGCACGGCCATGGCCTCAAATGCCCATTTCGGAAGAAAGGCCGGCAAGAACGCCGCCGCACTGTAGATTCGCAAACCGCTTCGAGCCTCGCAAGGCGCGGCTCGAACGAACCGAGGCGCCCGCGATCGCCGCGGGCGCCTCGGCAGCGCTTCGGCTTTGACGCCAAAGCAGCTAGTTCTTGTCCTCGTACAACTCGATCACCGCACCGTCCTTCTCGACGAAGGCAAGGCGCACGCCCGGACCCGCATCCATGGGTCCGCAGATGACGCGGTCGGCGTCATCGACGTAATGATCGAGGTCGTCGACCGCGTAGGCCACATGCCAGCGGCGATGAAGCTCCTCGGGAAACGGGGTGCCCTCCTCGAATTTGAGGTACTCTATCTTGTAGTCGTAATCATCGACGTTCGATACCCAGAACTTCATGTCCTCGTTGTACGTCATGTTCGGCTTCTTCTCGGTGATCGGGATACCGACATGCATGTAAGTTGCGGTTGGCATGATCGCTCTCCTTTCGCAGCGGCGCGCTACGGCGCCGATCCGGGAGCCCGTCGAACCCCGAAGGGCGAAGGCTCCAGCTTCCCGGCGACTCGCAAGCCGCCGGGCTCGTCACTTCATCGAAAACAGTTCCATGGCGGCTTCGGCATCTGCCTGCATCGCCTCGGCAGCCGCGTTCGCAAGCGAATGGAAGTACTTCGGATGCGATTCGGCGATAAGCGCTTCGACCGCGCGAACCCCCGCGTTGCTCATGTAGCTGAAATAGTTGATCTTGCGAATGCCGCATTCGATCGCCCGCCTCGTATCTTCGGCGGAAAGGCCCGATCCCCCATGCATGACAAGCGGCACGCCGCAACGGCGCCTGAGCTCGGCGATGCGGTCGAAATCGAGCTTCGGCGCTGCTTTGTAGAAACCATGGACGGTGCCTACGGAAGCGGCGAGCGCATCGATGCCGGTCAGCTCTACGAACCGCACGGCATCGTCCGGGTCGGTGTAGACGTTCTCGCGATCGTCGTCCGAGTTTTCGAGGCCCTCATGCCCCGTCGTGAACCCGATTTCGGCCTCCACATCGATCCCGCGCCCGTGGCAGAGGTCTGTCACCTCGCGCGTTACCCGCACGTTCTCGTCGAACGGGTCTTGGCTGCCGTCGTACATGATCGCCGTAAAGCCCAAACCGACGGCGCGCTTCACGTACTCCATATCTTCGCCGTGATCGAGCATCACGCACACCGGAACGCTCGCCTTTTCGGCGCACATCACCATGATGGGGCCTATCAGGTCGATCGGGGTCTCATGCTCGTGCAGTTGGGCATGCTGGATGATCACCGGCTCCCTGCGGGCCTCCGCGGCGCCGATGGCGGCAAGCAGCAGCTCGAGGTTGGGCGTATCGAACGCCGCAGCCGCGCACCCTTTTCGCTCGGCCCAAGCAAGAACCTCTTTCATGGAAGCGAGCATGGCGGCCTACTTCTTGAGGTAAGGCGTGTTGCAGGGTGCGTTCCACAGGCGCAGAAGCTCGTCGTCCATGCGGGCCATGAACATTTGGAAACCCGCCTGCTCCTGCACGGTAAGCATCTCGCCGACGAAATTGGCCACCACTTCGATGTTCTTCTTCTCGAGCTCCTTCACGGCGGCGCGATATACGATGAGCTGCTCCATGAGCGTCGTCGCACCCGATCCGTTGATTATGAGCATGACCTTCTCGCCGTCCTCGATGCCGATATCGGCGACAAGCGCGTTCACCATAATGGCAGCCGTTTCATCCGCCGACTTCATAGGCTGGCGGCCGCCGCCCTCTTCGCCATGCTGGCCCATGCCGATTTCCATCTCGTCATCGCCAAGATCGGCCAGCAGGGTTCCCGTCTGCGGATGCGTCGCGCCGCGCACGGCTACCGCAAGCGTCGCCATATTGTCGGCGAAGCGCTGGGCGATGGCGGCAACCTCTTCGAGGCTCTTGCCCTCCGCCGCCGCCGCGCCGGCGATCTTGTAGGTGGGAATGCAGCCGACAAGGCCGCGGCGGTCGTCGGCGTTCTCGCGCGGCGCGTTGGACACGTCTTCTTGGGTGACGACCTTCACGGCATTGAGGCCGAGTTTCTTCACCTGCTTCATGGTCATGTTGCCGGTGAGCATGTCGCCTGCATGGTTGAGCACGATGTAGAGCACGCCCTTGCCCTTGTCGGCCAGTTTGATGGCATCGACGCAAGCCTGCGGCCCGGGAGCGGCGAACACGTCGCCCACCACATCGATGTCGACCATGCCCTCGCCCACGAAGCCCTCGATCGCAGGCTCATGGCCGCTTCCGCCCTGCGTGACGATGGTCACGCGGTCGGCATCGGCGAGCTTCTTGTTGATTACCATGTTCTGCTCGCCGAGCTCGAGAATGTCGGAATTGGCCATCGCCAGACCCTCGAGCAATTCGGCGGTGAGATCGTCGGGATCGTTGATGAATTTCTTCATCTTCATGATGCTCCTCCTTCGTACGGATGCCTTAGCCGGGCACATGCGCCCGAAACGAACCTGCCGCCCGTCGGGCGGCAGGATAATGCCAAATGCTCTAGTGCGATTGCAGGGCCTTCAGATAACCCTCGTGCAGCCCGCGGATGAACAGAGAAGTCGATATCGCCCCCGCATCGGGAGTGCCGATGGTCTCCTCCTTGTAGCTTTTCGCGCGGCCGAACTTCGATTGGTAGCGCTCGGAATCCCTCGCGCCGCCCGCAGCCGCATCGTCAGCCGCCTCGAGGATCGCCTCGATATCATCGGCCGCCGCCTTTGCAGCCTCGCACGCGGGAATGAGCGCATCCATCATGGTCTTATCGCCCACTTGGGCCGTCGTGATGTCCTGCATCTCCGAAAGGCATCCGGAAAACATGCGCTTCACCGCATCGGGTCCCAGCTCGTCCTCATCGTCGGACAATTCGAAGCCCAGACCGCTGATGAGCGTGCCGTATAGAGGTCCGGCCGAACCGCCGCGCACCTCCATGGCCTTGCAGCCGAGTCCGTCGAGGAAGCTTCCGATGGACTCGTCATCCCATGCGGCAACTTCCTGCTCGATCAGCTTGGCGATCTTCAACATGGTGATGCCATGATCCCCATCGCCGAACTTCGAGTCGATCTCGCTCAAAAGATCGCTCTCGGAAGCGAGCAGATCGGCGCTTTCCAACAACATGGCGGATACCGTGCGCTTGTCTATCACCGCGAACCTCCTGTAGACGAAAGTACTGGTACCGAGAACTCTAACACGCTCTATCATGCGAGGTCAATCAGCATTAAGGCACTTATGCAAGATGGGCGCATGCGTTGCACATGCCCTTCGTCGGCCCGCGCCCGCAGACGCGCCGCGCCCGCGCCGTCGCTACGCCTGCGTCTCCGCATCTGCTTCGCCTTCCGCGGGCTCCTCGATCTCCGCCCCCGGGGTTTCAAGGTAAATGTAGATCTGGCGAATCGTATCGGCGAGATTGCCCGAAGCGTTCGCGAGCTTGTAATCGTACATGAGCACGGCAGACCAGTTGTATTCGACTTCGTCGATCACGACGGTGCCCGAGAACGAGCATTTCTCCTGCACGAGCGTCGTTCCATCCGATGCGTACGTAGAGTACTCCGATTTGTCTTCGGGAAGCTTCGCCGAACCGGCTTCAACCTGGATTCCCGCTTCGCCGAGCGTCTTTTCCACGATGTTCTCGTTTTTGACCGCATCGGCGAAACTCAGCGTTCCGAACCCGAGGGCCGACATCGCGGCGGAGTAGCCCGTCATGACAATGGCGCCGTCTTCGTCGAGACCCAGATACACCGTCGGCGTACCGAGGCGCGAATCTGCGGGTTCGTCGGTCAAGGCCACGGTGAGCGAGCTTTTGACGGGGTTGCCCTCTTCGTTGACCTGGCGCTCGCTGGTAACGGTGGCACCGCGCTTCAGGGCGGCAACCGCCTCGTCTTGCGTCATCCCCATCAGCTGAGACAAATCGGGGACTTCGGTGGTCTTCGTCGCAATCGTCGAAGCGTCCTGGGCCTCGCTTCCCTGCAGCGCCTCGACCTCCTGGTCGCTTTGCTGCTGCGCCTGCTGAGTCGCCAGATTCTGGCTTTCCTGGAACAGCATCCACGTGAAGTAGCCGAGCGCGCCGATCAATGCCACGAGCAATACGACAACCACGATGAGCAGCCTTCGCATACGGCGCGATTTGCGCTGCTGAGCGGAGAGCTCGGGTTTGAGCTTCTTATCGCCGTGTCTTCCGCGACCGCCTTTCTGCTCGGCAACCACCATGCCCGCCTGAGCGGGTTCCCGATCGCCGATCAGCATCGGAGCGCTCACATCGGGCTCGAGGCTTTCGACCGCATCGGGGTATTCGTCTTCAAGAAATTCTTCGGTATTCGAATCGGTTCGTGCATGTTTTGGCATCGTGTAAACCTTCCTAGCATTCTGCGCCCGAAGCGCACGAGGGCAGCGCTATTTTACCGCAAGAACAGGTAGTAGACGACGAAACCGACAATAAGCAGAACTATGCAGCCCAAAACGATCTTCTGCATTTTCGACATCGGTTCGACGCTGTCGAGATCCTCCTGCGTCGTTTCCCGATAACGCTGTTCGCCCGCGCGGGGCGCACGCCGCTTTCGGGGCGGCGATGCGACGGCGGCCTCGCCCTCGGGCTCCGTCTCGAAGACGGCCCCCGGCTCATCGCCTTCGACGCGGCCTTCTTCGCATTCGCTTTTCTCCGGGAGGCCATCGCCCGGCTTCTCGGCCGATTCGCGGGCAACGCCCGTCTGGATGACGATCTCCTCGTCATCATCGGCGTTCACCGATATGAGAGAGTATGTTCCTTCACGATCCATGGGCACCCTTTCGCGTTTAGAGCGATTATAGATTGATTCTATTCCCGAATGCCCTTGTCCAAATAATATCCATCGGCGCTAAACCGCCTGCGATACGTGAGGAAGCAAGCCATGACGATGGCGATCGTGTTGGCAGCCGACAGCATGAGCATGACGACGATCTGGTATTTCGCTGCCGCAAGAGGATCGGCTCCGGCAAGCAGCTGACCGCTCATCATGCCGGGGATCGTCACGATGCCCGCAGCCGACATCGTCGCAAGCACCGGCGTCATGCCCGCCCCGATAGCCGCCTTGATCGAAGGGAACGCGGCCTCGCGCGCCGTTGCTCCCAGAGCCACGAGCGTGAACATCTCGTCGGAGCGGGAATCCATATCGGAGAACAGCCGGTCGATGGCAACGGCGATCGCAGACATGGCGTTGCCGATGATCATTCCCGCAATGGGTACGAGCTGGCGGGCATTGTACCATGGCTCTGCATGGACGACCCCTTCCACCACGATGAGCCCGACCGTCACCGAAGAGACGAACAGGGAGATGAACACCGCAGGAACAAGCCCCTTGATCTCGCTTTTGACGCGCGAGGTGGCGATCTGGGTCGCAGCCGAAATCATGAATACGAGCGCAAGCAGCACGAGCCACCATGTCTGCCACTCGAACAGGTATTTCAGTACGAAGCCCGCGGCAAGAAGCTGGATGAAGCAGCGCGCCGTGGATACGGCGATGCGCTTGGTCTGCCCGAGTTCGAGCTTGTAAGAAACGAGGCCCGCCACGAGCATGAGCGCGCTCGCTGCGAAGAGCTCGAAATACCCGATCTCCACGACGCCCGAGCTCATCGCGCACCTCCTGCGGATACGGCTCCCTCGCCGCCTCCGAAAGAACCGGCCGCCGTTTCGGCGCCCTCGGAAACGGACGCTTCCGCTACTTCGGTGCCCTCGGGCCTTTCAGCCGATCGGGCGCACGGCAAAGCGCCCCCGGCGTTCTCGCTGTACGAAAGCGAGCCCGCTTTGAGCTCGAAGGTTCCTGCAGCGAACCCGTCAGCGGCGCGATGGCGAATGCGCAGACACGTCATACCCGTACCGACGAGCGTCGCGGCAAGCCGTCCGATCGCGCAAGCGGAATCGGCGTCGAGCGCCGCATCGACCTCATCGAGCAGCAATACCGCAGGTTTGGCAGCGAAAGCGCGCAACAGTGCGATACGGGCAAGCTGTCCGCCCGAAAGCTGCGAGACGTCGCGCTCGAGCTCAACGTCGCCGAGCTCGGCCTTCGCGAGCAGATCGGCGAGCTCGCCGTCGCGCGGTGCGCTCTCGTCTGCGCGAACCTTCAGCGTCCATGGAAGCACGAGGTTATCGCGCACCGTACCGGATACGAGCGAGGGCTTCTGGGGAACCAGGCAGACGCGTTTGCGCCACTGGGTCACCGGCATATCGCTGCTCGATTCGCCTCCAAGATACAAGCGTCCGCTTTCACGCTCGATCATGAGGGCACACGCGCGAAGAAGCGTCGACTTGCCCGAGCCGGAAGGACCGACAAGATCGTAGATGGTCGCCTCGTCAAGGGCGAAGCCCAACCCTGCGAAGAGCCTCGCGCGCCCGGAAGCACGCGGGTACGACACGGTCATGTCTTCGACGCGAAACAGAGCGGCGGTCACCTCTGCCGCCTGTTCCACCACCACGCCCCTATGAGAAGCGCGCAGAATACGATATCGGCAAAAGCAGCCGTTGACGCCGCCATCGGCCCACCCCTTCCGCAGCTCTCCGAAATCAATGAAGGTCTTGTCTGCAAAGACAGTATAGCGACGGGCAAAACGAGAAGCCAGATGCCGAGAGCAAACGGTACGGCCCCGTTGCCTGCGAGTCGGCCCGCTTTCGGCCGGCGCGACCGCCATCGCGTGCCATGTGCACATTTATTGCCAGATTCATACATTTCGAACGACGTCGGAGATCCCCTTCGCGCCCGTTTCCGCCCCGCAAAACGCCTGCGTTATTCGCGAACTGGGAAAACGGTCCGCATCGTGCGCAATGCAAGGGCTCGGGAACGCTCCCGAACCCCCTGGATGTATGAATCTGGCAATTTTCGTGCAAATCGCAGGCTTTTCGCTTCCGCACCTGGTTGTTTCGTCGGCCTGCCGCAGAATGACCCGCGGCAGGCCGACGGATCTACTGCACCCCGGGGATGCTCGGGATGGAAGCGAACCCCACCTCGAGTTCCTCATCGGTGGGAATATGGTCGGTCATCTCGCCTCGGTTGTACGCATCGTAGGCCACCATGTCGAAGTAGCCGGTGCCCGTGAGTCCGAAGAGGATCGTCTTTTCCTCCCCCGTCTCGGCGCAGCGCTTGGCCTCCTCCATAGCCTGGAAGATCGCATGTGCGCTCTCTGGTGCGGGAAGGATGGTTTCAAGGCGGGCGAATTCGACCGCTGCGGCGAAGATGTCGGTCTGCTTCACGGCAACCGCATCGAGGTAACCGTCTGCTTTGAGCTTCGAGACGATCGGGCTCATGCCATGGTAGCGCAGGCCTCCCGCATGGTCGGGGCTTGGAAGAAAACCGCTGCCGAGCGTGTACATTTTAGCGAGCGGACACGTCTTGCCCGTGTCGGCGAAATCGTAGGCGTAGCGGCCACGCGTAAGCGACGGGCAGCTCGCGGGCTCGACGGCGATGAACCGCGTATCGGGATGGATGCCTTTGATCTTGTCTCGCATGAACGGCGCGATCAGGCCGCCGAGGTTCGAACCGCCGCCCGCGCATCCGATCACGATGTCGGGGTACTCGCCGAGCTCCTTGAACGCCTCGTACGATTCGAGCCCGATGATGCTCTGGTGGAGCACCACCTGGTTCAGAACGGAGCCGAGCGTGTAGCGTCCTTTGTTTTCGGGCACGTTGAGCGCCCGCTCGACCGCTTCCGAGATGGCGGTGCCGAGCGACCCGGAAGAATCGGGGTTCTCGGCGAGCATCTTCTTGCCGATCTCGGTGGTATCGGAAGGCGACGGCGTCACGTTGGCGCTGAACGTTTCCATGATGTTGCGACGGAAGGGCTTCTGCTCGTAGGAGCACTTCACCATGAACACATCGAGGTTGAGCCCGAAGTGGTCGGCCGCCTCTGCGAGTGCAGTGCCCCACTGGCCCGCCCCGGTCTCGGTCGTGATATCGGTGAGCTCTTGCGCCTTTGCATAATAAGCCTGGGCGATAGCCGAGTTGAGCTTGTGCGAGCCGCTCGTGTTGTTGCCCTCGAACTTGTAGTAGATCTTGGCCGGCGTGCCAAGCGCGCGCTCGAGGTTGTAGGCGCGGCACAGCGGCGAGGGCCGATAGATCTTGTACATTTCCCGCACGGGTTCGGGGATGTCGTAGTAGGCCGTCTCATCGTCGAGCTCCTGGCGCACGAGTTCGTCGCAGAAGACCGGCGCGAGCTGCTCGGGCTCGGCGATCTCCCCGTTCGGGAGGCGGATGGGATCGGGCGGCTCGGGCATGTCGGCGCGCAGGTTGTACCACTGCGTCGGAATCTGATCTTCTTTGAGGTACAGACGGTGCGGCACTGCGTTTTCCATTGCGGTTCCTTTCTCTTTCAACTCTTGCGTACCTGCGCTTCGGTTTCGGCCTTGCGCGCCCGCTCGCCTGCTTCGTTTCGAGTTCAGCTTCGGCTTTCGGGCAACAAAAAAGCTCCCGGATCACCGAGAGCTGTTCGTTTTTGTATGTAAGCGAGAACAGAAGCTGTCGATAACCCGAATTATTGCGTTCCGTTCCACCACCAAGCACAGTTCATAGACGCGCTCTGCGCGTTCATCATGAAGCTGTTGTTCTTGGCCTGGTACATGCGAACCTTTCATTCGGGTTGGGGCTAGTATACACAACTTTCCGATAAGCGCAAGCAACATTCCATCCGATATGCATCGCTTCCAGTCGGTCGGCTTGCCGAACGAGCCGGGCGATCGCGGTTTTTTCGAACCATGCGCCCCATGGAGTCGAGAAGCTCCGGCAAAGCCATCAACCTTCCTCTTTACAAAGCTAGCATTTGCTAGTATTGTGGCTAGCGAACGCTAGCTTGAACTCGCCGCTGGCATCGGCGCCCACGGCGATTGCAGAGACGCGCGATGCCGCCCAAAATCCGCAAAAGGAGACGCTTCATGCGAAAGGAACGCTCCCGTGATACAAAAACCGTCATTCTCGACGAGGCCATGCGGCTTTTCTCGGAACAGGGATTCCGAGCCACGACCGTACGCGACATCGCCGCAGCCGTCGGGATAAAAGATGCATCGCTGTACAGCCACTACCCCAGCAAGCAGGCGATATTCGATTCCATTATCGAACGGGCGCTCGAGAGCATGGGCGAAGGGTTTCGGAGCCGAGGGGCCCTGTTCCTCACGACCGACGATGCGAGCGGCTACGGCAGCATCCCCTTCGACCAGTTGCGCGAGAAGGTGCTCGCAACGTTCGAGTTTCTTTTCTGCGATCCGTATATGGTGCGCCTGCGCAAGCTGCTCGTGATCAATCAGTTCGAAAACCAGCAGACGACGCGCGCCTACCGCCTCATTTTCGCCGAACAGCCCATCAGGCTGCAGGAAACCGTTTTCGCCTACTTGATGGGAACCGGGGAGTTCGATCGGGCCGACGCCCATCTTCTCGCCCTTGAATTCTACGGGCCCGTGTTCCTCATGCTGCACGATGGGACGTCATGGGATCTAGCCCGACCCCTGATCGAAGCGCATCTCGAATCGTTCTACCTCTCGCACGCAACCGCAAAGGAGCTTCCATGAAACCCGTTGTCATTTACTGTTCGCAAACCGGCCACACCGAACGCTACGCCCGATGGATCGCCGAAGACATCGGATGCGATGCCATAGCCTACAAGAACCGAAACGCCGTCGATCTGGCGGATTTCGATACCGTAATATTCGGAAGCTGGTTTCATGCCGCATCGATTCCAGGTGCGAAATGGCTCAAGCGGCAGATCGCCGCGCACCCCGAGAAACGGTTCGTGCTGTTCGCCACCGGGGCGAGCCCCATGCCCGAGCAAGGCGGCTCGTCCGCCGAGATCGAAGAAGCGGTGCGGCGGACGTTTCCCGAAGCCGAATACCCCGACCTTCCCTGGTTTTACATGCGCGGGGGCTTCTCGATGGACAAGCTCGGGGCGCTCGACCGCACCATGATGAAGGTGTTCTTTTCCCGCACCGAAAAGCTCGCCGAGAGCGACCCCGGAATAGCCGTGATGGACCGAGAGATGAAAGCCGGATTCGACGGTACCGAAAGAGCCTTCATCGCACCGCTGCGCGACTGCGTGAGAGGAGCAGGCGAATGACCTGCGACCGAAAGCAGGAGATCGCGCTCCGCATTATCTGCGCCCTCAACGGCGCATGCGCCGCCATATTCGGCATGATCATGATGATCTGGGCAGACGATGCGCCCATGGGGCTATCGGATCTCGTGCCTGCACTGCAGGCGCTGCCCCTGCCCGGCTTCATGATCGAAAACCTCTTCTGGCCGGGACTCGCCCTGCTGCTCGTGAACGGCATAGCGAACATCGTCGCCACCGCGCTGTTTTCCTCGCGTAAAGCCGCGGCCTGCGCCTGGGCGCTGGCCGCGGGAATCCTCCTCATCGGCTGGTGCGCGTTCGAAATGCTGTACCTCCCGAATGTCGCCTCGGTTTTCTACCTGGTCATCGGCATTGCGCAAACGGCACTCGCAGCGAAGGCGATGGCGGCCCGAACCGCACGGTAGGTCGCGCTCAGCGCCGCCGGCCATGGGAAGCCCGGGTGCGCACGCACTCGTTTGAAGCCGCAAGCTGCAGCGGCTCGGCTTTCGGACGCAAGTTCCACCCAGCCCCAACCGACGCCCCCGGTAACCGATTCCCTACGGTTCTCGCGATCATCGGCTACTCGCGCTGCCGCGCGTCCGGTTTAGCGGTATCATAAGCGGCGATACACGAAACGGATACGCACGGTTGCCGGATGCTTGCACCGACGAGGAAACATCGATGCCGCAAGCATCTTCCGCACGCCGCGCCACACACAGAAAGGCGGCTTGCCTTGAATCTCGAAATCGGCATGACCCTGCACGGATTCAGAGTCGAATCCGCTGAAAACCTGGAAGAAATCGACGGCCGCGCCTATACGCTGCGCCACACGGCAAGCGGGGCCAGGCTTCTCTTTCTGGAGAACGACGACGAAAACAAAGCGTTCTCGATCGCGTTCAAAACTCCCCCCGCAGACAGCACGGGGGTCTTTCACATCCTCGAGCACTCGGTGCTGTGCGGCTCTGACAAATTCCCCGTCAAAGAGCCCTTCGTCAACCTCATCAAAAGCTCCATGCAAACGTTTCTGAACGCCATGACGTTCTCGGATAAAACGATGTACCCGGTGGCGAGCACCAACGAGCAGGACCTTCTGAACCTCATGGACGTCTATATGGATGCCGTTCTCCACCCCGCGATCTACGAGAAGCGCGCCATCTTCGAGCAGGAGGGATGGCACTACGAGATCGACGGGCCCGACGAGCCGCTGCGCTACAACGGCGTCGTGTACAACGAGATGAAGGGCGCCCTTTCCGATCCCGATTCGGTGCTCTACAACGCGCTTTCCGCGGCGCTGTTCCCCGACACCGCCTACGCGCACGAATCGGGCGGCGATCCCGCAGTCATACCCGAGCTCACCTACGAGCAGTTCCTCGACGAGCATGCCCGTCACTACCGCCTCGACAACAGCTACATCGTGCTGTACGGCGATATGAACATCGACCGCATGCTCGCATTCCTCGACGAACGCTATCTCTCCGAAGAGCAGAAGCCCGCAGGAGCGCCCAACCCGCTCGAGCTGCAGGCTCCCGTCGTGAATCTCGATATCGTCAAGCAGATGGAGACCGCGCCCGAAAACGCTGCGATGGGCCTTGGCTACGTCATCGGACGGGCAAGCGATCGGCTGCGCGTTATCGCCACCGACATCCTCGCCGACGTGCTCATGGGATCGAACGAAGCGCCGCTCAAGAAAGCCCTCCTCAAAGCCGGCATAGCCGACGACGTAGACGGCTATCTCATCGACGCGCAGCTTCAACCGGCGCTGTTCGTCATGACAAAGGGCTCGAAGCCCGATACCGCCGATGCGTTTTGCGAAACGGTCGAGCAGACGGCCCGCATGCTGGTCGACGAGGGCTTCGATCCCGAACGCATCGAAGCATCGCTTGCTCGCGCCGAGTTCCTGCTGCGCGAGCGCGATTTCGGAACCGCCGACGGCGTGGTGCTCGCCATGAGCGCGATGGCCGGGTGGCTCTACGACGACTCCATGGCAACCGATTACCTGCGCTTCGAAGACGCGTTCGCCGAATTGCGCCGCCGCGCCCCGGAAGGCTACTTCGAAAACCTGTTGCGCGAAATCGTCCTCGAAAACGATCATAGGGCGCTCGCCATCCTCGAGCCGGTGGAAAGCCTCGACGAGAACTGCGAGGAAGCGCGCCTTGCGGCCGTGAGGGAAACCATGGACGAAGCCGACATCGAATCGGTGATGGACGAGGTGGCCGCGCTTCGCCGCCTCCAAGAAGACCCCGATTCCCCCGAGGCGCTCGCGACCCTGCCGCTGCTCACGCTCGACGATATTGCCGAAGCGCCCGTACAGCCCGCCTGGGAGCGCATCGACAGCACCCCCCTGCCGTGTTTGTATCACGAGGTTCCCACCCGGGGCATCGATTACGTGTTCGCCTATTTCGATATGGGCAGGCTTTCTTTCGAAGACTTGCCTTACGCGACGCTTTTGGCCATGCTGCTTGGCAAGCTCGATACGCGCGGGCACAGCGCAGAGGAACTTGACAAGCTCACCCAAACCTACCTGGGAAGCCTGCGTTTCTTCGTCGATGTGTACGCAAGCGAGCAGGACGCCGATGCGATCTCTCCCAAATTCGTGATAGCCACCAGCTCGCTTTCCGAAAACATCGCCCACGCCGTAGATCTTCCGCTCGAGATCAGGAGCTCGACTAATTTCGACAACCCCGAAAAAATCCGCGACATACTCACGCAGACGAGAATCCGCATGGAACAAGGATACGCGACCGCAGGCAACTCCTCGGCGCTGTTGCGCTGTTCGTCCTACGTATCGAAATCGGCCCTGATCCGCGAGCAGCTGAGCGGCGTCGATTTCTACCGGTTCCTGAAAAGCCTCCTCGCCGATTTCGACGCGCGGTTTCCTGCGTTGGTCGAAAGGCTTCGCAGCACAGCGCAGCGCATATTCGCCGTCGACGGAACGATCGTGAGCTTCACGGGCGCCCCGGAAGACCGCTCTCGCTTCTGGGAGCTCGCAGGCACGCTCGAACTCGACCGCTCCGACGAACCGAACGCCCTCGTCGTCCCCGAACCGCGCGTTTTGAACGAGGCGTTCATCGTGCCCGCCGACGTATGCTTCGCCGCAAAGGGCTACAATGCGCGGCTCGAGGGAATATCCTACGAAGGAAGCTGGCAGGTAGCCTCGAAAGCCCTCTCCTACGACTATCTCTGGAACGAGGTGCGCGTAAAAGGCGGTGCCTACGGAGCCGGATTCCGGGCATTGCGCTCGGGCGCGATGCAGTTCCACTCCTACCGCGATCCCAACCTCGACGAGACGATAGCCCGCTTCGACGGCGCGGCGGCATGGCTCGCCTCGTTCGACCCCGACGAGTCGGAGATGCGAGGCTACATCATCAGCTCGGTCGCGGGCATGGACGCGCCTGTCAAACCGCGCGACATGGCACGGCGCCAGGACGGCGATTTCTTCTGCGAACGACCGGCGGGATACCGCGAAAAGACCCGCGAGCAGCTGCTGGAAACCACCCCGGGCAAACTGCGTCGGCACGGCGAAGAGCTCGCTCGCGTGATCGGTCACGACGTGCGCTGCGCATTCGGCAACCGCGGCATCATTGAAGGCTCTTCGTCCGATTACGAAGTCATCGACCTGCTCGGGTAAAAAGACGTGCCCACGCTGGCATTTAACGGTAGAATGAGCCAGTGAAAAGTATTGATCGGTTTGATGCTTGACGGTACGCGCCTTGAATGTTACTTATTGAGTATCAAATCGCACGAGAGACGGAGTATAGCATGTTAGAGATCAAGGACCTCGTGTTCGAAGTCCCCGTTTCGGAGGGCTCGAACGAAAAGAGGCGCATAATCGACAACCTGTCGCTCGCCATCGAAGATGACAAGTTCACGGTTATCACCGGCCCCAACGGCGGAGGCAAGTCAACGCTCGCCAAGCTCATCATGGGCGTCGAGATGCCGACATCGGGTTCTATCGTCTTCGACGGGACCGATATCACCGAACTGCCCATCGACGAGCGCGCGAAGCTCGGCATCGGCTACGGGTTCCAGCAACCCGCCCGCTTTAAGGGCATGAAGGTGAAAAAGCTCCTCGATATCGCGGCGGGAAAGAAGCTTCCGATGCTGTCCTGCAACGAGTACTTGTCCAAAGTCGGCCTTTGCTCGGCCAACTACCTCACCCGCGAAGTCGATAAGAACCTCTCGGGCGGCGAAGTCAAGCGCATCGAGATCGCCACGATCCTCGCGCGCGATCCCAAGCTCGCAATTTACGACGAGCCGGAGGCGGGCATCGACCTGTGGAGCTTCGACAGGCTGACCGAGACGTTCCGCGACATACACGAGGCCCGCGACGGCCGTTCCATCGTGATCATCTCGCATCAGGAGCGCATCATTCAGCTTGCCGACGACATCGTATGGATCAAGGAAGGCCGCGTGGAGGCGCAAGGCCCCGCCACCGAGCTGATCCCCCAGCTCGGCCTCATGGCGAAAGACAACCCCATCTGCAACTTCACGCAGCCGCCCGAGCTGCATCTGACCGAAATCCCGACGACGTGCTAACCCGCCGTCTGCAAAACCTGCAACTGTAAGGAGTAACCATGGCAGTCGATTTATCCCCCATCGACGAGGGGCTGCTGGCGGAAATAGCGAACATCCACGGCATGCCGAAAGGCGCCTTCAACATCCGCAAAGACGGCCAACTCGTCGAGCGCCACTCATCGGCCAACATCGAGATAGCCACAAAAACCGACAATCCCGGCATCGATATCCACATCAAGGCGGGCACCAAAGGCGAGACCGTCTACATCCCGGTCATCGTTACGCAGGCGGGCCTTAAAGACGTCGTGTACAACACGTTCTACATCGGCGATGACTGCGACGTGACCATCATCGCGGGCTGCGGCATCCACAACGAAAGCCACGAGGCATCCGAACACGACGGAATACACAGCTTCTACTGTGGCAAGAACTCCCACGTCCGCTACGTTGAAAAGCATTACGGAGAAGGCAAGGGCACGGGAGATCGCATCTTGAACCCCGTCACGAACGTGTACATGGAAGACGGTTCGAGCTGCGAGATGGAGCTCACCCAGCTGCGCGGTGTCACATCCACGGTACGCGACACGAACGCCGAGCTCGCACGCGACGCCAAGCTCGTGCTGACCGAAAAGCTTTTGACCCACGACGATCAGATCGCCACCTCGAACATGAAGGTCGAGCTAAACGGCGAAGGTTCGAGCGTGCAGGTCATCTCGCGCAGCGTTGCGCAGGACAACTCGGTGCAGGTGTTCAACCCGCTCGTCATCGGCAACGCCGAATGCCGCGGGCACGTGCAGTGCGACGCCATCATCATGGGCAAGGCGAAAGTCACGGCCATCCCCGGCATCGAAGCCGCAAGCGAAGACGCAATGCTCGTGCACGAAGCCGCCATCGGCAAGATCGCAGGCGACCAGATCACGAAGCTCATGACCCTCGGCCTGACCGAAGAAGAGGCTGAACAGGAGATTTTAGAGGACTTCTTGAGCTGATTCACACATAGGCGCGCACAAGCCGCATAGTGTACGATCATAGGCGCTGAAGCAGTTCAGCGCCTATTTTTATCGCACAGGCAGGTGTCGGCCGCGCGCTTGCGTGTCCGTTGATTCTCACAGCGGGCACGCCGCATGAAAAAGCCCGCGAGTGCGGGCTTTTCTCGTTTCAATCGATCTAAACGGCTTACCGAAGCTGCAAAGGCCTTTCGCTTTACGCGGAATCGCCCGTTCCTTCCGGTTGCTGCACGGCATTGGATCCCGGTTCGAGGTCGGAATCGGCGCTCTCTCCGCCGTCAGCCGAAGCGTCGGCCGCATCGCCCTGGTCGCCTGCGGGTTCATCGGCCCCGTCAGTCGAACCGGTTGTCGTATCGGCGGCGTTCGCGTTAGCCGCGCCCGCCGTCAGGGGAATGTTCGAAAGGTCGACAGCCGTACCGAGCCACTTGCTTTCGACCAGCGAGATGATTCCGTTGCCCGTCAGGCTCGCAAGCGCATCGCTGATCGTGGTCTTGAGGTCGGTGTTGGTGTCGAGCACGCCGATGCAATAGCCGCTCGGATTCTGCATGAGCGCCACGATATGGACATCGACGTTCGAGGTATGAGCGGCGTATGTACCGATCACCGCATCCGCAGCTGCGTATTGCGCCGAATTCGAGCTGACGGCTTCGAATGCGCCCTTCAGATCGGATGTCGCGCTCAAAGCGTCGTCGCCGAATTGATTAGTCACTTCCCATGCGCTCATCGAGGAGCTCTGCGCAGCGATCTTGGGAGCGGAATCCTTCGTGGGAACCGCGGTCGTCGACGGTGCGGCAAACAGCGCAACGGCGCTTTCCACATATACCTCCGAACGCCAGCATTTCACCTGCGCGCTCGTCTTGTCGACGCCCATGACGATATCGACCTGCTTGTTCTCAAGCGCGGCATCGACATCGGTGCCCACATCGACGATCTCGAGCTTGAGACCCAGATTGTCGGCAAGAGCTGCGGCAATATCAACGTCGAGTCCGACGATCTTGCCCGATGCCTGACCGGCGAACGGGGTGTTGTTCTCGGCGGTGACGCCTACGCGGAGCACGCCTTCCTCGATAATGGTATCGGGGGAAACCGAAGGATTCTTCTCCGACGGCTTGTAATCCTGGGTCGCGCAACCTGCCAGCGCAAAAGCCGTGCCGAGGGCCAGCATGCACCCGAGCACGAGCGTTCCTAGACGCTTAAACACTGCTATGCCTCCATCTAGTTATTGCCATGTGCGCTTCCTTCGACTGACCTAGTCTTTGCCCCCACACCCGCGTACCGGGGATGAGCTTGCACCCATGACCCTCTCGCCCGAGGCAACCGTATGTCGCGCATAAAACGGGCGGTACGGCTTACATCTAGGATGCGCCATGCTCGTTACCGCGCGGCATGCCGCCCGATAACTTACGTGGGTCCTTTCGACCGCATCTGCCGTGGACTAGGGAATAATCCCGCAACTACAGACTCGAAAGAAGCGTGCTTGCTAGTGTAGCAGAAATGCCCTGCGCCGAGGAGGACGCATCTAAAATGCGCAGTGCGACGCCTCGGCTCAGCCTCTCGGTGTACGCGCGCACCCAACTCGCATCGGGTGTGCCCCCGAAAGACAAACAATCAGGCATGCGCTCGTAAGATCGAGATCGTTTTGACGCAAGACCGAGACTCCATCCGGGCAAGATCGCACTGCAAACCCCGTCGGATCGGCGTCGCGGCACGGCGAAGCCGCAGCCTTCGCCGTGCAAGGCGGACCCGCTATGCTGGGGCATATGAACCGAGTGCAGACAACCGCAAGAGCGAGCCTTGCCGCAACAGCCGGGCTGCTTCTGGCGCGCGCCGCATGCGAAACGCTCTGGCCCACCCGCTGCGCCGTATGCGACGAACCGGGATCGGTGCTGTGCGAGCGCTGTCGCCGATCGCCTCCCTTCATCGATTACTGGCGTGCGTGCCCCCGATGCGGCGCGCCGTTCGGCTCGACCCTCTGCACCGAATGCAATCCCGTCATGCTCGGATCGCTCGGAAGGAGCTCCCTGCCGTACGGCGCATGCAGAAGCGCGATCGAGTACGGATCCGATGCGGCGCGCATCGTTGCCGCGTACAAGGACAGGGGCGAGCGCCGCCTGGCTGAATCCATGGCAAGCATCATGGCTCCGCTCGTCCCGCCCGAATGGCTGCGTCGAGCAGGCGGCGATCCTGCGGTCGCAACATTCGTGCCGGCAACGCGCTCGGCGCTCGGGCGGCGCGGGTTCGACCACGCTGAGCTTTTGGCAACGGCGACGGCCGAGCGGCTCGGCATCGGCGTCGAGCCGCTTCTCGCCCGCCCGAAAAGCCTCGATCAGCGGGCGCTTGGCAGGAAGGGCCGTGCCCGAAACATGATCGGGCGCTTTTCCCCGCTCGCAAGCGCGCGCAGCCCCAGCCGCGTACTGCTCCTCGACGATGTTTGCACAACGGGAGCGACGCTCGCCGATGCAGCCGATGCGCTCGGCGCGCTTGGATGCAACGAAGTGAGCTGCCTCACGTTCGCCCGCGTCTGGTGAACCGGGCCCTGGAAAACGAACCGAACGCAGAAACGGCGGCCGAAGCCGCCGTCTAGGAGTTTGGCTAAGCGTGCGGGCGGATGCCCGCCGCAAGGCTAGATGCGCTCGCCCTTCTTCTGGCTGTGAGCATCGGAAAGCTCCGCCACATCCACCGAAATGCTGTGGCGAATCGGCGTCCACTGGCACTTCTTCACAAGAGCCACGAGCGCGATAGGAATGTAGGTGAGCATGAAGATGGGGAACGTGAACATATAGCGCACCTTCTTCGCCGTGGTCGAATGGATGGAATCCCATTCCACGAACGTGGTAAGCACGCCGAACATGAACATGAACACAAGGTAGTTGAACAGGCAGAAGAAGATCGAAGATACCGAAGATGCGATGGCGATGCCCGTCGACATGAGGCCCGCGGCCGACAGAGCGAGGATGATTGCGTTGAACGTGACCGCCACGATGGTGAGCAGCATGCCCGGAGCAATGGTCATGAGCATGTCGTAGCAGGCGAAACGCTTGCCCTTGGGGTTGGTGACGGTGCCTTTCGCCAAGCGCGCGCCGTAGTGGGCGAACACCTGGTAGAAACCCTTTGCCCAGCGGAAACGCTGGTTCCACGAGTCACGGAACGTGATGGGCTGCTCGTCGTAGAGAATCGCCGTCGGGCAGTAGCTGATGCGAATGCCATCGAGGATGCTTTGAGCCGAAAACTCTATGTCCTCGGTGAGCAGATGCCATTTCCAGCCGCCGTGCTTTTCGATTATGTCGGCGGCGATGAAGAAACCGGTGCCCGAAATGGCGCAGCTCGTGTTGAGCGTAAGGCGCGCTTGGGACAAGAACTTGGCCTCTCGCAAAAACCAGACGGCATACCCCGCCGAAATCCAGTTGGAATCGTAGTTCTTGGAATTGCGGTAACTCGTCGACGCCTTCGCGCCCGAATCGAACGTTGCGTTCATCTCGCGGAAGTAGTTCACGTCGAGCACGTTATCGGCGTCGAACACGAAATAAGCTTCGTAGCCGCGATCGGCATAGCGGTCGCGCACGCACGAGAAACCGTAGTCGAGGGCATAGCCCTTCCCCACTTCTTTGTTGTTGAACCGCTTGAAAACCGTCGCACCCGCTTCCTGTGCAACCTCGGCCGTATCGTCGTCGCAGTTGTCGGCGATGACGAATATATCGATGAGCTCTTGAGGGTAGTTCTGCACCTTGATGCTGTGGATGAGATCGCCGATGACCGCGCTTTCGTTGCGCGCCGAGATCATGACGGCAAACCGATGATTCTTTTCAGCCACATGCTTGGGAGGCTTGCGGGTCAGCACCACGAACACGTAATAGAGCTGGTAGGTGTAGCAGATGCTGAACGTAATGAACACGCAGAAGTTGAACACGTCAACAAACGATATCTGCGAAAAGAATTGGTCGAACACTTTTCCTAAGCTCCTTTATTAGGCGCCGTCCCATACGTCGCCTGCCTTCCTCTCCCGACACACGGTATTCCAAGGGCTTCTGCGCCAGAGGGAGCATGTGAGGGGTGTTTAAGCTGGACAAATTATAGTCACTTCGACTTGAAAAGTCCCCGAAGATGCCACCTTCGTTACCTTTTCTTCCGAATTTCCCGCGCGAATCGCCGTATTCAACAGAGGTTCTGCACACCGCCTCCATAATTGGCGACCATGAGATTCAATCCATATGCTACCCTGTTGTAGTTTTAGGAGGACAATCATGGAATACGACATCAAAGACATCGAACTGGCCGACGCGGGACTCGAAAGAATACTCTGGGCAGACCGCGACATGCCCGTGTTGGCAAGCATCCGCGAACGTTTCGAGCGCGAACGTCCGCTCGAAGGCGTGAGGATCGGCGCCTGCTTGCACGTCACGACAGAAACCGCCAACCTCGTGCGCACGCTCGTCGCAGGAGGAGCCGAAGTGTATCTGTGCGCATCGAACCCGCTCTCGACGCAGGACGATACCGCCGCCGCGCTCGTCAAGCACTACGGCGTACCGGTTTTCGCCATCAAGGGCGAGGACACTGAAACCTACTACAACCACGTCGATGCGATCATCGACGCCAAGCCCCAGATCACCATGGACGATGGCGCAGACGTCGTCGGACGCATCCACGAAAGCCGTCCCGACGCGCTTGCATCCATCATCGGCGGCACCGAAGAAACCACGACGGGCGTAATCCGCCTCGAGGCCATGGCGAAGCAGGAAGCGCTCAAATACCCCATCGTCGCCGTCAACGAGGCGAAGACCAAGCATTTCTTCGATAACCGCTACGGCACGGGCCAATCAACCCTCGATGGCATCGTCCGCCTAACGAACCGCCTGCTCGCCGGGCGCACGTTCGTCGTCTCCGGATACGGCTGGTGCGGCAAGGGCCTCGCCATGCGGGCGAAGGGAATGGGCTGCAACGTCGTCGTGTGCGAAATCGACCCGACCGCGGCGCTCGAAGCCCATATGGACGGGTTTTCCGTCATGCCGCGAGAAGAGGCCGCAAAAATAGCCGACATCTGGGTGACCGTCACCGGCAACCTCAACGTGATCGACGAGCCGTGCTACAAGAACATGAAGAGCGGCGCGATCATCTGCAACTCCGGCCACTTCAATTCGGAGATCAACATCCCGTGGCTCGAGGAGCATGCAACGAAGAAGCAGGAGCTCAAGCCGATGGTCGACGAGTACACGCTCGAAGACGGCCGCACGATCGTGCTTTTGGCCGAAGGCCGCCTCGTGAACCTCTCGGGCGCCGAAGGGCACCCCGCGTCGGTCATGGACATGAGTTTCGCGAACCAGGCCCTGTGCGCCGAATACATGCTCGCCCATGCGAAGGATATGAAGCCCGACTGCTACGTCGTACCCGAGGACATCGACAACGAGATCGCGAGAGTCAAGCTCGAAACCCTGGGCGTTACGATCGACACGCTCACCGACGAGCAGATCAAGTACATGAACTCATGGGAAATGGGCACGGTGTAGAACGAATGAGGCAATGCGGGACGCGTTAAGTTCTGCTTTTCCTTTTCTGCGGTTTATCGTACAATACGCTTTCGCGTCCCTAAGACGTGCCAGTGTGGCGCAACGGTAGCGCAGCAGTTTTGTAAACTGCGGGTTGCAGGTTCGAATCCTGTCACTGGCTCCAGAAAAAACGGCGGGGCCGGGCATTGCGCCCGGCCCCGTTTCGTTGTCGGGCGATGCCGGACGCAGGGAAAGAGCAGCGCTTCAGGTGATACAATGTGATAAACAAGGAGCAATCCGAAAAAGGGGGAATCTGCATTGAAAATCGAATCCCTGTACGAGTTCATCGTCTTGTCCCACTACTTGAACTTCACCACCGCGGCGAACAACCTGAACATGTCGCAGCCCACCCTGAGCAAGCACATCTCCGAACTCGAACAAGAACTCGACGTCGACCTGATCACACGCAGCAAAGACCTTGAAATGACCGCTGCCGGCGCTGCGTTTCTCAAAGACGCCATCCAGATTCACCACCTGTACAAAGACGCTGTAAAGCGCGTGCACGAGATATCGAAGCAGAACATCGAGGCGCTCACCATCCAGGAACCCTACATCGTCGACCTGATGAGCGAAATCCTGTTCAAATCGGTATCGCGGCTCAAGCTCGAGAACCCCTATGTAATGACCAAGTACTATTCGGAAAAAGGCAGGAAGTCGATCGAGCTGCTCGAAGAGGGCAAGATCGACATCGCGATGGTCGTCGACTGCAATGGAACGGACAGGATCGGCAGGGTAAGCGAGAAGAAGGGCCTGATCTTCTTCCCTGTGATACAAGAGCAGCTCAGCGTCTGGATGCACGAAAGCAACCCCCTCGCCGCCAAGGAAACGCTCATGCTAGACGATCTTGTGCACACGCCCATCAACATGACCTCCACGCGCTGCTTCGACCCCATGAGATTCGCCATCCTCGACCTCTTCAACAGGGCCCTGGGAATGAGACCGAACCTGCAAACGTACTCAAGCGAAACGCTCAACGAGTTTTTCATGAACACCCATGACCAAAAAGCGATATTCCTCATTTCGCCCGCCGTAGCCGCATCGCCTCTATTGAGCATGCAGCGCGACATGATGAGTCGCCCCATCGACGACGATCGCGCCCGCATCACGTCGTATCTGGTCCTCCGCGACGACTACCAGAAGAGCTCCATCGACCAATTCCTCGAAACCGTCGAACGCGTGGTCTCAACGGATATCGAGCATCATGCAAAGGTTGCCTACTTGAAGGATATCGGGTAGAGGCCGACCGCCGAAGCCGTCGGAGCGAAAATCACATCCGGGCGGATCGCCCCTCGGCGCCGGTTGCACCCGGGGCGCTGCCCGGCGGCAACGGCAGGCGCCAACCGCACTTCTCGCACACGGGATGCTTGGCGGTAAGCCCCGTCTTGCACTTCGGCCAGCGCATCTGAGCAGGCGGGGGCCTCGCCCCCCCCTTTTCTCACTTTCCCGCTTGGTTGNACAGCGAATCTGAGCAGGCGGGAGCTTCGCTCCGCATTTTCCGCAATTCACGCATGGATAGCACATGTGATCGGCTCCTTCCCGTATTCGATACCGCATCGGACGCGCGCAGACCCGCCCGCAGCGCAGCCGCTCTTATTCATGCCGAGAACGCCACTCTTCCCACGCCCGCTCGCGCGCTTCTTCGGTAATAGGGGCTTTGCACAGCGGGCAGGCCTTGAGATCCATGAGCGTACGCGCACCGCATTCCGCGCACACGACCATCTTGGGCTTGCAGTTCTCGCATGTCGGCAAACACATGTAGCAATCAGGCACAATCGCTCCTTTCGGGTGGCGTACAGGTAACTCGAAACGCACGTCTGCAGGCGGGGCCGATGAGCCACGCAGAAGGGCACTGCGCTCGCAGCAGGCCGCGCGGCAGAGGCGAGCTCAATCCATCAGCTCGTCGGGCACGGTCTCATCGAGGCGGTCGTCGCCCGCAAAGAACCGACAGTGAACGCATTCGATAACGAACAGCACAGCGCATCCCGCACCGGCGACGATCATCGACAGATCGGCCCCGCCTCCCGCGCCGAACAGCAAATCCTTCACGCCCTCGATGACGAGAGGAGAGACGGAGAAGCCGAGCGACGTCAACGCCAGCACAAGCGAAAGCGCCATGGACACGACGTTCTGATCTACCGATTTCGACGTGCTGTACAGCGTGGTGACATACTGGATCCCCGCCCCTATGCCGAAAATCGTCCCCCCGACGAGAACCGCCAGCATATCGGGCGCAAGCGCAACCATCAGAAAACCCACCGTAAGCAAGGCCAACCCGGGCAGAAGCACATATCGGCGAAACAACTTGACTATCTGCCCGTAAAAAACGCCGACCGCAAACGAGGCGATTTGGAGTATCGCTGTGATCGCCGCAGTGTCCACCACGTTGCCGAAGCCCTTCTCGTTGATGAGCATCGCGATGTTCGACTGGAAGGCGAAGTTGAAAAGCGACACCGCGCAAAAGATGAAGCATGCGTAGGCCAAGGCGGGAGTAAGCAGCTTTCTTACCCCCGAGGACAGATGCCGACGCTTGATCAGGCGCTCCTCTAACTGGCCTTTCGGCAGATGCGTAGCCGTGATAATCAGAACGGGGATAACGCCTATGTATATCAGGTACGCGAAATTCCATTGGATGAGGGCTAGAAAACCGACCAGAAGGGAAACGGCGGCGGCGCCGAGGTAGTTGATCGCCTGCTTGAAACCGAGCACACGACTGCGCTCGCTCTTGCTTTCCCAATACTGGCATACCAGCATGCTCGCAAGGGGATGCAGCAACCCCTGCCCGATGCCGATAAGGGCGCTGCTCGCAAACAGCAAGCCGATGTGAGGCTCCGCGATCGCCGCCGGAGCAAGTCCGCCGACCAGCAGAAACGCCAGGGCGATCTCCGCGATGGTCTTCTTGTGCACAAACGATGTCAGAATCCCCGCCAACAAGGTGGTGGGGATGCTGGCGAGCGAAGGCACGGCGAGGATCATCTGGATCCCCGCGCGGGGAACATCCGGATACATCTCCCACAACATGGCCAGAACAGAGGAGAACGCCGAAAAAACGCTGTCGTAAATGGCGAAGGCCCCGATAGGAATAAGAAAAAGCAAATGCTGAACCTTGAAATAGCCCGCAATGCTTCTGAGCAGCTCTTTCATTACAGCCACCTCGCTGACTAAGCAATCCTGATTACGTAATCGATTTACAATCTCAATGCATGCCGCAAAGCAAGGCGGCATCTCTCGGCGCTCCGCTTTACGGACGCGTTTCCCTTGCGCTTCGCGACGCACCTGAAACGGCGGCGAAAGCGGATCGTTTTTTCATGACCAAGAACAGGATCAACGCTGCGGAGACAAAACCGAAGCAAACCTCGTACATCGCAGCAACCCCCCACGTCTGCATAACGAATCCCCCCACAAGCGGGCTCATGCCCATATTGACGTCGGGCCCGATATAGAATGTATTAGAAGCTCTTCCCAATTCTCGCACATCGGCACCGCGCACCGCCTCGGCCTGCAATGCCGAATGCGCCGATCCTTGGCCGATGCCGACAAGCGCCCCCGCAATCGCAGCAGCGGCAAGGGAATGCATGGCGACGAGAACCGCGACGCCCGCCAGATCGATGAGCAGAGCCGGCGCGATCACGACGCCGAACCCCTTCGTATCGCTCAAGCGCCCCGCAAGCGGCCGCGCAACGAGCGCCGATACGGCATACAGAGTGAAGTACAAGGATATGCCCGCGATGCCGCGAGCATCCCCGACGGCAAAAAGAAGCGACACGTTGATGCCGTGAGGCACTCCCGCAAGAGCGGCCATGACCGAATAGGGAGCAGCAGGAACGAACACGAAATCGCGCAGGCGAATCACCCGCTTGCCGCCGCATCCTTTCCGACGGCGCTCGATGCCAAGATCTGCGCAACCGCTCTTGGGCAGCTTGAACGAAACAGCAAGAACCAGCCCGATCGCAAAGAGCAGGCCAGCCATCATGAAGCAATCGAAATACCCGACCGCTTCGCCGACGCCGGCAGCAACCGAAGGGGCGATGGCGCACGACGTCGTCGTAACCACGCCCACCCAGCCGACCGCCCTGCCGATGCAGTCGTGCGAGACGACTACGGAAACCAGCGAGACGACCACCGCCGAGCGAAACGCGAAGGCGACGCCCTGCACGATGCGAAACGCACCGATCCACCACACGTTCGGTGCAAACGCGCAACCGAACGCAGCAACCGTAAACAACAGCGCAGCCAGCACGAGCAGCGTGGTCTTGCTGAATCGGTCGGAGATCCACCCCGTGAAAGGTCGCATGGCCAATGCGGCAGAGGCGACGAGTCCCGCTATGAACCCGCCTACGGCAAGCGATGCTCCAAGGAAGATCACGTAGCTGGAAACGATCGGATTCGTCAGATACGTTGCAAACTGGAATACCGCTTCGATAAGCAGCAGATGAACGAATCGGATGTTCCAGAGCTTGTTGCGTTGCATGGCGAATCAACCTTTCGCGATATCCGCAGCCTGCGATGCGCTACTTCGAAGGCACCTTGGGAGCTTCGGGAGCGCCCGGCGCTTTCGGGGCGCCGGGCATCGAAGGCGCCGGGGCGGCGGGTGCGGGAGCAGCGGGCGCCGCAACAGCCAGTTCGCTTCCGCATTCAGAGCACTCCATGGCGCCGGCGATGTTCATCTCGCCGCAATGCGGGCACTTGATCCGATCTTCGGGCAGCTCGGCGCCGCACTTCACACACTTCTCCGCGACGGAGGGATTGATCATGCCGCACTCGGGACACGTTTTCGGGGTCGAGGCGGCTGCCGGTCTAAAGCACATGGCCTTCCTTCTTTCTTTTCGAATATGCGAAAAACCCGTCGGCGCAGGGGCCGCGCAAGCAGCGCGCAGCCCCGAGCCGACCGTTTCCTACGGGATGAGAAGCGTCGTCCTTCGATCGCGTTCGGCCATCTTGGCCGCCAGTTCGTCGATCGGACCGTATTCGATCGCGCTTGCCAGGCAATGGAGCTGGCATGCCGGAACGCCGCCTGCGGCGACGCGATCGGCGCACAGATCGCAATACGAGGTGATCAGCGGGTAGTAGGTGTGCTCCCACGTACCCTCCTCCATCAGCTCCCAGGGACCGAGCACGAGCATTTTAATACCGAACTGGCCGATCGGAAGGTCGTGTTCGTTCTTGCATGACACCTCGCAAGAATGACATCCGGTGCACCAGTAGTTATCGATGAGCAAGCCGTATTTCTGAGCCATGTTCCTACCTCCTATTCGGCCATAAGATTCTGCAGAGCGGGATCGTTCTTGATGGAGCCGGGGAAGTTCTGCAGGCTCGGAAGATCTTGGGGAGCATGCTCGACAAGCGGCGCGTGATCGGCTTTGGACAACCTGCCGATCATGCACTTCATCGGCGCGCCGAATCCGTAGTGGCCGACGACGTTGTTCGGAATGAGCTCGTTGATGTTGGACTTCCACACGCCGCCGATATTGGGTTCGTTCATATCCTCTTCGGGATACCACCAGCCATGGTCGGCCATGACCACGTTCGGCTTCAGGATCGGAGTGATCTTGGCCTTTTCATAGCACTTGCCCCACGGGTTTTCGATGCACACCCATTCGCCTTCGGTCACCCCGATCTCTTCGGCCAGATCGGGATGCATGGCAACAACCGGATACGGTTTGATCTCACGCAGCATCTTTGATTGGCGATGCTCGGAATGGAACGAAGCCCAGTTGCGAGCACCCGTGGTGATGGTGATGGGATACTCGTCTTTCCAGTTGGGGTGTTCGGCGGTGTACTCCGACATGAAATGGGAGGCGGCGCAGGAGTGTAGCTCGTCGGCGTCGTCTTGCCAGTACTCGCTGAACACAGGCTCCTCGTAATAGGGCAGCGGATCGCCGCCGCACGCCGCGAACATCAGGCTGAAAAGCTCGACCTTGCCCGTCGTGGTGTTGAACCCGGGTTGGCCGTCAGGACGCAGCATGCCGCGTTCGTACTTGCGGTACTCGGTCTTGCGGCATACCTGCACATGCTCTTTGAGATATTCCCAATCGTGCCCGAACCCGACCACCTTGGTGAGGTCCTCGGAGATGTAGCGCTCGATGCTTTCGACCTTGCTTTCGCCGTCGACGTAGAAGTTGTCGCGAAATGCGGGGCGCTGGGCCAGATCGTGGACGATCTCGAATTCGCTCTTGCATTCGCCGACCGGCTCGACGGCTTTCACCATTGCAGCCACGGGGCCAGGATGCTCGCCCATGAGCTGTGTGATGTAGCCATCGTGCTCGAGCCATGTGGCAAGGGGCAAGAACAGATCGCAGCAGGAAGCGATGGTGGGATTCATGAAGATGTCCTGTGCGACCACGAAGTCCATACGCTTCAACGCCTTATGCCAACGACCCGGAGCCGCCGTATTGGTGGGAGCCACAGGATTGGTGTGCAGGATCCAGCAGAAGCGCACCGGGTACGGCTCGTCGGTTTCAAGCGTCGGCAGAAACTCGTCGGGCACCGCCTTGCCGAGCAGCAGCTTGTAGATAGGATAGACGTCGAGGCCAACGGTGCTGTCGCGCTGTTCTTGGGTAACCGGGTTCGGGGGAACGGTCTCCTTTTTCTTGCTGCCCCCCACCCCGTCGACGTTGTCGAACTGGTTGCCGCCGAAGTCGAGCGTGATGTTCCAACCGATGTTCGTGCCGCCGGGGATATCCAGATTGCCCGTGATCGCCACAAGCGCGTACAGGCAATGCACGCTTTGAACGCCGTTGGGATTCTGATCGTTGGCGAGGCCCATGTTGAGCCCCCAGGGCTTTTCGGACAGGCAGCGGGCGACCGCGCGAATGGTTTCGGCGGGCACCTCGGTCACCTCGGCAGCCCAATCGACCGTGTATTCCATAACGCGCTCTTTGAATTCGTCGAAGCCGTAGCACCATTTCTCAACGAAGTCATGGTCGTACAGATCCTCCTCGATGATCACGCGCAACAGGCCGAAAGCAAGAGCCGTGTCCGTGTTCGGGCGAAGCTGCATGTAGTAGAGGGCGCGGGTGGAAAGCCAGTTCACGCGCGGATCAACGTTGATGAGCTTGGTGCCCCGCTTCAGAAGCTCGATGATCGAATGACCCCACGTGCCGTCGGGATTCGAGCGGAGAGAGTCGCGTCCCCAGTTGAGCAGGTACTTCGGCTGCACGTACTCGGGATCGTCATAGCGCCCGGGAAGGCCGTTGGCGAAGTCGTATTCAATGTAGCCCGCACCGCCGATCATCGAGCACACCGTATCGCGCGGAGCCATGCAGGAGAAGCCCGTCTGCGTATAGCACTGATTCGTGGTAACGCAAATGCGGGCAGACGTGTTCGTCATGTAGCGACCCGCTTCACGGCCGGTTCCCGTCAGCACGGTCAAGCTGTTGGGTCCGTACTGCTCCTTGCACTTCTTGATCTCTTCCTCGATCTTGTCGTAAGCCCAATCCCAGGAAACAACCTTCCACGCATCGGCGTTGCCTCGATCCTTCGGGTCGCGGTACATCGGGTGAACGACGCGATCGGGGTGGTAGATGAGGTCGAGCACGCGCAAGCAGCGCACGCACAGGCGACCCTTCGTCGTGGGGTGATCGGGATCGCCCTCGATTTTTACGCACTTGCCATCTTTGACGTATGCGAGCACACCGCATCCCATGCCGTGGCAACCCGGAGGCGACCACGGAGACGTACGGTGTACTTCGGTGCCATCTTCCAGCACGCGCACCTGAGGAGCGGCGTTTTCATCTATGTAAGTAGCCAACTCTGATACCTCTTCTTTCTGGTTTCTCGTCGTTTTGCATCAACCTATGCAGGAAGATGCCCCCTCGCCTATCATTCGGGCGGCGGCCTGAACTTTGCGCGCCTTCTGCGAAAGCGCTGCGTGCTCCAATGCCCGCGCATGCGACCCCCTTACCCCATCGTTTTCCGTGCGGCTCCGCCCGCCGCGCGCCATCCGACCGAGCATGCGCCCGAGACGGCCGGCAGAAACCCTCGGATCATCCGAATATGCCCATGGCGAACAGCAGCAGCATGATACCGACGACCGATACCGAGCATCCGAGCAGGTGCATGAACGCAAACCGCTGCTCTCCCGATGTCACGTACATGGCCGGCTGTGCGGGATTGACGTAGATGAGATAGGTTTTGCCATCGAGAAACGGAACGGGAAGCTGTTTGCGCCCCAGGTAAAGATGGAAAAATACGTTCGCACTCTTGCCTTGGTAGGTTCTGCCTTCGAACTCGTAGCGAAATTCGGGCACGGCGAGAACGAAAAGGCCCGAGCGTCTGTTCGACTCCGTCTGATCGTCCGATCCCTTGCCAACATATCGCGCGGGAGTCTCCTCCTGGCAAAAATCGGTTTTCTTTGTGGCCACAACGTCTACGAACAAAATCGCACAACCCGCAAAGGTAACGATCACGGCGATTGCAAGAAGTATGGTATCCAGCATTTCGACCTGCTCTCATTCATCGGTTGCCGCTGAAACTGAACGTCCTTCGGCCGAACGGAAGCCGCTCGGCCGCCCGATCCGAATCCGGCGGATGGAAGCAGGCCGGATTCGGATCCCAAGCGTCCGGCTACTTCGCCCTGCGCTCAGCCAGCGCCTCTTCCGCCTCCTTCATCTGAGCGGAAGTCAGGCGGTGCAGGAAGAAGAAGACGACGAAGCAAACGATCATGGCGATCGCCGGCACCATGAAGGTCATAAACGTAATACCCTGCACCATGGCTTCGGACACCACCTCGACCGATGCGCTGTAACCGATCGATGCCAAACCGAAACCGATGATGGCGCCCTGGAACATCTTGCCGATGTTCGGGCACCACTGGATCGTGCCCATGATGAATGCCTTGGCGCTTTCGCCCTTCTTGTATTCCTGATAGGTAATGGCGTTCGCCATGCAAGAGAACTCGACGGCCATCATCATGTTGCCGCCGAAGAAGCTGACGACGATCGCAACCGTGAAGACCAGCGTCGAAGACGCCGCACCGAAGTAGCCGAAAATCATCGAGACGATTACGATGGCGATGCCCGTCAGGTAGGTGATGCGGTTGCCGAGCTTGCGGGCAATCGCCTCGCCGCAGAACGTGCCGACCAAGCCCGCAGCGTTAGCCAGCGTAAGGCAGCCGGCGTAGAGCATGGGTTGATCGAACACCACGGTGCAGTAGTACACGGCCATGGCTCCGAGCAGCATCGACCATATGGCACGTCCGACCTCGCCGATGAACAGGCCCAGCGCAGGCAGATTCGTAAAGAAGTACTTGAGGCACTTCCAGATGGACACCTTCTCGATATCGCTCGGAATCTCCTCGGCCTTCCGACCCGCCTTCTTGGCCTCGGCGCGCTTGCGGCAGTACTCCTCGGTCGGATCCATGCCCTTGAACATCTTGAACAGGTAGACGTATGCGAGCACGAAAACGATGCCCCAGATAAACGCCGTGATGGTATAGCCGATTACCGTATCGGGGCGCGTGTTGGAAGCAACATCGCCGCCGGCAAAGAAGATGATCATGGGCAGCGAGACCGCAGCGAACAAGAGCTTGATGATCAGGTTGCCCTGAGCCTTGCGGGCAGACATCAGCGCTCGGTCGGCTTCGGTCCTCGATGCGACCGTGATCATCGACGTTGCAGAAATCATGAACAGGTTGATGAAGAACTGGCCGATAATGTAGCAGCCGCCGATCAGTACGGCTTGGGCCACACTGCCGGTCTCGACACCGATCCAAGTCCAATCGGTCCAGGCGCCCATGATGAAGACCAGAGCGCAAACGGGCGCAAACAGCATGTAGGAGCGGTATTGGCCCCAGCGCAGCCACACGCGCTCGATGATAACGGCGGCGATGAACACGATGATCCACGCCATGAAGCTCGATATGGTGGTCATGGTGCCCATCAATGCAGGATCCATGCCCACCGCGTTCGTAAGGAAGTAGTTCCAATACGAACTCAGCATTTGATTCCACCCGGAGAAGAACATCATGCCAAGGCCGTACATAAGCCCCATTTTCTGAGATATGGCGTTCGTGATCTTCCCTACAGCACCTCCCTGAGGTTCGGGAGCGGAAATCGTCGTATCGGTCATGTTTTAACCCCTTTTCCTCCTCGCACGCAAAGGTGCGATGCCTTTGATGTCAACTGCATCCTTGATGCGCACAGCCCCCGTGGCGCAAATCACCTCCCGTTTTGATGCCGAGTCGCAAAGGACGTTCGAAAACGGCTCCCGAACGGGCCCGGCATCGGATCAGCCTTCGACGATCATTGTTTCCATCAGCCAGGACAAGGCTTTCTTGCGGCGAATGCTCTCGCCGAGCGACGCTCGGTAACCGCGCCGCTCGAACTCCTCGTCTGGCAGTGTGGCTAGAGTTTGGGGAAGAGCGGCCTTTGCTTCGGCGATCTCGTCGCACGTTTCCGCAATCCCCCTCTTCCGCGCAAGCGCATCGAGCGCCAAATTCTGGCGAAGCGTCTCGGCCGCCTGCATGAACACGTTCATGTTGAATGCATCTTTCGTGGTGCCGTGCTCGTCGCAGTACTCTTCGAGCGTCATTCCCTTGGCGTCGATCGAGCTCAGGGTGGATGCCATCAGCGATTCTTTCGCTTCCTGGTACATCTCGTCGGGAATGGTGCCGACGAGCCTTTTTTCCAGAGCCGATCGAACCCGGAACACAAGCTCCTGCTGTTCGACCTTCTCCTTTTGCTGCTCCAAATCGGCACGTATGCGAGCACGAAACCCTTCGAGGTTTCCGAACTGGGGCAGCACGCGCTCGACCCACTCGTCGTCGACGACGGGTACAACCCGCTTCTGCACCTCGTACAACCTGACCGAGGCCCGATAGCTATCCGGTTTTTCGCCGACGGCCCCGTCATCTGCATCGAACGAGAAGGAGCGTTCCTCCCCGGGGGTCATACCGCACACGCCGTCGATGAACCCCTGCGGAACGCACCCCTCGGAAACCTCGACGCGCCGCCGCAACCCCGAGAGGCTTTTGCATGGAGCGCCGTTTTTCAGCATGTCTACGTCCATGAGCGCGAAATCCCCCACGCGAACATCCGCATGATCGGCGCTCTGGAATTCAGCGCACTGCTGGGCGGAAAAAGCTACCTGCGCATCCACGTCGCTCTCTTCGACCGCGACGACGGGACGCTGCACCCTCACGGGCCCCGCATCGAGAAGCGAAAGCTCGGGGCGGGGCGTGAGGTTGGCAACGAACGAGAAGGCACGGCCGAATGCCGGAACCTCCTTCGCATGGACGCCCGGCGCAAGCACGGTATCGATGCCGAGTTCGCGCACGGCCTCCATCGTAAGTCGATTAAGCAGGAAATCCTTACTTGCCGCCCGGACTTCCTCCTCGCCAAGGGCATCTGCCAAAGCAAGGCTCAACGACGAGCAGTCTCCCGATGCGGCATCGATGCCCCTGACGCGCGCCATCAAACGATAGAACTCGTCAAGCAATTCATCGACCCGATCGGCCCCGACCTCGATTTCAACCTCGATGCGCTGCCCGCCGTCTTTTTCCTCGGCAGCAAGTTTCAAGAACCCAGCTTGAACCATGATGATATCTCCCCCATCGATCCTCGTTCAACGCTCCGCACAACCGCGCTTTCCTACACGCTCAGTCGATTCCCCTATGCGCTATCGGGCTCCGGGAGCCTTCGGCGCCCCGGGGGCAGCAGGCGCTCCCGGCGCTTTCGGAGCCCCGGGAGCGCTCGGCGCGGGCGGTCGGCCGGGAGCACCCATGGGACGCGGGCTGCTGGAGGCGAGCTCGGTTCCGCATTCCTTGCATTCCGTATCGAAAAAGCTGTTCTCGGCCCCGCATTTCGGGCATTGTTTCGTTGCTGCTTGCGCATCTGCCGGTCTAAAACACATGAAAAGCTCCTTTACGCTTGCTCGCCTGCGCCATCGGTGCGACGACGCTGCGATTACTTGACTTTCTCCCCGTTTTTCTGGGCTTTGTAATACCTGCCCAAGGGAACGATTTCCCCTTTCTCATCGGGACTTTCGTCTCCAGTGATTCGGTAGTACACGATCTCGGGCATCATCTCGACTTCGTTGAGCCATTCGTAGCGGTAGTACAGCTCTCCGTCGAGCAGATACGCCTCCACCGTCGACTCGGCAGCCAACAGGTCGGCATATGCGTCCATGATCTTCTGGCGATCCATCACAGCCCCCTTCCTCCCGCCTGCCGAAGTCGGCTGGCAGGCGCGCGATCATTCTGTCTCCAATCGGGTTGCGTCCCATCGCCCGCCAACCAGGCGGCGGGACGCGTTGCATGCCTATTTCAGCTTGTCTCCCTTTTGCGCTTCATGGAACTCGACGGTTGTCACCTGCACGGGCTCGGTTGCCCCATCGGCGATCTTGTTGAAGGTGATCTGCCCGGGTTCCGTCACCGGGTCGGCGGCATCATAGCGGTAGTACAGCGCACCGTCTTTTATGTACGCTTCCACGCAAAGCCAATCGCTCACGAGATCCATGTACTTCTCGGCAACGTCTTCTCTGTTCATACGATCTCACTCCTATTCCTCGCACGGGGTGAAAAGCACCATGTGCGACGAGGTCATCCGCTTAGCCAGTTCCTCCACCGGGCCGTATTCCATGCAAAGGCCCTGACAGTGGTGCACGCACGTGGGCAGACGGCCCTCCTTCACGCGATCGGCACACAAATCGCAGCGATCGGTCGGCGTGGGAATGAAGTTGAACTCCCACGTGTTTTCCTTGACAAGATCGGGACCCTGCTGCGTGAGCTTGATGCCCCATTCCCCCTCTTGAAAACCATGCTCCACCTTGCATGCCATCTCGCAGCTGTGGCATCCGGTGCAGAAGTTGTAATTGATAAGCAAGCCGTTCAACATGATTCCTCCTCCCTACCGGTTCACGACTTCGAATTGATTGCGGCCTACGTTTTCGGGCATATCGCCCTTAGGCTCGGTTCCGTCTTCGACTTTGTAGACCTTGCATAGTTGGGTCTTGTACGAAGATCCGTAGCCCGCAGTCGCCATATCGTTTTGGATGGTCAAGCAGTTGATGTTCGAATCGAACGCACCGTACAGACCGTCTTCGAGCTTCCCCGAGCGCTCGGGGAACCACCACCCGTGCTCGGCCATGATCGTGCCCTTCAAAACACCGTCGGACACCTCGGCTTTCTGCATGATCTTGCCCCACTGGTTCTCCAGGTACACCCAATCACCGTCGCGGATGCCCAGCTCCTCGGCGTCCTGGGTGTTGATCTCGCACAGGGGCCACGGGTGGAACTCGCGCATCGATTTGAGCTGACGGTGCTCCGAATGGAAGAATTCCCAGCTCCTACGCCCCGTCGTAAGCACGAAGGGATATTCTTTCGCCTCTTCGGGAGCCGAAACGGGGCTGCACGTGGGTTCCTTGAAGCTCGGCAGCGGATCGATACCCGCCGAATCGTACATGGTGCAGTACAGCTCGATGCGTCCCGTAGTCGTATTGAAGCCCGGCTGATGATCGAAGCGCATATCGCCCGTCTCGTATTTGCGGTATTGGAACTTCGGATACACGAGCGTCTTCTCTTGCAGTTCCTCCCACGTAATGTCGAACGGCATCGAAGAGAGATTCTTCATAACGTATTCGTTCATCTCGGGAACCGTATCCCAGAAGAACATATCGGGATTGAGGATCTGACCGAGCTCGAGCATGATCTGCTCGTCTCCGCGCGCATCGCCCGCTTGCAGGATCTTGTTGATGGCGCGCAGCGGCGTAAACCAAGCGCGGATGCCCCACCGCTCGCAGCCCATGGCGATGGGCAGAACGATATCGGCGCAGCCAGCAGCGGTCGGCGTCATGAAAAGGTCGCACACCACGACGAACGGAACCTTCTGCCACGCTTCGTACACGCGCTTCGATTCGCCCGCCATGTTGATGAAGCTGTTCGTGGAGCACAGAAAGCCCATCTTGATGGGATAGGGCTCGCCGGTCTCCATTGCGAGCAGGATGTCGTCGCCCATGGAGTGAGGACCGAACCCGACCGTGCGCAGCGCGTACTTCCCATCGCCCAAGCGGCCCTCGCGCACTTCCTTGCCCATGCCCTTGCAGATGTTCTCGCGGATATCGGATTGAACATGGCCGTACTTCACGTTCACGAAACCACCCGGAACGTCGATGGAACCCGTGAGAACCTCGACGGCCGCAACGGCCAGCGAAGCACCGACAGCCCACTTCGTCTGGTCGAGCGGCAATCCCCACTGCAGGGCGACCGTTCCAGCAGACCCCAGATAGCGGGCCGCTTCGACGATTTTCTCTGCGGGAACCCAGGATATCTTCTCGACGACCTCGGGCGTATAAGCGGCGGCACGTTCCTCCAAAGCCTCCATCCCGTACACCCACATGTCGCAGAATTCCTTGTCGTACAGGTTTTCCTCGAGCATGACATGGCAGATGCCGAGCGCGACGGCGGCATCGGTACCGGGACGAAGCTGCAAGAATATTTCGGCGTGCGCCGCCATCCAGGTCACACGGGTATCGACCACGAACAGCTTCGAACCGTGCTGCATGCAGTCGATGATCCAGTGCCCGAAGAACCCGTCGGCGTTGGACACGACCGGATTGCAGGCCCAGTTCAAAATCACATCGGGACGGCGATATTCGGGATCGTCGAATCGGTCGGCTGAAAGCTGAGCGCAATCCGCAATGAAATCGGAACCGAAAATAGCGTTCATGGCCTGCAGACGCGGCGTATAGCAGCAGTCGCCCGAAAGCATGCCAGCCGTATCGTTGGGGGTCTTGAATCCGGCGAATGCGAGCGAAGACGTCTGCCATGTGGCATTGCGCCCCGTGCCGATGCCCGTCACAATGGATTTGGGACCGTACTCCTCGGTAACCTCGCGGGCTTTTTCAGCGATGATGGCATACGCCTCGTCCATCGTGATCTCTTCCCACTTGTTCTCGCCGCGCTCTCCCACGCGCTTGAGCGGATGCAGAATGCGGTCAGGGTGATTCACCGCCTCGACCATCGCCAGGCAGCGCATGCACAGCCGGCCCTCGTTCACTGGAGAGCGGGGATCTCCCTCTATCTTCACGAGCTTGTCGTCTTTGGTGTAGAACAAAACATTGCATCCTTGATGGCAGCCAGGTCCCGACCACTGGCAGCTTCGCGTGACCGTCGTATCCCCTTCCTGCCATTGCCACTCATCGCGATAGAGATCAGGATTCATTCCTTTTCTCATGCAAACTCCTCTCTCGCCCCAAGCGGACGCCGCCAACGATCGCACGTGACCCGCAGCACATGGCGCCGACCGCCGATTAACCTCATCGACGAGTGATTGTAAAAGGATGGGAGGGCATATGAAAAAGTCCGATTCGACCCCCTGGGGGCAAGGTGTCGGCATAGTTGGATTTCCGATTCCCGCCGCTGGATGAGGCGCTGCGCTATCCAAACGATGCCGAAACGGAATAAGCGCCATTCCGCGATGCGACGCGCCCGACGACGGCTTCGGCGTCAGCCGATACGACCCAATGGCTGTACTGGATAAACGACATGTCTTATGGTAACGTGTTCCAACAATGGCCGGCGATCGGCGGCGCCGACCCGGCTCTCGCAAGCACATCGGCCATGCGATCCCATAATTCGATGGCAACGAACAGGAGCAACCATGCAGGATCACGACGCCCGGGTTCCCGAAGAAGCAAAACCCAGCGATTCAGATGTTCCCAACCAAGCCGAAACCCCCTGCGATCCCGATGCCCCGCTCGACAACAGGAAGATCCCGCTGCCGCTGAAGATATTCGGCATACTGTGCCTCATCGGCGGCATTGCCGTTTTGCCGTTGATAGGCCTTCTCGTTTTCGTGATGGTCGAAGCGTTTCAGGAGGGCATGTTCTCCGACGATTCCATCGTGTCGAACATCCTGTTCTTCGCCCAAATCGGGCTCATGGCCGCCCTCACCATCCTGTTCATCATCCTCGGTGCGCGCCTCATGCGCAACAAACGCCGTGGGGCCAGACAGGTCGCCGAAGTGCTCATGGTGCTCGTGATCCTCATCGTTTTATGCGACATGATGCTGTTCGGCTTAAACGAAGACGATATCTTCTACGCCGTGATTTTCGTGATCCTCATTGCTCTCTCAAGCTACATCGATCCCTCGCTTGCCGAAGAGCGCGAGCTGCAACGCAAGCTGCGCCTCATGGAGGACCGCTCGCAGGCCGAGCTCGGCGACCGAGCGGGCCGCGACCTTTCGGGAGAAGGATTCATCACGCTGAACTTCTTCAACATCTTCTGGATATTCGTCGTCTGCTGCGTGATCGGGCTCATCCTCGAAACAATTTACCATTTCATGCTGTTCGGAGGCTACGAAGACCGGGCAGGGCTCCTGTTCGGCCCGTTCTCCCCCATTTACGGCTTCGGCGCCGTCCTCATGACCGTCGCCCTGAATCGCTTCCACGACAAGCCCATTATCATCATCTTCCTCGTAAGCGCCGTTATCGGCGGCGCGTTCGAGTACCTGACAAGCTGGTTCATGCAGTTTGCATTCGGCATCATCGCCTGGGATTACTCGGGCACATGGCTCTCCATCGACGGGCGCACGAACGGCATGTTCATGATCATGTGGGGATGCCTCGGCGTGGTATGGATCAAGCTTTTGCTGCCGCAAATGCTCAAAATCGTGAATCTCATTCCATGGAACTGGCGCTACATCGTCACCACTGTAGCCGCCGCGCTCATGATCACAAACGGCGTGATGACCCTCATGTCGCTCGACTGCTGGTACGAACGGGAGGCGGGCAGAACGCCCGACACGCCGGTCGAGCAGTTCTTCGCCGACCACTTCGACAACGAGTACATGGAGCACCGCTTCCAGAGCATGTCCATCGATCCCGACAACGCAACCCGTACCGAGCGCTAAGGCGACGGGGGAACAGGCAGGGCAAGCCCCGAGCGCGATAGGCGATCGGGGCGTCGAGCGGCGTTTCCTCAGCGAGCGAATCGCCCCCGAAGCCGCTTCCCCCTAGTCGAAGTAGAACAGCTCCTCGAACTTCTTGTCGAGCGCGATGCAGATGACAAGCGCGAGCTTTGCAGTGGGATTGAACTGCCCCGTTTCGATCGACGAAACGGTTTGGCGCGATACGCCGACGAGGCGGGCAAACTCAAGCTGCGAATAGCCCCGCTCCTTGCGGGCTTTCCGCAAATTGTTGCGCAGGATCAACCGGTCATCCATCAGACGACAACCCCGTAGAAGCGCAGGATGAAAGTTGCGAACCAGATGAGGGCGACGAACGCGAACACGATCCCGCCCGCCAAGGCCGCACGCTCCCGCGCGTAACGATACCGGGCGAAAAACGTCGCAGCCGCGCCGAGAAACGCAATCGCCATGATATCGTTCGCCGATTCTCCGAATACAAAGATCTTTATCTGACCGTATATCATAACGAGCGCGAACGTGACCCACATGCCGACCGATGCCGCACGATACCCCATCTGCTTCTCGCGCTCGTCGACGACGCCGTATTCGCTTCGGCTCTTTTCGAGGATTTCGCTTTTGTTCACGACCGCCTCCCGCCTGCACCCGCGCACGCTCGCCCAACAATGTGCAACGGCTTCATATTGCCAAGTTTTCTTGACATAATGAAGTATACAGCATGCCAAGTTTTCTTGTCAATTTAGACTTTGGCGAGCAGGGACGGAAAGCGGGAGGCTGCGGAGCTGCAGCCTCCCGGTCGCCTAGCGCGAAGCTATCGTCTGGCCTGCTGCGAACCCGTCGGCCATGCTGCCGACGCCGCAAATGTCCTGACGCGTTTCGCCCGCCGCATAGAGGCCCGGGATGGGATCTCCCGCTTCGGTGAGCACCTCATGCGTGTTCTCGTCGGTGGCCAGGCCGCCGATCGTGATGTGAGCGGCCCACGTGACCGGCGAGGCGAAGAACGGCGGCTCCTCTACCGAGCTCAGTTCGGTGAACAGGTACCGCCCGAACGTCTCGTCCTCGCCCGCCCAAGCGGCCTCGTTGAACGCCTCGATGGTTTCGACGAACGCGCCCTTATCGCACCCCATCTGCTCAGCCAGCTCCTCAAGGGTGTCGGCCCGATACAAAAGCCCGCGGCGCAGCAGCGTTTCCTGACGCTCTTCGGACGGGTAGTCGCTGCACTTCTTGTCGCACACGAAGAATCCGAGGCTGTCGGGCTGCTTCATGAGCTCGGAGGTTATCGTGAAGCGATCGGTCGTCTCGTCGACGAAGCGCTTGCCGTCTTTGTTGACAACCGGACTGTCGCCGAACGCGCCCATGATATCCTCGAACGAGAAGTTGACCGGATCGTTGAAGGGAAACATCATCTGATTGCCCATATCGACAACGCCCGCACCGAGCTTGGTTGCCATGGCTATGCCGTCGCCGGTATGCCCGTTGACGTTTGTGGTGGGAATGGCGCCTTCCGGATACTCCCACTCGGTGTTGTACTGCCTGAGCATATCCGAGTTGCCCGAAAAGCCGCCCGATGCGAGCAACACGCTCTCGGCCTTGATGGTGTAGCCGATGCCGTCTTCCGCCGTCGCCTCAACGCCGACGACCGCACCGTTCTCGACGATCAGTTCGTCGACCGCGGTGGCAAGATAGACTTCGATGTCCATGGTGCCGCCCGCAATAAAATCTTCGTAGAAATCGAAGTAACCTTCGCCGTTGACACCTTCCACAGGACCCGACCAGCGCGGGTATTGATACCCCGTGATCGCGAACGTGGGCTCGATCCATTCGAATCCGTTTTCAGTCATCCACTGGTTGAGCGCAAGGATGTTCTTCCCCACGGGAAGATACGCCTCGACGGGCAGACCCTCGCCGGTCGTAACCGCGAAATCGAGGGCGTAGTAATTCGGCGAATCGAACAGCTTCGCGCTGCCCGATGCCTTGAATGCCTCGAACTCCCGCCTGACCGCATCGACCACCTCGGGATTCGACTGGGCCGCAATCTCGCTGCCGAGCACGTCTTCAACATAGCGCTCAAGCTCCGGCGTCATCGCGGGACGCGCATCATCGGGCGCGGCAAGATATTCGAGGTATCCTCCCGAAACCAGGCAGTTGCCGCCGATGTTCGAATTCTTCTCGAGTACGATGACGCGCTTGCCACCCTGCGCCGCAGCAATGGCGCCGCCCATGCCGCTCGCCCCCGCGCCGACCACGACGACATCGGCCTCGAGATCAACATGCTCGCCACTCGGCTCGGACGCGCCTTTCTTCTTGAGCGCCGAGACGCTGCCGCCCGCCTGCTCGACGCAGGAAGACACCGCGTTGAGGATGGCCATGCTCGTAAGCGTCGAACCCGTCACCGTATCGACACCGAGCCCCTGAGCATCGACGATGCGCTCGGGCATCTTCTCGATGGCGGGTTGCTCGATGCGGGCGGTGTCGCCGCTTTTCACCACGCGCACGGCAGCGATGGAGTCTTCCGTAAAATCGGTTTCGACGACGACGGCATCGAACTTGCCCTCCGCCTCACCGGTGTAGGTTCCCGCAGTGAAGCCGCCGGCTTTGCCCGATTCCCCCTGGGCGCTCGGTGCGCACCCCGCCAGTCCGAAAACGGCAAGCTGAACCCCCGCAACCGTAGCCGCTCCGAGAAACGTGCGACGGCTCATATTCGTTGCTGTGCTTCCTCCCATTGCTTTTCACTCCTTTCACGGCGATGCCGCGCGTTGAACTTTGACGGAGAAAGCCTATCCGCGAAAGGGAAAATGCAGTACACCCCATAGGGGGTATTTGCAAATAAGCAGATCAAGCAATGTTTTTCGATTGCGGAAGATGCGCGGGGTACATGCGAAGCGGAGCCTTGCTAACCGATAGCCTCGTCCTCGGACGGCGTGTCGGATGATGTCTTTTTCCCGCCGAACAGCTCGCCGAAAGCCGCACCGCCCAAAATGAGCACGGCGCCGAACACCTGGACGACGGAAAGGTGCTCGCCAAGGAGAAGCGCCGAGAACGCCAGGGCCGACAGGGGCTCGAGGTAACCGAAGATCGAAACGGTTTGGGCCGAAAGGCGCTTGATCGAGGAAAAGTACCAATAGCAGCCAAGCCCCGTATTGACGATGCCGAGAAAAAGCATCGGCAGAATGCTTTGGGCGGGAATCGATAGTTCGCCCGTATGGTTGAACGCGGTGAACACGGCGACGACCACGCAGGCGAACACCAGCTGCCACAAGGAGTTTTCGACACCGGTGACGCCCGTTGCCTTCTTGTTGGCGATCACCATGACCGCGTACAGCACCGCAGAAAGGATGCCGCAGGCAAAACCCCACGCCGAATCGCCCGTGGGAACGGAAAAGCCGTTGACGCACACCATGCCCAGCAGCACGGCAACGAAACCGACGGCCATCGCCCGCCCGATCCGCTCCCCGAACGCAAGCGGAGCAAGCGCCATGACGATAACGGGCCCGCAGTAGTACAGAAGCGTCGAAACGCTGACGCCCACAAGGCGATACGCTTCGAAGAGCAGCATCCAGCTAGCCCCCATGGCCGCCCCCGAAACCACCAGGTACCACGCCTGCCTTCCCACGCGGAAGAATTGCAGCTTCTTGCGGCTGAGCACAAACGCCCCCGCAAGGAACAGACTGCCGATCAACGTGCGGGCGAGCACGATCTCATAGCTCGGCAGATCGATAGAACTCGCGACGATGCCGTTCGTGCCGAACAGCACGAGCGCAGCGAAATATATGATGTAAGCACGCCTCATCGACTCCCTCACGCGGGTCGGCGGCGAAGCAGTTGCGAGAAGCGCCTCGCGGATACCCTGCCCAGCCATCAGCCATCAGCTGAACCATGATACCCGATCAAACGCGTGGGCGCGACGGCTCATCCCCTCTTTTCCGCCGCCTGCTTGCGATACGCCTCGAGCGCTTCCTGGTATCCGCCCGCCACCTTCTTGAAATACAGCGTATAGCCGACGGATACGAAGGCGAATATCGCAAGGAAGACGATGAAGAAGCTCACCGCGGATTCGATGCGCGGGGGAAACCAGCCCGCAAACCAACCGCACGCGAAGATAAGGGGTGCCGCCGTCAATGCGAAACCGGCCAGCCGCGTGGCGTAGCGCATCCGCTTGAGAACAAATCCGCTGAACCAGAACCCTTGCAGCAGTGCGGCGACCAACACAGCGACCAGCATGCCGACACTCATATCGAGGCCTTCGCTGTGACCTGCATAGATATAGGCGAACACGCGCCTGTCGACTGCCTCGACGTAGAGCCGGTCGCGCTCGGCAAGCGCATACGCCTATCCTGCTTCTCAGACACCACGAGTTGCACGAAAAGGCAACCGCCTTGCAGGTGAGCTTAGTGAGACCTATCGAAACATCGCCTGATTTTCCGAGTTGCTATCGAGAGACGCAAGGCGGCTTGGGTGCGACGACTTTGCGCCTTCAGCCGCATCAGTTGGTCAAGCAGCGGAATTACATAGTCGTATATTTGTGTAGTTGTGTAGTTGTATATTTGTATACTATAATATACTCATGATCGAGATTGCCCGAACAGACGAATTTGCCCGATGGCTGAAGCGGCTGAAAGATGCTTCAGCCAGGGCGCGCATCAACCTGAGGGTCGACCGCGTAGCGATGACCGGAAACCTCGGCGACTGCAAGTCGGTGGGAGACGGCGTATCGGAAATGAGGATCGATTACGGGCCTGGCTACCGGCTGTATTTCGCCTGGCGCGAAGATAAGTTGATTCTGCTGCTCGTCGACGGAGACAAATCGACTCAACAGAAAGACATCGCAAGAGCGAAACGGCTGAATGGCGAATACGAATGACGAAAGAGGCGGTGGAAATGAAGAAAGCGGCAAAATGGGATACGGTTGAATTCTTAGAAACCGAAGAGGATATGGTTGCGTATCTTAATGCAGCGCTCGAAGAAGGCAACAGCGAGCTCATAAACGTAGCCCTGGGCAATATCGCCCGCGCAAAGGGCATGACGCAACTTGCGCGAGAAACCGGTATTACCCGAGACGGGCTCTACAAGGCACTTTCTCCGCAGGGCAATCCTTCTTTCGACACCATACTGAAAGTCTCAAAAGCGTTGGGAATGAAGCTCAGCGTTTCCATGCCGACATAGCCAAGGTCCCGTAAGGGCGAACCTCTTAAGAAGGGCTCAAAAACGGTCGGGGCTTCGCCAGCATCTATTTCCACACGAGAGACTGACTTCTTGACAACGAACATTCGTTTGCATACTATTATACGAACAAATATTCGTTTCAGGGAGCCGCATGGACATCGCAGATAAACTGGAAATACTTGCCGATGCAGCGAAGTACGACGTTGCCTGCACCTCTTCGGGCATTGATCGCGATGCGCAGAAGGGGAAGCTCGGCAACACCCTGGCAGCAGGCATCTGCCACAGCTTCTCAGCCGACGGGCGCTGCATCACATTGCTCAAAGTGCTCATGACCAACGTCTGCGTATACGATTGCGCCTACTGCGTCAACCGATGCTCCAACGAGATAGCTCGCGCCGCCTTCAAGCCACGCGAGCTCGCAGATCTTACGATAGGCTTCTATCGCCGCAATTACGTCGAGGGTCTCTTCCTCAGTTCGGGCGTCATCAAGAGCCCCGATTACACAACCGAACTCATGATCGAAACACTCGAGATACTGCGTTTCGAGCACGCGTTTCGCGGTTACATCCACGCGAAGGCGGTTCCCGGCACCTCGCCCGAACTCGTCGACCAGCTCGGGCACCTGGCCGACCGGATGAGCGTGAACATGGAACTGCCGTCGCAGAAGAGCCTGCAACTGCTCGCCCCTGAAAAGAACAAGCAAAACATCCTCGCTCCCATGAAGCAAATCAAAGAGAACATCGCCGAAGACAAGGATACGCGCGCAATCATGCGCAAATGCACCACCTATATGGCTGAAAGCAAGCCGAAGAAGAAAACGCGCGCATTCGTTCCCGCCGGGCAAAGCACGCAGATGATAATCGGCGCCACCCCCGAGAGCGATTACCATATCCTCAACCTTTCGGCATCGCTGTACCGCACGCTGTCTCTCAAGCGCGTATTCTTCAGCGCCTATCTTCCCGTAAACGACGACAGGCGGCTTCCTTCGGCCGATGCCATCGAGCTCAATCGCGAACACCGTCTCTACCAGGCAGATTGGCTTTTGCGCTTCTACCGGTTCGACGTGAACGAAATCATCGACGAAGAGCATCCGTTCCTCGATCCGATGCTCGATCCGAAAGCGAACTGGGCTATCAACAACCTCGATCGCTTCCCCGTCGAAGTGAACACCGCGTCCTACGAAATGCTGCTGCGCGTGCCGGGCATAGGCGTGCGCGGCGCGAAATCCATCATGAGGGCACGGAAACGCTCGACCCTGCGCGAACCCGAACTGCGAAAGCTGGGTATCGCCTACAAACGGGCACGTTACTTCATAACCTGCAACGGCAGCTACGGCGGCACAGGGGCTGATTTCTCACGCGAAGGCCTGCGGGCGCAGCTCGCGGCCCCCATTAAAGGCGGAAGCCACGGAAGGCGTGCCGACAAGGCCATCCCCGGGCAGCTGAGCCTGTTCGAGCAAACCGAAGCACCGAAGCCCAAGATCATGCGACCGCAAGAATACCGCACGCTCCACGAACCTCCCGCGGTGACAAACGACCCGCTCGCCGCATCGCTGCCCGAATGGTTCGGCGCATCCGCAAGCGCCCCACTCCGCGGGCCCGCTCGGCCCAGCCGCGAAAAAGTTCTCATCGGCACACGCGCATGACCGAACTCGCTTACGTCTACGACGGCTCGCTCGAAGGTCTTCTAAGCGCGATCTTCACCGCCTACGCGTGCAAAGAGGATCCGTCCGATGTCGTCATCGCAAAAAACCTGCAACCGCGCCTCGGCCAAGAGATGCGCGACATCGAATCGGATATGGACGTTGCGCTGCGCGTGCAGAAGGGCATCTGCCGCACGTGCGGACCAGTTGTATTCGACGCCGTTAAAAGCGCGTCGCTTTCCGATGATCCTGCTGCGGGAAGCATCGTGTACCGGTTCGTTCGATACGCCATGGCGAAGCACAAACCGCATGATTGCACGGGATGCCCGCGCAAAATGCGCTGCGGAGGCCTGTGCACCCGCAGTCAGAAGAACAGCGCACTCAACGATATCGTCCATCCAAGCGTCGCGCCGTTCCACGAACTCAACCGCGCCGTCTACAACGAGCGACATCGCATGCTGCAATTCCTCCGCTTCGAACATATGGAAGGAGACGTTTGGTTCGCCCGATGCAACCCCGCAGCTTCGGTCGTGCCGCTCATCATGGACTGGTTCGCCGGAAGGTTCAACACCCAGGCGTTCATGATCTACGACGAGAACCATCGTATCGCGGGCGTCTACGAGGGGAAGGAATGGTATCTTGTCAAAACGGACAGCCTGATGCTGCCCGAGCATTCCGCCGAAGAGGAGGTGATGCAGGCAGCTTGGAAGCGCTTCTACAACACCATCGCCGTGGAATCCCGCTACAACCCCGAGCTCCGCCGCCAGTTCATGCCCAAACGCTTCTGGAAGAACATCACCGAGATGAAGGAAACGCTGCCGAGCAGAGAAATCACCAGGCGATAACCCGTTGCGCACTGCAGGGCCAGAGCCGCCTGCGCGAAAGAAGTGCGACTGCACGCTACGCCGCATCGGATCGGAATGCCAACGGCAATCGGCGAATCGTTGCAGATGAAGGTCCGAAGCACCCCGAGACGCATCCGAAAGCGATCAATCGCCCCGCGCGCTCCCATCGACCCCGCTTCCGTCGAATGCGGGGATGAAGCTCTCGCCCACCGCATCGCCCTCCTGCCAAAAGTAGTCTTCGATACCGAGGCCATCGGCGAAATCGAGCAGCGCCTCGTAGTCTTCGGCGGGCACCCGCTCGTTCAGCGCAGGATGTTCGGGAAACGCGCGCAGGGGCGTGTACTGGTTCATGAGGCTGAGCGCGATCGAGTCGCCGTACCGCTCGGCGAGATGCGCCACGATAGCCTTCGAGTCGTCGAGCAGGCCCGGCAGCATCATATGGCGCACAACCACGCCGCGCGATAGCACCGGACCGTCTTCCCCGGCGATCTCGCTGTAAGCAAGCCCGCCTATCTGGGAAACCATCTCATCGAGCGCAGAGCAGGCTGCTTCGCGGTAGTCGGACGCATGCGAGTACGCGCGAGCAGGATCATCCGACCAGTACTTGAAGTCAGTCAGGTAGACGTCGACGTAGCCCGCAAGCGATCGGATGGCCCCGGGCGTTTCGTACCCCGAAGTGTTGTATACGATCGGCAGCGAAAGCCCGACGCTGCGCGCGGCGTCGATGGCATGTTTGATTTGGGGCAGGTAATGGGTCGGCGTGACCAGGTTGACGTTGAGTGCGCCCGCGCTCTGAAGCTCGAGAAATATTTCCGCAAGGCGATCGGCCGTTATCGCCCTGCCCGCTCGTCCGACGGCGATCTCGTGGTTCTGGCAATAGATGCACCGCAAAGGGCAATGGCTGAAGAACACCGTGCCGCTTCCCGCGTTCCCGCTGATCGGCGGCTCTTCCCAAAAATGGAGCGCCGCACGGGCAACCGCGAGCTCTGCCCCCGCGCCGCACGCGCCCCGCTCCCCCGCAGCTCGGTTCGCCCCGCATCCGCGCGGACAAAGCATGCAGCGCTCGGGCGGAAGAGGCGATGGATCGAACATCGTGCCGGGCGGTTCGGAAACACACGGCGACGGTTCGGGCGCATCGGACGCGAAACCGGTTGATTCAAGCCTATCGCCGTGCAAAAAGCCCACAGCCACCTAGTTCGCCGAGTACCCGCCGAAGCCGCCGGGATACTCCTCATGGTGATGATGGTCGCCGCCGCAATCGCACTCGTCCCCATTGTCCTCCATATCGCCGTAGGCCTGCTCGGCGCGCGTCCAATCGAGGCCCTGGGCGGCACAGGCCGCCTCTTCGCCATACACGAGGCTCAGCGAAGACACCGCCATATCGGTTCCGCCGATAACCGCCAAAAGCTCGAGCAGATGAAGACCCGCTTCGGCCCCGGGCAAAATAAGGTCGATGTCATCGGCGGCCATAAGCGCCGCGGAAAGTTCGGCCATGCATATCCTCACCGAATATTCGCCTACGAAGCGCTTCTCGACCACAGCGGCATAGAGGCGAGCGGCGGCTTCGGTGATGAAACCTTGCTCGCGTGCGAAGCGAAACGCCCCCGAACTCTGTATTCCCGAGGCGCGGCACAGCGCATCGGCCTCCATCACGGAAACGAGCTGAGAAGCGGTGTTGAGCGTGAGGGCTGCACGAGCGAGCTGGGCCGATCCGGGCGTTCCGGTCGGCTCGACCATTCTGGCAAGCGCCTTGAGCATCGGCAGTATTTCGGCGGTTTCGTCTTCATCTTCGGAAGCTACGAAGCAGATGAGGTTGTCCGTATCGGAGTAAGCGCGTTCGACCGTCGCATCGCGCACAGCGAGCGGCGCCTCGATCGCATGGAGTTCGCTTACGATTGCGACGGCGTTGAGTTCGCGCGCGAAACCGGGCGTTGAAGGGCTGAGATCGACAAGCCACGTTCCCTTGCCCGCCACCTGCACGAGGCCCTCGGTATCGAAGTACACATCCTCGAGATCGGTCTGCGTAGCGCAGAAGGTGAATACGACATCGGCTTCGGCGATGCCGGGCGCGGCCCGATAGCCGGCTTTCACCAGATTGTCAGCCAGCACGGCTCCTATTGCGGTGTCACCCGCAAACACAAACGTCTTGCCCATCTTCTCTCCCCTTACGTCCCTTCGGCTACGAAGCGCGCTCGCCGCCCTTGACCCTGCGCGCGATCTTATCGGCGACCGACATCTCCTCGCGTTGATCGTATCCCCAGAATACCACGGCGATCATGCCCGGACCGACATGACTGCCGATAACGGGACCGATGTAACTTTCCAAAAACAGGATGCTGTCGTCGACCTTCGACAGAAGGTCCTTCAGCCGCTCGGCGTCTTTGGGACAATCGGAATGCGCGATCACCACGCACTGCCCCGGCGCCTTCGAGGCAACTCGCCTCTCGTAGTAGTCGACAAGCTGCTTGATGCCCTTCTTGCGACCGCGAGCTACGCCCGAAAGCGTGAGCTTCCCCTCACAATCGATGGTCAGAAGCGGCTTCACGTCGAGCTTCGAGCCGGCATAGGCGACCGAGCCGGGAATGCGGCCTCCACGGCGCAGCGATTCGAGATCGTCGACCATGAATTCGGCATCGACGTAGTTCAGGGCCTCTTCGGCCCATTGGGCGAGCTCCTTCGCCGTCAGGCCCTTGTCGCGCTGCCTGATAGCCTCGTACACGAGCAGGCCCTCGGCGACCGAGGCAAGCTTCGTGTCGACGATGTAGAGTTCGGCTTCGGGGTTTTGCTCCTTCACCTGCTCCATGACCATGGCAGCCACATCATAGCTGCCTGAAAGGCCGCTCGAGAAGCTCAAAAACACCGTCGGGACGCCGCTGTCGACCGCCTTTTGGAATGCAGCCTGCAGCGTCGGCACCGATATCTGGGCAGTCGAGGGGGTTTCCCCGTCTCTCATGCCCTGGAAGAAATCGTGTGCGCTCGTCGTCTGGTAGAGGTTGTCGGCGTGCTCCCCGTCGCTCATGATGTAGGGGAACTCGATGAGATCGATGCCTTCGCGGTTCACAACCTCGAAAGGCAAATCGCAACAGGAATCAATGATCAGGTTGCATTGGTGCTGCATGCTTTACATCGCTTTCTCTTTACTGAACGCACAATGATTGAATCGAGCCGTTGATCTTGTTCTGCAAAGCCTGTTTGCACTCGTAGGCTATGCCGACGGCGGGCCCGACATGCAGCCCGATGACGGGACTCACCGGAAGCACGCGCACCGATGCGCCGACAAGCGGCTCGATGACGTTTTTCGCCCACTCGAGCGCGGGGGTCTTGTCTCCGATATAGTGGACGACGACGTTTTTGAGACCGTGCTCTTCGACGTCGCCGAGAAACGTCTGGACAATCTTCTCAAGCGCTTTTTTACGGGTGCGCACCTTGGCAAACGTCGTCGCCTCGCCGTCGCGTACGGTCAGCACGGGCGAAAGCTGGATCAGGTTGCCGAGCAGTGCCGCAGCGCCGCCGATCCGTCCGCCCTTCTGCAAAAACGTAAGCGTTTCGGGCGTGAAGAGAAAGCGGGTTGCCTGCATGGAGGAAAGAGCCGCCTCGGCGCACTGATCGAGGCTCTTGCCGGCTGCGGCTGCCTCCGCCGCAGCGAGAACCGCCCATCCCTCGTCGAACCCGCACGAAGTCGAATCGATGATACGGTACGAAAAATCGATGTTGCGGGCTTTAACGGCGCGTGCGGCGCGCACGGCGCCGTCGAACGTTCCCGAAAGGTGCGACGAGATGAACACCCCGAGCACTTCGTCGCCCGCTCGCGCCGCACCCTCGAAAACCTCTTCGAGGGTATGCTGCGAAGGCTGGCTCGAAATCGGAATGTTGTCGATCATATCGTAGATGTCGGCGTAGAACGCATCGAGGTCCATTTCGGCATCGGCGTACTCGATGCCATCGCGGTTGACGTAGAGCGTCACGACTTCGACCGGCTTGCCGGCAAGCATATCGGAAGGTATCGATGCCACTGAATCGGTAATGATCTTGATCATGGTATCCTCTCGTCTTCGATTGCAGCCGCCCATACAACCCCGTGATACGGTTTCACCCGATCGCAGGCGACACTTACCTAAAACTACTCAATGCCCCGCAATTGCACAACCAGATTGTTGCGACGCTCAAAAAGACCACATTCCAAACCGACGGGATAGGAATGCGGATTGAGCATCCGCTTCTGGCTTTCATCAAGCGTTGCCACCTGAGCCGCCGCGCGCCTCTGCGCCTTCATGGCATCGCGGCCATCCTGCGCGAGCACGGCTTCGCCCGCGCGCGCAAGCGGCTCGAGCAACGTGTCGTAGCGCTTGTTTGCAAGCACTTTGCGACGCAGGCTGTCGGCGGGATCGACGATGAGCTCGCGCTTGTTGACGCCGCGGTTCACGTCGTAGACCATATCGCCCGCCAGGCGCGCATCATCGTGGTAGTAGCGACGTACGTCGAGCACGCCCGGAACGGTGAGTTTGACCGCCTGCTCGGTGATCTTGATGCGATCGCGCCATTCCTTTTCACCCGCGTTTTTGGTTGCGGAAAGCTTGTACACGCCGCCGAGCGTCGGCTGGTCGTACGCGGTTGCAAGCTTGGTGCCCACGCCGTACGAAGTGACGCTCGCCCCCTGGTCGCGCAGCGACTGGATCGTATACTCGTCCAAGTCGTTCGACAGCACGATGCCGCAATCTGCAAGTCCCGCCTCGTCGAGGCGCGCACGGGCCATCTTCGAAAGCCATGCGAGATCGCCCGAATCGATGCGGATGCCCGCAAGCCTGTCGCCGCGCTCGCGCATCTCGAGTCCCACGGTGATGGCGTTTTCGATGCCCTGCCTGACATCGTAGGTGTCCACGAGCAGAACGCAATTCTTGGGCATAGCCTCGGCATACGCTCGAAACGCATCGATTTCCGTCGGAAACGACATCACCCACGAATGCGCATGCGTTCCCGAAACGGGCAGCCCGTACAGCTTGCCCGCGAGCACGTTGCTCGTCGAAGCGCAGCCGCCCACAACCGCAGCCCTGCTCGCCCACAGGCCGCCGCCCGCCCCCTGGGCTCGGCGCAAGCCGAACTCGGCGACCGGGGCATCCGCCGCAGCCAAGCACACCCGCGCGGCTTTCGTAGCGATGAGCGTTTGGAAGTTCACGCAGTTGAGAAGCGCTGTCTCGAGAAGCTGGCAATGCATGATGGGACCCACCACGCGCACAAGCGGCTCGTTGGCGAACACGACGGTCCCCTCGAGAACCGCATCAATGTCCACATCGAGTTCGAATGCGCGCAGGTACTCGAGGAATCCCTGCTTGAAGAGCCTTCCTCCCCCCGGCGCCGGAAGCGCTGCAAGGTAGGCGATATCGTCGTCGGAAAACGCGAACGTCTCCACCATCTCGGCCAGCTGGGACATCCCGCATGCAACGGCGAATCCCCCTTTGAAGGGGTTCTCGCGAAAGTACATGTGGAAACATGCGAGATCGTCGGTTTTCCCCGATTCCCAATACCCCTGGGCCATCGTGAGCTGATAGAGGTCGGTCAAGAGGGAGTACTCGTACGTTTCGCCGCTATTCATTGCCGCCTCCGGCCGCACCGCCGGTCGGATTCGATCCCGTTGCGTTGCCGCCCTCGCCGCTTCCCGCCTTGTGGCTGCGCCGCCGCGTCTTGCGATGCGCGCTTTCGCCGCCAGCGGCCTGGCCGCTGGACTGCTGCTTGGGCGCGGTCTTTGCATGGGATGCTTCGGCGTTGCGCAAGCCCGAGGACTTCTGCCCCGGACGCGGGCCCTGACCTTGTTTCTGGGCACCTTTCGACCCCTGGCGCTGGCTCTGCTTTTTCTGCTGCTGGCCTTTGCCCTGGTTCTGGTTCTGTCCTTGGTTCTGTCCTTGGCCCGACCTCTTCTTCTGGCCCGACCTCTTCTTCTGCTGCCCTTGCTGGCTGGACCTTGCCTGCTTCTTGGCCTCGCCCGATGAGGCGTCTCCCTCGGCGCCTACGGTAGTGCTGCGCCTGCGGCGCGGCTTCCTCGTCTCGGTCGCCGCCTCGGACGCCTTGCGCTGCTTCTGCGATCCTCCGGGGCGCCCCTTGGAGCTCTTCGACGATTTGCGCGCCTTCGCATCGCCGAGCTTGTCCTCCCCGGTGAAATGCGGAGTTATCAGCAGCGAATCGGTCAGCGCGTCGAGCACGGTACGGTTCGCGTAGGCGTCGAATACATCGGCCGACACCTTGTCGGGCCTTGCGGCGCCTTCGGAAGTCTCCATTTCGGCAAGCGGGATCTTCACGGTCTTGCCCTCTTGGGTCCTCAGACTCACAAGCTCTTTGGGCATGTCGAGCTCGACGACCTTCGCAGGGCCCTCGGGGGTGTCGATCATGGCGTTCTGCTTAGGGGCGCGCGCCTTGAACTCCTTGTATGCATCGAATTCGTAGCGCAAGCAGCACATGAGGCGCCCGCACACACCCGAAATCTTCTGTGGGTTCAAGGAAAGATCCTGTTCCTTGGCCATACGGATCGAAACCGGGCAGAACTCGCCGCCGAGCCGCTTGCAGCAAAGCTCCTGGCCGCAGTGGCCCAGCCCGCCCACCATGCGCGCCTCGTCGCGCACGCCGATTTGGCGCATGTCGACGCGCACATGGAAATGCGAGGCAAGCTTGCGGACGAGCTCGCGGAAATCAACGCGCTCCTCGGCTTCGAAGTAGAATACGGCCTTGTCTCCGTCGAGCAAGTACTCCACCGAAACCGGATGCATGTCGTCGCTTGCCTCGGAGGCCATCTCCTTGAACAGGGGAAGGGCCTCGTCGGATTTACGCTGCATCTCGGCGGCTTTCGCCTCGTCTTCGGGACTTGCGATTCTCGTAACCGGCTTGAGCTCGCTTTTGAGCTTTTTGATGTCGGCCTCGTCAACTTCGATGATATCGTCGGCCGCATGGCCGAACTCGGTGCCGCGCGCCGTCTTCACGACGACCGGATCACCCTTGCGAATCTCCAAGTCCTGCGGATCGAACCACAGGGTCCTGGGATTATATTGCAGCTTTATGGGAGCTACCCGTACCATATAGTACACTCCTTATCTCGAACAGCAGCGCATCGAGGCATGTTTCAGGTGATACATTATACGTCAACGCCCCGTCCGCGCTGTTGCAGGCCGCAAGCGCCGCCGCAGCACGCGCCTCGTCGGTTTTCGCCGCAGCCTCTTCGATGCTCGCCCGCACATCGGCGTTGATCACGAGTTCGGGCGTGCCGGCGCACACCGCAAGGACGTCGCGCAGCCACGACCGTATGATCGCGGTCATCTGATGAAGCGATTCGAAGCTCTTCGCAGTCAGCGCCCGCTTGTTGCGGGCCTCTATTTGCCGTATGGCTGATTTCGCCAGGAAATCGGCGGATTCGGCAAGTTCTTCCTCCTGTGCCGCGCGAACGATGTCGAGCGGCGCCTTCGCACGCACCACAAGGTCCTCGGCGTAGGTGAGCACATCCCAATCGTCGGCAAGCGCAAGCGAGGCGAGCACCTCGAGAATGCGTGCCCGAAACGTCATGCGCTCGTTGGACTTCAGGAAATCGAGCGCTTTGGTGATCGACCCGCCGCACGCCTGAATCGCGATCTCGGCAGCCATCTTCGTCGCGCCCGTGTTCTGCACGAGAATGCCGGCTGCCTCGCTTGCCGGAATATGGCGAAACGGCACAACCTGGCAACGCGATACGATGGTCGGCAGCACGCTTTCACGCGTGCGGCCCAAGAGGATGAGCACCACATCGTCCGGCGGCTCTTCGAGCGTTTTGAGAAACGCGTTTGCCGAAGATGAGCTGAGCAGATCGACGCGATCGAGGATATAGACCTTCTTCGATGCGCGAATGGGCGCAAGCGATGTATCGGCCACGATATCGCGGATCTGATCGACCAGATAGCCGCCCGCACCCTCGGGCGCGAAGTAGCGCACGTCAGGGTGCTTCTTGCGCATGACGCGCTGGCAGCAATCGCATTCGCCGCATCCCGCCTTATCGCACAAGATCGCCTGGGCGAACGCATACGCCGCAAGCGTCTTGTTCGACCCGGCCGGACCGGTGAACAGGTAGGCGTGGCTCACCTTGCCGCCCGCAATCGCGGCACGCAGAAATTCGCGTACCTGGGGTTGCCCGAGGATGTTCTCGAACGCATCAGCCATCGAGGCTCCCGCCTTCCGATCCGCGGACATCGCCGCCCGAAGAAGCGGCGGACTTCTTGTTGCCGTAGTAGCTCTTCTCGATTTTGCCGAAAAACGCCTCGTCGGCGACCGCGGGATCCGCCATCCACGTGAAGATGTCGGAAAGCGCCGCGAACACCTTGCGAGCCGTATCGGATTTCCTGTCCGCCGAAGCGACGATGCGGATGCGGTCGGGCTCCGCCGCCGCGATCTCCATGAACCCAGCGTTCACGCGCGCATGAAACGATGCGCCCTCGAGTTCGAGGCGATCGGCGCCGACCTGATGGGTGGCGCGCTCAAGCCCCTTCTCGGCGCAATCGCCCACCGTGAGCAGAACCGTTCTGTCGGGGCGGACGCCCTGGCAGGCGAATCGGTTCGCCGCCTCCACGAACGCCCGATCGAGCCCGCGTCCGAATACCTGGTAGGCAATCGTCGAATCGAAGAAGCGATCGCACAAGACAACGGCTCCCCGCGCAAGCGCAGGGGCGATAACCTCGTTGACGATCTGCGCTCGGGCGGCCTCGTAGATGAGAAGCTCGGCTTCATCGGACAGGGCGGAATTCTCTGGATCGAGCACGATCGCCCGCAGATCCTCGCCTATCGAAGTGCCGCCGGGCTCGCGCAGGCAGAGCACCTCGCGGCCATGGCTTTCGAGCGCTTCAGCGAGAAAGCGGATGTGCGTCGACTTGCCGGCGCCCTCGCCTCCCTCGAACGTTATGAAGATGCCGGGGGTTTGCGCCCCGCCATGTCGTTTCCCTTGTTCCACGAATGCGTTCCTCAAGCTACACCGCTGATCACAGCGAATAAATGTCGTTGCCGTGGGTATCGATGCCCACGAATACCGGGAAGTCGGCTACAACGATTCGTCGCAGCGCTTCCGTTCCAAGCTCATCATAGCTTATGGTTTCCGAACTTTCCACGCAGCGTGCCAGAAACGCCGCGGCACCGCCGCACGCCACAAAATAAACGGAACCCGTTTCCTTGCAGGCTTCGTGCACGGCCTGCGAACGAACGCCCTTCCCGATGGTTGCCGCAATGCCCGCCCGATGCAGATCGGGTGCCGCGAAATCCATGCGAGAAGCCGTGGTGGGGCCGACCGCGCCGAACGGCCTTCCCGCCGCAGACGGCGTAGGACCGGCGTAAAAGACGGTCTGGCCGGCGAGCCCGTAGGGCAGCGAACCACCCTCTTCGAGCTCGGCGAGCAGGCGGATATGCCCCGCATCGCGCAGGGTGTACATCGGCCCCGAGAGCAAGCAGGCATCGCCGGCCTGCAGGCTTGCGGCGTCTTCGCGCGACAGGGGCAGCGTCAGCTTCCTAGAGGTCAACGGTACACCTCCGCATGGCCGAGCACCCCATGTTGATCGCAAGCGGCAAGGCGGCGATGTGGCAGGGTGCGGTTTCCACGCGCACGGCGAGAGCGGTGCTGAGCCCGCCGAGCGCACCGGCGCCGATGCCCGTCGCGTTGACGGCTTCGAGCAGTTCCCGCTCGAGCGCCGCTGTCTCCCCATCGGGAGCCGCCTCATCGATCGGCCGCATGAGCGCGCGCTTCGCAAGGCCTGCGACCTTGTCGAACGTCGCGCCGATGCCGATTCCCACCACAAGCGGCGGGCAGGCGTTCGCCGCCTTCTCGCGCACGCACTCGACAAGGGCATCGACGATGCCCGCACGCCCCGCGCCGGGCACGAGCATGACCACGCGGCTCGCATTGTCCGAGCCGCCTCCTTTGAGCATGATATGCAGGCGGGCCGCCCCCGGCTCGTCGATCGGATGGATGTCGGTGAACGCCGGCGTGTTGTCGTTCGTATTCGCACGATCGAAAATCGCGTTGGCCACGACCGATTTGCGCAGACGGGCCTCGTCGTATGCGCGTGCGACCGCACCGTCGACGCCCGAGAAGACATCGCCTTGCACCGCCACGTCGGGACCGATCTCGAGACTCACCCACACCGTACCGGTATCTTGGCAGATGGGGACCCGATCGGTCCGGGCGATCCGGGCGTTTTCAACAAGCTGGTCCAGCACGATGCGGCCGCGTTCGTTTTCCTCCGCGTCGCGCGCCGCTTCAAGGCCTGCAAGGATGTCGGCCGGAAGCTCCCAGGCAAGGCGGGGAATGGCCGAATGCACCGCCTCGGCCACCTCTCTCGCTGTAACGGTTCTGCCCATGAACGCCCTTCGCTATTCCGGCAGGTTCGCAAGGCCCGCGCGCACGCTTTCGGCAGAGGCCCGCAAAGCCGCAAGCTCTTCGTCGGTCAGATCGAACTCGACGATCTCCTCGACGCCGTTTTTGCCGAGACGGGTCGGGATGTTCATGTAGAGATCGTCGATGCCGTACTGGCCGTCGATGTAGGAGCACACGCTCATGACCTCTTTGCTGTCGGTGAGGATCGCCTCGACCATCTTCGCGATCGATGCGCCCGGAGCATAGTAAGCCGAGCCGGTCTTGAGATGGGCCACAACCTCGGCGCCGCCCTTCACAGTACGCTCGACAACCGCCTCCACGTCGTCTTCGCTCATGAGCTCGGTGATGGGAGTGCCCTGAACCGTCGTGAAGCGAGGCCAGCACACCATGCCCTCACCGTGCGCGCCAAGCGCCCAGGCGACCACGTCTTCGGGCATGCAGCCGAGCTTCTCGCACACCGCGAACGACAAGCGCGACGAATCGAGTACGCCGCCCATGCCCATGAGACGGTTGGTGGGCAGACCCGATTTCTTGTAAGCGAGATAGGTCATGACGTCGAGCGGGTTCGTCACGCAGATGTAGACGGCGTTCGGGGACGCCTCGAGGGCCGCATCGATGACCGACGACATGATGCCGGCGTTCACGCCGAGCAGATCCTCGCGCGTCATACCGGGCTTGCGTGCGATGCCGGCGGTGATGACCACTACGTCGGAATCCTTCGTCGCCTCGTAATCGTTCGTGCCGGTCACGTTCACCGTGAACTTCTCGACGCTGCGCATGTGCATCATATCGAGCGCCTTGCCCTGCGGCAGGCCCTCGGCGACGTCCACCAACACGACGTCTGCGAGATTCTTCGATGCGATGATGTGAGCCGCCGTCGCTCCGACGTTGCCCGCTCCAACAATGGTTACCTTGGCCATGGATTTCGCTCCTCGTATTCCGTATCGCCCACGTCGCCTGAAGCCGTAAGCCCGACGACGAGAAAGGCGGAAGCCCGAGAGCATCCGCCTTCCGGTTCTTGTCGATTGTAGATTGTACCGCTATTTCTTCTTCGCGGTGCTTTTCTTGGCGCCCTTTTTCGCCGAAGCGCCCTTTTTGGCGTCTTTATCCTGCTCTTTGCCCGGACAATCGAAGTTCGGACAGAGCTTCCACGGACCGCGGTTCGTGGTGACGATCACCATCGGCGCGCCGCAGTGCTCGCACACTTCGTCGGTAGCGGTGAGCTTGCCGTATTGGGGCAGCGGGTAGCCGGTGTTGCACTCCTCGTAATTCTCGCAGCGGATGAAGCGCTTCAAAGTGCGCGGGTTCTTCTGCGCGATGAGCTTCGCGGTTTTGCCCTGGGCCTTGCACGTCGGGCACTCGCCCACCTCGACGTTTGGCTCATGATTGGTTTCGCAAGTCGGATCGATGCACACGATGCGCGGCTTCGAGCGAAACGCCGTCACCTTGATCTGGGGCATGCCGCACGTCGGACACGGTTCTTCGACCGATTCGACCTTGCCCTTGGGTACCGGGTAGGTGACGTCGCAATCGGGCCACCCCGAGCAGCCGATGAACATCGACCGCGTCTTCTGCGATGCGCGCAGCTGCAGGTCTTTGCCGCATTTCGGGCATTTGCCGATGAAGGCGTCCGCCGCAACCGCATCGGCGAGGGCCTCTTTGACCTCTTCCGAATGGGGAATCAGCTCGCCGAGCTGATCGGCGAGAAGGTTGCGCGAGTTGGTGACGACCGTCTCCTTCGAGGTCGAGCCGGCGGCGATGTTGTCCATCTCGCTTTCCAGCTCGGCGGTCATTTCCGGATGCGTGATGTGCGGCGCGAACTTGTCAAGCGCATCGCACACGGCCATGCCGAGCTGTGAAGGCTCGATGGGATCGTTCATGATGTACTTCACCGCATACAAGCGCTCGATGATCGAGTGGCGCGTCGATTTGGTGCCGAGGCCCAAGCGCTCCATCTCCTGGATGAGCTTGCCTTGGCTGTAACGCGCGGGTGGCTCGGTCTGCTTCTTAGTGCAGGTGGCGCCCCCGAAGGCGATCTGCTGCCCCTGCTCGAGCGCGGGCATCTGCTCGTCCTTTTTGAGGCCGTACGGATAGATGGCGCGAAAACCCTGTTTAACGAGCACGTCTCCGCGACCGATGAACGTCTCTCCCCCGACTTCGAGCGAAACCTTCGTGCCCTCGACGACCGCCGCTTCGGAAAGCGTTGCGAGAAAACGGCGGGCGATCAAGTTGTAAAGCTTGTATTCGGCGGCGGGCAAATCATCGGGCGTCGCCGAGTTCGTAGGATAGATGGGCGGATGGTCGGTGGTTTCCTTTTTGCCGCGCGTCGCCGTGAGCTTGTCTTTCGAAAGCAGCTCCCTGCAGTACGGGGCGTACGCGGGATTGCCGACGAGCCGCTGCACCGTCTCGGCCAGATCGAGCGAGGAGGGATACACCGTGTTGTCGACGCGGGGGTAGCTGATGTAGCCGTCCATGTACAGGCTTTCGGCGATGCGCATCGTGCGAGCGGGCGAGAGGCCCTCGGCCGATGCGGCGGCCATGAGCGAGGTCGTGTTGAACGGAACGGGCGGCGCAACCGTGCGTTTCTTCTTCTCGATGGATTCGACGGTCGCCTTCGTCTTGCCCTCGATGTGCGCCATGACGGCCTGAGCTTCCGATTCCACTTTGAAGCGGGCGGTCTCGTGCGGTGCCTCGAACGCATCGTCGACTTCGCCGAACGCCCCTTTGATGACCCAGTAGTCCTCGGGCACAAACGCAAGGCGTTCCCGTTCGCGAGCCACGATGAGTGCAAGCGTGGGCGTTTGCACGCGGCCCGACGAGCGCACGTTGCCGTATCCAGCGAACTTCACGAGCGTGAGATAGCGCGTGAGAACCGCACCCCAAATCAGATCGATATCCTGACGAGATGCTCCCGCCGATGCAAGATCGGTGTCAAGCTCGACGAGGTTTTCGAACGCGTTGGTGATTTCCTCTTTGGTGAACGCCGAATAGCGAGCGCGCGACACCGGGGCGTCCGGATTGACCTCCTGGATGCAGGAAAGCGCATCCGAACCGATGAGCTCGCCCTCGCGGTCGAAGTCGGTGGCGATCACGATGGAGTCCGCCTTCTTCGCAAGGTTTTTCAGGCTGCGGATGATTTCCTTTTCCTTGGGCAACTTCTCGATGGGCGCATATACCAGATACGGCAGCGCCTCCATCTTCCACGCCTTGAGCTCGACGCCGTCTACCGTAAACGGTTTCTTCTTTTTGAAAGGGGGCTTCGGAAGCGTTGCCGGAATGGCGGCGGGCAAAACCTCGCCTTCCTCGGTCACGCCCTGCCATCCCTTGGATTTCTTATACACGAGCGACGGGGCGAAATCGGGTTCGAGAATGTGGCCGCGAAGACCGATCGTCACCCATTCCTCTCCGTCGAGATCGAACCGATAGACCGGCGTCGAATACACCTTATCGGCTTTGGGTTTGCTTGCGCCGAGCAGATCGGCGATTTTCTGAGCCGCGTCGTTCTTCTCCGTCACAACCAGTTTCACGCGGTTCCTCCTGTTCTTGCAGCCGGATACCGTCCGGCGCATAGTCGTCCACACGATCCCCATGCGTTTATTTACGTGTGCGGGGTCAGATCGCTTCGACCCCCGACGCGCCGATTCCCCGCTTTTTCCGAGGACCGCGTCGGTCGAGCCAAAACAGTTTGTTAGCATACACGATTTTCGACCCATGCAACAGCATTGTTTTTTATCGGGTAGTTTTGGTTAATCCGTAGAGATGTTGTCCGCACCCGTTGAAGATACGGCGCACATTTCATGAATCAGGCAGTTTTGGATTACTCTAGGGTAACGGGAAGCCGTCGACCTGCCAAACACAGCCAGAACGCATCCCGGAAAACAGCAGTATCGACGACGCATACACGCACCACCGGCGGCACCCGTCATACATTGCAAGGCCGAACCCGAAAGGAGCACGCCATGAAAAAAGTCATCGTAGCCTTCACCGGCCTCATCGCGCTCCTCATCGCTGGAATCATCGTCATCATGTTCGTGCCCTCTATCGCAACCTCCGACGAGAACGACCCGATCGCCGGCATCAAAGCCGCAAGCATGAACGCGCTCATCGACGTAAGCGGGCTCAAGGACAAGGCGGCGAACGCCCTCCACGACAACCTCGACTCCATATCTGCGGCAACGGGCCTGAGCGAAGCCGACTGCGCGCAGATCGTCTACAGCCTCGATATCCAAAACTGGGAAGCCGCCGTGCTCCCGAACGCAGCCGAAGAAGCCGGCTCGCTGTCGGGCAGCTACGCGGGTATCGACGGCACCATCACGTACTACGACGACCCCGAATACATCACCGTCAACGCCTACGGCCAAAACGTCACCATGCGCATCCCCGAGTCGGCCCAGGCCTATCTCCCCTATCTCCAATACGCCGATCAGTACCTCGACCAGGCCGCATAAAGCCTAAGCGACGATCGGGCACCGGGGTTCTGCAGCCGAGCACCGAGAAACGCATTACACGAGGGCTCGTCGGCCGCACGTGGGGAACCGTATGTGCGAGGAACCACGTGTGCGAGGAACTGCATGTTAAAGGAACCGCGCGTTAACGGTCCCGCACGCGCGGGACCGCATGCTGCTGGGACCGCGATGGCTTTCCCTGCGAAAAACGCCGCCTGGATGGCGGTCAAGGCAAGCTTCTGTCGGCTCTGGCGCGTTCGATCGACGATTCCTCCGGCGTTTGCGCAGGTCGCGAATTTCACGACAGCCGTACAGGGTCCGAAAAACCGCAAAACGGCCTCCAACACCTGCAGAAGCTTGCCTTGACCGCCATTTTGAGGTGCTTTTTCCGAATGGAACCTATTCAGTAGCAGAAAACGCCGCCCGGAGCATGCGGGCGGCGTTTGCGCAAGCGATAGAATCGCAGCCCTCGCCGTTCGAGCGCGCTCGCCATCGAAAGAGGCAAGCGTTTGACCGTTCGGGCGGGCGCGCCGTCGGGAAAAGCACGCGCCCGCCGAAAGCACCTGTTGCCGCACGGCCCATCGCATCGGCGGCGGCGACATCGATCGTCGCACACGACCGATGTCGCAACCGAACCGGCAACGAAGCCCTAGCTCGTTCGCTCCTTCTTGATCTTGCGCTGGTAGGCGCGCACGATCTGGGAGAGCGTGAAGCATACGATGAAGTACAGCACCGCCATGATGCCGAAGATCGCGAAAATCTGCTCGGTCGAATTGTAGCTGTTCATGAGAATCATGCCGCGGCCCATAAGCTCCTGCACCGCCATAGCGCCCCAGAGGAAGCTTGTATCCTTGATCGTGGTCACGAACTGCGAAAGCAGCGCGGGAATCATGTTGCGCAGCGCCTGAGGCAAGATGATCGTCGCATACGTCTGAACGATCGAGAAGCCCTGGCTCTTCGCCGCCTCGTACTGGCCGAACGGAACACTGGCCAAGCCGCCGCGAACGATTTCGGCCACGCTCGCACTCGTGAAGAGCGTGAACGCAAGCACGGCAGCACCGAGCGGCGGAAGCTGGGCTACGAAGAACGTGAACATGATCCACAGAAGCAGCGGCGTATTCTTGAATATCTCGATGTAAACGGTCGCGATGGCCGAAAGCACGCGGTTGTTCGACGTGCGCATGATCGAGATGACCGTGCCGAGCACGATGGAGCACACGATGGCGATAGCCGAAATAACGAGGGTCATGCCAAGGCCCTGCAGCAAGAATCGCATGTTAATCCAGGTAAAAAGCTCTGCCATGGCTACTTCGCCTCCCCTCGTCCGTCGGTGTCTCGCGCAGCGGAACCGCCCTCGCCAGCGCTCCTGCCGCCCGCAGCGCCCCCAACGCCCGTCCGTTTGGCGAACGCATTCTCGGGATCGGTCCCCGAGGCGTCGATCGGCTCGACATCGCGCGCATTCTCCCCGTCACCCGATTCGGCAACACCGCTTTCGATCTCGCCGGCATCGCCGCCGAGGCTTTGATGGAGCTTCTCCAACGTCGCGATGTGATCCGCCAAAAACTCGTTATCGGCAAACGCCTCCTCGCCGAGAGCCGCCTCTTCGGCCGCTTTCTCCAAAGCAGCCTGCCCACCGGCGATTTTCGGCAGAGGACCCGAGTTCTCGACAGCCGCAGCGGCCTTCTTCACGGCCTCCTTCGCCTCGGACACCACCTGGGCGGCTTCCTGCTTGGCTGCATTCGCCCGTTCGGCAGCCTCCTGCGCAGCCCGCCTGCTCGCCTCGGCTCGCTCGACGGAAAGGGCGCCCTTCGTCATGCGCTCGGCAAGCACATCGGCCACTTCGGGGTTCTCCGCGGCCTCCTGCACGATCTTCTTCGCCAAAAGCTTGCGCTTGGCTCCCGTGCGGCCCGCTTTCGTACGCGTCTTCCTGCGCACGCACGCCTCGTCGCCTGCACACTCGTCCTCGATCTGCTGTTGCAGCTCGCGGCCTATCTCGTCGGCGATCTCGGCGGCGCGGCGGCCGGTAAGCGGATAGGCGCGCCGTATCGAATCAGGGTCGCCCGGATCGACGATCACATGCAGCGGATGACGCGGGGAGGGCGCCACGACCGCCGGTGCGATATCCACGGTCTCGTGCATCGTCTGCACACCGGCGGCCAGACTGTCGGCCGCGGTATGGCCCGTGATGTCGTGCGAACCCGGTGTGACCTCGGTGGGATCGGTCGCCAGGTGCTCGGTCGCGTCTCCCGTGGTCACATGCTTATGCGAACGGGTGCGCCGCTCGAGGTACAGCGCCAAACGCGACAGAGGAAAGCAGATGATGAAGTACAGCACCGCTGCGATCAGATAGACCGGACCGTAATAGCTCGTGGATCCGGCAAACGAATTCGAGAAGTACATGATCTCGCCGCCGACGAAGAACGCGAGGATCGAGGTGTTTTTCACGAGGTTGGCGGCCTGCACTGCAAGGGGCGGCAGGATGATGCGCATGGCCTGGGGCAATATGATGACGAACATCGATTGCCAGTAGCTGAAACCCTGGCTTTTCGCCGCTTCGAACTGGCCGCGATGGATAGACCCGATGCCGCTTCTCACGACCTCGGAAATATATCCGCCGTGGTAGATGCCGATGGCGAAAATGCCGATGTAGACGGTTTCCATGTTGATGCCTATGAGAGGCAGCAGCGCATAGAACACGAACGCCTGCAGAAGCAGCGGCACGTTTTGCACGACCTCCACGTAGATGCGCGTGATAGCGCGCAGAGGCGCGAAACGAGACACCGACAAAACGCCGAAGATCACTCCGAGCACAAGCGCGAGGATAAGCGCGAAAAACGATATGAGCACCGTGGTTCCGAAAGCCGAAAGGATCTCCGGCCAACGGGCGAACAGCGCTTCCCATTTGAACGGTGCGAACGCATCAAGCATCTTCGAGCCCCCATTTCTCTTCAAGGGAGGCCAGCGTACCGTCGTCCATCATGTTCTGCAGCGCTTCATCGATCTGGGCCGCAAGCTCGGTGTTGGTCTTCTTCGTTGCGATGCCGTATTCCTGGGGTGCGAACTGCGCATCGAGCAGCATCGTCGAATCGTCGAGGTATCCCATGAGGATCGAACGGTCGACAGAAAACGCATCGACGCGACCCGTGACAAGCGCGATCTTGATCTCGGGATACGTGGCGTATTCGGCGAACTCCATGTGAATGCCGATCTCGTCGCCCGCTTGGGTGAGCTTGTCACGCGTGGTCGCGCTCGAAGCGACGCCAACCGTTTTGCCGTCGAGGTCGGCCAGCTCGGCGATGCCCGCGCTCTTCTTCACGAGCACGCCGATGTGATCGGTGAAGTAGGGCTGCGAAAAGTTGTAGCTTTTCTTGCGGGCCTCCGTGATGGTGAAGGTCGCAAGCGTCGCATCGAGCGTGCCGTTGTCGAGCATGATGCCACGCGTGGTCACGTTGACTCCCGTTACCTCGAGCTTGTTCGGATCGCCCTTGATGCGGGCGGCAAGCTCGCGGGCGATATCGACTTCGAACCCTTCGATATTGCCCGATTCGGGGTTCTGGAATCCGAAGCCCGGCACGTCGATCTTCGTACCGACGCGCAGCACGTCGTCGCCGGCGCAACCCGCAAGGCTGCCGCCAAGGGCAACGGTTCCCGCGGCAAGCGCCGTGATGCGTATGAAATCTCTTCTGGTCAGCATGCGCACCGCCTAGAGAATCTTCGACAGGAAGCTCTGGATGCGTTCGTTGGAGGTCTCGTCGAATATGTGCGACGGAGTGCCCTGGTCGACCACCAACCCGTTTTCCATGAACACGACCTTGTCGGCCGCTTCGCGGGCAAGGCCCATCTCATGGGTGACCATGACGATGGTCATGTTGGTTTCGGCAAGCGATTTGATAACGTCGAGCACTTCCTGGACCATCTCGGGATCAAGCGCACTCGTCGGCTCGTCGAGCAACATGATTTTGGGGTGCATGTTGAGGGCGCGGGCAATGGCGACGCGCTGCTGCTGACCGCCCGAAAGCTGGTCGGGGTACTTATCGACTTTGTCCGAAAGTCCCACGCGCTCAAGATAGGCGAGGCCGGTCTTTTCGGCTTCGGCCTTGTTCACCTTGAGAACCTTCACCGGTGCAAGCGTAACGTTTTCGAGCACCGTCTTGTGGGGGTAGAGATTATAGCTCTGAAACACCATGGCGACCTCGCGGGCGAGCGCTCGAGAATTGACCTTTCGATCCGAAAGGTTCATGCCGTCGACGACGATCTCTCCCGAATCGGGGATTTCAAGAGCGTTGATGCAGCGTATGAGCACGCTCTTGCCCGACCCCGAAGGACCGATGATGACGACTTTCTCCCCCTCTTCGACTTCAAGCGAAACGCCCTTAAGCGCTTCGACCTTGCCGAAGTTCTTCGTTATGTTGCGAACTGATATCATGTTTGCTCCCGTACACTCGTCCGACCGCGTTTCGGACGAAGGCCGCCGCGCAGGGCCGCTGCCCGCCTTCGAAACACGGCGCTCCCGCCCGAACAGCGAAAACGCATGGCCGTATTGTATCGCCAATGCAAAGCTCGTTTGGTAACGGGGGCTTGACGGTTGCATTTCTGTATCGGGACGTGCAAGGTCACGCCGCAAGAACGGGCCCGTTCGGCGGGCGGGCAGGCGGATGACGCTGCCCGCGAACCGTTCGGCGAATCGCCTGCGATACGGCCAGGAGATGCGGCACGGCACGCCCGCAAGCCGCTCGGCGCTTGATCCGACAGCGCTATCCTTCGGAGACGCTGAACCCGAAGCCGTTGCGGCCCGCCTCTTTGACGCTGTAGAGCGCCCTGTCGGCTTCAGCATACAGCTCGTCGTAGGTTTTATCGCCGCCCACGCTCGAGCTCATGCCTATGCTGCAGGTCACACCGACTTCGGCCATGCCGTCCATAGCCGTAACCGCCCGGCAGATGCGGGATGCGATCGCCTCGGCCTCCTCAGTGCTCGACAGGTTCCTCATATACAGGCAGAACTCATCGCCGCCCAAACGGCCGACAATGTCGTCGTCGCGCAGAACGCTTCGCACCACAGCCATGCCCTCGGAAAGGACGCGGTCGCCGAGCGGGTGGCCGAACGTATCGTTGATCTCTTTGAAGTGGTCGAAATCAAGCATCATGAACACCGATATCTCGTCCTTCTGGATGCTCTTCTGCCGATCGGTTACGAGCGCATAGACGGCACCTTGGTTGTAGACGCCCGTCAGGTCGTCCGTCCTCGCGCTCTTTTCAAGCGCTTCCTCGCGCTTCTTGCGCTCGTCGATATCGGTAATGCGGCAGAGAACTTTGCGCGGCGACCCGTCGCCCGCCAAAATTCGCTTGCCGCCGATCGAGAACCACGCCATCGAGCCGTCTTTCCGTGGGAGCCTTCGCTCCACGGAGAAATCGTCGCCGCCCTCCCGAAACAGCCGGTACAGCTCGCGAAACACCGTCGAATCAGCATCGTCGGCCGGGTCGAACAGAAAATCGCTGTAATGCTCGATGCGGGAATCGCCGTCGTAATAGGACGGAAACTCGCCGAGCAGCAGCAACTCGTCATCAACGTAGTCGTACTCCACGAACATCTCGCCGGTAAGCGCCATAAGCGCTTCATGGCGTTTGAGCTCGATGCTGAGCCGCTCGCTCGTCTCGACGATATCGGTGATGTCGGTATAGAACAAATACATGATCGGGTAGGTGTCCTGGTAGAGTTCATCGATGAGCAGACCGTTCGTCTTCACCCAGATCAACCGTCCGTCGGTATGCTTCAAACGATACGTAACGCTGAACGGCTCGTTACGCTCGATGGCCTGCGCGATAGCGGCCTGAAGCTTCGGATAGTCCTCTTCGTAGATGTAGAGGCTGCTGTCGAAACCCTGCGATTCGACCAACCCGCGATCTGCGCCCACCAGATCGGCAAGACCCCAGTTGTAATAGAGAATCGAGAACTCGTCGTTGCACGCGAATTTCCCGATGCCATCCGCGACGAGATCGAATACGCTTTCAAGCTCGCGGTCCTTCGCCTCAACCAGGCGGTTGAGCAACTCGAACTCGTCGTCAGTAGCCATACGTCCCTCCGTCGCCGTAAAACCGATGCTCGAAATTATAACCCCATCGATCAAGTTTTATCGGCAGGAAGCGAATTTACCCAGATAGATCACTGCGCTTAAACCTGCGGCGAACGCGAACCTCGGCGAAAACGGCTACGCTTTCGCCGAGGCCTCGACTCCTGCACCCGTTCGCGCGCCGCCGTCTGCGGAGGCAGCGCGGGCATCTTCCGCTTGCTCACGCTCGAGCACGAGCTGCATGGCGGCGATGGCGCATTCTATCTGGCCGTCGTCGGGTTCGTTGGTGGTGAGGTACTGCATCTGCATGCCGGGCCAGAGTATCACCTTCACAAGCGGGTTGTCTGGATGGCTTCCCGCCCACTTTACCGTGATCTCGTAGGAGATGCCGGCGATCACGGGCATGAGCAGGATGCGGACGAAAATGACGAGCACGAGCTTCGGCGCCCCATCGGACACGCCGAGCGCCTCGATGAGCGCGTTCAAGGGGGTGATCGTGTACACGATGATCGCGATGACCATGACCATGATGAGAAACGCAGTACCGCAGCGCACGTGCAAACGGGGGAAGCTCCGCGCGTTTTCGGGAGTGAGCGCAAGCCCGTGCTCGTAGCAGTGGATGGTCTTGTGCTCGGCCCCGTGGTATCCGAACATGCGCTTGATCTCGCCCATACGCCCGATCAGCCAGATGTAGAACACGAACACCGCCACGCGCAGAAGGCCGTCGACGATGTTCCACAGAAGCGTGTTCTGATCGTATTCTCCCACGATGAGGTTCGTGATGAACGCAGGCGCCACGATGAACAGCACGACGCCGAGCACCAGGCCGAGCACCATGGAGATCGCCATCTCCTTCTTACCGAATTCGACCTCCTCGTCCATGAACGATTTCTTCTGCTTGCCTTCGGGCTGTTCGAACTCTCCTTCGAGCAGCGCCTCCTCGGCGACCGCCAGCCGCTCGGCGCGTTCGGCATGCTCGCGCGCAGACGCCTCGAGGCTTTCGACCTTGAGCTCGGTCTGGGCGCCCAGTGCGTCGATCATCGTTTCAGGGCGACCGAAATCGTCTTTCCATGAGAACGGCTTCCCATCGCCTTCGACGGGCACGGCATCGGGCAGGATCGCTTCGACATCGGTTTTCGCAGAGGGCTCCTCGGCAGCCGCAGCACCGACCACGGCGGCTTCGACGCCGTCTTTCGCACCGTCCTTCTCGTCCGCCTCTTCGGCGAACGCATGGAGCGCGGCGATCTCGAGCGCCTTGTACCCGAGCACGAGCGATTCGACGAGCGCCCGACAACCGCGCACAAGCGGCCAGTACATCCAGCCGTTCCTGTCTTTGCCCGAATTGAGGTCGTGCTCTTCGGTGTAGATCGAACCCGAGGGCTCGCGCACGGCAACCGACCAGTTGTACTTGCCGCGCATCATGATGCCCTCGATGAGCGCCTGGCCGCCTACGTGCGTTTTGAGCGCGCCGTCTTCCTTGAATGCGCGCGAAAGGTCGCTCTTTTTCTCGGCCATGCTATCCCCTCTTCACACGCGGAAACGGGTTTCCGCATGTCATCTTGCCTTCGGGACATGCACCGCGGATACAGGGCGCACCCGCATCCATGAAGATGTAGGGAGCAGTGGGTTTCGCAAGCTCGAGCATGCGATCGGCCATTGCGCGGATCTCCCACTGCGCGCGGTTGCAGCAGCGCAGCCCGAAGAAGTGCAGCAGCTCGCGCACGTTCATAGTGATGACGATCTTGGTTTCGGCCGCGTTGGGCAGCAGATAGCGCGCGTCTTCCGCAGGAACGCCCGCATCGAGCAGCTTCGCGTAAGCGGACAGCGCAGCATCGATGGCCTCATCGAAGACGCGCTCGGTTTCGGGGTTTGCAGCCACGGTTTCCGGCTTGACGACCGAAAGGCCCTCGGTGTATTTCACGTAGCGTTGGCTTTGCTGGTTGAAGCTCGCGATGCGGTGGCGCACGAGCTGATGGGTAAGCGCTCGCGACACGCCGTCGACGGCGAACGTGTAGCTCGCATGCTCGAGCGTCGAGAAATGGCCGCTCTCCATGATCGTCGAAAGCACGCTTTGCACCCGATCTTCGGGCATGGTTTCCATGAGCTCGGAAGCGCCCACCGGCGCATAGCAGAGCCGCGCCGCTGTGGCGATGGCACGTTCGGGATCGGGGGTATGGTAGAGAAGCTCGACTTGCATTAGCGCGTACGCTCCTTATCGGATCAAAAGATTGTTCGGCCCTTGAATGCGAACCGAATCGCGGTTTGCTAGTATAGTACTTGAACTTGGATGCTTCGAACGGCGAAAGGGACCCCATGACGCAAAACTTCACACCTCTGCTTTCTGCGACCGACTGGAACGAAGAATGGAAGCGCCTGCAAATCGCCCGCCGAAAGGCAGACAACTCGGAGTATTGGGATAAAAGATCCAAGACGTTTTCCACCAAAGACGCCCCGAACGCCTACGTCGACCGCTTCCTCGAGCTCGCGCGCATCGAGCCCGGCGAAACGGTATTCGACATGGGATGCGGCACCGGAGCCCTGTCGGTACCCCTCGGCGAAGAGGGCCACAAGGTGGTCGCGGCTGACTTCTCGCAGGGAATGCTCGACGCCATGGAGGCGGAGCTGCGCGAAAAGGGAGTGACTACCGTCTTTCCGAAACTCATGAGCTGGGAAGACGATTGGGAGGCCCATGGAGTTCACGAAGGCATGACCGACGTGGCCCTCGCATCGCGTTCGATCGCGGTATCCGACATGAAAGCCGCGCTCATGCGCCTGACCTCGGTTGCCCGCCGCCGCGTGTGCATCACCCTCTCAACGGGTTCGTCGCCGCGCATGGACGAGCGCATACTTGCCGATATCGGCGTGAAGAACCAGTTCGGGAACGATTTCCTCTATGCATTCAACATTCTCGTCGGCGAGGGCATCATGCCCGAAGTGGCCTATATCAAAAGCACGCGTTCCGATACGTTCGATAGCGTCGATGAGGCCTACGACGATTTTTCGCGCATGACGCTCGATGCCATGGCCGACAAGGAGTCGCCCGAAGCAGCCGCGGCGCTCGACCGCCTGCGCACCTGGACCGATGCGCACCTCGTCGCCAACCCCGATGCGGGCAATCCCGACAAGAAGGGTCTGCCGCAAAAAGCGTTCAAGCTCGATTACCCACGTATCGTCACCTGGGCGTTCTTGGCGTGGGACGCGCGCTAGGAACTACCGCACGCGCAGCGCGCATTCGGACGTTACGGCAAAAAGAAGCCCTGGCGCACGGCTTGGTTTGCCAGGGCTTTCCGTTTCCGAATCTTCGAGAGACAGACGCCTACAGCTCTATGCGCTCGAACATCTCCTTGCCGACGCCGCAAATCGGGCAGGTGAAATCGTCGGGAAGCTCGTCTACCTCTTCGACATGGCCGCAGACGGTGCATCGCCAGCCGTAGCGGACGCCCTCCCGCTTCGCCGTCGATGCATCGACGGCCGAAAAAGAACCCGCGCCATCGCTCTGCGAGGCAGCCGATCCCGACCCGCTGTTCGCGCCGTCGCCTTCCACCGCAGCACCCCCGACGCGGTCCGCAATGAAGCTCGAGGCCTTCGGCGGGGTCTTGCCGCCCTTGACGGCGTGGTAGTACGCATACGTCATGGGCTCCTCGTCGGAAAGAACCTCAGCTTCGACTACGGTTCCGATGAACAGCATATGCGTGCCGAGGTCGACCGAATCGGTCACTTTGACGGAAAAGCGCGCCACCGCCTGCTCGGCAACGTACGGGCACCCGAAGCCGTCGGTACGCACGGAAAACGGTTCGAACTTATCGACATCGCGGCTGCAGAAGAAGCCGAACTTGCCGATCAGCTCCATCGAGGCGCTCTGCGCTAGGCTGACCGCCGTGTACGCGCCGGATCGTTCGATGATCGAAGCTGTATGGTTTTCCTTGTTCACTGCCACGCTCACCTGCAAGGGATCCGATGTAACCTGTGCAAACGTATTCACCGTGCATCCGGCCGATTCCTCCTCGGCACGCGAGGAGACGAGATAGAGTCCGTAGGAGATGCTGCGAAACGCGTCGATGTCGATCATTGTCGGTCCTTTCAGTTGTCTTCGAACAGGTAATCCATGATTGCGTCGATATGGAGCTCGACGGTATCGAACAGAAAAACAGGTGCAAGCGCATCGGCGTACATGAGGGGCAGCTCGGTGCATCCCAAAACGGCCGCCTCGATGCCCGATTCTCTTCTCATCTTCTCGAGCACGGCATCGATCTCGCGTCTCGATTCTTCGAGGATCACTCCGAACTCCAGCTCGTCGGCTATGATCGCATCGATTCGCTCAAGATCGCGCCCCTCGGGCGATACCGCCTCTATGCCGCGGCGCGCGAACGCCTCTTTAAAGTACGGATGACCCATCGCGAAACCGGTTCCCAGCCAGGCTACTCTGCCGAACCCCCGCGAGGCGACGGCGCGGCACGTTGTTTCGACGATGCTGATAAGGGGGATCTTCGCACGGCTCTGCAGCTCGTCGAATACCACATGGGGAGTGTTCGAGGCGAGGACGCCGACTTCGGCGCCCGCCGCCTCAAGGTTGCGAACCCCTTTGAGCAAGTAGTCGAGCAGCTTGTCGAACTCGCCCGCTTTGCAGTACCCGACCGCTTCGTACATGTCGAGCGCCTCGATTGTCATCAGGGGAAACATCCCCGTTGCAAAACGGGCGTTGTACCGCATCGCGATCTGCTCGTAGTACAAAAGCGTCGATTCGGGACCCATTCCCCCGAGTATTCCGAGCTTCTTCATCGCCGCACACCCCTAACCGTAAGCAAACTGCCTCGTATTCTAGCATGCGATTGTCCGCAAACGCCGTCGGCAAGCCTCCCATCTGCTCGTTTACCATACATGAAGAAATGGTGTCTTTATGGTGATCGGCGGATCCCGCGGTGCAAGCGCAACGTTTCGCTAAAGTACCTCCCTTGTAATCCCCTAATCGGGTCGCGTTCTCTGAACAGGAGGAGATGTTCTGTGAACATGAACCGGTGGCTCGTCCAACCGCAAAAATATCTCGGACCCTTCGGGCTTGTCGCCCTGCTCGTCGTCACGAGCCTCGTGACGCCTCTTTCCCTCGATATGTACACGCCCGCTGTGCCCCACATGACCGAGTACTTCGAAACCGATGCGGGCACCGTCAACCTGACGCTTGCAGGCTATTACCTCTTCTTCGCAATCGGGCTGCTCGTATTCGGGCCGACGAGCGATCGCTACGGCCGCAAACCCGTGCTTCTCGCAGGCATGCTCGCCTATACGGCGGCAAGCGCACTGTGCGCGACGGCGCCTGACATCTGGATGCTCATCGGCATGCGCGTCGTACAGGCGCTTGGGGCAGGAGCGGTCAGCGCCGTATCGACCGCCATCGTCAAAGATGCCATCATTCCCGAAAAACGCGAGGCGATACTATCCATAGTCCAGGTCATGTTCGTGGTTGGACCCGTGCTCGCACCGGTCGTAGGCGCCTTGATCTTGCAGGTCGCCGATTGGCACATGACGTTTTGGACGCTCTCGGGAATCGGACTCGTATGTGCGGTGTTATCCCTGCTCTACCGAGAAACGCTTCCAACGCAAGCACGCTACCAAGGCACGGTGTTCGGAAGCATCGCCCAGCTCGGCACCGTAGCGAAGAACAAGGGCTTCACCTCGTTTCTGTGCATCGTAGGGCTGTACAATCTGCCGTTCATGGCCTACATCGCCGTGGGATCGTACATCTACATCACGTTCTTCGGCCTAAGCGAGCTCGAATACAGCTACTTCTTCGCAATCGCCGCCCTGCTCACTGCAATCGGGCCGCTCATCTGGCTCAAGGCATCGCGCTACGTCAGCGCGCGCCGGTTCACGACCATCATCATCGTCATCGCCCTGGCTTCGGGAATAGCAATGATGATGGTTGGAGAGATATCGCCCTATCTTTTCTGCGCGACGTTTCTCGTTTTCGCCATCATGGAAGCGTGCGTGCGGCCGTACAGCACGAACATCCTTTTATCCCAGCAGGAAGGCGACACGGGCGCCGCTTCATCGCTCATCAATTTCGCCCACACGGCCATCGGATGTGCAGGGATGGTGCTTGCGGTGCTGCCCTGGCCGAATTACATCGTGGGCGTAGGGGCCATCATCGTGCTCTCGATGGCCGTCGCGGCCATCTCGTGGTTCGCGCTGCTGCGCTCGGGCATTCCGCTGATCGGGGTGAAAGACGCCGACCCGTCGGCCCCGGCGCATCCTGCGACAGCGGCAAAAGACCGGCGGTGAAACGCGGTCAGGAGCCGAGTCCGAAAGCGTTTCTGACCGCCCGTCTTCCCCTGCTGTCGGGTCCGATCACAACCTGCTCGCCCCACCTTGTCCCGAATCGATGCTCGGCATCGGGCACGAGCCAATCACGCACCACCGCAAGCGCATGAGGCATGCCCGGCTGCGGCCCATCATCGAGAACCCGCAGCGCGCAGACGAGCCCGCGCCCATGCTCCAATTCGAGACGTCCGATCTCGTCGACGACGAGCAGTTCGGAATTCCGAACGCCTTCGATGCGCTCGCGACGGCGAAGCTTATCGAAGTGCTCGTTTGCGCGGGCGAGGGCGTCGTCGTAGATAGCCCAACCAAGAGAGGCCTTATCGCTTTGAGAAGTCGCACGCAGCCCGATCCCTTCGTCACCGGGCAGCTGCGAGCGCCCTTCCGCGCACCCGCAAGCGCTTCCAGGAAGAAGGTCGCGACGGGTTGCGAAGCGAATGCGCTCGTTTTGCGGAAGCAGGACGTTGTCGATGCCGACCTTCTCGCGCACGCGGGAATCATCATCGCCCGCGCCATCGAAGCTGCGGGCTCCGCTTCCCGCCCGATCGGCGCCCGCCACTTCGGCATCGCGCGCAAGCCGCCACACACCGGGTGCGATCACGCCGCAACACGAGACGCCTTCGGCTGCAAGATCGCCGACAAGCTGCTCGAGCCAACGGGTTTTCCCTATCTGTACGCCCCCGGTCAGGATAAAGAGCATCGAAGAGTTCCTTTCGCATCGCTTTCGGAGTATTATACTGCATTGGAGACAATCCATGCGCCCTTTCAGGCGCTGACGCACGATGCGAAACGACAGGAGAGAACCGATGGGATGCCCCGAAAAAGATTGCTGCGCCTCGAACCCGACCCAAACCGACATCGCCTTTCCCAGCACCTACGACCACGCGACGCCCTGGAAGTTCTACAACCACCTGATTGCCCATATCCCCGACGACATCCACGTTACCGACTACTGCCTGGGTACGCACTGGTCCTATGTCGAAGCCGACTGCGGCATGGGCGTGAGCTTCACCTGCAAGGGAGGATCGCGGCGCTCCTTCACTTGCGATTTGCGGGGGATGCCCCTCAGAACCGTCGCCGAGCTTTCGAAATCATGGTGCTTCGAAGAGGCGTCGCTTGGGGTAGCCGCCCTCAACGCCTGGTATTCGCGCTCCGAGCTGCTCGACCCACTCGGCGCCGTCTACGACGAGGCCATCGAGTTGCCCGACGGCACCACGCATAAGATGGATGCCTTCGAGGTGTACCTTCCCGAAATGGCGGGCAAGAAGGTTACCGTGATCGGACATTTCCCCAACGTCGAACGCCTCGGCGAAAGCGCCGAGCTCACCGTGCTCGAACGCAACTGCTCCCAGGCCCTCGACACCCCCGATCCGGCCTGCGAATACGTGCTCCCCTCGACAGACTATGCCTTCATCACCGGCGTGACCATAATCAACAAGACGGCGCCGAGGCTGCTCGATCTGACCGAAAACGCCACGACCGTTATGGTCGGACCGAGCGTCGTAGCCTCGCCCTTCCTGTTCGACTGGGGTGTCGAAGCCCTCGCGGGCAGCGTTGTCGCCGATCCCGAAAAGCTGCGGTTTGCAGTCATGTCCGGTGCAGGTAAGCTCTTCGGAGAAGCGCTGCGCATGATGACGGTGAAACGGACGAATTAGAAAGACGGCTTGAGCGCAACGCGAGAAGCGCTGCGTGCACAATCCCCTCGCCTGCGAATTCGCGCCTAACGCAGGGGTTCTCGGAGCAAGCACGCAAAAAGACGGCTACCATGGGCACGCCCCTGAAACAGCGAGCGCCGACGGATTCCCGTCGGCGCTCGCTTTTACACGCTCATGCTGCCACAGCCTGCGACTTGGGCAAACGCCCTCGAAGGGCTACTATTCGGCAGACTCTTCGGCAGGAGCCTCGGCAACGGCCTCGGCTGCTTCTTCGGCAACGGCCTCAGCGGCTTCCGCTTCGCCCGCAACAGCTTCCTGCTCGGCCTTTGCGGCCTCGGCTTCCGACTTCTTGGCGAACTCGGCGGCACGGGCGGCCTTCTCGGCTGCCTTCGCCTCGCGCTCGGCCTTCTTGGCTGCTTCGGCGGCCTCGATGGCGGCTGCGCGCTCTGCCCGCTTTGCGGCCTCGCGTGCTGCAACGGCTTCCTTGGCAGAACCGAACTTATCGGCAAAGCGCTGAACGCGTCCGCCGGTATCGATGAACTTCTGCTGACCGGTGAAGAACGGGTGGCACTTGTTGCAGAGGTCGATCCTCAGCTCGGGCTTGGTGGAGCGGGTCTGCCAGGTGTTCCCGCAGCTGCACGTAACCGTGCAGTCGACATAATCCGGATGAATTCCTTGTTTCATTGGTTTCTCCTTTACGGGCCTTGGTTTCCGACCAAGGCGAAGACAAGCCTATCTATGATAGCACACTGCTTGCCTCTTGTCTTCGGCACGTCATTAGGCCTGCCCCACCCCACAAACCCTGCATAAACGCAAAACCGGCGGCTCCGAAGAGCCGCCGGCGCCAAACGAATTCGTCTGATTAGACTTCGGCGACCCACAGGCCGTGAAGGTTGCAGTACTCGTACACCTTGAGCGGCTTATCGCCTTCGGCTACGGCGAAATCGGCCACAGGAGCGCTCTCGGGCGTCAGTTCGACGATCTGGTAACCGCCCTCGGTCACCAAGCAGATAAAGGTGATGTAGTGCTCCGGCGTCATGGGATGAAGCACACTTCCCACCTGCACGTGAACGTTAGCGCCATCGACCTTCACGTCGGGCACATGCTTCTCGACCGCCGCGTCGACGGTGTTGGCGGTGATCTCTTCCATCTTCTCGCCACAGCAGACCAGCGGCACTCCCGAATCGAACGGCTTTACGGCTATGTTTCCGCAATGGGTGCAACGATAGAACTTAACGTCCATGGTTTCCTCCTCGGTGGTTTTCGTCTTTTCTTATATGCTATTCTACTGGTGGCAATTCTGGAAGTCCCTGTTGAGGCAGCTTCATTTTAATCGCATAAACCAGCACGCCGATGCCCACGAGGATCAGGGGCACCGAGAGCAGCTGGCCCATGGTGAGCCATCCGCCCCACAGATATCCTAGCTGCACATCGGGTTCGCGGACGAACTCGATGACAAACCGAAAACAACCGTACATAATAAGGAAAATCCCGAGGAACGTGCCGCGAGAGCGCGGCGGCGTCTTGCGCGACAGAAGGTACAAGACAAGGAACAAGACGATTCCCTCCAGTATCGCCTCGTAAAGCTGCGAAGGATGGCGGGGCATCATCCCTGCGCTGCCGCCGAACGCCACGCCCCAGGCGACGTCGGTGGGCGCACCCCACAGCTCGCCGTTGATGAAATTCGCGCACCTTCCGAAGAACAGGCCGATCGGTGCACCGATGCACCCGAGATCGGCCAGCGTGAGATACGGGATCTTCGTGAGCTTTGCCGCCACGACTCCCGCAACCAGAGCACCGATAAGTCCCCCGTGAAAGCTCATGCCGCCATGGTTGAACGCAAGTATCTCAAGCGGGTTTTGAAGGTAGCTTCCGTTGCCGTAAAACAGCACGTAGCCGAGCCTGCCACCGATGATCACGCCGATGATCACGCAGAACATGATCGTGATGAGGGAATCGGCGTCGATGCGAACCTTCCAGCGCTTGGATACCCGATACATCACGAACGCCGCACACACGAAACCGAGCACGTAGGCGATCCCGTACCATCTGACCACGATGGGCCCGAACGAGAACGCTATCGGATCGAGACTCTGATAGATTTCGTTGAGCATGCTTCCTCCAATAAAAAGCGCCGCATCAAGCGGCGCATCGTCGCATTCCACCATCCAAACGGAAAACAGACCGCACGCGGCAGCATCCGTCGAAAGGAGTCGAGCCTACTGCCCCGCGCCCATGCCGGCGCCCACTTCGATCGCCGCGAACTTTATCTCTTCGCGCAACTGCGCGGGAATCGCGTGAACCGAAGAAACCGCAGAGCCGCAATGGGGACAATGCAGGGAAAACAGAGCGGTATCCTTTCTCAGCACCATCATGGAATCGTATTCGCATACATCGAGATCGGTTGCTCCGCAAGCGGGACAGGTCAGCTTTGCCGTCATCGCTTTCACATCTCCCTTCGTACGCCATCGTTCCGTGCCGTGCTTTAGGCACATTGTAGCAGAAGGCAGGCCTTACAAAAGGAAACGATTGGGATTCCCTTGGCGCGAAGAGTCGCCCGTGCGATCGGCATGCGCGGGACCGTTCGTTAAGAAGAACTCGCAGAACCGGCAGACCTCCTTGACGGAAGCCTCGTAATCAAGTTCGGGGTTGAGCAGAAGCTCGAAATCGGTTGCCACGGCATGCGTTTCGCGATGGCATGCCGCGTAATGGCAGTCGGCAGGACACGGCTCGCCCGGTTGATTGTGCGGACACCGCGATTGCATCTCGTCATCGCAGCCCCGCATCTCCCAGCATACAGCCATGTTCCTGCCGACCTTTCTTGTCTCTTCTATCGTTTGCGGTGATAAATTGGCTACACCGCGGGTACTACCTTGGTAACGCCCGGCACGCGCTCTTTGAGAATGCGCTCGACGCCGTTTGCAAGCGTCATCTGAGACATGGGGCAGCCCTTGCAGGCACCCTGCAGCTCGACGGTTACAGTGCCGTCCTCCGCAACGTCGACGAGCTGGACATCGCCGCCGTCAGCCTGGAGGCTCGGACGGATAAGCTCGAGCACTGCGGCCACATCGTTCTTTTCTACCATGATGCAAATCCCTTCTACGGTTAGCGTTCCGATCGATTGTAGCACACTGAAGACCGTGCGGCCCCGAGTGCGGCAAGCGGATCAATTCAACGGCTGCCAGTCTTTTCCAAGCATGACGAGCACGTCGGTTTCGAACGCGTAGAATCCGTTCGAAGGCACCGCGCGACCCGTGCCCAGATACTTCACAACCGATTCCGCCGCTTCCTTGTACGCGTCGTCCTGGTACACGACCAGCGTTTCGTTGTATACGTACTGATCGGCGTTGCCGGTTTCGGTTACCTGGAAGCCGCCTTCGGCAAGGGAATCGGCCATCTGCTGGGCGCCGCCTGTGATGCCCGAGCCGTTGCGCACGGTTATCTTGAAGCTCGCAGGATCGACCGACAAGGCGGTCTCGTCGGCGGGAGTCGGGTCCTCGCCCGCCTCGATGGCCTCGAGCATGGCCGCCCACTCGTCTTCAGACGCAATGAAGTACTCTGCGCCCGTCGTCGAACTCGTCAGAGCGTAACCGGGCATCCGCACGGCATGCACCCGAGACAGATCTACGCCCCTTAACGAATCGATGAGGCCCATGGCATCCGATGCGGAATAATCGGTTCGCACCGTCCCCGCAATGGCGTCAAGCGTGGGGATGATGCTGAAGGCATTGGTTTGAAGCAGCTTCTCAGCCAAAGCGAGAACGACTTTCTGCTGGTTTTCGGCACGCGTCTCATCGCCTTCGGCAAAGTTCAACGCACGGCACAGCGTCAGCACCGTTTTGCCATCGAGGGTTTGCGTGCCTGCGGGGATGTAAGTGTCCCCCGCATTGGGATCGTCGACCTCCTGGCCGATATCCACTGTCAGGCCTCCCAGGTAGTCGACCAGGCTCTCAAGCCCTTCGGCATCGGTCTTGATCAGATGGGAAACGTTCACGCCCGTAAAGCTCGCAACCGTTGATACGAGATATTCGTCTCCCCCGAGCAGCTGCGCATCGGCGATCCGATGCGCATTGCCGTCGCTCAACGACACCTGCGCGTTAGCGGGCACCGACACGAGGGTAACCTGCTTGCTTTCGGAATCGACGCGGACGAGCATGAGCATATCGGGGCCTTCGTAATCCTGTCCCGCCCGCGAAAACTCGCCCACAAGCAACGTATAGGGAGCGTCGCCTTCCGCAGGGGCGACCAGAGCGCTTTTCGCATTGGAATCGCCCAGGCTCATCTTGTCGGATACCGACCCGAAATACGCGGCGATGCCGACGCCTCCCGCCACGCAAACGACCAGCAGCACGACGGCAAGGGCGATTGCGATGCCTTTGAAGCGGGCCTTCCTCTGGATGCCATCGGCGAAATCGCGTTGCGAAACGCGACGCGAATAGGCTGAATCGCTTTCGCGCGTCGACGTCGTCGGCAGCACGTGGTCGACGATGCCGCGCTGCGCGCGCACCGACTTGCGGGGGTTCGAAAACTCCACGGAGCTGCCGCTTGCGCGGCCGGGCGTTTTACGAGCGCTCGACGGCACGTGCGTGCCTATGGTGGCGTCGCGCAGTTTACGCGACGTACGGTTCGAATGGGAAGCCGAAATCTTCCTCCGTTTGTACGCCATTCGGTGATCCTAACGTCTATGACGGACGGGTTCTTACGGAAGAACCGTCCTTTCGACATCGGCGCCGAGGGATCGCAGCTTTCCCACGTAATCCTCGTAGCCTCTATCGATATGGGATATCTCGTGTACATGGGTTTCGCCTTCGGCGGCAATCCCCGCTAAGACGAGAGCGGCGCCTGCGCGCAGATCGGTCGACGAGACCGGTGCGCCCTGCAGCCGTTCGACGCCGCGAACAAGAGCATGATGCCCTTCGATCGTGATATCGGCCCCCATGCGGACCAATTCCGACGCGAACATGAAGCGGTTTTCGAATACGTTTTCCGAGATAACCGAGTTCCCCTCGGCAAGCGAGGCGAGCAGCATGTACTGGGCCTGCAGATCGGTTGGAAAGCCGGGATGGGGCAATGTCTGGATGTCGATCGCCTGGATGGGCTCGGTTCGGGAAACCGTGATGGAATCGCCTTCGACTTCGATCTCGCAGCCCATGGCGTCGAGCTTCATGAGAGCCATGCGGAGAAACGAAGCGTCGATGCCCGTCACCGTAACGGGACCGCCGACAAGCGCGGCCCCCGCAAGAAACGTACCCGCCTCGATGCGGTCGCCGACCGTCGTATGCTCGCAGGGGTGCATCGACTGAAGCGGAACGCCCTCGATTTCGATGATGGACGAACCTGCGCCCGAAACGCGCGCACCCATGGCGTTGAGCATGTTCACCAAATCTACGATCTCGGGTTCGCGCGCAGCGTTCTCGATAACGGTTGCACCCTCCGCAACGACCGATGCCATGACCATGTTCTCGGTGGCGCCGACGCTGGGGAACTCGAGTACGACATGAGCGCCGTGCAACCCGTTCGGAGTCGTGGCCTCCAGGAATCCATGATCGATTTCGAAGTTCACGCCTAAAGCCTCGAGACCGATCATATGCATGTCGATCTTGCGCGCGCCGATCTGGCACCCGCCGGGCATAGCGACCCGAGCGCGCCCGAACCGACCGACCAAGGGACCGAGCACCGAGATGCTCGCGCGCATCTTCGATACGAGCTCGTAGGGGGTTTCGCATTCCGTCACGTTCGTCGCGTCGATGGCGAGCGTATGCCCATCGCGCTCGACAGTAGCACCGAGACGCCTGATGACATCGGCCATTATGTTGATATCGGAAATGAGAGGCACGTTATGCACCACCGAAACCCCTTGGCCGAGAATCGATGCGGCCATGAGCTTGAGCGCCGAGTTCTTGGCACCGGATACGGCAACCGTACCCGCAAGCTTCGAGTTTCCCCTGACGATGATGATTTCCTCTGGCATAACCCCGTCTTTCTGTTCGGAAAAGTCCTCATCCACCATAAAAGAACCGCCGCACATGCGCATGCCCTACCATCGAACATCCACAACGAAAGCAGAGGGATTCAACGGTGCCTTGAAACGGACTTGCGCGCGCATGCAAGATGCATCCGCGCTTCGGCGTTCAGGAGCCGACCATGCTGGAGCAGGCTCGCGCGATGCAACGAAGCAAACGTCGATAAGCCCAACCCGATCCGAGCGTGCTCGAACCAGAAGGCCCGACACGGCTCGAACCTCGGCGGCCGCTGCTTGCCCGTCGCCTGCCGCTGTCTGTTGCCCGCCGAGTCATCGCCCGGCCATCGCCTGTTGCTGCCCGCTGCCCGGCCTCTATTGCTCACCGACCGCCGCCCACCGTCCGCTGCCCGCATGGATCCGAGACCCGGCGAAGCCGCAGAACCATCGCGGCAATTCGACCGAAACAGAAACCACAGGGCAGACCCCGCTGTTTCGGCAGGGAAAATCCCGAAAGTGGCTGAAATTTACGGTTTGGGCAGTCATGGCATCGGCAGTCTTTGATTTATTTGATCATCAGTCAGCATATCTGCAGGTCATGATTTTTCATTCAGAAGATAATCCTGTCTTCGATTGCCCAAACCGTAAATTTCAGCCACTTTTGAACCCTCTTCTGTCATTTGCAGGCTCGGCGGAGCCGAGACGCCCGCTCGAGCATTCGCGCCGACAGGCCCAGACGGTCGCAGCATTCGCTCACGACATCCACACCGCCAGACACGAACGCCCGCAAGGCAAAAGCACCGAAGAGTCGAAGCCGCGCACGTAAAAATGCCGGCAGCCAAACGGCCGCCGGCATTCGGTTCAGCGAATGAAGCTTGAAGCTACTCGGCGTCGCCGAGCACGAAGCGGGTGAAGTTCACGATCTTGATTTCGCCGCCCAGGTTCTTGGCAACCTCGGCAGTGTACTCCGCGACGCTCTGGTCGGGGTTTTTCACGTATGCCTGCTCGGTCAGCGTGTTCTCCTTGAAGAACTTCTCCAAGCGCCCCGTCGCCATCTTCTCCTGAATGGCCTCGGGCTTGCCGGACTCGGCCGCCTGAGCCATGTAGATGGCCTTCTCATGCTCCACGACGCTCGGATCGACGGCATCGCGGTTCGCGGCAACCGGGGATGCCGCGGCTACCTGCATGGCGACATCGCGGCCGTACTGCGCGAACTCGGCCGACGTGGGATCGATGCCCTCAACGTCGAACTCCACGAGAACGCCGATCTTGCCGCCGCCATGGATGTAGGAGGAAACAGCACCGCCTTCGGCAACGCCGAAACGCGAAAGCTGGATGTTCTCGCCAAGCGTATGGATGGCGTCGGTCACAACGGCCTCGACCGTCTCGCCTTCGACTTCGACGGCTTTAAGGGCATCGAGATCGGCAGGCTTCGCGGCAAGCGCAGCCTTGGCGATTTTCTCAGCGTAGGCCTTGAACTTGTCGTTCATACCCACGAAGTCGGTTTCGCAGTTCAACTCGACAACGGCACCGGCAGTGCAGTCATCGGAGACGATGGCCATAACCGTACCCTCGTTGGTGGCGCGGCCGGCTTTCTTGGCAACGGCGGCGAGTCCGCGGGTACGCAGAACGTCGACGGCCTTCTCGATGTCGCCCTCGGCCTCGACGAGCGCCTTCTTGCACTCCATCATGCCGGCGCCGGTCATCTCGCGAAGCTCTTTGACCATAGAAGCTGTAATCTCAGCCATTGGATGTTTCCTTTCTCGATCAAACGGGATGCGAATCGCATTCGCGCCCGGGTCGTGTCGTTTCAATCGCAGCGAAGCGCTACTCGGCAGCCTTTTCCTCGGCTGCCTCGGCGGCAACTTCCGCCTCTGCGGCAGCTTCGACGGCGGCTTCGGCGACAACGGCGTCAGCGGCAACCTTCTCAACCGCAGCTTCCGCCTCGGTCTCGGCGATCGCAGCGACCGCCTCTGCCTCGACGGCGGTTTCCTGGGCTTCGCCGGCCATATCGGCAACGGTCACCGGCACAACGCCGCCAGCGATAACGGCATCGGCGATGAACTCGGCGAGCAAGCTCACCGAACGGATCGCGTCGTCGTTTGCAGGGATGCCGTAATCCACGTCGTCGGGATCGCAGTTGGTATCGAGCGTGCCCACGACCGGAATGTCAAGACGACGGGCTTCATGGATGGCGATGGTCTCGCGGTTGGTGTCGATGACGAAGACGGCCTCGGGAACCTTCTTCATGTTGCGGATGCCGTTGAGGTTGGTCTGCAGTTTGGCAAGTTCTTTGCGAAGCAGAATCTGCTCCTTCTTGGGCAGAAGCTCCATGCGGCCGTCGGCCTCCATGGCCTCGAGCTCTTCCATGCGGGTCACGCGCGAGCGGATGGTCACGAAGTTGGTGAGCATGCCACCGAGCCAGCGGGCGTTCACATACGGCATGCCGCAGCGGTTCGCAGCATCGGCAACGGCCTCCTGAGCCTGCTTCTTCGTGCCGACGAACAGCACGGTACCGCCCTTGCGAGCAGTTTCGGAAATGAAGGTGTAGGCCTTGTCGAGTCCGATGAGGGTTTGCTTGAGGTCGATGATGTAGATATCCCCGCGGCTGCCGAAAATGTACGGCTTCATCTTGGGGTTCCAACGGCGCGTCTGATGGCCGAAGTGGCTGCCTGCATCAAGCAGCGATTTAATGCTGACCTTGGTCATGTTCTCTCCATTCGTTAATCCTCTGCCCGCGGTCTTCCCCAGTCCCGCAGCCTTTTTCGGTTGGCCACTGGCGGTGCCGGGTCGCACGAGCATGTGTAATTAGAAACTTGCAAAGTATAGCATTCGGACGCGGGAATGCAAGCGGGCAACAGAGAACCGACACGAGCGATGCGAAACCGGATCGCAGCGAAGCGCAAGAAGGCCCGCAAAAGAAACGGAGCCGCCGGGGGGATGGCGGCTCCAAGCAGAATCGCCTTCATGTCCTGCCGAATCCGAACCGGGCGCTTCGGATCGACGGTTCCTTTGGCAGCGCGCCTCCGATCGCCTATACTGAAACATCTCGAAACAAAGCGCAGCGCACGAAGCGGTGCCACCCGACCGAAGGCAGACGATGAACTACAACACAGCAGCATTCACGGCAGCGTACGGCACCTCAGAACAGCTGCCGCCATCAGAACATCCCGAAGTGGCGTTTGCGGGTCGCTCGAACGTCGGCAAATCATCGCTGCTCAACAAGCTCTTCAACCGCAAAGCGCTTGCCAAGGTATCCTCGGTTCCCGGCAAAACCTCGACCATCAACTTCTTCTCAGTCGAAAACGTCGATTTCGTCGATCTGCCGGGATACGGATTCGCCAAAGTTGCCAAATCGGAAAAGGCGCGCTGGTCGGAACTGATCGAAGGGTATTTCAACCAAGAGCGTCGATTCGCGCTCGTCGTATCGCTCATCGACATCCGCCACCCCGCGACCGACCTCGATATCGGCATGGTCGAATTCCTAAGCGAAGCGGGTCTGCCGTTTGTCATCGCGCTCACCAAAGCCGACAAGCTCTCCAACATGCAACGCGGCAAGCAGGTGGCGGCTCTCCGCAAGCAGCTGCGCCTCCCGAAAGGCCAGACAATCATTCCCTGTTCCGCCGAAAAAGGCATCGGCATCGACGAATTGCGCAAGTTCATCGAAGAGGCGTGCCGCTAGACGCCGAACCAGAGGCTGGGATCTGGTCGCCTTCGAGCCAGGTCGGATCAAAAGGTTAGGCTTCGGCCAGACCGAAACCGGCATCGCCCCGCCAGATGAGATCCATCATCTCCTGGCGATCGTGAACCTCCATCTTTGCGTAGATATGGCTCACATGGGTTTTCACCGTGCTGCTCGACAACACAAGCTCGTCTTGGATGAAGGCGCGCGTCCGGCCTTGAGCCAGCAGCACGAACACTTCGGTTTCGCGCGGGGAGAGCGCATAGCGATGCGCCATCGCAAGACAGGTATCCGTCACGGTCTTCGTAAGCGGGGAGGCGTGCGAGGAATCGCCCGCCGCCGCACAATCGCCGCCTCGACCATCGCGAAGAGAACCGCGCGCAGCATCGTCATCGGCCGTTCGATCCCCTGCGACGTCGACTCCTGTGCGGCGCTTGCCCCCGAGCCACGTCGCATACATGGCAACGATCACGACAACATAAGTCGCCAGCAGCACGAAGATGTTGTTCATGATGTCCGACGTGCCCAAAAGCAGCACCCATGCGATGGATGCCGCCGCGTAAATGGTTCCCGATATGCCGATGACCCGATACGAGGGCATATCGAGGGCATCGAGCGCGGTGATGACGACCGTCCAGAACAACAGGTGCGCGAACAGCTCGTCGATCTGTATGACGTCGGTGAGAAACGGCAGAGAATCGCTGCCGGGGTTCGCTTGCAGCGCAACGACGAACAGCCCGATCATGATGAGCAGCATGGCAGGCTGGAAGCGCATGGTCAACGTGAAGTCCGCCATGCGTATCAGGGCGAAATACGCAAACGCGACGAGGAAGAGCGACGGCACGATGAAGCCCATGAGCCATGGCGGCGAAAGCGATATGTTCGCATTCGTATTGCCCCACAAGCCGAGGTAGCTCACCGAGCGGATCACCGCCAAGAGAATGGCCGACACCGCCATCATGATTATGGTGTTGCGGCGAAACGTTTGAGAATTCGGCGTAACGGTTCTCGGCTTGGCCGGCACTCCGTAGACCGTCCGAGCCTTCGCGGACGCATCGTCGCGGGGACGCTCATCGCTTTCGGCTTCGCTTCGGGCCAGCGAACAGGCGATCTCGAACACGAGCGCCGAAATGATCGGCAAAGCGATCGCGACGACGACCTGCCATTCGGGGCTCATAAGAAGGCTGAGCGCGAACAGGATCGGAAGCTTGACCACCAAGCCGCCCGTAACCGACCACACGGCGCACGAGAACCCCTGCGTGCGGGCGAGCATGAGGTTGTAGCGGGCAACAAGCCAGAAATACCCGATACCGGCGACGAACAAACCCCCTACGGCAAGCGCGCCCGGATCGAAAAACGTCTGATGGTACGAAAGTCCGAAACAGGCGGTGCCGAATGCCGATAGGAGCGGCAAAACGTAGCGCAGCACACGATCGGAGTGCTTGAGCGCGCGCGGCAAGATAATGTAAAGCACGGCGAGAACAAGGATGCCCGCCAGGAAGAATATCCGGGGGTTGACCCATTCCTCTATGCCGGCCGCCGAAGACATGAACCCCATGGTATGGCCCATAAGCGTGCACCACACGAGATTGAGACCGAGGCCGATGGCGGCGAATACTCCGCACTTATTTACCCGGACACTGCGCAAGCGCATAGCGTTACGATCCCTACCCTTCCAGATATTCCCCTCGCGGCGTTGTCGCGGACCGCATCACGTATCGATATCCATTATGGCACGTCATCCTTTCGGATGCATCCCAAAACCAAGGCGAAGCGACGGATTAGCCGCGGTTTTTTCCGCTTTCAGCCATCGCCCAAAGTGGCCGATGCGCAATTGACCTGCATTTTCGCAAATCGGACCTTTGGGTGATGGTGCGCTTTCAACCACGCGCCTAGCATCTGAAGCACGCCATCCGATGCAAAAAAGATGCAGGCGGAAGAAAGGAGGCGACGCGTCGGAGGTCAAGGATGAGGCGGTTGCGGCATGCGGTTGCCCTGCGCAAGCCGAAACCGAAACCAAGGAGTAGAGAGAAAGGGGAACTATGTCAGTCAAAAAGCGACTCGTCATCACGACGATGTGCCTGGCATGCACCTTCGGCCTGATAGCAGGCTGCTCGCCGAGCCAGGAAGCCCAGCAGCAGCCATCGGGTGGGGGCGATTCAGGCGATACGAAGCCAACGACCGAAGAAAGCCTCACGCCCGAACAGCAGGCGATCATCGACGGCGAAGAAGGCACCACGAATTCGGATATCAACGACGAATTCTATCCCGGCAAAGAATACCTCAACGGCCTTTGGGACCGCTGGGATCAGATAGCCGAGGAATACGCTCCCGAAATTCGCACGCTTCCGAACGGCCAGATGGTGCAGCGCACGCCCACTGAGTACGAGGTCAATCCCGATGCCTGGCAAATCCAAGCGGGCAGCAATTCGTACAACACCTACTGGCTCGACGCGGATAACCGCGGCTGCGAGTCCTGCCATCCGGATATGAACTCGCTTTTGAAGAACCTGCCCTACGAGCACCCCGTCGCCTGGAACGACGAGCTGGACAACAAGACCACGCTGCAGCAGTGCCTGTTCTGCCATTCGTACGCTCCCGGCTACATCGCCAAGCAGTACGAGTTCGGAACGCTCATGCACGGCATCCATTTCGGCGCCCGCAACAAGACCGAGTTCGCCACCGAATTCCAAGGCGACTGCATGTCCTGCCACAACGCCACCGAGAACGGCGAAGGGCTGGAGCTATGGGATCTCACCAAATACGATCGTCTCTGGGGCATCAACAAGATCGCCGACGTTCAGGGCGATTTCAAGGTCGATCAGGAGAAGACCCAGGATCAAGACGGCGTGTTCTCCTATGACTGGATGCACGCATACTACGACAACATGCGTCATGGCGCAGGCGTCAACGGCCTGAACCTCGAAATGCCGCAGAGCCTGTTCGACGAGTGGACCATCACCGTCAAGGGCAACGTGAACAGCGAGTACACCGCCAAGCTCCCCGATCTCATCAAGGAGGCCGAGGATGCAGGCGTCGTGGTCGAGAAAACCTCCAAGATGGTCTGCAACTGGAATCCGATCGGCGGCGGCGGCGTAACGAACACCGAAATCACCGGCATCCCAGTCAGCTGGCTCATCGAGAAAGCCGGCGGCTACAAAGACGATACGACCGGCGTGCGCGCCCTTCGCGCCGACGGCAGTTCCAAGCGCGCCTTCCCGAAAGACAAGGTCGACAGCGACGAAGCGCTGCTCGTGTACAAGATCGGCGGCGAGTACCTCGATGCAACGCGCGGCTACCCGTGCACCAATTGGGTTGAGGGCGTCGATGCCCAGATCAACTCCAAGCAGATCGACACCTACGAGGTAACGAACGAGGATATCGACTACACCGACAAGTGGGCTGGCAATCCCAACGGATGGCAGAACGAGGCGAACGTTCCCATGAACAAGCCGAACGCCACCATCCTGGGCGTGCCCGACGGCCTGCTCGTCCAAAACGGACAGCCCTTCACGTTCGAAGGCTACGTCGATGCCTACGACGAGAAGATCGCTTCGATGGAATTCTCCATGGACGGCGGCGAGACCTGGACCAAGTACGAACTCGGCGATACCGACCGCAACAAGATGGTTTGGTGGAGCTTCACCTACACCCCCGAACTCGAAGGTGCTTACTGCCTCACAGTGCGCGCCACCACGGAAAGCGGCGCCGAAAGCTTCGAAACCCAAACCGTCATGATCAACGCCAAGGACAAGCTCCCGACGCCTGAAGAGACCACGGTTCTCACTTCCGGATCGCTCATACCGCCGAAGGTCAGCGTCGAGGCAACCAACGAGGAAGACAAGTAAGGGGGACCACGATGTCATTCAACACACCGAAAAAGATCGCAGCGGGTGTGGCCAGCTCCGCCCTGCTTCTCTTCGGAACGGCTACGGCCATCGCCTCGCCAATCCAGCAATCGCAGGACGGCGCGCAAAACGCCGAGCCTCAGGCAAACACCCATACCGTCGGCGATCGCGAGATCATCGCTCGATGGATGGACGAAGAGGAAAGCCCCTACGTCAAGGTGGCCGACGCGCAGGGCTCTTTCACCTTCAACCAGGAAGGCGTCACGCCCAACGACGAGCTGTTCAACATCTTCGGGGCAACGCTTACGAGCATGTGCTCGAAGCCCGCTGCAGAGCTCGCCGAGGAACAGGGAGGCGTAGCGAACTACTACGTCAACGTAGGCGGCAACATCAAGAAGAACTTCACGGTCAACATAGAGGATCTTTCAGAAGACGTGAGCGATCAGGCGATGATGGCCTGCTCGTGCGCCACCGGATCGCCCTTCGGCCAGGTCGCCGTCATGGGCGTGCCGCTTTCGGCCGTTGTCGAGATGGCCGACCTCGAAGATGGCGTGAACACCGTTACCGCCTACGGCGCCGATGGGTTCGGGCAGCCTCTGCCGCTGCAATACGCGCTCGAGAAAAACGCGCTCTTGGTCTATCAGGTCAACGGCGAAGAGCTCACCACAACCGGCGATGGATCGAGCCTGCAGCTGTTCATGCCCGAAACGGTTGCCCGCTACTTCACGCGCAGCATCGTGGACATCGAGCTGACCCAAGAAGAGCAGGTGCCCGATGTCCAACAGGTCGATCCCACGTATCGCAACAAGATAAACATCATGAACAATGCCGACGAATGTCTATTCAAGGCAGGAGATGAAATAACCTTCGAAGGTGTGGCCGACGATTTGGGCAGCCCGATCACCGCAATCGAGTTCTCCTTCGACAACGGCGCAACCTGGACCAGCTGCGAAACCGAAGGCGCCACGGCCGACAAATGGGTCAACTGGCAGTTCACCACCTCGTTCCAGGAAAAAGGCGACTACCGCATGACCGTCCGCGCAAAGACCGCAGACGGCGTCGTATCGCCCCTCGAAGCAACGCTTCTGTTCGAGATCGCCTAAGGCAGGCGGCTCGACCATCGTTCGCTTTTCCCGCGGCTCGGCAGAAACGCTCCCTTTTTGCCGAGCCGCAAAGAAGGCATCGAAGCTGCGCTTGCCCGCATCGCGCGCGAGCGCAGCTTCGATGTGTCTTCCGATAGCCGATCTTCGGAAGCGCGATCCGCATCACACACACGCGAGCGCAGCTTCGATGTCCCCGAGGATATCGTCGATATCCTCGATCCCAATCGATAACCTGATAAGATCGCTTCCCACCCCGGCGCGATCGAGCTCTTCCTCGGAAAGCTGCGAATGGGTCGTTGACGCCGGATGGATCACAAGCGATTTCGCATCGCCGACGTTCGCGAGATTCGAAAACAACCGAAGCCCCTCGATGAAGCGGATGCCCGCCTCCCGGCCGCCCTCGACGCCGAACACCACCACGCCGCCGAACCCGTTTCCCAGCACCCTTTTCGCCGTCTCGTGGGACGGATGGCTCTCGAGACCGGGATAGGAAACCCAGGAAACCCGGGGATGGTTCTCAAGGTAGCGCGCAACGGCAAAGGCATTGTCGCTGTGGCGCTGCACCCGTAGGGAAAGCGTCTCGATGCCGAGTCCGATTTCATGAGCGGAAAGAGGAGCGAGCGTCGGCCCGAAATCCCGCAGCATCTGAGCACGTACGCGCAACCCGAACGCCGCGTTGCCAAGACCGGGCACCGCACCGAACGATTCGCTGAAATTAAGGCCGTGATAGCTCGCATCGGGCTGCGAAAGCGTCGGGAACCGTTCGCTTGCCCAATCGAAGGTGCCCGCATCGACAACGGCTCCGCCGAGCGCGGTTCCGTGGCCGCCGATCCATTTCGTGAGCGATTCGACGATCACCGCCGCGCCAAGCTCAGCCGGACGGCACAGATACGGTGTTGCGAACGTGTTGTCCACGAACAACGGAATACCCAAACTGCGACCCGCTTCGGCTATGGCGGGAATGTCGGGCACATCGAGGCGCGGATTCCCGATCGTTTCGAGATACCAGGCCTTCACCCTCCCCTCCTCATCGGCAGCTTCGGTGGCCTCGAGAAAGCTTTGCGCATCGGCATGCACGAATCGCACTTCGATGCCCAGATTCTTGAAGGTATGCAAGAATATGTTCCAGGTTCCGCCGTAAAGAGAGTCGGAGGCGATGATGACGTCTTTCGTCCTCACGATGTTGAGCAGCGCGAGCACTTCGGCGGCATGACCCGAGGCAACGCCGACGCAGTAGGACGCCCCATGCAACGCGCATAAGCGCTTCTCGATTGCGTCGACGGTCGGATTCGTCAGGCGACCGTAGATGTTTCCGAACTTCTTCAGAGCAAACAGATCGGCGGCATCCTGCGCATCCTCGAACGCATAGGCGGTCGTCTGGTAGATGGGCAGCGCGCGGGCATGGGTCTCGGGATCGGGGCGGGTGCCCGCGTGGATGGCGAGCGTATCGAATTTCGGCATGGAAATCTCCTTAAGTGTGCGGTTTGGCAGAAGGCTCGCGCCAGTTTCGGCGGCAAGCAGGGACGCCCGTATTTCGGACGAGAAGAAGCCCGGGGCTTGTCGGCGTTCGACGCCGTCAAGGAGCCCGGGCTAGCGCATGCGCATGCCAAGGGAGAATGTGGGGCGAGCCGCAAGGGAAAGCGAAGCCTCGCAAACATCGCCGCAGCGGATGGTATGTCGATCAGAGTTGCCCATGACGATCATTAATCATAGCTAAATACTATGATTTGTCAACACGAAAAGGACGAATACGGCCCGAACGCCTCGCAAGACTCGGGCGATCCACGGAGCCAACCGGAGCGCACTGCGAAAGCCCCGTCGGCGCCCACCTGCAAAAAGAGGGCCCGAAGGCCCTCTTCTACCTACTTGAACTGACTTGGATGCCTCTCGAAGAAATCGGTGCGAGGCGGGAGCTCGCGAATGCGATGCCGCCCTTCGGTGATCTCCCCCGCACCGCACAACTCGGCGTTGTCTTCGAAATCGTAATTCCAGCTGAAGAACTCATCGAACTCGAAGCTCAGATAATCGCAGATCTTCTCGGTGCCAGCCGGCACCACCGGATGCATGAGCAGCGTTGCCATGCGCAGAAGGAAGAAGCAATCGACCAGCACCTGACGGCGGCGGATGGCAATCTCCTCGACGGTGGACAAAGAGGAGTCCGGCTCGCCCGATCCGTCCGCTTCTTCGAGAGATGCGAGCGCATTCTCGACCACGCGGATCTGCTCGGTCCAGTACTTGTTCGACCAGCGGATGAACTCGTCCATAAGCGACATGATCGTATGAAGCTCGGCTTTGTACATGGTATGGTCGTAGGCCATAAGCGTCTCGTGCGCCTTCTCGACCACTTCGGGCGACACCTTGCCGATCGGCATGTAACCCCCGAAGTTCTTCTGAGCTTCGTAGAAGCAGCTGCGAGCCAAGCGGTTGAACACGTTGGTGAGAAGCGCGCCCTCCTTGAGCACCGGGTCCGCCACGCGCGGGTCGTCGCGCTTCGCTTCGTCGGCCTCGAACGGCTTGGGCTTGAAGCCAACCGATTTCTGATCGAGGCCGAGGGCGAGAAAGTGGGCGCGCAGCTGCTCGGGCGTGTAGTAATCCAGCAAGGCATCGGCAGTCGGGGGCTTGACGGCGCCCGACGAGGATGCCTTCTTATCGCCGAACAGGATGTGGTAGTTCGCGATGAGCTTCGTCTGCTGCAGCGGGTGCTCGGCGATCCCGGGTTGCAGAATGTCGCCCGGGCGGATAGCCTCGAACAGGGCCGGCTGCGCGACGCCGTAGAAGTACAGGTTGTCCTGCCCGATGAACTGGTAGACCCGGGCATCTTCGGAGCACCAGAAGTCGCGCCAGCTGCCGCGCGGCATGCCCATCTTGTCGTTCACGGCCATGGTGAACGACATGGGAGCCCACAGGCTCTCGGGCCAGCACCACACCGTCAGCCCCTCGAGCCCGTCGATCACCGGCGCCTTGACGCCCCACTCGATGTTCCCCGTGATGCGGAACGGGGTCAGCGTCTTGCCCATGCGGAAGCGGATGCCCGCGCGCGCAAGCACTTCGCGCGCCGCATCGCGATCGTCGATGGTGGCGAACTCGATCTCGAAGCTTTGCTTGCCCTTCTCGGCCTCGCGGTAGGAATGCACCGGAAGCTCATCGGCCAACGCACGGTACTCGTCGTACGCCTCGTTTTTAACGTATACGACAGGCGGAGCCAAGAATTCCTTGACCGTGTTGTACACGACGGGACGCACCTCGGGATCGGCTTCCATCTCAGCCGTCCGCGCACGAAGAAACCCGGCGAACGCAGGCAGATCGAAATACCAGTTCTCAACCGGGCGCATCTCGGGCGTCGCACCGGTTATGGAAGACTTCGGTGCGATGAGATCCTCGGGGGCGTACTGATGCCCCAGATCGCATTCGTCGGCGTAGGCGTGCTCGCTCTTGCACCCCTGCACGGGGCAGCGTCCTACGACCTGGCGGCCGTTCAGAAACGTCTCGGCTTGCGGGTCGTAGAACTGCAGCGTCGCACGCTTGTGCAGATAGCCGTTCTCGTAGAGCTTTTCGATGAACGCCTCGCTGATCTGCTGATGCACCTCGCCCGAGTGCCCCATGCCGCTGCCCTCGTAGATGGACAGGCTGATGTTGTAGGCATCGAGCGTCTTCTTCTGCGCGTCGTGGTTGCCCTGCACGTAATCGGCGATCGTGCCTTCGAACTCACCCGCCTCGACGAGTTTTCGATAGCCCTCGTTGATGGGAGATCCGAAACAATCGGTTCCCGAGATGAAGCGCACGTTCTCTTTGCCGATACGGTCGCGCAGAAACCGCGCGTAGCAATCGGCCGGCACGAACACACCGGCGATATGTCCGAAATGGAGCGGCTTGTTGCCATAGGGCATGCCCGCCGTCACAACGGCGCGCTTCGGCCAGCTCGGCTTATCGGGTGATGGCACCATCTTGCTCCAGCTCCTTCAATGCAGCGACAAGGTCATCGGTCGCAGATGAGGATCCGAGGATGTCAAGCAGATCCATCATATCGAGCGACGTGTTGTTTGCAAGCGTTACGGTCGTGTACTTCGAGATTCCCGCCAACTCTGCGGCTTTCTCCTTGGCATCATCGAGGGTGCCGATCTCGTCGGCAAGCCCGTTGTCGACGGCGGTCATGCCCGTAAAGGTAAGACCCGTCGCGAGCGCTCGGACGTCTTCGATCGACATCCCGCGGCCATCCGCTACCGTTTCGATGAACGTCTCGTTAATCTGATCGACCATATCCTGGTAGTAAGCGCGCTCCTCATCGGTGAGGGGGCGGTTGCCGTAGCTCGAATCCTTGCTATCGGACGATGTGATGTCGTCGATGCGGATGCCGAGCTTTTCGTAGAGCCCCGACAGATCGGTTATGGACATGGCGGTGCCGATAGAGCCGATGGACGTCGTCTTGGCCGTGTAGATGTAATCGGCCTGCGACGAGATCATGTATGCGGCGCTCGCGTTCAGAGAGGCGCTCGAGACCACGACGGGCTTGGAGAACTCTTTGAGGTAGGCCGTCATCTCCTCGCCCGCCGTCGCCACGCCGCCGCCCGAGTTCACACGCAGCACGATCGCCTTGACGTGCGGATTGTTCTCGGCCTTGTCGAGCTGGGCCTTCAGGCCCTCGGGGCTCGAAGTCGTACCGTCGTACTGGATCGTCCCGTCGATGCTGATAACGCCGACGGCATCCTCGGTCAAGTAATCGACATCGCTCACCGAGGAGCCCGAAAACGACGAGAACGATCCCATCGACGAGGAAAATGCGCTCGTGCACGAGATCATGCCGATAACCAGCAAAAGGAAGATCGCAAGAATGGCAGCTAAGCCGACGATCCAGCCCTTGCCCTTCTTCGGCGGCTCGGGAGCGTAATACGGGGGCCGGGGCTGAGGATAGCCTTGGGGTTGCTGCGGTTGCGGCTGTTGCCACACCTGCTGCTGCCAATTGTTCTGATCGGACATACCTTCTCCTTATCGTCCGTAGAGTCGTCTTCCCTAGAGGGAGGAAACCGCGCAGGGTATGCGCGGTTTCCATTATATAAGCCGACGCTTCGGCCCTTCGTTACAGGACCTTTACGGTATCGATTGCGCTTACAGCTCGAAGTTCTCGTCGGACTTGTTCAACTGGGCCTTTTTGGCAGTACGCAACAAAAATTCCTGATTGGTGCTGGTCTGCTTCAAAGATTTGATGAGCATATCCATTGCGCGCTCGGTGCTGTTCATGTTCGCAAGAATACGACGAACCGCCCAGATGAGCGGGGCCTCCTGCGGCTCGAGCAGCAAATCTTCCTTGCGCGTGCCCGAAGAAACCGGGTCGATTGCCGGGAAGATGCGGCGATCGGCCAGACTGCGGTCGAGCCTGAGCTCCATATTGCCCGTACCCTTGAATTCTTCGAAGATAACCTCGTCCATCTTCGAACCCGTCTCGACAAGAGCCGATGCGAGAATGGTAAGGCTGCCGCCGCCTTCAATGTTGCGGGCGGCGCCGAGGAAGCGCTTGGGCGGATACAGGGCGGTCGAATCGACGCCGCCGGAAAGGATGCGCCCGCTTGCAGGCTGCGCAAGGTTGTAGGCGCGTGCCAAGCGGGTGAGCGAATCGAGCAGGATGACCACGTCGGCCCCCTCCTCGACAAGGCGTTTCGCACGCTCGATCACAAGCTCGGAAACCGCAATGTGATTCTCGCAGGGCATATCGAACGTCGAAGAGATAACCTCGCCCCTGATGGAGCGCTCCATATCGGTGACCTCTTCGGGCCGCTCGTCGACGAGCAGGCACATGAGATGCACCTCGGGGTTGTTGGCTGAAATGGATGCCGCGATGTCTTTGAGCACCGTGGTTTTACCGGCCTTCGGAGGCGACACGATGAGCCCGCGCTGGCCTTTTCCGATAGGAGCCGCCAAATCGATGACACGCGCCGTGATGGTAGTCTTGCCGTGCTCCATCCACAGCCGCTCGTCAGGGTAAACCGGCGTCAAATCGGCAAAGCGAACGCGCTTTCCGAGAGCTTCGGGGGATTTGCCGTTGATCGAGAGGATCTTCTGTACGGCCGCGTACTTCTCGTTCTCGCGCGGGGGGCGAGTCTGCCCCACGACGAAATCGCCCTTGCGCAATCCGTTGCGGCGGATGGTGGAAAGCCCCACGTAGGCATCGGTTTCGCTCGGAAGATAACCTTGGGTGCGCAAGAAACCGTATCCATCGGCCAGGATGTCGAGCACACCCTTGACCTCGATGAATCCTTCGGCCTTCACGCATGCCTCGTACACCTTCTCGATAAGATCGGCCTTGAGAAGGCCGGTCACATCGAGAGAAAGCTCCTCTGCCTTGGCGCGCAGCTCGGCAACCTTGAGCTTCTCGATGTCCTCGCGCGTGGTCTGCGGAACCACGGGCTCGCGGTTCGAACCCTGATGCTGGCGGCGCTGCTTGCGCTGGTTGGCGTTGTTGCCGCCGCCGTTTTGCTGTCGGTTGTTCTGCTGCTTGTTGTTCTGCTTGTTCTTGTTCTGGTTCTGGTTGTTCTGGTTTTGTTGCTTGTTCTTGTTCTGATTCGTCCGCTGACGCTGTGCACCCTGCCTGTCATCGGGCTGCCGCTCGGATTGCTGCTCGACCGGCTGCTTTGCGGATTGCTCCTCGGGTTTGCTCTCTGCAGCGGGCTTCTCTTCGGGCTGTTTGGCCGCTGCGCGCTTGCGAGCGGCAGGACGCTTGGGCTCGTCGGTTGCGGAATCCGAGGACGATTCGCCCTGGACCTTGGCGGCGGTTCCCGTCTCTACGACGACGCGCTTCGCGCGCGGCTTGCGAGCGGGCTTCTTTTCGGCCTCGGGATCATTCGCCGCCTCGGGCGCCTGCTGTTCCGCAGGTGCCGCTGCATCGGTTGCAGTCGCCGTCTTACGGGCGCGCGGCTTGCGCTTCGCAGGGGCCTTCTCCTCGGTCGGAGCAGCCTCTGCGGCTACGGTTGTTTCGGTATCACTCATGCGTTTTGAACTTTCTCCCAGTCTTTCATGAAGGCATCGAGGCCTCGATCGGTAAGCGGATGAGCCACCATCTTCTTCAGCACGCCGAAGGGAACGGTGGCGATATCGGCGCCCATGAGCGCCGCTTGGGTAACGTGGTTGGCGCTGCGGATGGATGCGGCGATGATCTCGACTTGCTCGCCGTTTACGGTGTTGGGGGTGAAATCGTAGTTGTTGATCGCAGCCACGACGTTGCCGAGCTGTTCGATGCCGTCTTCGGAGATGTCATCGAACCGGCCAACGAAGGGGCTGATGTAGCGGGCGCCGGAGCGGGCGGCGAGAATGGCCTGCGGAACGGTGAAGCACAGCGTCATGTTGACGGGAATGCCCTCGGCCGCAAGCGTGTGGGTTGCGGCAAGGCCTTCGACCATGGTGGGAACCTTGACGACCACATTGGGGGCGATCGCCGCAAGCTCGCGACCGTCGCGGACGATCTCGTCACGGGTCATCGCCACGCTCTCAGCCGAAACCGGTCCGTCGACGATGTCGCAGATCCGCTTGATGTGATTATGGAAATCGGAAAGCTTGCCTCCGATGCGCGCATAGAGAGAGGGATTGGTCGTTACACCGGCAAGCGCGCCCCAGCTCGCCGCTTCCTCGATCTCGTTCAGATCAGCGGTATCCAGAAAAAACTTCACCCAGGTCCTCCTTTATTCAGGCCTCAAGACATACGGCGCGGCAAAACGCGCGCTTTTCACAATGGGGTTTTGATCTTTGAAAAATAGGCTTTCTTCCAAGAGATATAAGAACTGCGACTCATGGTAGCGTATGTTTCCTGTGCTTTCAAGGGAGTTTTTCCACATCAACACGAAAGATTACACCGTTGTGGCAAAGCGGGCGACCTCCCGCTTTGCCACAACGGGCGCCCGATGAAAACAACGGGCGAAAGCAGACTCGCCCACCGATGGAGAAGGTGACGGAAAAGAGCGCGCTCGCCTAGAATGCCCGGTAAAAGCACGTACGATTGCCAGTGTGGCATGCGGGGCCCGCAGGCTCGACCAGCGCAAGCAGCGTATCGCCGTCGCAATCGTAGCGCAACTCGACGAGCTTCTGGACGTTTCCGCTCGTTGCACCTTTATGCCAGAGCTCGGAGCGCGAACGGGACCAGAACCACATCTCGCGCCGCTCGAGCGAAAGCGCGAGCGCCTCGGCGTTCATCCACGCCATCATCAGCACGTCTTTGGTTTCCGCGTCCTGCACGATACAGGGGATCAGCCCCGCCTCGTTGTATGCCAGCTCTATTTCGTCCATACGCCGCCCTTCGCTCGCAAATGCCGTTACAGCCTCACCGAAATGCCTTGGCTTGCCATGTATTCTTTAACCTCGCGGATCGTCAGCTCGCCGAAATGGAACACGCTTGCGGCGAGCACCGCGTCGGCCTCCCCTTCGATGATGCCCTGGGCAAAGTGCTCGATGCCGCCGACGCCGCCCGATGCGATGACGGGAATGTTCACGGCACGCGACACCGCGCGAGTGAGCGCGCAGTCGAACCCGTCGCGGCTTCCGTCGCGGTCCATGCTCGTGAGCAGGATCTCCCCCGCTCCGCGCCGAGCGGCCTCGCGCGCCCATTCGATCGCATCGATCCCCGTCGCCTTGCGCCCGCCATGCACGTAGACCTCCCATTTGTTGGGGTTTCCCGCAACTTGCTTGGCGTCGATGGCGCACAGGATAGCCTGGGAGCCGAATGCAGCGGCCGCTGCGGTGATGATGGAAGGATCGGCTACCGCGGCGGAATTGATCGACACCTTGTCGGCGCCGGCGGCGATCATCGTGCGGATGTCGGCAACGCTGCGAAAGCCGCCGCCCACGCAATAGGGCAGATGAAGCTCTTCGCTCGCCCGGCTCGCCAGGTCGACCGTGGTCGCCCGATCGTCGCTCGTTGCCGTGATGTCGAGGAATATGACCTCGTCGGCGCGTTCCTCGTCGTAGCGCTGCGCAAGCTCGATGGGATCCCCCGCGTCGCGCAGGTTCACGAAGTTGACGCCCTTGACCACGCGCCCGTCGTGCACGTCCATGCAGGGAATAACGCGTTTAGCAAGCACCGAGACCACCCCCGCAGGGGTTTTCGGCTGCGCGAGCTGCCTCGAACGCGCGGGTCGCCGCTTCGCAAGCCGCTACCGCTTCGGCCACGTCGAGCGTGCCTTCGTACACCGCGCGCCCCGCGATCACGCCCTCGACGCTTCCCGCAACGGCACCGAGCCGTTCGATATCGGAAAGATCGGCTACTCCGCCCGAGGCCGTGACGGGGTTCCCGAACACTTCGGCCATGCGCACGTACGCATTCTCGTCAATGCCCGTCTGCATGCCGTCGCGCGCGATGTCGGTGTAGACGAGGTGCTTGAACCCGGCTTGCGCAACCTGGGCCGCAAGCTCTTCGGCGGGCACGCCCGCGCCCTCGCGCCACCCCGACACGGCGACCTCGCCGCCTTTGGCGTCGATGCCGGCTGCCAGCAACCCCTTGTAACGCTCGATCGCCGCCTCGGCGAACGCGGGATCGGTCACAAGGCTCGTTCCCAGCACGACGCGGGACACTCCGGCCTGATAGAGCCGCTCGATCGTCTCGATCGAGCGAATGCCGCCGCCGACCTCCACTTTGAGGAGCGTCTTGGCAAGGATGCGCTCGATGATCGCGATGTTTTCGGGCATGCCCGATTTCGCGCCGTCGAGATCGACCACATGGAGCCACGATGCACCCGCCTCCTCGAAGAGCCGAGCTTGGTCGGCAGGGTCCTCGTTGTAAACGGTGACCTTTGCGTAATCGCCTTTGGCCAGGCGAACCGCACGACCGTCGAGTATATCGATGGCAGGAAGGAGGTACATGGAATCACGCGCCTTTCGCGGTTTGAACGATGCCGACGAAATTCTCGAGCAGGATCATCCCCGCATCCGAGCTCTTCTCGGGATGAAACTGCACGCCGAATGCCGTGTCGCGATAAGAAACGACGCTCGGAAACGATATCGAGTGCGTCGTGGTCGCAACGGTGCAGGGCGTATCGGGGGCAACGAAGCTGTGGGTGAAGTAGAAGTATTCGCCCGACGGAATGCTTGCAAGCAGCGGCGTTTCGGCCTCAGAGACATAATCGACAGAATTCCACCCGACGTGCGGAACCTTGTAGCATTTCCCCTGATCATCGACCCTGGGCATCGCCAATGCAACACCGGGAAGCACAGCGAGCCCATGCACGTTGTCGACTTTCCCATCTTCGAAATCGGTGCCTTCGGCGCCTTCGTCAAACATGAGATGAAGCCCGAGGCAGATGCCGAGAAACGGCACTCCCGCCGCAATGCGCTCGCGCACCGCAGCCATCTGACCGGTTTCGCGCATGGTCGCCGCAGCATCGGCGAAAGCCCCCACTCCGGGCAGCACGATCGCATCGGCGCGGGCGATCTCGCGCACGTCGGCGGTCACGAACGCATCCGCACCCGCACGCCGCAGCCCCCGCTCGACGCTCATGAGGTTTCCCTTGCAGTAATCGACGACCGCGATGCGCGGCGCCTTCGCGAGAGCGGGCGTTGGCACGGCCGCCATCACAGAGAACCTTTCGTGGAAGGAAGAACCCCGGCGATGCGAGGGTTGATCCGCGTCGCATCGCACAGCGCCCGTCCGCACGCCTTGAAGGCAGCCTCGATGATATGATGCGAGTTTTCGCCCGACAAACTGCGAATATGCAGCGTCACACCCGCATTCGTCGCAAGCGCGATCATGAATTCCTTGGCAAGCGTCGTATCGAACGTACCGATGATTTCGATCGGCAGATCGACCGCGTAGTGAAGTTGGCCGCGACCCGAGAGATCGCATGCGGCGAGCACAAGGGCCTCATCCATGGGAACGTAGCTCGACCCGAAGCGGACGATGCCCCGCTTGTCGCCCAGCGCCTGGGCGAAAGCTTGGCCGAGCACGATACCGACGTCTTCCACGGTGTGATGGGCATCGACCTCGATGTCGCCTTTCGCCCGCACGGTCAAATCGAACAGCCCGTGGCGCCCGAAGGCATCGAGCATGTGGTCGAAGAACGGCACGCCCGTCTCGACGTCGGTCACGCCCGTACCATCGAGGTTCAGCGCGAGCTCGATATCGGTCTCCTTCGTGGCACGCGCCACATTGGCGATGCGGCCGGCGAACGACCCTTTTTCGCCATCGGCGAAACACGCGGCTTCCGCAGCGCATCCGCCCGCCTCGCGCCCAACAGACGCCGCGCGCGCCTCACCGGCAGCAAACAATTCGCTCATGCCCTCCGCCTTTCGATCAGAACTTCTTTCAACGCGGCCATGAACCGCTCGTTTTCCTCAGGGGACCCGATGGTGACGCGAAGACAGTCCGTCAAGTGCTCGGCTGCCGAGAAGTCGCGCACCAGGATGCCTCGATCGTAGAGGCTCTGCCATATCTCGCCTGCGCCTTCCGCCTTGAACAAGATGTAGTTCGCATCCGACGGATACGCCTTCACTTCGGGAAGCTTGCGCAGCTCGTCGACCAGGCGCGACCGCTCTTCGATAATCGATACGATGCCCCTCTCGAAGCTTGCACGGTTCTCGTACACGGCCTCGGCGATCGCCTGCGAAACGGCATCGACCGAGTAAGGCTGGCGCACTTTGACGAACTCGGTGATGATCGCGGGGTCGCCCAGAATGTAGCCGAGACGCACGCCGGCCAGGCTGAACGCCTTGGAGAACGTGCGCAGGATGACGAGGTTCTTGTGCTGCGCGAGATACGGCCGCATGGTCATGCGCGAAAACTCGAAGTACGCCTCGTCGATCATGACGAGCGCATCGGTCGCATCGAGGAGTTTGAGGAGGAACTCCTCGCTCGCAAGCTTTCCCGTCGGGTTGTTCGGACTCGCCACGATAACGTAGTCGACGCCCCCTTGCGCCACGCGCGAAAGCACCGCCTCCTCGTCGATGGAGTAGTCGGCCAGGCGCGGGATGCTTTCGACCTCGGTGCCCGTCAGCAGCGCGTTCTGCTCGTACACGGAAAACGTCGGCGGCAGGTTGAGGAAGGTCCGTCCCGGACCGCCCCAGGCGAGCGCGATGTTGAACAGAAGCTCGTCTCCCCCGTTTCCCACCAGCACGCATTCGCGCTCGAGCCCGTTCGCTTCAGCGATCTTCTCGCGCAAGCCGTTGGCAAGCGGATCGGGATAGCGGTTGAACTGCATCGTCTTCAGCCTGCGGTTGATTTCGCGACGCACCTCTTCGGGCACGTCCTGCGGGTTCTCGTTGGCAGACAGATAGGCTTCGGCGGGAAGGTATTTCGGGTCGTAGGGCACAAGCGCTTCCAAGCGCTCGCACGACGGTCTCACGTTATTCATCGGAGTCTTCTATTCCGTACAGGTTTCCGGTTTTCAGGAGGTTGCATCTGAGCTCGACGCTCTTTGCATGGGCCCACAGTCCCTCGTGCCGGGCGATGGTCATGACGGCTGAAGCGTCGTTGGCGAGCGCAGCCGAAGAATACTGGATAACGCTCGATTTCTTGACGAACTCGTCGACCGACAGCGGCGAAGCGTAGCGGGCGGTACCGCCGGTGGGCAGCGTATGGTTCGGCCCTGCAACGTAATCGCCTACAGCCTCGGGCGTCCAGGCGCCGAGGAAGATCGCCCCGGCGTTGCGAATCATGCCGAGCAGATCGAACGCGTGGTCCATGTGTATCTCAAGGTGCTCGGGCGCAATCACGTTGACGGCCTCCATCGCGCTCGGAATGTCGGGGCACACGACTATAAGTCCCTGATCGGCAAGCGATGACGCGGTGATTTCCGCACGGGTGGTCGAGGCCATGTGCTTTTCGACGGCCGCCTCGACCGCATCGGCGTAGCTTTCGGAGAACGTGACGAGATAGCAGCTTGCAAGCGGATCGTGTTCGGCCTGCGCCATGAGGTCGATGGCGACGAGTGCGGGTTCGGCCGTCTCGTCGGCAACGACGCACACCTCGGAGGGCCCGGCAATCATGTCGATGCCCACATCGCCCGAGACGACTTTCTTCGCAGCTGCTACAAAAGCGTTGCCCGGACCCGTGATCTTGCATACCGGCTCGATGGTCTCGGTGCCGTACGCAAGCGCGGCTACGGCCTGCGCGCCTCCCACCGAGTAGATCTCGGTTACGCCCGCGATGCGGCACGCCTCGAGAATGGCGGGATCGAGCTTGCCGCTCTTCGTCGGGGGCGTCACGCACACGATGCGCTTCACGCCGGCAACCGCTGCAGGAAGCGCGTTCATAAGCACCGACGAGGGATACAGCGCGCGACCCCCCGGTACGTAGATGCCCACCGATTCGAGCGGCTCGACCTTGCTGCCGACAAGCGCACCGTCTTCGCGCACGGTGAACCAGCTTTGCTGGCGCTGGCGTTCGTGGAAATCTCGGATCTGGGAGGCCGCCTGGCGGAGCGCCTCGGCGGTTTCGGGCGCAACGTCGACGATCGCCTCGTCGATCGCCTGCTTCGATACGCGGAAATCCTCGATCCGCACGCCGTCGAACTTCTCGGTGTATTCCCTCAAAGCGGCATCGCCGCGCTCGCGCACGTCCTCGACGATCGACGTCGCGGCGATGAGCGCCTCGGCGTTGAACGCGCCCGTGCGGTTCAAGTATTCGGTTTTGAACGGGTTTCCGGCCTGCAAGACGATCCTGCGCACGGCTCCTCCTTATGCTTGCGACCCCTGCAGGGCCTGCTTTTCCTGTGCCCCTTGCAGGGCCTGTTTCCTTACGACCCCTGCAGGGCCTTGGTCAATTCTACAATACGCGCATCGATGCGAAACGCGCAGGCGTTGGCGAAGAAGCGCGCGGTAGAGGCGAGCACCTCGTCGACGATCGAAAGGTTGTTCTCGCGCAACGTCGTTCCCGTAGCGGTGATATCGACGATCCGCTCGGCCATGCCCGTCAAAGGCGCGAGTTCGATGTTGCCGTGGAGCTTCACGATCTCGACCTGCATGCCGGCCTTCGCGTAGTACGCGCTTGTGATGTTGGGGTATTTCGTGGCCACGCGAATGGAGCCGAGGCGCCGGTAGTGGTCTTCAACCGACGGTCCCGCACCGGCGGGCTCGGCAACCACGAAGCGGCAGGCGCCGAACTTCAGATCGACGAGCTCCACAACATCGGGATCGGCTTCGAGCAGCGAATCCTTTCCGCATATGCCGCAATCCGCCGCTCCGAGAGCGACGAACGCGGGGGCATCCGTGGGTCGGACGATGATGTAATCGACCCCTGGGTTTGAAATGATGAGCTGTCGCCCTGGATTATCGAGGCCCGTCGTATCGAGGCCCGCCGCCGAGAGAGCCGCGATCGTATCCGCATTGAGCGATCCTTTGGGAACCGCAATGCGCAACGGCCGCTCGATACGCGATGCCGAAACAGACGCGGCCGACCCGGCGTTTTCAGCTCCGACCGTCTGGGCCGCCATCACCTGTTCGAGCGAAAAGGCGAATCCCGCCGCGGGGCGACTCTGCCCGTACGCGGCGAGCATGTTATCGTAGCGACCCCCGCTGCCCAGCGGGGCACCGAGCCCTGGAGCATACGCTTCGACGACGATGCCCGTGTAGTAGTCGAACGAGCTCATGACCGAGAAATCGACGACGATGCTTTCGGCAAGCCCTTCCCGGACAAGCAGATCGTAGGTTTGCTCGAACGCATCGAGCCCGTCGACGCAGCCGAGCGGCGAAACGATCGAACGCACCTCGGCGATAGCCTCCTTGCCGCCGCGAATGCGCGGGAGGGAGAGAACGGCATCCGCAAAGGCCGAACCCACCGTGCCATCGGCGCAAAGGACCTCGAGATCGACGAAATTAGACGAGTGGTACGCCTGCAGCACGGATTCCTTCCACGCTTCCGGCGCACCGCTTCTTTCGAGCAGCGCGCGGAGTACGCCGACCGTTCCGATAGCCAGCTTGAATCCCCCGACATTGCAAGTCCGAAGCGCTTCGGCAAGCAACCCGACCATCTCTGCATCAGCCGCAGGACCCTCTTCCCCGATGCACTCGATGCCCATCTGCGTCATTTCGCGCGCTGCCGCCTGCATCTCCGACTCGGCTTCGCGGAACACGCGTTGCGTATAGCGGAAACGGAACGGACCGGGCTGCCCTTTGAGGCGCGTCGCGCACATGCGGGCAACCTGCAACGTCACATCGGGGCGCATGGCAAGCAGATCGCCTTGAGAATCGAAGAACTTGAACGGCGCGGCGGGCATTCTGCCCCCCGCCTGCAGCACGTCCATAACCTCGAGCGTCGGAGTCTCGATTGGCACATAGCCTCGTTCGTCAAAACACTGCTGCACGCGGCGCGTCATGTCTTCGCGCATGCGCGCCTCATCCGATAGCACGTCTCTGAACCCTGCCGGGGTGACGAAATTCATGTCTCGTTCCTCTATCCGCTCGATAGCTTCATCTGAATTAGCCGCGTCTCCGCCTATACCGATGCTGATCGCATCAATTTTACCTTCAGCGGCCCGTATGCGGTGCGGTAGCGCGCATTCGGCACGAGGATGCCACGATCTCCCACCGAACCCGCTTTGACAACGCATGTTCTTGCATAGTTGCACGTTTCCGCCGAATCTGCATTCGGCGCATTGCGTCTGCTGCACCCGTCGAGCTCGCCGCCTCAGCGTCGATAGCGCACGTATGGGGGGATCCTCCCATTATCGCCGTCTGTACTTTAGCACAGTAGAGTAATAAAGCAATAGTATTTTTCGCAAAGGAGGCCAAACGCCCGCAAAGAGAGCGCCCAGCGGTCGATTTCGCATACGATGCACCATTCCACAGCTCAGCCGTACAGCAGAGCGAAATCGTATATCTCCCGAAAAATGGCGGTCAAGGCATGCTTCCGTCAGGATTGGGTTCGCTATATAATCTATTCCATAATTGTGATCAGGGGAAACGCTGACAGCGATCCTCAAATGGCGCGAAAAGCACCCCTTATGAGGCCCAAATGGTGACGGAAGCATGCCTTGACCGCCATTTTTGGGCGATTTTGAGCAAGGAAGACCGCGATCCGCATTCGAGGGCCGCGCGCCCTCGCTTCGAAAGCCGAACCGGAGACACCGCATCAGAATCCACGGCCTTCGGAGGCAAGCGTTCGAAAGCGAGCAACCGCCACGAATCGGGGCGCAGCTCGGCACCGTCGCCCTATATCGGCGCCGTTCGATATATACTGTTCTATTATTCTGATACGAATACAAAGGAGCAATCCATGGCAGAAGACTTTTCCTATGACGAGATAGCAGAGAACTTCTTCGCACCGGTCTACCCCATCGTTGCCAAGGCGATTCTCGATACAACGGACGTTCGCACGGGAAGGCTCCTCGACCTCGGCTGCGGGGGCGGCCATTTGGGTTTCGAGCTTCTCGATCGGGGGGATTTCGAATCGGCCGTCTTCGCCGACGCAAACCCCGAGGCGCTGAGGGTCGCCGAAAAGCGCGCCGAAGAGCGGGGCCTTCGCCCGGTCATGAAAACGAGTCGGCAAGACGCATGTGCGCTCGACCTGCCCGAAAGCTCGTTCGACCTTATCGTCTCACGGGGCAGCATGCCGTTTTGGGATGACCAGCGGGCTGCGTTTGAGGGGATATACCGACTGCTTGCACCGGGCGGCTGGGCTTACGTTGGGGGCGGGCTCGGGAACGCCGAAATCGGAGAGCAGATTAAGCGAAAAATGACCGAAGAGCGAGACAGGAACGGCGACGAGGGCCCCTGGTGCTTCGACAGGAAAAATTCCAAGGCATTGACCGATGACGAGTATCGAGCGCTCTTCGCCGAGACCGATGCCGAGCTGACGATCATCAACACCGACGACGAAGGCCACTGGATCATTCTTGCAAAGCCCGCAGCGTAAGCTTTGCGTCCCGCATCAGATTTTACGCCGCGACCGAAGAGCCCGAACGGCAGCGGCCCCGAATAGCTCGGGGCCGCTGCATCGGCTTGCGCGGAATATTCTGCACTGCGCGAATCCTGCGTTGCAGCAGCGCCCGACAGCCTAATACCCCATCTGCATGGTTATCTGCCACATGTTCCATGACATGTAGACGCAGAAGGCGACGTAGATCGTCGCGATGATCTTGATGGCGATATGCCAATCGCTCTTCCAGCATAACACGATGCCAACCGGCCAGAATATCAAAAGGAAGAACACGATCCAGAACGTTTGCTTGTGCCATTTCTTTTCGTTCGGATCGCGCATCAGATCGTTGGCATCTTCCCGCTGGGCCTTGTGCTGCCAGTCCCCCGGCCTGTGGTTCTCGTCGCTCATACCGATTCCTCCTGAGATCGAACAGACTTCGGCAATCGTATCGCGTATCGACCGGGGCGCCCGCAGGCACCCCGGTTTCGTTGCTAGGCCGTAATCTGCAACCGGTAAACCTAGCCGAGCTTCTGCGCCAAAAGCTCGTTAATGACCTTCGGGTTGCCCTGCCCGCGCATCTCCTTCATGCATTGGCCGACGAAGAATCCGATGAGGCCCGTCTTGCCCGCCTTGTACTGCTCGACCTTCTCGGGGTTTTCAGCCAGCACCTTGTCGACCACAGCCTCGATCGCACCCGAATCGGAAACCTGCTTCATCCCGCGCTCCTCGACGATGGCAGATGGATCCTTGTCCTCGTCGATTATGGCCGCAAACACTTCTTTGGCCTGCTTGGACGAAATGGCGTCTTCGGCAAGCAGGCCCACGAGCTCGACCGCTCTTTCGGGCGTAAGCGACGTATCGGCCAGCTCGATGCCGTCGTTGGCGTTGAGGTAGCCCGTCACGTCGTTGATGATGAGGTTGGCAAGCGGCTTGGCAAGCGGCGCATCGCCGGCAAGCGCCATGCACGCCTCGAAGAAACTCGACGTGCTGCGATGCTCGACCAAATGACGCGCGTCATAGGCGGAAAGCCCGAATGCATCTTCGTAGCGTTTCGCCTTTTGATCGGGAAGCTCGGGAAGCTTTTTCCGCACGCCTTCGATGAACTCGTCGGAAAGATCGTACGGAGCGAGATCGGGTTCGGGGAACAGGCGGTAGTCGTCGGCCGTCTCTTTCACGCGCATGACGATCGTGCGTTTGGCCGATGGATCCCAGTGACGGGTTTCCTGGTAGATGATGCCGCCCTCTTCGAGTACCTCGGCCTGGCGGCAGATCTCGTAGGCAAGGCCGTCGTGAAGGTTCTTGAAGCTGTTCATGTTCTTGAGTTCGGTCTTCGTGCCGAACTCGGTAGCTCCACGGCGGCGAAGGCTCACGTTGCCGTCGCAGCGCAGGCTTCCTTCCTCCATCGAGCAGTCGGATATGCCGAGCGTCAGATAGATCTGGCGAAGCTTCTGCATGAACAGGCGCGCTTCCTCGGGCGTGCGCAGCTCGGGCTCGGTCACAAGCTCGATGAGCGGCGTACCGCAGCGATTGTAATCGACGAGCGAATGCGTGGCTCCCGCAATGCGGCCCTCGGATCCACCGACATGGTTCATCTTGCCCGCGTCCTCCTCCATGTGAATGCGTGTGATGCCCACATGGGCGCGGTACCCTTCCGCGGTCCGCGTCACGTTCTCGCGGCTCTCGCCCGGCGCAAGGCCGTCCAGATCGATGCGCTCTTTCGCGGCGGGGCCGTCGACTTCAAGGTCAAGCCAACCGCGCATGCAGAAAGCCACCGGACCCTGCGTGGTCTGGAAGTTCTTCGACATGTCGGGGTACATGTAGTTCTTGCGGTAAAACATCGAGCGCTTCTCGATATCGCAGTTGGTAGCCAAGCCCGCCAGCACGATCGATTCGATGGCCGCCTTGTTAGGCACGGGCAAAGCGCCGGGCAGCCCCAGGCAAACGGGGCATGTATGCGTGTTCGGGTCAGCGCCGTATTCGAGCTTGCAGCCGCAGAACATCTTGGTCTGAAGCGTGGTGAGTTCGGCGTGAACCTCGAGGCCGATCACGGCCTCCCAATCGCGCAGCACCTCTTCGAGCTTCTTCATTTAGGCACCCGCCTTTCCATCGGCGAAAGCAGGCGCGATGCGCTCGATGTCGTAGCATTCTTCGAGCGCCGCCGCCACGCGAAACATATTCTCGTCTTTGAACTGCGGGGCGATGAGCTGCACGCCCACGGGAAGGCCCGTTTCGGCGCCGAGTCCCACCGGCAGGCTCATGCCGCCGTTGCCCGCGATGTTGATCGAGATGGTGAACATGTCGGATAAATACATCGACGTGGGGTCGGATACCTCGCCGAACGTGAAGGCCGTGCGTGGAGCAACGGGCGCGAGGATGCATTCAACCTGCTCGTAAGCCTTCGCGTAATCTTGCGTGATCAGCGTGCGCACCTGCTGGGCGGGATAGTAGTATTTCTCGTACACGCCTGCCGACAGAAGATAGCTGCCGAGCATGATGCGACGGCGCGATTCGGGACCGAATCCCGCGGCGCGGCTCGCCTCGTACTGGCTGCCGAGATCTTTGTGCCCCGGATCGCAGTAGCCGTAGCGAACCGAGTCGAATCGGGCAAGGTTCGAAAACGCCTCGCAGGGGCCGAGCACGTAGTAGGCGCTCATGGCAGCCTGTGCGTTGGGCAGCTCGATCTCGACGAGTTCGGCGCCGAGCTTCTCGAGATTGGCAGCGGCCTGTTCGACCTTCGCCTTCACTTCGGACTCAAGGCCCTGGGCGTCCATGAATGCGGGGACGATGCCGATTTTCATGCCGCGCACACCCTGTCCGAGGTTCGCCGTAAAGTCGGTCGAGATATCCTGACTCGTGCAATCGAGCGGATCGCGACCCGAGATCGCATTCAGCGCATAGGCGGCGTCTTCGACCGTCTTCGCAAATGGACCCACCTGGTCGAGCGAAGATCCGAACGCAACGACGCCATAGCGGGAAACCACGCCGTAGGTGGGTTTCACGGCAACGACGCCGCAGAAGCTGCCGGGCTGGCGGATCGAGCCGCCGGTATCGCTCCCGAGCGTAACGGCCGCGAGACCCGCGGCCACCGCCGCGGCGCTACCGCCCGACGAGCCGCCGGGAACGCGCGAGACATCCCACGGGTTTCTCGTCGGCCCAAACGCGGATGTCTCGGTGGAAGAGCCGAAAGCGAACTCGTCCATGTTGAGCTTGCCGAGTGGAATGCCTCCCGCTGCGATGGTTTTTTCAACGCAGGTGGCCGTATAGGGCGAAACGTAGTTTTCAAGCATGCGGGACGAACAGGTGGTGTGCGTGCCCGCCTGGTTCATGTTGTCTTTGAACGCCACCGGCACGCCCGCGAGCGGTCCGCATGCAGCAAGCTCTCCTGCGGCCACGGCGGCATCGAGCTTGGCAGCCTGCTCGAGCGCAAGCGCCTCGGTTGTTTCGAGAAATGCATGGATCGTCGGATCCACCGCGCCGATGCGCGCGATGGACGAATCGGCGATTTCGCGTGCCGAGAACTCCTTCGCCGCCAACCCTTCGCGGATGGCGCGAATGCTCATCTCTGAAAAGTTCGTCATCAGCGATCGCCTCCCTCGCCGAGAATCGAGGGGATGAGAAAGCACCCGTCCTGCTGCTTCGGAGCGTTTTCAAGCGCGGTTCCCTGCGTGAAGCTCTCCTGCTCCTCGTCTTCGCGCATGATATTGCTCAGGGCTCCAATCGGATGAAACGTCGGCTCGACGCCATCCAAATCATATTCGGTGATGGGTTTCAGGCTTTCGATGATCCCGTTCAAATCGACGGTCATCTGAGCAACTTCGTCGTCGGTAAGGCCGATCCGCGTATAGGTCGCGATATCGCGCACATCCTTTTCGGTTACGTGTTGAGGCATTGGACTTCCTTCGCTTTTCCCCTGCGGGAAACCAGAAACGAACGGCAAAAAACATTCGCCGTCCATGATAGCAAAGGGTGCAGGCCCGCGGGACGCGTAAACGGTATTCGTCACAGAGGATTTACGGGTCGATTCGGCGGCGAGTCCGAAAGAGCTGCCTTGGCCGGGCCATCGCGCTGAACGCACGAAATGCCTCCGAACGCGAACCCCCGATCCAGACCCCGCAACCAAAAGCGCGGATTCCTTGGTACAATTGGCCAAACGAAACCACGTTGGAAAACCATCGGAGCGCAAAGAGCCCATGACCGCAGACAATCCAGCAGATTTTCCTTACAGGCCCGTCGCAGACGCCCAAAGCTCTCGTGTGCGCAAACGGTATTGGGCTACGGCGATCGGGCTGCAGAAAGTCGACGGGCTCGAGCCGTCGCCCTATTTGCGAGAATTGGCCAGTATGAACGTTGCGGGTGAGCTATCGCTTTCGGAAACAAGCGCGCGCATTAAAACGTACCATCGAAGCGAAGCCAGCGCGCCACATCCTTCTTCCGGGGAACGCGAAGCCGATCTCGTGAGCCAAAGAATCGTCGAGATGCTTGCTGCGCGGTCGTTTCAATTCATGCCGGACATGCTTGCCGCAATACACGCAAACCTCTTCCAAGACCTCGATTCCACCGTATATCGCCCGGGCAAGTACAAACGAGAAGCCCTGATGAAGCAAGAGGAGATATTAAACGGCGACAGCATCGTGTATGGCGATCCCTTCCTGATCGACAGGGCTCTCGATCTTCTTTTCGAACGGGAAGAAGGCTTCGATTACGGGTTCTCCTTCGATCGAGACAAAACGGTTCGCTTCAGCTCTTTCATCGCAAACGTTTGGCAGGTCCACCCCTTCGAGGAGGGCAACACGCGCACCGTCGCCGTATTCGCCGAATTGTATCTCGACCACCTCGGGTTCGATGTTGCGAACGGCCCGTTTGAAGACAATGCGAAATACTTTCGCGATGCACTCGTGCGCGCCAACTACCGCAATGCGAAAGCCGGGATCAAACCGACGATCGACTACCTCGCTTCCTTTTTTGAAAATCTGCTCTGCAACAAGGACAACGTACTCCGTTCGTCAGACCTCGTCTGCACGCCGCTGTTCGACGACCCGTCCCTCCTGAGAAACATCGACTCCGCACAAGCGATCAACGGTCGACAAGCTTAAGCGCTCATCGACCGGCATCCCTGCGACCATCGTTTAAATTATCGAATCGACTGCTTTCCAAATACCCGTTGACACAAGATACTATGTGCAATATAGTATCTTGCGAAAGGAGGTATTATATGGACGCGCAATTGAAGCGAGGGTTTCTCGATGTGTGCGTGCTTGCATCGATCAACCAGCAAGATTCCTACGGCTACCAGATCGTCAAGGACGTGCCCCCAAACCTACACCTCACAGAATCAACCTTGTACCCCCTGCTCAAACGGCTTGAATCGGCTGGATTGCTCACGGTGTACTCAGTCGAGCATAACGGACGGCTCCGCAAGTACTACCGAATAACCGAGGCGGGCATCGCGTACCTGAACGGCTTTCTGGCCGAATGGGACGAGATCACCACCGTCTATGAATACGTGAAACGAGGTGCCACCAAATGAACAAGGAAGAATTCCTCGGCGCGCTGCGCCGAGCACTCGGCAAGCTCCCCTCCTACGAGGTCGAGCAAACGATCACCTTCTATGCCGAGATGATCGATGACCGAATCGAAGACGGCATGAGCGAGCAGGATGCCATCCGCGAACTCGGACCCATCGACGCCATCGCCGCGCAGATCACCGCCGAAACGCCCGCCATTCCCAAGGCCATCGCAAAGGCCAACACCGGCTCGCGCACCCTGAACATCGTGCTTCTCGCCGTGTTCTCCCCCATCTGGATACCGATCGCCATCGCTTTGGCTGCTGCCGCGCTGTGCGTGTACTTTGCAATATGGCTGACCGTCTTTGCACTGTGGCTTACGGTCGCGCTGCTGCTTTTATGCGGCCCGATCGGCATCGTGGGTCTCATCTGGTGCCTCGCCAACGGCTATCAGCTACCGGCGCTCTACATTCTCGGGTGCGGACTCGCCGGTGCAGGCCTCGGACTGTTCGCCTGGTTCGGCGTGCTCGCCGCAAGCAAGGGACTCATCAGGCTCACCCATTCGTTTGCCAACTGGGTCAAGGGCCTGTTCGTGAAACGCCGCTCCCCCAACCCAGAGTATCCGCGCTCGCAAGCGGCGGCCCCCGTTGCGCGCACCGTAGAGGGAGGTCCCTACCATGTCTAAAGCGCAGAAAATCACTCTCATCGTTGCCACGGTGCTCCTTGTAAGCGGACTCGGCCTTTCGTTCGCCGTGCTTGCCATGGCCGATTTCAATCTGGGGAACCTTTCCACTACACGCGATTGGGTGTTGACCTCCGATACGCTTGCGCCCGAATCGGAGGCAGCGCATACCGATATCGTCGTCCGAGACGGTTCGGAAAACGTACGCATCGAACTCACCTCGGGAAAATCGATCGAGATCGAGTACTGGGAGAATTCCAACAAGAGCTTTGCAACGACCGACCTCGACGGCGTGCTCACGATCGAGGGCTCTCAGGAACCCACATTCGGATTCATGGTTATGGATCTGCAGGACCGCACGACCGTCATCAAGATTCCCGCCGAGTACGCCGGATCGCTCACCGTTCAAACGGCAAGCGGGAACGTCGCCATCTCTGACCTTACCGCCATCGATGAACTCGAGGCGTCTGCCATGAGCGGAGACGTGGTTCTTAAAAACGCGAATGCCCAAAGCATCGAACTCGTTACGGCAAGCGGGAACGTCGATGCAGCCAAGGCCCGGTGCACCCGCTTTTCCGCAAATTCGATGAGCGGCAACGTCTCCGTCGAAACCGTCGATGCCCTCGACTTCTCCGCAACGGCGGCAAGCGGCAACGTCAGGATCTCGAAAGTCAACGCCGAAGAGTTCGTAACCACATCGACAAGCGGCAACGTGCACGCGTTCGATTGCTTCGGCTCCGCCATGACTCTCGAAACGGCAAGCGGCAACATCGACGCGCGCGTTATCGGCTCCGAAAGCGATTTCGTTATCGCGGCCTCGACCGCAAGCGGCAGCGTCCACGCGCCGCGAGGATCCGCCGATGGCGAATACGCCATATCGATGCGAACGGCAAGCGGCAACATCGACCTCGCGCTTACCGGAGCCGCTGCACCGAACACCTCGGAAGACCAGGGTTCGACGGCACCGAGCGCGCCCGAGGCGCCAGAAGCGCCGAAAGCTCCCGAAGCGCCGAATTCCTAGCGGTGCTTTGCGCCGGCCGATGAATGCCAGCAAGCGAAAGCCAGCCGCGCTCATCCGATAATCCAATAGCAGACGAAGCGCTTGAACGGGATTGCCGCTCAAGCGCTTCGTCCTTCGTCTGACTTTTCAGAGAGATACATGCAAGAGATCAGCGAAACTCGCTCGGTTATCCCTTTCGCATGGCCGGCCCGATTACGAAATCGTACATAATCTAGCAACCGAAAAGATCATCGAGATCGGGGTTAACATCTGCCGCATCGACATGCGCAACAAGGTTGCCATGATACGAGGCTATGCCGTCGCAAAGAACCTTCTTCTCAACCGCCCATGCGCTGACGAGCTCTTCACCCTGAAGGCCTTGCGCGATAAGATCCCGTAGGATGAGCGCATCGAACTCGTCGTTGTCGGAAAGCTCGATGGGTTTAACCAGGATACCTTCCTCGGTAAACGTAATCGTTGCGTATTCGCTGAAACCCCCGTCCTCCAACCATGCCTTCGGAATGCTCACTTGGCCCTTGCTCGATATCTTTCGAACGAGTGGCCTTTCGACGATTGCCTCGACCATGATGGTTCTCCCTTGCTTAAGGTAAACGGTTCAACGGTAAACAGTTTGCCACAAAAGAGTGTCTCGATTATGGGATACCCGCCCTGGCGGCCATCTTTCGAACGAAACGTCGCGCTCTCGGGTGCCAGCCCGCCGCCAACCCGGGCAAAGTTGCTCACTCGAACGCCGCAGCAGCCTTTTTCAGCTCGTCGATGATGGCGATATGCTGCGGGCACACCTCTTCGCACGCGCCGCACTCGATGCACTTCGAAGCCTCCCCGCCCGTTGCGTTCCAATCGTAGTTCTCCTGCGCACGGTATTCGTCGTTAAACGCGATGAGCATGTTGAGCGAGGCGAGCGCCACGGGAATGCGCACGCCCTCGGGGCAACCCTTGATGCAATAGCGGCAATCGGTGCAGGGAATGACCGGGAGTCCGTCGAGCGCTTTGCGCGCGCGGGCAACAACGGCGTGTTCGGCTTCGCTCAGCGGAGCGAAATCCTTCATGATCCCGACGTTCTGCTGCACCTGCTCAAGCGACGACATGCCCGAAAGCACGGTTACGATGCCGGAAAGCGAAGCGGCGAACCGTAAAGCCCATGAAGCAAGAGAGGCTTTCGGATCGGCTTCGCACAGAATCGATGCAACGCTTTCGGGCAGCTTCACAAGCGATCCGCCCTTGATGGGCTCCATGACGACGACCGGAAGCCCATGGGCGCGGGCGATCTCATAGCACTTGCGCGACTCGATGGAGTCGCTCTCCCAATCGGCATAATTGATCTGAAGCTGCACGAAATCGACCTCGGGGTGCGTATCGAGCACGCGCTCGAATTCGTCGGCCTTATCATGGAAAGAGAAACCGAGGTTCCTGATCAGTCCGGCATCTTTCTGTTCGCGGGCAAATTCCCATAGCCCGTAGTCTTCGAACAGAGCGGATCGGGTTTCTCCAAGATTGTGCAACAGATAGAAATCGAAATATCCCGCACCCGTTTCCGCAAGCGACGTTTCAAACATCGAGCGCGCCTCTTCGGCGTCGGCCGCCATCCATGCCGGCAGCTTCGTGGCAACTTGGAAGCTCTCGCGCGGATACCGCTCGACGAGCGCTTCACGCAGCGCCGCTTCCGATTTGCCTCCATGATAGCCGCGGGCCGTATCGAAGTACGTGAAACCCGCCGCCATGAAGGCATCCACCATGAGCTTCACCTGCTCGATGTCGATGGTCTTCTCGCCCGCCGCCTCCACCAGGGGAAGCCTCATGAATCCGAAGCCGAGCTTCGGGATATCCTCGCCCAGATACGTCATTGCCACATCCTTGCCTTCGTCTTAACCGAACAGCGCCTCACTTCGCGCACCCCGTATTGTAGACGTTCCCGACCCGCAAAAGCAGAGGACGGCCCCCGAAGGGGCCGCCATCTACACGTTGAACTTGAAGTGCATGACGTCGCCGTCCTGGACGACGTATTCCTTGCCTTCCTGGCGCAGCTTGCCGACCGCCCGGCAGCCCGCTTCTCCCCCGTACTCCACGTAATCGCCGAAGCTCGCGGTTTCCGCCTTGATGAAGCCGCGTTCGAAATCGGTATGGATCACACCCGCCGCCTGCGGCGCCTTTGCGCCGATGGGAATGGTCCAAGCGCGCGACTCGGTCTCGCCGCTCGTGAAGAACGATTGCAGCCCGAGCAGGCGATACGCCTCGCGCACGAGCTTCGCCAGCCCGCTTTCCTCAAGCCCCATGGCCTCCAGGTACTCCTTTGCCTCCTCGGCATCGAGTTCGGCGAGATCGGCCTCCACCTTCGCGCAGATGGGCACGGGCGTGCATCCGTCGATTTCGGGAAGATCGGCTGCAAGCTGATCCTCGTCGACATTGGCGATGTAGAGCATGGGCTTTACGGTGAGCAGGTGCAGATCGTAGATGCTCGCACGTTCGTCGTCGGTCAGGTCCATGCGCGCTACGCGGTGCCCGTCATCAAGCCCCGCAAGCACCTTCTTGGCGGTTTCCAGCTTGAAGGCGGCCGCCTTATCGCGCTTCGCCTCTTTCTCGAGCCGCGGCAGCGCTTTTTCAACCGTCGCCATGTCAGCGAGGATAAGCTCGGTCTTGATGGTTTCGACATCGCTTTGCGGATCGACCCTGCCAGCCACATGCACGACGTCGGGATCGCTGAAAAAGCGCACTACCTCGCAGATGGCATCCGTTTCGCGGATATTGGCAAGGAATTGGTTGCCAAGCCCCTCGCCCTGCGAAGCCCCCGCCACAAGCCCGGCGATATCCACGAACTCCACCGTTGCGGGCACCAGGCGCGCCGGGTTGTCGATCTTGGCCAGCGCGTCAAGACGCGCGTCGGGAACCGGTACCACACCCACGTTGGGCTCGATCGTGGCGAACGGGTAGTTGGCGGCAAGGCCGCCTTTATTGGTAAGCGCGGTGAACAGCGTCGATTTGCCCACGTTGGGCAAGCCGACGATTCCGATGGATAGCGACATTGAACGGGCTCCTTCTACGATAGCAAGAAGCCATTATAGAGGATTTGAATCCCGAGCTAAAGCGCGATTCCAACGCCTCGGGCCGGTAGGCGAACAAGCGGCGGAATTCGAGTTGCGAGCAGCGGCAAAACACAGGTTGCGCCCGCACGAAAAAGAAGCCGCGGGTCGGACTCCGCAGCTTCGCTGACATCATACGACAGAATCGCCCGAATCGGCGCCATCGCAACCCGACCGTAACGTCGCCGTAATACGGCGCGTCGGCATCAAGCCTCCATGCTGCTCTCGAACAGCGCACGGTCGGCAATCTTGTAGCCCACGCGCCATACGGTGATGAGGTAGCGCGGCTTCGAGGGGTCTTCTTCGATCTTCTCCCTGATCTTGCGCACGAACACCGTCACGCTGTTCGGATCGGTCGCGTCCTTATCGCCCCAAACGTGCTCCATGATCTGGTCGCGCGTGAACACGTTGCCCGGATCCGATGCAAGAAGCTCCAGAAGCTCGAACTCGCGCGAAGACAGGGAAACGAGCCTTCCCCCCAGGCGAACCTCGTAGCGCCCGAACAAAAGCTCGAGATCTCCCACCTGATAGGCTTTGTGCTTCTTGAGAGCGGGAGCGCGGTCGACATCGTTCGCATTTCCCTTGCGCCGCAGATGGGCCTTCACCCTCAGCGACAGCTCCTCGGGCTGGAACGGTTTGACAAGATAGTCGTCAGCACCCATTTTAAAGCCGATGCTCTTATCGACGATATCCCCCTTCGCCGACAAGAACATAATCGGTATCTTCCTGCCCTCGCTTCGGATGATCTCGCAGATATCGTAGCCGTTCGTATCGGGAAGCATCACGTCGAGGATCAAGAAATCAGGCCGCTCGGCTCGCAGCATCGTCAAACCTTCGGAGCCGTTGGCGGCGCAGCAGTACTCGTAGCCGTCGCGCTCGGCAATCTGGCCGATGAGAACCTGAAGGCTCTCATCGTCGTCGATCAGCATTATCTTAGTCATCGCTTCCCTCCGCAGGCTGTTCGGCCGGAAGTACCACGCAAAACGTGCTTCCCTGCCCCAGCTCGCTTTCTACCGATACCGTGCCGCCGAGCATAGCCGCCAGATCTTTCACCAAGGAAAGGCCGAGACCGCTGCCGCCGTAGCGCCGTACCGTCGACATGTTCTCCTGAGCGAATCTCTCGAAGATCAGATCCTGCTTGTCAGCCGGTATGCCGATCCCGTCATCGATCACCTCGATGACGACGATCCCTCCGCTCTCGTCATAGCGGACCCGAACCTCGACCGAGCCGCCCTCCGGAGTGAATTTTATCGCATTGCTTACCAGGTTGACGAGAATACGCCGCACCTTTTCCCAATCCGACGAGATCAACGGCACATTGGATGCAACGTTCGTCGCAAACGCGATGCTCTTCTTGGCCGCAAGCGATTCGCTTGAAGCCTCCACCATGCCGACCACGTCGTTGATATCGACGAGTTCGAGGTTGAGTTTCTCGGAGCCGGCCTGAATCCGCGCGGTCTCGAGCACGTTGTCGACCATCTCAAGCAGAATGCGGCCGTTTTTGTCGATCTCCTCGAGTTGCTTGCGCACAAGCGCGTTCTCGCCCGACACGTTGTCGGCCATGAGATCGGTGAACGCGAGGATGGAGGTGAGCGGCGTGCGCAGCTCGTGGCTTACGATGGCGAGGAAGTCGGATTTGTACTGGTTCTCGCGCTTGAGCTTGTCGTTGACCTCTTCGACATGCCGCCTCTGGCGTTCGAGCTCCTCGTTCGCCTCGGAAAGCTGAACCGTCCGCTCATCCACTTCCGATTCGAGGTTGCCGTAAAGCGACGAGAGGCTCTTGGCCATGGTGTCGAACCGATCGAACAGCTCGTCGATCTCCCTCGTGGTATAGATCGGATTCATCTCCTCGGCTGCATCGGGCGGATCACTCGGCGATCCGTCGGACATCTTCGCGAAGGATCGCTGCAACCGCTCGAGCGGATTGGTGATGAGACGGGTCAGCACCACGTAGATGATGATCGCCATGCACAGCATGATGGCGACGAAGAACAGCACGTTGTTCACTACGGCAGTGCGCATGTTCTCGAAATACACGTCGGTGGGGACGGTGACGCTCACCGCACCCGCCAGATCTCCGATCTCCCAGCCTTCCTTCGCGTATCCGGTGGGATCGATCTCGCCGGCAGGCGTTCCGTGGCATTCAACGCAGTGTTCGGTCACCTTCATGGCCGATACGTAGCGAAACACCGATCCCTCGTCCGAATCTTCGAATCCGTAGTAATACTCGGTACCCGAACCGTCAGCGAACAGCTCAAGCGCATGCTTCTCGTAGGAATCGGGGCTGTTGTGGCGATTGCGCGGCTCGATGTTCGTGAAGCGGATCTCGTAGTCGGAATTCTGAGAGAAGAACGCTGCGACCGATTTGCCCGCGATCGCGCAGTGAAGCCGCTTGTACTCGTATTCGCCATCGAAGGTGTAGTTGATGACGTCTTGATTGATGGAGATGAAATTCCAGACCGCGTCCATCTCCTGGACGAGCACGCGCGACTCCTCGAGCAGAACCGCCTCGGTCGCCTCCTTCTGCGATTCGTACGTCCATACGATATCGACGACGAGCAGAAGAGCGAGCACGGCCGAAAGCATGCCGATAATCTTCGTCTTCATGCTGATATTGCTTTTTCGTTCCGCCAATGCACACCGCCCCGTCCGCGCGATCAAGGGTTCCTTCATGCGGACCCCGTGCCATTATACGGCTTACTCCGCAAGGCGATAGGCGGCTTCATCGATCTCGTCGGTTGGCTTCGCGCCGAGCGCCTGCGCCAGCGAGAGAAGGGTCGAAAGCGATATGTCGGCAACAGCGCAGTAGAACGGCTCATGCGCACGGGTTTTCATGTTGGCGAAATACGTTGGGGCAAACACGAGCAGATGGTCGGAAAGGAAGCTGCGCACGGCGTCGCTTGCGCGAAACGCCTCTTTCCCGGCATCCGTTTCCCCAACCGCCCGAACGTCCCGGCCGGCTTCGTCTGCCGCGCCATCGCCTTCTACGGCAAGCGCGTCGGCAGCGCAACCCAGCACATGCGTAAGAAACGCGAACTCGTAGCCGATATGGTCGTCGGGCTTGTTTCCCAACTGGGGAACCTCGACTCCCCACGCATGATATGATTCGCGGACCTGCAGCGTCGTGGGGCCGAACATCGTTCGATCGTCGGTACGGTAAACCGATTCGAACGGAGAGGTACGGCTCGCCCCGACCATGTAGAACAGGTAGGTGTAATCGCGCTTCACTTCGGTGACGAAGTCGTCCTTGCCCCGAGCATCGGCCCGCTCGAGCACGCCGTACAGCGCAGATGACGCATCGGGCGCAACCGATGCGAACGGCTCTTCGAGAAGAAGGCTGCGCTGATCGATCAGCTGATCGATCAGTTTTTCGGAGGGGCTTTCAACCAGCAGCGCAGAGCAGAATTCGCAAAGCACGCGATACGCCTGCACGGTAGCATGCGCCAGTATTGGTTCGGTTTCCATAGATGTTCCTCCTTGTAAACGGAGCCGATGGGGCAACGCAGATCGTACGATAGGCGAAACGGCGGATTCCAGGGTGAGAGCAGAATCCGCCGTTCGGTATCGCGCCGCCGCCCGGTTTGGCATCCGGGCGGCTTTCATGGTTTAGTGGCTGATCTCGATCGGATTCAGGATCTCGCCGCCTTTAGACGCATCGCGGTGCAACCCGATGACGACGTTGGCCGCCGTCGAATCCTCGAGCGTGCCGATCTCGGAGTTGTCGCCGTGCTTCTCACGCAACTCGTCGATCTTGCCGAACTCGAGCGCACGCACCGGGCACGCCTTGGCGCAAACCGGATCGGGCACACCCTCGGCATTCTCATCGCTGCAGAGCACGCACTTGTGGGAAAGACCGTCGGCAAGCTGCACGGGATGATTGTACGGGCATACCTGCTCGCACGTCATGCAGCCGATGCACACCTCCTTGTCGTTATCCACGATGCCCGTCTCGGTGTCCTTCTGCATGGCTCCGGTCGGGCAGTTCGAAACGCACGCCGGGTTGTCGCAGTGGTTGCAGGTGAGCGAGGTATAGCAGGTGAACGCCGTCGAGGTGTAAGCCCCGTCGTCGCCCTTGGCCCATTCGCCGCCGCCGAATTCCCAAACCTTGCGGAATTTCTGCGGTACCTCGAGATCGTTGCGATCGAAGCAAGCGGTCATGCACGCCTTGCAGCCGGTGCAGATATCGGTGTTGACATAAAATCCGTACTGTTCCATCGTTTACGCCCCCTTACGCCTTCTCGATCTTGCACAGATTGGAATGGACTCCGTTGCCCTTCGAGATGGGCGTCGGCCTCATGGACGTAAGCACCGAAATGCAGCCGCCCTTGTCGAGCACGTCCTTGCTGCCGATCGTCTCGGGATCGCGCGTCTCGGGATCGTACCAAGCTCCCTGGGGAATCGATACGACGCCGGGCATGATGCGCGGAGTCACCTTCGCAGAGAGCTGCGTGCGGCCGCGCTCGGTCGACACGACGACGTCTTCGCCGTTTTCAACTCCAAGCGCCGCAGCGTCCTGATCGTTGATCCAGCATTGCTGGGGAGCAACCGATTTCAGCCATTCGACGTTGCCGTACGAAGAGTGCGTGCGGGTCTTGGTGTGGTGGCCGATGAGCTGGAAGGGGTATTCCGCCTTCGTCGCCTCGTCGCCGAAGCCCTCGACGTTGTTGTAGTAGACAGGCAGGCCGGTGATCTGGTCGCGGCCGTCGTCGGGCACGTATCCGCCGCAGGTAAGATCCCACTGCTGGGAAAGGTTGTACGCCTGCTTGGAGAACACTTCGTACTTGCCCGAAGGCGTGCCGATCTTCTCGGGGTTGGCGATGGCCGGAGCGTGGTCGTCGGTCTTCTTGAACAGACCCTGCTCGCGGAACTCCTCGAAGGTGCCCGGAAGGTCTTCGCCCGCCTCTATGCCCTGCTCGTAGCACCACTGCACCCAATCGAGCTGGCTCTTGCCCTCGGTGAACTCGTCTTTGATGCCGAGCTTGTCGGCGATGAGCGTGCAGATCTCGTAGACCGGCTTTGCTTCGAACAGCGGATCGATCGCAGCGGTTTCACAGCACACGAAGCCCGTCCAAGCCGACCCGCCCGTGATGATGTCGTCTTCCTCGAAAGCGGTGGTGCCCGGAAGGATGATATCGGAGATGAGGGCCGTCGGCGTAAGGTAGCAGTCGACGGTCACGATCATGCGCACGCCCGAATCCTTCTCGTCGGGAAGGTTGTAGATGCGCAGGCTCTCGTTGATGTCGGCATGCTGGCCCATCATGACGTTGGAGGCGTAATTCCAAATGAACTTGATGGGAGCCTTGAGCGTGATCTCGCCCGGCGTCTCGGCGTAGGAGGTGGTGCCGGTCTCGTCGATGTAGCGCACTCCCCACGTGGCGTCGTTCATGGACTGGTAATCTTCGATAGCCTGGTACCAATCGAAGAACGACACGCATACGTCGACGCCGTTCTTTTCGGGGAAGGTCGGGATCGCGGTAGCAACCTTGTAGGGCACACCGCCCGTGCCTTCGCGAGCCCCGGTGCCGCCGCCGGAAATGCCGACGTTGCCCGTCAGCGTGGCGATCATGGCGATGGCGCGCGCGTTGTTGCCGCCGTTGCTGTGGCGCTGAGGGCCCCAGCCCTGGATCGTCGCGGTAGGCCCGTCGACGAACAGCTCGGCAAGCTCGCGAATGGTGTCGGCGGAAACGCCTGTGATGGCCGCCGCCCACTCAGGAGTCTTCTCTCCCGAGCCCGCATAGGCGCCGGTTCCCATAAGGTAGGCCTCGTAAGACATGTCCTCGGTGATCTCGAGCGCGCCGTCTTTATCGAAGCCCATAAACGTGGTGTCCTTCGGCTCGGCCTGTTTGACATCCTCGACGAACGTGTCGCTGTAGAATCCGACGAACTTGCTGCGGATGAATTCCTCATCGAGCTTGCCGCTGGTGTGCAGGTAATGGATCATACCCGCAACAAGCGCCATATCGGTACCGGGATGGATGGGCACCCATTGATTCGCAACGCCGACGGCGGTATCGGACAGATGGGGATCGACGACCACGATCTTGGCCTCAGGATTCTGCAGGCGCACCTGGGTGATCAGGTACTGCATGGCCGAGCCGCTCATGCGCGTGTTGGCGGGGTTGTTGCCGAACAGAACGATGTTCTTGGAGTTCACGAGATCGGTGACTTCGTTGTTGGAGTACGCATCGCCGTTGAACAGCGGCAGCTCCCAGTTGATCTGGCCGGTCGAATAATCGCAGTAATGGCGCAGGTAGCCACCCCACAGGTTCATGAGGCGGGCAAACGCGGTGTTGTCGGGATGCCAGGATTTGGCAACCGATCCGCCGAGCTGGCCCGTGCCGTACTGGATGTAGAACGCATCGTTGCCGTACTCGTCCTTGATCTCCTTCATGGTGTCGGCGATCGTCTGAATCGCCTCTTCCCACGAGATCTCGTCGTACACGCCTTCGCCGCGCTTGGTCCCCTCCGCTCGCTTGAGCGGCTTCTGGACGCGCGTATCGTTGTATATGCGCTGACGGTTGGTGCGACCGCGCACGCACGAGCGCATCTGGTAGATGCCGCCCGGCTCGAAATCATCGGTGCCATCGTTGTCGTTGCCGACGCGAACGACGGTGCCATCCTTCACGTAGATCTTGAGCGGGCAACGGCTTCCGCAGTTCACATGGCATCCTGACCACGTGACGGTGTCGTACTCGAACGCTTTGGCCGGTTCCTCCGTGCTGGCTTTCTCGTCTTCAACGTGAGGCGAGCATCCTGTCAGGGCAACACCTGCTCCCAACAGACCCGACCACGCGAGAAACGAACGGCGGCTGATTCCGGGCAAACGAAACGTCGACCCAGCGGCTTCCTGAACCATACTTCCCCCTTTCGGAGTTCCCGATGGGAACTTCTCTCCTCTATAGGTTTTACAGCCTCTGTTAGTCTAAGATCCTCGTCACAGAACCTCCATGCCGATCATCTGCATTTTTCCTTATTGAATTATTATCGAAATATTAACAGAGATAACGATCGGCAAAATAGCACGCCTGCGAACTGCGGTTATATCAACAGGCATGTCAATAAGTCCAGATAAACGGCAACTTAGAACATTCGCAGGATATGGAAAACCGATCAGCTTGCATGCAAAAGGCACGTCGAATAACAAGCAGACCATGGGGAGAATCGCGAAGAAGCAAACTCCCGCGCATCGCTAGAGGCTTTGCAAGTGCCGAAAATCTGTAGGGAAGTATAATTCCGGTGCATCCGACTACAAAGATGTTAGGTTATTCCAACAATACGTGATTGACAGATAGCGTTTTTGAGCTTAGATTTAAGGCAGTGGTTATGACGCGGTGATCTTACGGGGCCCGCGCCCACTTGAAGACGGCTGCCATATCAGGTAGCCGTCTTCTCATCTCATCAGGAGGAGAAGCTGGACAAGCCGTTCAAGACAATCGAGGAACAGATATCACTTCTTAACAGGCGTGGCGTAGCCACGGACGATGCGACCGCCAGCATCCTCATGAGGGAAGGCTATTACTCGATCGTCAACGGCTACAAAGCACCTTTTTTAGACATCGACGCTACTGAGAAAGTCGGTGACGACAGGTACAAGGCCGAAACGAAGTTTTCCGATCTGTACTCCCTATTCCTCTTCGATAGAGATCTTCGCGAGCTAACGTTCCACTACCTTTTGAGGGTCGAAGCCCTTGTCCGCACCGTCTGCTCTTACACTTTCTCGGAGGCGCATCGTGAACCGGACGCATATCTCGATCAGTCGAACTACGCGAGCGAGGATGAGTACAAACGATTCGGCCTCAAAGGCTATCGCTACAACCTGGCCAAGCTTCACGGAGAGCTGTTCAGGAAGGCGAACGGAAACAGCAGGGAATTCGTAGAGCACTACAGGCAAAACCACGACAACGTGCCTCTATGGGTATTGGCGAACGATCTCACCTTCGGAAATGTCGAGCATTTCTTCAATCTCATGAAACCGAGCGAGCAGATCGCCGTATGCAAGAGGATTGTCGATGCGACCGGGCACACGGGAGGCAAGCAAGGATTCTTCGAAGCATCGGAGATGCGCATCGGGCTCGATGCCATTGTGAAGTTCAGGAACATCTGCGCACACGACGAGCGGCTTTACTGCGCCAAGGTTGGAAAGAGAAGAGGCACCGACTATGTGCATTTGCTCGCGTATTTGAGAAGGTATCTTACGGATGACGAAATGAGCGCCATGATCATTTCCGTAAACGCGCTGGTGGAGAAATACTCTTGGGAAAGCGAGATGATATCCCATCTACTCGACAAGATGGGTTTTGCGAAAATAAACAAGTAGCGCAGGCGCATCGTAAAACACGGTTTAGCAAAGAAACAAAAGGGGCCGGCATGCACAGCGCCTTTCGGACAAGGAATTATCCTGCAAATGCTCGCAGAAAAACGACGAAGACCGACCGATACGCACAAGGACCGCCGATCGGCGGTCCTTGTTCCATCCTTTGCAAAAAAACAGTGCGAAACCCAGGCGGAGCACCGCACTCAAACCACGCAATACGCAGCTTGGCTACATGCTGAACAACCCGAACTGCGCCGCAACGTAAGCGACCAGAATCACGGTCACGAGCACCGGGGCGACGTATTTGATCATGACAGTCCAAGCTTTTTCGAACCTGAAGGGACTCGACTGCTTCACCTCGTCGACGATCACCTTCGGCTTGATGATCCACCCGACGAACACGCAGGTGAGCAGCGCGGCAATCGGCATCATGACCGAGTTGGAGATGAAGTCGAAGAAATCGAGCATCGACGAACCGGGACCGAGCGGCTCGATGAACGAAAGCGCGTTGTATCCCGCATTGATGAGCATGCCCGCGGCCACGATGAAGACCATCACCGTGATGAGCGAGCGCTTGCGCGACCAGCCCGCGCCGTCGGCGATGATAGACACGCACGTCTCGGTCAAGGATATGGCGCTCGTCAAGGCTGCGAACAGCACGAGCAGGAAGAACAGGAAGCCGACGATCGACGCCGCACCGCCCATATCGTTGAACACGCTCGGAAGCGTGATGAACATAAGCGAGGGGCCGGCCTGCGAAGCCACCGCATCGCCCGAACCCATGGCGACGAACGCCGCCGGCACGATCATAAGTCCGGCGAGGAAGGACACGCCAAGGTCGAATCCTCCGATGCGCGTCACGCTTTGGGTCAGGCTATCCTTCTTGTTGAGATAGGATCCGTACGTGATCATGATGCCCATGGCAAGCGAGAGGCTGTAGAACATCTGCCCCAGCGCACCGATGACGAGCTCGGGCGAAAACTTGCTGAAATCGGGCATGAGGTAGTACGCGACGCCGTCGAGCGCCCCCGGCATCGTGATGGTGTAGATGGCGATGCCGATTGCCATGACGATGAGCGCGGGCATCATGACGAGGTTCGCCTTCTCGATGCCGCCTTTCACGCCGAGGGCCACGATGATGAAGGTGATGGCCATGAAGATGAGCATCCACAGATAGCTCTCGGTGTTGCTTGTGATGAACCCGCTGAAGAAGCCGCCCCCATCGGCGAGCGCTCCAGGGCCGATCGTCAAGTACGACGCCGTGTACTTCGTCACCCATCCGCCGATGATGCAGTAATACGGAACGATGATGAACGGAATGGCAGACGTGAGGATTCCGATGAACGCGTACTTCTTGCCGAACGCCTTGAATGCGCCGATGGCGGATTGCCCGGTTTTGCGACCGAGCGCCGTTTCAAGCAGTAGCAGCGAAACGCCGAAGGTGAACACGAGCACCAAGTAGGTGAACAGGAACGTTCCCCCGCCGTACTTCGCAGCCAGATAGGGGAAACGCCACATGTTCCCCAAGCCGACGGCCGATGCAGCCGCAGCAAGGATGAACGCCCATTTGCCCGACCACGCGGAACGGGCGGGCTTATCCGTTGTTGCCATAACTCCTCCTGTGTCAGCGGCGCCCTTACGCCGCAACCGATGCGGATCCCTGGGCATCGCATGGTTCCCGTTCGGCTTTTTTCGCGAAGCCGGAACCATGCGGCACCCATCGCACTCGATGCCGACGATCGAATTCGATGATGCGATCCGCGAAACAAACTCGCTAATTATAGTATAGAAACGCCCTGCGCCGCGCAGAAAGGGTGCCTGAGAAAAGCCGAGAGGGGCATCCTTTTCGGACGGACGGCCTCGCAACGGGCACCCCGAACCGCCCGCCGCATGCCGAGCGATGCGGCACGCCTCAGCGACCGTGCCGCATCGGCATTCCGCCAGCGGTTTTGCACCCACCCGCGCAAGCGAGCCGCGACGCTAACAGGTCCGCCGCGCTACGGCTCCCCATGCTTCCCTACACCTTCGCGCTTCCTCCTTCCCCTCAGGAAGGCAATCGCGCCGACGAACGCGACGGCGGCGAGAAGCGCCTGGGTGCCGAACGACACGCTGAATCCGGCCATGCTCACATCGACCACGCCGCTCGCATCTGGCGAGGCAAGCGTCACCACGGCAACCATCACCGACGATCCGAGCGACCCGCAAATCTGGCGAAACGAATTGACGATGGCGGTGCCCTGCGGTATGTCGCCGCCTCTCAGATCGGTCATGCAATACGCGGTCATGGGCATGAGCACGAACGCGATGCCCACCATGCGCAGCATGTACATGCCCGCAATCCACAATGGGCTGACGTCTGCCGAAAAGAATACGAAAGCCCCCGTACCGACGAACAGAAGGGAGAAGCCTACCGCCCCGTTCAGCCGCGCCCCGAACCGATCGTACAGACGACCCGTCACAGGGTTGAGCAACGGCATGCACAGCGCGCCGGCCAACAGGATCAAACCCGACTCCGTCGGCGTGTAGCCGTGGATCTCCTGCATGCACAGCGGCACCTGCAGTGCCGAAGACATCATGACGATCTGGGCTACCACCAAAAAAACCACGCCCGTGGCAAACGTGCGGTTGCGAAACAGCGAAAGCTTGAGATACGGTCGGTCGATGCGCGTCTGCCGAATCGCAAACACCGCCACGAGCGCCACGCCCGCAAGCGTCGGCCCGAAGGCGCGCGCATCGAAGAATCCGAACTGTTCGAGCCCCGTTACGCCTACCATGAACACGACGAGCCCGAATGTGTACAGAAGCATCGAGGGAACATCGAGGAACGTCTTTCCGTGCCTGCCGACATCGCGCACTGCAAACGCCGACGCCGCAAGCGACACCAGCGCTCCAATCCCGAGTATGGCGAAAATAGTGCGCCATCCAAGCGCGTCGGTGATGACACCCGAAAGCGTCGGGCCCACAACGGGGGCGAACCCGAACACGAGGCCGACGAGGCCGAGCGCGTGGCCATGCTGCTCTTTCGGGTACAGCTCAAGGGCGATGACCTGCATGAGCGGCATGAGCACGCCCGTCCCGCACGCCTGCATGAGCCTCGATGCTAAAAGCACGGCATAGTGGGTCGACAGGTACGACAGAGCGCATCCGCCGCAGAACAGCCCAAGCGCTCCGAGAAACAGCCACCGAACGTTGCATCTCGTGATGAGAAATGCAGAAAAGGCGGCTACGATGCCGAGAACGTAGATGTAGGAGGTGGTCAGCAGCTGCCCGAACGTCGCGTTGATCCCGAATTCGTGCATGATGGTAGGAAGGGCGCTCGTCAGCATGCTCTGGCTCACCGATGCGAAAAACGTCCCTGCGAGCATAACCCCCAAAACGATTTTAGGGCTAATCTGCTTTCCCTGGATTGACATGACTCGATCATACGCGCATGGCGGGGGCTTCGTCAAAGAGCGTTGCCGCGAGCGGCAGCCGAGCGCTGTGCGCTTTTGGTTGGATCGCTCGGCAAACGGAGATGGTTCCACTAAGATGAGTAGTTGCTGAAATTCCGATTCCGTTCGATTGCGAGGAACAAACGACATGTGCGGCATCTGCGGCTTTACCGGCGCTGACGAAAGCGATGCTTTCACCCTGAAGGCAATGTGCGACATCATGGCCCATCGCGGCCCCGACGGCGAAGGCCAGTATCTCGATCGCGGCATAGCGCTCGGACACCGCCGCCTCTCGCTTATCGATCTCAAAAACGGAAACCAGCCCATGGTGCGCGCAAGCGCCGACAAGGACGCCGCGACCACCTCGCCGGTCGTCGAAGAGGCCGAAACCTACACCCGCGGCCGATTCGCCATCGTGTTCAACGGCGAGATATACAACTACCAGGATCTGCAGGCCGAGCTGCGCGCACAAGGCTGGGAGTTCGAAACGAACTCCGACACCGAAGTGCTGCTCGTCTCATACATCGCCTGGGGACGGGATCTACTCGAAAAAGTACGCGGCATGTTCGCATTCGCAATCTGGGATGCCGAGAAGCAGGAACTCTTCTGCGCACGCGACTTCTTCGGCATCAAACCGTTCTACTACACCGTTGCGGACGGCGCCCGCGGCCCGCAGTTCATCTTTGCCTCCGAAATCAAGTGCATCCTCGAACACCCTGCCTACGAGCGCGAACTCAACGAAGAAGCGCTCGAGCAGTACCTGTGCTTCCAGTTCTCGGCTCTCCCCGAAACCTTTTTCAAGGGCATCTTCAAACTCGCGCCCGCCCACTGCCTGACCGTGCGCGCCGATGGATCGATCGAAGACGAGCGCTACTGGATACCCCGCTACGACTTCGACGAAACCCGCAGCCGCGAGGACACGGTCGAGGCCATTGACGCGGCGATGCACGATTCGGTACGCTACCACAACGTCGCCGACGTCGAAGTAGGGTCGTTTCTCTCCTCGGGCATCGATTCGAGCTACATGGCCGCATGCCTTGCCGAAGAGAACCCGGCCATCAAAACGTTCACCGTAGGATTCGCCGAATACGAAGGCGAGAAGGACGAGATCGCGTGGGCGCGCGAACTGGCCGACCAGCTCGAAATCGAGAATAATTCGAAAACCATCACCGAAGCGGAATTCTGGGACGTGCTCGAGCGCGTGCAGTGGCACATGGACGAGCCCTCGGCCGACCCGAGCGCCGTCGCGCTCTACTTCGTCGATCAGGAAGCGGCCAAGAAGGTGAAAGCCGTGCTTTCCGGCGAAGGCGCCGACGAGTTCTTCGGAGGATACCGCATCTACCAGGTTCCGTTTGCAAACGAGAAGCTCTCCTGGTGCCCGAAGCCGCTTTTGCGCGGCGCCTCGAAGGTGGCCCGCGCGCTCAAGGTGCGCGGCGCGAACTACCTCGAACGAGCCTCCGAGACGGCCGAGGATTGGTACTACACCAATGCGAACGGCGTAGCGTTCTCCGCCGCCGAGCGCGCCGACCTGCTCAAGCACCCCGTTGCCGGCCCCACCCCGCAAGAACTCACTGCGCCCGTCTACGCCGAGGTCGCAGGCCTCGACGAGACGACGCGCATGCAGTACGTCGATCTGTACTTCTGGCTTGTAGGAGACATTCTGCTGAAAACCGACAAAATGTCGATGGCCCACTCGCTTGAAAGCCGCGTGCCGTTTCTCGACAAAGAGGTGTTCGACGTCTCGCGCACGATCCCCACGCCGCTCAAGGCCGATTCCGAGCAAACCAAGATCACGCTGCGCGAGGCCGCCATGCGCGCCATCCCGCGCGATTGGGCGCAAAAGGAGAAGCTCGGGTTTCCCGTGCCCGTGAAGTCGTGGCTCAAGCAGGATAAGTACTACGAGCAGGTGAAATCGTGGTTCACGAGCGAGCAGGCCGAGCGATTCTTCGACACCGGCAAGCTCATGCGCCTGCTCGACGACCACCGCGCCGGCCTCGCCGACAACACCCGCAAGATATGGATCATCTACATGTTCCTCATGTGGTACAAGATCTACTTCGTCGACAAGACGGTGCCCGAGAAGCCCGCGGTGTCGTAAGAGACGAGTTCGCACCGAAAAGCCGACCGCTTCGCAAGGGACGAACTCGCGTCGAAGACCTGCGGGCAGATTGCGTGCACGAAAATCAAGCGCAGCGATGCATCAGCCACAGACAGATCAGAGCAAGAGCCGTACGCAACGGAATGCCCGCGGATCCCCCGCATGCCACCGGCATCATCGAGGTACGTCGCGATTCTCGATGCACTCGAAAGGGAAATGCGGCCGACGAACCCCTTCGGATTGGCGGCGTTCAAAGAATAGCTGCCGCATAGCTCGAAGCCAAGGCAAACCAGCCTCGAAAAGGTCAGCAAATCAGCCATATGAACGAAGCATAGCTCTGGCGTGCTTGAATAGGCGTCTTCCGAAATCGGAACAAGCGAACGGGGAGGAACGGGGGCTCTGCACACATGGGAGACGACATGCCCGGATTGGCATCGCGATTTCTTATCGGAAACGAGAATATGGGCCGGACGGCTAAGCCCCTTCGAAGCGGTATCGCCTGCAAGGGAATCCAGGGTCTTCTTTGCGTCGAAGGCCCTGGAAAGCCGCCGGATCTCTTTTACGCGGGCAAAACGAGGGCAGGCGGCATCCGTCGGATAGGATCACCAATATCCCAATGCGGATCTGTGGCTGAGATAAAGCGGCATGCCGTCATCATAAACCCAAATCAACGCATAATTTCGAGAATTTACGCGCAGTAATTTTCGTCCTCGAACCATGTAAGGTTGCTAGTCGGTTTCCGTTAGATTCACGGGCGAATCCTGTCAGGTTTCCAGTTGAATCCTGTTAGATTTTGACTGAATCAAGGTTTGGGGCACGCCCTACGCCCCTGTCGGAGCGAGTTCGTCGGCATCGGACAGAACCTCGTCGCAGCCGCCTTTGGCGCGTTCGGCGTCAAGTCGGGCGATCTCCTCCTTGGAGCGCCCCCTCCACGTTGGCTCGATGCCGTTCTTCTTGTCGTTAGCCTGCGATATCAGACCGGGAACGATGTAAGCCGCCCAACAGATGATCGCACCCCATAGGTTCACACCGAGGAAGTTCGCATACGCGCCCGCACCTATGTTCATGAAACTGAGCGAAGCGGGAGCAACCGTATCCACGATGCCGAGCGCCATGCCAATCCAGAAAGCCAGTTGGAACCCGATCTTCGTGGGCTTGACCACGCCGTGCATGAGAAAGATCGGCCCGAGCCCCATAATCATTGTTCCCGAAATGGTAGTTGCCGCGATGATATCGGCACCCATGATCATGGGCAGGTCGCCCACTATGCCGAAGATTATCATGAAGATGATGCCGATGATGCGGGGGTTCATCTTCGGGGTGATACTCAGGATGCCCGGAAGATCGCGTGCGGTCAGCTTCGCAAGCGAGCTGAACGTCGAATCGAGCGTCGATCCCGCCGTGGCTATCATGATGACGGCCATCAGGAAGAACGCTACCAAACCAAGGCTCTGCGCCACCACCACCGGAGCGCTCGAACCTGCAATGCTCATGCCGTTTATGTAGGCGTGAACGCCGATCAGCGAGAAAAGCACGATCGCTGCGAACCCCAGAAGACCGGCGACGACGAACGATTTCAACATCTTCTTCTCTTCGCAGATGAAACCGCGATCGGTCAGCACTGCATCGTGGAAGCCGTACGAGAGGCACTGCAAACCCGCGCCGATTATGAAATCGACGCCTCCCTCGAGCGACCACACGCCCGATGTCACGTAATCAACCGGATTATCCTGCGGAACGACCCACACCAGAACCACGATGAGCAGGACGGCGAAAAGCGCTGCTTGAGCGATGTCGGTGATGATGGAGCCGCGCATGCCGCCCCAGCAGCAGTATCCCACCGTGATGGCGGTGAACAGCAAGGCCGCGATGATGAACGGAGCCGATCCTGAGTCGCCGTAGTAAGCGCCGACGACCGAGGTGTTCGACCAGACCTCGTTGAAAAGGCGAACGAGGATGGCTGCCGAGAAGCAAAACGCAGCAGCTATTCCGTAGTGCTTGGTCAGAAAGCTCACGGTTCCCGTCGCACCGAACTTGCGGCGCAGGCGGTACAGGGCGAACCCCGTCAAAGGGATGCACAGCCAATACATCGCGTAGCCGATGCCGCCGACGATGCCGAACTGAGCGCCCATATTGGCCGCGTTGGTAACCGACTTCGCGAAAATCCATGCGATGAAAATGGAAGCGGTGATCATCCACGGATTGGCAGCGCGCCCATGTTTGTCCTCGCCCTTGAAGAAGCCGCCGAGACTCACGGTTTTCGGCGAAAGCAGGAACATGACGATACCGTACACGACGAGAAAACCCCAAAAGAAAATTCCAGTTGATGAATCCATGGCAGGATGCGCTCCTTTCAGATTGCAGGTACTGTCGATGGACATCGGTCATTGCATTCTGGAAATCAGCCGATCGATCCCAATCGCAAAATCCAATCACCGTTGTCCATATCAACTATTGGATTATATCTAATAATAACTATATGCCAATAGGTGATTATATATTTTCGGAAGAAAGGCTTCGCATCGAGCCTATTGCTGGACGAGCGTCCCCCCGCAGCTCGAACCGAACCCCGCAGCGCATGCGTAGCAATGGTTTCCAAACGCTATTGCACGTTCAAGCGCCAGATCGTCGTCGGCAGCATAGTCGAAGATGGTAAGGTCCCTTCCCTCACGTTTCTGAACGAGGCCGACCGCTTGGTTGAAATCGCAGTCGTAGATACGGCCGTCGTAGCCAACCGAAACCTGGTGTCGGCACATCATGTCTCCGCAGGCATCGGGATTGAACGCGTCCATGAGCAGCTCCAGATAATCGTCGAGACGATCCGTCGCCAGAAGATGGGCTCCGTAGCGCCCGATCGGATTGTTCGCAACGGCAAACAGATTATCGAATACAATGCCGAAATCTTCGGAGAGCCTGCGCTTGTACGCCTGCTCAAGCTCGTCTTGCCTCGGGGGCAGCACGGGCCACTGCGGATTGAAAACCAAATCGAGCACCAAGCCGCCGCCATTGCCGTATCCTTTTGCGTTGAGGCGCCGAAGAACCTCGAGCGACCCCGAAAACGCATGCGCGCCGCGCTGCTTCTCGACCTGGGCGGCGTTGACGTTCGGAAGCGATGCGACAACCTCGATGCCGAGATCAGCATACCGGTCGATCAGGTGCTCGTACTTCGGCTCGAGCAGAACAACCAGGTTGCTGCGCACCATGACATGGCCCACGCGGCGGACAGCCTCGTCGATGAACCATTCGAAATCAGGATTCATCTCGGGGGCACCGCCGGTGATGTCAAGCGTTTCGATGCCGCGGGTCTCCATCACGGAGAGGATCGCAGCCATGCACTCGCGGCTCATCAGCTCCGTTCTGTTCGGACCCGCCTCGACATGGCAATGCACGCAGGCGAGGTTGCACAGCTTCCCGACGTTCGCCTGAAGCGTCGTCGGATGCGGCTCGGTTCTCAGGTGCTCGGCTTCCAGCATATCCTCGAAGTACATGAGGCGAGCAAGCGCGAGCTCCACATCTCCAGCCGTCGCCCGAACGCGGGGCCGAACGGCCTCTTCGCGAAACGCAGCACGGGGAGAAAAGCCCCCGAGCAGCGCATCTTCGATGTAGTCGTTCGGCCCCCCGACGATGCGGTCACGATACGAAATGGCCGCCGGACTTGCGGGTGTCCACAGCGCATCGAACCACTCGACATAGGCCGCCTGGTCGTACCTGAGGGGCACCGCTTCGATATGGACGCCCTTCCTCTCGATGCCGAACAGCGCTTCTTTGGCGGGCGTTGTGGAAATGCGCGTGACGATGCCGAAATCCTGGCCGGAGAAATTCGGCAGGCCCGCAGCACCGTTGTTGATGACCGCTCCGTCGGCCAGCATCATCGCCGCAGGCGAACAGGTATGCGTCGTTGCAAACACATCGATCCCGGTTTCGCGCATCCAGTGCGAAAGCTCTTCCTGCCTAAGGGGATCCTGAAGCGATTCGCGCGAGCAATCCCACCCCCCGATAAGCTTCTCATCGCCATGGGTTACGCCCACAACGCAAGACCCGACCGAAGCGGTCAAGGCAACCGGCCTGCCTTGCAGCAGCTCGCGAAGCTCGGGATGCGAAAACAACGCCGTCGAAAGCATTTTGTGAATGCGATTCGAACGGCTGACGTCGGCATCGGATGTGCAATCGGGATAAGAGCAGCCGCAACCCACGCCGATATCGGTCTCGCGGCGCAGCTCGGCTTCGACGTTGCCCGCAAGCGGCATGTACCGGGCGGCATGCTGCTCGATGGCTTCGAAGTTCTCGGCCGTCTTATCGAACCAATGCACGTCGCCGTTCAAAACAGCCCTCACGTCGCCGTCTTCGGAAGCGATGAGATCGTCGAGGGCATCGAGGGCAAAGGGGTTTCCGTACAAGCCTCCGACGACGTAGAGCGTATCGCAGGAAAAAGCAGGCTCCGCTCGGAACAGATCCGAATCGAGGCGGTAGTCGATCGGGCATACCCTTCCCGCATCCTTGAAATTGCGTCGTTTCGCCCCACCTGTTGAACAACCGCCCATGAACTCTCCTCGCGTCCGTGCACCGACACCTTGTCAGCTCTGGAGCCGACAAGGATAATAAAAGATTATAGCAATTATTTGACTATGTCTATGCAAATCGGGAAGGATCGACGGCTACAAGATGACCGTCCGCATCCTCGTACAAGCACAGGCTTCCCCTTTTGTTCGCATACAGGTGCTTGAATCGGGCAAGGTCTCCTCGCGGCTGCTCGGCCGTCTGGGCGGGCGACGGTTCGGAAGCCGAAGACTGCGCCGCTTCAGGCTTAGGCGACGGCGCCGTCGAAGGTCGTTCTGCTTCCGATTCGGGCAGCGACACCGCCGTCGAAGACTGAGCCGCTTCCGATTCGGGCAGCGGCACCGCCGAAGACCGCTCTGTTTCCGATTCAAGCGACGGCACCCGCTCGGGCTCAAGCGCCCTTCCATGCGCCGGGCGGGCCGCATGCTTGCCCATCGGCTTCTCTTCGGGCTTGCACGCAGGCTCGGCATCGAGATTGCATGCAGGCTCGCACGCCTTCGGCTCTGAGAGCCGCGCAGCAGCCTTCGCCTCTTCGAGGCTCATCGCGTTCTGACCGAAATCAGGGGTCTCGATCTGCTCGAAATCAAGCGCGGAGCTATGGGCGGGAGCGGCAGTCGGAATGCTGAACACATCCGCATCGCGTTTCTCGCGGCGCGCCCGCTTTTCCGCGCGGCGCTTCTTCCTGAGAACGCCTTTGGTCTCGATATAGGGTGCCCGAGCATCAAGATCTTGCGCCGGCTTCCCGTCGTCTACGACGGGAAGCCGTCCGACCGGATCCCGCTGCTTCTCGGCATGCGGCGCATCATCGGGACCCGCCTCGTCCACCGATTCCGATTCGGCCGCAGCGATCGGCTCCTCGGCACTCGCGCGCTCCTCGGCCGGCGCCCCCGCATCGCGGGAAACGAGCTGGTCGTAGAGCGCCTCGAGCGACCGAAGTTCCTCTTCGGCAGCCGTATGCTCGTGCGAAACCGCGTCTTGCGCGGCTTGGTCGCCCGAACCCGACTCGATCGCCGGGAGGGCGTCCTCCGATGCTTCGGGCTTCTTCCCCGCCGAAGGGATCTCGGCTGCAGAGGTTTCGCTCAGATAGCGGTCGTTGTGCTGGACCTCTATGCCGGAAGGGATAACCTGGCCGGTCATTCCCTTTTCGGCAACGCCGAACTTATCAAGCACCCATGAATTGGTACGCGCAATGGACAGAAGCTCGCGTGCCCACTCCTCCCGCTGCTCTTCGGTATGCTCGGCCTGCAAAAGCTTCGCTATCTCAATGACACGGTTCCACGACATGGCGTCGATATCCTCTTTCATGGATACGATTCTGTCGGCCTCCCGCATAATCTGCTGTTCGGCGCTTTTCCTAAACACAACTACCCTCTTCCCGCACGGATTCCAACGACGCGTCGCCGTAATCGACATGCCAAAAAACCAGACCGCCGGCAGGCGCATTCTCGCCCGCCGCGCATCGGTCGCGTGCTTCGAGCACCTCTTTCACCCACAGGGGGTCACGGCGGCCCGAGCCAACAGCGACGAGCGTGCCGACGATCGTGCGCACCATGGAGTGGAGAAACGCATTGCCGACCACCCTTACGACGACGACCGTCTCTCCGAGAAGGTCCTCGCGGCCGATCGATATCTCGGAAACGTTTCTGCAGGTGGGTTTTCCTTCGGCAGAGACCGCCGTGCAGAAGCTTTTGAAATCATGTTCGCCGATCAGATGAGCCGCGCCAGCGTTCATGGCATCGATATCGAGATGGCGCTTGAGGTGCCACACGCGGTCGGCCACAAGCACCGGGCGCTCGGAACCTTCGTAGATGAAGTATCGGTACTCGCGGGCTTTCGCATCGAATCGAGCCGAGAAGCCGAAATCCGCCTCCCACGCCCCACGCACGGCGATGCGCTCGTCGACGAGCGCGTTGAGCGATCGGGTGAGCGCGGAAAGGGGTCGAGCCTCGAACTCGCGAGCGGTAACGTCGAAGCTTACGACCTGACCGCGCGCATGCACCCCCGCATCGGTGCGCCCCGCGCAGGTCGTCTCGACGGAGCGCTTGCACAGCAAAGCCAGCGCCTCTTCGAGCGATCCCTGCACCGTGAGCTGCCCCGGCTGTCGCGCGAACCCCGAAAACGGAGCCCCATCGTAAGCGAGCTTAAGCGCCACCGTATGTTCCATAACAGTTTCCATATCCGTTCAGTATAAAAGAAACGGCTGCTCCGCACACCGGAACAGCCGAATCGTCAGCATTTTGTGATGCCGCCATCGCCAAAGGAGCGCGTATAGGGCGAAATGCCGGTGCGAAACAACCCTTTGCTGCAGGCAAACCCGCGCCCGCCGCTGCTCGAAACAGCGGTTTCCTACGAAGCCATCCACACCGGCTTTCCGAACAGATCCTGAATCTCCGAACGCAGAATCTGGCTGCGGGCATCCACGGTAACGGGAAGCTCTGCGCGGAACTTGCGCCCGTCGGCCTGGCTGATGAACAGCACCACCCCGTCGCGGCCCGGATATGATTTCAAGATGCGGTTCAGGCGCATCGAAGCGTTCTGGTCGAAGTCCGACGAGGCGATCTTCAGCTCGAGGTGCGAAGGCCTGACGTCGTCTTCCGAAAGCTCGATGGCCTCGATCTCGTAGGCGATGAGCTGATTGCCCCGGTCGCTGTGCTCGAACTTGCCCTTTATCTTGACGATCGCGTCTTCCTGGATTGCCTCGGCGTTATCATCGTACTTGAAGCAGATGGCATCCACATGTCCCGTCGTATCCTCAAGCGTGAACGTAGCCATCTTCGTGCCGCGCTTCGTAAGCTTGGTCACGACGGCCGACACCATGCCGACGAACGTTGCGCTCGCGATGTCCTTCTCGCGATCAGCCAAATCTCCGAGCGAGAACTTCGTCATACGCGATATGAGCCCCTCGTACGGACGCAAGGGATGGTCGGACACGTAGATCTTGAGGATCTCCTTCTCGTAGGCGAGCTTGGTGCGCTTGTCCCACTCGACGTTGTCGGGCGCGGGGATCTCCTCCTTGAAATCCGAATCGGGATCGTCGGCGAACATGTCGAACATGCTCACCTGCCCCATGTCGCGATCCTTCTGCCGCTTCGAGGCACCCTCGAGCAGCGGCGTCTCCTCGATGAAGTACATGAGCTGCTTGCGGGTGTAACCCGTCGAATCGAACGCGCCCGCCTTGATGAGCGCTTCGAGCGTCTTGCGGTTGTAAGCCTTCGAATCCATTCGGTTCACGAAATCGTGAAGCGAGGTGAACTTGCCGTTGCGCTCGCGTTCGCGGATAACCTCTTCGGCCACCTTCTCGCCGACGCCGCGCACACCCGCCAAACCGAAGACCACGCCTTCGTCAGTCGGCGTGAACTCCAGGTTCGACGCGTTGATGTCGGGCGGCAGAACCGGAATGCCCGAACGGTTGCAGCTCGCGATGTACTTGATCAGCTTGTCCGAGTTGCCCATGTAAGACGAAAGCACGGCAGCCATGAAGTCATGCGGATAGTACGCTTTCAGGTAAGCCGTGCGCATAACCAGAATGGCGTATGCGGCCGAGTGCGACTTGTTGAACGCGTACTTGGCGAATTTCTCGGCATCTTCCCAGATCTGCTTGGCGATATCGAGCGAGAACCCGTTTTCGACCGCGCCGCTGTTCCAGTCTTCCTGGAGCTGGCGCATGATATCGAGCTTCTTCTTACCCATGGCCTTGCGCAGCTTATCCGCCTTGCCGGCAGAAAAGCCGCTCATGGCCATGGAGATCTGCATGATCTGCTCCTGATAGACCATGGTGCCGTAGGTTTCTTCGAGGATCGGACGCAGACGGTCGTCGTAGTAGTGGACCGATGTCTTTCCGCTCGCCACCTTGATGTAGTCGTCGACCATGCCCGACTCGAGCGGACCCGGACGGTTAAGCGCGATCGAGGCGACGATGTCGGAGAAGCGTTTGGGGGGAAGGCGGGCGAACAGGCTTACGTAAAGTGCGCCCTCCACCTGGAAGAGCCCGTCCATATTGCCTGAGCGCATGAGCTCGAACGCCTTCTCGTCATTGATCGGGATCTCCTCGGGCACGATGTGCTCGCCGAAGCGGCTCTCGATGTTGCGGCATGCGCGGCTGATAACGCCGAGCGTGCGCAAGCCCAGGAAGTCCATTTTAAGAAGTCCCAAGTCGGGCGTGTAATGCCCGTCATATTGCGTGATGATGCCGCCGCCCTTGGTATCGCGCTTCATGGGCACGTGATCGCTCATGGGATCGCGGCAGATGATCGTGGCGCACGCATGCACGCCTTCGCCGCGAACGTGGCCTTCGATGGAGAGGGCGGCGTCGAGCACCTGTTTGACGTCTTCTTCGGTCGCGTAGGCCTTCTTGAGGTCGGGGTTCTTCGCAAGCGCATCGGTGATCGTGATGCCGAGCTCGTCGCCGATCATCTTCGTGATACGGTCGCCGACGCCGTAGGGGTAGTCGAGCACGCGCGCGGCGTCGCGCACGGCGTTTTTGGCCTGCAGCTTGCCGAACGTGATAACGCCCGACACGTGGTCTTCGCCGTAGACCTCCTTGATGTGCTCGATCACCTCGCCGCGACGTTCGTCTTCGAAGTCGACGTCGATATCGGGCATCTCCACGCGTTCGGGCGAAAGGAAGCGTTCGAACAGAAGCCCGTTCGAGAGCGGGTCGAGATCGGTGATCCCCATGGCGTAGGCGACGATCGCGCCTGCGGCCGATCCGCGGCCCGGACCGACGCCGATGCCCTGGCTTCGCGCCCACTCGATATACTCCTGCACGATGAGGAAGTACGCGGGGAAACCCTGCTGGATGATGATGCCCGCTTCGTAATCGGCACGCTCTTGCGCTTCGGGAGGTATGGGCTCGCCGTAGCGCTTGACAAGACCCTCCTGGATGCGCTTCTTGAAGTAGCTCTCCTCGGTCTCTCCCTCCGGCAAGGGAAAGCGCGGCAAGATCGAATCGCGCTCGAGCACGACATCGCACTTCGCGGCGAGCTCGACCGTATTGTCGCACGCCTCGGGGAAATCCTTGAGGGCTTCGCGCATCTCTTCTTCGGTCTTCATGTAGAACTGGTCGTTCTCGAACTTCATGCGGTTCGTGTCGTTGACCGCAGAGCCCGTGCCGATGCAGAGCATGATGTCCTGCGCGCGAGCGTCTTCCTGCAAAAGGTAGTGGAAGTCGTTGGTGGCGATGGTCTTCAGACCCGCCGTCTGCGCGACCTTCGTAAGCTGATGGTTGAGCTCGGTCTGCGTGAATCCGGCGTCGGTCACGATGCCCTGATTCTGCAGCTCGATGTAAAAATCGCCCGGATCGAAGCAACTCGCGAACTTCTTGGCCCATTCGACCGCATCGTCGAAACGGCGGTCGTCGAGCATTTTGGGAATGATGCCCGCAATGCAGGCGCTCGATCCTATGATGCCCTTGCCGTATTTTTGGAGCATCGAAAACGTCGTGCGGGGCTTGTAGTAGAAGTTGTCGACATGCGACTCCGATACGAGGCGGACGAGGTTGTGGTAGCCCTCGTTCGTCTTAGCGAGCAGCAGCAGATGATACAGCTTCGGCTTGGTGTCCTTGCGCAGTTCCTCGTCCGTCGTGAAGTATACTTCGCACCCGTAGATGGGCTTGACGCGCACACCCGTTTCAGCCTCGACCGCGTCGCATGCATCGCACAGCTCGGGAACGCCGCTCATGACGCCGTGGTCGGTAACGGCCACGGCGGGCATGCCGAGCTCTGCGGCACGGCGCACCATATCCTTGATATGCGTTGCGCCGTCGAGCAGGGAATATTCGGTGTGGTTGTGCAGGTGAACGAATGCCATATCTTGTGCCTCTGCAAATTCTCGTATGCCTTCTCTGGTATCGTCACCATGATAGCAGCTTACCGGCGCAACCGCTGAGGATAAAGCGTGGATTTTTGCCCCCAACCGACGGATGCCGCCCCGCCGAAAGGCCTTCCGCAGGCGACTTCGACCGCCCGAAGCCAGCGGAAAAAGGGATCTCGGCCCATGCACGGCCAACGCTCGGAAAAAGTCCAGCATCACGCGATGCCAATCTCGCTTTCGCATGCTGTGCTCATATCTGTATAACTTATTATGTAACTTTATATTTATTATTAAACCAAATCAGATGTATTTTTTTATAATAATATGAAATATATTTCCTTTATTTAAGCAAGATGTTATATTTTATGCTTGCGCATGCTGTGCATGCGGTACGCACACGACGAAGGAGACACATGCCGACGATCAAACGACCTCCCAAGCTCCTCCTCATAGCCCTTGCGACGATGCTTGCATTCTGGGGCGTTTCCGGCGGATCCGCGCTGGCTTCAACCGGCGGGATCGGCCCGGTGGACGCTCTGTCTACCGAGGAGGCGGGCACCGAACCGCCAGCCGGCGAGACGACGCTCGGCGAGATGGATGCCGCCGGCGAGGACGAGCCGACCGAAACAGGCGGCCAACCAGAACAGCAAGCGCCCGGCGGCAGCGCCGACGGCGATGCGGGCGCTGAAACCCCATCCGATGAAAAATCGGATGCAAATGAAATCGAGGCGCTGACTTTTGACGGGGAGCCGGCCGGTGCCGAAGCGGAGCTGCGCGCCGACGCCATCCCGGTCACCAACGAAACCGAATTGCAGCAGGCGATGTGGGACATCCCCATCCGCTCGGCGGGAACCATCGAGCTGCAGAACGATTTTACCGTCTCGAGCGCTATCGACGCCCCCTTCAATCGGGTCATCACGTTGACCTCGAAAGAGGGAAGCACCTTCACCATCACGCAAACGGCGGCGAACGAGCGCCACTTCGACGTTGACGGCGGCAGCTCAAGCTACGACATGTCCCTCATCCTCGAAAACGTCACGCTCGACGGCGGCAACGTCGGCGGCGGCGTGCTCGTCGACGGCAAACGGGGCACGCTTACCCTGAAAGCGGGAGCCACGATCCAAAACTGCACGAGCAGCGCCTTCGGCGGCGGCGTGCATGTGAACCGCGGAGCGCTTTCCATCGAAGGCGGCACCATCAAGGCGAACACTACGACGAAGTCTGATACGACCCGCGGAGGCGGAGGCGTGTACGCAACCGGCGGCACCGTCACTCTGTCATCGGGGTCGGTCGAGAACAACAACGCCCGAAACGGCGGCGGCCTCAACCTCGACGGCTCGTCGACCTTCACCATGACCGGGGGCGTGATCACGGGCAACAGCAACACCTCGAACTACGGTGCCGGAGTCACGGTCGGCGGCGGCAGCTCGTTTACCATGAGCGGCTCGGCCCTCATCGAGAAGAACACCGACACCGGCGCCGGCGGCGGGGGCGTCATGGTGTACAAGGGCGATTCCGTGTTCACCATGGAAAGCGGCACGATCCGCGCCAACACAGCCGACATCCGCGGTGGAGGCGTATGTGTATACGGCAACGCATCCTTCGTGATGAACGGAGGCGTGATCGGCGGAGAGGATCCCTCCGACGCCAATACGGCGGAATCGGGCGGCGGCGTGAACCTCTACTCGGACTGGATGGGCAACGACCCCTCGTTCACGATGACCGGCAGCAGCCTCATCAAGAACAACACCGCCGACCAAGGCGGCGGCGTTTCCCGCTACAACACGGCCACCGCCACGCTCAAAATGTACGACAACGCCACCATCACCGAGAACTTTGCCGAAGTCGGCGGGGGCATGTATCTCGGCGGCGGATCGATCACCTACTTCGACATGTACGATTCGAGTTCGGTCCATCACAATACCGCAACGCGCAGCGGAGGCGGCATCGACTCGATTTCGACCGAATTCACCATGCACGACACGAGCTCCGTCCATCACAACACCGCAGGCGGCTGGGGAGGCGGCGTAGCCCATTGGAGCAACGACCTCATGATCATGAACGACTCCAGCTCCGTCCATGACAACGAAACCACTTCAAGCGGCGGAGGCATCGCGGTCACGAACCGAGCCGGCCTCGTGATGAACGACCAGGCTACCGTCGTAGACAACACGGCAGGCGAAAACGGCGGGGGCATCTTCACCGAGTACTCGGCTGCGACGCCCGCAAACCCCACCTCGCTTACCATGAACGGCGGTACGGTGGCGCGCAACACCGCGCTCGGATCGGAGAAAGGCGGCGGGGGCATCTTCTTCGACGGGCAGGCGAACAAAACCGTCACGCTTTTCATCAGCGGCGACAGCGTCATCGTAGACAATTCCGCGCCCAACGGGCGCGGCGGCGGCATCTACAGCAACGAGCCGCATTGGGGCCAGATGGTCATCGGACCTGATACCGTGTTCGACCGCAACACCGCCTCGGCGGCCTACATTCCGCCCGCAACGGTATTCGCCGACTACCCCTCCATCGAATTCTCGAGCATCAGCATCGCGGGCCTCGTGCCCCATCATCCGCTCAACAACTACGACATCAACTTCACGGGCGGCACACCGGCAACCACATACAAAGTGACGTACCACGGCAACGGAAACGACGCGGGGGATCCGCCCGCAACCCAGTTCTACGTCGAAGGCGCCGAGGTCACGGTCTCCGATGAGGCGACGCTCGGGCTCACCGACCACGACTTCCTCGGTTGGAGCACCGACCCGCTGGCAACCGACGCCGAATACGAGGCAGCCGACACGTTCAACATGCCGGCACGCGATGTCGACCTGTACGCCGTATGGAAGGCCCAGCCTCCGGCACCCGTGCTCTACACTGTAACCTACCACGGCAACGGCCACGACGCGGGCGATCCCCATCCGAGCGCGCAGTACGCTGCGGGAGAGCCCGTATCAGTGCTCGACAAGAACACCCTTGCACGCGACGGCTACGAGTTCATCGGGTGGCACACCGATCCCACAAGCGAAACGGCGCTCTATTCGCCCGCCGACGGGTTCTCCATGCCCGCCAACGACGTGGATCTGCACGCCATCTGGAAGGCGGTCGATCCCGGCGATCCCGAGGACCCCGACCCGAAGGATCCCGATCCGGCAGACCCCGACCCGAAGGATCCCGAAAAGCCAGGCGATGGATCTTCGGGCAAAACGGGAAGCGCGGCAAAGCTCGCGCGGACGGGTGATGCCGTATCGATTCTGCCCTTTGCAGCCGTTGCTTTAGCAGGCCTGCTCGCGGCTGGCGGAGCCTACGCGATTGCGAAACGCCGCAACAACTAGAAAAAGCCACCGGAAAACAGCAAAGGAGCCGCAGTTCACAATGAGCTGCGGCTCCTTTCGCTTGGTCGAGATCGTGCCTAGCGCACGCCGTACTCTTCGTAATACGCATCGAGCGCCGCCTTCACCGCGTCGTCGATGACAACCCTGCCCCGGCACTCCCTGTTGAGCAGATACTCGGTCACCTCTTCCATGGTCACAATCGCCGCCGTCGGGAAACCGTAACGATCGCGCACTTCGTCGAGAGCGCTCATCTTGCCGCCTTTGCCGACCTCCATGCGGTTGAGCGACACCATGAGCCCCTTGACGTCGACGTCCGCCTGCGATTTGAGAATCGGATGCGTCTCTTCGATCGACTTGCCCGACGTGGTCACATCTTCGACCATCACGACGCGATCGCCGTCGCGCAAATCGCTGCCGAGCAGGATTCCCGCATCCCCGTGATCCTTCGCTTCCTTGCGGTTCGAGCAATAGCGCACTTCAACGCCGTAAAGCTCGTTCAAGGCCATCGTGGTGATAACCGACAGCGGAATCCCCTTGTAAGCGGGGCCGAACACCACATCGAAATTCAGCCCGAACGAATCGTGGATAGCACGGGCGTAGTACCGGCCGAGGCGATGGAGCTGCGAGCCCGTCACGTAGGCGCCGGCATTCATGAAAAACGGGGATTTTCGGCCGCTTTTCAGAGTGAAATCGCCGAACTTAAGCACTTCGCTTTCCACCATGAACTCGATGAACTCCTGCTTGTACTGCTCCATGCGGCCCTACCCTTCGTTTCCGCTCTTATTGATTCGAATGCCGCCAACCATAGGATCGCACCCGATCGGCACGACCCTATGATACAAGACCGGGCGGCGGTTCGCACCTGTTTATCCGCTCGCCGTCGCAGCGCCCATATCCCAAAGCGGGAAGGGAGGGTTCGCCAGCGGTTTGGTCGCGATGGACATGAGTAGCATCGCGTTGTCATCGGCCGCGATCCTGTTCGAGGCGATCTTGCCGCACGAGGCGCAGCGATGGAGGATCGCCCACTCCCCGTTCTTGCGCACCCAAACTCCGATGGGTTCCATGACGCCCCGGCATAAAGATGCGCGATCGCCCGGGCGGTTATCCACATGCACGCTCGAAAGGCAGTGCGGGCAATGGTTGCGATGCTCGCTTCCAGCATCCTCGGGCACCACCACGCTTCCGCACACCGAGCAGGTGAAGCTCTCGATGCAGGCCTCATGGCGGTAATCGGGCCGACCGCGCCGCGCCGCACGATCGGCCTTCGCCGCAGAGTGCGCATGCGGCGGGCACCCATCCCGCACCGCTTCCCGCTCGTTTCCCGCCGAAGCCCGATCGCCTTGCTCTGCCAAACGGCCGAGCCGCATCGGAGTTCGACCGGTCTGCATGGCTTCGCGGTCGACTTGCTTCATCTGCCGAACAAGCTTGGAAAGGTTTTTCTCCCACTGCCGCTTGTCGCGCAAGAACCCTTCCTTGTCATCGGCAAGGCGCGTTTCGATCTTAAGCTTCAGATAGCTTTCCCACCGCTCGGGCGCAAGCTCGCCTTCGCGTATGGCCTCCGCTATCGCACAGCCCGGCTCGCCCTCGTGGCGGCAATCGCTGAATCGGCACTTGCCGAAATAGGCCTCGACGTCGGAAAATCCCTGGCTTAAACCCTCGTCGGCGTTCCACATGCCCAGCTCGCGCATGCCGGGCGTATCGATCAGCATGGCTCCGCCTTCCAGAAGCGTCAACTGCCGATGGGAGGTGGTGTGCCTGCCCCGTCCGTCGCTTTCGCGAACCTCACCGACAGCCATGAGATCATCTCCCGAAAGCGCGTTCACCAAACTCGACTTGCCTACGCCCGAAGACCCGAGCAGCACGATCGTCTTGCCCGGCTCGAGGTAGCGATCGAGCTCGCTGAGCCCCATCCCGGTCTTTGCGCTGATGGCACGCACATCGACGCCGAACGCAACGCTCTCGGCGATCTGTATGCAGGTCGATACATCTTCGGCGCAATCAGCCTTGGTGAGCACGACGACAGGCACAGCGCCCGACTGCCATGAAAGCGTCAGATACCGCTCGAGGCGCCGCTCGTTGAAATCGCCGTCGAGAGCCTGCATGACGAAAACGTAATCGAAGTTCGCGGCAACGGCCTGCTCGGCATGTCCTGAAGACGATGGATCGCGACGCGCGAAAAACGTCGATCGCGGCAGTGTTTCCCGAATCCGGCTTTCGCCATCCTTCACCCAGTCGATCATCACGAAATCGCCGACGGTAGGATGACACGACTCGGATGCGCGGTACTCTCCCCTTTTAAGACGAGCCATGCCAACGCCCTCCTCGCATACGATCTCGAACAAACCGCGGTGAACTGCGGTGATTCTAGCTGGTATTCCTGTAGCGCTCTCGGGCAACCGCAAAGGGTTCAGCCCGTATCTTTCCATGTTCATTGTTGGTACTCTCCTGGTGCTTCAATATTCCGTTCATTGATTTCTTCCTGTCTGCAAGGCTTCCCGCCAAAGAAAAATCCCGCCCGACGCGCCTTCGCAACCGTCAGAACGGGATCGTTCGATTAGGGGTATCATGCCAGATGGCATAGAAAAAGCACGTCAAGCGTGCCTTCGTTGCGCATATGCGCGGCTGGTTTCACGGAGGCGGTTCGGATGCCGTGCGGGCAGAACGAAATCTGCACCATGCGGCCATCCGCGGTATGAGGTTTTAGAGGGAAGCGACCTTCGCAACCGCCGGCATACATCAATCCTTTCACATTCCCTTTCGGGAAACAACGTTTGGACATAGTAACAGGTTGCACAAAGCAAATGCAAGCGATCCAGGCAGAAATCCACCGCCAAACGGCCGAAAGAGCACGGGAACCCCGCACTCGAAGCAGACGCGGTCATGAGACTGCTCTTGAAACATGGCAACGGAGAATGCCGATGCGGCGGCGATGGGCTGAAACTCCAAGGTGTATAATCGGCGGTCGCGGCTGCAACGCGCGTATGCCGGGTTTCAAGAAAGGAATCGCGTATGCTCTTCGGTGCTTTGGTCATCGACCTGCTCTTCATCGGATTGGGAGCGCTCATGCGCTACACCGCATTCGACCCGAACCCTACGTTCGGATATCGGACCACCCGCTCGATGCAGAGCCGCGAGGCGTGGGCATACGCGAACAGGAAAGGCGGCACGATGATGGCCGTCGTCGGACTTGCGTGCCTTGCAACGGCGATCGCATTAGCCGCATTCGACGGAGCAACCGGGCTCACCGCAACCGATGCGGGATCCGCCGCGGCAGCATGCCTGTACATGGGGCTGCCGCTCATCGGGATCATCGCAATCGTCCCCGTAGTGGAATGCGATCTGAAAAAGCGTTTCGACGGCAAAGGACGCGAAGGCCAAAACGCCTCTGTTCAAGCGGAGGCAACCGAGCCGACGGATTTCGACCAAACCGCATCGATGTCCAACTGCAAGCAGGGCGACACCGCCCCCCTGCGAAAGCAAGCGCCGCTAAGCCCGGTCGAGCGGATCGCGCTCGGCGTGCTGTGCCTTGCACCGCTCATCATCGCGCTCTGCGGGTTCGCCGCCCTTCCCGACACCATCGCCGTCCACTTCGCAGCCGGCGGCCCCGACGGATGGGCGCCCAAATCCCAAATCTTTCTTTTCGCCGCAATCATGGCCGCGAGCAATCTGCTGTTGACCTTCGCCTACCGCATTGCCAGAAACCAGCAGAAGACAGCCTCCATCGAAAACGCGGCACGCTCGATGCGAACGATTCTCTTTGCGGTATTCGCCTTCTGCATGCTCTCATCGAGCGGCGCCGTCGCCTATGTTGTTCTGGTAAACGCAAGTTAGCAGCGCGCGCACGCTGCCGAAGCGGGGCGCCGCTGCAGAGCGGGACGCGCCGCAGGACAGCGCGACCCCAAGTCGCGGCAAGCCCCGAACAACGACATGCCGCAGGGCAAAACATGCCCCTGATCGCAGTCTCCCGCCATCGGCTCGACAGCCGAGGAGCGGGGGCTCGGAAGCGGTTCCGACCGCCGGTCACTCGCCCAGAATCGCTTCCCCCGGAGGCTTGAATGCGGGCACCTTCGCGCCACCCGCGCGGTCGAGATCAGCCAAAAACCGCTCTTCCATGATGCGGTTGCGCGTGTTCCATGTGGCGCCCGCCACCGCATCGATCAGATCCTGCACCTCGTCCTCGGTAGCATTGGACCCGTCCACGAGGCTGACCGAACGCCCGCCGTCGGACTCTTCGTCGCGCGAAGGCCCGCCGGCTNACGACCTCGTCGGCAGCAGCGCCGGGGATTTTCGCGAAGCGGTCTTCGGGCTTCACGCAGAGCTTGGCCAAGCCGCCCGCCGCCGGATCCGACAGAAACGCCACGATCACGATGGTCGGCCAGAACTGGATGCACAGCGCCGCGAAGCGGTCGAACAGGTTGACCGGATCGACAAGACCCGTCATGGGATTGACGGCCTCGGTTATGCCCACACCCGTCATGAACGCCGTCATGACGATGCCGAGCACGAACATGATGAGCGTGCTGAAGAAGATGTTCTGCACGATGCGGAACCCAAGCGTGCCGGGTTTCGCATCGTAGTACTCGGCGGCGGCTCCCGCAATGCGCGCCAAGGGGATGACCGCCGTCACCACGAACGAGGTGACGAACGCGATCGCAAAGCTGATAAGGTAGAATATCGGGTCGATATGGGCGATTCCCTGCGCGAACGTCAGCGCAAGGCAGAGTATCGCCGCAACGATCAAGGAAAAGAACAGTCCGTAGAAAATATAGTACTTCTTGCTATACATCGCCGATCTCCTTGTCCTTCGTAAGGTGCCGGAGTTGACTCCGGCACCCGATCAATGTGAGCGAACGGAACCTATGCCACGACGAACAGCGTCTTCTGCTTCGCGTCGAGGCGCTGGTTCAACTCGTCGAGCGGACCGAACTCGATGCACTTCGATTGGCAGTGCTGCACGCAGGTGGGCACTTTGCCAAGGCCCCGGCGCGCCGCGCAGGTGTCGCACTGCTTGGTCGGAATGGGAAGATACGAGAACTGCCAGTTGTTATCGGCTTCGTCGCCGATGGGCCACGGCCCGATCTTCACAACCTGGATGCCGGTCTGGCCGACAGGCATTCCGTGCTCCATCTGGCAGGCGATCTCGCAGGAGTGGCAGCCCGAGCACCACTGGGCGTCCACGAGGATTCCGAATTTAGCCATGATTACTCACCGTCCTGTACTTTGTAGATCTTGCAAATCGAGCTCTTGTAGTTGGATCCGAAGCCGCTCTTGCCGGGAATCCAAGGCAGCGTGTTGTTGATGTTGAGGTCGAACACATCATAGAACTTCTCGGGGTCGCCCTCGGGGAACCACCAGCCGTGGTCGCACGAGACGATGCGGCGGTCCATGACGGGGGTGAGCTTCGCCTTGCGCTTGGCACGGCCCATCGGGCCCTCCATCCACACCCAGTCCCCGTCTTTGATACCGTATCTTTCGGCGGTTTCGGGATGGATCTCCATGAGCGGCCATGGGCGATAGTGACGCATGCGCTCGATCTGGCGATGCTCGGAGTGGAACATGCCCCAGAACCTTGCACCGCTCGTCATGACCAACGGGAACTCTTCCATGAGCTCGGGCGTCGAAGTCGGGCCGGGCTCGGGTTCTTCGAAGTACGGAAGCGGATCGAGACCCGCCTGGTTGTAGAAGTTGCTCCACAGCTCTATGCGGCCGGTCGGGGTGTTGAAGCCGGGCTTGCCGTCGGCGCGCAGCTTGCCGGTCTTGTAGCGATAGTACTCGATAGGCTGATACGCAGGCGCGACTTCCTGAAGCTCTTCAAACGTCATGTCGGTCGGTTTGAGCATATCGGTGAACATGTCGTCGACGTTGTCCCACGGCCAAGCTTCGGGATTCCACATTTTACCGAGCTCGAGGTTTATCTGCATGTCCGATTTGCACTCGCCCACATCGGTCACCTTGTTGATGGTGCTGCCGCGCTGCGCGCCCGATACGAACGCGATGCCGTTTCGCTCGGGGAACGTCTGGGCGGGCAGGACCACGTCGGCAAGCGCCGCGATGGTCGGGGTCTTGAACAGGTCGACGACCACGATGAAATCGAGTTTGTTGAGCGCATGGTACAGACGCTGCGGATCGGCTCCCATGCAGGCGATGGGGTTGGTGGTCTGCAGCCATGCACCGTGGATTTCGTAGGGCACGCCGGTCTCGATGGTCTTGACCGTCTCGTCGGGCTGCGATACCGCGAAGCCGAAGTTGTAGAGCGGGTAGTCCTGGATGCCGATGCGCTTGGCTTCCTGCTCGGGTCCCAGCACCTCGCGGCCCCAGCCGCCGGCAACCGAGAGGATCTCGGGCGCCACGATCATGCCGCCCGGGCGCTCCATGTTGCCCGTGATCTCCCAGAGAGCGAGAATGGCCTGACCGGCGGGCATAGCCTCGCGGGTCATGTCGACGGCCACGCCCCACTGCAGCGTGGAGTTCTTCGCGTTGCCGAGCATGCGGGCGGCCTTGACGATCAGATCCTCGGGCACCCAGGTGATCTCGGATACGCGTTTCACATCGAACTCGGCGGCGCGCTCTTTAAGCTCCTCGAAGCCGTAGCACCATTCGTCGACGAACTCGTGGTCGTAGAGATCTTCCTCGATGATGATCTTCATCATGCCGAGCGCGAGCGCGGCGTCGGTGCCGGGACGCACGCGCAGGTGCAACTCCGACTTCGAAGCGAGCCACGTAACCTTCGGATCAACCGTGACGAGTTTCATGCCGCGCTTCATGAGGTCGATGACCCAGTGGCCGTAGAATCCCTCGATGTTCGATTTCAGGGGATAGTTGCCCCAGATGAACATGACCTCGGGCACCTCATAGTCAGGATGGTCGTAACGCTCGGGGAACTGCTGGGCGGCGTCGGGGATCCACGGATGGCCCGTCGTCGCGGCCATGCCGGCGATACGCGGCAGATAGCACGCCTGGCCTGAAAGCAGACCCGTGTAGTTGGGAGAGCCGAACGACCAGCACAGGCGCGTGATGTACGCGGCGATGTCGCGACCGGTTCCCTGCGCGAAGATGACGGATTCGGCGCCGTACTTTTCCTTCATGTCCATGAACTTCTCGGTGATGAGCTCGTAAGCCTCATCCCACGTGATCCGCTCCCAGATATCCTTGCCGCGATCTTTGGGATCGCGCTTCATGGGATAGCGAAGGCGCTCTTTGTGATTGGTAACCTCGGGCACATCGAGACACCGCATGCACAGGCGGCCATCGGTCCACGGATCCTCGGGATCGCCCTCGCACTTAACGAGCTTGCCTTGCTCGTCGGTGTACATGATGACGCCGCACCCCAAATGGCACCCGGGGCCCGTCCATGCGCAACCGCGCGTCACATCGTAGTCCCCCTCGCGATAGTGGAACGGCTTTTCATGGTCGACCAGCTTGTAGTCGGTTCCCATTTGCTACCTCCTTATACTCGCTTATCGTCTCGCCCATCCGTCTGACCCGTCCGTCCGAAGACGGGATTCATCTGGATGCGGACGGAAGGCGAAGCGTCTTGCCGCCTCGTGCCGGCCGCCCGTTAGCTTGTCTTTACTTTAGAGACCGCGTATCATGAACACCATCGACCGATCGAATGGTTTCTTGGGGGAACATGCAAGACGAGACTATGGAAAAAAGCATGAGTGACGACGTTTCCCCACGTCAAGCGGCGTCATCTGCGTTCCTTCTCGTGGCGGTCGGCGGGTTTTCCCTCTTTTGGGCGGTCTTTCTTTCCATGTTGATGCGCAACTCCTTTCTCGATGTGGACATCGAGAACCTCTGGCACCACCTCGTTTTGAGAATCGCCCTCTTCGTCGGATTCGGCTTATGCAGCTTCGTCGTATCGCGAACCCCCGAAGGTGTCATAGGCAACCGTCGCCGCAACGTCATGACGGCGCTCGTCGCGTTGTTCTCGATCATCGCGGCTGTGTCTTCGGCAACGTATTTCATCACGCAGACAGCCCATCCGCTCGGTTTCGACCTCATCGTCTGGGCATTGGCGGGCGCGGGACTCTGCTGTCTGTTCTTCCTGTGGGTCGAATCGGTTTCCGCAGTGTCGCAGGCATCGATCGTGAAATGCCTAGCGCTTTCCGTCGTGTGCGGCTGCGGGTTCTATCTGGTGATAAACATGCTCCCCTCCCCATTCAACATCGCCATGCTGGCTGTTTGCCCGCTCATCAGCCTCGGCATCCTCAAGGCGCTTCCCCGCGAAACCGAGCGTTCGAGCGCCGAGGCGATCCCGCTCGCGGAATCGAAGAAAAACGCCCATATGTCCTGGGCGTTCGGGGCGATATACGTGGTGTACGGCATCGTGTTCGGCCTCGGCGCCGGATCTGTCACGCAGATTGCGGGAGATGCGGTTCTCTTCGTGGGAATCGCGGTACTCGCAGCGCTCGGCGCGCTTGCCGCCTACGCGTTCATGCAAAGATTCGCAGGTCGGATCGCGCAGAGCAACATGCTTCGGATGGTGTTCCCCTTCCTCGTCATCGCACTGGTTCCCATGTCGTTCATGTCGAACGTCGTATACACGCTCTGCAACCTTTTACTGCTCGGCGCGTACGTGTTCGTGCTGCTGACGAGCATCGCCTACGAGCTGCAGACGGCGAACAAGCGCAGGGCCTCGTATCTGTTCTTCATCGGCAGAAGCCAAACGGCGCTGTGCGTGGGCCTTATAGCGGGATACGGGCTCGGGCTTGCTGCCTCGGCAGCGGGAGCCATCAACCTTTCGGTGCTCTCCGCAATAGCGCTCGGCCTGGTCGTACTGTTGGCGGCATTCGTGACGTTCTCCCCTACCGAGCCCTTCGTGCACGGCACGGAAAACGGGGAGGCTTCGCCTGGAAGCGCAGGCGAAGCCGGCAGCGCTGCTTCGGAAGACGGTGCAGGCGCGGGCGATCCGTCGGGCGAGGGCCCGGCACGAGGCGAACACGAGCCGGGCCATTGGAAGGCGTGCTGCGCAACGCTTGCAGAACGTTACGGCCTCTCGCCGCGCGAAACCGAGGTATTCTACTACCTCGCAAAAGGCCGGGGAATCGAGCACATCCAAAACAAGCTGTTCATCTCAAGCCACACGGTCAAAACCCACACCTACAACATCTACCGCAAGATGAACGTCGGATCGCGCGAAGAACTGCTCGACATCATCGAAGACGAGAAACGTGCGCAACGCGGCGAATAGGCGCTACGACTGCTCGAGGACGGGAGCCATCTTCGCTTGGGCGGCGCGCGTCCTATGGCGGCGGCGAAGCAGCACGCCGGCCACACAGGCGAGCACCATCTGCACAATGGTCACCGAAACCCAGATGCCGTCGAGCCCGGCGATACGCGCCATGCCGAACACGACGAGCACCACGAGAACCGCCTCGCCGTACACGATGACGCTCGATGCGCGCGCATCGTCAACTGCATAGAAATACGACGTCGACGCATGGGTGAATCCGTAGAAAACGTAAGCCACCGAGAAGATGGGAAGAGCCCAGGCGATCAGCGCGGCAGTGCTTCCGGAGGCGCCGAACAAAAGCGGGATCTGCTCGCGGAAGGCGAACATGGCCGCAAGCCCCAGCACCCCAAGGCTGATCGTGATCAGATAGTTCGTATTGCGGAAGCGTCTCACGCCGTCGGCATCGCCCGCTCCGTAATGCTTGCTGATCAGCGGCTGGCTGCCGTCGCCGACGCCCTGTATGAGCATCTGGATCACGCAGGCGGTGTACGAGATGACCGCGTAGGCGGCTACAGCCGTCTCGCCGCCGTATGCGACCGCGTTCACGTTTATTGCGACCACGGTTGCCTCGGGAAGAAGCGTGAGGCCGAACGGCGCCATGCCGAGCTTGAGCACATGAGCGGCGATGCGGCCGTCCAAGCGCAGGTCGGCACGTGCGATGCGGTTGCGCTTCGCAAGGAAGAATGCAGCCACCAAGACAAACGCCGCAATCTGCGATGCGACGGTCGCTGCAGCCGCACCGGCGGTTCCCCAGCCCGCAAGGATGACGAACGCGTAGTCGAGGGCTACGTTCATCAGGCCGGCAAGAACCTGCACGACCATGGCGAAAGCAACCTTGCCCTGGTTTCTGATAAGCGGCGTGCAGCCGGTCACGAATATCTGAAACGGAACGCCCCAAGCGATGACCGCAATGTAGGCGATAGCTTGATTGAGCGTTTCACCCCTGCCGCCAAGCACCGTGAGAATGGGTTCGGCGAACAGAATGAGCGCAACCATGATGGGAACTGCCGCCAACAGCAGCATGAGAAACGTGGTGCCCACGGCCCGACGCGATTGAGCCGTATCGCCCGAACCCTTCGCGATGGACGATATGACGCCACCTCCCATGCCGATGCCCGTTCCGACGGCCATCACGAGAGCCACGAGCGGGAATGCCACGTTGATGCCCGCGAGCCCGGCATCCCCCACCGCGTGCCCCACGAAAACGCCGTCTACGATGCTGTACACGCTTGCAAGCGTGAACGTCAGCATCGTGGGCACGATGTACTTCAAATATTCTTTCAGCATTGCTCTGGTTATCATGATTCATTCCATCACTGCGTTGTCCGGTTTCATTTCAAGTGTTACTCTAAACCTTAAAGCTACTTGAAGGTAAAGGAAGAATTTGAGCGGTTCTTCGAATCTCCAAACCGATGAAGGGAAGCCATGGAACCGACGATCTGCTACGACATCAAAGACGCGGCACGCTACCTCGACGTTGCGCCTTCGACGCTGCGCTACTGGGAAAGCGCGGGCCTGCTGCGCCCCGAGCGCAACGCGGCAAACGACTACCGCCGCTACTCGGTGCGCGAGCTCATCGATGCCGGAGAGGTTGCGTTCTACCGCAAGCTCGGCGTTTCCGTCAAAGATCTCAAAGCCTATCGCGACCTTACCGTGAAGGAAATCGACGGCATCCTCGACCGGACCGCCGAAGATATAGAGTTCAGAATAGCCGATCTCGAAAGCATGAGAGAGCAGATCGAGCGTCAAAGACAGCTCAACGCATGCACCGAAGAGCTGCTTCCCGATACCATGAGGCACGCCATGGCCGGCATAGAGCGCATGGCAGCCCTCGACTACAGCCAGGCTGACATCTGGCAGGTGCTCGTACGAGAACCCTGGAGATACGGCGTGCTGATCGAAGCGGCGCATCCCGAGGCCATCGTCGAAACCGTCGTCGACACGCCCGTCGGCAGCGGGCAGGCGCTTTGGAAACGCGAGGATCTCGCCCCTGGATCGCAATGCCTCGAATGCCTGCTGCGCGTCGATGTCGAAGGAGACGGCAGCACCGCTCGGCAGCTGTTCTCTCGCGCGAAGGCGCAAGGCCTCGACCCCATCGCGCTCGTCGGCAGCTACCTTTTGACCGCTTTAGAGGAGCCGGGTGGCAAACGATGGGATTTCTACCACGCCTGGATCATCGGGTAGAATTGCCCGAAGCCGCACGCAAACCAGGGCAAAAGAAAACAGCGCAGAAAAAAGGCCCCGGGATCGCTCCCGAGGCCTTCAACCGATGTAATGCTAGCGGATCTCGCCGTCGAGCGTTACGCTTCAACAGCTGCGATCTGCACTTTGCACCATGCAATGTCCGCAGCAAGCGGAGTCCTTCTGGCTTCCTCTTCGGAGAGCGCCGCAAGCTGGGTTTCGAGTTCCCCCAGTTTCGCGCGGGCGGCAGCCGCGTCGATATCAGACACCGGGAGCGCCCGATCGGCAAGGATGATGACCTTGTCTCCGGTCACCTCGACGTAACCGCCCTGCAGCGCAAAGCGCTGCTTGTCGGCTTCCTTGTCGCCCTGGATGCGAACCACGCCATCCGAAAGCGCCGAGACCAGCGGCACGTGGCCGTGCAGAAAACCCATTTCGCCTTCGACGCCGGGTACGACCACCATATATGCTTCGTCGGAGTAAAGCTTAGCCGCAGGAGTCACGATGTCGCATATCAACTTCGCCATTAGTCTTCCTTCGTCATCTTATCGTAGGCAGCGTACACGTCCTCGATGGCGCCTTTGTACACGAAGCACTGCTCGGGGATGTGATCGCACTTGCCGTCGAGAATCTCGGCGAACGAGCGGATCGTATCCTCCATCTTGACGTAGATGCCCGGGTTGCCCGTGAAGACCTCGGCCACATGGAACGGCTGGCCCAGGTACTTCTGGATCTTACGGGCGCGGTTCACGACGAGCTTCTGCTCCTCGGAAAGCTCGTCCATACCGAGAATGGCGATGATGTCCTGAAGGTCCTTGTAGTTCTGCAGGATCTCCTGAACGCCGACCGCAACGCGGTAGTGCTCTTCGCCGACGATCTCCGGATCGAGCGCGCGGGAGGTGGACTCCAGCGGATCGACGGCCGGGTAGATGCCGAGCTCGGCGATGGCGCGGGAAAGAACCGTCTTCGCATCGAGGTGGGCGAAGGTCGTCGCCGGGGCGGGGTCGGTCAAGTCGTCGGCGGGCACGTAAACGGCCTGCACCGACGTGATCGAACCGGTCTCGGTCGAGGTGATGCGCTCCTGAAGGTCGCCCATCTCGGTAGCGAGGGTGGGCTGATAGCCTACAGCGGAGGGCATACGGCCGAGAAGAGCCGACACCTCGGAGCCCGCCTGCGTGAAACGGAAGATGTTGTCGATGAACAAGAGCACGTCCTGGCCCTGATCACGGAAATACTCGGCTTCGGTGAGACCCGCAAGGCCGACGCGAAGACGGGCTCCCGGAGGCTCGTTCATCTGACCGTACACAAGGCAGGTCTTATCGATAACGCCCGACTCGCTCATCTCGAGGTAGAGGTCGGTACCCTCGCGGGTACGCTCGCCCACGCCGGTGAACACCGAAGTGCCGCCGTGCTCCTGCGCGAGGTTGTTGATGAGCTCCTGGATGATAACGGTCTTGCCGACGCCCGCACCGCCGAACAGGCCGGTCTTGCCGCCCTTGACGAACGGTTCGATGAGGTCGATGACCTTGATGCCGGTCTCGAAGATCTCCGTGGTGGTAGTCAGCGTATCGTAATCGGGTGCCGGATGGTGAATCGGCATCCATTCCGCGATTTCGGGCATGGGCTTGCCGTCAACGGGCTGGCCGATGACGTTCCAGATGCGGCCCAAGGTGTTGGGGCCGACCGGCATCATGATCGGGTTGCCGGTGTCGACAGCTTCGACACCGCGGATCAAGCCGTCGGTCGACGACATGGCAACCGCGCGAACGAGGTCGCCGGGAAGGTGCGTTTGCACCTCGAGTACTGTGTCCACTTCCCCGATAGGGGTCTGTGCATGCACGGTCAGGGCGTTGTAGATCGCCGGCATCTGGTCCGGCGGGAACTCAACGTCAACGACAGGGCCGACGATACGGACGACGCGTCCTACCGCTCCCTGTTTGGCCGATGCATCATTCATTGTTTCAGCCATTTAATCCTCCAATGCCGCGGCGCCGCCAACGATCTCCGAAATCTCGGTGGTGATGGCGCCCTGGCGAACACGGTTGTACAATCTGGTCAACGAATCGACCATTTCGTTAGCATTATCGGTTGCCGACTTCATGGCCGTACGGCGGGCACCCTGCTCGCCGGCAGCCGAATCGATCAGCGCATGATACAGCGTGGTGCGAACGTAAGCCGGAAGCAGCTTATCGAGCACGGCAGCCGCATCGGGCTCGAACACGACGTCGCCCGCAAGCGACGGCTCGTCCTTCGAGCTTGTTTCCGCCGGCTCAGCGGCGGCATCCGCAATCTCCTCGATCAGAGAAGCGGTATCGACCGGCAGCACCAGCTCCTCGCGGAGCGTTTGCTCGGCCGCATTCTTCGCATGGTTATAAACGACGATAACCTCATCGAGGCTTCCCTCTTTATACCCTGCGATGGCGTAGGTAGCCAATGCAGTGGCCTCTTCGACCGTCGGATCGGCAGAAAGGTCCTTGAACTCCAGCACCGGTTTGATCTTGCGGTAACTGAAATAACCGATGGCCTTCTTTCCGCAGGCGGCAATGTGAACCTGCGCGCCTGCGGCTGTTTTTTCCTTCATGAGGCGCTCGACGTGGCGCAGCACGTTGCTGTTGAACCCGCCCGCAAGGCCTCGGTCCGACACGACAACCACAACAAGCACGTTTTTGATCTCGTCATGCTTTTGCAGCAGTTCGTTTTCAGAGCCACCTACACGCTCGGCGACGTTTGCGAGGATCTCGACCATGGACGTGGAATACGGGGTCGCCGATTCGACGCGCTCGGTGGCGCGACGGATCTTGGCAGCCGCAACCATTTCCATGGTACGCGTGATCTGCTTCGTCGAAGAGACGGATTTGATTCGTCTTTCTATGTCGTGAAGGTTGGGCATGATCTACCTGCCTTACGCCGAAGCAGAGGGCGAGAACTGGTTCTTGAACGCCTCGATGGCGGCATTCAAGTCAGTCTCGATCGCATCGGTGAACTTCTTCTCTTTCACGATATTCGCAAGGATCTCCGCATTCGAGGCACGCAGGTACTCGAGCAGCTCGCCGCGGAAGCGGACCACATCGCCAACCGGGATGTCGTCCAAGAAACCATGGCTGCCTGCATAGATGGCGACGGCCTGCTCCTCAACCGGCATCGGGTTGTAACGACCCTGCTTCAGAAGCTCGGTCATGCGAGCACCGCGGTTCAGCTGATCCATCGTAGCCTTGTCAAGATCGCTACCGAACTGGGTGAACGCCTGAAGCTCGCGATAGGAGGCGAGGTCGAGGCGCAGAGAGCCGGCCACCTGCTTCATGGCCTTGATCTGCGCTGAGCCGCCGACGCGCGAAACCGAGATGCCTACGTCGACTGCCGGGCGCTGACCCTGGTAGAACAGGTCGGTCACCAGGAAGATCTGGCCGTCGGTAATCGAGATGACGTTCGTCGGAATGTAAGCGGAAACGTCGCCTGCCTGAGTTTCGATGATCGGCAGAGCGGTCATCGAGCCAGAGCCGTTCTCCTCGGACATCTTGACCGCACGTTCGAGCAAGCGCGAATGCAGGTAGAAGATGTCGCCCGGATACGCCTCGCGTCCCGGAGGACGGCGCAGGGTCAGCGACATTTGACGATAGGCCACGGCCTGCTTCGACAGATCGTCGTAGATAACGAGCACATGGCGTCCCGGGTTCTCGGCGCTGGCGGGCTGGCCGTCGTCGCCGTTGTACATGAAGTACTCGCCCATTGCAGCACCGGCCATAGGCGCGATGTACTGCAGGGGGGCGGAATCGGAAGCCGAAGCGCTCACGATGATCGTGTAATCCATGGCGCCGTAGCGCTCAAGGGTCTCGACGATGCCTGCAACGGTGGACGCCTTCTGACCGATGGCGACGTAGATGCAGATCATGTCCTTGCCTTTTTGGTTGATGATCGCATCGACCGCAATGGCGGTCTTGCCGGTCTGGCGGTCGCCGATGATGAGCTCGCGCTGGCCGCGACCGATCGGGATCATCGAGTCGATAGCGAGGATACCGGTCTGCATGGGTTCGTGCACAGGCTGGCGGGCGATAACGCCGGGAGCCTTGAACTCGACCGGACGCATGCCGTCGGCCTGAATCGGGCCCTTGCCGTCGATCGGCATGCCGAGCGGATTCACGACGCGGCCGAGCATGGCCTTGCCAGAGGGTACTTCCACGATACGACCGGTCGTTTTGACCTGATCGTTTTCTTTGATTGCGGTGACGTCACCGAGGAGCACGGCGCCGACTTCGTCCTCTTCGAGGTTCTGAGCCAAGCCGTAGACGACCTGTCCGTTCTGGCCCACGAACTCGAGGAGCTCGCCTGCCATAGCGTCCTTCAACCCGTCGACGCGTGCGATACCGTCACCAACTTGGATAACGGTTCCGACCTCGCGCGATTCGACGCTGGTATTGAGGGCATCGAGTTGCTTGCGCAGTGCCTCGTCAATAGACTTTGCGGTGATTTCAGTCACTAGCATTCACCTCCATCTGTTGATAGTTTTAGCACGCTGCGAGCGCTTTCAAGCTGCGACAGGACGCTTGCGTCGATTCGCTTGCCGTTTGCACTCATGATAATGCCGCCCAAAATGGACTTGTCGATATGCTCGCGCAGTACGACTTCGGTGCCCAGATCGGCTTCGGCTTTTTTCTTTATGACCTCGCGCAAGCCATCGTCGAGGGGCACCACGGTCGTGACATCCACTACGGCGATGTTGAGCTTGCTTTCGATCTGCTCCTCGTAGCTCTTGAGAACCCGAGAGAACAACGCGATATCCCCGCGCTCCGCCATAACGGCCAGTACGTCGACCAGCACCGGATCGAACGCGGCAAACACGCTCCGCGCGATCTCGTTGCGCTGCTCGGCCGTATAGCCCGTATCTTCCAGAGCACCGGAAAGATCCATGTTCGAACGCATAAAGCCGACGATCTGCTCAGCCTGGTCGCGCACCTCGAGCACGGCGTCCTGTCCACCCGCCTCCGCAGCGGCGTCAAGCAAGACGCTCGCGTAGGTGGCTACTTCTTCCTTGATGACAAGACGATTAGTTGGCATTGAAACTACCTGCCTCGTTCACATAGCGCTCGACGATCGCGCGGTGCTCGTCATCGTTGAGATCGCTTCCGATCAAACGGGACGCAACGGCGATCGAGGTATCGGCAACCGAGCCCTGGAGCTCTGCGATGGCGGCTTTCTTCTCCGCCTCGATGGCGGCTTTTGCCTTCGCGATCATATCGCCGGCCTCTTCTTGCGCCTTTGCCGTGATGTCGGCTTTCACCGAATCACCGGTCTTCTTGGCATCGGCAACAATCTGGGCTGCCTGCGTTTTCGCCTCGGCGAGCTGCTGTTTGTACTCTTCGAGTACGCGCTCGCTCTCGATGCGAGCGGCTTCGGACTTCTCAAGAGAATCCTTGATGGTCTTCTCACGCTTATCGAGCATTGCGGCGAAAGCCGGCCAGCCGAGCTTACCCAGCACCACGCACAGAATGATGAAGCAGACGAGCATCGGGATGAATTCCGCCATGTTGGGCAGAATAGCCGAGATGCCGCCTGACTCTTCCTCAGCTGCGAACGCGAGCGCGGGAAAAGCAACAGACATGCCGCTGACAGCGAGTGTTGCCACACCCGTGCGAGCTATTGCTTTTTTCGCTCCTGCTTTCACTTGCTTTCCTCCTTAAAGCCTTTGTACGGCTAGATTTCCGAATAAAGGCCTAAAGTTAGACGATGAACGCGAGAACGAAGCCGATCAGGCCGAGAGCCTCAGCAAGGGCTGCGCCGATGATGAAGTTCGTGAACAGACGTCCCTGCAGTTCGGGCTGGCGCGCGGTAGCCATGCAGCAACCATAGCAGGCAATGCCGATGCCCAGGCCGGGGCCGAACGTTGCGAGGCCGTAGCCCACGAGTTTCAAGGCCGCAAGTCCAAGTGTAATTTCCACAATTTCCTCCTTTAACCGTCTTTGAGTCTGCTCTCAAAAACACTTAGCAACATATTTTCGACCGGCAGTGGAAGCGCCGGCGAAATCCAAATTTAGTGGTCCGACGTAGCCAGACCGATGTACACGGCGCTCAGGATGGTGAACACGTAGGCCTGCAAGAAAGCCACGAGCACCTCGAGGGCGTACATGCACAGCAAAAACGCGATCCAGCCGATAGCCGGAAGCGCCATGACGAAATCGGCGTTCTGAACCGCCGCCGTGATGAAAACGCTCGTAGCGAGCCCGAAGATGCCGAGAACCATATGGCCGGCGAACATGTTGCCGTACAGTCGGACGGCAAGGGTGAGGGCGCGCAGGATCGTCGAGAAAAGCTCGAGGAACCACACGACCGGCACCATGACGACGGGCAGGCCCGACGGGGCGAACGACTTGAGGTAGCCCAAGCCCCCCTTGCTCTTGATGCCCCAGTAGTTGAAGTACACAAACGAGATGATGGCAAGCGCCCACGTGACGCTGATCGAGCCGGTCGGCGTTTTGCAGCCGGGGATCAGTCCTACGAAGTTGCTGATGAGAATGAAGAAGAACAGCGTCGCCAGAAACGGGATGTGACGCTTGTAGCCATGCCCGATCGGATCTTCGCCCATATCCTTGCGGACGAACTGGTATCCGTATTCGACCATGTTGACGAACTTGTTGTTGGGTACGAGCGTGAGCCGCTTCGAAGCCGCCAAAACCACCACAACCGTGAGAATGAGACAGATGATCATCCAAAAGGTGTACTGAGTAAGTCCAAACGCACCCGATCCGACGATATACGCCGAATCAAACGAATGCACGAGGTGCTCGGCCCCTTTTGAGAGTTCTGCAAGAGCGTCCACGTATCAACCCTTTCCTTGTTTTACTTCTTAACCAGTTTGCTCGCACCGTACACAACCGCCGAGACGATCAAAGCCGCAACCTCGGCAAGCGTGAACGGCAACACCGCATCGCGGGCGACCACGATGCAGACGATAAGCGTTCCCGCGAGAAGCACGAACGACCCGAATACCCCCAGAAGCAAAGCGCCCGCATGACCGAGATTACTGGTCGGGGTGGCCTTTCGAGCCAGCCCGAGACCCGCTATCAAGGGCATGAAGCCAACAACCCCGCACGCCGCTCCGAGCACAATCGGAAGTATCATGTTCTGCTTTCTGTCCAGAAACGTGTACAAGTCATACAAAACCATCAGTATGGTAACGGAACTTCAACAACCTTCTGCGAGAAAGCGGCGAAAATGAAGAAAAAACTTGGTAAATGGAGCCTCTTGATCGGAAAAACTGAATAAAGCTGATCCGACAACGCTGCGATGTGCGGAAACGGTTTCAAGGTTTTGCATAAAACGGCCGAGAGCGGCGTTTCGCGGCGACCGTTCGCCGACAAGCACGGCGCAGCCGCCGCCGAAAGGCGCGCGCGTCGCATAGACGAGCCGAAGCGCTCGCCACCCCGCGCGCCGCAACGAGCGCTACCCTTCGAAGATGCGAACCTTGATGCCCGATTCCTCGATCATCGACATGGCGAGCTCGTCGGGATACGGGTTTTGGTACACGATCTCCTCGATACCGGCGTTGATGAGCATCTTCGCGCACACCACGCAGGGCTGCGTGGTGATGTAGATCGAGGCGCCCGTGATGTTGATGCCGTAGCGGGCGGCCTGGATGATGGCGTTCTGCTCGGCATGCAGACCACGGCATATCTCGTGGCGCTGCCCGCTCGGAACGCCGAGCTCGGCTCGCAGGCATCCCGTTTCAGCGCAGTGGCGAAGCCCGGTCGGAACTCCGTTGTAACCGGTTGCGAGGATGCGGCGGTCCTTGACGATGACCGCCCCCACCGCACGGCGCAGGCAGGTAGTTCGAGTCGCGACCTCGGTCGCGAGCTTCATGAAATACTCGTCCCAGGAGGGGCGGTCGTCGTAGCTCATCGGGTCCTCCTACTTGGTTCCGAAAATGCGATCGCCGGCATCGCCCAATCCCGGGACGATGTAGGCGTCGTCGTTCAGGCTTTCGTCGATGGCACAGGTGAATATCTGCACATCGGGATCCGCATCGAGCACGCACTCGATGCCGACCGGAGCGGCAACGATCACCATGAGGTTGATCGTTCCGCCCACGCCGCGCTTGCGCAGGTATTCGATGGCGGCCGTCGCAGAACCGCCGGTCGCAAGCATGGGATCGACCACGATGACATCGCGGTTGGCGATATCTTCGGGTAGCTTCGCGTAATACTCGACCGGTTCGTGGGTCTCTTCGTTGCGGTACATGCCGAGATGCCCGACCCGTGCGGCAGGCATGAGCTCCTGCACTCCTTCGACCATGCCGAGCCCGGCACGCAGGATCGGCACGATGGCGAGCTTCTTGCCGCTGACCTTCTTGCAGACGGTCTTGCACAGCGGCGTCTCCACCTCGACGTCGGCAAGCGGCAGGTTGCGGGTTGCCTCGTAACCCTCGAACAGCGCAAGCTCCTTGATAAGCTCGCGGAACTTCTTCGAGGAGGTGTCCTTGTCGCGCAGGATGGAGAGCTTGTGCTGCACCATCGGATGGTCGACAAGGGTCACGCGTTCGTATTCGGTAGCCATGCTTGAGTACCTTTCATCGATTCGGATCGGGCAGATAGCGCAAACGGCCGGGCGGCTGCGCGGCATAGGCCCGCAGCCGCCGCAAGGTCGCTTACGCGCAAGTGTATTCCGGATAGAGCGGATGGGCCTCGAGCATCGCATCGACTTTCGAGCGCACATCGGCGAGCATCGCATCGTTTTCGGCATTGAACACCGTTGCGGCGATAAGTTGGCCCACCTGGTAGAAATCGTCGGCCGTGAAGCCGCGGGTGGTCGCCGCAGCCGAACCCACGCGAATGCCGCTCGTGACGAACGGGGAACGGGGCTCGTTGGGAATCGAATTCTTGTTCACGGTCAACCCGACGCTTTCGAGCAGCTTCTCGGCATCCTTGCCCGTCACGTCGGCGGGAGTCAGGTCCACGAGGCACAGATGGTTGTCGGTGCCGCCCGACACGAGGCGCAGGCCTCCGTCGATCATGCCCTCGCCGAGACGGCGCGCATTCTCGACCACGTGCTCGATGTAGGTCGCATAATCGGGCTTCAGGGCTTCGCCGAACGCGACCGCCTTGCCCGCGATCACGTGCATGAGCGGGCCGCCCTGCGCACCGGGGAACACGGCCTTATCGACCTTCTTGGCAATGTCCTCGTCGTTGGTGAGGATGAAGCCGCCGCGCGGGCCGCGCAGCGTTTTATGGCTCGTCGAGGTCACGATATCGGCATGGGGCACCGGGCTCGGATGGGCTCCCGTGGCAACAAGGCCTGCGATATGCGCCATATCCACCATGAAGTAGGCGCCGACTTCCTTGGCGATGGCCGCCATGCGCTCGAAATCGATCGTGCGGGGATAGGCCGAAGCGCCGCCCACGATGAGCTTCGGACGCACGTCCTTGGCGATGCGCAGCACGTCGTCGTAATCGATCGTCTCGGTCTCGGGATCGAGGCCGTAGGCGGCGAAGTTGTAGAACCTGCCCGAGAAGTTCACGGGCGAGCCGTGGGTCAGGTGACCGCCCTGATCGAGGCTCATGCCGAGCACGGTATCGCCGAGCTCCAGCAAAGCCGTGTAGGCGCCGAAATTCGCATTGGCTCCCGAATGGGGCTGTACATTTGCGAATCCGCAGCCGTACAGCTCGCACGCGCGGGCGCGGGCGATGTCTTCGACGATGTCGACCTTTTCGCAACCGCCGTAGTAACGCTTCCCAGGATAGCCTTCGGCGTACTTGTTGGTGAGCACGCTGCCGACCGCCTCCATGACCGCAGGCGACGTGAAGTTCTCCGACGCGATCAGTTCCACGCTGCCGCGCTGCCTTGCGAGTTCTTGCGATATGGCATCGGCAACCTGTGGATCTTCCTTCGAAACGTAATGCAGCGGCATGGCGCATACCCCTTTCAACAAGGTCGGTAAAATGATTTTTTCCATGCTAGCACAACAAGCGTTCGCTTTCGCGCACCGCGCGAAAAAGGGCCGTTCCGCGGATGCGGAACGGCCCTCATCGAAATACGGCGAAGCCTTTGCTTCCCGCTGCAACCGAGCTTACAGAGCGCCGCCTGCGAACGCCTGGCTGAGCGCGGTGTCGAATCCGGGGCCGGGCTCCCAGGTGTTGCCGTTGAGCACATAGGGAAGATCGACGGTGTTCGTCTCGACCGGAGCCTCGCCGATTCCCTCCATGAGCATGGTGCCCATCATCTGGTTGAGCTCATCCATGGATTTGCTCATAGCCTCAGGATCCTCGGTGAGCGCCGTCACCTTATCCATGAAGATGTTGATGCCCTCTGCGAGCGACTTGCAGGTGATGGTCACGGTTGCGGTGGCGTTTTCGCCGTCAACCGTCACGTTGTCCACCGAATAGTCGAACCCATCGAGCCACGTGCGGCAGAACTCCTCCATGTCGATGCCGTACTCTTCGAGCCCGGCGTTCGCCGCGCCGGCACCGGCCATGATCTCGTCGAGAGCGGCCTGGTCGAGGTTCTTGATGCTTTCAAGCTCCTCGGTCACGCCTTTGCGGATGACATCCTCGGCGGACTCCCCGCCGCATGCCACAAGCCCGGTGAGCATCGTAGCCGCAAGCGCGACGGCGAGCGCAAGCAGCGCCCCCTTTGTAAGCGATTTCTTCGTTGTTTCCAATTTCCCTCCTAGAAATACCGTACATCTACACGTCGCTCAGTATACAAGATGTTATATGAACATAGGCGGGAATAATGAAATTATATGTTTGCTTATTCGTACCATTCACGGACGGGGCAAGCGGGCAAGCCCCGAACCGGCAGCCGGAAGGCATCGCGGGGAAATGCGTCGATTTCACATTTGATCAGGAAAAACACGCTGCTCATCGAGGAAGCCTGCAAACCCCCTGCCGGATGCCGACTAGTCGAGCGCCATGATCTTCTCAACGCGGCCGGCATGGCGCCCGCCACCGAACTCGGTTGCGATGAACGCATCGAGGATGGCCTCGTTTTCCGCAAGCTCGACGAAACGGCCCGAAAGCGCGATCACGTTGGCATCGTTGTGCTCGCGGCACAGCGCGGCGAATTCGGGGGTGACGATGTTGGCCGCGCGGACGCCTGCAACCTTGTCGGCGGCCATGGCCATGCCGATGCCGGTTCCGCAAACGAGCACGCCCCTATCGGCTCGATCTTCGGCGACGTCGTGCGCGACGAGGGCGGCGTAATCGGGATAGTCGACGCGATCGTCGGTATCGGGTCCGCGATCGGCGACGTCGTGACCCTGTGAAACCAGATAGTCAACCAGCTGCTGCTTCTGTTCGAATCCCGCATGATCGCTTGCTATCGATATCCTCATCGCTAACCTTCCTTCGCCTTCACCGTTTCATCGCCGCCCGCAATCGGACGCATCTACGCCGTGCGCGTCCGCCCGATCGCCTTTTGCCAGCCCGCAAGCAGCGCGTCTCTCGTCTTCGACGGCATATCGGGATGAAACGTCGTGTCTTCCGCCCGCATGTCGCACAACTCGCCGGTGCTCTTCCAAAATCCGGTGCGCAAGCCCGCAAGATAGGCGGCCCCGAGCGCCGTCGTCTCGGTATTGTGAGGGCGCGCGAGCGGCGTCTGCAAGAGGTCCGATTGGAACTGCATGAGAAAATCGTTCGCCGACGCTCCCCCATCCACGTTGAGCACGCGCATCCGCTTGCCCGCATCGGCCTCCATGGCGCTGACGAGGTCATGCACCTGAAAGGCCAGCGACTCGAGGGCCGCGCGCACGACATGGGCCTTGGACGTTCCGCGCGTGAGCCCGTAGATCGCGCCGCGTGCTTCGGCATCCCAGTAAGGCGCGCCGAGCCCGGTGAACGCGGGCACCACGTACACGCCGCCCGTATCGGCCACGGATCGGGCAAGCTGCTCTGTTTCTTCGGCCGAATCGATCAGCCCCAATTCGTCGCGCAGCCATTGGACGAGCGCACCTGCGACGAACACGCTGCCCTCGAGGGCGTACTCGGTACTGGCGGCATCGGGCCCCGATGCCGCGATGGTGGTCACAAGGTTGTTCTTCGACGCACACGCCTCGTTTCCGGTGTGCATGAGCAAAAAGCACCCCGTCCCGTACGTGTTCTTCGCTTCGCCCGCCGCATAGCAGCACTGGCCGAACAACGCCGACTGCTGGTCTCCTGCAACGCCCGCGATCGGTATGCCGCCGACAACGCCCGGATGGGCGGTCTCGCCGAAATACGACGACGAGGGCCTCACTTCGGGAAGCATCGACGCGGGCACGTCGAACAGGTCGAGCAGCCATGGATCCCATCGGCCCTCGTGGATGTCGTAGAGCATGGTCCTGCTCGCGTTGGTCACATCGGTTGCGTGGACTTTGCCGTAGGTGAGCGACCAGACAAGCCAGCTATCGACCGTACCGAAAGCGAGCCGACCGGCTTCGGCCGCCGCGCGGGCGCCGGGCGTGTTGTCGAGGATCCATTTGATCTTGCTTGCCGAGAAGTACGCGTCGGGCAAAAGACCCGTTTTCGCCGTGATGCGCGCCGCAACCTCAGGATCCGAGCACAGCTCTTCGATGATGGGCGCCGTCCTGCGGCACTGCCATACGATCGCATTGGATACGGGCACTCCCGTCTCGCGATCCCACACCACGGTGGTCTCGCGCTGGTTCGTGATGCCGATGCTATCGATCTGACCGGGCCCGACATCGCGGGAAACGAGCAGCTCGGTCAAAGCGGCCAGCTGGGAAGACAGGATATCTTGGGGATTGTGCTCAACCCAACCGGGCTGGGGATAGAGCTGTTCGAAGGGGTGCTGCGCCATATCGACGAGCTTGCCGGCCCGATCGAACAGGATGGCGCGCGACGATGTGGTTCCCTGATCGAGCGCGACGACGTATTTCTTGGGCATGAACATGTGCCTTTCGTTCAATGCAGTTGCAGGACGGTATGGGGTCTCTCGCTACCATGATACGGCGATGGCGACGGCCGCGCAACGCGCAAAACCGTCGATCGGCCGAGAGGCAAAGGCAAGCACCCCCAACACGCGCGCACGAAGCAATCGCGGAGCCGGCCCGCTTCGTGCCGCTTCCGCTCGACGTCGCCCCGTCACGCGCACCCGGGGCAAGCGCGTGCGCGCGAACAGCCGCAGGCCGAAACCCGCATCCGCAGGCGTCCTGCGATTGGATCAACCCGCCTTGTGCGCATCGATCCAATCAGCCACATCGGCAAAAACCTCGGCGCGGCCGGGCTCGTTGAGTATCTCGTGTCGCATGCCCTCGTAAAGCTTCAGATCTATGTCCTTGACGCCCGCGCGACGGTACTGCTCGACCGCGCGCTCGACGCCCTTGCCGTTGTCCCCCACAGGGTCGAGCGCACCGGCGATGAAAAGCAACGGCAGCTCGGCGGGGACCGCCTGGGCGGCGGCGGCCGTCACCACTTCGCCGGTCAGATCGGTCAGGGTCGCGTAGCCGCCAGCAGAGAACATGACGCCGCACGATTCGTCGGCGATATAGGCATCGACGACCGCGTCGTCGGTGGAAATCCAGTCGAACGGGGTGCGCGCGTTCTCGATTTTCTTGGCGAAGGCGCCGGCACCGAGCCCGTCGAGAAACGCGCTCTTGTACGCCTCGCCCTTCGATGAGGCGATGCGGCGGGCGATGATGTTGCCGAACTTCGAAAGAAGCAGGGGTTGCTGGCCCGTGCCGCAGATGACGGCGGCGGCGAGACCCGCGGCGTTGCGCGCGAGATAGGCGCGCACGATGAAGCTTCCCATCGAATGGCCGAACATGATGTAGGGAGTCTGCCGCGCATAGCGCGAAGCGACCGTCTTGCGCAGTTCGTGCACGTCGTTGATGAGCACGTCCTTGCCGCCGACACTCGGAAGGCAACCCCACTCGCTGGGATCGGAGACGCTTTTCCCATGCCCCACGTGATCGTTCGCGCAGACGATATAACCGCGGCTCACCAGATAACGGGCGAATTCATCGTAGCGCTCGACGTGCTCGGACATGCCGTGCACGATCTGCACGATTCCGGCAGGAGCAATGCCGGGGCTTTTCTCGGGCTCCCACGTAAGCGCTCTGATCTGGGTCTTTCCATCGCTTGAACGATATCCGAGCTTGTTGGCCTTTACAGACGTTCGTGCACCCGTGCGCGAAGCGCTCGTGTTCATGGCAGTACCTCCCTCAAGGTTGCTGAAACACCATTATACCCGAACCCGAGCCCCACCGACGCTCGCTGCGATATCGAGTCGAATACGACGCCCGTGGCGACGGCGATCGCCGGCCTGCAGCCGAAACCCGAAGGCGGCTCCGCCCCCGCACGGCCCTAGCCGAGCGCCTGGATGTCGGCAATGGAGATGCCGCCTTCGCGGACCATGGCCGGATGATCGCCCGTACAGTCGAGCACCGTCGACGCGACCCCGCTCTTCTCGGTGTCATCGCGCAGGGCAACCGTCACCTCGCGAAGCAAGGCGGGATCGAGCTCCCCGAATACCCGCGGGGGCTTCTGCCCGCTTATGTTCGCCGATGTGGTTGCCAAGGGGAAACCAACCCGCTCGATGAGCCTGAGCGCCAGCGCGTTGTCGGGCATGCGCAGCGCGATCGTTCCGCTTTGCGACTGGAAGGGCTCGGGCACGTTCAAGCCCGCCTTCACGATCAGCGTCAGGGGGCCAGGCCAAAACGTTCGAGCCAGAATATGCGCGAATTCGGGCACGGCCTTGCCGTACAGCGACAAGGCGTCGGGGGTGCCCACAAGCCATGCCACGGGCTTTCCATGGTCGCGCCGCTTGATGTCGTAGAGGACCTCGGGGCTTTTCGCCATGCCGACGGCAACGCCGAGGCCGTATACCGTATCGGTGGGGAACACGACGGGCAAACCCGCGGAGAGCGCCGCCACCGCGCTCGCCATGCCCCGTTCGTAAGATTCGCTGTCTTCCATAGTCGCATCGCTTTCTGCCGCATGCGCGCAAACGGCTCCGTGCATCGATTCAACAGCGGCAACCGCCCGCCATAGGCGGATCGCCGGGCCATGCATTGTAGCACGACCGCAGATGCCGGTCACGAAACGGCAGGCGCTGCGCTCAAACGGCAGCCTGCCGAAACGGTGCCACCCATGCGCCTCAGATCCCGTATTTTCCCTTGATGCGCTTGAGCTTTTTCACCCAGGGCTGGTAGAGAATTGCCAAAAACAGCACGGTTGCCGCACCGTGAACGAGATCGAAGGGAAGCCCCGCGCCGTAGGCGACAAGCGCCGTCTGCCACGTGATGGGGTGAACGTATCCCACGATATGCCAGCTGTTCAGCAAAAACCCGTAGAGCAAAGGCGCCGCGAATCCATACAGGTATATGGGCACGGGCTTTTCGAACGCTCCGCGGTCTGCAAGCACACCGGCGAAATAGCCGATAAGCCCCCATGCGTACATCTGCCATGGCGTCCACGGCCCCTGCCCGAAGAACAGGTTGGACACGAGCGCCGCAAGCGCGCCCACCATGAAACCCGTTTGCCGGCCGAACACGGCGCCCGCGACGATGGCAATCGCCGAAACGGGCTTGAAGTCCGGCACCGCCGCAAACAGAATGCGCCCCGCTGCGGCGAGGGCCGCAAGCACAACCGTGGGCATGATCTGGCGAAGCATCGGCTGCGAAGCCTCGAAGCGGGCGAAGAACACGACTATCGCGCCGACGACCACGCCCATCGAGAGAAGCGCCGTCTGATCGATCTGAAACACCGCACTGAGCCCGAGCCCGACGAGAACGGCGAGCAGCGCGGGGATTTCCAGCCGAGAAAGAATCCGGGCGGCCATCTCAGCCGACCTCCTCGGCAAGGCCCCGGCTTGCCCACAACCGCAAAAACCCATCCTCCCGATAGCGGTAGAACAGGTTGTTCGAGAAAAACGCATCCACTGGCTCGGTGCTTGCCACGGCGCCGTCGAACAGCATGGAAACCTCGTCGGCGAGAACCGAGGCGAACGCAAGATCGTGGGTTGCGAACACGATCGTCGCCCCCCTCCCGCGCAGATCGCCAAGAGCACTTCCCAATTCGAGCTTCGCGTTCGCGTCGAGCCCCTTGGTGGGTTCGTCGAGGAGCAGCAGTTCGGGCTCTGTGAGCAGCAGCTTCGCAAAGGCAAGGCTCTGCTGCTGCCCGCCGCTCAGATCGAACGGATGCCGATGCGCCAACGCCGACAGCCCGAAGCGCTCGGCCATCGAGAAAACCTCCGGCTCGCCGTATCCGCACGCGCTTTGCCACTCGCGCAGCTCTTCGCCCACGGTATCGCACACGAACAGCGCTTTCGGATTTTGGGGCAGCAGCGCCTGGCGCGACCGCAGCGCGTTTTCCACGCGCCCGCGCTCCGGTTTGAGCACCCCCGCGGCAAGGCGCAGCAGCGTGGACTTCCCCGATCCGTTGCCGCCCACGAGCGCATGGATGCCGCCTTTGCGGATATCGATATCGGCGCCGCGCAGCACCCAAGCCCGATCGCGCGCGTATCGGAAGAACACGTCGGTGCTGGAAACGCACGATTCTCCCAAGCTCCCGGCCGCTCGGCGCTGCCCGCGCGGCATCGGATTGCCGACGAGCTCCCCGAGCGCCACCCTCTCGATTCCCCGATCGCCGAGCGCGAAGGCTTCGGTCGCGTAATCGGTCATCGACTCAGGGGCATGGGTTGCGACGACGACGGTTATCCCGAGTTCTCGGTTGATTCGGAACAGCGCGTGGAGGAAGCTCTTCTCGGCGATCGGATCGAGCTGGGACGTCGGTTCGTCAAGCAGAAGGAGCCTCGGCTGCATCGCAAGGATCCCCGCAAGATTCACCAACTGCTTCTGCCCGCCGGAAAGATGGGCGGTCTCCGCATGCAGCCATGGCTCGATCCCGAAAAACGCAGCGGCTTCGGCGACGCGGCGGCGCATCGCATCGGAATCGACGCCAAGGTTTTCGAGCCCGAATGCAAGCTCATGCACGACGGTATCGCATACGATCTGGTTTTCGGGACTCTGGAAAACGTAGCCGACCGATGAAAGAATGCTGCGCCTATCGGAAAAATCGAGCGGAGACCCGAGCACCTCTATCGAGCCGCGCCGCTCGCCGACAGGAGCGATCTCGGGCTTGCAGCATCGGAGGAGCGTCGTTTTGCCGCATCCCGTCCTGCCGACCAGGAGCGCGAAGGACCCCTCTTCGATGCGAAGGCTCAGATCCCTCAAGACGGGGTCCTCCCCCGGATAGGAGAAGCTGAAGCCGTCCACTTTAAGCGCGTCCATCAAAAACCTCCCGCGACGATCGCATCGCACCTTCGATACTCCTCCACCGCACGCGATCGACTCCTTCGGCGATCAGGGGAAGGAAGGCAAGGAGGGCATACGGGGCATAACCCCACCAGACGACAAGCTCGCTCATAGCCGGGTAAAAACTGTACTGCGCGCAGGCGATCCCCGCAAGAAGCGCATTGCCGATCACCAGGATGCCGAGCACGGCGCAGGCGATGCCGTCTGCCGCCCTGAACCGATACGGCCGATACCGCGTGCGCACGGACGAAGCGCCCCATCCGCGGGCCTTCATCGCATCGGCCCGCTCAAGCGAATCCTCCATCGCCCAGCCCATAAGCACCGTAACGATGCGACCCATCCACGAAACGCGCTCGCGCAGCGTTTTCGGGCGGGTTTTCAAACATGCAGCCTGCACGGATTCGATCTCCTTGCCGCGCCCGACGAACTGGGGAACCAGACGCGCCGCCATCGAAAGCGCAAGCGCGATGGTCGGCGCAACGTTGCCGAACAGCAGCATGATCTTGTCGGTGGTCAAGATGCGCGAGGCGTCGGCAAACCACAAGAGCACCGCCATGAGCATGAAACCCATGCACAGCCCGTAGGCGAAGCTTTCCGCATACACCGCCTGATGCCCGATGCGAAAAAGCTCGGTTGAGCCCATTGACGAAAACAGCGGATTGACCACCGCGATGAGAACGACGAAAGGCAGCTGCGTCGCCATAGTGCGAAACGTGGATGACGGACCTTTCAGCCATATGCCGCACGCTGCCGCCGCCGCAAGCGAAACGGCAATGTAGACCGGCTGCATCGCCGCCATGGTCATGACGAGCATGGCGGCAAAGTACGCGAACGCGACGACCGGATGGTACCGCTCGAATACCGTAGCTGCTCCCCCGCTTTCGAACCTCGGATCCATCGGTTACACATCGGCTCCCAGATCGAGGGTGTACACCCATGTAATGCTCTCGCCGCCGCTTAAGGCATACGAACCGGGACCGTATCCGGGGGAATACCCGTTGACGTAGTAGAGCCATCCGCTATTGGCACCGCACGAGAACTCGGCAAGGCCGCCGATCGAGCTCACGTACGAGCTCGATCCGCCCACGGAAACGCCCGTCGCCGCAAGGGCGTCGTACACGGTTGCGCCCTGCGGTACCGTCACCGAGGCCGAAGCCAGACAAGACGAATACCCGTAGCTTGCGGCACGCGAGCTATCGACGTACACCGATACCGTGATGGTTGCGGGCGCGGGGGCCGGCGCAGGCTCGGGTGCGGGAGCCGGAGCGGGATCCGGCTCGGGTGCGGGGGCGGCGGCGGGCGCCGACG
>NZ_LT962671.1:1605141-1744575 GCF_900199545.1 Raoultibacter massiliensis
GGCGGCTTCATCGTCTTCGGCACGCGATTCTGCGGGTTCGACTCCCGCCGCATCCAAATCGAGTCCGACAGGATCGACCTGCGCATCGGCAGCATCCCCGCCCTTCTCGACGGCCGGCTCGATCGCCTCGGCACCCGTCGGATCCAACTCGCCCGGCTTTTCACCATGGGGAATTGCGACGGATGCGATCCGCTCGGTCTTCAACGGATCATCGCCGGATTCGGCATCGGGGCCGACGGTTCGCTTTGGAATATCGTCCACGAAGGTCTCCTACCTCATGCTTGCCCGCTGGCTGCAAACGCCGCGTCGGCGAACCGCAGCCGCGAGGCCGACGAGCGCGCACAGCGCGATCCCCGCCACACTCGCCACGGGAGTCGCGTCGCCGGTTTTCGCCAGTCTATCGTCATTGGCCGCAGGCGCTTCCGCCGCACCGGGCAACCCCGCAACGCCATCCGCGGCCTGCAGATACACGTTGTAGGCGGCACCGGTGTTCTTGAATCCCTGATAGGCGACCATCGCACGGAATCCCTGCTCGGTGGCCATCTCGTTTTCGCTCGCCCCGAAAACGAATCCGGTTCGGGACTCGTTTGCGAACGACAGCAGCGCAGACAGGGGCGTCTCGCCGCTCTCGACGGCCCATGACGTGGCTGGATCGATTCCAACGGCGGCAAGGGCGATCACCGCAACTGCCGTCGAGTTCACATTCGACTGAGTCGCAAGGCCGCCATTGCCCAGCGAGGGAAAACCTCCGTCGGCAAGCTGCAGGCTCTTGAGCGCGGAAAGGGCATCCTGCAACGCCGCCTCAACGCGCGCATCGCTGCGGTACGGGGCAAGAGCCGCAATCACCATGGCCGTTACGTCGGGATCCGCCGCAGAGGTGCCGTCGAGCGCGAACCCGCCATCGGGAAGCTGGCTTGCAAGCACGTCGTCGATGAGCTGCTGCTCAGACGAAGCGCCAGCAGGAACGGCATAGGGTCCGCTCTTGTATGCGAGCAGGGCAAACGCTCGCCCGTTGATCCCGTTGGTCGCTATCGCGGTCGAACCCAGCGAGTCGATCAAACTCGTTCCATCCTGGTTTGCGATGCCATCGGCATCGACGCCGATGGCCGTGAGGGCGAGAATGTTCTTCTGCAGAGCCGTCGGATTGGCAACGCCGATCGATTCGCGTACCGAATCGACAAGCGCATCCTTGTCGACGGCCGAGGACTGGCCGATGGCGGCGAGATCAAGCGCCTCCCATGGTTCGGACGTCGCCGAAAACGAGCTGGCAATCGACGAGAAAAGCTGCGCGTAAGCCTCGCTGTCAAGAGCAACCGGATCATAGGTTTCGTCGGTTGTCGGAGGCTTGATCGGGGGAACCGCCACCTCGGAGCCATCGGTCGCCGAAGCGATGAGGGCGGCCCAGTCGGCGGGCGCCTGCGCGGTGGGGAAGCTCGACCAGGCAAACTGGTAGGTTACTCCATCGACGAGCGCGTCCCCGCTTTGTCCTTCGGTACCGCTCGCATACTGCTTGTTTTTGTAAGTTGACCAGGATAGAGGCGATCCAGCCGCATTTGCAAGCGTTGCTCCCTTGTTGGGGGTAACGGAGAAAAGATAGGGGCCGTAGCTCATATCCTTGAACGAGTAATCCTGTATGTCGCCTGCAGCTTTCGCTGCGGCAAACAGATCCTCCACCGTGGCATCCTCCGCAAACGGATACTGCTTGTTCACCGCAATGATCGGTTCGCCGGAAAGATCAAGGCCCGCCACAACGGAAAGCGTTGCGACGCCCTTCTTCGCATCGCCTCCCGCAATCTGCGTGCTCGCATCCGCTGCATCAACGATCGGAGTCCAATCGGAAGGAGCGGCTGCCGTCGGATAGCTCGACCATGCGAACTGGTACGATGCGCCGTCGACAAGCGCTTCGGTGCCCTGGGCTTCCGCATCGACCGCATACGCTCCGTTTTTGTAGCTTCCCCAATACAGAGACCCGTCAGGCGCGTTCTCCACGACTGCTCCGGTTTTCAGCGTAACCGACCGAATGTAGGATCCGTAGCCCTCGTCGACGAAGACGTAGTCCTTGATCTCCCCCGCGGCTTTCGCTGCGGCAAACAAGCCCTCCACCGTTGCACCTTCGGAAAACCGGTACTTCGTATTCACCACGACATTCGGGCTGCCGTCGAAATCGAGGCCGTAGACGATCGTCAACGTGGCGGTGCCGGCCGTCTGCTCGGATGAAGCCATCGGCGCCGCCTGCGCATCGCCCGAGGCGCTGTTTTCGGCGAATGCCGTCCGAGGCGCCAAGCTCAAACACAGCGCGAGCGCCAGAAGCACCGCCCCGATCTTCGCATGGATTGTGCGGCCCGCCTGCGCGCCGAGCGCGGCGCGGTCGTTTGATCGAATCACTGTCCTGCTCCTTTCGTCGTGTACCCCATCGAAAAAGAAGACAGCATCGATACCGCGACCATTGCGTCGTGGCCCGTTTCGGCTCTCGAAAATAAGCCGAGGCAGCCCGTAGGCAGCACCCGGGTTTGCGATTGCAGTAGCTCGCTGCTCACGCAGACACGCTTCTCGGCAAGTGTTCTGGCTGAATGGGCTGGCGCCCAAATCACAGTGGCGGTACCGTGCGGGATTCGCACCCGGCTTTCCTCGCCTGAGACGTCTTCTTTTGTTCGGGAGATTATACACTGCAAAACGCGCTTGTCCTTCATGAAAACGCGACTACCGCCTGTGTTATCCTACGGTTTTGCCAAAGATAAGCCGCAAAGCATTACACGAAGGAGAACCCATGCCGACGTTTTCGGAGCGCGTGTTCGATATCGTAAAGCAGATTCCCGAAGGAAAAGTGTCCACCTACGGACAGATCGCCCGCATGATGGGCTCCCCTCGCTCGGCCCGCTACGTGGGCTGGGCGCTGCGCGGCAACAAAGAACCCGTGCCCACGCCCTGCCATCGCGTCATCTTCAAGGACGGCAGGATTTGCGAAGGATACGCGTTCGGCGGCCCGGACGTGCAGCGCAAGCTCCTCGAAGACGAGGGAGTGGCGTTTGTCGACGATATGCACGTCGACATGGAATCCTGCCTCTGGGCGCCAGAAGCCGACCGCCTTGTCCCGCCGTCCGATATCGACTGGAAAAAAGAGATGGGCCTATAGGAACCGGCGGGCAAGCCAACGAACAAGTTAGCGGGCACGCCGACGCCAAACGAGCGGGCAAGCCGGAGCAAAACGTCGGGAAAAGATGAAACATCGAGGGTTTGCACGCATGGTTGGCCGCATGTGCGCTGGCCATTCGGCTAGAGCATCGCCTCGGCCGCCAGCGCCTCGGCCACGCGAAGACCGTCGACGGCGGCGCTCATGATGCCGCCCGCGTACCCCGCACCTTCCCCACAAGGATACAAGCCCGTCGCAGATGCGGGCGGCGCAGTCGACACGGCGGATGCAGCCGGTGCGGCCGAACCCGCCAGCGACGCCTGGAATCCGCTGTCTCGAACGATGCGCACCGGCGACGAGCTGCGCGTCTCGACGCCTGTCAGAACCGCTTGCGGATCGGCGAAGCCATGCAGCTTTCTGTCAAGCAACGGCAGCGCCTCGGCAATCGCATCCGCCACGAAGCCCGGAAGGCACTCCCGAAGGTTGCACCAGGCAACGCCGCGCGCGCAGGTGGGCGAAACGGATGGTGCGAAAGCCGTGCGGCCCCCCGCGAGGAAATCCCCAACCGTCGAAGCAGGCGCCGCATAAGGAGAGCCCCCCGCTTCGATGGCGCACCGATACGCCGCACGCTCGATGCGCTGCTGGAATTCAACGCCGGCAAGCACATCGTCGCCGGGAAAATCAGACGGATCCACACCCACGAGCAGTGCGCTGTTGGCGTTTGCGCCATCGCGCGCATATCGGCTCATGCCGTTGACGACCACGCCGTCGCGCTCGCTCGCCGCGCAGACGACTTCGCCGCCCGGACACATGCAGAACGTGTACACGCCGCGCCCGCTCGGCAGGTGCACCGCCAGCTTGTATTCGGCGGCGCCGAGGGCGGGATGCGATGCGAAGGCCCCGTACTGAGACCGGTCGATCGCCTTCTGCGCATGCTCGATGCGCACGCCGACCGAAAAGGGCTTTCGCTCCATGGCTACGCCCGCATCGCGCAGCATCGAAAACGTGTCGCGAGCGGAATGCCCACATGCGAGAACGACCCGATCCACATTCACAGCTTCGGTTTCGCCTGTTTCCCCATCGATCAGATCGGCACGAGAAAGAGCACCGTCGGAAAACACGAGTCTCTCAAGGCGGGTTTTGAACCTGACGCTTCCGCCCGCCTCTACGATGGCTTCGCGCATCGAGCGCACCACGCTAACGAGCCTATCGGTTCCCATGTGCGGTTTCGCCTGCCAGAGAATCTCCTCGGGAGCTCCCGCTTCGACAAACCAGCGCAGCACATGCTTGGTGTAGGGGTTCTTGGTGTTCGTCGTCAGCTTGCCATCCGAAAACGTTCCCGCTCCGCCTTCCCCGAACTGGATGTTCGCCTCCTCGTCGAGCACGCCCGTGCGTTCGAACTCGGCGACGGCCGAAACGCGGTCCTCGACGGCGGGGCCCCGATCGATCAGCAGCGGGCGCAGCCCCGCCCGCGCAAGGTACAGCGCCGCGAAAAGCCCCGCCGGACCCGCACCCACGACAAGCGGCCTTGCTCCGCACGTTTGCACCGAAAAGCCCTGCGCGCTCCAAAGCCGAACGAAAGCCCGCTGGGAAAGGTCGGGGATGGCAAGCGGCTCGTAGGGAGCATGGCGCTTCGCGCCTTTTGCAACAAGACGGTCTTCGAGCGCTTCGTCAGCGAGCGAAACCGCAACCGTGCAGACGAAATGAACGTCGCTCTTCCTTCGGGCATCGACGCTTCTCTTCGCAAGCCTCGCTTCGGCCACATCGTCCAATGAAATCCGCAGCGCACGCGACGCCGCCGCACGCAGCGCCGAATCGACATCGGCACCCGCAGCGAAGTCGTCGAGCTCGACTCGCAGATTCGATACCTCGATCATGGCGCGCACCGCCCCGCGGCGGCCCGTCCCGCAAGAGCGCCGCTTGTCCAGGCCCAATGGAGGTTGTACCCCCCGCAGGGAGCATCGATGTCAAGCGCTTCGCCGACAACGTACAGACCCGCGTGGAGCCGCGATTCCATCGTATCGGGCGAAAAAGGCGCAACCTCGAAGCCACCGCGGCTCACCTGGCATTGCCGCACATCCCCGGCACCCCGAACTTCGAGCCTGAACGATTTGACGGCGCAGGCGAGATCCGCTGTCCGGCCGCGGGCAACGGGGTCGTCCGCACGCATGCCGATCGACGCGCACACGGCTCGGGCGACCGGAGCCAGCAGCATGCCCGAAAGAAGCTCTACGGCGCCCCGTGAGCCGAACCGCTCGACGCGCAGCGAGAGATCGGCCGCAAGGGCATCCTCGCTCGTTTCGGGAACCAGATCCAGAGAAAGGACGTCGCCTGCTTCTGCAAAACGCGAAAGATCGAAGATCGCGATGCCCGAAACGCCGTAATCGCGGAACAGGACCTCGCCCGCCTCGCATGCCTTGAGCGAAGGCGACGGCAAAGCCTTTCGCCTCCCAGCCGCCTTATCGCCCGATTCGCACGGGCGGCCGTACAGCGAAACCTCGCAGCGCACGCGTATGTTGTTGAGGCCCTTGATGGGCGCGACATCTGTTTTGAGCGGACCGAGCACGGGCAGAACGCCCGCATAGGGGTATGCGGGAGGCAGAAGCGATTGCGCGGGTCCTCCCCCGCACGCGAGGATGACGGCGTCGGCGAAAACCGTGCCCCCGTCGGCAAAGCAAACGAGGAATCTTTCTTCGACGGGCGTGACGGCAACGACCTCGGTGCCGCACGATTCGCGCACGCCGCTTTCGCGGATGGCGAAGCGCAGCACATCGAGCACCGAAGTCGCCTTGTTCGTCAGCGGATAGATGCGGCCTTCGGCCTCCTCACGCATGACCAGGCCCAGATCCGCGAAAGAGGATCGAACCTTCTCGGGCGGCAATGCCCGATACGCTTCGCGGACAAACTCCGCATTTCGGTATACGGCGGCATCGATCGCCGAATTCGACAGGTTGCAGCGGCCGTTCCCCGTCGCAAGAATGCTCTTGCCGACGCGATCCGACGCCTCGTATACGGTTATCTCCATCCTTGCGGAGCGCCGACGGGATTCGCGCGCCGCTTCGACGGCTGCCGCAAGGCCCGCAGCGCCGCCGCCTATGATCGCTAACGTTTTCATGAATTCATAATAGCGCAAACTCCCGCGAATGCGCGCGGCCCGCGCCCAAACCGAGGCGAGCGCGCCGCGCCAGGGCACCGCGCTCCCAAATGCCCTATAATGCAAGCAGTGGAAGCAAGTCCTGCTCGGGTAGAGTGCAGCAGATTCATTCGACATGCGCATCAGGGGGCGCCATGCTCAATACAAACGCGGGGGCATTTCGGAATAAAACCACTGCCCTCAGCAACGCGGTGTACATAGAAAGCCCACTGGTCATCGGCTTCGCCGTCCAGCTTTTCTGGCTGTTCATCCTGTTTTTCCAAGCGTTCTTCCTCCACGACAACGCACGCGCAATCAACGAGTTGCAGTTCGTTTCACTCGGCCTCTCCTTCCTGATCGTGTTTCCCGCGACCTGCTTCGCCATCGGCTACTACCGCGATAGGGTCACTCGATATCTGCGCAAAAAATCGGTGCATTTCCTCATGGGATTGTGCGGGGCGATCGGGATGCTGTGCGCGGGCAGCGTCATGCTGTCGGATGGCCAAGCACCGTTCGCGCTCGCCCTGGCGGGAACCGTGCTGGCAAGCTTCGCGTGCGCGCCCGCGACGCTTCTCTGGGGCGAGGCCGCCCGCCGCCGGGACCAGAGCAAGCTTGCACTCGCAACCATCCTTTCGCTGCTTTTGGCGTTCGCACTCATACTCGCCTTGGCCTATTTCGTCGAAACGAGCCCTTTCGGAGCCGTGGTTATCGCATGCCTCGGACCCCTCTTCTCGGTCGTTTTCGTCTACAAGGCGCAGCACGACAACGAGAGCTACTTCAAACCGCAAGAGTTCGTAACCCTGCCCGACGGCACCACGCGGGCGAAAGAGGGCAAAGCCTGGGTCGAAACGTTTCACAATCTGCGCATCAGCAAGCGGGCGTTCGCCTTGCGGCTGGGGAAAAGCGCCGTTCCCTTCGGCATCGTTTACGGGTCGCTGCTGCTCGAAGGCTATCGCTCGCTTCTGTGGAAAGCGCCCCTCACGCAAGATTTTCCCGTTGAGACGCTGTGCCCCCTGCTTGCGATACTGCTGTTCACAGGACTCTTTTTCTGGCCGTACAGAAACGAGGACGGCTCGTACGCCTCCCATCGGCTCGTTCCCTTCCTGCTTGTCTTCCTCCTGTTCTCCTGCTCGCAGGGCCTGCTCGACGCAGGGAATCCGAACTACACCTGCATAGCCCTGCTCGCTCTGGCAAGCGTCGTGTTCTGGCTGTACCCGGCAGAGCTCACGATGAAATACCGCATCTCGTCCATGATCACGTTCGGGTTCTTCAACGGCTTTCTCGTCTTGGGCCTGCTCGCAGTGTTCGTCGCGAACAGCCTCATGCCTCTCGATTCGATCCCTTACTACCTGATCACCCTCGTCCGCCTCGCGTTGGTCACGCTCGGCTTCCTTTCGCTTGTCACCAACGAGCAGATGCGCGAAATCGCAACGCTCGCCAATTCCCAGACGGAGGAACGCGCCTCTTCGGACTGGCCGCAGAGGCGGCGGGCACCGTTCAGCGAACGCTGCCATCTGGTAGCGGACACGTTTCTCCTCTCGCAGCGCGAACTTGAGATACTCTGCCTTCTGGCCAAGGGGCGCAACGCCGCCCACGTGCAAAAGGAACTCGTCATATCCGAGGGAACCGTAAGAACCCATATGCGTAACATCTATCGGAAACTCGACGTGCACAGCCAGCAGGAGCTCATGGATCTCGTCGATACGATAGAGCACCACTAGACAAGCCGCATGACCTGGGCGGCGAGCAAAATCCCGTTTCAGCCGATAGGCGCGACAAGTGCGAGCCCGACCGAAACGGAAGGACCCTGCCGACGCCGATGTCGGCAGGGTCCCAGAGCGCATCGCCTAGCGCTCATTGCGAAGGCCCTTGCGCACAACCCAAAACGCCTGCGTATCGCAGCCGCAAACGGCAGTGCGGCTTTCGTCAGTAGCCCATCATCGTAACCAGTGGCAGCAACACCGTTGCATGCAGGATCATGAGGGCGATCGTCGGGATGACGCCCGACTTGAAGTAATCCACGAGCGTCCAGTAGTTGTACTTGTGCACCACCATGCTCGCGCTTTCCAAACCGTTTGCAAACGAGGTCGATGCGCTGATGGCAACCACGATCGTGAAGAACACCGGGCTGATGCCGAACGTCTCGCCGATCATGCACAAGGGCAGAAGCGTCGTTCCGATAAGCGCCGGGCCCACCGGTATGAACAGGCGGATAAGGGGAACCACGACCGCCGTTGCCACCACGAGCAGCCCCGCTCCCACCGCAAGCTTGCCGATCGACGCCTGCAGAAACCAACTCGCAGAACCCTGCTGGCGGATGCCGCCGGCAAGCGCCTGCACTGATCCGATGAGCAGGATCACGTTCCACGAAACGCTCTCGACGAACTCGTCCCACGAAAGCACCTCGATGCCGGGCACGAAACATAAAACGAGCGCCAGCAGCGCGATGCCGGTCAGATCCCACCCCGTCCAGTTGCTGGCGAGCCACAGCCCGAACGTCAGCACGAAAATGGCGAGCACCTTCCAATCGAGCGCTTCGAATTTCTCCTTGTTTGCCGAGAATTCGGCGATGCGCTCGAGCGTTTTCGCAGACAGAGGATCGGGCTTGTGCACCAGCACGACCGAGAAGTACGCCACGAACAGCAGCACGATGGCGATGGGCGTGCAGATGACGGACCAATCGAGAAACGATATCTGGATGCCCGTGCTCGCCTCGAGCATGCCCATGGCCATGATGTTCATGGAGCTGCCCGACGGCAATGCCTGCCCGCCGATGCAGGCGGCGTACGGAATGGAGATCATGAGCGCGCGCCCAAAGCGGGATTTTCCCGGCTCGGCACCCTCGATCTGCAAGACGCTGCTCACCGCGATGCCCGCGAACAGCGCGCTGCAAGGCAGATCGGAGATGAACATCGAGCAGACGAACGTCGCCGCCATGAACGAGAAGATGACGCGCTTCTCGTTGCCCTTTGCGAACTTGAGCAGAAACGACACGATGCGCATCGGTATCTTGGTTTTGAGCAGAGCAGCCGAGAGCCCGAACGAAGCGAGCACGAAGAAGATGACGCTGCTCACCCAAGCGAGCCATACCGTCGTCCCCTCGCTTGCCGAAAACGGAAGAATGCCGAATACCGGCAGCGATATCATGATGGCGATACCGGTTATGGCGAAGGGAACGGGCTCGGCCACCCATAGGATGATGCCCGCGACGAGCAGGGCAAGGCTCATCTTCCCCGGAAACGAAAGCCCCTCGGGCAACGGCAGCGCCAAAGCAACGACGACGATGCCGAGCGCGATGAGAATGCATGCAATCCGTGCAGCTACTGACTTGTCTTTCAACATGGTCAATTCACCCCCACACTAGTTGTCAGCCATGCACGCGGCTTCCGCATATCTCTGCGGAAGCCGCGCCGAATTGCCTTACCGAAGGGTTTTGCGCGTGATGATGAGCATGAGCGCGACGACGATGATGATCGGGGGCAGGCACAGGATATGCGAGCCGAGCGACCAGCCGAACGGACCGACGAAGTAGCCGAGCGCCATGCCGCCTAAAATGTTGCCGCCGTTGCGGAACACGTTCATGAGACCCATGCCCATGGCATTCTGGGAAGGGTCTTTGAGAATCTCGGGAATGGATGTCTGCACCATCGCGGGAATCCATCCCTGGCAGAACCCGTTTACGATCGCGATCACGTAGATGAGCGTCAGATCGGTCGTAGAGAACGCGAACCAGAGGAACACGAGCACAACCACCCACGCCGCGATGATCATCCACTTACGCGTGCCGAGCTTGTCTGACAGCCATCCGCCGAACGGTATGCCGATCGCGCCGAGCACCGTGCAGAGACTGACCGCGAACGCCGCAACGGAAGCGTCGATGCCCGCCGCCTCGCGCAGGTACAGCGACCAGTACGAACTCGTGGTGCCCGTTGTCGTGAGGGCGAACACCAGAAACATGATGCAGAGAATCCACAGCGACGGATTCTTGAAGGCGGCGAACTTGTTGTCGGCGGCAACATCCTCGACGCGTTTGCCGGCCGCCGCAGCCATGACCTCTTTCGACGGTTCTTTGAACAGCACCATGAGCACGATGAAGGCGACCACGCAGTACGCGCATGCGAGCCACCAGATCGACTTCCATCCCATCGAAGCGGCCATCACGGGGGCTATGTTCATGGTGATGAGCGTGCCAAGCGGCATCCAGGTCTGGAACACGGCCACCGCAAAGCCCTGTCGGCTCTTCGGAAACCACAGACTGATGGCCGTCGGGCCCGCCACGCCGATGAAGCCCATGCCGCAACCCTCGATAACGCGGGAGACGAGCAGCATTTCGAAGCTTGTCGACAACGCGCCGATCAGCGATCCCACGAACAGCGAGATCACCGAGACCGCCAAAGATTTCTTCAATCCGAAGCGATACACGAGCCCCGTTGCCGGAAAAGCCAAAATCAAACCCATGATGGAGAACACGGACATGATCCAGCCATAAGAAGACCCTGCGATGTTGAGCGCCTGGATGATTTCGACCGATATCGTTGCGGGCTTGAACATGTTCAAAGGTGCCGCAATCGCAACGATCCAGACGGCGATGAGAATAGCCCATGCGCCTTTCGGAACGGCTTCTTTGGCAGGCTTCGATGCCGTGCCTGTAGTCATTTCCATACAAATCCCCTTCCAGTCAAATGAAACAGGTGGTTATTGAGCGTGGAAACTCAACGCGATTTCGGACGGAGCACCTCTTCCATGCGTCCTTGCGCTGCGGAAAGCTCTTTTCCGCATGCGGAGCACGTAAGGGCGCGCGGTCCGTTCAGCGTACCGCAGTGCCGGCACAATCCCCTCGGAACGATTCTCTTGCGCTTTCCGGCCCCCTTGCACTCGCCGCAACCGGTACACGAATAACCGCACATGGTTTCCCCTTACTCGAACGCCGTGCTGCCCGCGCCTACTGGGGCGGCTTCGGAGCCGACGGAGCGGCGGGAGCACCGGGTGCTTTTGGAGCGGATGGAGCTGAAGCAGCGGGTTTCTGCGATTCGGGCGCGGATGCGAGCTCAACTCCGCAAAACGGACATTTCTTCAAAGCGATGCCACCCATGCTCTGGATGGTCTTACCGCAACTGGGACACGCAGAAGGCCCCGTAGCGGATGCGTCAGCAGGTCTAAAACACATGGTAAGTATATACCTTTCTCTCGGGGTTCGGTGGTGCGCTGCGCCGCCTCCGTTCGAAGCGGCGCAGCGCTTACGGCGAAGCGCCAGCCGATCAGCCCAGCTTGGTTGGCTTCGTACGCGCATACCCGCGGGTCGGCTTCAGCATGAAGCGGTTCTTCACCACGAAGAATCCAACGCGAGCCATGTCCATGCGGGTCGTCGAAAGGTCGGCGCATATCTCGTCGACCGACTTGCCGTCGTCCAGCTGGCCGTTCAGATACTCGATTTGCGCGTCGTCATCGAGCTCGAGCAACTCATCAATCGTCATGATGTTCCTCCGTTCTCGGTTAAGGCAGGTAAACGGCAACCTTGCGATCAAGCTCGGCCGCCCGCTTCTGCATGTCTTCCAAACTGCCGTACTCGAGGCAGAACGACTGGCAATGCTTCACGCACGTCGGCTCCTCGCCTTTCTCCAGACGCGCGGCGCAGTGATCGCACAGAGCCGTCGGGGCGGGAAGGTATATCCAATCCCAAGCATCGACTGCGCCCTCGCCTATCTTCATCGGTTCGGTCTCGAGAAGTTTTATGCCGTACGCGCCGATCTCGAAGCCGTGTTCGTTTTTGCATGCGACCTCGCAGCTATGGCAGCCGGAGCAGTACTTATAGTCCACAAGCAGTGCAAAATCCTTGCTCATCTGCTTCTCCTTCCGTCTAATCGCTCAGTCCGTCTACTTTTCTGATCTCGCACATCACGCCTTTGTAGGGAGCCCCGAAGCCAAGCTTGCCGATCTCCTTATGCGGGAGCAACTCGTTGATGTTCGATTTCCAAACTCCGAACAGGTTTGGCTCCTCGCCGTCCTGCTCGGGATACCACCAGCCATGGCGGGTGTGCACGACGCGCGGATCGATGATGGCGGTGATGTGCGCCTTTTCGCGCGCTTTGCCGAACGGGCTTGCGATCTCAACCCAATCGCCCTCTTCGATACCGTAGCTTGCAGCGGTTTCCGGATGGATTTCAACGACGGGCCACGGCGTGATCTCGCGCATCTGGGCCAATTGGCGGTGCTCGGAATGGAACGAGGCGTAATCGCGGGCGCCGGTGGTCATGATAAGCGGGTATTCCTCGGCAAGCTCCGGATGGCTCGTCTCGTCCCAGCGGGGCTTCTCGAAGTACGGCAGCGGATCCTCGCCCCACGCCTCGTACACGATGGAATACAGCTCGACCTTGCCGGTCACGGTGTTGAATCCGGGTTCGCCGTCGGGACGCAGCATGCCCTTCTCGTACTTCCTGTACGTATAGCTCGGCTGATAGCAACCGATCTGGCGCAGATCGTCGAACGTGAAACCGTATTCGGGAACGAGCAGCGAATCGAAGAAATCCTCGACCGAATCGTAGGGCCAGCCGGCCGGATTCAATCGCTTGCCCAGCTCGAGATCGATCTCGAGGTCGGATTTGCATTCACCGCGCCTTGAAGCCTTGTTCATGCAACCCAGGAACACCGAGTTGCGCCCGTAGTGCGGAAGCACGATGCCGTCATGCTCGGGGAAGGCCGAAAGCGGCAGGAATATATCCGCAAACGCCATGGCGGTGGGGGTCATGAACAAGTCGGTGCATACGGCGAAGTCGACCTTTTTGAGGGCTTCGTACCAGCGATGCGGCTGGGCGGAATTGGTGGGAGCGATCAGATTCGTCGAATTGAACCAGCTCATATGGATCTCGTAGGGATCGCCCGTCTCGAGCACGTCGAGCGTGACATCGGGATGGGTGGTTGCATGGGTGTACGCGAGCGCCGGATATTCTTCGGCCCCGATGCGCTGCGCCCAATCCTCTTCCGCGACGAATTGCCTGCTGTCCATGCGCCACTTGCCCATGAAGCTGTTGGGTGCGCCGACCGTCAGACCGCCGGGAACGTCGAGGTTGCCCGTGATGGCCGCAAGCGCGAGGATGGCGTGCCCCGCTTGGATGCCGTTGGACTGCTGGTCGATGGCGAGGCCCCATGCCATGGCACCCGGATGATGCGTGCCGAGATAGCGCGCCAAGGCGATGATCTGATCCTCGGGAATCCACGTCACTTCGGACACGTAGTCAACCGGGAACTCCGCAGCGCGCTCCGCGAGCTCTTCGAAGCCATAGCACCAGTTTTCAACGAAGTCGTGATCGTAGAGGTCTTCTTTGACGATGATGTTGATGAGCCCCAGCGCCAGGCACGTGTCGGTTTGGGGCTTGATCTGAATCGTCCAGTTGCCTTCGCGGCATCCGAGCCACGTAACGCGCGGATCGATGCAGATGATCCTGGTTCCGCGCTTCATGAGGTCGATGAGCGCATGGCCGTGCAGACCGTCGGGATTCGATGCGAGCGGAGCCTTGCCCCAGCATACGATGTAGTCGGGCACGACGTAGTTCGGATCGTCGTAGCGCTGCTCGAAGAAGCCCGCGTAGTCGATCTCGGGATAGCCTGCACCCAAAATGAAGTCGGACACCGTCGTACGGGGCCCGTAGCACGACCAACCCGATTGCGAATAGCAGTAATTCGGAGTTTGCAGCACGGAAAACGCGAGGGGGTAGCTGTACATGACCGCTTCGCGGCCCGTCCCCCCGTGAACCATGATGGAGCGCGCGCCGTACTTTTCCTTGATATCCTTAACCTGCTCCTCGATGATGTCGTAAGCCTCTTCCCATGTGATGCGCTCCCACTTGTCCTTGCCGCGGTCTTCGCGGGCGCGCTTCATGGGATAGATGATGCGATCGGGATGGTTGACGTATTCGACCAGATCGAGACCTGTAGCGTTCAGGCGCCCCTGGTAGATCGGATGCTCTTTGTCCCCCTCGACCTTGATGAGGTTCCCCTCCGCGTCAACAGTCAGCTCCATGCCCCATCCGACCGGATGCTCGCCCGGAGGAGACCAGGCGCAGGTCCTGAAGATGGTGGTGCCATCTGCCTGTTCGCGTTTCCATTCCTTTTTCATCGACATAATGCTCCTCTCGCCTCTTGCGCATGGATAAGCCCATGCAACTCGAACCGTGCGTCCACGTTTCATGGACAGCCGGAGCATACGATCGTCGGAAAGACGGCCTTACCATGCCCGCTATGAACTTTTGGAAACGGGCTCATACGAGACAGGGTAATACCACTATTTATATTTGCGTGAGGATACTCATACTGCCTTGGGTAGAGAGGCGTTGAACAGGAAAAACGCCAGCAACATTCGGGAAATAAGGTAGTCGCCCGCCCTCCCGATGCATTCGAAACCTCGAATGCCCGCAACGTACCGCGGCGCCCTCATGCGACGGGAATCGACCGCAAGGGCCCCTCGTGCGGGAGCGCTTGCGCAGCAGAACCCCGCCATGCCCCAAAACCTGGAATTCTGGCACAAAATTGGACCTGTGGCAATTTAGAAATATATTACATTAATAAATTCCCCTGAAATGTTTGCATAATGCCTGATGGTAAAAATCACCGATGCGGTTTTCCCACACGGTATTCTATTACACTTTGCCACAGGTCCAATTTTGTGCCAGGTTTCGAGAAATCGGGAACCGCTATGAAAAAAACGGCTGCAGGATTTCTCTCCTGCAGCCGTTTTCCGTCGAAGCGCTTGCGCGCAAGCTATTTGTTCTCGAGAACCGGAATGGGGGTTTCATCCTTCTCGTCGAGGTTCTTATCCCAAACGTAATGCTTTGTTTCGCGCGCGATAAGACCAGAAAGAGCCAGCACCACGATGATGTTGGGCACGGCCATGAGCGCATTGGTGATATCGGAAATGGTCCACACCAAATCGCCGATGCCGATGGCGCCGAGGAACGCAACGGCCACATAGAGCACCTGGTACGGGCGGATGGCACGCTTGCCGAACAGATAGGTGACGCAACGGTTACCGTAGTAGGACCATCCGAGGATCGTGGAATAGGCGAACAGGATCATGCCGAAGATGAGGATCGGCGTGCCGATGTAGGGAATCCTCGCAAACGCGGCACTCGTCAAATCGGCGCCCGCGGTAATCTGGCCACCCGCCATGATGTCGGGGTGGGCGATCACGGTCGATACGAGCACGATGCCCGTGAGCGCGCAGATGACGACCGTATCCCAGAAGGTGCCGGTCATGGAAACGAGCGCCTGCCGGGCGGGGTTGCGGGTGGTGGCCGCAGAGGCAACGATGGGTGCCGAGCCCATGCCCGACTCGTTGGAGAACAGGCCGCGGGCGCAGCCGAACTGCAACGCCATCATGAGGCCCGACCCGACCGCTCCGCCGAACGCAGCTTTGGGCGTGAAGGCGCATTCGCAGATCAGGCAGATGGCCGGCCAAACGTACTCCCAGTTCATCCCGATGATGACGATGCAACCCCACGCGTAGGCGATCGCCATGAACGGCACGAGCTTCTCGCATACCTTCGAGATGACCTTGATGCCGCCGAAGATGACGATGGACACCATAATGACGATGGCAAGGCCGATTCCCCAGGTCGGGATCCCAGGCATGTTGGAGGTGATGATGCCCGTCATGGCGCTCGACTGCACAGCCGAGCCGATGCCGAACGATGCGATGGATGCGAACAGCGCGAATGCGCCTGCACCCAACAGCGCCCACCACGGGGTTTTTCCGTTCTTCTCGAATGCGCGGCGCCACGCGTACATCGCACCGCCGAGCATGTTGCCGTTATGGTCCTTCACGCGGTATTTCACCGCAGCGTAGGTTTCAGAATACTTGGTCGCGATGCCGAATACGCCGGTGAGCCACATCCAAAGCACCGCTCCTGGGCCACCTGCGAGGATGGCCGTTGCAACGCCGACGATGTTGCCGGTTCCGATCGTAGCCGAAAGCGCCGTGGTCAAAGCGCCGAACTGGCTGATATCCCCCTCTGCATCGGGATCCTTCGTAACCGAAAGCTTGATGGCCTTCGGAATCTTTCGCTGGATGAACCCGGTCCTGATCGTCAGGAACAAGTGCGATCCCAGAAGCAGGATGATCATGGGAGGACCCCATACCGCTGCGTCGATATCGTTGATAAGCTGAACGATGTCCATGCAGACCCCTTTCTCTCCGATTGCGTTTTCCCCACAGAAACGAGAAGAGAGCCGACGCCGAAACCGATTGCCGCCCGCAGCAGGGCGAAGCCGGGAATGCCGTTTCGGTATAAGCACTTTTCCGCGCTAAAGTAATGACGCACATTATAGCCAGTCGCCCTACGGTGGTTTGTTAACAACAGGGAAATTCGCACCTAAGTACGGGGGGAACGGCGTCATACGGGCGGCGAAAGCAAGGCGGACTGCGCGCATGCGGGCAACGGAGGCGAGGCGGGCCGCACGTGTGCGGACGACGAGGGCGAGGCGGGCGGCACGGGGGCGGGCGGCGGCAAACCCGCGTTCGCCGGGGTATTTTCCCGCCACGCAGGGGGTGGGGGGTTTGTCGGCCCCGGCCGGATGCCCCCCGGAAAAGTAGGGGCGCTGTCTTNCTCGTCGAGATGCCCCTCGTAAACGTAGTGGCGCGTCTCGCGGGCCACAAGGCCCGAAAGCAGAAGCACGACGATGATGTTGGGAATGGCCATGAGGGCGTTTCCGATATCCGAGATAGTCCACACCACATCGCCCACACCGATGGCCCCGAGGAACGCAACGGCCACGTAGAGCACCTGATAGGGCCGGATCGCCTTCATTCCGAACAGGTAGGTGATGCAGCGGTTGCCGTAGTAGGACCAGCCGAGGATCGTGGTGTAGGAGAACGCAACCATGCCGAACACGAGGATCGGCGTGCCCACAAAGGGTATCTTCGCAAACGCCGTGCTTGCAAGCTGAGCACCGGTGAACAGCGTGGGATTCGCCAGAATCTCGCCTTGGATGTCGGGATGCGCCACGAGCGTCGATACGAGCACGACGCCCGTGAGCGCGCAGATGACGACCGTGGACCAGAAGGTGCCGGTCATGGCGACGAGAGCCTGCTGCGCAGGATTGCGCGTCGCAGCGGCGGAAGCCACGATGGGAGCCGAGCCCAGACCCGATTCGTTGGAGAACAGGCCGCGGGCGCAGCCGAACTGCAAAGCCATCATGAGGCCCGACCCGACCGCTCCGCCGAACGCCGCCTTCGAAGTGAACGCGCATTCGAAGATGAGTCCGAGCGCCGCGCCGAGAAACGGCGCGTTGAGCGCCAGGATCACGATGCACCCGAGCGCGTAGGCGACGGCCATGAACGGGACGAGCTTCTCGCATACCTTGGAGATGGACTCCACTCCCCCGAAGATGACCACCGAAACCAGCACGACGATCGCGATGCCGATCGCCCAGGCGGGAATCCACGGCGCGTTCGACGCGATGATGCCGGTCATGGCCGATGCCTGCACCGCCGAACCCGTGCCGATGGCCGCGATGGACGCGAAAGCCGCGAAGGCGATCGCGCCGAGGCGGGCCCCCCCGGGGGCCCTCCCCTCCCTTTTTGAAAAATCGCGCTCCCCGGTGTACATCTCGCCGCCCCGCCTTTCGCCCTTGGTGTTNTCCCTTCCTTTTTGGAAAACGCGCGCTCCCAGATGTACATCGCGCCGCCGAGCATCTCGCCTTTGTGATCTTTCACACGGTATTTGATTGCCGCAAACACCTCGGAGTATTTGGTTGCAATGCCGAACACGCCGGTGAGCCACATCCAGAACACGGCGCCCGGTCCGCCTGCAAGGATAGCCGTCGCCACGCCGACGATCGAACCGGTGCCGATAGTGGCGGCAAGCGCAGTCGCGAGCGCTCCGAAATGGGAGATGTCGCCCTCGGCATTCGCATCGGAGCTAAACGAGAGCCTGATCGCCTTCGGAAGCTTGCGCTGGATGAACCCCGTCTTGAACGTGAGGAACAGATGGCTGCCCAGCAGAAGCGCGATCATGGCCGGACCCCATACGAAACTGTCTATTGTGTTGAGCAATTCGATCATAACTGCACGATTGTACCCGAACAGCTGCTTTGGCACGATAAAATCCGCAGGTCTTCACAGACCTGCTGCCAAACCGAAACCGCTCGAACGAGCTTTCAGCCTAATCGTCGTCTTCCGGAACGGGCGGGAAGTACGAGGGGAACGTATCCTCCGAGATCACGTTGCCGTCGGCATCCTTCACCGTGCGGTAGTTCGTGATCGACTTGCCGTCTTTATCGGTGCCCGACCAATCGCTGTTCGTGCTCTCCACCGTACGGTGCGGGCTCGTGCCCCAGATGCTGATCGTCATATCGACGCCATCGTAGTCGGCGGTGACGAGAATGTAGTGATCGGTGTCGTTCGTGAAGATGAGCGTCGGATACTCCCACGACACGGCAGCGTCGCGACCGAGCGGATAGTTCGGCTGGTACAGGCTGTGGTTCGTGCGTTCGACGATGGGAAGGCCCGCCTCGTACGCCGCGTTGAACACGCCCGTAGCGACATTGCAGATGCCGCCTCCCGACGACTTCTCGTACTTGTTGTTCACGATGACGTTGGCTTCCTTGTAGCCAGCGGCCTCGTCGCAGTTGCCGACGATATCGTTCCAATTCCAATTCTGACCAGGAGCGATAAGCGACCCGTTGAGCGTATCGAGGCACAGCTCGATGTTGTACTCGCGATTCGTGCCCCCGTTCGATCCGTAGCCGAGTTTGTAGGAGGTGATCAGCTCCACGACGCCCATGCTCTCGGCATCCTCGGCCGTGATCTCGGGTTCGACCTCGGCCTCTTCGAGCACGATGGTTCGATCGCCCGCCTCGGCGGTTCCGTAGAGCATATCCCCGAGCGTGTGGACGCCCGTCTTGATATCGGGGCCGATGCCCATGGTGCCGCCCGTGATAACGGGAACGCCGCTCGACACGTCGAACGTCGCATTGCCCGCCGTGCCGTAGCCAACCGAGCCCATCTGGCCCTGCAGGCCGTCGTAAGCTTTGGCCGCATCGATGGAAGCGACGAGCTTCGCGTTGTCGCCTTCGCCCTCGGTCTCGATCTTCGTCCACTCGCCGAGCATGGGAGCCCAGATCTGCCACGAGTCGTCCCCGTAGGTGAACGTCACGGGATCGGCTATGGCGGCCGTAATCGAATCGGCAACGGCCTGCGCCTCATCGCTATCGATGTCGAGCGGAATCTCGGTCATCGGAACGTCGAACGACGTCGTGGTCGCACCGAGCAGCATGGCGGTCGCCTTGGGCGCGAATGCCTCTGCGTCCACCTTCTCGCCCACACGTCCGGCGGTCACCTGCGCAACGCCGTCGGCGTTGATGGCGATGCCGCAGTTCACCATGGAAACGCCAATGGCGTCGTCTATGGTCTGCAGCGCCGTCTCGAGAGCCGCTTCGTCGTAGTTGACCGTAGCGGAAAGGTCAACCTGCCCAAGCCAGCTGCTCAGACGCGCGCCCGCACCGCTCGCAAAATCGTCGAACCCGGTTATGCGGCCGACCTCCATGGCCTCATCGACAAGCGCGGAGGCATCCACGCTCGCGCCGAGGTCGGCAGCCGAGAAAGACCACGCGAGCGATTCGCCGCCTGACGAAGATCCGCCGCCCGATGCCTCGCCGTCGACGGAACCCTCTTCGGCGCCCTCTTCCCCGGCGGGAACCTCGCCGCTCGCATCGTCGACGGTGCTCTCTTCGAGGCGCTTAACCACATCGGCGCTCGGGGTGACGCGCACGGTTGCGCCGGCGAGCTTCGAATCGAGGGCGGTCTGGAGCGTCTGCGTTGCCTCGGCCTTGTCCATGCCGCCGATTTCGACACCCTGCACCTTGATGCCATGGTGGACCTTGCCATCGTTAAGGCCGAATTCGAGGCCGACGAGAGCGCCGATGAACACGACGATGACGAGCACGGCGATCACGGCGACCTTGGCGCCCGAGCGTTTCCTGGGTCCGAGGTTCATGTAGGGGCCCTGCCCTCCCCCTTTGCCCCTGCGCGAACGGCCGACTTCGGCCGGGCTCACCACAGGCGAGAACGCCCCGGTCTGCTGCGGGCGGCGAGGAGGTGCCGACTGGGACGGCATGCTCTGCGTCGATTGGGGTTGCTGGCGGGCATGGTTGCCCGCAGCATGGCGACCGATGGGCTGATCGCTCTGATTGTTCGGATCGGTGTCAAATGCCATGGCGGAGTGCTCCTGGTGCGATTAATCTACGTTCGTGCCATCATACAACAGCTCGTAGAATGGGGCAAAGAATACATATTTCCCTGCAGAATTCCCCAAAAAACCCGGGAGCGCATACTCCGATCGGACGATCGGGCGCATCCCGCATCGACGGCGGCCCACCTCCCCCTTGCGCATTGCGCGCACTCCCGATACAATACGGGCATTGAATTCTGTTTCAGGGCGAGGTGCAATTCCTCACTGGCGGTAATTCGGTCGGTCCGCGCAAGCGGCCGAACCGAGAGTCCGCGACCCTGCGGCATCGATCAACCGCAACGCGGCGGCATCGGGTACGCAGGCTGATTTTGGTGAGATTCCAAAACCAACGGTTACAGTCCGGATGGAAGAGGCAGAGCTTGCAGGGACGTTTCGCCGTAAGGCGGAGTTCTGCAAACCCGAGAAGCCTGTATGAAAGAGGAATTCATACAGGTTCGTTTCTTTTCTGGGCCCGGAATCGACACCTGCTCTACACGGGGCTCGCAAGAGAAAGGGTACGCTATGGCTGAAGCCACGAACAACTACCAATTCAAGAACACGAACAAATGGGAAACGCGCCAACTCGTGACAATGGCGCTCCTCTGCGCGATCGGGGTGCTCCTCTCGTTCATCGAGTTCCCCCTCCTTCCCGGCGTCACCTGGCTCAAGTACGACGCCTCGGCCATGCCCGCCATGGTCTGCGGCTTCGCATACGGACCCGCGGCAGGACTCTCGGTCGGCATCATCGGCGCCGTCATCCACGGCATCATGCTCGGAGATTTCTCAGGCGCGGTTATGAACATCATCGTCGTCACCGGATACATTCTGCCCGCCGCCCTCATCTACAAGAAAGTGCACAATTACAAGGGAGCCATCGCCGGACTCGTCATCTCCTCGATCTGCGCAACGCTTGCCGCGATCCTCGGAAACCTCATCATCACCCCCGCATGGCTCGGCGTGCCGCTCGATGCCGTTGTCGCCATGATCATCCCGATACTGACACCGTTCAACCTTATCAAGGCTCTGATCAATTCTGTGTTGACGCTCATCGTGTACAAGAGCATATCGAACCTCATCACACCTAAGAAAAAGCAGATCAAGGGCAAGTAGCCGAATACGGCCGCAGGCGCGCGGCAGCATCGAGCAGGCGAAGCCCGCTTCTCTTGCCACCCGTACGAAGCTCAGCCCGAAAGCGGGAAGCGGGTTCGCAGCAGAAAAGCGAGCCCATGGAAGGAAAACGAAACGCATGATCGAATTCGAACAGACCGGCTTCACCTACGACGGTGAGACGTTCGTCTTGCAAGGCATCGAGCTCTCGATACCCTCAGGACAGTTCGTCTGCATCCTCGGAGGCAACGGCTCAGGCAAGTCAACGCTTGCCAAGCACATCAACGCGCTGCTCGTACCCGACGAAGGAGCGGTTAGCGTGCTCGGACACGACACGCGCGACGAGAGCGCTCTATACCTGATCCGCAGCAATGCGGGCATGGTGTTTCAGAACCCCGACGATCAGCTCGTCGCGAGCCTGATAGAAAACGACGTCGCCTTCGGCCCCGAAAACCTCGGCGTCCCCACCGACGAGCTGAGGACCCGCGTGACCTCGTCGCTCGACGAAGTGGGGTTGCAGGGGTTCGAGAAGCACGAAACCAACGCGCTTTCCGGCGGGCAGAAGCAGCGCGTCGCCATCGCGGGCGTGCTGGCCATGAACCCGCAGATACTGGTGCTCGACGAGGCGTCGGCCATGCTCGACCCGCGCGGCAGGCGCGGGCTCATGCGCGTATGCAGCGAGCTGAACGATCGCGGTATGACCATCGTCATGATCACCCACTTCATGGAAGAAGCAGGACTTGCCGATCGCGTGGTCGTGCTCGACGGCGGAAAGATCGCACTCGACGGCACGCCCGACGAGGTGCTCACCCAGACCGAGAAGCTCGACCGCCTGAACCTTGACGTGCCGTTCGCCTGCGAACTCTCGCGCGAGCTGCAGAAAAGAGGCGTGCCCGTGGCAACGCACGTCGACGACCAGAGCCTTGAGGAGGAGCTATGCCAATTGCTTTCGAACAGGTAAGCTACTCGTACAGCGCACCCGCGAAAAAGAAGCGCCGGCGCAAGGGCGATGCGGATTCAGGCGGCTTCGACGCGTTGGTCGAACCGGGGGCCGCGTCCGTCGGGGCAGACAGCGCATCGCCTTGCGCCATCGACACGGCGAAAAGCGATGGCGCCGACGCGCCGAAGCCGCTCTGGGGAAACCCCGCCGGCAAGACATGGGCGCTTTGCAACATCACCTTCACCCTTGAAGACGGGGAATTCCTCGGCATCGCCGGGCATACGGGAAGCGGCAAGAGCACTCTCATCCAGCACATGAACGGGCTCATCCACCCCACCTCGGGGCGCGTGCTCGTCGACGGCGTCGACATCGCCGACAAGAAGGCCGCTGCAGCGGCGCGCAGCAACGTGGGCGTCGTGTTCCAGTACCCCGAGCACCAGCTGTTCGCGGCCACCGTCTACGACGACGTGGCGTTCGGCCCGCGTAACATGGGCCTTGCCGCAAGCGAGGTCGATGCGCGCGTCCGGGAATCGCTTGCGCAGGTCGCCCTCGACTTCGACGAGATCCGCGACAAGAGTCCCTTCGAGCTTTCGGGCGGCCAGCAGCGCCGCGTGGCGTTCGCAGGGGTGCTCGCCATGCGCCCGACCAAGCTCATCCTCGACGAACCGGTGGCCGGACTCGACCCCGCCGCGCGCAACGATTTCCTCAACCTGATTTCTGACCTGCACGAAAGCGGTCTTACTGTTGTCATGGTCTCCCATACGATGGACGACCTCGCACGCTACTGCGATCGGGTCCTCGTGCTTAAAGAGGGGTCGCTTTTCACCCTCGGAACACCTGCGGAAGTGTTCTCGCATGCCTCAGAGCTGCGCGATATCGGCCTGGGCGTGCCCTCGGCCCAAAAGCTGGCGAACGACCTCAGAGAAGCGGGCATTCACCTGAACGGCGAGCTCTACGATACCCAATCTCTGGCAGACGCGCTTGCAACGCTGTACCGCAAGCGCTCCTCTGCGTCGCCCGATGCGCTCGATGTGCCGAACGCGCAAGAAGAGCCGCGAACCGCAGACGCTCCTTTCGCATCGGGTATCGAAGGGAATGAGGCGTCGTGCCCGAAATAGCCATGTTCGGAAAATATTGGCCGGGAACGAGCCCCATCCACCGGATGGATCCGAGAGCGAAGCTCCTGCTCTCGCTTGCGGTGATGGCGATCATCTTCGTCGCCCAGTCCTTCGTCGGCCTCGCCGTGTGCGCGGCGTTCACAGCGGCGTTCTTCATCATCGCCAAGATCCCGCTCGGCAAAGCCGTAAGATCGATCGCCCCGCTCGCGTTCATCCTCGTCATCACCGCGCTTCTGAACGTGTTCTTCGTGCAGGGCGGCACCGTGTACTTCCAGTGGTGGATCATCCAGATCAGCGAGGCGGGCCTCGTGCAGGCCGCCTTCATCGCCGTGCGCCTGTTTTTGCTGCTGCTCAGCATGAGCCTGCTCACGCTCGCCACCGCGACGCTCGACATAACCGATGCGTTCGAGTACCTCTTGAAGCCCTTCGCGCGCGTCGGCGTACCCGCACACGAGCTCTCGATGATCATGGGTATCGCGCTCAGGTTCCTTCCCCAATTCACCACCGAACTGCAGACGATCTACCGCGCGCAGATCAGTCGCGGGGCCGCATTCGCCTCAAGCCCGTTCAAGGGCGGCCTGCGCATGCTGACATCGCTCATGGTCCCGCTGTTCACAAGCGCCTTCAGACACGCCGAAACACTGTCGCTCGCCATGGATGCGCGCTGCTACCACGGAGGCCCGGGGCGCACGCGCCTCAAGCCGCTGCATTACACCGCGCTCGACCGCAATGCCGTTATCGTACTCGCAATCATGTTTGCCGTCGTCTTCGCCACGAATTTCATCCCCCTCTAAGACGAGCGCTTTCAGCGAACATTCGCAATCCGATGAAAACGGGCTTGCCGCCCAGAAACGAGCCTCGACGCTCGAAGCAGAGAAAGGAACAGAGCATGACCGGAAACGAACAGGTCCTCGATTACCTCACCAACATCCCCGCATGGTACCTCGCCACCTGCGAGGGAGATCAGCCCCACGTGCGCCCGTTCAGCTTCGCCGCCGAACAGGACGGAAAGATATGGTTCTGCACGGCCACCACCAAAGACGTCTATCGCGAGCTTCAGGCAAATCCGAAGTTCGAGCTGTCGGGCTGGCATCCGGGACACGGATGGATCATCCTGCGCGGAAAGGCAGGGCTCGAGGATCGCGCAAACGCGGAGGTTCGGAAAGCGGGATACGAGCACATGTGCGGTCTCGGCGAAACCTACGAAGACGAAAACGACCCCGTGCTCACGTTCTTCTCAGTCGAAGAACCCCAGGCCTGGATGTGCGACATCGACGGCAGCTGGGTTCCGATCGAGTTCTGAGATTCCGGAAGCGCGAAGGCGGGGCTTCAAAGCCCCGCCCTAAAGCCCCGCCTTGCGCACCCCGATGAAACTTCGCAGCGCCTAGTCTTCGAAATCGTACAGCTCCGCAGTTGCCGTGCGGAAATCATCGTACACCTCCGCGGCGATGGCCTCGTCTTCAACGAGCTCGAAAGCCGCCGGCTGGCCGTCTTCATCAAGCTCGGTCACTTCAAGCAGCACGACCTCGCCCGACGAGCCCGCAGGCACGTCCTCGTCGATCGGGAAGAAGAAGCCGTAGCTTTTCCCCTCATGCAGAATCAAACCGAGGAATTCGAGGTCGATGCGCTCTCCTCCCTCGTCTTCGAACGTAAGCGTGATGCCCTCTTCGGTAGGCGGGCAGAAATTCGGGGCGCTACCCTCTCTCATGATCGGCTCCTTCCGCCGTCGCTCAAACGGGCCCGCGCATGCAGGCCCGCCAATCGTTGATCCATTGCCGTTATCGCTTCTTCTTCCGGTAATGATGGTTGCTCTTGGCACCGGCCGAACCTGCCGAGCCCGATGCCTTCTTGGCGGAAGCGGCCTTCTCGGCCGTTTTGCCCGCCTTGACGTTGGACGGCTTCTTGGTCGCCATGACCGGAGCGCTCACGCTCGGATGGGCGAACTCGAAGCGTCCGATCTCGGGGCCGTACTTCTTCGCCAGCTTCGCGTAGCGAGGCTCGCGCGTCTTCCACATGGCATAAAGCGGCGTGGCCACGGCGATCGACGAGTACGAACCGCACACAAGGCCGATGGTCATGGCGAACGCGAAGTCCCTAAGCGTCTCGCCGCCGAACAAAAGCATTGCGACGACGGGAATCAGCGAGGTCAGCGTCGTGTTGATGGTGCGCACGAGCACCTGGTTGATCGAATGGTTCGCCATCGTCATGAACGTGCACTTGATGTCGGTTTCCTTCATGTTGTCGTTGATGCGGTGGAACACGACCACCGAGTCGTAGAGCGAATACCCGAGGATCGTGAGCAGCGCCGCAATGGTGTTCGGGTTGACCTCGCGGCCCACAAGCGCGTAAATGCCCATCACAAGCACGAGGTCGTGCAGAAGCGCGATGATGGCCGTGACGCCCATCTTGTACTCGAACCTGATTGCGATGTAGATGATGATGAGGATGATCGACACGAGAAACGCGATGATCGACGACTGGATGACGCTTGCCCCCCAGTCGGGACCGATCGTCGTGACTTCGAAGCTATCGGCCGCAAGGCCGAGCCCGTCTGCAACTTTGTTCGCCGTTGCTGCGGCGTCTTCGGCGCTTGTCGTCGTGGTGCGCACGAGGAATCCGGCTTCACCCTCGGCGGTCGTCGTCTGGACGACGGCGTCGGGCTCGCCCGCATCGTCGAAGGCTGTGCGCATCTGCTCGGTCGTTACATCGCCCGTCCCATGGAACGCGATCGACGTGCCTCCCACGAACTCGATGCCGAAATTCAGGCCTTTCACCCCCACGATCGCGAACGATGCGATCACGAGCACAGCGGCCACCGTCAAGAACACCTTGCGATGACCGAGGAAGTTGATGTCGTGCTTGATGAACTTCCCGCGCGATTTCGACGCGGTTTCAGCGGCACGGGCGCCCTCTGCGCCATCGAGCTTCTCGGCAACCTCTTCGCTTGCCTTCGCATCGAGTGCCGCGCCTTCCTCTGCGGCGGCAACGGATTCGCCTTCGGCCGCAGCGAGCGCTTTGTAATCGTCAGCAGCCGCAAGGCTATCCTTGATGCCCCAGAATCCCGGATGCTTGGCGATCGAACGCGGGGCGAGCAGGCGGATGAGCGGCGCTTTGAACAGCAGCATCATCACGATGTCGCAAAAGATGCCGAGCGCGAGCGTAAGACCGAAGCCCTTGACCGACGCCGAAGCGAGGAAGAACAGCGAGAGCGCGGACACGAGCGTGACGAGGTCGGCGTCGACCGAGGTGACGATCGCGTGGCGAACACCGGTGATCGACGAGGCGCGCACGCTTCGGCCCATGCGAATCTCCTCGCGGAACCGTTCGAGCGTGAGGATCGAGGAATCGGCCGCCATGCCGATGGTGAGCACGATGCCCGCGATTCCCGCAAGGGAAAGGCTGAACAAGCCGAAAGCGGAAAGCGCGGCCAGTATGCCTAGGTAGATGACCGCGAATATGGCCATGGCAGCAGCCGTGATGAGGCCGAGTCCGCGGTAGAAGAACAACAGGTACAGCATGACGACGAGCAACCCGATCGCCGCGGCAACCACACCCGCGAAGAGCGCCTCTTGACCGAGCGTAGGTCCGACGACCTGGCTCTGCGCGTACTCGAAACTCACGGGCAGAGAGCCGCTCTGGAGCACGGTCTGCAGCGATTTGGCACCGTCGAGCGTGTAGCCGCCCGTGATGGACACCTCGCCGTTGGGGATCTCCGACGACACGGCAGGCGCGTTTTGCACTTCGCCATCCAAGATGATGACGATCTTGCCATGGTCGGACACGAGCTCCTTGGTCGCCTCGGCGAATGCGGCCGCGCCATCGCTATCGAGCTTCACGTTGACCGAGTAGTCGGTCGATGTCGTGGACTCCTGCCCGATCGATACGCTTTCAATGTTGGAGCCGGTGGCGATCGGCGTATAGGTACCGGGTTCGACCTCGAGATGGGTCGTCTTACCCGACGGGAGCGAATTGCCCGCCTCGTCGGTATAGGTCTCCTCGGTAGAGAACTGATTGTTCTCGATCTTGGTTTTCACCGCTTCGTCGGTAAACGAATCGAGTCGCGCGAACTCGAGCTTGCCGGTCTTGCCGATGGTGTTGAGCGCGGCTTCCGTATCGGAGAGCCCCGGGATCTGCACGAGAATCTGATCGGTGCCCTGCGCCTGCACGGTCGCTTCAGAGGCACCGAGCGCATTGACGCGGCTCTCGATAATGGAACGGCTGGCCTCCATGTCCTCGGTGGTTATCTCTCCCCCGTCGGTGCTCTTCGCAGTCAACACGACCGAAAGGCCGCCCTGGATGTCGAGACCCTGGTTGATCTTCTCTGCGGGGGGCGTGAACAAAAATATCGATCCCACCACCAGAAGCGTCGTGACCACAAGGAGCCATATGTTTCGCCTGTCGGCAGAGCCTTTTTTCTTTTTCTTCGTCTGTACCGCCATGCTGATTCTTCTTCCTCGTACGTCTACACGGAGTCGTTTCATTGCGATGAGCGCACCCGCATGGCCGTATTCAACGGCGTTCGGGTGCACGAACCTTCATATTGTGCCACAAGTCCACTCCCATAACCAGATAGACCGGCGGAGTCGATGCCGAACCTTTACCCGATCAATAGTCGTTCGCCGCCGGCGATGCCATCCACGCTTGGTAGAACTCTTCGTACTCGCCCGCCAGCACGGCGCTTCGAGCGCGGCGCATGAGATCGAGCAGGTAGTGCAGATTGTGCACCGAAAGCAGCATGCCGCCGAGCATCTCGTTCGATTTGACGAGGTGACGGATGTAGGCACGAGTGTACTTTGCGCACACCGGGCAGGTGCACGCATCGTCGAGCGGCCCGAAATCGCGCGTGTACTTCGCGTTGCGCATGTTCATGCGACCGGTCGACGAAAACGCCGTGCCCATGCGGGCGGTTCGGGTGGGAAGCACGCAATCGAACATGTCGACGCCTTCGCGCACGGCGCGCACGAGCGTGGTGGGGTTGCCGACGCCCATGAGATAGCGCGGCTTGTCATCGGGAAGGGCGCGAGCAACTTCGCCGAGCGTCTCGAACATCACGTCGTGTTCCTCGCCGACCGAATAGCCGCCGATGCCGAAACCCTGGAAATCCTTATGCCCGGATTCGATGCTCGCACGGCCCGCCTCCTTGAGGCGCTCGACCGACTGCAGGCGCAGGTCGAGATGCATCCCGCCCTGCACGATGCCGAACAGCGCCTGATCCTCCCTGGTGTGCGCCGCCAGGCATCGCGCCGCCCAGCGGGCCGAAAGATCGACGGCGCTTTCCACGAACTCGCGCGTTGCGGGATACGGGGCGCATTGATCGAGCTGCATGACGATATCGGCGCCGAGCTTCTGCTGTATCTCCATGTTGCTTTCGGGAGTCCAGCGGATCTTCGAACCGTCGTAGATGGATCGAAACGTCACGCCGTCGGCGTCGAGCTTGCGCGTATCGGCAAGCGAGAATATCTGGAACCCGCCCGAATCGGTGAGAATCGGCCCGTGCCACTGCATGAACTCATGCAACCCGCCCGCCTCGGCGATGAGATCGGCGCCAGGGCGCATGGACAGATGGTAGGTGTTGGCGAGCACCACCTGCGCACCGAGGTCGGAAAGCTGGTCGGTCGTGACGCCCTTCACGGTCGCATGCGTGCCCACCGGCATGAACATAGGGGTTTTCGCAACTCCGTGGGCGGTTTCGAACGACGCCGCGCGGGCGTAGCCGCTCGCGGCTTCTACGGTAAAATCGAACAATGCCATCCTGAGCCTACAATTCGTCGTCCACGGGACCGGCGACGATGCCGGTTGCCGGATTCTCGCACGCCGGAAGAGCGTCCACCCATGCGGCGAATTCCTCCATCGTACCGTGCTTCACCTGCGACAGATCGAACTTCTCGGGATCAAGCAGATGGTCGGTCACAAGATAGGCGTCCATGCCGACGCCGAGACAAGCGAGGTCTTCTTTGGTATTGTTGCCTACCATAAGCACATCTGCGCCTTCGAGCCCGGCCGCACGAAGGTTCTCGGCATAGTAGGCGAGCTTGGGCTTGACCGACGTCGAGTTCTCGTAGTTGGTGATGCGCGCAAACGCATTCGGGTCGACCCCCGCCCAGGCAAGGCGCCATTGCACGGCGCGCAAGGGAAACATGGGCATGGTGGCCAGCACGAGAGGATAGCCCTTTGCGGCAAGCGTCTCGATCACGCGCGCTGCAGCCGGATTCGGCACGACGCCCTTCCCGATCTTCCCGAAATCGTTCTCGTAGAATTCGTTGATGAACGGCGTCCAATCGATCTCGCCGCGATCGACGACCTCGAAAAAGGCATCCCAGTACGCCTCTGCGTTGAGACGTCCGTCATCGTGCGCCGCCATCGCCTTGATGCCGCTCTTGAGGCCCGCCGTGAACACGGCGGGATCTATCCCCCGCGCGGCAACGTAGGCGGCGAGGCTCTCGAAGTACGACTGCATGAACTCGCTGAGATCCATCGGCAGCAGCGTACCGTCCAAATCGAAGAACACTGCGCGATAGGGTGTTTGCTCCATGTGGTAATCCTTATGTATCAGGTTGCGTATACGTTCGCATGGTAGTATAAGGCAGGAGAAAAGGAGCGAGCGATAAGCATATGAAATTACTACTCCATGCATGCTGCGGCCCCTGTTCGCTTGAACCCGCGAGGCTCTTGGCGCAGGCAGGCCACGACATAACCATCGCCTACATGAATTCGAACATCCATCCCGTAAGCGAGTACGCTCGTAGGCTTGCGACCTTGCGCGCATGGGCCGAAGAGGCCGGTATTCCGGTCATCGAGGGCGCATACGACGCACGCGAATGGGAGGATCGGGCGGGCGCCGTTGCGGCCGACCCGCAAGCCGATAGGCGGGATCGATGCCGCGCCTGCTATCGCCTGCGGCTCGAGGAAGCCGCCCGCTGCGCCGCGGGGCATGGCTTCGATGGCATTTCCACCACACTCACCGTAAGCCCCTACCAGTATACCGAGGTCATCCAAGAAGAGCTTGTTCGAGCGAGCCGCGCATACGGCGTCGATTCGGTGTTCGAGGATTTCCGTCCTTTCTACGACGAAGCCACGCGCCGAAGCCGTGCGCTCGGCATGTATCGCCAAAATTACTGCGGATGCCGCATCTCGCAGGCGGAAGCGGAAGCGGAGCGCCGCGAGAGGAAAGCGGCGCGGGCCGCCGAGCGCGAAGCGAAGCGGGAAGCGCACGCCGAAGAGCGCGCCGCGACCGAAGCCGAACGCGCCGAGAAAAAGCGGGCGCGGCAAGCCTATGCCGAACAACAGGAGCGCAAACGGCGCATACTCAAGGAGCTCCGCAAAAAGCGGGACGATTGAGCCGGGCAATCGCGAGCGAAACGCCTATAATGGCAACCCGGCATCCAACGTACTCGAAGGCGGACGGCCAAAGGGAGATCCGACGCCCGAACCGCGCGCGAGAGCGAACCCGAATCACCCGATGCCGGTAAGCTTAGCCACCGAAGAAAGATTGCAGATGAGAACCAGCGATTTCGACTACGACCTTCCCGAAGAGCGCATCGCGCAAGAACCCGCCGCAGAACGCGACGCATGCAGGATGCTCGTCATGGACCGCGCAACAGGAGCGCTCGAAGATCGCATCTTCCGCGACATCTACGACTACCTCGAGCCGGGCGATCTGCTCGTCGCAAACGAAACGCGCGTCATGCCGGCTCGGCTGCTCGGCGCGAAGCGGGGAACCGGCGGAGCCGCCGAGGTGTTTCTTCTGCGCGAGTCGTTCGGGCACGGCGAAGCTTCGAACACCACCGCATTCTGGGAGGTGCTCGTGCGCCCGGGCAAGCGCCTGAAACCAGGCGCCGCCGTCGAGTTCCGCGACGCCGCAGGCAATGTGGCGCTGGCGGCGGAAATCGTCGACTGGGTCGAAAACGCCGAGAAGGGCGAGCGCCTCGCCCGACTCGCCACCGAATCGTACGGCACGCTCGACGAAGCGATGCACGCGGTCGGCCACACGCCGCTGCCCCCCTACATCAAAAACTACGCAGGCGACGAGGAGCTCTACCAGACCGTGTTCTCGACTCGCGAGAAGTCGGCAGCCGCGCCCACGGCGGGACTTCACTTCACTCCCGAGCTGATCGCCCGGCTCAAAGAGAAGGGCGTCGATTGGGAAACCGTAGAACTCGAAGTAGGGCTCGACACGTTCCGCATCGTCGATGAAGAAGATCCCGAGAAGCATCGCATCCACACCGAGTACTACACCGTTCCCCAGCGCGTCGTCGACGCGATCGCGCGCACGAAAGAATGCGGCGGACGCGTCGTCGCGGTCGGCACCACGAGCGTTCGCAGCCTCGAAAGCGCCTGGGATGCGCAAGCAGGCGAGCTCAAGGCGCGGGACCGCGAGGCAACGTCGCTCTATATTCTTCCCGGCTACGAGTTCCACGTAGTCGACGCGCTCGTAACGAACTTCCACGTACCGCGCTCGACGCTCATGATGCTCGTGAGCGCGTTCTCTACGCGCGAGAACATCATGGCGGCCTACGAGCATGCGATCGCCGATGAATACCGCATGCTCTCGTTCGGCGATGCGATGTTCATCGTGTAGGCTGCCGCGCATCGCATCGCAGATACCGCATCTCGCACGTTTCGCACGCAGCGTTGCATACGGCGCGCTTCGCGCGCATCACGCCCGGCAGACTCAAGTTCTTGCACAAAAAAGCGACCCCGCTTTCGCGGGGCCGCTTCTGGCATATGTAAGACAAACCCGAAAGTTAAGCCTTCGTCACATTGCTCGCCTGGAGCTTGCCATTCTGACCGGTGGTGACGTCGAACTGCACTGCAGCACCTTCGTCGAGGGTCTTGAACCCGTCCATCTTGATCTCAGAGAAATGAACGAAGAGATCTTCGCCATCGTTCTGGGAGATGAACCCATAGCCTTTTTCCGGGTTGAACCACTTAACAGTACCTTCCGCCATTGTTTCCTCTTTCCTCTTCCCCTACCCGGGGAAGGTCACTCTTCGTGCTGCATGGCGGCAACACTTGGCCCCCATTGCTGGGGCTTTGTTCCACTTTACACTAAAGTCGTGCGGTTGCACCCCTCATTTATCGGGATTCGCGTTTTTTTACCGTCCCGTAAGGCTTTGGACGGGCGTTCGTTGACGCAAAGACGGTTTTTCAGGGCCATCGTCTTGCGCTTTCGTCCATCGATCGGATGCCAACCTGCCAAAAACGCCCCGCAGGATTCGGCTCCTTTGCGAAACCGGCCCCATGCTCCTACTTCAAGCCCTTTTGGCTTTCCTCGAAAAACGCATCGAGCTCCTCGGGCGTGATCGCATCCTCGTCGAGCTCGATGCCGCACGATTGCGCGAGCGCGGCAGCCTGTTCTGCACGAAGCTCCGCCTTTTCCGGCTGTCCGGCATCCTTCAAGTATTCGGATTCCAGCAGCAGGCTGCGCGCAATGTACTCGACTACGCGCGGATCGGTTCCGGAAACGGAGAGAATGCTCGTCATCGATTCGGGGGCAAGCGACAAGAACACATCGCCGTCAAGCTCGGTCGCCTCGCCGACGGCCGCCTCGAGCATCCCAGCAGCAGAAGCAGGATCCTGCTCGCCGTTCGCTTTAAGCATGCTGCGCCTGATGGCTTCGGCAAATTGAAGGAAGATGCGCATAAGGTAATCTTGCTGAAACATGGTCTCTCTTTCGGTCGCGGTTGCACGGGATCGCTGGCCGGCGATCAGTTCGTCGGCGGCACGGCGATGCCCAGATGGTCGTACGTTCTTTCGGTTGCCTGCCGCCCTCGGGGCGTGCGGATCATGAGCCCTTGCTGCAAAAGGTACGGCTCGTAGACATCTTCGAGCGTTTCGGGGTCTTCCGAAAGCGCCGACGCAAGCGTGGTGAGCCCCACCGGCCGACCGGCGAACTGGACGGCCAAAAGCTCGAGAATGCGGTTATCCATGATGTCGAGACCAAGGGAATCAACCTCGAAAAAGCTCAACGCCTGCGCCGCCACGTCCTCGTCGATGGTGCCGTCGCCGCGCACTTGCGCCCAGTCGCGCACGCGCTTGAGCAGGCGGTTGGCCAGACGCGGCGTCCCCCTGCTGCGACGGGCGATCTCAAGCGCGCCATCCTGCTCGATGCCGATATCGAGAATCGAAGCGGATCGGCACACGATGGTGGCGAGTTCGTCGGGAGTGTAGTAATCAAGGCGGAACAGCATGCCGAACCGGTCCCGCAAAGGCCCGGTCAAAAGCCCGGTTCGCGTCGTGGCGCCGATAAGGGTGAAACGCGGCAGATCAAGACGGATCGATCGGGCCGCAGGACCCTTCCCCACCACGATGTCGAGCACGAAATCCTCGAGGGCGGGATACAGCACTTCTTCGACCATGCGATTCAGACGATGGATCTCGTCGATGAACAGAACATCTCCCTCTTCGAGGTTGGTGAGGATCGCCGCCAGATCGCCCGTGCGCTCGATGGCCGGACCGCTCGTCGTTCTGATGCTGGCATGGAGCTCGTTTGCGACAACGGTGGCAAGCGTGGTTTTGCCAAGTCCCGGAGGACCCGAGAACAGGATGTGATCGACCGATTCGCCACGCGCCTTAGCGGCCTCGATGAGCACGGAAAGGGAATCTTTCACCTTCTCCTGCCCCGCATAGTCGGCCAAAAGCTTGGGACGGAGGCTGCGATCGAGGGCGAGATCGTCTTCGACGAGGTCGGGAGTGACCGCGCGCGATGCGCTCATGGCCGCATCGGCTTCCGATGCCGAAAAAACCAATCCCTCTATTTCTATTCCTTCGTTAGCCATTTCCGCCCGTTCTTGAATGCCATCCGTATCGACGCGCGATCGGGCCTATTCGCCCAACCGCTTCAGTGCGTATTGTAACAGGACGCCCTCATCCGCTGCCGCAGGAGCGCCCTTGAGCGCAATTTCGATCTCCGCAGTGGTGAACCCCATGGAGAGAAGCGCATCCTGAACGCCCTGCATCGCGCTTCCAGCGGCAGCCGCAGAGCCCGCTGCCTCGCCGAGCAGGTCGGCGTCGAGCGAACCTTTGAGTTCGAGGATGATCCGCGAGGCGGTTTTCTTCCCCACCCCCGGAATCTTCGAAACCAGCGCGACATCCTGAGAGGTGATAGCCGTCACGAGCTGCTGGGGCGAAAATACCGAAAGCGCCGAAAGCGCAACCTTGGGTCCGATGCCCGACACGCTGTTCAAGCGCAGAAACAAGCTCTTCTCTTCCACCGTGAGGAACCCGAACAGCGAAAGCGCGTCCTCGCGCACGTACAGATGGGTGTGCACCTGCACCCGCTCCCCCGTTTCGGGAAGCTTCGCAAGGCTGCCTGCGGCCATGCCGACCGCATACCCGACGCCGGCTACCTCGATATACGCCGTATCCTGTGTTTTCCCGGCAAGGATTCCGTTGAGAAACGCGATCATAGCACTCCTTCGTGCGTCGTATAGCATATTGCGGCCGCCAGCGCATCGGCTGCGTGATCGGGATGGGGAACGGCGTCGAGCGAAAGCAGCTGCTTCACCATGTACTGCACCTGCTCTTTTTCGGCGGAGCCCGTGCCGACGACGGCGAGCTTGATCTGGCGAGGAGTGAACTCGCCGACGGGAAGGCTGCCTGCGGCGCAGGCGACAAGCGCCGCTCCGCGCGCCTGGCTCGTGCCGATACCCGCCGTTACGTTCTCGCCGAACCAAACCGTTTCGATGCCCACGCATTCGGGTTCGAATCGCGCGATCACGGCGCTCATCTGATCGTGGATCTTCTTCAAGCGCTGCGCCAGTTCCATATCCTTCGACGTCGAAACGCACCCGTAGGCAAGGCACGACAGGCGCATGCCCTGCTGGGAGACAATCCCCCAGCCCGTATTGGCCAACCCCGGATCGATTCCGAGAACAACGCGACGCACCGAAGACATGCGGCCCTTTCCGATACCAGCCAGCCGCCGGCCGTGCGGGCAGAATGGCCCGCCGTCCGAAAATCACCTGGCAAATCAACAAACACTTGTTCGAATGATACCACAAACGGCGGCAACGCAAAGCCCTCGAACGCAATCCCCACGATCGGAGCACGGCGACGGCAAACCCTGTGCGCTCTGCGCGACGCCGCAAAAGAAACCGCCCGCGAAAACCCTGGGAAGCAGGTTTCGCGGGCGGCAAGAACAGCGCAGTTCGGCAACCCTACGCTATGCCGAGGGCGCTTTGCACGGCAACGCGGCCGAACACCAAGCACTCGGAGAGGTTGCACGAACCCTGGTAGAGATGGGCCCACAGCGATCCGAATTCTCCCGCCGAATACAGGTTGGGAATCGGCTCGCCTGCGGTGTCGAGGATCTGGGCCTTCGCGTTGCGGCGCGGGCCCCCATCGGTGTTCAGCAACTCGCAACAGCACTTCATCGCATAGAACGGCCCGTTGGCAACAGGGTTCAACGTGGAGGGCGGGCGGTGGAACGAAAGGTCTTTTCCGCCTTCGCAGTAGGAGTTCCACAAATCGACCGTTTCCCTCAGTTCGGATTCGGGCACGTCGATGAGCGCCGCCAGTTCTTCGATCGAGTCGGCCGACACGGCGAACCCGTCGGCTACCGGATCGCCCGAACCGTCGGTGTAGGCGTCCTCCGCATGATCCTGATCGTAGACGAACCACATGACCGAAGGAAGCGGCAGCAAAGGCCACTCTCCGCCGAACTGCTGATGTCCGTGACGGCAGCCGACATCCCCTTCGAGGCTCACGAGCTCGTCAGACTGAGGCCAGCCCGAAACCGCCATATCGTAGTCCATGAAGAATCGGCGGCCGTTTATGCCGACGGTGATGCCGTTTTGCTTGTTGATCTTACGGTATGCGCAGTATTTCTCGCCGTCGAGCGAAACGGCGTTCGTCCAGAAGCCGGCGCACGAGTGCATATGCCACATGTCGGCACCGATCTTCGCGCAGATGCGATGGCCGTCACCGGTGTTGTTGATGCCCGCAACGGGGTGGGCGTGCGGTGCCGACAAGTAGTCCTGACGCATGACGGTATCGTTTTCGAAGCCGCCGCAGCACATGATGACGCCCTTGTTCGCCTTCGCTTTCATCTCTTTGCCGCGGTCGTCGTACACAACGCCGACAACCGCGCCCTCGGCGTCGCAGACAAGATCGGTCAGCGGAGCCTTTGTCTTTTCGGTGATGACGTCGGCATGGGCCTCGACGACCGACAGGGCAAAGTGCGATATGTGGGTGAAGCTCTTGGATTCCTTCTTGTCGAAGCTCATGTAGCGATACGATTCCGAGTTCTCGAGTTCGCCGAACTCGCCTTTCTTCGACCCGTCTTCGTTCGTGAACTTCATATCCGACTCGTCGGCGCCAAGGCCGACAACCCAGTCGCGCAGTTCGGCGCTGCGCTGTGCGAACACTTCGAGGATGTCGTCGGGCGTACCCGTATAATCGCCCCGCAGCTCTTTGAGATAGCTCCCGAATGCTTCGGCGTCATCGGTATAGGTTACGCTGCCCGACGAGAACTGGCTGTTGCCGCCGCCTGCGGGCTGATCGCTCTTTTCGAGGAGAAGGCACGTCGCCCCGTCGCCCTCGGTCGCCACCGTTATGGCGGCAGCCAGGCCGGCAAGGCCCGCACCGACGACGATTACGTCGTATTCCTCATCCCACGCGACCTCCGACGCCTGAGCGCCCGAGCTTTTCTGCGCAGGCTCGGAGCTGCAACCTGCAAGGCCGAGAGCTCCGCCCGCCAAACCGAGCATGCCCAAACCCGTTGCCGCCACAAAGCTGCGCCTCGTAGTTACCTTTTCCATCGGTTCCTCCTTATATCTTGTTCCCTCTGTCGTATCGACGACCTGCACGATAGCCCGCCCGCCTCATGGCAGAAACGTCAAAAAAGGACCAATGCGATTTGTTTTCGCAGCTGAAATGCTTAAAAGAGGACTAGTCTTTTCGGGGTGAGACGACAATGGCCGCACCGCGAAGTTCTTACTGAACCATCCTTGTGCGCACGCGGTTCTTTCCCTACAATTGCTGAACGGGGTGAGCTGACTGGAATAAGGGGTGCCTTGATCGATTCCATCAAACAACGCATTGCATCGTACTTCGAATCGGTGAACGACCAGGCGCCGTTCCTGGGTTATCTCGGCATCGCGTTCTGGTCGGCGTGGATCCTTTCGACAAGCGGCGTCCAGGACTGGATATCGCCTTCATCGGGAACCGAATCGACGTTTTCTGCAGCCTACGTCGAAACGAGGGTGGTGCTCATAGCCGCGCTCATCGCCTGCGGCATCCTCAGCAGCAGCCTTTCGCGGCTTTTCGAAAAGAGATGGTCGATCCCTGCAATCGCCGCGCTGGCGGTTGCAGGAGATGTCTGCCTGGCGGTATCCTGGCTTGTCCCCGAGTCGGGTTCGATGCTGCTGCATGCCGGCTCTCTGCTCGCAGGAGTCGGCGCCGCCGTCCTCTTCATCAAAGCGGGCATCCTGTACAGCGCGCTTTCCCCCTGGAGGGCGATGCTCCTGTTCATGACTTCCCAACTCGTGGCGGCATGCCTGTACCTCATCGTCACCGTTGCACCCACCCCGATATCAACCGTGCTCTTCTGCCTCCTGCCGGCGTTCGGAGCGATCACGTTCGCACTGGTTCCCACGAAGAAGAACCCCGTCGCCCGCCCCAAAACCGCCAAATCGTTCGGCAGAACCTTCGCACGGCTCGTATTCATGATCTTCGCGTTTCGCTTCTGCTCGAACTACATCAAAACGATGCTCGCGACGCTTCAAACCTCAGAAGCGATCGAACTTGGCGTCGTCGGCAATATCCTGCTGAAAATGCTCGTCGCCCTCATCTTCGTCTGCTACGCGTTCAACGCCAGCAAAAAGGTCGACTACGGGCGCGTATGCTATTTCCTGTTCGTCGGCACCACGATCATCCTGGTAGTGCTCCCGCTGTTCGAAGATCACGTTCCGCTGTTTTACGCGCTCAACGGCACCCTCAGCGGCATCACGGGAAACATCGCGTTCTGCATCTTCGCCTACATCTGCTTTCAATCGAAGTCCTCCCCGCTGCGGATATTCGGCTTCGGATACTCCGCCGTACTGCTCGGAAGCTTGCTCGGATACCTTATCGGAGGCGATGTCGGCCCCCTGCTCGCCGAAGAAAACCTGTCCTCCACGCCGTTTCTCGTCGGAGCGTACGCCCTTATCCTGCTCGCCCTGCTCGTCTCGCCCCCGAAGCAGCTCGATAAACTCATGCTGCCGGTTTCGTATGAAGATGCGATCGACCTTGCGAAAAGAAAATCAGAGCCGGCCGATGCGGAGGACCGCTTGATCCTGCGTTCCCAATCGGTATCGCAGCGCTACGGCCTGACAGAACGGGAGCAGGAAGTCCTCGTGCTGCTTGCCCGCGGCCATGGTCGCAGATACGTCGCCGACCATCTTCAGGTATCGCTCAACACCGTGCGATCGCACTCGCGCAACATCTACGCCAAGCTCGGCATCCACTCCCATTCAGAGCTTATGGCGTTGCTCGAATCAGACGAGAGCAGCCCGAGCAACGCATCCCCCACCCGATAGAAACTGCATCAAACGCCCGAAAAAGCAACGGGCGCACCTGTCGGCGCGCCCGCATCGGCTCTCTATTGCAGTATCGTCCTACTCGTCGAGGGCTTCGGCGATCTCGTCGGTGATATCCATCGTGTGGTACACGTTTTGGATATCCTCGAGCTCTTCGAACTTGTCGATGAGCCGCATGACCTTCTTGGCATCGGAGACGCTCACCTCGGTCGGCGTGGCAGCTTCCATGATGAGCTCGGCGCCCTTCGTCTCGATTCCCGCTTCCTCGATGGCCTTTTTGACGGCCATGAGATCGGTGGGGCTCGTGTAGACGATCCATTCCTCGTCGGCGTCTTCGTAATCGTCGCCGCCGGCCTCGGCAACGGCGAGCATGAACTCTTCCTCGTCGGCAGCTGCGCCGTTCGGCTTCACGGGCGCCTTCTTGTCTCCGGTTTCGACCTCTTTCGGAATCATGATCTGGCCTTTGCGCTCGAACTGGAACGCAACCGATCCGGATGTGCCAAGGCTTCCGTTGGCATGGGAAAACGCGCTGCGCACGTCAGCGGCGGTGCGGTTGCGGTTGTCGGTGAGCGCTTCGAGATAAACCGCTACGCCCGCCGGACCGTAGCCCTCGTAGATGACCGTCTCGTAGTTCGCGGCGTCCTTTCCGCTGCCGAACGCCTTGTCGATCGCGGTCTTGATCTTATCTTTAGGAAGCGAATAGCCTTTGGCCTTTTCGATAGCGGCCGCAAGCGACGCGTTGTTGTCAGGGTTCGGGTCGCCACCCTCCTTGGCTGCCACCGTGATGTTACGGGACAGTTTGGAGAACAAAGCCGAACGCTTTGCGTCCTGCGCGGCCTTACGATGCTTCGTGGTTGCCCATTTTGAATGCCCTGACATATGTTTACCCTAACTCTCTGATGCATTTCCAGCGAATTATTGTAGCATACTGGCGGCAATTGCCCATTTCGCTGCGAATGCTCTCCATATATGGATGTCGCCGAAAGCGCCGACGGCACCCGCGGCGGGCGCCGAGGCCTCAGCAGATGCCCGCAAGGGTTTCTTGGCCAACGCGGTCTTTCGCATACCGCCCCGCAACGAACTCGACCAGATCGATATCCTCAAAGCCCCATACGGCCTTGTCGGCAAGGGCGCTCAGCTCGTCGAACGTGCCCGAATCGTCGCGATCGTGAACGCCGATCGTGCGATACCCCGCCCTCAAAAGCGTTTCGAGCGCGTAACGGGCATCCTCGAACACCCACGTGCCCCCCTTCGGCGTGCCGAGAAACGCACGGGCGTAATCGTAGACATCGGGCCGGCGCTTCGATGCTCCCACATCGTCGGTGGAGGCAACTATCGAAAAGCACTCCCTCATCCCCGCATGCCCGAGCCCTATTTCAAGCAGATGCTTCGGACTCGAGGATGCCACGCCCATCTTCACGCCAAGCGAGTGGAGCGCGCGGACGAACTCGAGCGCGCCGCTGCGCGCCTGCACGGCCAAGGCGTAATGGCCGACAACGAGGCCCTGCAGCGCATCGGCCGCCTCGCTCGCGCTCGCACCGATGGAAAAACGCCGATGGAAGAACTCGCCCGCTTCGCCGACGGTCAGCGTGTTGAGCAAAGCAACGTCGTCTCCCGTAAGCTTCGCCCCAGCACGGCTTGCTAGTTCGCGCTCGGCGCCGCGCCACGCACCCATCGTGTCGAGCAACGTTCCGTCGCAGTCGAAGATCACTCCCGATACCTGCATGGATTCTCCTTGCCTTCATGTCGTTCGCCGTTCTGTTCGAAAACCACTGTACGCCGCGGCGATCAGAAGCCCGTCAAGCGCAGGTAAAAATCTCGAAAGATTGCCATCGTCGCAGATGAACCGCTAACACCAGGTTGTGCACGGCGCCTGGAAACGGCAGGAAGGCAGCGCCGAAGCAAACGAAGGCTATCCTGCGAGCGCGAACCGCCCATCGCTCGGCGGTGATACGGTCCCCGACGATTCGATCGCCTCGGCCAGCATTTCGGTAACGGTTGCATCGAGCGAAACGCTCTCGATCACGTACTCGCCCGGCACGCTGTTTTCCATAACGGCGATAGAGTACACCGCGTCGGCTTTGGCCAAATTGCCCCGCACCGTCCCCGCAAGCCCTTCGCGCAGAGCCTACCGGAAGCAGAATCCCCCGGCAACAGCGCATACCAGCACGAAAGCGGCCACGGCAAGTGCAAATGGGCTCCGAGCCCTTGGCTTGCGATGCATCTGTACGCTCGCACCCCACATTCCCATTCAAGGTGATGCGGACATCGAGTCAAACCCGCTGCCGAACGCACGCGCATCAACTGATAATTACGACTGAGTAGATGGTACTTGATCCCTCGCCTCATTAACATGGATAATTATGATGTTTTCCATCATAATTGCCTGAGAACGATCGAAACCCCTCGTCGCAATGCAGACGGAAGAACATTTCAGCTCTGCAGGATCACGTCGATCATGCCCTGCCGATCGTAGACGCCGAGTTTGCGGTATATGCTGCCCACATGATGGCGAGCCGTGCTTTCCGCAATGCAGAGTTCCTTGCATATGAAAGGAACGTTGCGACCGCTCGCCAGCAGGACAAGAACCTCCGCTTCCCGGGCTGTCAGACCGCAGCGTTCGGAAAGCGCCCTGCAGTGATCATCCAGATCACGGTTCTCCCGAATCGCCGGCTGGGGCTGGTAGAACCTCTGCAGTTCTCCCTGGGAAAAAACCAGCGTTCCGACCAAAATCACCAAAATGGCAAGGGCCGCCAGCAGATGCAGCTGGCTCTCGGCGGAAACGACGCCCCGCCCCACCGCAATGTCTACGACCGCAAGCCCCGCGATCGTCGCCAGTCGCAACACGAGGATGGAGCACGAGAAGAACAACGCCACCGACCGCCTCGCCCGAAACGCCAAATCCGCCGAAACGAGCATGATGAGGATGTCGAGGCAGTATCCGCCCACGATGATGAGTCCGTTGCCAAAGTATCCGTATGCGAGGGGAAGGATGGCGAACAGGATCAATCCGACCGAGAGCGCGGGTACGATCGGCCGATACATTGCGATCGGAGCCGCCGCCGAGCGCTCGAAGGCGATGTGGGCGGCAAGGGCTATGAAGCACGCTCCCGCAACAAGCAAATCAGGGCGGCCCTCGGCGACGTGCAAAGACGCCATGTTCGCGTAAAACGACTGGGCGATGCCGTACGCCAGCCCCGCAACCACAACCGCACCCATAGCCTTGACGACAAGGGGCCGGTCAACCGCGAAGTCCGCCGCAGACGGAGCCCTGCGCGTCTCATCGCGCGAAGCGTACAGGATGGCGCACGAGGCAAGGGGCAGCAGGCATACGAGAACCGCCGTTACCATCCAGGGCAAAAGCTGGACTCCGAAAAACAGCACGAACGCGAACGCGTACGAGGAGAACAGGTATTGGCTCACCCGATCGGTCGCCAGCGTCGCCCACAGCTCGCCCCACATAACCAGAAGAAGCGCGTTGCCGAACGCCGCGACCGTCAGAAACACCAGCAGCAAGACCGCAAGGGCGTCATGGCCGGAAAAGCTTCGCATCGCCACGCAGGCCCCTGTCCCAACCGTGCACAGAAGAGCCGCCAGCTTGAACATCGACGCGCGCTCTATAAACGATCCGACCCGAGGGGCGGCGGCCGCCGCAAGCGCGAAACCGACCGAAGTGAACAGCAGCGTCCAAACGCTTGGCCTTACGCCGAGAAACGACAGGTCGGGCGGTACCACGATCGTCGTGCAAAGCACGAGCATCCACCATGCCTGCCAAAATCCAATGCCGAGCAGACGAAACGAAAACGGCGTCCCATCCGTTTCAGGCTGCTTCACAGCGTCTACCTTCATGCGGCTCCCTCCTCACATATCGACACAGCATACTACATGGCCGTCGTTTTGCCCTGTCAAACGCATAGCAGGAAACCTCTCATTTTTGCCCGATTCGCAAAACGGCAGGTTTCATACGCTGCGCATCGGGAATCGGAGAGGTACTTTGACATTGCGGCCTAAGGGAGTCGCAGAAGGCGCTCGACGCGCCTTCGGATCACCGACAAAGGAGGATTCATGCCAGAGAAGAACACGCTGTCGAGACGCTCGTTTCTCGGACTTGGAGCGACGGCGGCTCTTGCTGCGGGCGCAGCAGGGCTCGCTGGATGCGCGCCTGCAGCCACGGGGGCGGCAGGCGAAAAGGGTGCCGAAAACGGCGCAGCTGCAACCCAGTCCGAGGCTATCGGCTTCGGCGGAGGCGGCGGTTCCACCACCATGGGCTACGGGCGAATCGCCAACCCGTCGTTCATGACCGCGCCCGCCCCGCTTTCGGAAAGCGATGCCAAAGAGGTTCTGGAAGCAGACGTCATCGTGTTGGGAGCAGGCAATGCGGGGTGTGCGGCGGCGGCATCGTGCGCAGACCACGACCTATCCGTCATCGTGCTCGAAAAGCTCAGCACCGTACAGGGGCGCGGCGGCGGAATCGGCCTGTGCAACACCAAGTTCACCAAATCCTACGGAGAATCGATCGGACAGGATCTCACCGTCAACATTCCCGAGGCCCAGCATCTCTGGGTTCGCAGCTGCGGCAGCCGCGTGAACGAAGCGCTCGTTTCCCTGTGGTTCAACAAATCGGGCGAAGCCGGCGACTGGCTCATCGACAAAGCCGCCGAATACGGCGTTGAACCCGATTCGTTCCGCGCCTATGCGCCCAAGGCGATCATCCCCGAATCGTTCTCGTACCACCAATTTCACAAAACCGACGCGACGCCCGAGTGGCCCGCCGAATGCAGTTACTTCCAAGCAACCAACGTGCTCTACGTCGATTCGAAGGACGCCGAAAAGCACAGCAAGCCCGCAGAGTACCGCTTCGAAACCACTGCAACCCAGCTTCTTAAAGAGGGAGACAAGGTCGTCGGCGTATTCGCTACCGACAAAGACGACAACGTGCTGCTCTTCAAGGCGAGCAAGGGCGTCATCATAGCCACCGGCGGCATCCACGACGATCCCGAGATGGTCGATTATTACTGCGAGGAAAACGTTCATCACGTACTCGAATGCCAGAACACGCCGGTTGGCTACTCGACGGGCGACGGCATCAAAATGGGCATGTGGGCAGGCGGCACGGTGCAGGACGGACCCTTCCCCCTCATGCTCCATCCGCAGGCGGGCCTGCAGTTCCACGGTGCGTTCATGTTCCTCAACATGGAAGGCGAGCGCTTCATGAACGAAGCAACCTGGGTTCAGGGCAAATCGATGAACGTCATGCACCAGACCGATGATATCGCCTGGTCGATCTTCGACGCCGACTTCGGCGAGCAAAACGTCAAAACGCTCGAGTTCTCCGGCGGCGGAGGCATGTTCTGGGACATCATGGGCGGCGATGTGGGAGCGCCCTTCGTCGCACAGGACTACATCGATTTCGTCAACACGGGTCTCGAAGCCGACGACGGCAAGGTGTTCAAGGCGGATACGCTTGACGAGCTCGCCGAGCTCACGGGCATTCCCGCAGACAAGCTCAAGGAGTCGGTGGCTCGCTACAACGAACTCGTGGCCGCCGGATCAGACGACGACTTCCACAAGCAAAGCGAGTACCTCTTCCCCGTTGAGAAGGCACCCTTCTACGCTGCCAAGGTGGGCGTCGCACTGCTCGCCATCGTCGGCGGACTCAAGATCAACACCGATCTGCAGGTGCTCGACGCGAACAAGCAGCCCATCGAGGGACTGTACGCGATCGGCAACGCATCGGGCGACATCTACGCGGTCGACTACCCCATCAACATGGCCGGCAACTCGAACGGCCGAGCACTCACATGGGGATATCTTGCCGGCGAAATACTCTCGAAGTAGCTATTCGGAAAACAAGGAAATCGGGTCCCGTCGATCCGATTTCCTTCCAGCAGCATCAAACACAGGAAAAGCCGCATTGGGGGAATGCGGCTTTTCCTGTGTTTCAGACCATACCAATTATATGATCATGTCTATTAGTTGACAAGACCCCAATTCAGATTTTTTGCAGAAGAGAGCCGGGCCTTGCGTCGTCGGTTTTGACAGCAGGGGTATCGCCGCGCATGCCGCGGCACCCGGCGGCGCTTCGCGCGCACGCGCGAGAAGCCCTCTTGCGCGAAGATGCCTCTTTACGCTTCGCTCTTCCCGTCTTCGTCGAGGATGCCGCCCGCCACCATGTATCCTCCGACAAAGGCAAGGCCGAGATCGGCGTACATGCCGGTCAGAGGCTTGCCGGAGGGGTTGCCCTCGCCTGCTGATCCCCCAGCTGTATGCCATCCCGCATACAGGCCGGGGATGACCTGCCCGTCGGTGTTGACCACCTGCATCTTCGGCGTAATGCGCAGACCCGTTTTCGAGCCGAACACATGGCCGCCCAGCTTCGCACCGTAGTACGGCGGCTCGTCGATCGCGATCATCCACTCGGGCGGATACTTGTACGACGCCGCATAATCCTCGCCCGCCTCGCACGCTTCGTTCCATCGCCTCACCGCATCGACGAGCACGCCGCCGCGCAACCCGAGCGCCTCCTCAAGCTCCTCGACCGTATCGCATTTCGCAATGGCTCCGGCATCGACCATCTGCTGGAAGCCCGTATGCCAATCGCGCAGCCACTCGGGCACGCGATCGATGTACGGATCGTCGTCTGCAACGATCTTCGCTTTGCGGCAGATGATCTGCCCGAAGAAGTTATCGGTCACCAGCTGATCGAACTTCGAATCGAAGCAGCAATAGGTTTTGCCGCCCGGCTGGTTCATCTCGATCGCAGCCGTATCGCACAGCCCCGCCGAGGAAGGCGCGGCATCGGTGTTGTAGGGATAGCTCGTCGCGGAGGTCGAGATGAAGGGCACCCGCTGACCATCGCGGTTGATGCGCAACCACGGCTGACGCAGCGCCTGGTTTCCGTCCTTGTTTATGTGAGAGTCCATCATGGTGTCGAATTCGTTGTAGTCGCGCCACCATACGCCGCCGTCGAACGCGCCGGTCGAATCGTAGCCCGACAAGTCGGCGCCGACGCCCTGCCCCATCCTGATGCACTCGCCCGTGCCGTTCGGCGGCGTGGCGATGTTCGCGATGCCGTGCAAACACGTCGCCGAATGCTTCGCCATCATGGCGCGGTTCATCTCCATGCCGCCCGCCGTGAGCACGACGGCGCGATCGGCCTTGATGAATTTCTCCTCCTTCTGGTCGGTTACCTTCACGCCGACAACTGCGGATCCATCGAACACGAGCGTATCGACCGTGCAGCTCGTGCGGATCTCGACTCCGGCATCGCGCGCCGTCTGCTCAAGTTCCTGGAACGGAATGAGATTGACGTTGATGCCGTTGGTGGGCGTCGACATGCCCTCCCACTCGAGCAGTCCCGCACCCGCAGGCGAGGGATTCATGGGAACCCACTTTGCGCCCGCCTTCTCGTTCATCCAATCGATGCACTTCGGGCCCTCGGTCGCCATCGCACGCAGAAGATCGGGGTCGCCGGTCATCTGCTGGCAATCCATGAAGAATTCGACGATGTTGTCGACGTCGTAAGGATACGACGGATACGCCCACCCGAGCTCTTCGGCCTGCTTGTGCCCCCCGATGTTCGAGAATACCGACGAGTGCTTCGAGTTGCCGCCCGTCTCTTCGCTGCGTTCGAGCATAAGCACCTGATAACCTGCCTGAGCAAGGCGAATCGAAGCATTCATGCCACCCGCCCCGGAACCGACGACCACGATCTGGGCCTCCTCATCCCACGTTGCGGGCGGCTCCACCGGCTCGATGGGGGAAGCGGCGGCCTCGAACGCCGATGCCTCGGGCGCTACGCCCCCCTCGCCTGCGCCCGCTGTTTTTTCCGCAGCGGGCGCGCAACCGGCAATGCCGGCCAGCGCCCCCGCGCCCCCAAGCAGCGCAGCGCCCTTGAGAAAACTCCTGCGATCAAGCTCCATGACAATCCCCTTCCTCTTCCCTGAACGGCGCCGGCCGTCATCCCGGCGCCAAACTCACCACCAATCGTATCCCCGTTGCCATCGGAGATGCCGGAGGCTCTTTTCCACGCGTGTCGCGATATTTGCCTCCCATGTTCAAAAGTGTCGAAACGATGTAAAATAATTTTTACAACTCCCGTCGCCTCGGGAAGGGGGCAACCGGAGTCGGCGCCCGCCGCTGGAGGTCGAACCCGGCTTCGAAGCCCGCGGTTCGACAGGAAAGGCAGGGGCCGGAATTCATCGTCTGGAAGGGGATCGATGGATACACGTTACGTTCAGGAGTTTCTCGTGTTTGCGGCGGAACTCAACTATTCGAACGCCGCGAAGCGGCTGTTCATCACCCGGCCAACGCTATCCGACCATATACGGGAACTCGAAACGGAGCTCGGATGCGAACTCGTCGGAAAATGCCAGGGTAAAGCCGCGCTCACACCGGCGGGCAGACGGTTCGTGCAAACGGGCGCAAAGCTCGTTGAAACGGTGCAAGGGATAATCGACGAGTACCAAACGCTTGCCGACAACCTGCTCACCGTGACGGTCGCCCAAACCAACCTCCCCTGGCTCGAATCGCTTCTCTACAAGGCGCGCCACGCCGTCCAAGGGCGGCATCCCGAAAAGAGAATCGACATCGTGACGGCCAACGGACCGCACAGCACCATCGATGCGCTGCGCGAACAGGCGAACGACATCGTAGTTGCAGGCTGCAAAAGCTATACGTCGGGCAGCGCGAACCGCGTGATCCCCGAAGGAATGCAGGGGTTCAAGCTTCGCACCGAAGACATCAAGCTGCTCATGACGCAGGATAACCCGCTTTTTTGCAAAGATACGGTTTGCGCTGCCGACCTCGACGGATCGACGATCATGGTACCTCCCGACATCTACCAAGGGTACCTGCGGGACGGCGTAGTCGAGCGATTCGAGGAACACGGCGCGCGCGTGGCGCTGCAAACCATGAGCTTCAGCGATCACTTCGAATACTTCAACTACGATTTTCAGGATCTTTTCGGTATCGTCCCCACAACGCTCATGCCGCGCTTCGGCATCGGAGAGCGCGAGGAGTGCCGCGCGTTCTCGCTCGTCGATCTGCCGTTCAAGACCGATTTCTACGCCGTCTACACCGACGAGTTCGCCTCGTCCGAAAACGGCGCCCTGTTTGTGGACGAAATGAAAAAGCTCGCCTCAGACGAAGCGAGCTGATGCCCGTTTTTCAAAACGCCGCCGAAACAGACGGATCTTTTGGAATGCAGCGCGGAATAGGAAGTCGCCGAAGCCGACTAGCTGCGCTCCCACAAACCCGACTTGCCGCCGTCCTTCTTGAGCAGGCGCACGTCCATGATCTCCATGCCGCGATCGACCGCTTTGCACATGTCGTAGATGGTCAGGCATGCGACGCTCGACGCGGTAAGCGCCTCCATCTCTATTCCGGTCTTGCCGGTCACACCGCAGGTGGCAAGAACGCGAACGCCGACTCTGCCATCCTCGCGCTCCCCTGCGACAACCGGCGCAAGATCGACCTTCGCCTTCGTGATGTTGAGCGGGTGGCACATGGGGATGAGCGACGATGTCTGCTTGGCCGCCATGACCCCCGCCACGCGCGCGCACGCGAGAACATCGCCTTTGGCCGCCTTCCCCTCGACGATGAGATCGAGCGTTTCAGGATTCATGGCAATGAATCCTTCGGCCACGGCGACGCGTTCCGTGTCGGCCTTCTGCGACACATCGACCATGCGCACTTCGCCCTTTTCGTCGATATGGGTCAGATTCTGTTCGGTCATCGTATCCTCATTTCCTTTCGCTTTCCGCGCAATGCGGCAGAGGGTCCTGCCGACCGCCTCCGCATATCGTCCTAACCCCCGATTTGGGACATGCCGCGCTCGGTGCCCACCTTGTCGTGATGATCATCGGGTTTTGCGCCCAACGCCTCGGCGAACACCGCCTTTGCGCCGTCGAAATCGCCGGCTCGAAGAGCGGGCCTTAGATCGAACTCGACATCCGAGAACAAACAGGGGCGCAGCTTGCCGTCGGCAGTCAGACGGAGCCTGTTGCACTCCGAACAGAAATGACGCGAAAGAGGCGAGATGAATCCAACCGTGCCCCGTGCCCCTTCGAATGCATAGTAGCGCGCCGGCCCCCAGCCCTCGGGACGGGATCCCCCCGCCGGAATCAAACCGCCGATTCCCTCGGCCCGCGCCTGCCGATCGATGATCTCGATGAGCTCTTCGGAAGGAACGACGTCCTCTTTGCCCCAGCCGCACCCCGTGCCGCCCGAGCTTTCGCCCACGGGCATGTACTCGATGAACCGCACGTGCAGCTCTCGATCGATCGAGAGCTTCGCAAAGGCGAGGTAATCCTGATTCAGGCTGCGCACAGCGACCGCATTGATTTTCACGGGGTCGAACCCGACGGCGAGCGCCGCCTCGATGCCCGCAAGCGTATCCTCGAGTTTGCCGCGCCGCGTGATCATGGCGAACTGATCGGGGTCGAGCGTGTCGAGCGAGATGTTGACGCGCGAAAGACCCGCCTCCTTCAGCTCGTCCGCCATGCGAGGCAGCAACACGCCGTTGGTGGTCATGGCGATATGCTCGATGCCGGGAGTGTTCTTGATGGATCGGATAAGGTCGACGACGCCTTTGCGCACCAAAGGCTCCCCACCGGTAAGGCGCACGCGCGTGATGCCCATCTGAGCGGCAACGGCGACAGCTTCCTCGATTTCCTCGATACGGAGAATATCCTCGTGGGACATCTGATCGACGCCCTCCTCGGGCATGCAGTATATGCAACGCAGGTTGCACCGATCGGTCAACGAGATGCGCAGGTAATCGATAGTGCGGCCATGTGAGTCTTTCATGCCGGCCTTCCCTTCTCCTCAACAAAGGATATTATAGCGCTCCTCGGAGAAAAGAGCCGCGCCATCGGCAACAAACAGAGGCGAATGTCATAATTCGCCCCGTTTCGTATCGTTTCATACATCCAAGCCGCCCCGAAGCCCGCCCAAAACGCGGACAGACAACCTGCTGCGGACTCCCATCGGGTGCGTTCAGAACAACGTGTCATCGGCTCGCCAGGTAAAGCCTGTCTTTCGGAATGCGGATAAGGAGCTCGTCGCCCTCCTGGGGCAGCATGCCCGATTCGACGGAAAGCTTGTTGACGCGCCAGAACACGTGCTGATGCAAGTACTTCATATCGTCTTCGTCGGCGGTTACGGCAGGAGCGTCCGTCTCGTTCCGCTCGGCGAAACCGAGCAGCACCGTACGATCGAACCGAGAATCGCTCACGCGATCGGCCCGCACGCGGAACACGTTTTCGCCGGGGGCATCGGCGCGTTCGAGAAAGAAAGCGCGCACCCCCAAGCATTTGACATCCTTCGGAACCTCCTGCTCGGTAGCCAGTTCGATGCCCCATTTGGGCAGGCGGACATGGTGATCGTCCAGATACTCGGCGGGCGTGGCGTTCTTGCACCCTGAAAGCTTGATGCCCGCCTGGCTCTGCGGGCGGTTCACCAGATCGTCGCCCGTACCCTCCTCCACGATACGGCCGTCCTCCACCACGGCGATGCGATCGCAGAAGCGAAGCGCCTCGTCGATATCGTGGCTCACGTAGAGGATCGTACCGTCGTAGGCGTCGAACAGGCTTACGAGATTCTGCTCGAGCACGCCTTTGAGATGGGCGTCAAGCGCCGAGAACGGCTCGTCGAGCATGAGGATGCCCGGCTTGGCCGCAAGCATGCGCGCAAGCGCAACGCGCTGCTGCTGCCCACCCGAAAGCTGCGCGGGATAGCGATTCTCGAACCCCTGGAGGCCGAAGCGCTTCAATTCGCTCAGCACGATCGCTTTGCGATCCGTCTTCGAGACATCCTTCCCTATGCCCGCCGCAACGTTTTCGGCAACCGTCAAATTGGGAAACAACATATAGCTTTGGAACAGCAGAGCGGTCTTTCGCTCCTGCGGCGTGAGGTTGATTCTGGCATCCGAGTCGAAGAACACCCGATCGTTGACCACGATGCGGCCCTCGTCGGGTTTCTCGATTCCCGCGATGCAGCGCATGGTGAGGCTCTTGCCGCATCCCGATGCGCCGAGGAACCCGAGCGTCTCGTCTTCGGCCGAAAACGAGACGTCGAGCTGAAAACCCGAAAAACGTTTCTTGATGGCAACTTCGAGGCTCATTCGGCCGCCCCCTTACGGTAACGCGTCGTCCGTCTTGACCACAGGTTGATGAACAGGATGACGACGAAGCTGAAGATCAGAATGACGACCGTCCAGAACAGCGCGACGTCCATGTTTCCGCTCATCCACTCGAAGTAAATGGCGATGGGGATGGTGCGCGTGATGCCGACGTAGTTGCCGGCCAGAAACAGCGTAGCGCCGAATTCGCCGAGTGCACGGGCAAACGCGAGCACCGTGCCGGCTGCGATGGAACTCCACGACAGCGGAAGCATGAGTTTGAAGAAAATCTTGGCATTCGACCACCCGAGCGTGCGCGCCGCGTCGAGCATGTTCGGATCGAGCCCCTCAAACGCGCCGCGCGCGCTGCGGTACATAAGGGGAAACGCCACAACGACCGCGGCGATGACCGTCGCCTGCCAGCTGAAGATAAGCGGGAAACCGATATCGATGAACCACTGCCCGAGCGCCGTATTGCGACCGAGCAGCAACAACAGAAGAAAGCCGCAGACAGTCGGGGGCAGCACCATCGGAATCGTGAAGACGGTATCGAAGATGTCCTGAGCGCGCTTCGAGATGCGCAGAGTAAAATACGCGGCAGCCAGACCGAGCACGAAAATGAACACGATCGCGGTGCCCGTGGTCTTGAGCGTCACCCACAAAGGCGATAAATCGATGCCGCCGAGAAACTCTTGGAACGCCGCAAGCCCCGAAGATGCCGCCACGATATCGACGGCGCCAGGTTCGACGATCTTGAGAAAATCAACGTGGGTCGGACGCGTGAGGCCCTCGGCGGCAGCCGACACCACGTCGCTTCCGTCTTCGCCTATAGCGCACACGTAGTATTTGCCCTCGCCCGCCTCGACGGCGAAGCGGTAAAGAATGCCGTCGAGAGCCATGCTGGACTCGCTGGTAAAATACCACGGAACCGTATCGTCCATAACGATACCACCCGTCAGCGATACCTCGTCGAGCGCAAGGAAGTACCGCTTCAGGGTGTCTTGGGAAGCGGAGTCTTCAACATCGCAGAGCGCATGCGCGGAAGGCGGGATGTAGGCGAGCACGTAATCATCGGTTGCAACGGCAACCGCGTAGTCGGGCGATGAGCCCTGATAATAGCTGTACCCGAGATACCGGCCGTCAATCTCGCGGTTCGAGCCCTTTTGGGCGCGGCTGAAGCTGTCGACAGCGAACGAGGCCCCCTCTATGGCAGCCGCCTCGCCTTCGGCTGAAACGACGACGTCGTCGACGGTAACCGTCGAATCGTTCGAAGAAGAACCGCCCGACCCCCCGGGCATCGCGGGCTCGCCTGCAAGAACGTCCCCGAGAGAAGCATCGTCATCCGCAAACGCAAGGCCCGGGCAGAGCGTGGCAAACACCAGCATGAAAGCCATCGCAAGGGCGCTTATGCGTTTTCCCATCCCGTTTCCCCATTCTCATCGCATCCATCACCGCAGAGCCCCGCGCAAGAACGGGGGATGGAAAGCGCGGCCTCCCATCCCCCATCGAAAGCGCGTTGCGCTTAATCATACCGCAAACGACGGCTTACGCAGCCAGCTCGAAGCCCCACTCCTGCCAGATCTTGATGGCATCCTCGTTCGTGAAGGCCCAATCCAAAAATTCCTGTGCGGCCTCGGAGTTGGCGGAATCGGCGCAGATGGCGGCCGGGTAGATGATGTTTTTGTGCGTGTCTGCGGGAACGGTGCCCACGATCTTCACGCCGCCGAAGCGGTACACGTCGGAGCTGTAGACCATCGCAAGGTCAACATCGCCGGAGTTGGCGTAGGAGCACACGTTGCCGACGCTCGAGCCCTCGGTGACCATGCCCTCAAGCGGAGTTCCCGCAAACGTGCCGCCCTTGCCCGCAGAATCGGAGCCCGTCTTACCGTCGGGGTCGATCCAGCACGCCGGATCGGTCGTAGAAAGCGCCTGCTTGGCGTAGTTGCCGGCGGGAACGTTGTCATCGCCCACCGAGATCTTGTACTCACCGGTCGCGATGTCCTCGAGCGAGGACTTCTCGATGTCGGAACCCTCGCCCGTCACGATGACGAGCTCGTTGGTGAACATGTCGAAGCGGGTGTTCGCATCGACGTAGCCTTCGTCGACGGCCGTGTCCATGGTGCCCTTGGACGCCGTGATGAGAATGTCGGCGTACGAGCCGGCGCCGAGCATTTCGTTGAGCGTGCCCGATGCCTCGTACTGTGTATCGGCGAACGTCACCCAATCGTGATCCTGCTTATAAAGATCCTGAACTTCCTCCATCGCCTTCGACAGCGAGTTGGCCGCAAAGATCTGCAGTTCAACGGGGTCGTTGGTCTCCTGCGGTTCCTGGGTCTGCGTGTTCTCTTCCTGCTTGGGCTCTTCAGCTGGCTGCGACGAGCAGCCGGCAAGCGCAAACGCTCCGACGAGCGCAAACGAGAAGACGGCGGCAAGCACGATGCGCATATGCTTTTTCATATGTTCCCTTCCTTGGTCCTTACAGTTCGAATGCCGTTTTTCGGTCCGGCATGCCGTCAATATTATTCTTTAATTAGTATATAGTCAACGAAAAATCAACTGAATCGCGCATATTAGCCTGGCATAAGAATAGCGATAATCGCCTCATCCCCGAATCCGACGCTCCCCAAACGCGCTGATCGCCTGCAAGAACGCGAAAGGCCTGCGAGCGATCCCAAGGATCAACCCGCAGGCCTTCGCCGATCGGCATCGCAAGCCCCGAAGCCCGCCCGTCGAACGCGCGGCAGCGCCTACAGCGGCTCTCTCACCCTCACCTGGCATCTGCCGATCTCGCCGCCGGGCGGATCCTGATCGGCCTTGCGGCAGGGGTTGTAGCAGATCTCCCCGCAATAGCGGCAGACCTTCGGTTTCGGCGTAGCCAGCTCGGTGAGGTCGGCTTCGCATTTCACGCAGAGCTTTCGGCCTCCCCGCTCGAGGTCGACCGCGTTGAAGGCGCCGCATTCGGGGCACTTCACCGGCCGCTTGCGCGGGGGTCGGCAGCCGCCGCATATCGGATTGCAGGACCAACACATACGTTTCGCTTCCTTTCGGCCTTCCCGGACGAACGCCCACCGGCATGCCGCGCCTCGGCGCGCATCCATGCCGTACCGAGGCGCAAAGCGGGCGCGCTGCGTTCTCAGCGGTAGTCGTCGCCCTGATCACCGCCCAGCATCTTCGCCTGCTCCTTCATATGAGCAGCCTTCTCGGCTGCGGAAACGAAGTTTTCAGGCGCATCCTCGACCTCGAGGAGCTCCACTTCGAATATGAGGGTTTTGCCCGCGAGCGGATGGTTGAGATCGAACGTGGCCACGCCGTCCGAGACCCCGATGACCGTTGCGGGAACCGGTGCGCCGTCCTCGGCGTTCGAGAGCCAGACCCGTTTTCCCACCCCGATCCCGTCTACGGGAATTTGTTCGATCGGAATCCGAGCCGTATGGCCTTCAAGATATTCGCCGTACGCTTCGTACTCGTCGACGATGAACGTCTTCTTCTCGCCCGCCTCGTTCATTTCGAGAACGGCATTCTCGAAGCCCTCGATCGCCATGTCCATGCCGGTTTGGAATTTCATGGGATTCTCATGCGTTGCATAGCCGAAAACCGTGCCGTCGTCGAGCCTTCCCGTATAGGCGAGCGTTACCGTAGAACCAAGCTCCATAGCCTACACCTCCGCACCTGCGGCGACGGTCTGCCAAGGCGCACCTGCCGGATTCAGCTTGCGGCGGCGCGAAAGCTCGTCGGCGAACATGATGCAGTAACGCAGGCCTTTCAGGGTAACGTAGAGGCAGGCGATCTCATGGCGGCTTCCGTGGTTGAAAACATCGTACGTCAAAAACTCGCGCTCGATCATCGGCTCGTAAACCGAGCTGCCCCGCACCTTGCTCAACAGCATGTTCACGGGTTCCCTTCCCAGCTCGTCTTGCTTCAAGCTTATGTTGTACAGGATGTTCTCCTGCTCCGGGGTCAAACGCCCGCAGCGTTCGATTTCCGTCAGAATGTCCTCTTCGGTTGCCATGCGCCCACCTTTCCTGTTTCCTGTCCTGCATTCGTTTGCGATCGCCGCCGCGCGCATCTCCGCCGCGGCGATCGAGCGGATCCGCGAATCATGCGCCGTCGGCCGCCGCGGGAGGCCCGCAAACCTCGCCGGGCCTCCCGCAGTCGGCGAACGACGGTTAAACGCCCAGGATGCCCTTCGACGGATCGCTGGCGCCCACGCCGTTTTCAGCATCGCCGGCTTCGTTGCCGGTTCGCTTCGTGGAGGTATAGCCGCCCCACGCGCGGGCGATGAACTTATCCTTCACAAAGAAGATCTGCGCCTTCATAAGGTGCGCTTTAGTCAGATCGAACTCGGCCATCGCCTCATCCTGGCTCTTGCCTTCGGCCAAAAGCGCATTCAGCATCTCAGCGCCCTCGCGAGCGTCGAGCGCCAAGAACTCATCTTCGGTCATGTTGCCCTCCTTCGTCGGTCTTCAACACGGATGCCGCGGTCATCAGCCAGGCGGGCCGACGGCCGCGGCAGTCGCTGCATTCGTACTGCTTACAGTTGGAACAGAACCATCGGACGGTCGAACTCGGCCATCTTGGCGGTCATGTCCTCGAGGGTTCCGTAGTACATGGATGCGGATTCCTCAACCTGCACGGCCAATGGGCGCTGACCGGCCTTGTCGCCGTTCGTCCCCCAATGATCGGAGAAGATCGACGTCGGGCAGGGAATATAGAACCACTCCCACGCGTCGCCGTCGTTGCCCTCGCCCTTCTTGAACGGACCGATCTCGACTTCTTTGATGCCGAACTGGTCGATGGGAAGGCCGAGCTCTTCTTTGCAGGCGATCTCTGCGGCGTGATTGCCGGAGAAATAAGTGTAGTCAACGAGCAAAGCGTATTTCTGATCTGCCATTTATGCCACTTCCTTTCTGTTAGTCCTGGTCGAGACTACGGACGCGGCGAAGGTTGCACATAACGCCCTTATACGGAGCGCCGAAGCCGAGCTTGCCGACGTTGAAGTGCGGCACGAGGCTGTTGAAGTTGGACTTCCACACGCCGAACAGGTTGGGCTCTTCGCCATCTTGCTCGGGGAACCACCAGCCGTGGGCGCAGTTCAAGATGCCGGGCTTGATGACCGGGGTTATCTCGGCCTTGAAGCGGGCTTCGCCGAACATGTTGTAAACCTCGCACCAATCGCCGTCGGTGATGCCGTACTCTTCGGCGGTTTCGGGGTTGATCTGAACCCACGGCCACGGATCGATCTGGCGCAGCGACGGCACGTGGCGATGCTCGGAGTGGAACGAGCTGTAGCGGCGCGAACCCGAGGTGGAGAACAGCGGGTACTGAGCAGCAAGATCGGGCTTGCTGATCTGGCTGTAGTTCGGCTCCTCGTAGTACGGCAGCGGATCCTCGCCCCAGGACTCGTACAGAATCGAATAGGCTTCGATCTGGCCGGTGATGGTGTTGAAGCCAGGCTCGCCATCGAAACGGAGCAGGCCCTTCTCGTACTTCTCATACTCGAACCCATGGGCGCCGGGCTGATACAGCCCCGCCTCGCGGAAGGAATTCCAGTCGTAGCCGACTTCCTTCAGCTGATCGCTGTAGAAGTCTTCGACGGCCTGCGCCAAAGCATCAAGATCGAGCGATTTGCCGTCGGCGGGCTTGTACCACGGCCACCACGAAGGGTTGAGGCGCTGCCCGAACATCAGGCAGATCTCGACGTCGGACTTGCACTCGCCGACTTCAAGCGCCTTGTTCATGGGGCCCATGAACACGGTGTTGCGACCATAGTGCGTCAGCACGATGCCGTTGTGCTCGGCCCAGGTCGCCATCGGCAGGAAGTAATCGCCCACCGCCATGGCCGTCGGGGTCATGGTGAGGTCCTGGACAACCACGAACTCGAGCTTCTGCAAGGCCTTATGCCAGCGCTTCGGTTGCGCCGAGCAGGTGGGAGTCAGGAAGTTCGAGCTGTTGAACCAGCCCATCTTCAAGGCATAGGGCTCATCGGACTCCATGGTGTTCAACGTCTCGTCGGGCTGGGTCGTCGCCATGCCGGTCGACAGGCCCGGCCATGCGGCGGCGCCGATGCGCTTCGACCATACATCGTCGTCCATAGCGCCGCGCTGCTCCATACGCCACTTGCCGAGAAGCGCCGACGGAGGTCCGAGGGTCAGTCCGCCGGGGCGGTCGATCGAACCGGCGAGAGCAGCCAAGACGATGAACGCCTGGGAAAGCTGCACGCCGTTTTTGTTCTGGTCGAATGCCAAACCCCACGCCCAGCCGATCGGGCGCTCGGTGCCGATGATGTGCGCGACGCGCTTGATGTCCTCAACCGGCACGTCAGTGATCTCGGAGACCTTTTCAACCGGATACTCGGCCGCGCGGGCCTTCATCTCGTCGAGGCCGTAGATCCATTTCTCGGCGAATTCCTTGTCGTACTCGCCGCTCTCGAACATGAGATTCATGATGCCGAGCGCAAGGGCGGTGTCGGTCTGCGGACGTACCTGCAGGTTGATGTTTCCGTTGTGCGAGCCGACCCAGGTGATGCGGGGGTCGATCGAGATGATCTTGGTGCCGAGCTTCATCAGGTCGACCAGGCAGTGGCCGAAGAAGCCGTCGCCGTTGGACGGCAGGGGCTCTTTGCCCCACACGACGATCCACTTGGGCACGGTGTAGCGCGGATCCTGATAGCTGCCCGGAAGATGGCCGGCGTAATCGAGCTCGGGATAGCCCGCGCCCAGCACGTAGTCGGCGATGGAGCAGCGCGGTCCGTAGCACGACCACCCAGACTGCGTATAGCAGCAATTGGGAGACTGCAGGACGGAGAACGTGAGCGCGTAGTAGAAAATGCACGCCTCACGACCGGTGCCGCCGAAGACCACGATGGATTCGGGCCCGTAGTTGTTCTGATAGTAGCGCACTTTCTCGCAGATGGTGTCGAGAGCCTCATCCCAGGTGGTTTCGACCCACTTATCCTTGCCGCGATCCTCGAACGCACGCTTCATCGGGTGGATGATGCGTTCGGGAGCGTAAGTGTACTCGCGCAGAGCAAGGTTCATCGCGTTGACGCGGCCAGTGGTGATCGGGTTGTCGTCGTCACCCTCGACACGGATGAGCTCGCCGTCTTTCGTCACGACCTTGACGCCGTATCCGACAGGGTGGCTCCCCGGAGGCGACCACGTGTTGCTGCGGGTTACGACCGTCCCATCCTCGTTCACGGTTTGCCATTGTTTACCGTATGCCATGTTTTCCTTCCTTCTTTCTTTGGTTCACTCGCTTCACTCACTCGTAAAACCTTGGAAACTCGCCGCGCATGCCGTGCGCGGCTTTCGGACGCTATCGATTCCGTGCATCACCTCCTCGATCCCCTCGGACGGCGCCGGATCAACCGATCGCCGCCCTCCTGCACGGTGCTCTGCCTGCTTGCGCTAAGCGGTCGGAGGTTTCGGTGCGCTGGGAGCGGCAGGGGCTCCCGGCGCTTTCGGGGCGCCCGGAGCAGCGGGGGCGCCCGGAGAGCCGGCAATGGGAGCCGCATTGGGAAGCGGCTTCGTGCCGTCGAGATACGGCGTGAAATCGCACTTGCAGAACGGGCAGTTCTTCAAGGTGACGCCCGCCATCATCTGAATGGTCTTGCCGCACTCGGGGCATTTGTTCATGCCGCCGCCGGCGGATGCATCAGCTGGTCTGAAACACATGGTGAACCTCTCTCGTCGATCGCTTCGGTCTGTTCGGCAGCGCACGCGCACCACGCTTCAGACCCTCGGATATGCCATGCACCCACGCCCGCAGCACCCTGCACGACGCGGATGAGCTCGAAGCATCTGGCGTTTCTCAGCTTACGGACTGCGCGGCGAGCAACATCGAATCAGGGGGACGTTTTTGCTGCTGCAACCATCGTCCTGCGGGGTTGATTTTCGTCGGACTGTAGGGTTGGGTGTTTTTATAACCCCAGTTCAAAGGTGCTTTTTTTCACATCCTAGCAACGTGTAAAATCACTTCGATGCGCTATAATCCCGCCAACGTAAAAGCAGCGTCGGGAGGTCCCGTGAAGAACAACAAGGCTTATCTGCCCAAGGATGCATTCGCCCGCCATGAAGATTTCGATGTGTGGTACGCCGATGGAGACACCTTCCTGAGCATCAGGGGGGCATGGGAAAGCGAGAGGAGCGAGATTGCGATCTTCGGGCGCATGGGAGGCGAGATGGGAGCCGTCAAACCCGATGCCAAAGCGCTTGCGTACTATCTGAAGCTCGAGCGCTGGGAATACGTGTTCCACACGCGCCGCCTGTTCCAGGACTACTACGTCAACGGGATGCGCTGGCAGATCGACGGAACCCTCAGCGAGCCGCCGCTCGACTTCGTGCGCGAGGACGATTCGGTCAAAGACGTGCACGTGCGCGTGGTCGAATTCATGGATCGCGGCGAATGCTACGAGATCAAGGCGAAAGACGTGGCGAAGCTGAGGATAGCCGTCGCCGCCGTCATCGCAATGGGCATCAAAGAAGAGTACCGGGGACTGAGCGAGGGCATCGAGAATCCGAACGCGTCGAGGCTCGAAAAGGCGAAGAACTGGCTGTTCGCAGGCAAGGGGAAAACCTATGAGCAGCTCCTCGAAGAGGATGCCTCCCGCTGACAAGCCCGCAGCGGTGCCCCCAAGAAGCGCACCGCAAGCTCCCGAAACGTAAAGGAACCCCCTGACCGGGGGTTCCTTTACGTTTTCCACGCGCACGTGCGGCGAGATGCTATTTCGCAGCGGCCTTGTTCTTCGCAAGCTGCTTTCCGCCGAATACGAAGAAGTACACGAACGGCAAGAGCAGGCCGATCGCCATGAGCGGCAGCGCGTAGGGCTGCTTCGACCAGTTTTCAACCACCAGCGGGCACACGATGCAGAGAATCGCAAGGATGGCTACGATGACGAGCATCACGACGAAGCGCACGGCACCGTCCCTCTCGGAAGCGCCGAGCTTCTCCTCTTCCGCCGCAAGCTGATCCATCGATTTGCCCGCCGTCTCCTTCACGAACAGGACCGTGCAGACGAATCCGAGCGCGAACGGAACGATGAGGACGAGTACGACCGTGCTCCAGTTGGTCGCACCTGTTGCCGTTTGGAAGAACGCCATGCCCGCAATGCCGCCGAGCACGATGGACGAGGCGGAGCCGCCGAAGCGGGCGAACGCCTGGCACCACGACGTGCCGGTGTTGCGGATGGCGGTCGGATAGCTTTCCGGCATGAGAGGCTGCACGGCGGTGATCGCGTAGTTCAACGCGAAGCCGAACAGCAGCATGAGCGCGATGCACAGGCCCATGTTGTTCGGGGCGACGAACAAAGAGCACAGGATGATCGCCACGATGCAGAACAGCCACGAGAAGGCGAGGTTGCGCTTGCGGCCAACCTTGTCCGACACGAAACCGACGGCTATGTTCGATGCGATGGCTGCCACGTTGTTCCACGTCTGCAGCGCGACGCTATCGGCCGACGAGTACCCGAGGCCCACGAACCATGTGGGAATCCAGGCATTCATGCCGTACACGCAGAACTGGCCCACGAAATAGGCGGCCCAGATGGCGCACGTCGCCACGATGAACTTGCTCGAAAACAGAACCGAGGGCCCGGTCTTCGCAGGCTTCGGAGGCACGATGAGCAGAGCCGGGTCGTAGGTGTGCGAGGTATGCCGCGTGGCCTGCTCGATCTGAGTGAGGCGCTCGCAAGCCTTCTCCTTGTTACCGGAGTTCGCATACCAGTGCGGCGTCTCGTGCATCGTGAAGATGAGAACGATGCCGTAGAGCAAGGGAATGGCGCCGATCAGATAGCACAGACGCCAGTTCGCGTACATGGTTGCCGTGCCGCCGTCGGCAGTCATGTACGTTACCTGGTTGGTAAGTTCGCCGAGCAGCGGCGTCGGGGCATTGCAGATCGGGTTGGCGATGAGGCCGGCGAGAACCCAGCCGACGACCATGAAGGCCATGCCGAACGTCACGAACACGCCGCGCTGCTTGGACGGCATGCTTTCCGAGAACACCGTCGTGACAACGGGAATGCAGGAACCGACGCCGAATCCCGCGATCAGGCGGAAGGCGGCGAAAAACGCCAGATCGTTGGCGAAAGCCTGCGGCAAGGTGAACAAACCGTAGAACATGACGGCGGCGATCAGCGTTTTCTTGCGCCCGAGCTTGTCGGACATGATGCCTCCCACGGCACCGCCGATGACCATGCCGAGCAAGCCCCATGTGGTAAGCGAGCCCATGAGCGCGCCGGGATTGGCGTTATCCGGCCAAAACGTATGCGCGACGAACAGGTTGGTCGAATTGACGATCATGAAATCGTATCCGTCGAAGATCATGGCGAACGCCAAAAGCACGAAGACTATCCAAGTATGCGAGCTGATGCCAATAGAGTCGATGACCTCTGAGATCGTGAACTCTTTTTTATCCATCAGTCCCCCCTTCAGTGTGAGATCGTTTGACCGGACGCTCCCGATTACGGAAAGCGCAGGCCAGCCATTTGTCTGAAATCACCTTGTACGCAATAGCAAGACCGGGTCCGACCGCGTTCGCGCCGCGATGCGGATGCTTCAGTATTTCAGAACCTCACGCCTGAAAATAACGGATGCTTCCGTAGTTTCGATCGCCGTTTCCATCGGCTCTCTCAACCGACCGAATCGCTCGTCGCCCAGAAGAAACGATTGCGCGCGCCCCCTTTCCCCTTCTCTTTCCCGGTTTCGTTTCCCTTGCAAGCAGAAGCAACCGCAGTCGATTCCCTGCAAAAGAATCAAGCACATCGAAGGGTACGGAACCGAAATCGAGCGGTCATCGGCTCGCCGGGACGCTTTCCCCTGGCCCCATCGGTCCGAGGGATCGATTTATCGAAATGCCGCGAACGCAAGCGAAAGCCGCAGAGCCCAAGTGGGCTTCGCATCCGGCGAACCGGGGTTCCGAAAGACGACGCCGTACTATGCCGCACGGCGGTAAAGATGCGTTTTCGCAGGAGAAACCATCGACCCCAGAGGTTGATTTTTATCGATCTTGCGGCAGGAGGGATAGCATATATGCTGATGAGAAGCCTAATTAATCGTTTATCGATAGTTGAACAGGGAGAGGCTTCCGTTTATGATGGCGAACAGTGTTTTTCGGGGGCTCGGCCGGCTCCCACACGATCATGAGGCGCAGAAGGCCGTGCGCCGAAGGGAATCGCTAGGCGATCACTCGACCGCAACGACAGGGGAAAAGCGAGGTTCCGCTTATGGCTATCACGTTTCCGCGAATCAGCATCACGGTAGACGACGATCGAGGCACGGGAACGCAAGGCGAGCTGAACATACTCGCACTCGGGTTCGGCATCCACCAATCGTGGATCTACACGGCAATGTTCGGCACGACGACCATATTCCACGTTCCCCAGGCACTCGGCCCCGAAGCGCAATCGTCCATATCGCTCGTCTTCCTCATCTCCATCGTCGTGTTCGGCATATCTCTGCTGTTCGCCGCAATGACCGATCAGCGCTTCCTCAAGTTCTACACCGCAAAACGCGTGATCATCGCCGCAGCCGTTCTGACCGCCATCGGCACGGCCGCCGTGTTCGCGGCAAACGCGCCGGGAGTCCTCGGCGCGGCCGCAACGCTGTTCGCCGGCATCTCGACCGGCATCGGTTCTGCTCTGCTTCTTCTGTTCTGGGGCATCGCCTTTTCGCGCCACGGAGCGGCGACCATCGTGATGAACACGGCCGTGGCCATCGTCATCGCCATCGCCCTGTACTCGTTCGTCCTCCAGATCATCCCGCCGCCGTTTTCGGGCATCCTCACCTGCTGCCTGCCGCTGCTCGAACTTCCGCTTCTGTGGCGGCTCACGCCCGTCAGCTACGCGGTGCGCCACGCGATACCCATCTTCAACCCGCTCCCCGTGCGAAAGCCGCCCTTCTCGATCAGACTCGCGTTGCCCACGCTTCTGTTCGGCTTCGCCCTCGGTGCGCTGCGATCCATATCGACTCAGGTCATCTTGCCGTCATCTGATCTGACCACGCAGCTGCTCGCCCTGATTGCAGGCGGCGCCGCCACCGTGCTGCTGCTCGTCACCTCGTTCTGCCTCGACAAGCGCGGCCACTGGGATTTCCTGTTTCGCCCGCTTATCCCGTTCATCGCCGTTACGCTGTTCTTCCTGCCGACGCTGCCCATGGGAAACTCGGTGCTCGAGCCACTGGTACTCCTGACCGGCTACATGTGCTTCGAGGCGCTCATGTGGGTGTTCTTCGGCGAGATGTCGCAGGAGTTCAGGCTGTCCCCTATCTTCGTGTTCGGGATCGGCCGAGGATGCCTCGCGCTCGGCTCGCTTGCCGGATCGCTTTCGGTTGCCGATCCCTCGATCCTCGGATCGCTGACGCCTTTCGGCGAAGCGGGCGGCGCCGTGCTCATCATGTTCGTCATGGTGATGGCATATGCGCTCCTGCCGCGCGTACGCGACATCAAACGCATCGTCATCGCCCCCGAACCGGAGGGCTATCCCGCCATCGCCACGTTCAACCGCCAAGCGGAACTTGCTGCGGAAACGTCAAGGCGCGTCCAGGACACGGAAGAAAGCGGCGAGCTTCGGGTGAGAGCCGACGGCGCATCCGCGGGAGAGGAACGCCTTCGCGTCCAACACGAACCCGGGCGGCATCCGAACGCCCAGGATACGGGAAAAGGCGCGCACGACGCGCGCGAGAAGGGGGGCGTTCGGCATGCAGCGGGTTCGGGACATGCCGGCATTGCATCGCCCGCGCAGAAACCCGCCTCGCTGGGACCGTCGACGCGATCGGCCGAGGAAGCAGACACCGCCCGGAAAAGCGGTCGCTTCAGAGCCCAATGCGAGACGATCGCCGACCGCTATCTGCTTTCGCGCCGCGAAACGGAAGTCATGTTCCTCTTGGCGAAGGGATACAACGCCGCCTACATCCAGGACAGGCTCTGCATCTCGAAGAGCACCGCGAAAACCCATATCGGGCACATCTACCGCAAGCTCAACATCCACAACCAGCAAGAACTGCTCCTCATGGTCGAGGAGACCGACGACCCGACGCATTCCGAGGGAGCTTTGCGCGGACCGCTCGGCCCGAACCGCCGCGCGTGATCGTCGAATCAACTCCGATTCACAGACGCTCGTAGGCGCGCACGTCGTCTTTCGTGATCGCGTGCTTTGCGCAAAGCTCCTCGATGCGTCGCCCGCTCTTCGCGAAATCGGTGCTTGCCGAACCCGCGAAAACAGCCAGTACGACCGCGGACAGGAACATGGCCGCCGAAGCGACCATGCTGCCCTCGGGAATGATTCCCATCGTCTCCAGCAGGGGCTTTCCCGCTATGATCAAAACGACGACCATGATGGCGAACGCGCATTTGATGATATCCATCCTGCGCTTGCCCTTAAGCGCGCAGATCTCCTCGAGCGCCGCGATCCTGCGACCGCCCCGTTTCGCGGCCATTACCGCCCACCGCCCGCCTCGGCGCTTTTCCTGCGCGCCTCGAGCCTGCGCATGTCGAAGTTCCACAGCCTGGAGAACGGCAGCACATCAAGCGTCGCAACGATCGAAAGCACGCCCATGACCGCAAACACGGCAAGGCGGTTGTCAGCTCCGCCCACCGCCGCCTGAATCACTATGTTGAGAACGGAGCCGAACATGATGGCGAAGTTGGCCAGAGACAGGTTGAGCGGGTAGCTCTTCGCGCCGAACCGCTGGCGCGCGAACGCCGAAGCCACAACCGGCACGCCACCGTAGCAGAAGCCGCAGCAGAACGCACCCGCAACGTAGAGCGCGGGGATGCCGGCTGTGAACGCACCGATGATGCACGCGCAGGCGACCACGGCGATCAGGCCGTCGACGAGCATGGTGGTTTTCACGTTGGTCTTATCGTAGATGAGCCCGATCACGACGCGGGCGAGTCCGTTGCAGGTCGAAACGAGGCCTACGAGCAGCGTCGCGAAGCCGGCATCGAGCCCGACCGCCTGCGCGTCGGAAGCGCAGTTGCCGATGGTGGCGAGGCCGATGGCAATCACGATGATGGCCCAGATCCAGTACACGTAGAACGTCGGCGTCTTGAGGGCCGCATCCTGCTCGCCGGGATCATAGCCCGAACCGCCCGCCTTCTCGGGAGCCATGCGCTGGACGATACCGGCGGGCGGGCGGCGAAGCGGCAGGGCAAGCACGACGACCACCGAACACGTGATGACGCCGATGAGCGCAAACACGGTGCCGAGCCCCATCGAGGCGACGAGGTTCACCGACAGCGTGCCGAGGATCAGCGATCCGAGGCCGAAACCCATCATGAGCACGCCCGATGAAAAGCCCACCTTATCGGGAAACCAGAGATTCGTCGTTGCCACGATGCAGTTGTAGCCCACGCCGACCCCCAACCCGCCGAGCACACCGTAGCACAGGTACACGACCTCGATGCTGCCGTAACCGAAAAGCCCCGTCCCCGCGAAGCCGCAGAGGAACAGCACGGCGGCAACGATGAGGGCGCCCCTCGTGCCGAGGCTCTTCTCGATCTGCGATCCGCCGATGGCCCCGAAGCAGAACGTGATCATCATGATGTTGAACGTGAGTCCGACAGCCGCCTTGTCAAGTCCGAACGCCGCGCTCATGGGCGCCGCGAACATGGAGAACGCGTATATGAGCCCTAGGAACAGCAGCGCGAGGGTCGACAGGGCAAGGTAGAGAGAACGCGTGCGTTTGATCTGAGCGATAGAGAGCTCTGGCATGGACAACCCCTTTGTCGATACGGATGCGAAACGATTCGTCGAGCGCCGCAGAAGCGGCACCGGCCCGCCATCCGAAAGCGCAGGGACCGCAGGCCCGCCCAGTGTACCGAGCGCAGGAAAGCACGGATCCGACCACCCGCCCTAAGCCGAGCCGATTTTCATCCCCGCGTGGGTACGACCCCTCGCACTCCTGGGATGAGCTGCGCGAGAATTCGACGGCGATCGCCCGTTATTGGCTCTTCCAGGGCGATGCGCGCGCCTCGGCGCAAGCTATAGAATCGGTTCGCCTGGGATGCGGCGGCTTCGCAGGCCCGCGCCGAAAGGAGACCTATGTACGAAGAGCTCTACCAACCCATTCCGGATCGCGCACGGTATTGGGATCGCCTTGGGATGGACGAGCCCGCAGGCCCGCTCGATGCCGAGACGCTCGACCGCATGATCGCCGCGCACCAGCGGGCGATTCCGTTCGAAAACCTCGACATCGTCGATTTCGGGCGCACGATAGACCTCGGCATGCCCGCGCTGTTCGACAAGATGATCGCGAGGAGGCGTGGAGGCTACTGCTTCGAACTCAACGCGTTGTTCTGCATGCTGCTTGCAGAGACGGGATTCGATGCCGCTCCGTGCTTCGCGCGGAGCCTTAAGAACCGCGGCTACACGCAGCCGATCGCCCACCGCGGCACCATCGTGTCGCTCGATGGCGAAAAGCTGTTCTGCGACGTGGGATACGGCGGGCCGATGCCCGCATGCGCCCTTCCGCTCGAAGACGGGCTGCGCATCGTTTCGTGCGGGCAGGCTTTTCGCATGGACCGGCAGGACGGCCCTTGGTGGAAGCTTACGTACTGCGGCCGCGAAGATGCAAAGGCCTGCGGCTCGGATGCCGAAGAAGCCGTGATGGCGTTCATGGATCTGCCCCAGGACGAGGTCGATTTCGTACCTCTCTCCCACTTCTGCTCGACGCACCCCGATTCGGTATTCACCCAATGGAGAAACGTCAACAGACGCACCGATGACGGCAGCGTATCCATCGTAGGCGACGTGTTCACGAAAACCGTCCACGGCGAAAAGAAACGGGTGACGATCGAATCGGAGGCGCAGTACCGGACGATCCTCGAAAAGGACTTCGGAATCGAATTGCCCGGACGCTGAACCGAGGCATGCGGCAAGCCTAACCCGACGACGCGCACCGAGACGCTTCGCCGCAACCTCGCATGCAAAGCCCGAATGCTCGCTCAGACGGAAGCCGATCCGAAAGCGCGGTTCTACAGCTCGACGATGCGCGTTGCGATGCGTTCGGTCAGCGCGGGCGAATGAGACACGAATACGAGCCCGATGCCCCGACGATCGACCTCGGATACGAGGAAGCGCCAAATCTGGGCCTGCGTGAGCGCATCGAGCATCGTCGACATCTCGTCGGCGATGAGGAAGCGGGGATCGGCCGTAAGCGCACGGGCGATGCAGAAGCGCTGCAGCTCGCCGCCAGAGAGCTCGTGGGGGTAGCGGTCCATCCATTCGCTTCTGATGCCGAGGCCGCTCACCAGCGACGGATCGGCATCGCCGGCTTCGGAAAGCGTGCGGCCCAGGCGCATGCGGGGATCGACCGCCGCCTCGGGATGCTGCCAGATCATCTGCACGGGACACGCGCCGCGCTTCGGAAGAGGCTCGCCGTCGACGAGCACTTCGCCTGCATCGGGGGCAAGGTAGCCCGCAAGCACGCGGGCGAGCGTCGTCTTGCCGGTGCCCGACGGCGCCGAAAGCGCCACGCGCTCCCCGCTTTCCACGCGAAGCGAAACACCGTTCAGCACGGCATCGCCCTTTCCGTAAGCATAGACGATATCCCTGGCTTCGAGCACGCTCACGCGATCACCTCGAACCCGTGCTCGGGCAGCGCATGCCATAGCTGCTTGCTGAAGGGATGCACAAGCGTATCGGGCGATGCGAAATTCGCAACCGCCGTCTCCTCGACGACCGTGCCGTCCTTGAACACCGCCACGCGATCGGCCACCCGCAGGGCAAGCTCGATATCATGGGTGATGAGCAGCACGCCGCCGCCGCGATCGGCGAACGTGCGGAAGTCGTCGAGCGCCGCCACCGCCAGATCGAGATCGAGGCCGGGCGTCGGCTCGTCTGCCACGATGAGCTTCGGATTCTCGATGAGCGCGCAGGCAAGCAGCACGCGGCGGGCCATGCCGCCCGAAAGCTCGAACGGGTACAAATCGTCGACCGACTCGTCGAGGCCGTAGCGCGCAAACAGGCGGTTCTGTTCGATCTCGCGATCTTTCGCATCGCCCGAGAAACCGCGAACCTGCCGTCCGACCTTCATGAGCGGATCGAGGTGGTTGACGCTTTGCGGCACAAGCGAGATGCCGTTGCCGCGCAAGGCGGCAAGCGATTCGGCATCCTGCAAAACGCCATCGAACCAGATGCGGCCGCTCACGGATGCATTCGGCTCGTACAGACCGAGGATCGCATCGGCAAGCAACGTCTTGCCCGAGCCCGAAGCCCCCACAACCGCCACGATTTCGCCGACGTGGACCGAGATGCTCAACGCATCGATCACGCGCGACTCCACCTTCTTGGCGCCGAAGAACGAGCCCGACGCGACATCGTACATCGAGAACGACACCGTGAGATCTTCCACCTGCAAAAGATGATGGCCCCCCGCATGGTGCGAGGAAGGCGCATGGGAGTGTCCGTGATGCACGTGCGCCGAAGCGTGCTCAGCCGCTTCGTGGGCCGCTATGTCGTCGGTTTCCCTCGCCATCCGCATCCCTTTCTCGCTTTCGGTTCTCTCTTCCATGCCCAACCTCAATCCTGCGAACTATGCGGGTCGATGAGCCGTCTCAGGTTCGACCCCGCCGCATCGAACAGCAGCACGGTCGCGATGAGGGCGAGGCCGGGAAACACCGCAAGCCACCACATGCCCGCAGAAAGGTACCCCATCGACTCGCTGAGGATGACGCCGATGGCGGGCTGCTCGGGCGGAAGCCCGAATCCGAGAAACGTGATGGCTGCTTCGTGGAGGATCGCGTGGGGAAACAGCAGGATGAGTCCCACGAGAAACTGCGGCAGCACATAGGGAAGCATGTGTCGCACCGCGATGTTCGCGCGGCTTTTCCCCAGCTTGCGAGCAACCTCGACGAACGTCGATTGCCTGCACTGAAGTATCTCTGCGCGCACGACGCGGGCGAGGCTCGGCCAATGAGTCAGGGCCACGCCGATGGCCACGCCCCAAAACCCCTTGCCGAGCGCAAACGAAATAAGGATGAGCAGCACGATGTGGGGCACGCCCATCATAAGGTCGATAAGCCACGTCACGGCCGCATCGACCTTCTTGCCGCCAAGCGCCGCAGCCGCCCCCAGCACAAGGGCGACAAGCGACGAGGCACCGGCTGCGAGCAAACCGACGAGCACGCTTGTCGAAAGGCCGGCAAGCGTGCGCAGGAACATATCGCGCCCCATCCAATCGGTTCCGAACAAATGCGCGAAGCTCGGTGCGAGGTTCTTCGCAGAGAAGTCGGTCTGCATCGCCGCATCGGTCGCGAGCACGCCCGAGATCACGATCGCCGCCAGCAGCGCAACGGACGCTACGAGGACGACAAGCGTGCGCAAACGATTGCGCGAACGCTCGGCGCGCGGCGCATGGAAAGCCGTCGTCGTCTGCACGACGGGCGCATCCTGCATGCCCGGCGCCTGCGCGCCCGCTCCCCCGCAGGTGGAGGTACCGTTGTCAGCCATGCGCCTCACCTCGCTTGATACGGGGATCGACAACGCCGTACAGCACGTTCGCGATCAGGTTTCCGCCGAACACGAACGCCGCCGAAACAACCGCTATGCCGGCGAGCAGCGCAACATCGCCGCCAAGACCCGCCGTCACGGCCGCCTGCCCGAGGCCCGGATACGAGAACACCTGCTCGACGAGCACCGATCCTCCGAATATTTCGGAGATCGAGGCGAATTGCAGCGTGAGAGCCGGCAGCGCGAGGTTGCGCAGCCCGTGGCGGCGCATGGCCCCCCACACGCTCATGCCGCGCGCCCGCGCGAAGCGGAAGTATTCGCTTCCCATCACGTCGATCGTCTTCTCGCGCGTATGGAGCGCGATGTTGGCCACCCCGATCACCGAAAGGGTGAGGGCGGGAAGCGCAAGATGGTGCAGCGCATCGGCGAAGGTCACATCGACGGCTGAAACGCCGATGGGCACCGAGAAGCCGAACGGGAACCACCCGAGCTGCACCGAGAACACGATGAGGAACACCAATCCCAGCCAAAACGTCGGCGTCGATGCCAGCAAGAAGCAGTACCCCTTGATGATGCGGTCGACCAAGCGGCCGCGGTACACGCCCGCCACGATGCCGAGGACGAACCCGATCGTTCCCGATATCGCCCACGCAACCGCCATGAGGGCCGCCGAGTTGGCGAACCGGGTGGCGATCACCTCGGCGACGGGCGCGTTATAGCGAAGCGAAGTGCCCATATCGCCCTGGATGAAGCTGCCTGCCCAGTTGATGTAGCGCTCCCACATCGGAGTATCGACGCCCCAGTATTCGGCCAGCTGCGCGCGCTTCGCCTCGCTCATGTTGATGTAGGCCGCCTGACCGACGTTCGCCTGCACCGGATCGATCGGAGATATGCTCACGAGGATGAAGGTGACCATGCTCACCGCAATCAGGAGCAGGACGAACTTCGCGCTATGCTTGAGTATGAACCGGGTCATCGCTTTTACGGGCGCCCGAAGGCCTAAGCCCAGCTCCATTCATCGATGTTGTTCACAAGCGACCAACCGTGCCCATGGGGATGGGGCTTCTGCTGGGCCACGTGCAAGTTCTCGCGCTTGAAGTACAGGTGATCGACATCGGCGAGCCATACCCACGTTGCCGCGCCTTGGGGGGCAATGCCTTCGGCACCGTCCCACTGCGCCTTCTTCCAGAACTCGTAGGAGTCGGCCACATCCGACTGCGCGAGCGCCTCATCGAGATACCCGTCGACGGTCTCGCTCTCGTAGCAGGCGTAGTTACCCCACCCGCTCGAATAGTTGAGCTCGTAGACCTCGGTCGGCGAATTGGAGCCCCAGCCCCACAGAATCGGACTCGAAAACTGGTTGGGATACAGATCGTCCCAGCTTCCGCCCTTGATGGAAACCTCGATGCCGATCTCTTTCATCTGGTTGGAAAACTCGGCGGCGAGCGCCTGGCGCACCGAATCGTTCGAAGCGTACCACAGGTCGAACGCCGCGCGCGTACCGTTCTTTTCAAGGATGCCATCCGATCCGGCAACCCAGCCCGCATCGGAGAGCAGTCGTTTCGCCTGCTCGCGATCTGTTGAAATCCTCATGTCATCCGACGACCACGGCATGTTATCCGAAACGCTGAACGCGGGCGCGCCGTAGCCGTTGAGCACGTTTTCGATCATCGCATCGCGATCGACTGCGTAGTTGATGGCGCGCCGTACGGCGATATCGCTTGTCACCGCGTTGCCTGCCGGATATTCGGTTCCGCCGTCGCTCTTCGTCGCCCCGGGCTCCACCGTAGGCAGCGAGATTCCGCGGCTGTCAACCGTTTTGCAGGCAAGCAGCTCGTAGCCTGCAACCTCGTGATCGTGGTAAGTGGCCGAAGTGAATGCGATGTCGGCTTGGCCGGAATTGACCGCAGCAAGCGCCGCATCCTCTTCCATGAACACGACGATAACGCGTTTCATCCGGGGCGTTTCGCCGTAGTAATCGGGGTTTGCCGCCAGGATGACCTGCTGGCCCTTATCCCACTGCTCGAGCATGTAGCGCCCGCTGCCGACAGGGTTGCTGCCGTAATCTTCGCCATGCGCGTGAGCGGGCACGATGCCCACGACGGCAAGTGTATAGAGCAATGCGTTGAACGGTTTGCCCATACGGATCTCAACCGTCGTCGCATCGAGGGCCACCACCTCGTCGACCATGCTCAGGTCGGCTTCGGCGGCATCGGCTTCCCTGATGCCGTTGAGGGTGAAGGCGACGTCTTCGGCCGTCAGCGGTTCGCCGTCGGTGAACCTCACGTCGTCGCGAATCACGAACGTCCAGGTGAGCCCGTCTTCACTGCACTCGTAGGACGTCGCAAGATCGTTGACGAACTCCATATCGGCGTTCGTGGTGATGAGCGTACTCTGGATCAGCGGCTCGTGAACATGCTCGCCGCAGCCCCACGACACGAACGGATCGAATCCGGCCGCCGGTTCGCTGCCGGTATTCATCGCAACGATCACCTGATCTGCCGCGGTGTCCGCGGCCTGTCCGTTCTGCGAGCTCGAAGCCGCAGGATCGGCGCCCGCCGCGCAAGCCGAAAGGATGCCGCCGAACGCCGCGCCTGCCGCTGCAGTGCCGGCAAGCTTTACGAATGTACGGCGCGTGTATGCTCCCATGATTCCCTCCGCCCTCATGCCGATGCGATTAACCGTTCTCTCATCAGCATAGTGTTACGTTTTAACTTTACGTAACACAGGATAGCAGAGTTCTTGCATGATGGTGTTACGAATTTGGTATCCGTAACTTTTTTGGGTGAACGGCGCATATGCCGCAGCCGATGACGCGGCATTCGCGGGCGCCTATTTCCCAACCGGCACCTCGCCCGTCTCGATGACGGCGAGCAGCGCATCTTCATCGAGCACCGGCACCCCGAGCGCGATCGCCTTATCGTACTTCGAGCCAGCCGCTTCACCTGCAACAACGTAGCTCGTCTTCTTCGACACGCTGCCCGACACCTTGGCGCCGCGCGCCTTCAAGGCGCTTCCGGCCTCATCGCGCGTCATGCCGCTTTTCACGAGGCTCCCCGTCAGCACGAAAGTGAGACCCTCGAGCGTTTGGGGCAACCCGTCTTCGCCGCCGGTCGATTCCTCGAGGTTCACGCCCGCCTTGCGCAGCCGCTCGATCACCTGCAGGTTGTCGGGCGTGCGCAAAAACGACCAGACGCTCTTTGCGATGATGGGGCCCACTCCGTCGATTGCCGAGAGATCCTCCACGTTTGCCTGTTCAAGCGCATCGATCGAAGGATACGCCGCCACGATGAACTCGGCGGTGGTCTTGCCGACGTGCCGCACGCCCAAACCGAACAGCACGCGGGCGAAACTGCGCGATTTGCTCGCCTCAATGGCGGCCACGAGCTTCGCCGCCACGGTAGATCCCAGCCTGATGGGGTCGCCGTCCTTGTTCACCCTGCCCATATCGAGCAGCGAGAGCTCGACTTCGTCGAGGCTGTAGTAATCGGCCACATCGGCAATGCGGCCGCTTTCGATGAGGCGCGAGATGATCTCCTCGCCCATGCCTTCGATATCCATGGCGCCGCGGCTTGCCCAGTGGCGCAGACGTTCGAGCGCCTGGGCGGGACAGTCGATCGAAATGCAGCGATACGCCGCCTCGCCCTCCTCGCGCACAAGCGGCGATCCGCAGCTCGGACAGGTTTCGGGCATCTTCCACGGCAGGGCCCCCTCGGAACGCAGGCTCAGCACGGGTCCGAGCACTTCGGGAATCACATCGCCCGCTTTGCGCACGATGACGGTATCGCCGATGCGCACATCCTTGCGGTGCACTTCATCGACGTTGTGAAGCGTAGCGCGGGCGACCGTCGATCCCGCAACAACCACCGGATCGAGCTCAGCCACCGGCGTGCACGCCCCGGTACGGCCCACCTGAACGGTGATGTCGCGCAAAAGCGTCGTCTTCTCCTCGGGCGGGAATTTATACGCGATGGCCCAGCGCGGGGCGCGCGCGGTGTATCCCATCGATTCCTGCATGGCGAACGAATCCACCTTCACCACTACGCCGTCAATCTCGTAGGGCAGCTCTTCTCGCCGCTGCAGCGCGGTCTTGCAGAACGCATGCACCTCGTCCGCCGTTTCGCAACGTTTCACATCGGGGTTGACGTGGAATCCGGCTTCGCGCAGCCATTCGAGCAGCTCCCACTGCCCCGATGCGGCGAGTTTGCCTTCGTCGGCGATCGCGTACATGAACGTCGAAAGATCGCGGCCCGCAGTGATCTTGGCGTCCTTTTGGCGAAGGCTTCCCGCCGCAGCGTTGCGCGGGTTCGCAAACGCGCTCTTGCCGTTCGCAACGGCGGCTGCGTTGAGCGAGGCGAAACTCGATTTCGGCATGTACACTTCCCCGCGCAGTTCGAGCGCGGCTTCAAGATCGACAGGGCCCGCCAAAGNGGTTCGCAAACGCGCTCTTGCCGTTCGCAACGGCGGCTGCGTTGAGCGAGTCGAAACTCGATTTCGGCATGTACACTTCCCCGCGCAGTTCGAGCGCGGCTTCAAGATCGACAGCGCCCGCCAAAGCCCCGTCGCGCAGGCGCAGCGGCACATCGCGCACCGTGCGCATGTTCACGGTCACGTCTTCGCCCGTCGTGCCGTCGCCGCGGGTTGCCGCACGGATGAGCACGCCGTTCTCGTAGGTAAGCGCAATCGACGAGCCGTCGATTTTGAGTTCGCAGACAACGGGGACCATGCGGCCGAACGCCTCGATCACGCGCTCGAGCCACGCGTCGAGCTCCTCGATGTCCATCGCGTTGTCGAGCGAGTACATGCGCCGTTCGTGCACAACGGGCGCGAACTGCTCGCCCACGTAACCGCCGACGCGCTGGGTCGGCGACGACGCGTCGATGAGCTCAGGGTGCTCGGCTTCGAGTTCGCGCAGTTCGCGCATCAACGAATCGAATGCGGCGTCGGATATCTCGGGAGCATCTTTGGCGTAGTACAAATACGTATGGTGTTCTATCTCTCGGCGCAGCGCATCGATGCGGGCTTTCGCATCGGCTGCGGCCCGCGCTGGATCGTCGGATTCGAACAACCTATCGCCATTCGGGTCTGCCATGGTATCTTCGCCTTCGCTCTTGATCTGTACCGTAAGCGACCGGATGCCGGTGCGCAGCGCAGCATTTCGCCGCTTCGGCACCATCCGGCCTCGGGCATCTATTGTAGGGCAAAGCTTTGTTTTTTCCCGCAAAACGGACGCAGTGAAAAGAAGAAGCCACAATCCCGATAGAAGAAGGAAAGAACGGCCGCGCAATGCGAGTCGGGCGAGCCGGGCGGGTCCGCCACACCGAGCGCACCGAGCGCACCTGCGGGCGGTCGCGCCGNTTCGCACGACCTGCACGTTTACCATGGATCACAATCGCAAATCGCTGATTATTGCAATTATCATTGCCCAAAGTGGATTTTTCAGCCAGATTGGAATGAAGCCGTGTCGTGCGGTCTCCCGTGCACCAATCGCCCTCAGTTCTGCCAATTTATCTCGACAGTCCTGCGGCTGGCGCTTCATTACGTTATTGGTCCGTACAGATGCTCGCGATTGAACTGGGGGCTTGCAAACACCCATTTTGACCGCGCGCGGAAATGGACCTGAAGCGCCTTGGTTTTGCAGGACTGTCGAGATAAATTGGCAGAATCGGCTTTTTTTCATGCACAACCGGTCGCGAAGGGAGATGCGCAGCCTCGCTTAGCGCTCAACCTGCCGCGCGGGGCTTGCGCCGCCTTTCGGACTCGGCCCGTTGGTGGCTCGCAAGCGGTACCGCAATACGCAGCATGCAGCCTTACAGCATCGTGCGCGAAGAAGCGCCGTAGATCGCAAGCGACACACCGCGCATGATCACGAACACCGCCATGTAGATGACGAAGCTTGCCGGGAACACGAAGAAGCATACGCCGCAGAGCGCGCCCACGATACCGGAGAAAAGCATCCAACCCCAAAGACCCGAACCCGTTTTCCTGATTTTGAACGATCCGACGATTTCGAATATGCCGAATATGACGAAAAACAGCCCGATGATCCACGGGATAACCGCCGCAAGCGCAAGCGGATGGATGAGGAACATCAGACCCACGATGATGTCGAGGATGGCGTAAGCAAGCGCCCAACCCGACATGTTCGCAACTTTCCTGAACCGGACATACGAGATGATGTCGAACACGCCCGAAACGAGGAACGCCGCGCCGGCAAAAGCCGCCATCGTGACAAGCGTCAGCCCCGGGGCGAACAAGAAGAATACGCCGCACAGCACGAGCAGCACGCCCGCAACGACCAATCCCCAATCCCGCTTTTTCGTCGTTTCCATATCGAACTCCTTAAGCCTCGTTCGCAGACGCCCGCCAAGCGGGCGCCTGACCTCTCTTCGATTTCACTGATTGTACTGCCGAGAAGAACCCGTCACGGGCGATCGGAGATTCGTGAAGCAACGGTTACGCGAACGCAACCGACGCGAAAACGATAAGACGGGAGATTATCGAACGGCGCCAAGGGCCTTTGCGCACCCGAAAAGCGTCCTTCGCGCCCCATGCGGGAAAACTGCGCGCGAAGGCGGCGGCCGATCGCGTGCGGCTATCTGCCGCCTTCGGAAGAGAGCGACCTGATCGCATGCGGCAGAAAGCGGACGACGTCTTCGGCGCTCACGCAGATGTCCGTCAGCTCGTCGGCGGCCATCTTCCCGGCACGCGCATGGAGCGTCGATCCCAGCATGCAGGCATCGAGGGGATCAAGCCCTTGGGCGAGCAGCGAGCCGATCATGCCCGCGAGCACATCGCCGGTGCCGGCTTTCGACAGAGCCGCCGTCCCCTCGTCCATGCAGAAGGCGTCATCCCCGTCGGAGATCCAGGTATCGGGTCCTTTGAGCACGACGACCATGCCGTATGCAAGCGATAGGGACCGTGCGAGCCGCGACGGATCGTCGCAGGGCAGATCGAACGGCTTCGCAAGACGGGCCGCCTCGCCTCCGTGCGGCGTCGCAACGGTCGGCCTGCCTTCCACGAAGCGCCGCTTGCACAGGGCGCGGCCCTCGTCGCTTGCCAAGGCGCCGAGGGCGCCGCCGTCCACAAGAACCGGGGCGTCGGCATCTTCGAGCGCGCAGAAAAGCAGCCGCGCCGTACGGCCTTCGCCGGAATCGAATCCGGATCCCACTGCAACGGCGCAGGGGTGCTTCTCCGTTGCAACCGCAGGCGGGCGATCGAACCATGCTTCGTCGGATGCGACGACAAGCGACGGCCCGACCGACCGAACGGTTTCGACAGCGCGCTTATCGGTGATCACTTCGGTGTAGCCTGCCCCCATGCGCTGGCTCGCGAGCGCGGAAAGGCATGCGGCGCCCGGATACGCCGCGCTTCCGGCCATAAGGACCAGTTTGCCGCGCGTATACTTGTTCGCCCCCTCGCTAGGATGCGGAAGAAGCTCGCGCAACCTAGCTTTGCCGTACGGGTTCATCTGCATTCTCTTTCGGCTTTTGATCCATCTCGTCGAGCAGGGAGCGCGCCTCCTTGAATTGCTTGGCGAGCTCCTCCATCGGGTCGACGCGCTTTTCGGCGGCCTTAACCGATTCGGCGGTAATGGCCATCGCGCAGGCAACGGCTTCGGTGTGGGTGTAGGAAAGAGAGAGTGGCAGTTCGACGACGCCCAGATCGGCGGCAACCTCTTTTGCGCGCCCGTGGAGCACCACCGAAGGCTTGCCCTTCGCGTTGCGCACCACCTCCACATCGAGCACGCCGATGCCCTCCGAGAATCCGGTACCGAGGGCTTTCAAGACCGCCTCCTTGGCGGCGAACCGCATGGCGTAGTGGATCTCAGGCACGCCTTTGCCATCGCAATAGACCTGCTCGTCTTCTGAGAATACCTTTTTCTTGAAGCTCGGCGTACGCGAAAGAATGGCCTTCATGCGCGCGATCTCGACGATGTCGACCCCAAGGCCGACTTCCTCGAGCGTGCGCATGCGCCGCCCACCGACTTCGGGGGATGCCTCTGCATCTTCGCCGTGTTCGGCGGATGCCGATGCAACGACGCGGCTTTCCGTCGGCGCCTCTGCACCCGAAGCGGCAGCGTCCTGCAAGGGCGCTGTCGCTATGCCGTCGCGCTCGAGGAGATCTCCCGCCGCAGCGGCAACCGCCTGATCACCGATCTCGACCACGGGCGCCCCTATTCGACCGTCACGGATTTAGCGAGGTTGCGAGGCTGATCGACATCGCACCCGCGCGCAACGGCAATGGCGCGGGCGAACAGCTGCAAGGGAACGCTTGCGGTAATCGGCGAGAAGCAGTCGCGCACCTTCGGAATGTAGATCACATGCTCGGCATGCTTCTTGATCTCGGTATCGCCCTCGGTCGCAATGGCGACGACCATGGCACCGCGTGCGCGGCTCTCCTGCAAGTTCGAGATCGTCTTTTCGTACGTGGGGCTCTGCGTAGCCACGGCAACAACGGGAAATCCCTCGTCGATAAGCGCGATCGGGCCGTGCTTCATCTCGCCCGCCGGATACGATTCGGCGTGCAGGTAGCTGATTTCCTTGAGCTTCAAAGCCCCCTCGGCGCAGATGGCCGAACCGAGGCCCCGCCCGATGAACAGCGACGAGCAGGCGTCTTTGCAGGCAAGCGCCGCTTCGTCGATGGCCGTCGTATCGGAGAGGATCGTCTCGATCTGCTCGGCGGTATCGGCGAGCTCTTTGAACAGAAGCTTGATCTGGCTCGTCGTGAGCTTGCCCTTCGTTTGTGCGAGCAGCATCGAGAGCAGGGTCAAACTGACGACCTGGCCGAGGAACGATTTCGTGGAAGCGACCGCGATCTCCTTGTTCGCTTTGGTGTAGATCACGCCGTCGCTTTCGCGGGCGACAGGACTGCCGACCACGTTGGTTATGCCGAACACTTTCGCGCCGCGCACGCGGGCGTCGCGGATGGCGGCCAGCGTGTCGGCGGTTTCGCCCGATTGCGATACGGCAACGACGAGCGTGGTGGGCGTGATGATGGGGTTGCGATACCGAAATTCGCTTGCCACCTCGACCTCGGTGGGGATGCGCGCCCAGCCTTCGATCAGCTGCTTGGCCACAAGCCCCGCATGGTAGCTCGTTCCGCACGCGATGACGTACACGCGGTCGATGAGGTTGAGCTCCTCATGGCTCAAATCGAGTTCGTCGATCGTCAGGGTTCCCCCCGTGAGCCTGCCCGCCAACGTGTCGCGCACGACGCGCGGCTGCTCGTGTATCTCCTTCATCATGAAATCGGGATATCCGCCCTTCTCAGCGAGATCGACATCCCAATCTATGCGGGTCACCTCAGGTTCGAAGCGCTCGCCGGGTTCTTTGTAGTACTCGATGGAATCGGGCATGAGCTTGGCGAACTGGTTGTCCCCGAGAATGACGACGTCGCGCGTCGCGTCGATGAGCGCGATTATGTCCGAGGCGACGTAGGATCCGTCCTCGCCCTTTCCGATGACGATCGGCGAATCCTTGCGCGTGGCGATAACGGTGCCCGGCTCATCGGCGCATACCGCCGCAAGGCCGTAGGCTCCGATCACGCGCTGGGTCGCGCTGTGCACGGCATGGAGCAGATCGCCTTCGTAGGCATCCTCGATCAGATGCGCGAGCACCTCGGTATCGGTGTCGCTCGTGAACACGTGCCCATGGGCGATAAGCGATTCGCGCAACTCGGCGAAGTTTTCGATGATGCCGTTGTGCACGACCGCGATTCGGCTGTCGCACGACGTGTGGGGATGGGCGTTCTCTTCGCTCGGACGGCCGTGGGTCGCCCAGCGGGTGTGGCCGATGCCGCACGTTCCGGGCATATCCCTATCGGCGACCTTCTCCGCCAAGCCTTCGACCTTGCCCACGCAATGCACGATATCGAGACCGTTTTCGCCCTCGACGGCGATGCCCGCCGAATCGTACCCGCGGTATTCGAGGCGCTTCAATCCCTCGATGAGAATATCCTTGACGGGCCGAGAACCCGTATAGCCGACAATTCCGCACATAGAGCCGTACTCCTTCGTCTGCCTTCGCGCAATCGCATGCGCGCACCTGCGACGGGCGCATGCGCCCGTTTCGATGCCGATCATTGTAACGCAGCGAGACCTCGGGCAGGCACGACTCGCTCAATCAACAAAACCGCGTTGCCGTGCCGTTTTCGATCGGACGAGCAACCGCCGGCAGCGAGCACACGAGCGGATCGCGCCGAATGCCCTCACTGCTCCGTGCCCACGTTCGCATGGCGGACGAAGTCGATGATGTTTTCGATGAACGCCTCTTTGCTCACTGCGGCCTTCTCGTCGATATAGTACAACGACGTCGTAAGCACCATGCCCACCAGGGCGACCGCTTCGAAATCGACGTCGATCTCGGGTCTGATGAGACCTTCGGCTTTCGCGCGCGCAAGCTGATCGCGTATGAGCCCGAGCAGCCGCTCTTCGTTTTCGCGCATCGACCCCGACCACACGCGGCCCTCGCGCCACAGCTCGGACACGAAGAAACGCCCGAACTCCTTGTTCTCGAATATCTTCACGGCGAACCGCTCGATCATGCCGACGAGCGCCGAGGGGCCGCTGTCGGCGCACGCGGCGATCTCCACGAACTCATCGGCGAGTTCGCCCATACCGGTGTCGAGGATGCTCTCGGCCATCTCCGCCTTGCTCTTGAAATGGTAGTAGGCAAGGCCCTTGGAGACGCCCGCCTCTTCTACGATCTCGTCGACCGTCGCCCCCGTGTACCCCTTTCGGCCGATCACCTTCACCGCAGCATCGAGCAGCAAGGCGCGCGTCGCGCGTGCCTTGCCGCCTTTTTCACCCTGCCGAGAAACCGCTTCACGTACCCGACCCATATCGCCATCCTATCCGACGGGTCCTGCGCTGAGCACAGGCCGCACATCCCGCTTCGCTACCCGAGCTGAAGCACCGGATGCAGATCGTCCATGCGGACCGTGCGTTTACGATATGCTACCACGCTTGTGAGCGCGAAGCACGCCGCACCGATCATGAGCAACACGGTGCAGTCGAAAGCCACGATGCCGTAATCGAGGCCCGTCATGATCTGCCTCATCCCCTGCACCACGTAGGTCATCGGCATGAACGGATTGATGGCCTGGAAGAAATCGGGCGTGGTTTGGATGGGGAACGTGCCCGCACATGCGGTCAGCTGCAACATGAGCAGTATGATGGCGACGAACTTGCCCGGGAACCCGAACGCAGCCATAAGGAACTGCATAATGGCCGCAAAGACGATCGCCGTCAGATAGCCCATCGCGTAGAACGCGGGCACGTTGTCGATCTGAAGCTGCAAACCAAACTGGAGCACCACCATCAAAAGCGTCGCTTGGATGATCGCGAATACGGCCATCGGCATGAAGTTGGCAAACGCGACCATGACGGGATTGCCGCCCGAAAGGATGAGACGGGAGTTGAGCGGCTTGAACACGAACCCGGCGACGAGCCCCCCGACCCACAGGCCGAGCGCCATGAAGTACGGAGCGAAGCCCGTGCCGTAGTTCTTCACAGTCGTGTAGTACTCGTTCACAAGCTCCACCGGATCGGACATGGCATCGGCCTTGCCCGAGATGTTCTCGGTTTGTTCGGCCGCGGTTTGCGCCCCCTCGGCAAGCTTGGTCGAGAGCTCGCCCGATCCGTCGACAGCATCGGCAAGGCCGTCGGTCAGCGTGGCGCTGCCCTCTTCGAGCTGCGATGCGCCCGAGGCGATCTGCACTGATCCGTCTTTGGCCGACTGCGCTCCAGCCGCAATCCGGGATGCGCCGTCGGCAAGCTCGCCCGCTCCCGATGCGGCCGAAGAAACGCCTTCGTCAACCTGACTCGCGCCCGAAGCAACTTCGGCGGCGCCCGAAGCGAGCGCAGCCATGTTGGCGCTCACTTCGCTTGCCCCCGCATCGAGCTTGCTTATTCCGCCTGCCAGCGCAGGTGCAGAAGCAGCGAGGGCCGCCGTCCCATCGGTGAGAGCCTTGAGTTGGGGGGCGCTGTCCTCGATGCCGTTGCGCGCGGTCGACAGGCCGCCCTTGACTCCCGCAAGCCCCGTTTGCAGCGCGGATCCGCTACCGGTCTGAGCGGCGATCGACTGGGCCGCGGCAATGGCACCGGGGTTTGAGGGATCGGTGCTCGCAAGCCCTTGCTGCACCCCGGCAACCCCTGCGGCAAGATCGGAGGACGGTCCCGTTGCGTCCGATATGCCGGTGAGATACCGCTCTGCGGCAGCGAGCTTCTCTTGATCGGAAAGCGAGGTGTCGCCCAGCACGGCGAGGGCATCGTTTGCCGACGCGTTAACCGAGCCGACGCCGTCGCTTATCCGAGAAACGCCCGCCGATGCTCCCTGCAATCCCGATGCCAAGCTCGACGCACCCGACGACACCTGACCCAAGCCGTCCGCAACGAGGTTCACGCCCCCTATGAGCTCGGAGCTCGATCGGGAATCGTCAGCGCCGATGCTGCCCGCAAGCGCGCTCATGCTTCCCACGACCTGCTGCACTCCGGCATCGAGCTGCGCTGCCTGCTCGGGCAAATCGGCCGTCTGCCGGGCAAGCTGGCTCGCTCCGGCCGCCACAACGCCCGTACCCCCCTTCTCGAGCTTCGAAGCGCCCGCCGAAACGGTATCGGCTCCCGACGCGAGCCGATCGGCGCCGGACTGCAGCTGATCGGCGCCCGAAACAAGGGATTTCGTACCCTCGTCAAGAGAAAGCGCCCCACCTGCGAGCGTAACGAGGCCGCTCTCGAGCGAAAGCGCGCCGTCTTTGAGCACAGAGAGGTTGGTCGTGATGGTCTTGCTTCCGTCCTGAGCCGTCTTCAGCCCGTCCTCGAGCGTGCCCGCCCCATCGGCGGCACTCTGGATGTCCTTGCCCGAATCGGCAACGCGATCGAGCACGGTCGTCCAGTACTCGTTGGCCACGCTGTCGCTCACGCGCTGGCGGACCTCCTTCCACACCGTTTCCCCGATCTGGGAGGCAAGCATGTTCTCGCTCTGGTTGTATTCGATCTTCAGTTGGGCCTTGCGCGGCGAATCGCCGTCGACCGAGGCGACGCTTTCGGAAAAATCGGCCGGAATCGTGCACGACATGAAGTACGTGCCGTCTTCAAGACCCCTTTGCGCCTCTTCCGCCGACACGAAGTTCCACTGCAGGCCGTCATCGGTTTTCTTGAGCTCGTCGACCACGTCGTCGCCGAGCTTGCGGTTCTCGCCCGAGATCACTGCGCCTTCATCCTCGTTCACAACCGCGACGGGCACCGTATTGAGGCGCGCATACGGGTCCTGAAACGCCGCGAGGTACAGCGCGCCGTACAGAAGCGGCATGATCGCAATCGCCGCAATGACAACCCACATCACCTTCGATGCCGTTATGTTCTTCCATTCGAGTCCGGCGAATCGCAAACCCTTGAACGCCATGCTACTCACCTTCCTTCGCCAGGTAGATCCTATCGTCCGCCATTTCGGCAAGGGCGCGTTCGACCACGCCCACTACGATCGCGACATCGCGTTCGCGCGCCGAGCGGTGCAGCAGCTCCATGAGCCCTTCCGATTGGGACATCGTCAGCTGATCCTCGATATCGTCGATGACCACGGCATCGGGGTCTCCCGCAAACGCGAGAGCGATGCCAAGCTGCGCCATCTTCTCGGCCGTGAGGTCTTTGATGCGAACGTCGGCAACGTCGTCGATGCCCCAGGCGCGCATGTAGCCGACAACCTGCTCGCGCTTGGGCTTGCGTCCGAACAGCTCGAATTCGGCTCCCACCGCATACATCGCCGTCAGACTCTCCTGAAGCTCGTTGAGACCGGCGAAGACACCGAGCCCCACCCGTCGCCCGACCTTCGCACGCTGCTTCGGAAGATCGAATCCCCCGACGACGAGCGTACCGCCCGTCGGCTTCATACGACCGGCCAGCGTGAGCAGCAACGCCGTCTTGCCGCTGCCGTTGCGGCCGCGCACTGCGAAAAGCTCGCCTTTCGACACCTCGAGATCGACTCCCTTGTACGCATAGCCCGCAAGCGTCTTCAGCTCGAGGCCGCGTGCCGCCATGTACGGTTGCCCTGTCATTGCTTACTCCTTTTTTTGACTGACTAGTCAGTTTATTTTTGTGGGAAGTATAGCACCATGGAACGGCGTTGCAAGCCCCGTTACCCGATCGTCAACCGAACCCCCACGAACGCCACAGGCGCACGGTTCAAAAAGAATGGAGAGAGGCGAATCCCCTTTCTCCCCTGCTCAAGTCAAGCGCATCCGAACAATGGCTCTTCTCATGATATGGCTTGCCGTCCTAGAACTGACCATGTCCGCGGGCAGCGCGATCCTCTTTCTGCAATCGGGTATAGAAATACAGGTCGTCGGCACAACCGACCTCGGCGGATCCGTTGTCAAGATTAACGGCGGTGCGATCTTCATGGCAGCGGTCCTTTACTGTCTCTCCGTGTTCTTCGAATACGGATCCCTCCTCCAACAGCTCACCGACGAGACGATGTAGGTGACAGCATGGCCATAATCATCAGACTGGACAGGGCCATGGCCGAGAGAAAGGTCTCGCTGAAGGATTTGGCCGAGAAGGTCGGCATAGCGGACGTCAACCTCTCGAGGTTCAAGACGGGGAAAGTCAAGGCTGTCAGGTTCTCCACGCTCGACGCGATATGCAGGCACCTCCAGTGCCAGCCGGGCGACATCCTGGAATATACCGACAACCCGGACGAGATGGGGCTTGCGTGCTACAGGCTCGAAGACGAAGACTCATGATTCGGATATTTATGCTTATATTCTCGGCCGCCTCTTCTGAAAAACTAATACTGCATTCTTTTGAAAACTGATCCTCCATGATGAGACTCTCCCCAATCTGTTCGCCTCGAGGCACCCCCCCCCGGTTCTCTTCGAAAATGAACAAGCATTAGTTCATTTTCGAAGAGAACCAGACATAACCGAACGCACAAGACTGCGCAGCGACATAAACTGTTGCTACGCGCAGATCGAGTACCCAGAACGCCCGGAGCCGCACAGCAGACCCGTAGTGGGCGGCGGCGACAAGGAAGCCTGCCACGGTATCATGCTCGCCAAGAACCTCCTCGCAAAGGCCCTCGGAGTCGGAGCCGTCGGCACCCTTTAGTAGGCCCGCCGCAAATACCCGTACCTCGTGGTGCCACCCCCGGCTATCGGCTCAATGCACGGGTGTCGGCCGAGGCCCGAAGGATCCACTACGACCATACCGACCCCATCGAGCTGTTTGGCTTCGACGAAGAGTGGCTCTACATCACCGGCTCGCCGCACTGCCTCGGATGCACTTTCGGCCTTCCTGACATGCGCCGGAAGCTCTGCTGCGCGGGCGATTTCAAGAAGATCGGCAAGTAAATCGAGAGAGCATGATCTACAAGAGCGCGAGGCCTTCGTGCCTCGCGAAGCGATGCGGGCGAATCTTCCAGAGGCCTCGTCAAGGGCTTTGGCCACGGCTCCTTCGATGGCATCGTGCTGGGCTGCGCCCACCAGGATCAAGTCTCTGATTGCTGCCGACCTATTGCCGCGGAATACGAGAGGGCGATCCCAATTACCCGCTGCAGTTCGCTGCGGCGCGAAATTGAAGCATCGGATCAGACATAGTACCTTCTCGAAGTAGCAATACGGCATTCGAATATCCGTATTACAATCCGTTATTCAGTCAGCCTGATATGTGGCAAATATGCACTATCGAGATTTATCGTTCTACCAGCGTTTTCGACGCGCCGAAAATCGTTCGAATGCACATTCGTGTGCATTTCCCTTAACCTGCTTCTCCTCTTGAGATGAAAAGCGCGCGAAGCGTATCGATCGTTCGGGAGCCAGCTTTCCTCAGCAGGGTCTGTCGACTTGCGGGAAGCTGCGCATGCGGAAGGGAAGGACCCGGCAATATCTTTCCACATGCCGGGGCGGTCTTGAGCAGGGGACTCGGGACGGAGGCGGGTCGGGCATAGCCTAACCGCGCTGCAGGTAGCCTGCAGCGCGGTTAGCGACAGCGGGTTTTCAGGAGCCGGTACCGCCCTCCCCTATTTCCAAGTAATAGGCTATGGCGACGCATTCGGAGAAAGGAATCAGATAGCCGGCCTTTACGGTTCGCCCGACTTCCAGCTCATCAATGTTTCCATGCAAGGTAAACACGGTTGAATAGTCCACCGAAAGACACCCGTCCCCGATGCCCTCCTTATTGCCCGAATCGACCGTCATCGTGAATACCATCGCATCGGAATCCACATAGATTACCTTACCCGTCGTGTAGAACATATGGTCGCTCGGGCCCGTTCCGGCGTTGGAAACCCTGATCACATGCCAGAGCAAGAAACCTCCTGCAACGACGGCTAAGCTTCCCGTTATTGCGAACGCGATTGCTAGTGCTTTCGTCGATTTTCTTTTAATGGCCATGCATCACTTCCGATCTTTGGAAGTCTCTGCATAGAGAGGATCGGCTAAATTCGCATATCCTCTCCATGCGGATAATCAATTAATCGTCGAGCCTAAGAAATAAACTACCAGATTGCGATAGCGGTCATGTCGCGATAGTAGCTTGAATCGTAGTTGAGAATTCGCGTGTTGCCATTCCAGCCATCACAAACCGATAGACAATTCAAGGAACCCGATCCATCTTTAGCGTTTAAGGTCATATATCCGGTAACGGCCATGGCGTGCCCAATATCTGAGTCGGCTGCCAGACCAGCGCCAAAGATGGACATATTGCCGTCATCGATCGAGTCCCTGTATACGTTCATCCCAGGAAAGAGAAAATGATTCGCATAGTTCAGATTCTTCCCGCGAGCTTTCGCGTAGGCAACGATTGCCGGACCAGCATTCTTCATATTAGTGGAACCGTAGGAGATGCCGTTCTCTACTTTGTACACTGTTGTCGACGAAAGATTCCAAAGCTCTGCATAGTCCGACTTCAATCCGCTTGTTCCGCCCGTAGACACGAAATGACTGCTGACCGTCAGCATTGCCGATACAACGCAGGCATACGTTCCGGTAGTTGATTCAACTAAAGGTTCGCTGTACGTTTGGTATCCCGACACCGCGTTTGCCTGACCGACGTTATAGTCTTTGTACACAACAGTTGCGTCTACGAAGCACTGGTTCCAACTTGTCGGCTTACTCGAACGTGTGCTTGCAGAGTTAACGGTAACACCCTCAGCTTCGGCATCAACGATTTCTCCAAAATTTGTGAAGCCCAGTTCCGTTTCATCATCAATGAGGGCGTACGTTACCATATCGAGCTTGTAAAACTTCTTCTCACCACCAGATCGGGTCGCAGGAGCGAGCTCTGTTGATGTCATGTAAGGGCTTGTGGCTTCCTCGCCGTAGGCGAACTCTGCGATCCCCGAATCGCTGTCGAAGTCGTAAACAACATATCCGTAGGGCGTTCCGTCGCAATATGCATGAACAACGTAACCCGAAGCTTGGCCGTCCTTGTTGTACAGCTTTATCGGGTCTGCCGCCGTCACCTGCTGGTCGGGCACAACCGTACTAAAAAACCTTTCTCCCATGTCGACGGCTACGGCGTCGTCGACAAGAACTTTTCCGTCGGTCCCATCATCCGCATACGCCGGAAACGCGATGAAGACGGCAGAGAGGACTCCTACTATGAATGCGACAATGCGTTTTCTATTCATAATTTATCCTCGATTCCTATCATATCTCGATGTGGCTTGATTGGCGGTCAAGGCCGTCGCTGGCTCCTATTCCAGATAGAGATCCACTTGATAGTTGAAACCCTGCCCGGTCAGTATGTTGAAGCCTGCTCCCCCGACGCCGCCTCCACACGTATAGAGATCCGCTGAGTGGTCGAACGAAATCGCAGGAAACCCGCTTTCAATCGTCACGCGTTGGCCATTGAACATCTCCTGAATGAACCTGTCCTTTTGCATCATCGCGTAGAAAGTGTTGTTGTAAGTAATGAACGGGCTTTTCTGCGAAACCTCGAATGTTCCTCGCTGTATCTGAACGGTGCTGGCATCAGTGCCCCAGTCGACTCCGAGGGTTATCTTCGCATTCATCTCGACATCGGGACCGAGTTCACGAGTTTCTTCAACGTACCCCGACTTGATTGCGTTCTCGATCATCGAATCCGTTACCGGGAACACATATCTAATCACGGCGGTGTAACCGGCGCTATTGTCCCTCAAGTCTCTCGATACGTTATTGATCTGCACGTAGGGTTCTACTCCTGGACAGCTTGCAATAGATGCAGCATCGACACTGTTTGTTTCGGCGAGGAGCTCGCCCGTTGAGGAATCGGTAATGCTGGCCTTTACTATCGGGAAGGCGGTTGAGCGGCCCGCCTCCTCACCTGCAAGAGCTTTAGCTGGTGAGGCGGCTGCGACCGCAAGCAAGCCAGCAGCGCCGAACGCTCCGAATTTCAGTAGGTCCCTGCGGGAATAGAATATCTTGTTCTCAGCCATAATTTATCCTTTACTGTTTCCTTGATGAGCAATAACCGAAACTCAAGAAAAGAGGGAAAAGACCGCCGTGCCGGCATTCCTTCTTCTTTTGGTTAGTAGATACCCGCATAGGCATCAGCTCCTCAAGTAAGAAAACGCTATTCCAAATATAATGATTAAGATAGTAATTTTAACGAATAACATTATATAACTAATGTAATTATAAATCAAAACGAGGCGATAATTCAGAGGACCGAAGAGGCCCAACCATGCTCGAACACAAGGTCGCGGATTCTTCGCTGGTTTTGCGCCGCGTGACCGTCCGCCATCCCGATGGTGTGAACGCATGCCTTTGATGCAATGCAATTAATCCACGTCGGAAAATATACGTACCTACGTATTCCGTAGAACCCGCCTTGCTGGGAGTGAAACCTTATGCTTTGACAGCCTAATACCCGAGCAGAGACGCGGACGAACCCCATGTTATCGGGCGACGAGAGAATGGGCGGTCATGCACTGGTAGTCACCCGGGTTGCAGGGAGGTGAAAACGCTCCCTTGTACCGGGAGCCCAGCGATAAGGAGGTCTAGATGGGTTTTTGGTAAACGGCCGTGGAACTCGAGGCGCTTGGCGTGCTTGTCGACAAAGCGATATCCAAGTAGAGGTTGCGCCGATCGCACCACTGTCGGAAGCTTCCAGGCATTGCATCTAGCCTTGCAGACCCCAGGACTGGGGTCTGCGTTAGCATGCCCTACTTCCGATCCGAGCGGCAGGGTCGGAAGCCTCAAGAGGATGCCGAAGCGAACTCGCAAGGGCTAACGTAACGCTTTAGGCCCAGATTTGTACGGATAAATGCAATGGTTGCATTTATCCGTACAGTGCTTCACTTGCGTTTGCAACCAACCCCGGTCCAAAAAGGCCAAAAAAGGGGGTTCAAAAAGTACTTTATACCTAACTATTTTTCTCACTGTTCGAGCCGGAAGGCTATACTGGTTACGTATGCGTTCATCCCCCGAAAGGCTGCCCGTGAAACGGAGAAACCTCATCATCATCGCCGCCTGGTTTCTCGGCGCCATGCTCCTGCTCTGCCTCTTCTTCCAAATGCAAAGCTATGCGGGCATCATCAACGAAGCGGGCGTGATACGGGGAGGCGCGCAGCGCGTGGCCAAAATGGAGCTCATGGGCGAACATGCCGACAAGACCGCAAGCCGCGTTGACGACCTCTTGAACGATATTTCGGAGGATGAGAACAACCGCCCGCTCAAAAGCCCGGCAACGCTCGATTTCATCGAGAAGATCGACGCGACGCGCATCCAGTGGAATCTTATGAAAGACGAGATCGCCGCGCTCGATGCGGGCGAGGGTTCGACCGAGCGGCTGCTCGAGCTGAGCGAACGGCACTTCGAGCTGGCCGATGAGATGGTGTACGCCGCGCAGGCGCGCGCCGAGCAGGATTTCGCGGCTTCGTTTTTCTTCGGACTCGTCCTCATCCTCGCCGCCACCTCGCTCGTCCTTTTCCTCGAGCGCAGCAGCATGCGCCATGAGAAGATGGCTTACCGAACCGACCTGCTCACCAAGGGCATCAACCTCGCGGCGTTCGAGGGAGACGCCACAGCGCTGCTTGCTGGGTCGAAGGCCGATTCGTATCTCGCCGCCTACACCAACATCACCAATTTCAGGATCATCAACGAATCTTACGGACACGACGCAGGAGACCGCATCATCATCGAAACGGGCGAGCTTCTCGAGGAGAGCTGCTCCGGCAACGAACTGTGCGCCCACGCGAACGCCGATCATTTCGTGCTGCTCGTCAGAGACGTGCCAGGGCGAATACGCTCGATAGCAGACAAGCTGCAACGGCGACTGCAAGGCCAGGGAAACGCCAGCGCCTCGGAGGTATTTCGCTTCGGAGTCGGCGTGTGCAGAATTTCGGGGAGCATGGGGGTGACCGAAGCGATAAGCAACGCGACCGCCGCGCTCAAAGAAGGCAAGCTCGAGGACGGCATCGCCTGGTACGACAGCGCCTTCGAGGAAACGCTTCGCCGCAGAAACGATATCGTCAGGCACATGTCCGAAGGCATCCAGGATAACGAGTTCAAGCTCTACCTCCAGCCGCAGATCGATCTGAACACCAACGAGGTGGTCGGAGCCGAAGCGCTCTGCCGATGGGATTCCAAGGCCCTCGGCTTCCTCATGCCCGACGGCTTCATACCGCTGTTCGAAAAGAACGGGCACATCGTCGATCTCGATCATTACATGCTCGAGCGGGCATGCGAAGCCTATCGGGATCTCGCGGCCGCAAAAGCGGCGCCGGCAACGTTCGCCGTCAACTTCTCCCGCAACACCCTCATCCAGCAAAGCTTCGCCGAGAGGCTAGGCGAAACGGTATCGCGCTACGGAATCGAGCGGCACCGACTCGAAATCGAAGTGACCGAAACCGTTTTTTCGGTTGACGAGAATGCAGTCGTAAGCATCGTCGAAACGCTGCACAGCCAAGGCTTCCGCATTTCGATGGATGATTTCGGAACAGGGTATTCCTCGCTCAGCCTGCTGCGCAAGCTGCCCATCGACGTGCTGAAGCTCGACAGACGGTTCATTTCGCAGGAAAATGCGACGCCCCGCGAGGCGCGCGTGCTCCAAGGCATCATCGACCTCTCGCGCGATCTCGGCATCGCCACCGTCTGCGAGGGCATCGAAACGCCCGAGCAGGCCGAATCGCTCAGGGGCCTCGGCTGCACCGTCGGCCAGGGCTACCTGTTCGCCCGCCCGATGCCGGCCTCGGATTTCGCAGCGTTTCGAAAAGCATGGGACGAAGCCGAACGCTGATGGGCGCATGCTGCGAAATCGCGCTATAATATTGCCCGCCATGGAAACAGCAGCAGAAGCGCAACAACGACTCATCGACGATTTCGCGGAATTCTCCGACGATCCGTTTTCCCTGTACGAGTACCTGCTCGGCTTTGCTGCCGACCTGCCGGTGATGCCCGACGAAGAAAAGAAGCGGGCTCGGCTCGTCGAGGGATGCCAGTCGCAAGTCTGGCTCAACGCGCATCGAGGCGCCGATGGGAACCTTGCAATCGCGCTCGACAGCGACACGCTCATCGTGCGCGGAGTGCTGCATGCGATCGTGCAGATTTACTCCGGTCGCCCCGACGGCGAGATCCGCACGACGGATTTCACGTTTCTCGAACAGACCGAGCTCGCCGATCTGTTCTCCGCAGAGCGGCAAAGCGGCATCGAAGCCGTCATGAGGGATATCAGAAAGGCAGTCGCCGAAGTCTAGGGAACCGCGCTCTCGGAATCGACAACCCGCTTCACCCGAACCATCCAATCGCCCTTGCAGAAAAGCGCCCCGAACACGCGGGCGAACGCTCGCATGCTCGGGGCACCGCATCGATCGAGGAGGAGGACTCGCAGCAAAGCCCTTCTCGCAGGCTATTCGACCGTCAGAGCCTCAAGTCCGACGCTTTCGGCAAACAGCACCATCTCGTCGAACACATCGCCGTACACAAGCGAGGTATGGTTGCCGGTCGTCATCGTGTACTCGCGGAACTTGCGCCCGTCGGACACTTCGAAGAACACGCCCTCGCTGCAGTTTTCGTCGTTGTACCCGATGCCGCCGACGATCTTGCCGCGGGCGATGAGGATCTTCGAGCAGGTGGGGTCGAATCGGGCAAGCGTTATCGTCTTGCCGATATCGCGCTTGAAGTCGTAGCGGACCGTCGCGCCCCAGCGCCCGTCCATGGCAAACGGGCGGATGGCGTAGGGGGCAAGCGGCGCGTCGTAGCCCTCGAAGCGGCGGCTCGGCACCGCATGGTAGATGGAGAACACGCTTTTGGCGCCCTGCGCTTCGAGGTTCGGCGTCTCGGCATCGCAGGACTCGGGGCGAAACATGACGCGCGTCTTGATGACGAGCGGATCGTTTTCATCGAGCTTGGTCGGCACGGTGTTGCCCATGTACGGCGGAGTCTGGGAGAGGCTCGAGAGAAGCACCATGGACAAAAGCGCAGAGACGTCCTGCTCGCATGCCGAGCACACGCCGCACTCGTTGTTGAGCACGTGGTTCAGGCACATCGTGGTCTTCTCTTGGTTCAGGCGACGCGTTGCGCACATATCGGGACACGGGGCTGCAAACGCGTTGCAGTCGAGCTTCTTCAGAAGCTTGTTCACCAAATAATGGGCGCGCATCGACGGGACGATGTTCTCGCGCGGCATATGGCAATCCTCGGCCGCATCGATGAACTCGTCGACCATCTGCTCGATCTCGACCATCTCCTCCTCGGTGATGTTATCGGCTTTGCGGCCCGGAAGCGTCGGATTCGTCATGGGATCGACCACATGGAGCTGATCGAGGAACTCATGCAGATTGTAATAGGTGAACGTGGTGCCAAGGCGCTCGGTCACGTCGGCATGATTCAGGAACGAATCGTAGTTCGTCACCGGGAACACCGAGTTGTTTCGCACAACGACCAGGGCGCGGGTGCTCGCCATGACCTTGCGGGCGCGCAGCGCGCGCAACGTTTTGCGAGCGTCCTCCAAAGTGGCCGGGCTGTGCATTTCAAGGCCGCGGGCACGAAATGCCGCCGACATGTGGGCATCGTTGTTGGGCGTGGGCAGGATCATCGAAGCGACATTGTAACGGCGGGCGAACTCGATGGCGAGATCGGCGCCGAACACGGTGAAGTTGTATATATAGAGATCGACCTTATCGTGATCGACGGCCATTTCCTCGAGCATCGCATCGTTCAGAGGAAACGTCTCGTCGCGGCGGATCACGATCTGATCCATGATGTTGACGCCGGGGATGTCTCCGAAGTTATCGAGCAGCTTCTGATAATCGGATTTGCTTTTCATCTCGATGACCATCATGTCGTGCTCTTTGGTCAGCTCGTCCCCTTTTCCGAATCGGCACGGGCCCTCGAACACGTAATCGTGGTACAGGCCGATTTCGATTGGCCTCACATTGAGCGTAACCTCACGATTGTTTCGCAGCTCGAATTTTTCTGCAAGATTCATGCCAGCTCCTTTCGCATTGCATATCGGTTCGCCACCGACGTCCCTCGCCGATGACGTCTCGCCCTGTAATCACGTGACGCCCGCCTCGCGGAAACACGAACCGCCACCCGGGGAAGAGGAACTCAATCCCGATGGTTCCGCCGCACGGCAAGGCATGCACGATAGGCGAATCATTGCGCCGTTTTACCGCGCAGGCATCGGCTGAGCATGTTGAAATGAGCCTTCCATTTCATACCGAAATGTTGATACCTCCGAAAAACCCCATTTCAACTTCTGATGTTGACGCACCGCGCGAACGAAAACCGTACAATCGAGACGATATCGACCGCACTCGACGGGCATGGCCGGAACGTCGCAGCAAAACGCCGTATTTCGCGAGGAGGAACCATGGGGCTGAAGGAGCATGTCGAAAAATCAAAAATCCTTTCGGATGAGGAACTCGATGCCCTAAAACGAGAGCCCGTCTCCTACGAGAACACCTACAACCACCTCAAGAGTTTCATCAGGTACCGATTTCTTATCGACGACGATGAATTCTGGGACGATCGCATTCCCAAGCTCGCCGAATACAGCATCGACCGACTGCTCGCGAACATCGACGAGAACGACAGCCTGGGCGACCTTTCGATGAACTGCACGGGATCCTCGTCCGCCGAAACCAAGTACGCCCTGCTGCTCATCACGATCAGAAAAAGGCTCGGATTGACGTTTGCACCCGTCATGGCAGCAGAACTCGACACGGTTCCCCTGCTCGCCGAAGAGGTCGCAAGGCAGCTTGCGGGCATCCGAGCCGCAGCGGAGCCTGCCTGAAAAAACTATCGACCGCCGTCGATTCCGGGAATGGTTTCGTCATCCACGATCGTCATGAGCCGTTGCTGGGAGTTGATTCCCAGCTTGCGATAGATATGGTAGATATGCGATTTCACCGTGGCGCTGCTCACCACAAGCTGCTTGCCGATGTATTCGGCATTGCGCCCTTTCGCAAGCAGGTAAAACACTTCGGCCTCGCGAGGCGTGAGCTCGTGCTCTTCGATCACCCGATCGCAGCGTACGCGAAACGTGTTCACATGCGCATCGTCGACGCTCTTCGATGCCGTCGCGGCCGCCGAAGCCGTCGCCGAGGTGAGCAGATCATTCAAGCGCTTCTTGGTTTTCGATTCATCGCCTCCGTATATCGAGAACACCGCGATCACGACGATGGCGAACACCACCACGGCAAAGGCGAAAGCCGATTCGGAAACGCCGAAGGCGAACACGAGCAGATAGGCGACGATGGATCCGAGAAAGAATCCCGTCCAGCTTGGGGCCTGGCGATGGGCGAACCGATCAACGGGGTGCAGCTGGAACTCGGCGTTGTCGATACTCGTGGAATACCATGCGATCACCGAGGAGTGCGCAAGCGCCATGTTGACAAGGCACCCGCAGAGCACCTGCCCCGCACCCTCGAAAAAAGGGAACAGCAGCAACCCCGCCATAATGAGAGGCAGCGAGATGCGCTGGACGACCCCGGTATCGACGTCGACCTTCGGCCCGAGATAGCCCCAGACAAGCGCGGGGATCGACCCGATGATGCCGCTCGCGCCGCACACCATGGCGGGAATCGGCCCCATCGAGCACATCAAGATCGACATGAATCCGTACACCGCGCCATGGCACGCCACAGACAGCGTTGCCGGAACGGTCAAGAGCGCGCTTTTCTTGTACTCCCCTACCGGCAGGATCCGATCCTTCGGAATGCGCATCGAGAGAAACGCCGCCAAGCCAACCGAACCCACGATGAGAAAGGCGATCTCAAGCAGCCCGATCCATGCTTCGAGCGTCGCGTTGGCGAACACGAACATGAGCGTGCCGCCGCATGCCCCGATGCAGATGGTAACCGCCGTCCGACGAGTCGGAATAAGGCTGAAGAAGATGCACCAATACGTCATGATGCTCGCCTGAGCTACGCCGAACAGCGCCCACACGAGCGCAGACACCCAGATGGGAACCCATTCGACCGATAGGTTCACAAGCGTGTTTACCACAGCGAAGAGGGCGAGAAGCGAACCGATCGTGAAGAGCCGGTTGCGATGCTCGAAAAGCCAATCCTGTTTCCAGATGAACACGACGAACGACAGCGCGAGCGTCAGAATGGATACGATGCGCAAAAGGATGGCTTCCCGGATATCGCAAAAGCTCAGCAGTGCAAGCGACGGGCCGAACACCGCCGAAAGCTCCCAGCCGATAAGACACGAAAAACCGATGCCTGCAAGTATGTAGGTATTGAGAAGGTCGCCCGGCGTATGCGTCCGCTCGGGTTCGACCGTATCGCCAATTTCCCCCATCGAGTCAGCCTCTCAACATTTCAGTATGATACGGATTTTTTCAAAAAGACTGATTTCAACATTAGCAGTTGTAGATATTTTTCGCCACCTGGCGATACTGGTTTCAGACCGTTGCCACGATGGAAAAACAGACGGGGCAGCGCGTTCTCAACTCCTTTATAACACCAGGTAAATTAGCTGTTTACATTTTTGGTACCTACTCGGGCCGCGCGATTTGAAACGTCTGGGACCCCAGTCTGCAGATGTTGCATACGCAGGATTCGAGTTGTGCATAGAAGTCCAACGAACAGTGAATGGAACGATTAGCGGCTCGCCGCAGAAAGGACGAAAACCATGTGCTTCAGACCGCCAACCATTGAGGCAGGCCCCGTCAAATGCCCCCAGTGCGGAGCAGAGGTGGATCCAACCGCCAACGAGTGCCCGAGCTGCGGCGCCAAAGCAGCGCCGGCACCCGGAATCCCCCCCATGCCGGGTGCCCCCGGCGCTCCGGGTGCCCCGAAAGCACCCGGCGTTCCCGGCGCGCCAAGCGCCCCGAAAGCACCCGGCGCGCCTTCGGCGCCGAAGCCTCCGACACCCGGAGCGTAAACCGCGGGGATCGGAGCCGTCGTCTGCGCGAGCCGAGCGCAGACGACGGCTCAAGCCAGAGCGGCCGCTTGCAAGACCGGCCGCAACAGCCCTTACACAGTGAGGAGAAACAAGATGGGAAAAAACGTTACCGGCACCCACATAGTGAAAGGATTGGGCTTCGATAGCTTCGGCCTCGGCGCAAACGCCTGCTCGGTCGACATCGACGAGGAGAACGACAAGATTCTCCGCATTCGCCCCTTCCATTTCGACGAGCATTACGACCCCGAAGACCTCAACCCCTGGAAGATCGAGGCGCACGGCAAAACGTTCGAGCCCGGCTTCAAAACGCTGATCTCGCCGCTTTCGCTTTGCTACAAGAAGCGCGTCTACTCGAAAAACCGCATCCCCTACCCCTTGAAGCGCATCGACTGGGATCCCAATGGAGAGCGCAACCCGCAGAATCGCGGGACCAGCGGATACGTCCGCATTTCCTGGGACGAGGCCGCACAGCTCGTGGCCAGCGAGATCAAGCGGATTCACGACACGTACGGCCCCAATTCCATTCTGTGCGAATACGACGGCCATGGCGAGACGAAAATCGTCCATGCGGCCCACGGCTGCATGACCAAGCTCATGGAACTCTGCGGGGGATTCACCTCGCAGGCCCGCCAACCCGACAGCTGGGAGGGCTGGTACTGGGGAGCCAAGCACATCTGGGGCATGGATCCGCTCGGCCAGCAATCCAAGCAAAGCAACATCATCCAGGATATCTCCGAAAACGGCGACGCCGTCCTGTTCTGGGGCTGCGACGTTGAAACCACCCCGCTTGGCTGGGGCGGCTACATGGCAAGCCGCATCTGCTTCTGGTTCACCGACATCGGCGTGAAGCAGATCCACATCTCGCCCGACGTGAACTACACGAACGCGGTGCACGCCGACAAGTGGATCCCCGTGCTTCCCAACACCGACGCGGCGCTGCAGCTTGCCATCGCCTACACATGGATCACCGAAGGCACCTACGACCAGGAGTACCTTGACACCCATGCGGTCGGATTCGATCACTTCCGCTACTATGTGCTCGGCGGCGAAGACGGAATTCCGAAGACCCCGAAATGGGCCGAAAAGATCTGCGGCGTGCCGTCTTACACCATCAAGGCGTTCGCCCGCTACTGGGCGAAGCACGCGGTTTCCATTGCGCACTGCAACGGAGGCAGCTACATCCGCTCGGCGTTCTCGCACGAGCCCGCCCGCCTCGAGGTCGCGCTGCTCGGCATGCAGGGGCTCGGCAAGCCCGGCGCCAACCAGTTCAAGTTCATGGAGTGGACGCTGTTCGGCATTCCCGGCGTATCGCCGCTGCCTCCCTCGAAGATCCCGGATATGGGTGCCGCCTATCGCGGCTGGGTAAGCAGCGGCTCGCAGCCGAGCTTCATCCCCAAGACCATGATCCCGCAGGCCATCATGGGCGAAAAAGTTACCTGGTACGGCCATGTGACCGCCGGTCTTCCGCGCGAGGACCAGTTCACCGGCCCCTTCACCTTCCCGCTCGAAGGCGATCACGGCATCCATATGGTCTGGTCCGACACGCCCTGTTGGGAAACCTGCTGGAACGGCGGGTACCACATGCAGGACGCCCTGCGCCACGAGAACGTCGAGTGCGTCGTCATCCAGCACCCCTGGATGGAAAACGACTGCTTCTTCGGCGACATCATCCTTCCGTCGAACACCAAGTTCGAAACAGAGGATATCGGCAGCGATTCCGATTCGGGCCAGTGGAACGTCGTGCTGTACGAGCGCCAGGCCATCCAACCTCTTTACGATTCGAAATCAGACAAGGAAGCCGTCGGCGAGGTTGCCAAGGCCCTCGAGAAATTCGGCGGCATCTACGAGAACATCTACGAGCGCTATCTGGGCGGCAAAACCGACGACGAGTGGATCGAATACGGATTCGAGAAATCCGGCGTCCCCGAAGACGCCTCTTTCGAAGAGTTCAAGGAGAAGCAGTACTTCGCATTCCCGACCCGCGAGGATTACCGGGAGATGCCCGTCGGCCTCAGCAAGTTCTACAAGGATCCCGAAAAGAGCCCGCTGCGCACGCCCACCGGCAAACTCGAGTACTATTCGACCTCCTTGGCTCAGATGTGGCCCGACGACAAGGAACGCGGCCCGGTGCCCCATTGGGTCGACGAATCGCCCGAGCATCAGGAGCGCCAGTATCTCGACCGCGGACGCACGTATCCGTTCCTGCTCGTTTCGAACCATCCCCACTTCCGCGTGCACGCGCAGCATGACGACGTAACCTGGCTTCGCGAAATCGAGACCTGCAAGGTAACCGGCCCCGACGGCTACAAGTACGAGCCCATTTGGGTCCACCCCTCCGATGCCGGCAAGCTCGGCCTCGAAACCGGCGATATCGCCAAGATCTACAACGAGCGAGGCGGCGTGCTCGGCGGCGTCATCGTGTCCGAGCGCATCATACCCGGCGCGATCTACCAGGATCACGGCGCACGCGTCGATCCCATCGTCATGGGTGCGGGCGGCCTCGACCGCGGCGGCGCAAACAACCTGATCGCCCCGCTGCCGACTACCTCGAAGAACACCGTCGGCGAGGTGACGAGCGGATTCCTCGTCAACATCGAGAAAGTCGACGTCTTCCAGCTTGCCGAGCAGTATCCCGAAGCGTTCAACCGCGAATACGACCCCGATTGCGGCCTCGTAGCGACCGCGCGCATCGTGGAAGGAGCATAACGATGAGCAAGGTTTTCATCTTCGATTACAACAAATGCAACGGCTGCCGCAACTGCCAGCTCGCCTGCAAAGACGAACATGTCGACAACGACTGGATGCCCTACGCCAAGCCTCAGCCCGACACCGGGCAGTTCTGGACGAAGCTCGAGGAAAAGGTTCGCGGCCAGGTTCCCAAAGTGAAGGTATCCTACACCGTTCGCATGTGCCAGCACTGCGACAACGCGCCATGCATGGCTGCGGCCCCCGAAGCCGTGTACAAACGTGACGACGGCCTTGTCATCATCGATCCCGCTAAGGCCGAAGGAATCAAGGAGCTCGTCGAAGCGTGCCCCTACGATGCCATCTTCTACAACGAGGAGCTCGGCATTCCGCAGAAGTGCACGGGCTGCGCGCACCTCGTCGATGCCGGCGAGATTCCGCACTGCGTCGACGTATGCCCGCATGAGGCGCTTCGCTTCGGCGAGGAATCCGACTTCGCCGAAGAAATCGCCGCAGCAGAGCTGCTTGTACCCGAGCGCGCCGACGACAAGCCCCGCATGTACTTCCTCAACAAGCCGAAACGCTTCATCGGCGGAATCGTCGTCGATCTCGAAGCCGACGAGGTCATCATCGGCGCCAAAGTAACGCTCGAAAATCTGGACAACGGCGATGTGGTGGCCACCGAAACCGACGAATTCGGAGATTTCTGGTTCCACAACGTCGATGCCGCGCTCTACAAGGTATACGTAGAAGCAGACGGCTACCTCACCCGCGTGATCGATACGACGACGGTCGACGAAGATCGAAACGTCGGCGTTATCGAGCTGTTCGTCAACCAACTCGCTTAGCGGCGGATTGAACCATCCCCAAGTTGGCGAACGATCGACCGCCCCGGCGAAAGCCGGGGCGGTTTTGTTTTGCGGAATACCCGGGCGAAGGCAAGACGGCATCTCGGGAAACGGTGCCTCCGAAATGCCGTTTCCCGAAGCGGCAGGCCCGCCTCCCCCCCCCAGACCGAAATCGCCTGCAGACAGAACGAGGCGGCCGACCGCGCCTTGCGCTACGGTCGACCGCCTCTGCCTTGCACAGGGCTTTCGGGGGTACGAAGCCCTGGGAAAGCCGCATCCTGCGTGTGCGCCCCCGCCTATCCGAACCGATACGACACGCCCATTCCCGCCTGGGGATACTCCCACTTTTCGAGAATGGTGCTGCCGCAGAGAATCCTGCAGGTGCCGCACTCAAGGCATCCTGCGTAGTCGAAACTCGTATCTCCCTCGGGGCTGCGCTTGTAGAGCCCCGCAGGGCAGCAGAGGATCAATTTGTCGAATTCGGCAGGATCGGGGTCGTCGACCAGAACGATATGAGGATTCGCCTCGTCGACGTTGAACTTGTCGACGGCGAGCTTCTCGTCGACGTTGACCGTGATTTCCTCGATCATAGCGCCTTCACACCCTTCCGCACATCCTTGAGCACGTTCCACATGCCGAGCTCCTTGACCGGACCCATGGCCTTCTTCTTGATCGGCTGCACAGGAGATCCGTCAACCGTGAACATCGAGCGCAATATATCCGCCGCCATCTCAGGATACCCGCAGAAGATCCGCGAGGTGCCCTCCATGAACGAGGGGAAATTGCGATACGCCTGCAAGTCCTTGAGCACGAAGCTGTTCTCGAGCTTCGTTCGATACGACGAAAGCCGAGCCGACGAGACGTCGCCCGCCTCGAGCGCTTCAAGCACTGTCTGAGCGGCGATCTCGCCCGAAGCGACCGCATAGTCCATGCCGCGAACCTGATAGCCCAAATTGATGCACAGCATGCCAGCATCGCCCGTGACCAGGCAGCCGTCGGCGTAAAGCGTCGGAATCATATCGTATCCGCCCTCGGGGATAAGGTGTCCGGAATATTCGACGAGCTTGCCTCCCCTGAGAACCGGCGCGACAGACGGATGGTTTTTGAAATCCTCCATCATCTGGTAGACCGGAACCTTCGATGTGCAGAGATCGGACAAGGTTGCCACCAAGCCGATTGAAATCGACTCGCGGTTCGTGTACAGAAAACCGCCGCCTACATGCCCATGGGTCGCCGCGCCGGCAAACAGCCAGGCGGATCCTCCCCCGGCCTCCGCCTGGAAACGATCTGCGATAACCTGTTCGGGCAGCTCGATCGTCTCTTTTACGCTCACGGCGAGCTGGTGGGCAGACGGACGGGTGGCAAGCTTCGTCTTCTCGGTCAGAAGCGAGTTCACGCCATCGGCCAAAATGGTGACTTCTGCGGTTATCTCGTCCTCCCCTGCGCGAACGCCGACGATCCTGCCGTCCTCCCACACGAGATCTTCGACCGTGATCCCGAAAATGCACTCGGCACCGGCTTCTTCGGCCTTTGCCGCAAGCCAGCGGTCGAAAGGACCGCGCAGCACGGAATACGAGCTGTTCTCGGGTCGTCCGAGCTCGGGCGAAGCGAACTCGATCGTCGTATTCTCATTCTCCGTGATCAGGGAAATCTTCTCTTTGGTAATCTTGCGCTCCAGGGGAGCCTCGTCTTCGAAATCCGGAAACACCGGCCGAAGCGAATGCGTGTAGATGCGCCCGCCCGTCATGTTTTTCGAGCCCGCATCGCCGCCGCGTTCGATCAGAAGCACGCTTTTTCCCTCGCGCGCCAGCACGCAGGCCGCAACGGATCCGGCGCACCCGGCTCCCACGACTATCGCATCGAAATCTGCCATGGTCGTCCTTCCTTACATCAGTTGTTCTTTTATCTTCTCGAGATAATCCTTCGGCACTTTCCCCGACGCGTTTCGAACGAGCGAGTCGACGAACAGCACCTTGCGCGGCTTCTTGTACCCGCCAAGCCTATGCGCGCAGTGGGCGACGATATCGGCTTCCGTAACATCCGATCCCTCTTTGCGAACCACGACGGCGGCAAGCGTTTCGCCCCAAACGGCATCGGGAATGCCGATCACGACGACATCGACGATATCGTCGCCCATGGCTTCGATGCACCGCCCGACCTCAAGGGGATAGACGTTTTCTCCGCCGGTAATGACCAGGTTGTTCTTACGATCGACAAGCGTCAAGAACCCCTCTTCGTCCAAAATGCCGATATCGCCCGTGCAATACCAGCCATCCCTGATGACATCGTCCGTACGCTCCGGATCGCGGTAGTACCCGCTCATCAGGGTTCTCGTTTTCACGAGAACCTCGCCCGCGATTTCGGGAGGACACGTTTTGCCGGTGCGGTCCACAACCTTGAGTTCCATGCCGGGAACCACCGTACCCACCGTAGAGAGGAGTCGGGGGTTCTTGTGGTGCTCGGGGGTCAGCATGGTAATGGCCGAAGCCGTTTCCGTCATGCCGTAGCCTTGAAGGAAATCGCACTTCAAAAGCTTTTGGCATCGGGTCAGCAGATCAAGGCTGATCGGCTCCCCTCCGTACACGATAAGCCTGAGGGTGTCGATGCCGATGTCGTTTCGCTCGACGTAATCGGCAAGCGCGCGCAGCAAAAACGGAACGAGCCCAACGCGCGTGACCCCGTACGTCCTGATCATCGCAGCCACATCTTCAGGCTTATGGGAATCGGCGATCACGAGCTCCGCGCCGTTCGCCACCGTGACGAATGCGGTAACGCACGTGACGTGGAACAGGGGCAAGACGCTCAGGGAAACGTCATCGGGAGTGAACCACATCTCCTTCGTGTCGATCTCGATGCGGGCCAAAAGCGCCTCATGCGAGAGGAGCACGCCCCGTGGCATGCCCGTCGTGCCGCTCGTATACAGCATGATGACGGCATCCGAAGCCGAAACGTCGGCAGCAGCTTCAAGCGGCTCGGCTTCAGCGAGCACGTTTTCGTAATCGAACGCATCCACGCCATCCGCTATCGCAACCGCACGCGCCCTCGCCGCCTCGTCACCCGCCACGCCGTCGAGCAGAATCAGCGTGAGCGGCCTGCCGACGGATTCCAGATGATCCTTCAATACGTCGTACATGGCGCACGAGAGAAAAACGATGCGCGCATCCGAGCGCCGCAGCAATCCCACGATGCTGAGCGCCGACAGGCGCGTGTTGTACTGCTCGCACACCGCGCCCAGGCGAGCGCACGCAAAGACGATCTCTATGCATGCGCTCGTATTGGGCGTGATAACGGCTACATGCCCCCGCCTTTCGGTTCCCCGATCGGCAAGGGCGCCAGCCAGCCGATCAACCCGGTCCTTCACGTCGGAAAACGTGAAGGACCGATCCTTGAAGCGCATGGCAACCTTGTCAGGATGAGCGTTCGCGGACGCGTCTAGTATGTCGACGAGGTTGATCAAAGCCCACCCACGTAGTCGCTCTTGCGAAGAATGCCCTTCTCGTAGAACTCCGCGACCTCTTCCTTGGAAAACCCGAGATCATCAAGGATGTCGTCGTTATCCATTCCCTGCGAAGGGCAACCGCGCCATATCTGCGAAGGCTGATTGGCGAAGCGGGGCACGGAGGTGACGCCCTTGACCTTCCTGCCGTCAACGGTATCCCACTCGATCCAGGTGTTGCGGGCAAGATAATGCGGATGCTTCTCCATCATGTCGTAGTTCATGACGACCGAACACGGAATGCCGACTTTCGCCATGGCCTCCGCAAATTCGGCGGCAGTATGCTCGGAAGCGAACTTCTCGATCGCGCCGTCGAACACCGGCGCACCCTCCGAATGGATGCCGACCGAGGGAATGCCCTCGGGGAACATCTCGGAGCCGTACTCGAGGCCGAAGAACTCGATGGCCTTCTTAGTCGGACCCTGACCTGCAGTGAAGAGGTATACGCCCTCGCCGTCTTTGCACTCGTAGTAACCGGCGCCGGCGGAGATGTTGTCGCGCGGAGCCCCCGCTCCGCGATCTTCCTGGATCTGCTTCTCGAACCATTTGCCGAACAGACCCGCCTGGCAGCGGACGGCGGCTTCGAACTGGGCGAGGTCGAAGCTTTCGCCCTTGCCCGTGCGCTGCGCGTTCACGTATGCGGCAAGCGACGAGCCGTATGCGAACAAGCCCGCGTAGTAGTCCGTCACGAACTTCTGAATCATGAGCGGCGGACCATCCTGGTACCCGTTGAGGTACATGAGGCCGCTGAACGCGCTTACGGTGAAATCGTAGCCGGGCAAGCTCACGTAATCGGGGTCGCCCGTCATGCCGTAACCTGACATATGACCTATGACCAGCCTCGGATTGTGCTCCCACAAGAGCGAATCGGGGTAGCCCCACTTCTCCCACTGGCCGCCACGGGATGCCTCGATGAATATATCGGCATCTTCGATCAGCTTCAGGAATATCTCATGACCCTCAGGGGACACGACGTCGAGCATCAGGTTGCGCATGTTGCGGCGCTCGTTTTGCACGCCCCACCCGTCCTGCGTCCAGCGGAACGGGTCGATGCCCTTCGGCGGCTCGAGCCAGATAACGTCGGCGCCGTTTTCGGCGAACAGTTCGCCGGCGAAGGGGCCGGCCGTCGAGACGGCCGACACCACAACTTTAAGACCTTGAAGATTACCAAACGCGGGAATATCGGAATGCTTTGCCATGAAAGACATCTCCCTTCGAGATTTACGCTACGTATGTGTCGAAGAACTCGATTGCGCTGTTTGCCGCCAGCTCGGTACCAACGCCCGCGCCACCTGCTTCGGCGCCGACGATGTAAAGGCCCTCGATCGGCGTCTTGATGGCCGGACGATCCTTGCCCGCCTGGCCCGCCTGCTGGGCGATGCCGATGCCTGCGCCATCTTCGCCCATAATCCGTGCAGCATCGGAAGGGAATACCTTCTCTACAAAAACCGCATGGTCGCGAAGGCCGGGGAAGCTCTCCTCTGCGATGTCGATAAGCGCCTCGAGGATGGCCGGGCAGTACTCGTCGGGAATACCTGCGGGAACGGCCGTCGTCATCATGACCAGCTGCTTTCCCTCGGGGGCAACCGAAGGATCGAAGCTCGAGGGAACGACGATGAAGGAATTGAGCTCCTCGGGCACCTCGCCCGCCATCAGCTTGTCGTTGTATTCCTTGACGGGGACCGACGAGAAGCCGGAAAGCATTTTGATCTCGGGGCTGATCACCGTATCGAGCGCGAAGCGCGCGATGATCGACACGAACGAAATCTCGAGATTCTTCACGTACTCGACGTACTCGGCATCGAAATGCTCGGCACCGACAAGGTCGCGCACCGTCTCCTGGATGCCTGCGTTCGATACGATCATGTCGGCACGGAACTCCTCGCCGCCGACGATCACGCCGACCGCCTTGCCGTCCTCGATGACGATCGTATCGACAGGCTTGCCGAAATAGGTCTCGACGCCGTACTGCTCAAGGCCGCCCATGTAGGCGCTCAGAATGGAAACGCAACCGCCCGACGGGTATCCGGAAGCGTGGGCTTCGGCCTCCCATTTGAGGCAGCGGGCGAATTCGCCCGCCGATAGGCGGTATTCGGGAATGCAGCAGTAGATGAATCCGATCTGGCTCACGCACGCATGAACGAAGGGGTCGGTCGTGTAGGTGTTCAAGAACTCCTCGAGCGTCTGGCCGTCGTATTCGCCCGTCTCCTCATCGGTCATGTTCTTGACATCGGTAACCATCTTGATGACGGCATCGAAATCCTCGTCGGGAACGCGGCCTTTGAGGTCTTGGGGGAACTTGAACTTTTCGCCGCCCGTCGACTGGATGGGGCGAACTTTCGTGAACTCGATGTCGTTTTCCACCCCGCAACGGTCGAGCAGCTGGATCAGCGGACCCTTCTCCCCGCGGGAGATCAAATGGACGCCGAAGTCGACCGTGAAGTCATCGCGCTTCGACGAGCCGATACGTCCACCGGGTTGCAGTCGCTTCTCGAACAGGGCGACCTTCTTGCCGCTGTTCGCGAGAAGCAGCGCAGAGGCAAGGCCTCCGACGCCTGCACCGATGACGATCGCATCGTATTGCTTCATAACGCTTCCTCCTTCTTCGCTTGGTATGCCGTTATCGCGTTGCTTGCGCTAGTGCTGTGCAGGAAGTGCATAGTAGTTAAAGCTCATGAGGGCGATGTCCTCGCCGTCGACGTCAACGAGCGGCACGTCGAGGAAGTAGTTTCCGCGACCGCGCTCTTCGACCTCCTTGATCTTCTCGGCGGCCTCTTCTTCGGTAAGGGCGATGTCGGCGATCAGATCCTTGGTTCCGGGCTTGAGGTATTTGCACTCGACGCTCTTCAGAATCGGAACGTATTTGTCGGTGCCGTAGGTAGCCATGAACAGCGTGCCGCCCGCGATCTCGGCCAGCACGAATTCGCTGCCCGCGTAGGCGATGCCGACATGGTTCTTGTGCAGTTCGGTCACCGGAAGGCGCAGACGCACATGGCGCTCCTCGACGACTTCGGCCTCAAGCTTGGCGAGGTTGATGTACGGCGTCGGACCGTCGCTGACGTTCTTTGCCAATCCCTCGAAAAACTTCTCATCCATTGAAATCCTCCTCTTGTTCGAACGGTTTGCTTACGCTTTCAGCCCCGCAACGAGTTTGGGGACAACCTCGTACAGATCGCCCACGATGCCGTAATCCGCCTGCTTGAACACGGGAGCGTTCTTATCCTTGTTGATTGCGATGATGGTCTTTGCGGTGTTCGCGCCCACCATATGCTGGATCTGACCCGAAACCCCTACGGCAACGAACACGTCGGGCTTGAGCATGGCGCCCGAAACGCCGATGTAGCGTTCCCGTGACATCCAGTTCACTCCTTCGGCGATGGGGCGCGTGCACCCGACTTCCGCCTCGATTGCCTGGGCGAACTCGTTGATCATCTGCAGATCCTCTTCGTTTTCGATGCCGCGGCCCACGCTCACCACGCGGCGCGCGGCGGCGAGGTTCACAGACTCGACCGTGCGGGGCTTCGTCTCGATGAGCTTCAGCCCGGAAGCAGCATCCGCCGCAGGAAGCTCCGTCACCGCCGCCTCGGGCGCATCGCCTTCGAGAGGCGGCTCGTTCAAGAGCAGGCCGTCTCCCAGAAGGATGACTGCCGGGGCGCTCGTGGCCTTTTCGATGCTGTAGGCGCTGCCGCCGAACACCATGTGCTCGGCAAACAGGCAGCCGTCGTCGACCCACACCCGCGTTGCGTCGTTGACCACGCGCGTATGCGCCGAAGCGGCGATGCGGGCGGCGGCCAAACGCATCCGCTTGGTCGTTGCAACCAGTATCGCGTCGGGCTTTCGTTCGGCAGCGGCAGCGGCAACGGTCGCAACGCAATCTTCAACAAGGGCGCCGTCTCGCTTTGCAGCGAGCAGCACCGCATCGGCGCCCGCTCCTTTGACGGCCTGTGCGGCATCGGCCGATCCGAGCACAACCGCCTCGACCGTATCGCCGAGCCTGCGGGCCACGGAGCACAAAGAGGCGTAGCTTTCAGGGGTCTCGCCAAGAACCCATACCGTGTTCACTCTACTCATGCGGCTTCACCCCTACCATGATGCTTTGATGTTGGAAACAAGCTCCCCGATGTTCTCGTCGGAGCAGCCTTCGTACACGACCTGCTTGCGCTCGATGCTTTCGGGAGCCTTGACCGACAGGGTTTCGACGCCGCTCTCGGGAAGGCCGCCCACTTCGTCGAGCGTCCATTTGGTAACCGGCTTTTTGCCGGCAGCGAGGATGTCCTTGAGTTGCGGAATCCTCGGGAGGTTGACATCGGTCGTCACCGAGACAACGGCGGGGAGCGCCACTTCGAGCACCTCGACTTCGTTTTCGAGCGTGCGCTCGACAACGACCGCGCCGTCTTTCGCCTCGATGCCGCTGACGGCGTTCACGACGGGAAGGCCGAGCAAGGCGCCGACAAGAGATCCGACCTGCTGGGCGTAAAGATCAGCGGATCCCTCCCCGCAGATGACGAGGTCGTATTCCATGTTTTTGAGGGCAGCCGCCAAAACGGCAGCGGTCTGGTACGCATCGGCGGATTCGACCGCCTCGTCAACCACGCAGAACAACTCGTCGGCACCGCGCGAAAGGGCAGCCTTGACGAGCTTCGTATCGACGAGCTTGGGTCCGCCGGCCGAAAGAAGGACCGCCCGGCCGCTCGTCGCCTCGGCGAGCTTCACCGCCTCCTCGATGGCCATGAGATCGTACTCGCCGAGCACGATCTCCGCCTTCGCGGTGTTCAGGCTCCCGTCAGGATTGACATCGATGTCCTGGGCATCGGGAACCACCTTGTAACACGCAACAGTGTTCATCGCTGCTTACTCTCTCCTTCCGATTGCCTACTGAGCCTCTTTGATAAGGGCGCGGCCCGCTGTATGCACCATGATCTCTTCGGTGCCGGCCATGATGCGATAGACCCGCTGGTCGCGCCACAGGCGGGAGATCCGGCAGTCGTGCGTATAGCCGATGCCGCCCATGATCTGCATGGCGTCGTCTATGACCTCGAAGGCGGCCTGGCCCGTATAGCGCTTCACGAGCGAGGAGTCGATGGCGATGGATTCGCCGTTCTCCTTCTTCCATGCAGCCTTGTAGAGCAGGTTCTGCATGTTTTCGATCTTGATCTTCATGTCGACGATCTTTTCCTGGATCAGCTGGAAGGAGCCGATGGTCTTGCCGAACTGCTCGCGCTGACCGGCGTACTTGACCGCTTCGTCGTAAGCGCAGCGGGCCATGCCAACGTTTGCCGCGCAGATGGTGAGCCGCTCAACCTCGAAGTTCTTCATAAGCTGATAGAAGCCCTTGCCCTCAACGCCCACGAGATCGGTCTCTTCGCATTCGACGTCGTTGAGATGCACTTCGTAGGTACCGCACATGTTGTTGCCGATCTTGTCGAGCTTTTCGATCGTGATGCCCGGGCGGTCCATCGGGAACAGATACATGCTGAAATCCTTGTAGGGGTTCTCGTTGATACCGCTGCGGCAGACGCAGAGCATGTAGGGAGCGCGATCCGCACTCGTGTTGAACGTCTTGTTGCCGTTGATGTACACCTTGCCGTCGCGCTTGGTCGCCGTCGTCGCCATGGCGGCGCTGTCGGAGCCGGCCTGGGGCTCGGTGAACCCGAGCGTGAAAGGCTTGATGCCTTGAAGCGCGTACTTGAGGATCTCCTTCTGCTGCGCCTCGTTGCCGAAGGCGAGGATGTCGTCAACCTCGGTTGCGAAGTTGATCCAAACAAGCGACGGGTAGCCGAGGGCATGCGCCTCTTCGGCAACCATGATCTGGGTCATGATATCGGTCGGGGTGCCGCCGAACTCCTCGGGAATCCCCAAAGACGAGAAGCCCGCTTCCACGAGGGCGTCGATGGCCTTTTGAGGGTACTCGTGGTTCTTGTCGCACTCTTTGAAATAGCTCTCGAAATTGCCCCGCTCCATGACGGTCCTGAGGCTTTCGAGCAGAAGCTCCTGCTCTTCGGTCTTCTTGAAGTCCATAGTGCACTCCTTCTCTTGTACGGCGGATTGAATAGAGATCTTTGCCGAAAGGCCGTCTCGAGACCCCGGCGGAAGCGACAGATCCATCCCCACGGACCTTCATATGCGCCGCTTTTCTGGTATTATAGAAACATGCGCGAGTATGACCCAAATACGTATGTTGTTAAGGCCGATACTCAGAACTGCACACCTGTTCATGCATTTTCTGTTACTCTTCATTTCACTTTTCGAATAATCCAAGAACGCAGCCGAAAAACGGGGGACTCCTAATGGATATTGAGATCTACAGGGAATTTATGGTACTCGCAGCCCACAAAAGCTTCGTCTCGGCCGCCCGCGATCTCAATATGTCGCAGCCTTCCCTGAGCCGCCACATGGCGGCGCTCGCAAACGACCTCGGCTGCGAGCTGTTCTACGAAACCCGCCCTTTGAGCCTGACTGCGGCAGGCGAAGTCGTGCTCAAATACTCGGGCAAGATCATCGGCGATCAGGCGAACATGCTCGCCGAACTTCACTCGCTTCCGACGTCGCGAAGCCGCCGGATCCTCATCCTCGACATGCTGCACACCAATGCGCTCTACATAGGAATCAACGAGGTGGCCGCTTCGGCCAAGCAGAATTTCGCCGGGCTTCGCGTCGAGTTCCTCAACATGGACAGCAGCGGCCTTTCGGCCAAGCAGATGGTGGATATGGGCAAGGTGGACATCTCGTTTGAGACCGTCATCACCGAAGAGGGCTTCTCCGATCCGAAGCTCCCCAGCTCGGTGCGCTCCATCTGGATCCCCGAGTTCCACGGAGAACTCGTCGTGGGCGTCGCGAAGGATTCGCCGTGGGCGTCGCGAACCGATCTGGAGTTGCGCGATCTGTCGCAGGGCCGCTTCATCCTGCAAGCGAACCGGCACAGCGAGCGCTTCCGCGAGGATTTCATCCGCATGTGCTCGGAAGTCGGATTCTACCCGAACATCACGCTCGTGCCCTCGGACAACCCTCTCGAGTTCTACGCAGCCGACCCCGGCGACGGAATCCATCTTCTCACCAAGGTGAACAAGAAGTACAAGCCGCTCATCGCCGATCTTCTCAAACAACATGTGACGGTGTTGCCGCTGCGGGATAAGAAACGCTACGTCGACGCGTACGTGTTCATGAAAAAGGATCTCGATCGCCCCGAACTGGAATTCTTCGCCGATAAGCTCGAAGAGCATGCCGAGCGCATCCGACCCGAGATCTATCCTCCGAAGCTGTAGCGGCCGAGCCGATCGCGCCGCCCGAACGTGCAAGGCCTGCCGTTGCGCAGGCCTTGTTTTATCGTGCAATCGCTTCCTGTCCTCGCTTTATTCGAAAAGTGAAACCACATGCATCGAAAAACGCATAGGCAGGTAACTCTCCTTAGTCTCGGCTCCTGCAACATACGTATTTGTTCCATACTCGCGCATGTTCCTATAATGCCGAACTACAGCGGGGGACGAAGGCGCCCAAGCGCGATTCCTCCCGTTTGAGATCTCCCGACGGTTTCGAATGAGGGAAGGGGGAAGCAAACATCTTTTTCAGGGAACATGGATTCTAGCAGGCGGCTCACGGCTGACCGGAATTCGGAAACCCGATCCGGACGCTATGGTACCCGAGAAGCGCACGCTTCGATGAGCAGTCTCGGCAATCCGAATCAGTCATTCACGATCCGCATGCTTGAATCTTTCGGTTCTGTTGCCCGCAACCGCGGTACCGACAAACGGTTGACGAGCGAACACTAGAGGATCAACACCAAGGAGAAAACATGGAAAAGAAGAAGTTCTTTGGATGGCCGCTCACGGTAGTGCTCGGCATCATGTACTTCTGCTCGTCGGGCTTCGTGCTCGCGACAGCCCAAATCGTCAACCCCATGATGCTGCAAGACCCCTCGATGGGCCTCACCGGCACCGTACTGGGAGCCGGCTTCTCGCTCTTCGTCTTGATGCAGGGCCTGCCCTCGCCTCTCGTCGGGCAGCTCGTTGCCAAGAAGGGCGCCAAATTCACGATGGCCATCGGCGGTGCCATCATGCTCCTCGCCGCTCTTGCGATGATCTTCATCGTGAAAGACGCGATCATGTACTTCATCATCTTCGGCGTGATCATGAGCGTCAGCACCATCATGGCAGGCCAGATCTCCGTGCAGAGCACGGTCGGTGAATGGTTCGTCGCCAAGCGCGGCGTCGCCATGGCCGTGACCATGGGCATCGGCGGCCTCGCATCGTTCGCGGCCCCGCTCGTCGTCAACAACATCATCGGAGCTTCGGGCGGAGCTTGGCAAAGCGGCTGGTACCTGATCGCCATCTTCGGCATCATCATCATTCCGCTCGCCTTGTTCGTCGTGAAGAACCGCCCCGCAGACATCGGCCAGGAGCCCGACGGCGGTGCAAGCCAGGCTGCCGGCGGCGCCCAGAAGCCCCTCAAGGTGTACAAGAACGCAGATAAGATCGAATATCGCCAGGCCATTCGCTCCCCGTTCTTCTGGCTGATCGCCGTCGGCGGTTCGGGCGGATTCTGCGCCTTCAGCCTCGCGACCTCGCAGGGCGTCATCCACTTCACCTCGCTCGGCTTCGATCCCGGCACCATCGTTGCAGCCGTGTCGGTCATGGGCATCGCAAGCCTGATCGGCAAGCTCGTCATCGGCCTGCTCGCCGACACCATCGAACCCATCCGCATCATCGGAGCGGCCCTCGTGCTCATCGTGATAGGAATCCTGTGCGCTGCCATGGCCAGCAACCCCGCCATGATGTACATCTACTACATCTGCACCGGACTCGGTTTCGGCTCGATCGCAACCAACCTGCCGACCACGGTAGCGAACTACTTCGGCCTTGCCGCCTATCCGAAGAACCTCAGCACCACCATGCTCACCACCACGATCATCTCGTCGATCATCCCGATCATGGCTGGCGCTCTGTACGATGCAACCGGATTTGCAACCACCGCGTTCTTCGTGACCGCTGCCATCGTCGCCGTTTGCGCCGTCTGCGCATTCGCCGTTCGCATCCCCAAGAAAAAGCAGGCGTAGGAAAACAGCTCGCCTGTTATGCTTGACAGTCGCATGATTCGAGAACCCCGAGACCGAGGTACCACGGTCTTGGGGTTCCCTCGCGACTGGCGCATGAGGGAACCAGAGTACGCATACATAGGGGGTATATACAATGGAAAACTCTACCGTCCCGATGCCGAAAAGACTCGTCGGCATCGGCCTTGCGGCCATCTGCATCATCGTTTCGTGCCTGATACCGGGCTCGGAAGAATTGTCTCACCAGGGGATCATGTGCCTCGGTCTCCTGCTTTCGCTCGTCTGCCTGTGGACCACCTCGGCCGTCCCCGTCGGGATAACCGCACTGTTCACGCTGGTCATGCTCCCGATCATCGGAGTGCTCGAAAGCGCGTCGACGGCCTTCGTCGGATTCGGCAGCTCGGCCCTCTTCTTCATCATCGCCGTCTTCGCCATGCCGGCTGTCATGATGAAAACGCACTGGGGAGTGCGCCTGATCTCGGTTCTGCTCAAACGCACCGGGACCGATTCGACCAAGCTCGTACTCGCATTCATGATCGCGACGGCTCTCGTATCGACCGTCATGTCCGACGTCCCCTGCACCGTGCTGTTCCTTGGCTTCGCCCTCGCGATCCTCAAAGCCGCTGACGCCAAGCCGCTGCAATCGAACCTGGGGCGCTGCCTCATGATCGGCGTCCCCGTCGCTTCGGTCACGGGCGGCATAGCAACGCCGGCCGGCAGCTCCTTCAACGTCGTCGCCATGAACGTCATGCAGCAGATAACCGGTCAGACCATCAGCTTCTTCGATTGGATGATCGTCGGACTTCCCCTCGTCATCATCATGGTTCCGGTCTGCTGGTTCTCCATCACGCGCATAATCAAACCGGAACCCATCACCGAGGCCGTGTTCGCCGACATCCGCAAGGAGGCCGAAGAAGCCAAAACCGTATCCCCCTTCGAGATCAAGGCAATCCTGGTCATCGTGCTGATGGTCGTTCTCTGGATCGCAGGAAACTGGATCCCCGTATTCAACACCACGATCGTCGCGCTTGTCGGACTGATCGTCATGTTCGTCCCCGGCATGGATCTCATAACCTGGAAAGAATTCCAAAGCGCCGTGCCCTGGGGAATCGTGATCATGTGCGGCGCCATCTTCACGCTCGGCGGGGTCGTCGAATCGACCGGCGGGGCAACGTTTCTCGCCAACCTGTTCATGAACAGCGGCGTCACGAACCTCGGGTTCTTCGGTTCGATAGCCGTGCTGATGACGCTCGTCTACATCCTGCATACGCTGTGCCCGATCGGCGCGGCCATCCTGGCCATCTTCATCCCGATCATGATCACGCTGTGCGCGAGCTTCGGGGTTTCGCCCGCCGTGCCCACGATCGCGCTCGCCATCGTCGTGGCGGGAAACGTGCTTCTGCCCGTCAACCCGACCGTCATGCTAACCTACGGCGAGGGGTATTACACGTTTGGAGATATGTTCAAAACGGGCGTCGTTCCCGCCATAATCCTGATCATACTCATCACGTTCTGGATTCCCTTCATCGTGGGGGTGCTGGGCATCTAGGGCAACTGTCGCAAAGCTCTGTCCGCTCAGCCGACAAGCCGGCAAAGCGGACAGAGCACGTCGGCATTGCGACGGAAGCCATCGCGCGATGGCTTCCGTCGTTCCAGGGATTGTTTGCATGAAAATACTAGCAGTTTGCAACTATTTATGGGATGATAGTCCCATCGAATCCAATTGGAAGGAACGCCATGTGGCATAGCTGCAACCCCAAGTCCGACGACGATCTCAAGGAGTGCGCCGAGCTCGGAAAATCGCTCAACCGCCTCTCCCAGCCCACCATACTTACCCTGCTCGCAAAATCCGAAGAGCCGCTTCATGGATACATCATCGTGCAACTCGCAGCGCAGTCGCCCATGTTCGGCGGAAAGAAACCCGACGCGACGGGAATCTACCGCGCCTTGAAGCGCATGGAGGAAAACGAGCTCGTCACATCGAAATGGGACACCCCCGAGGAAGGCTCCGCAAAGCGCATGTTCTCGCTGACCGACAAAGGCCGCCGCTGCCTGCGCCGCTGGATCGACGCACTGGCCTGCTACGAGCTCACGCTCGAAGAACTGCGTGCCGATGCGGCCAGCGCGCTGGATATCGATCTGCCCGACACGCCTCGCTGCGCCGGCTAGGCTGCGCGCCAGCCTTCTTGCAGACGGGGCGCGTTGCGCAAGCGGCGCGTTCGCCATGCGAGCAGACGCGTCCGCACCGCTACAAGGCCCCACCTTAAAGCGACGCTTCGGCTCGCTGGCCTGTTTTACCACCTGAACGCGAAAAAGTGCACTACACTCGAATTCTGAGAGACGGGAGTATCCGACGATGAGGCCGCAAAAACTGACGGAAGAGAACCTTGCCGCTGTAGCGCGCATCGATTCCCCCATCCTCGACGCACTTGGCGAATGGGCGAACAACCGGCTGACATGCTCCCATTGCAAGCGGTGCACGCTCAGGTGCGAGGTTCTGCGCGAGCCGGACCTCGATATCGGCGCAGTCGAGGGCGATTACCGCGCCATCATCGCCCTCCCGCTAAGCGAGCAGCCCTCGGCAACGCTCGCCATCGTCGAGCGCCGACCCGAACTCTACCATGCGCTTCGGCGCTGCTGTTTCTGCGGGTACTGCACGGCAACGTGCCAGACCCACATGCTCGCCCCCGACCGGATGCGCGACTGGCGCGAGCTGTTCATGCGCGCAGGTCTCATGCCCCCCGACGATTCCCGGCTGGTAATGGTCGATAACGAGTGGCATATCTTCAGCGCCTATCGCGCGATCTACGGGATAGGGTATCCGGAGTTCACCACGCTCGCGCAGGCCGCCGAGGCGGGCCCGGGGCACGTAGACACGCTCTTCTTCCCCGGCTGCTCGCTTGTAAGCTACGCCCCCGAGCTCACGCGGGCCGCAGGCGAATGGCTCACCCGCGCGGGCATCGCATGGGCGCTGTCAGACGACTGCTGCGGCAGCCCCCTCATGAGCGCCGGCCTGTTCGATCGCGCCGCCGCGCTCAGACAACGCATACTCGACCAGATGAGAGCCGCGGGAATAACCCGCATGATCACGATCTGCCCCGGGTGCGCCGATGAGTTTTCCGAACTGCTTGCCGGCGAAATCGAGATCGTCCCGTTGCCCGAGGTCTTGTACGGGGAAAGCCGGAAGATGATTGCGCGATCGGGCAAAAAGACAACCGCGCTGGAACAAGGCGAGCTGAACGAACTTGCCGGCTTCGCCCCGCTCGAAACTCGGAGCCTCACGTTTTTCGATTCATGCCACGACCGTGCCGATAGCAGGCATGGAAAGGCCATCCGAGCGCTGGCGAAGCGCTACGTGCCGAGCGCAGAGCAGCGCGAGATGGACCATCGCAAACGCGGGACGCTCTGCTGCGGCGCGGGAGGCGCCGTGGCGTCTTTCGATCCCGATATCACGAACCGTCGCGTGCATCGCGTGATCGACGAGGCGCGCGCCACCGGTGCGGCAACGCTTATCACCACATGTCCCACCTGCACCTATACGGTTGCCCAAGCACGCCTTGAAACTCCCGGCGGCTGCGGCATCGAAAACCGCCACTACCTGGAACTGCTGTTCGGAAAAGAGATACCCTGGGCCGACATCTTCGATCAGCTCGGCTCTATGTGGACAGGCGAATACGGCCCTTGGCTCAATCAGACGTTTTTCGGCTAGTCTCGCCGCACGTGCTCTCGCTTCGCTTGCGAACCGGCACGGGCCCGCATTCGTCGTACAGCTCGCATCCATCGCATTCGGCGGCGATGGGCGGATGTATGCTCCCCCATTCGACGGGCTCGAATCCAAGCGCCCGGTAAAACGCCAGGCTCGATCCGCGCGATACCAACCTCAGCTCGCCGTATTCCTCAAGGGCATCCTCGACGAGCGCGCGACCGACTCCGTAGCCGCGCCATGTCGAGTACACGACGACGGGGTTGACGTGGCACACGCCCTGCGCGTCGAGCACGAGCCTGATGAACCCTACGATATCGCCGTCGCCGTTGACGGCCACGCGAATGCTCTCGACCGATTCGATCGGCCCCATGCCCTCGAGGGCCGCATACGCCTCGATGGTCGCAAGATCATCGGCTTCGGCAGGTCTGATTGTTATCAGTTCATCCATAGCGCATCCTAGAAGGGCGGCAAATAGATCTTATCCCGAGATTGCGGGATAGCTTTCTTGCCCAGCTCTTTGAGGCCCTTGACGACCTGAGGCATGAGACTTACGGGAATGCCCATCATCATGCAATCGTCGCCCACATCGGAGCTCGCACGGCATCCGTAGCATCCAAACGAGATGTTGATCTCACCCGTTGTCATCGGCAGAAGCGTGGTTTCGACGCACTGGGCATTGTAGCCGCTCGCATGAAAATCATGGCGATGGCCGGTGTAGTAGGATGTGGCCATCGAAAGCCACATGATCTGCTCGGGCTGCGCGACGATGGCGACGACCTCGGCTTCGCACGCCGCATCGGAAAGCGGCGTCACAACCGTTGCATCGACCGTGCGCGGCGGCAAGCACGGACGCTCGTGCACCATGCGCTTAGCTGCTTCGACCGAATCGAGTTTATGGAACAGGATGTAGAGCTCGCCGCTCGCAAGCTTCTCGGGCATGGGAGTCAGTCCCAGAATGGAGGTGCCGTCGGGGCACGCATGCCGATTCGCGGGCATCATGAGGGAGCGCCCGCGCCTCGCCGCCATGAGCGATTGGCAGAACCGCAGGCGCTCTTCGGGCATCGGCACGTCGGGCAGGGGATCGCCGGCTTTGACAAGCGAAATGGCAACGGGATGCCAGCGCAGGCCGAGGACGTCGGTCAGAACCTGCGCCCATTCCCTGTACCGCGCTTTGATCTCGGGGTCGAGCGGCGCAGCTACCTCGCGCTCTTCGAAGGCCGCTTTCGCCGCAGGAGACGCCTCGATGCGAATGGCGTGAACGGGGCATTGGCCGGCGCATGTCTCGCAGCCCCAGCAATCCTCGGGCCGAACGGCCTGCGGGCCGTCGTTCATCTCGAACACGTTTACGGGGCAGAACGCTTCGCACAGGCCGCATGACGTGCACAGGGCGCGGTCTATATGGACCTTGTACCCAACGTTCGTATCATCTGAAGAAGCCATAGGCTCATGCTCCTCATCTCGTCTTCTCCCGGCTCCGACCGGGTGCCCGCCGCATGCGGGCCTTGTCTTTTCGGACCGCCTTCCCTGCGGATTCCGATTCCCGCAGGGAAGGCGAACGCCTTGCGGCTCTTCTACGCCAGCTCTTCTTTGCACCACGGCGGATAGACGCGCTTGCCCGCCGCATCGGTCAGATGGTAAGAGCAGAACGGAATCGCCCGACCGTCGGGCACGGTAACCATCATGCTGCATTCCCTCAATCGCTGCGTGTCCATCGACACGGCGTCCATGTAGTTCATGACGATGATGGACAGACCGCTCTTCACCTCCACGCCACGCTTGGCCAAAATGTCGAGGAACACCGAACCCTGCGGGCTATCCGGGCTGTATCCGGCGTGGTACTCCTCCACAGTCATCGCGCGCGTCGCCGGATAGAATCCCGACGGATGCGCCTCAACGCCCTCGGGCGCTTCGCCGTGCACGAGGAACACGCCCGTATCGCACAGCGGGTTCGAACACCCGAGCGGCCATATGTCGTAGGGGGCGATGAGCCCATCGGACTGTTCGGCCAGCTGGAAGATAACATCGCCCGCCGACATGGGCATGGCGCGCTTCGCCTCGAAGCGGCCCGATGTGAACGCCGGCTGCAGGGCGAGCCCCGCAACCACATCGGCGTTGTCGAGCGAGAACCTCAGCAGATCGCCGAGCTGCTTGTCGTTCGAGCCGGCGACGACCGCCACCGAGAGCACCACCTGAACTCCGACCTCGCGGCAACGCTCGATCACCTTGAGCTTGGTATCCAGGATATCGCGCCCGCACGTCGCCTCGTACACATCGCCCGTAAGACCGTCGAAAGACAGGTACACGCCGGTGAGACCCGCAGCCACGAGCTCTTCGAGGTATCCGTCGCGCGCAGCTATCACAAGCCCGTTCGTGTTGACCTCGATGCCCCAGAAACCCTTCTGGCGGCCCAGCGCGATGATCTCGGGCAGATCTTTGCGACACGTCGGCTCGCCGCCCGTTATCTGCACGGCGCCATCGGTTCCCACCGCGTTCGCGATCACGTCGTACATGGTCGAGATCTCCTCCATGGACGGATCGTCTTCTCCGCCGACCGCGCTGGCAAAGCACACGGGACAGTGCAGGTTGCAGTTCCTCGTCACCTCGATCTCGAGCAGCGTGCCGCGCCGCTCGTGACGTCCGCACGTGCCGCAGCCGAACGGGCACGGCCCGGAAACAGGCGTCGTATTCTGCGGCGCCACCTTCGCGAACGCCTCGGAGCGCAGCCATCGGTAGTGGTCGGCGTCGGGCCACATGCGCGTCGCGAGCTCTCCGTGCTCGGGGCACGTGCGCTCCATCCACACGGCCCCATCCGCCTCTTCGTACACGGTGGCGGGAAGCTCGCGCAAACACTGAGGGCAGAGCGCCGTCGTTGCGTGTATGATCGTTCTTTCGACTGCCTGATCCATCATCGGCCTCTATTCGTCGATGTAGTTGCGAGGATCGTGGTTTTCATTGGGCGGCGTGGTTATGCGCAGGCCGATGAAATCGACCCAGTCGAGCACGCGTTGCGGAACGTAGATGCCCGGCTGCGATTTCGCCGCTTGCGCGATGGCGCGGATGCATGAAACCGTATGGGCGAGATCTTCCATCTCGTCGACGTCGGACACCGGCGAGAGAAACGCCGAGGGGATGTCTTTCTCCTGGAGCTTCTCCACGTAGCCGTCGAGCGCCGGACGCCCGCCGGTGTTGTAGTACACGCCCTGGTGATCGATCGGCGTGTTGCGGCTGAAACCGACAAGCGAGGTGCCGCACTCCTGGCACGGAGCCTGAACGAATCCCGGCGTTCCAAGCGACTGGAAGTAGTCGAGCCACGCGAACGCCTGCGACACATGGGAGCGCGGCATGGTGGGTATGTCGCCGCCGACCGAGACGATGCTTTCGTAGCCGAGAGCGAATATCTGGGCGAACGCATCGTCGAAGTGGTCGTCGAAAGTCGCGCCCTTGTCGGTCAGGTAGTGGATCTCCATCGGCCAAGGCCCGATCTCATCGTACGTCGCCTTCATTATCTCGACGTTGTCGGCGGGCGTCGTGGATACGAAGAAGTCGTAGGTGATCTTCGTCGCATCGGGATCGCTCGCCACCAATTCGTCGTTTTCAGCCTGCATTTCAAGCAGCACTTGCATGCAGAGCTCGGATACATCGAACAGGCTCCTCTTGAAAAACTCTGCAGCCTGCTCGTTCGAGAACGGCCCGCTTGCCACCAAACGGGTCTTCACCGTTCCGGGAATCGGAGGCTTGCTGAACAAGAGCAGGGCGTGTTTCTTTTCCGCCATGAAATGACTCCTCACATCTCGTCTCGACCTTACGGCTCACGCCGTCGGTTCGTCCGTTTTTCTGATCGTGCAGCGAATCGCGTTGTACGACCAGGTTCCTATCATCGCCTCGCCGTCTGCCACCGAGCAGTCGGTCAGGGTGTTGATGTTCGATTCCCATATGCCGCCGAAACCCGGTGCGCCGGGTTCTCTTTCGGGATACCACCACCCGTAATCGGCACTCACGACATCGTCGCGCATGGGAGCTGTTTTCAGTATAAAGCTTGCCTCGCCCTTTTCGTTCGAGAGCGTCACGCGATCGCCCGAGGCGAGCCCAAGGCGCTCGGCCGTCCGGGGGCTGACCTCAACCAACGGATCGGGATAGCTCTCCCTGAAATCCCCGTTCGCCAAGAACATCGACGCGTTGTAGGGCTGCTTGCGCGCGCCGGTGATGAGGACGAGGCCGTCGTTTCGATCCGCCGCCCCAGAAGGAGACGCGCCGTCGGAGGCCCCCGTTGCCGGCTCTTCGCCCTCGAGGCCGCAAGAGGTCACGAGGGAAGCGAATCGCGGCGACGGCGACGGCAGCCTATCGCCGCCGAGCGCATCGAGGACTTCGCAGGCAAGCTCGATCTTGCCGGTCGTCGTTGCGAATCCCGCAGGTTCGCCGTCGGCCCCCGGCAGCTTGTGCTTTTCGTAGGCGGGCGGGCGCCAGTACAAACCCGTCGTGCAGTAGTCCTCCCACGAGACTCCCGCCTCGGCGAGCGTCCGGGCATAGGCTTCCTGCAGGGTCGCATCAGGCCAATCCTCCGCCTGCCCGAGGCGAAGCCCGAGTTCGCGGAACACATCGTAGTCGGTCTTTCTTCCGTAGTACGGATCGACGGCCGCAGGACCCCCGTAAGCGATGTTCGCCACACCTCCGTGGGCCTGGAACGTCGGACGTTCGATCGCCCCGGCGGCAGGCAGCACGTAGTCGGCGATGCTGGCCGTGGGCGTCATGTAGTATTCGAGAACCACGAGCAGATCAAGCGACATGAGCGCCTTGAAGACCCGATGGGTGTCGGCGTAGGTAAGCAGCGGATTGGTGGCTTCGACGATCAGAGCACGCACCGGATACGGGTCGCCCTCGATCATGGCCTTGAGCACAAGGTCGGGATGCGCCGAGGTAAGGTAGCGGACCGGCAGGCGCCGCCCCAGCTTCTCGGTCAAACGCCGCACCCGCTCGTAGCCTTCGTAGCACTGCAAGGGGGTATAGGGCGTATTCAGGCACGCCGCCCTCTGCTCATCGGTCATGCGAGCGCTCATTTCGAGATCGACCTCGGGCGTGAAATCGCTCATTTCGGCGAGCACGCAAGCCCCCCGCTTGTCAACGTTGCCGGTGATCGCCCGCAAGCAGCAGATGGCGCGATGGGTCGGGGAGACGTCGGGGCCGATCTGGTCGACGCCGCGTCCCGATACGAGAACCGCCGCACCGGCACCTCCGAATATGCGCGCAGCCCGCTCGATATCCTCGGGCGCAAGCCCGCACACCCGGCCCACGGCTTTCGGCGTGTAGGGTTTCACATGCTCGACCAGCTCGTCGTATCCATGGCACCACTGTTCGACGAAGTCGCGATCGGCCAGACCCTCTTCGACGATGACGTGGATGAGTCCCAGCGCGAGCACGCAATCGGTTCCCGGCCGTATAGGCAACCACAGATCGGCCCGCGCGGCAACCTGCGTTCGGCGGGGATCGACGACTACAAGCGGCACCTCGCTCTTCGAAATGCCGATGAGCGAGCGCCAAAACGCCGAATTGTCGGACTGGGCCGGATTCGTCCCCCATATGAACACCGCTTCGGTGAGAGTCGGATCGATATCCGCCTCCACCGTCCAGCCGAACGTCAGCGCATCCATCCAGATTCGCGGATTCCAGCAGATCTGCCCGATGCCCATGTTGTTGGGAGATCCGAACAGGCTCATAAAGCGGTGCAGCGGCCAAAACGACGCGTGCGGCCCCCCGATCGCACTCGCAAGCGTGGCGGGGCCGTGCTCTTTCGCCAGAGCCCGCAAGCGCTCGGCAATATCGTCGAGCGCATCGTCCCAGCTCACGCGTTCCCATTCGTTAGACCCCCGCTCGCCCGTCCGGCGGAGAGGGTAGTTGATGCGCTCTTCGTCCTCGAGCACATCGAGGTTCATGCGCCAGCGCCTGCATCCCTTGACGATCTTCTCGTCGTAGGGATAGCGCGTAACATCGGGCTCGAGATCTACCACGCGACCGTCTTCCACCGTTGCGGTAAACGCGCAGAGGTACCCGCAGAAATGGCAGTTGGTAGGCTTGAGTTCGCGCACCATGCCTACCACTCCCCCGCTTCGGACGCCTCGGCGCAATCGGCCGCAACGGCGCCGCAGCAACCGGGCGAAGCATCGGCGAGCCCACGGTAATCGCGTCTGCCCGAATGCGTCTCGAAAAGAAACCTCACCTGCAAGTAAGGAGGAAGCGACGCCCAATCTATGCGCTCGTTGCACAAAAGCTCGAGGTAGTGGATGACGGGCAGTGCATCCTGGAAGTTCGACAGCTGCGAAGCGCAGCTCATGCACGCCGTCACGATCGCATCGGCGCCTGCGGCAACGCCCTCTTCGCCGCGACGCTGCGATTGCCGTGTCGCGGCGTCGTTTTTGCCCGCAGCCTTGGCCAGAGATCCGCAGCACATCGAAGCCGTGCGGCTATGCTCCATTTCCACCACCGATCCGGCGGGAAGGAGGCTGCGCGTACCGCGCGCGAATTCCCCGGTTTTGCGGTCGGGGCACGAATCCTGCACCGTCAGCTTCGGCGCAGCCCCCGCGTATGCCATGCCGTTTTCGTCGAAGAACGAACGCACGGCTTCTTCGCCGACCCCGATGCCGCACGATCCAAGCACCTCGGGCAAAACGGCCACTTCGATGCCGAGGTCTTCCTCGCTTTTCGCAAGCACCCGCCTCAGCTCCGCCGTGCAGTTCGGGCACGCCGTGATGACGCGCTTCACGCCGGCGTTTCGAAGGGATGCGAGCAGATCGGCTTCGAAGGCAGGGCATACGTTTTCGGCATCGGGTTCGAAGGCAAGCAGCTTGCCGCAGCATAAAAGCGAGATGCCATCGGCCTCACCCGCTCTTTCGAGCATCGCATACACCGCGCCCATGAGCGAAGGCGCGAAGTTGATGACCGAGCAACCCGGAAAGAACAGTGATCGCGCAGCGGTATGGGCATGCGTCTGGTCTGCCCCGTCGAGCAGAACACACGCGTGCTCATCAAACGCTATCGCGCTTCCCGTCAACGCATCATGCACGATCGTACGATCCACGGTTTTCGCTCCCATCCGTTAGAAGGCACCGAAATCATCCGGCGCCTCCCATCATAGCAAATGCTGTTCCCAATCGGCCGGTGCGGCGCAGAGCCGCACCGGCCTTCTGTGTCGATCGACGAGATACCCTAGTAGAGGTTCTCCTTGCCGCGCCATTTGGAAACGAAGTTCTCGTCGCCCTTGGCGATGCGATTGTAGTAGCGGTTCTCGCCCGGAATCTCGGCGCGCTCGTCGGAATAGACGCACAGGTAGCGCAGCAGCAAACCGCCGAGCAGGACCAGCACCGGAGCAACCACCTCGGAAGCCGGGGAATGAGCTCCGCCGACGTACAGGATGAGCGGAATGACCAAGCCGAATCCAAGCATTCCGATCCAGAACAGCGGTGCGGTCTTGCCCTTGACCCAGCGGGTCGCCACGGCCTTGGCCGTCACGTTGCCGGCACCGAAGAACGAAAGCACCATGATGAGCAGCACCACGATCTCGGCGCATACGAGCACGATGTCGACGACGTGGATGATCTCGCGGATAATCTCCGCAACGACCGCTGCCTCAAGGCTGAATTCAACCGGCCAGCCGCCCAAGCCGAGCGCGATTGCCGCGCAGGCGGTGGAGGTTGCCGAAATCGTGAACAGCACGGGAAGCGCCGGAGTCGCCCAAAACGCATGGGCCTTCAACGTGGAGAGCATGACGCCCGTGTACACCATGATGCCGAAGCCCGCAAAGCCCGCGATAGCGAGGAACGCGCCGCGCCCGCCAGCCAAAACGCCAGCCAGCCCGCTGATCCATTCCCACGGCAGATACGATGCCCACCACAGGGCTCCGAACACCATGGCGATGACCAAAAGCGTTGCGCCCCACTTGATGATGGCCGTCGCCGTGGTCCATACGCGCCAGAACACGAGGGGCTGGCCGAGTTCGAACACCAAAAAGAAACAGCCGACGGCGAGCGCAGCCAGCGCGATGAACATCGGCCACGCGAACAGCACGCCTGCACCCGGTGCGATGAAGAAATCGAAGATGGCGGAAAGGAACATGATGCCGCCGCCGAGGCCACCCAAGAACAGATAGATGACGATCGGCATCTCCCAATAATGATGTTTCATTACGCCTTACCTCCCAACTCGGGAATATAGTAGATCTGCGGGTCGGTACCGAATTCGGTGAAAAGACGTTCCGTTTTCACCGAACCGATGAGCTTCGAAACCTCGCTCTCGGGATCGTCGAGATCCCCGAAGATGCGCGCCTTCTGATGGCAGGTGTCCACGCAGTAGGGCTTCGAACTCGGATCCATCTGACGGCGATCGCGGCAGAACGTGCACTTGCGCACGAAGCGATGCAGGCGAGGTTCGAGATGCGATGCGTCGCGCATGCCGTAGGGGCATGCGTTCACGCACACCTTGCAGGCCATGCACTTCTTGGAATCGATCCAGACCGTACCGTCCTCGTCCTGCTGGCTTGCGCCCGTGGGGCAGCAGGGAACGCACTCGGGATTGGCGCAGTGCATGCACAGAAGCGGAGTCCAATCGCGGTGCACGTTGGGCCAGGTTCCCTGGGTTCCCTCGGTAACGACCGGGTTGTACACAATATCCAACGGCAGGTCGTTCCACGTGCGACAAGCGACCGTGCACGACTGGCAGCCGATGCAGCGACGTTTGTCGATGACCATCACGTACCGTGTCATGTCTATTCTCCTTCCTCGGCCGCGGCGGCACCTTCGGGCGCGGCCTCTTCGCTTGCCGGCTCGGGCTCTTCGGCAACCAGCTCGTTGTAGCCCATGTCGAAGCATCTGCCACTCGCCTCGTCTACCAAACAGGCCCGCTCGGCATCGTAGGTGTAGCCGTAGTAGGCATCGTGGAACGCACCCGTTTCCGGATCGATGAGCCATCCGCTGTTGGGATCGTAGACGAAGGCGAGATCACCAAGCACGGCGTGCCCCTTCGCAACATCCCAGGTAAGCTGCTCGGGAACCTCGTACGGAGCGGCTTCGGAACCCGGATGGCAGCGGATGCCCGCCACGAACGGGATCTCCTCGCGGTCCATCGTGTACATCTTGCCGGTCTCGTCGTCGACCAGGCACTCGTTGGCCGCATCGTAGCGCCAGCCGGTGTAGGCATCATGGTATCCCTTGGTCCTCGGGTTGATGAGCCAGCCCGATTCGTCAAGGCGGAAGTGCGTGTCTTTCGTATACAGGTTACCGCTCTGCCACACCCACTCGTAGCCCTCGGGAACCTCCTCGGGAGGCTGCGGAACCTCGAACGGAATGGGCTCGCGAGCAAGATGCTGATCGCTCGGCATAACCGTCACGCCCGGCTCCTTCGACGAGCCGGGAATGGAGAACTGCGTATCGGACGGCTTGTACTCCTTGTCGAACTCGCCGCACTTGTACACCTTGCACATAAGGCCGCGGTTCGCCCACGAGCCGCCCATGGGATCGCAATCCCAGTCGTCGACCGAGGTGAGCACGTTGACATTGGATTCGAGACAGCCGAAGGGGTTGTCGAGATCGGCCGAGCCGTCGCGCTCGGGGAACCACCAGCCGCGCGGCGCGAACACCACGTTCGGATGCACTTCGGGCTCCACGTTCGCCCGCATCTTGATGCGGCCGCGGCGCGTCTCGATCCAGCACCAATCGCCGTACTCGATCTTGAGCTTTTCGGCAAGTTCGGGGTTGATGGAGAAGTACGGATCGGGGTACAGGAAGCGGATGCCTTCCATCTGGAAGTGCTCGGAGTGATGGTACGGCATGAATCCGCCGCCCGTGGTGAGCACGATCGGGTACTCCTCGGCGATCTCGGGCGTATCGATCTCGTTTTCGATGCAGCCGATATAGGTGGGCATGCCCGAATAACCGAGCTGACGCAAGATGGAGGAATTGCACTCGACCTTGCCCGAAGGAGTCCAGAAGCCGCCGTTGGTGATGAACTTGTTCTGATGCAGCGGCGGGTAGTACATGCGGTAGTAATCGACGAAATCGTTATAGCAACTGATGGAGAGGCCCAAAGGCTTGAGGATGTGGTAGTACGCCTCTTCCTCGGTCTCCCACGGCCACATCTCGGGATCCTGGCCGCAAGCCAAACCAAGCTTGCGCCAGAACGTCATGTCGGTATGGCGATCGTACTTCGGCTGGATGGCGCGCCTGCCGCCCATGAAGGAGTCGGTTGCGCCGTAGTGGGTCACGATGGTAGGACGCTCGAGGGCGCCGGCCGCCGGGAACACGTAGTCGGAGAACAGGGCCGCCGGGGTCATCCAGTAATCGACGGTAACCAGGAATTCGCACTGCTTCAAAGCCTGCAGCGTCATCTTGGCATCGCCGTAGGAATTGACCGGGTTCGTAGCGTTCACGATGAGCGCGCGCACCGGGTAGGGATCACCCGTGATGATGGCCTTGAACACGCTCGGGCCGTGAGCCTCGCAGAACCACTCGGTGGGCAGCGTCTTGCCCCATGTGCGCTTCGCGTTGTCGGAAATGAGCTGATAGCCGGGCCACGAGGTAAGCTTGAACTTGTTGGAGCCGATCTGCTTCGCCTTCTGCTCCTCGGGCAGGCATTCGTTGGCCTCCATTTCCTCGTCGGTCAAGAAGCCGAGCGAGGGACCGGGCATGCCGTCGCCGCCGGGAACATCCAGGTTGCCGCAGACCGCGCGGATGAGCGCGATGGCATGGCTGCCGGTGGTGGAAGCGCGGCCGATCTGGTCCCACGTGCAGCCCCACTGGATGCAGCCGGGACGGTTCATGGCGTACATGCGCGCCACTTCGCGGATCTGTTCGGGCTTGAGCCACGTGATGGGGGCGGCCCATTCGGGCGTGTAGTCTTTAACGTGCTCGCGCAGCTCGTCGAATCCATCGCACCATTCGTTCACGAAGTTGAAGTCGTACATGCCTTCGTAGATGATGGTATGCAGCATGGCAAGGGCGAGCGCCGCATCGGATCCGGGGCGCAGCGGCACCCACAGGTCGGCTTTGGAAGCCGTCTCGGAATAGCGGGGGTCGACGACGATGATCTTCAAGCCGGCCTTCTGCAGGTCGGTGTAGCCGTCCATGCCGCCAAGCGTGGAGGCGCCGGGATTCATACCCCAGAGGATCAGGCACTTCGCACCGCCGAGATCGGTCTCGAACGGCGACCAGCCAGCCACGCAGGTCTCGGCCATGAACGTCGGGATCCAGCACAGAAGCGCGTTGTGGAAACCGTTCGGCGAACCGAACTGGTTGAGAAAGCGGCGACGCGCCCAGTCGTCGGTGCGCGTTGTACCGCCGGCCGTGGCAACCGCTTCCGCTCCGCTTTCAGCCTTGATCTGGTTGAGCTTTTCGGCCACCTCTTGGATCGCCTGGTCGTATGGAATCTGCTCCCATTTCCCCTCGCCCTTTTCGCCTACGCGCTTGAGCGCATGGTTGATGCGGGCGGGGTGGTTGACATGCAAGAGCGCACTCGTACCGCGGCAGCATAACCCGCCGTGGTTCGAATAATCAGGATCGCCTTCGATCTTGATTACATCGCCGTCCTTGACGTAGGCAAGGACGCCGCAATTCGCATGGCAGAAATAGCAGAGCGACTTAACCATCTCGACGCCATCGGCATGGATATCGATTTCTGTCATCTACCTTCCCCTCTACTCGTCTTTCCAATTACATTCGCACAATGGGACACGTAGCGTGCGGATAAGAGAATCCTACGGATCACCGAGCCCAGTCTAAGGGAGCCCCGAAGCGCATACATCACACTGGAAGATTTAATCCAGCATGCGAGGTAAGCCTATCGGTACTAATTCGGAATTCCCCAAATTCGGACTACACCGCTCGCGGAACGGGATCGGCCACTCGCCCGCTCGATACCCGAAGCGAAGACGCGCGATCGCATTCGGCCTACTGACCGGACACCGGTCACCCCCGTCGCCTTGATCCGTCCAGCGGATCCGATTCTCTCGCTTCCTCCTGACACATTCGCCTGACTCCATTATGCGACCAATACTCCTATTGGACGGCATCCATTATATAATATCGAGTCAAGAATACATGAACGAAGCAATCGATGCTTCCGCGACTGGTACCGAGCGCCCGACGAAAAGACCGCCTGAAGCGGTTTGCGCACCCCGAACACGCCGCAAGACGGCAGCCGTCGGCAAAATGGCGAGTGCCGGAAACGCAATCGACGAGCCGACACGGTGTTTCCCAGCCCGAACACGCATGGCGAGCGGGGCGGCGTTCGGAATACCGGGCATGCGGGACGAGCTGGGCGCAAGGAGCGCAGCAAAGAAAAACGGGCGGCCGCGATTGAACGAGCGCGACATCAGGCAAAGCGAAACCCGAAAGACGGGAAGCTAGCCCAGGGGCGGATGCGCGCTTCCATGGAGGCGATCTGTCCGTGAATGCCTTATTTCTGGCGCAAAATCGGACCTCCCGCTGCCGAGCGAAAACCGGTCGCCTGCGTGAAACCATGGAACACCAGGTCGCTGCTGGTTCAGCAGCAAACCGAGCTTTCGGGAGCGCAACACGCATTCCCCCGCGCACAACCTTTCCGAAGCAAGCGGTCGCCCGAGGTTTATACTATCTAGAAAACGATACCGGGCAGAAGCGAGGCACCCATGAGCACCGATCGCACCGAACGGCAGATCAGCGATCCGACAAACATACCCGAAAGCGCCGACGAACGAACTCAGATGTCCCACACCTTCACGTTCCTCGGCACGGGAGCGGGCTGCGGCGTTCCCGCCTTCTTCTGCGACTGTCCTGCCTGCGAAGAAGCGCGCCGCGATCCTCGGGCGCGCCGCGGCGATTGCGGCATCATGATCGAGGGTGAAAAGCGACTCGTCATCGACACGCCGCCCGACATTCGCCATCAGCTCATACGCGAAAACGTGCGCTCGTTCGATCAGCTTTTGTATACGCATGCGCACTTCGACCACATCGGCGGCCTCGGCGAGCTGGAGTACATGGTGCAGCTCGTCACGAAGCAGGCGCTGCCCACCTTCGCAAGCGCCGATGCGCTTGAGGGCATCGGCCGCGAGTTCGGCTACATGATGTACTGCCTCGAAGCCCGTGAGCTCAAGCCCTTCGACAGCATCGAGTTCGACGGCGCAACGTACACCGCGCTTCCCGCAACCCACGCACCGGGAACGTACGGCTACCTCATCGAAACGCCGCTGACCAAGCTTTTTTACGCATCCGACTCGGGCAGGCTGCCAAGCGAAACAGCGGAGCGCGTGAAGGGCGTCGACGTCCTGATTCTCGATGCGACCTTCTGGAAGCGCAATTGGAGCCCCGACGCGCATCACAGCGTGCAGGAAACGATCGAGGAGGGGCTCGAACTCGAAGCGGGCACGATCTACCTAACCCATCTCGCCATGCACTACGACGAACCCGTGACGCTCGCCGAACTTGAGGCGCACCTCGACCAATACGACGGGCGCGTGCGCTCCGCCCTCGACGGCTTGAAGCTTCCCATCTGACGCAACCGCGCGCAGGACATCCGGCAGGCGAATGCCGCCGCACAAGACAGCTCGACAAGCGCGCTTTACGCGGCAAGCGCGCCCCGCGCAACAAGGGATGCCCCTTGGACGGCACGGCGCTTACAGGCAAATGAAACCCCCGCACCAGGCGCGAAACCCCCGCACCAGGCGCGGATTTCGCAGGCAAACGTCCTTCATGCGAGCCGATCCCCCGCTCGCAAATCTTGCTTTTTTATTAGTTTATGTCTACTATATGCAATAGTCTTATATGCATTGGCGAAGCCAATGTTTCCGTTCGAACCGATTGGAGCGCAGCCATGGAAACCTACTACAAACCCGAAGATCTCGGCAAATTCTCGACCATGGGAGAAGAGGCGCCCGAGCTTTGGGATCTCTACATGGCCTACTACGGCAAGGTGTTCGAAGAGGGAGCGCTTACAGCACGCGAAAAGGCGCTGATCGCACTCGCGGTAGCAGGTGCCGTGCAATGTCCGTACTGCATTGACTCGTACACTCAATCATGCCTCGAAAAAGGGGTCACTGAAGAGCAGATGACCGAAGCGTTCCACGTGGCCAACGCCATCCGGGGAGGCGCAGCTCTCGTCCACGGCGTGCAGATGAAGAACATCGTCAAAAACCTGGAAATGTAGATCATGCCCGAAGCAAGCGCATCCGCCCAGACAACGCTCGATTCGTTTTCCCCGTTTGTCGAACGCGTGGCAGAGCCTTATCGCCGCACGAACAGCGAACTCGACGTTTTGCAGGTAAACATCAGCCGCCGATGCAATCTCGCGTGCAAACACTGCCATGTCGAAGCGGGACCGAACCGCACCGAAGTCATGAGCCGGAATACGCTTGAGCAGTGTTTGGAGGTCTATCGCAGCCGCGGATTCGAAACTCTCGACATAACCGGCGGCGCTCCCGAAATGAATCCTGATTTCGAATGGTTCCTTGGCGAGGCTGCTCGCAAAGACGGCACTATAATAGTCCGATCGAACCTTGCGATCTTGCAGGAACCCGGCTACGAGCATCTGCCCGAAGTCTACGCCCATCTCGGCGCAACCGTCGTCGCGTCGCTTCCCCACTATTCGCAGCGGACAATGGAAAAACAGCGCGGAGCGGGATCGTTCGACCCCGTGATCAGGATGCTCCGCCGCCTCAACGAACTCGGATACGGCTCGAAAGGCGGACCCGAGCTCGATCTGGTATACAATCCGACAGGCGCGTTTCTTCCCCCTGACCAGGAAACGCTCGAGCGGGAGTACAGGCAAAAGCTCGATGCGGACTTCGGCATCGCCTTCAACAACCTGTTTGCCATCGCGAACAATCCGCTCGGCCGTTTCGGAAACCGCCTTGAACAGACGGGGAACCTCAAGCCGTATATGGAAAAGCTCATCGCGGCATTCAATCCCGATACCGTAAGCGCGATGATGTGCAGGAGCCAGCTTTCGGTTGGCTGGGATGGCACGGTGTTCGACTGCGATTTCAACCAAGCAGCAAAGCTGCCGTGTACCGCCAAGCTCACGATCGCAGATTATGCGAACGATGCGTCTTTGCCGCTCGAACGCGATATACGGTTCGGAAACCACTGCTACGCATGCTGCGCCGGCGCGGGCAGCAGTTGAGGAGGATCGACGGCGTAGGTCTGCGCCTTCGACGCAAAGCGCGGGCAGCTGCAAAGCTCCCGCGCTTTTTTTGGTTCGGATCGCCTTTGCACCCGCTTGGTGCAAAGAGCGAAGCTGCAAGCCAACCGATCGACACGACTTCGGCTCTCGTTTATGCGTTTTTCCGAATTGCCCCTTGACTTGGAGTGAACTCCAAGAATTAGGATAGGATCGCAACATTATGAGAGGAGCCCCATGAAACAAGAGTTTGAATCGATTCCGAAGTTCGGCTTCGGATGCATGCGCCTGCCGTTGCTCGACCCCGAAGACCAGACCAGCATCGATATCGAGCAGTTCAAGCAGATGGTCGATACGTTCATCGATGCCGGAGGAACATACTTCGATACTGCGCGCGTGTACCATCAGGGCGAGTCGGAGCGCGCTGTGAAAGAGGCGCTCGTCGACCGATACCCCCGCAACGCCTACACGGTGGCGACCAAGTGCCTTGCTTGGGCGATCGACAGCGAAGAGGAGGCGAAGGGAAACCTGGCCACCTCGCTCGAACAGCTCGGCCTCGACTACATCGATTTCTATCTGCTCCACAACGTCGGAGGCAACCGCACCGCGCGATTCGACGAATACGGCATGTGGGAGTTCGCCCGGCAAAAGAAGGCGGAGGGGCTCATCAAGCATATCGGCTTCTCGATGCATGACGGCGCCGAAGCTCTCGATGGGCTTTTGACCGCGCATCCGGATATGGACTTCGTGCAGCTCCAGGTGAACTACCTCGATTGGGACGACCCGGTAGTCGAAGCGCGCAACTGCATGGAAGTCGCGGCGCGCCATGGCGTGCCCGTCGTTATCATGGAGCCCGTGCGCGGCGGACGCCTTGCCGACCTTCCCGAGCGCGCGGCCCAGATCCTGCACGAGGCGAACCCCGAAGCAAGCCTCGCCTCCTGGGCGTACCGCTTCTGCTGGCACCTGCCCAACGTGGTGTCCGTGCTGGCGGGCATGTCGACGCTCGAACAGGTGCGCGACAACGCAGCGAGCTTCAAAGCGGACAAACCGTTCACCGAAGACGAGCAGGCAGCGCTTGACGAGGCGATCGCCGCGTTGAAGAGCGTGCCCACGGTACCGTGCACGAACTGCCGGTACTGCGTGAAAGAATGCCCTCAGGGAGTCAAAATCCCCGAGATCCTGAGCCTGCTCAACCTCGAGCTCATGGTGGAGGATCACGAGTTCGTCAAGGGACTCTATTCCTGGCAAGCCGCTGCAGGGCCGGCATCAACATGCATCGCATGCGGCGCATGCGAGCAGATGTGTCCGCAAAGCATCGACATCATCAACCAGCTCGAAATCGCTGCGGAAAAATACGAATAACGCACCGACCGCCGGGCGCCCGTTCGACCGCTCGGCAAGCGGGCGCCCGGCATCCATCGGCACAAGCCGCCCGCCCGCTTGCCGCCCTTCCTTGAAACAAGGCTGCCTTCCCATGACGCAAAAACGGAGGCGATCTCCTTCTCTCTTGCCAATTACTAGATTATGTCTTATAATAGTATCGGTCTGAAACACTGAGGGCTTGGATGGGGGCACGCATCCAAGCCCTCGTTTTACTGTTTTGGCAAGGATGCGCCGGAAAGAGCCTTGCGCATCACGATCGCATCGTCGGGCGGGTCCGCGTAGTAGCCCTTCCACCGATCGACCGCCTCGAATCCCGCATGCAGGTAAAACCGCTGCGCATCCTCGTTGGAGGCGCGCACTTCAAGCAGCACGTCCCCCGCTTCCCGCTCGGCAGCATCCGAGCAAGCCGCGTCGAGCAATTCCCCGCCACGCCCGCCGCAGCGGTACGCAGATCCTACGGCAATGCGCGTGATCCAGGCGCCGTCGCCGCGATACCAGATCCCCACATACCCGGCAACGACGCCCTCCTCCACAAGCACGCGGTATCGGGCAGCCGGGTTATGCCGCAGTTCCGACAGGTAGGCAAGCGGCGTCCACGGTTGAGGAAACGACTCCAGCTCGATCAGCATGACGCCGCCGATATCGCCCTCCCGCATGGCGCGAATCGTCCGCACGCCCGAATCGCCCGTCGAAACCGAAAGACGCGTGCCGTCGGAGCGCAAGGGCGGCAGAACTTCGCGGCAAACGGCTTCCCCGCATCGCCCGAACGTGCTTCCGGAATAGGCGAGGGGCTCCGCCCCCGACTCGACCTTCTGCCCGATCGCAACGTATGAGGTCGTCGAAAAGAAGTAGTCGTCCCGCTCGAACAAACGCTCGAAGCGCTCAACGGCCTCGCGGATCTCTCGCACAACGGAGGGATCTGATCCCTCGGGGGCGTTTCGCCGAAAATAGGCGCACCGCTCGAAAAGCGCGCGCCGTTCGCCTGGGGTTTTCCCGGCGGTGTTATCGGAGAACGCCGCTATGGCAACACTCGCAAATCCGGCCCGCTTGAGAAGCGTGTAGCATTTTCTTCCGAAGTAGCGGTCGGTATGCGCCGTCCACGGCGTTTCGGGCAGCACGTGGCGTTCGTACAGATCGAACAGCCCCCTCATCGCCTTGTCGGGGTCGGGATACGACACCTTCGCCCCGTCGTCTGTCGTTTTCACGATCACGAAGCCGCCGGGGGCGAGCAATCGACGGGCCTTCGCAAGCGCGCAGGCGGGGTCGTCGAAATGCTGCAGCGCATGGGAAAGGTACACGATGTCGAACGAGCCGTCCCGTGCGGCGTAATCCTCAAACGACGATTCGACGAACTCGAACCGTTCGGATCCGTATCTTTTTCGAGCGCTCTCGATCGCCGCACGCGATGGATCGATTCCAACCACCCGCGCAACGCCCCGATACGGTGCAAACTTCAGATGCGTGTTGAACCCATCGAAGCACCCCGCATCGAGCACCCGGATGCCGCTCATATGTTCAAGCCCGATAGCCTCGAACGCCGCGTAGTCCTCCGCAGCGCTGCGAACGGCCTGTTTCGTTATCTGATCGGCGTTCCATGCCATGGATCAACGCCCCCTTCCGCCGATGGCGCGCCATCGCCCGCCCGGGAAACGCCATCCCCGAGCCCGCCTTCCGCTTCGATTTCGATCTCCTCGGCCGTTTCTGCGCGACACCGCTTCATGAGCCGCTCGTTCGCCGGCCGGCAGAGGGCTCCCGCCGCAAGGGACAGCAGCGAGAACGCGGGCACGATGAGGAAGAACGCGAGGTATTCGCCGCTCGCCTCGAAGATGGCGGCGGCAAGCAGCGGAAACACCAGATTGAACGGCGCCAGCACAACGGCGCTGATCCCCGTGTTCATCGCAAGATGCTCCTGCCCGAACGTGTTGCGCATATACGAGGTGTTGATGGCTGCGTACATGCCGTAGAGCACTCCCTCGAGAAGCAGCGCCGCAGCAAGAAGCTCCGGCATTCGAAACACGTACGCTGCGATCATGGCAACCGAAACCGCGAGTGCGCACGCAGGCAGCAGGACAAGCGTCTTGAACTGGCCGATCCTATCGTAGAGCACGCCGCCGAGCGGGCGGCCGAACCCGTTCCCCGCCCCGAGGCAGCACGCGGCGAACGTCGCGAGCCCCACGCTCGATCCGATTCCCGCCATCATGACGGACGCTTCGGCGATTATCGCGCCGCCGAGACCCATAACGAAGCTTCGCCAGATGCAGAACAACCAAAACGACGGTTCGCGCACCACGCGGGAGCCGGGCAGATTCACGCCGACCCTGTCGCGTTTGGGGGCAAGCGCGGCTATTCGAGCCGGGGGCGACGCGATAAAGCGCACGGCGACGAGTCCCTCGAGAACGACGATGGCCGCTATCGCGAGAAACGCAGCCTCCCAACCGAGCGGAGAGTAAATGAGCCAAGAGGCGAACGTGCCGAGGACCGCCGCGCCCATGCCGAACCCCATGACGAGCACGCCGCTCGCAAACCCGATCCTGTCGCCGAACCAGGCGAGCACGTTGGTGGTCCACACGGTGTAGCTCATACCCGATCCGAACCCGCAGCAGACCCCGTAGAAAAGGTACAGCTGCCACAACTCGGTAACCGAACGGCACATGAACAGCCCGAAGGCGATAAGCGCCGTAGAAACGACGAAGCAGGCCTTGAGGGAAAACCGCTTCGACAGCTCGCCAACCGAAACCATGCCGAGCGACAAGCATATCATGGCGATCGAAAAGGTGATCGAGGTCTGGCTGCGCGTCCATCCGAACTGCGCTTCAAGCGGCGGAATGAATATAGACCACGCGTATATGGTGCCGAACATGAGCATCGTCGCCGTGCCGACCGCAAGCACGGCATACCTGTTGCGACCGCTCCCGCCCACGACGGCTCTACCCGATCCCTTCCCCGTCGAACTCGTCGATGATCGCCTCGGCGGCAAGGCGCCTGTTAGCCTTGAGGCGCAGGGCGGCGCGCTGAGCGGCGAACAGGCGTCCCGAGCGTTCGAAATCGAGGCGCGCCTGCATCGCCCTGCCAGGCGCGATGCTTTCGAAGAACGCCTCCATATCGGAGTCGTCGACGGAAAGCCCGTAGTGCTCGGCAAGCGCGTTGAGCGAGAATTGGTGCACGAGCTGCTCGCGCACCTGCATCATGAGCGAAACGGTCAGCTGCTGTTCGTCCACGTTCCCCTGCGCCAGAAAATCCTCGAGGGTCGTATCCTCTTCGGCGAGCTTCGCAGCGAACTCTCGTTTCGCCTCGTCCATCGCCGCCTCGTAGACCGTATCGGGAATGCGCGCATCGAACCGCTTCGCAAGCTCGCTCGCCGACAAGAACTCAACCTGCTTTGCCTGCTGGGATCGGGCCTCCTCCTCAAGCGAGCCGCGAACCCGAGCCTCGAGCTCTGCAACCGTAGCGCATCCGGGAACGGTGGCGGCCACCCATGAATCGCTCACGGCAGGCACGGCTTTCTTCAAAATGCGCTTCACCGTAATCCTGGAGCGATACTCCTCCATAATCGGATTCCCGGCCCCGTCGGTCTCGAAGCTCGGCCCCTCGTAGACGACTTCCCTGCTCTGCCCGGCCTCCATGCCCTCAACCGCTTCGTCGAACGCATCGGGCATGGCGAAGGAGCCCACCGTGTACCGATTCGATTTCCGACAAAGCCCCGCCACGCGCTCGCCGTTCTTCTCCGTCTCCATCGACAGCTCGACGACATCGCCCGCCCGAACCGCCCTCTTCTCAGAATCGGCCTCCCATGTCGCATGCTGCTCGGCAATCGCCGCGATCCGTTCGGCCACGGCGTCGCCGGCAACGCGCGCGGGAGGCACCGTTATCGAGACGGGAGCGTAGGAAGGCAGCTCGAAACGGGGCACCGGCACGCACTCCATGATGAACTCGAAGGGCTTGCCCGCACTCGCCTGATGAGCGGAGACAAAGGTCGGCGATCCGACGATGTCGATGCGCTCCTGCGTCAGCGCGAACGGAACGGCATCTTTCATGACCTGCTCGGCAATGCGCGCCTGCGCCTCGTCGCAGCCCAGCTTGCGCTCAACCGCCTCCTGGGGCGCGATGGCGGGGTCGGGGGCGATCTCGCTTCGGAAGGCCACCACGATGGCCGCCTTCCTGATGCGCTCGGCCATCTCGTCGGCCGCAATCGTCACCGTCATGCGCAGCACGCCCTCGCCGGCTTCCCGCGTTGCAATTTCCACAGCACTCATCCCCATTCGTCATGCGATGTCACAAACCGGCACCCGCAACGATGCCGCCGTCTTTTCGCTCCACGCTATCACCGCGCATGCGCGGCCCCTCCCCTCGCAGGTATGAAAAACGGCGATCTAGTACTCGCGGCCATACATCAGCCTCCGCACCCGTGAAAAATACCGCATGCGCCATAGGGTCTTCGGAAGGCCGCTTTCATATACTGGGGAAATCTTGGCGCATCCGCGCCGCTCATCAGCACATACAACGATTAAGCGAGGGATTTCATGTCCGATTTGTCCATCAGCCAGATCAAGAGCAGGCGCGCCGTTTACCTGGCGCTCTCCACCCTGGCCCTGCTCTTCCTCGGCCTCATTTACGCCTTCTCGATGTTCGCAGCTCCCATAACGAATTCGTTCGGGCTCGACAAGGCAGCGGTCGGCCTCACCTTCAACATCATGATGATCACGTTCTGCGTCGGCGCGGTCATCGGATCGCAGCTCGATGCGCGCCTGGGCGTCAAGCCCTCGCTCATCATCGCCGCGGCGCTCTTTCTGCTCGGCTTCGCGGGCACCGGCGCCCTCGGCAACGGCAGCATCGCCGTCCTGTACGTGTTCTACGGCGTGCTCGGGGGGCTCGGCGTCGGAATCGGGTACAACACGATCGTCGCAACGACAAACGTCTGGTTCCCCGACAAAGTCGGCTTCTCGTCGGGTGTGCTCATGATGGGATTCGGGCTGGGCTCGCTCATCTTGGGCACGCTGTCAGTCAACCTGGTTCCGCTGCTCGGGCTCGCAACGGTGTTCATCGCCATCGGGGTCGTAACCTTCGTCGTCGTGCTGGCGCTGGCCCTGGTGCTCAACCGGCCGCCGAGCACCATCGTTTCGCTCATGGCACCCGAGAAGGCGACGTCAACCGGCTACGACCCTGGCGACGAGGACGCCGCGCTCAAGACGCCGTTGTTCTACGTGTACTGGATCTGGGCGATCGTCGTGATCGCCATCGGCCTCGCCACCATCGGCAACTGCGCATCCGATGCGCAGCTCGTCGGCATCGACGCCGGATTCGCCACGCTGCTCGTCGGCCTCGTTTCCACCTGCAACGGACTGGCGCGCATCGTCATCGGCATGATCTACGATAAGACCAACGTGAAGACCACCATGCTCATCGACGGGCTCGTCGCCGTTGCCGCGACGCTCTGCATCGTCGGCGCCTTCACCACCGGCGTCTCGGCCCTCTACATCGTCGGTGCGTTCTGCTGCGGCTTCTGCTACGGCGGCGTTCCCGTCGTCGCGTCGGCTTTCTCTCGGCAGCGGTTCGGCTCGAAGAACTATCCCCTGAACCTCTCGCTTGCAAACTTCGCCATCGCATTCGGCTCGGTGCTCAACATCGTGGTCGGCGTTGCCGTGGGCGGAGCGGAGAACAGGCTCGGCGTGTTTGCCGTCATGGCCGCGCTTTCCATCGCGGCGGCCCTCAATGTACTGCCGTTTTCCAGAATGTGGAATCGGGATATGGCGATGCTCGACAAGAAGCGCACGTCGGCGTAACGGCCGGCATAGCGAAAAGACGCGCCGTCGGGTGCTCGGTACGGACACCCGACGGCCACACGGAGATCGGGGGATACCATGGCACAGAACCCATCGAAGCGGAAGACGCGCTGCCTCGACGAGATCACGCGGCTCAAGGGGCGAAGGCGCGTCGCCGTCATCAAGTGCGCAGCGGCTCTCGCGGGGGTCATCGTCCTCGTTGCGGGCAAGCAGCTTCTCGCTGCGCAGGGAGTCATCGACCCGAACGGAATCGCCGCAGGCGGCGTTACCATGCTCTGCGCGTTCGGGCTCGCCATCGTCGGCGGCACATCGAGCATAGACTTCACGAAAAGCGGCAAGAAAATCGCCGATATTCGCCGCTCGTGCATCGTGACCGACGAGGAGATCAGATCGCACCGCATCCGATAAAGCCCGAAAGCCTCGACAGACGGGAGCGAAACCGCCCATGATCGCCGATTTCATTGCACTTGCCGCCGTCGTTGCGACGGGGTTTCTCGTCGCGCTTTGGCTGGCCTGCAAAAACCTTGCGAAACTTGCAGCCGAAGCCGATCGCGCCCGCGAAGAGCTCGCACGCGCCCCAGCCGAAAGCACAGCCGAGCGCACGCTCGCCTACAACAACCTCGCCACGATCTACAACAACGCCGCAAACACGTTTCCCGCCGTGCTCGTCTCGAAGCGGCTGAGGTCGGACCCGTACGAGCTTTACGATGTCGAGCTAATCAACGATACGTTTCGACATCTGAAAACCGCCGAAAGCGGCATAGCCGCCCAAGACCGCGTCATGAACGCCTACATGCTCTGGGCGGCCGGTATGGGAGATGTGCCCCTCGAGGATTGCGAAAAACCCGAATCCCGATAGCCGGAGACACTTGAAAAAAGGATGGCCCGCCGGTCCGAGAACGCAACCGGCGAGCCGCCCCTATGCCGAAGCCCGGTCTCAAGACCACCAAGAGGAGCCGAACTCGGTCACCACGACAAACGCGACGAGCAGCAAAGCCATGAACGCCCACAGCATGACCTTCGCAGCCTTCGTAGATACGGGGCCGACGCGATCGCTGCGCGTATCTTCCTTAAGCGCGACAGCGCGGATCTCGTCATTGAACTCGACGTGGCATCGGGTGCAATGCTCGCTGGAATCGCTTACCCTCCCGCAAAACGGACAGATCATGCTTCCTCCTACCAACGGGTTCGCTGCGTCAACCGTACGGTTCGCTTTCGGATATGCTTCGCAGCTGCGCATATCCGAAAGCGAACCGGCCGCCCTCGCGGCCGACCGCCCGCCCGCCGCAG
>NZ_LT962671.1:1744742-1951997 GCF_900199545.1 Raoultibacter massiliensis
CGCCCGCCCGCCGCAGCAAGCCTGCGGCGGGCGGCGCGGGCAAGCGGGCTCAGACCCGCTGCGTTACTTGGTGCTTGCAACGCTCTCTTCGGCGATGTCGTCGATGTTCATGCCCTTTGCGCCCTTCGGCAAAAGCAGGCCGGCGAGCACGCCCAGAACCATGGGGATGGCCAGCAGGCTGAAGAGCACCGTAAAATCGAATCCCATCCCGATCAGCGCTCCAAGCACGATCGGCGAGAAGATGCCGGCCGATTTCCCCAGCGCGACGATGGTCGCCACGCCCGAGTTGCGGAATTCGGTCGGATACGACTCGGACATCATGGGCTGCACGGCCGTGATGGCGTAGTTCAAAGCGAAGCCCAAGAAGATGAGCGAGCCGAGAACGAGCCAGAACGAGCCGGTTGCAAACGCCGCCAGGAAGCACGACAGGATGGATACCGCGTATCCGAGAATGATGTTGCGTTTACGTCCGATCGCCTCGGACACGAAGCCCGTCGTGCAGTTTGCGATGACCGCTGCGGCGTTTTGCGCCATGGCGAGCAGGTATGCCGAAGTGATCTCGTAGCCGCGCGCAAGCATGATCGACGGCAGCCAGGCGTTCACGCCGTAGATCGTAAAGTTGCCGGCGAAGTACAGAACCACGAGTGCGAACGTGGTCCGAAGGTACTTGCCCTTCCAAACCTCCGCAGGGCTCGCCTTCGCGGCGACGGGCGGCACGAGGATGTTCGATCCCGACAAGTCGTACGGCATCTCCTTGCCCGCCCGCTTCTCGATGCGCCGAAGCGTCGTTTCAGCCACGTCAATCTTCCCGTGCACGGCGGCCCAGTGGGCCGATTCGGGCGTGAAGTGGTTGAAGATGAACGCATAGAGCACCGGTAATGCGCCGATCGCATAGCAGACGTGCCATGACCACAGCTGCACGACCACCGTGCCGACAAGCGCCGACATAACCCAGCCGACGATCATCCACGCCATGCCGAACGTTATGAAGAACGATCGCTGTTTCGTTGGCGTGAACTCGGTAAACAAGGTTGTTACGATAGGCGTGCACACGCCGAGGAACAGTCCGGCGATGACGCGGAATACCGCGAAGATCAAATAGTTCGGCGCGAAGATGCACGGAATGGTGAACAGGCCGTACATGAACGTGCCGATCGAAAGGATCTTCTTGCGGCCGAATCCGTCGGAGAGGGGCCCGGCCGCAAACGATCCGACCACGATGCCGATGGTCGACCACGACGACAGCGCTCCCTTCGCTATGTCGTCGACGCCGAACTCGAGAGCGATCTGCGTATTGGTATACGAGATGATCATGTAGTCGTAGCCGTCGAACATCATGGCGATACCGACGAGGAAAAAGATTGAGATGGTGAACTTGTTGACCCCTATGGAGTCTATCGCCTGGGATATGGTGAACTTCCCAGGACTTTTCGCTGCTGCTGCACTCATATGTTCCGCTCCTTGTTGAATTCCCGCCCAGGCCTGATGCCGACCTCGGCAGGTGACGGCAATGGTTCGCAAGGACAAAGAAAACGGTCTGATGTGCTCACTCGTAAACAATGTGCGTAGTTTGGCTTCCAGAAGGCGCCGTCCAAACGATTTGCCGGAAGGCCCCTTCCCCCGATAGTCCCCAAATAGACCCAAACTTTGCGAAGCGAATGGTTGCAGTGAAAAAGGGGCCTTTGCCGAAAGGGCAAAGGCCCCGGAAACGCTAGTCTTCCCTCAGGTGACGTTCGCTGTCGTCGATCGGCTTGGTGGCACCGACGAGCTTCTCGTCAACGACCTTCTGGGCTCCGCATTTCTTGCAGACCTCCGCGTCGGCGGCGTTGAACGTACCGCACTCGGCGCATGTCCAGAGAATCTTCACCAACGGAGGCGGCCTGAATCCGCCTTTTTCTTGCTTAGCCATACTCGCTTACCTCCTTTTCCGCCTTACTTAGAGAAAAGCACCATCTTGGGCTTTTCAGCCAACTTGACCGCCAGTTCCTCGAGCGTACCGTAGTACATGATTCCCGACTGGCAGTGATGAACGCAGCTCGGAAGGCGTCCTTCGGCCGTGCGCTCGGCGCACAGGTCGCACAGATCGGTCGGCAGGGGCACGTAAGTCCACTCCCATTTCCCGAGCGTGTTCTTGCGGGGGCCGTCCTCGAGCACCTTGATACCGTATTGGCCTTGCGGCAGATCGAGAACTTTCTTGCACGCAACTTCGCAGGTATGGCAGTTCGTGCAGTATTCGTAATCGATGAGGATGCCGTAGTTATTTGCCTTCGAATCGGGTGTAGTCATTTCCACCGAAACCTCCTCCCTGGGTAACGATCTCGCTCGGCGAGCAGTCGTTTTCTTCCGTCACCTTGTAGCACTTGCACAGCGAGCACTTGTAGGGGGCGCCGTAGTGGGTCGGCCCGTATACGCCCATCGTGGTCAGGTTGTTGGCGTTGCAATCGAACACGCCGTACAGGTTGGGCTCTGCGCCCTCCTGCTCGGGGAACCACCAGCCGTGGCGCGCGCGAACAAGCTTCGGCATGAGGCCGGGAGCGATGTGCACCTGCTGCTTGCACTTGCCGCGCTTGTTCTCGAACCAAACCCAATCGCCTTCGATGACGCCGATCTCTTCGGCGATTTCGGGCGAGATGTCCGCGATCGCCGTCGGGTGCACTTCGCGCATGGTCGGCAGCTGCCGATGCTCGGAGTGGAACAGGCCGATGTGACGATGACCGGACGTGTAGATGTAGGGATACTCTTTGTACAGCTCGGGCGTGCGGACCGGGCTCTCGTAGGGCTCCAGGTGCTGGGGCAGCGGATCGAAGCCCCACACGTCGAACAGCGGCGAGTAGATTTCGTAGAGGCCGGTTGCCGTAACGAATCCGGGATTGCCGTCTTCGCGCAGCAGGCCCTTCTCGTACTTCTTGTAGGTCTCGTTGAAATCCCACCAGTCGTAGACCTTCTTGTTGAGGTCGTCGAAGGTGTAATCGACGCCGTAGCCGTCGTCCTGGATCATGTAGGTCAAGAACTCGTGCACGTCATTGAACTGGTTGAAGAACTTCGGGTTGAAGCGCTTGCCCAAATCGAGCACCAGCTCTTCGTCCATCTTGCACTCGTAGTAGCGACCGGCGGATGCCGTGATGGTGCGCAGCGGCTGCCACCAGGAGCGGAAGCTGTCGCGTTCGACCGACATGGCGACCGGCAGCACGAGATCGGCGAAGGCCACCGCAGTCGGAGTCAGGTAGTAGTCGACGACGACCGTGTAGGGAACGTTCTTCCATGCGCGGTAGATGCGCGGGGCGTCGCCGCCCATGTTGGCGATCGGGTTCGTACCGTGCACCCACATCATCTGAGGCATGTAGGGAACGCCCGTCTCCATGGCCTCGAGCAGAAGATCCGGCGGAATGAACGGCGTGTAGCCGGCCTTGTGGATCGGAGATTGCTCGGTGCCGATGCGGCGGTCGAGCATATCCTGGTCGATGAACTCGAGACCGCAGCCGTACTTCTTGGAGCTGTTGTACGCGTAGCGCACGAGCACGTTGCCGCCGGGAACATCGAGGTTGCCGGTGATGGCAACGAGGTCGGAAATCGCAAACGAGGCCTCCATGGCAGCGATCTGCATGTCGATGGCAAGCCCCCATTGGACGCCTGCGGGCTTGGCAGCCGCATACATGCGGGCAGCGTCGATGATGTCCTGCTCGTCGAGCCAGCAGATCTCGGCGACCTTGTCGGTCGGGTACTCGGCCACGCGCTCGACGAGTTCGTCGAATCCGTAGCACCAGTTTTCAACGAAGTCGTGATCGTAGAGGTCTTCGTTGATGATCACGTTGAGCATGCCGAGCGCAAGCGCGCAGTCGGTGCCGGGACGCACCTGCAACCAGACGTCGGCCTTGGAGGCGAGCCAGGTGAGCGCCGGGTCGACGACGATGAGCTTGGTGCCCAAACGCATCAGGTCGACGAGCCAGTGGCCCATGAAGCCGTCGCCGTTCGAAGCGAGCGGCTCGTTGCCCCAGACGACGACCACTTCGGGGCAGACCCACTCGGGGTTGTCGTAGCGGTCGGGATGCAGCTGCGATGCATCGAGGATCCAGCAGTCGCCGTCCTTCATCAGATTCGCGGTCATGCGAGGCTGATAGCAGGAGTCCGCCGACAAAAAGCCGAACGCCATGTTCGGGCTGCCGAAGACCGCACGGAGGCACATGGCGCCGTGCCACATGGCGTTGCGACCCGTACCGGAAAGGGCGACGATGCCCTCGGGTCCGATTCCGCCGTACTCGTTTTTGATGGTATCGCAGATTTTCGCGTAGGTTTCCTCAAGCCAGTCGAAGGCCTCTTCCCACGTGATGCGCTTCCACTTGTTCTCGCCTTTTTCGCCGTCGCGGAGGAGGGGCCACTTCAGGCGGTCGTTGTTGTAGATGTTCTCGACCATGTTCAGGCAGCGCAGGCACAGACGTCCCTGGCTGTAACCGAAGTTGGGGTCACCTTCGATTTTCTCGAGCTTGCCGTCTTTGGTGTAGCAAAGAACGCCGCACCCGTTGTGACAACCAGGGCCCGTCCAGACCGAGGTTCGGGTCACTTCATAACCGTCTTCGTACCAACGCCAGTCTTCTTTGTAAAGATCTTTGTTGTATTCGTTGATCATGAATTTCCCCCTTTCGTGTAAGATTCCAACTATTTGTTGCTCTTATGCCCAGAGACCCGATCCGGCCCCGCATGCGACCGGTACCCCCTTGCATGCGGCCTTCCGTTCGCCATTCCTCCTCAGCCTGGCGCGATCGAATCTCCGATAGCTTTCATGCTGCCCGTCTTGCCGTGCAGCCCGCCTACGCCGTCGGCGGTGCAGGCGGCTTCGGTGCGCCGGGCGCTTTCGGGGCGCCGGGNACCTACGCTTCGGATTCGGCCGCCGTCTCGACCTTCGCCGTCTCGATCACGCGACGCATGACCTTGACTCTCGATGCCGCCCTGCGCGCATCCTCGATCCTTCCGCTTTCGCGCACTTCTTCGAGAAACGATTCCGGGTCGTCGCAGGCGAGGTATTCGGTGATCTCGCCGTTCGCAACGGTTGTCGCCGTCGCCTCGACCATCTTGTCGAGCGCCACGTTGAGAGCGAGTTCCCGCTCGGCCTCTTCGCGCACCTTGGCATCGTAGTCGCTTTCGCTCATGCGATGATCCTCGAGGTAGCGCCGAACCGTCAGTCCCTGCTGCCTCAGCATGTCCTCGTTGCGGGCGCGCACGGCTTCGGCCATTTCGGCGACCGCCTCGGCGGGAAGATCGCCGCGCAGGCGCCCGACAAGCGCGTCTGCGCACTTGGCATACTTGAGCTCATCGAACGCCGCAGCCGTCTCCTTTGTCAGATTCGCCCTGATGGCGTTTCGAACCTCCCCTATTCCCTCGTACAGCGGCAGGTTCTCCCTCACCCATGCGTCGTCGAGATCGGCGATCGATTTGACCGGGCTGCCCTTCGGTGCGCTTGCCACGTAGGCGAACAGCTGCGCGTCGATGTCGTCTTCGCACACCTCCGGCATCTCGGGCATCGCTATCGTCACCCGGTCGCAAGCGGTCAGCTCGAACCGTGTCAAATCGATGGGTTGAGCGTCGTTTCTTTCCGTGTCCATTCCATTCCCTTCATGTTGTCTTTCCGGCGATCCGTCGCATCGGGCGGCGCATCGCACGTCACTGATCCGCAAGATCGTTCGGCTTTCCCTGTCGCTTGTAGTCTTCGATCAGGTTCAGCATCTCTTGCGACGAATGCACCCCGAGTTTGTGGTAGATGTTGGCAATGTGGGTCTTTGCGGTATGGGTCGATATAACGAGCTGCTGCTGCACGTACTCGGCATTCCGGCCCTTGGCGATAAGAAGGAATATCTCCGTTTCGCGAGGCGAGAGCTTGTAGAGCTTCGCGATTTCGGCGCAGGTGCGCTTCCATGGAGTGCCGCGCAAGGCTCCGCCGTCGCGCTGGCCGTCGATTCCGCCCGAGGCCAGCGAATCGCCCGACGGCCTCGCCTCCGCATCGCCCGTCCCGTCGGCCTTCGATCCTGCAGGCGCGCCCGATCCCCCCGAAGCGCTTTTCCCGAGCACGACCGCGCAGTCCGCGCAGGGCTTCCCCGGACAAGCGACGACGGTTTTCGAGGAAAAGCCCGGGGCGCTTGCATCCCCGTCGCCTTCCCGGAAGGGCGTGAGCGACGTGATGACAAGCAACGTGATAGCGATGCCGCTGATGGTGTAGAGCGTTACCGAATCGCCTCCCGACAGCAGCATGAGCCGCTCTCCCGCCATGATGCCGAGGGCCAAGCTTAAATAGGTAAGCGCACNAGGGGCATTTCTTCATCATCTCGTCGAACGATGGCGGTCTGAAGCACATGCGATTCCTCCTTCTCTCATCTCGTACATCCGTTACGTCGGTAGAGCTCCGTGGTGGCATGGGGTGCATCCACGAGGCGTAACGTACCACCTGCGAGACGCGCTCCTATACCTACGAAGGTATGAAAAAAAGCGATCTAGTACTGGGGGTTATACGGTTCTCGCCCACCTGACGGGAGATTCTTCCAGCCTCTTTCCTGCGAAAACGACCATGCGGGATCCCCGAATGAAAAACGGCGGGAGGCCCAGCCGCTCGACTGGTCCTCCCGCCGTATGCGTGCCTGCCGCACGCGCGAACAGGCGGCAACCTACGCTTCGGGTTCGGCCGCCGTCTCGACCTTCGCCCTCTCGATCACGCGACGCANGCCTTCCCGGAAGGGCGTGAGCGACGTGATGACAAGCAACGTGATAGCGATGCCGCTGATGGTGTAGAGCGTTACCGAATCGCCTCCCGACAGCAGCATGAGCCGCTCTCCCGCCATGATGCCGAGGGCCAAGCTTAAATAGGTAAGCGCACGTCCGCCTTCTATGAAAAGCAGCCCCTTCGTCCGAAGCCGCTTCGACATGCCGAGGGCAAGGATCATGGCGCCGTAGTCGAACAGGTTGAACCCGGCGAAGATCGTCGTTTCCGCAAACACCTTGTGGATGACGTTGTCGAAGAAGGCCAAGCACACGATGCCGAGAACGAACAGGAACATGGACAGGCGGTGCATCGCATCGATATCGGAATGCTTACTCGGATCTTCGGGTATCGCGAAAACGAGGATGCCGCAAACGAGGATGCCGAGCAGTATCAAAGGATCGTACGCCATGAGCAACGCGACCTCGCTCAGGATGTATCCCCCCTGCAGAAGACCGAACACGAACGCATACACCATGGTTGGCAGAACGGTTTTGAGGAAATGGCGCATCACCTCCCGATCGGACGGCGCAGGAGCAAGGGGAAGCGGGGCGAAAGGCTGCTGCGGCTCGACCGATTGCCAGTTGAGCACCAGCGATATGCCCGCCACGAGAGGCAAGACGACCGCGACGACGGATGAGAACGGGTATTGCAGAATGCAGATGAGAAACGCGAGCAGACCTCCGCATATCATGTCGACGGCAAACGACCGGTACACGAACTCCCCCGCCGCCACCGCATAGTAATGCAGCCACAGAAACATGAGCAAGGCCTCGCTCGCCCCGAGAAACACCGTCGAAGCAAGCTTGAGCACGGCATCGGAGGACCCGACGAACGCAATGGCGACGATCGAGGATGCAGTCGCCAGCACGCAAGCGACGACGAGCACGACCGTCGAGGGCATGGTCTTGTTGTTGCGAAGCATTCGCTTCCCGAACAGAGCAAGCACGCCGAACGACACCGCAAGCGTCAGATACAGCGTGAACTGCCGCTCGAAAAAGAAAGGGAACGAACCCGATTTGATATCCCCTATGAACATCGGCGTGAACAAAACGAGATAATGCCACGCAAGCAAAGTTTTGAACCCGAGCATCCTTGCGGTTTTCTTGTCGATCAGAAACGCACTGGCATGCTCGGCCATACGGATCCCCCTGTTCCGAATGCTCATCATTCACCGTAGGTACTGGTAAGACGATACGCCACTTTGAAAAACGACCCTATGGCTCCCGGTATTAGATTTCGCGCTTTCATACCGACGAGGGTATGGGCGGCCTTCGATTGTTTGGTATCTTGCCCTTTTTTCGTTTCCCCATGGAAAGGACGCATTATGGCGGGAGGATGCTGGGTTTGCAACCCTTTCTGCGGAAAGTGCCAACCCGCGCCGAAGAAATCTGCGCAGTGCCCCGAGTGCGGCACGTGCACGATTTTCGATCGGCGCGACATAATCGCGGGAGCGGACCTGCAGTGCAAAAAATGCGGGGCCGACCTCTCGGAAATCGCGCGCCCGAAGCCCGTGCTCTGCTCGTACAGCGGACTTACGTGCGCCTATCCTTGCGGAAAGAGCACCTCTTCGCACGACGACGACAGCTTCCGCCTCTGCAAACGAAACACGCCGCCCGCTTCTCTCACATGAGCTTCGTCTGCTCAAGGCGCTCGATCACGAATCGGTTCAGGCGGATGACGGGATTGCGGAGCACAAGGCCCAACAGCAAAGACGGGATCAAAAACAAAAGCAGCGTTCCGATTTCAACCCAGTACTCGTTGCCGTATATGCCGCCGATGCACGCATGCATGGCCGCGATGCCATGGGTGAACGGCAGAAACGGATACACCGCCTGGAAGAAGCCCGCCGACATTTCGATGGGAAACGTCCCGCCCGAACCGGCAACCTGCATGACCAGCAGCACGACGGCAACCGCCTTGCCGACATCGCCGAACGATACGGTCAGCGTGTAGATCAGATTGCAGAACACGAAGCCCGCAATCCAGCCGGCAAGCATGAACAGGAAGGGATGCTCGCACTGTATGCCGAGGAAAAACACGTCCCCCAGGCAGACGACCGTAGCCTGCAAAAACGAGAGCAGGGAGAACATGCCGAAGCGCCCTAGGTACAGCTGGTAGGGTTTGGCGTCTTCGAGTTCCGAGACGCGCCGATCCGATACGCCGACCTTCAACATCGCAACAAGGATGACCGCCCCCACCCAAAGCGACAGAATCGTATAGAACGCCGCCATAGCCGATCCGTTGTTTGCGATGGCGTACACCGCCCGCCGATCCTCGCGCACGGGCGCTGCGAGGAACTGGGCCATCGTCGACACATCCGACCCGACGATCCTCTTTATCTCTTCGACATCGCCGCTCTCCGCCGCGCCCCGCAAGCTCGATCGGGCCGCATCGAGCTTATCGGCCGAGCTGCCGAGCGCCTCGGCAGCTTCTTCGAGAGCCGCCTTCGCCGAAGCCAGATCACCCGAAAGCGACCCCGACACGCCCGAAAGACCCGCTGCAACGCCATCGAGTCCATCGGCGATGCCCGCCGAAGAAGACGCGATGTCATCAAGCGAATTTCCGAGCTTCGCAAGCTCGTCTTCGAGCTGCGCGGCATAGCCCCACTGCACGTCGGACACGCTTTGCTTTGCCTGGGCAACGAGATCGGCGATCTCGGCACGCTGGCCGTCGATATCGCCCGAAGCGCCCGAAAGCGTTTGAGCCATCTCGTCAACGCGGTTCTTCAGCGACCGCTGCAGTTCGATCGAACGATCGAACTCGGCGAGGACGGGGCTGTCGGGTTCGGCGGCCGCGAGGGCATCGCGTATCTGCACCATGCCGTCGATCAGGCCCTGTATTTCGTCCGAAGCTTCGTTGAGGCTCGCCGCCGCGCTCGTCGATCCCACCGCCAGATCGCCCAGGGCCTTGTCGATGCTCGCCGCAACCTCGTCGTAGCCGATGCTCGCCCGGTCGAATGCCGTACGGACGGTTTCCACAAGGTCCCCAAGCGCACCCCGAACATCCGTCAGTCCCGATTTCGACGAGGCGATCGCATCGAGGGCGTCGGCCGACGAGCCCTGTGTGCTGCCGAGCATGGCCGAAGTCGATTCCATGAGCGAAGCAGTCGATCCGATAAGCGAGGCAAACGACGACATGCGCGCAGACGAATCACCCAAAAGGTCGATCGCCGAGGACAGTTGCCGGTCGAGCGCCGATATGTAGCTTCCCACCTCGCCCTCATCCATGAACGAGAGCAGATCGTTCGTCGTCTTCAAACCTATCTCGGCCACCGTTTTCGCAAACGTCTGGTCGATGCTCTCCTGGATGGAGCTCGCCCCCTTTTCCGTGACGCGCGGAGCGATGGCGTTCTCCTTCTCGTTCGAATAGTAGATGATGCTCGAATGCTTTATATCTGCGGAAAACAGCGTCATCATATCGGCGCTGAAGCTTTCGGGGATCACGATGGCCGCATAATACTTTCCCGACCGGACGCCCTCGACCGCGGCGTCCTCGTCGACGAAGACCCAATCGAACTGGTCGTTGGCCCGAAGCGCGGATACGACGGAATCGCCCATGTTGACTTCAAGGGGGATGAGATCGCTTTGATGCCCCTTGTCTTCGTTGGCAACGGCAACCTTGAGATCCCCGGTGTTTTCGTAAGGATCCCAACTTCCCGCTATGTTGAACCACGCGTAAAGCGCAGGCACCACGATAAGCCCCACGAGAACGATGGCGCCGATGACGTTTTTGGTCGCATGGGCCAAGTCGCCCCGAAAGATGCGCATGATGTTCTTCATAGCCTGCCCCCGTCCCCATCGGTCTTGCGGGGCGAAGAATCGCCGTCTTCGGCATCGGCCGTGCGGGCGACCACGTGCTCGCGCAGTTTTCGCTCGAGATCGTCGGTTTCAAGCGTGCTCATATCAAGCTGGTAGCTCAAATTGTCGTGAAGGTATTCGACGACGATAAGATACGAGATCACCGCGATAAGCGACAGTATCCAAACGACGAGCATCACGATCTTGGTGTCGATGCCGACATCGAACAGAGACATGACGACGAGCATCAACGCCGGCAGCGCGAAGATGAGGATCCACCCCACCCGCAAAAGGCGCGGATAGCTGCGATAGAAACGCTCGGCGCGATCCGTCAGCTTTGCACGGTACGCGTCGGTGTCGAGCAGCACCTTGATCACCGTGCGCAACCGGTATCGCGTTCGCGGCAGGTTGTTCTGCTCGCACACCATGACGTCGGTTTCCGCGAGCTTGTGATCGAACAGCAGGTTCAGGTTGAGCAGATACGGCCGGGCAACGAGGCCGATGAGCAGCGCCGCGGGAACGAAGATCGCAAGCCGAGCGAGGTCGACCGCATACGTCAAGCCGTACATGCCGCCCACCGCCTCGCGCAGTGCGCCGATTCCGTACGTGAACGGCAAAAACGGGTGGACCGCCTGAAAGAAGGCAGGCATCATCTCAACGGGATACATGCCCGACGATCCGGGTATCTGCATGATGAGCAGCACGACGGCCACCGCTTTTCCAATATGCTTGAACGTGCTCGCGAGCGCGAAGATGAGACTGACGTAGACAAACGAAATGAACAGCCCCGCCGCCATGAACGCAACCGGATCGGTGCTCTGCACGCCGATCGCGAGATCCCCGGCGCAGACGATCGCCGCCTGCACGAGGCCGAGCAGCACGAACAGCAGCCATCTGCCCAGATACGCCTGCGTCGGCGAAAACGACCTCACGCCCTCGCGATCGACTTCCAGCTTGATAATGGCGACGAGGATAAAGCCCCCGACCCAAAGAGCCAGGTTGGTGTAGAAGGGCGCAACGCCCGAGCCGTAGTTCGCAACGGGATAGATCGCCTTGTTCTCAAGCGTTACCGGAGACGACATGAAGCTTGCCGCGTCCTCGGGATCGATGCCGAGCAGCGTCGAAAGCTCCTCGATCGACACCGAATCGTTGAGAGCCGAAAGATCGGTCACCGTACGGGACAGCTCGTCGCGCATCGAAGCAAGCGACGAGCTGGTTGAAAGCGCGATCTCCTTCGTTTGGTCGAGAATGCTCGAGAGCTGATCGAGCAGCCCGCGCGCCTGCTGAATCGAGGGGGCAAGCGACGACACGGTTCCCGATAGGCCGCCCGAAATCCGCGAGAAGGCATCAAGGCCCTCCGCAAGCTGCGGAAGCACCTCGGTCGAAATACGGCGCCGAGCTTCAGATGCGGCGGCCAAGCCATCCTGCACCGATCCGTTGACGGCCTCGGATGCCGAAGCGGTTGCTTCGGCCACCGCCGAAACATCGGCGCTGAGATCCTCGAGCGCCGCCAAGGTTTTCCGATGCTGTTCGTTTTGGGCCTCGAGTGCGGCGATGACGTCGGCGAGCTCGGGGTGTTGAGCCTGTTCGCCTTTGAGCTCTTCGATGATATCGTCGTTGAGGTCGGCGATGCGCTCGAGATCGGCGAGGGCGGCATCGACGCTGCCCTGGATCTTCGCAACAGAGCCCGCGAACTCCCCGATCGCAAGGTTGGCCTGTGCCGAAGCATCCCCAACGAGCGATTCGCCCCGAGCGGCCGATTCCGAAAGGGAGGCATCGAGATCCCGTGCAGCCTGGCGCACGTCTCCCAAAAGCTCGGTGCTCTGATCAAGCGCAGCGGTGATTGCGGGGATCTGTTTTTCGAGGCTGTCGAGCGTCTCGCGGGTTTCCGCAAGGGGATCTCGCGAGTCGTCGACGGTTGCGCTGACGCCGTCAAGCAGCGTCCCGATGCGATCGATCGCGCCGTTTGCCTCCTCGACGCTTTTCGAAAGCCCTTCGCTCGCCTCGTCGGCTCTGTCCTCCATCGAGAAGCCCGCCGTTTGAGCCATGTCGATGACGGTTTTGCTGACCGTCGACACGAACGTCGAGTTGATCTGCTCTTCGATGGTTGCGGCACCCGTATCGGTCACCTTCGGGGCCACGGCGTTCTTCTTCTCGTTCACATAGTAGGTGATGGCAGGTTGTTCGAAATCGCCCGAGAACACACCGACGAGATCTTCGCTGAAATCTTCGGGAATGACGATCGCCGCATAGTACGCGCCCGATTCGACGCCCTCTATCGCTTCGTCTTCGGAAACGAACTCCCATGCCAAGTCGTGATTGGACCGAAGTTGGTCTACCACCTGGCCTCCCGCATCGAGATCGCCGGCTATCTCGCTTTTCGCTCCCCGATCGTTGTTGCTGACCGCAACGCGAATGCCCGCCGTGTTCGCATACGGGTCCCAGTTCGCCGCAATGCAGTACCACGCATAGAGCGAGGGTATGATGCATACGCCCGCGATGATGATCATCGCAATCGGGTTGCGCACAAGCCGCCGGAGATCGCGGGCCAATATCTGGAAAACGGTTTTCATGAAAGCGGCATCTTATCGGTATCGGTTGATGATAGGCGAGGTTAGCCCATCGATCGACCGGACGCAAGGTCTCGGGCAAAAAAAGGCGTCGGCCGCCCGTGCGGCCGACGCTTGGCTTATCGACGGGAAGACGCATCCGATCGGCTCGGGCGAACCCATCCTCGGCTTCGGAAGCCGGCGCGCTAGTTTCCTGCCGCGCGCGCTGCCTGGTATTCCTCGGCGAGCTTCTTCTGCACATCGTGCGGAGCCTCTTCGTAGCCCTCTATCTGAATGTAATACGAGCCGCTGCCGCGAGAGATGGAACGGAGGTCTTTGGTGTAGGTGACCACCTCGGCATAGGGCACGCGCACCATGATCACGGTTTCGCCCGCATCGTTGGAATCGGTGCCGACAATGCGCCCGCGGCGCGTCGAGATATCGCCCATGACCGCACCAGCGTACTCCTCACCCACCACGATGTCCATATTCGCCATCGGCTCCAATATGACGGGGTCGGCTTTTTCGCACGCCGCACGGAAACCGATGCGCGCAGCCGTCTTGAACGCCATTTCGTTCGAGTCCACCGGATGGTACGATCCATCGAACACTGCGCACTTCACGTCGACCATGGGATATCCCGCCAAGAAACCTTCGGCCATGGCATCCTGCACGCCCTTGTCGACGGCGGGAATGAAGCTGCGCGGAATCTTGCCGCCCACGATCTCATCGAGGAATTCGTAGCCGCCGCCCGGATTGGGCTCGATGCGAAGCCAGCAATCGCCGAACTGGCCCGCGCCGCCCGTCTGCTTCTTGTGGCGGCCCTGCGCTTCGGCGGTCTTTCGGATGGTCTCGCGATACGGCACGCGCACTGGCACGAGCACCGCCTCGACGCCGTTTTGCTCCTTCATGCGAGCCAGGATGGTATCGACCTGCGTATCGCCCATAGCGGTGAGCACGGTCTGGTGGGTTTCCTCGCTCCGCGTGATGCGCACAGTCGGATCGTTCTCTGCAATGCGCGCGAGCGCCGTGCCGAGCTTGTCCTCGTCTTTTTTGACGGCCGCCTCGATGGCGACGGGATACTGCGGCACGGGCAGAGGAAGGGGGTCGATCGCCAAATCGCCCGAGCGGGAAAGCGTATCGCCGGTTTTGGCATCGGTGAGCTTGGGAACCACGATGATGTCGCCCGCTTTCGCGCTTTTCACATCGGTCGATTCCTTGCCCATCATGACGTACAGGTGCCCGAGGCGATCCTTCTTGCCCGTGCGGGAATTGATAAGCTCCATACCGGGCTCGAGCACGCCCGAGATCACCTTGACGAAGCTCATGCGGCCGACGTAGGGATCGGAGAGCGTCTTGAACACGAAGCAGGCGGGCTCGCCGCCCTCGTCGATGAACGTATCTTCGCCGTTGGCGAGACGGAAGCGCCCGTGTGCACGCGGCGAGGGGAAGTAGGTTGCAATATCTTCCATGAGGCCTTGGACACCCTGCTTGATGATGGTCGATCCCACGAACACCGGGATGAACAGCTCCTGGGCAATCGCCTTGTCGAGAAGGTCTTCGAGCTCGCCTTGCGTGAGCTGTTCTTCTCCGTCGAGGTACTTCATCATAAGTTCGTCATCGGCCTCGGCCACAAGGTCGCAGAGCTTGTCGCGCGCGACGATGGCGGCGTCTGCGTATTCGTCGGGAATATCGACGATATGCTCGCTTTCGCCTTCGAAATAGCGGGCTTTCATGCGAATGACGTCGATGACGCCCTTGAACTCGGCATCGACGCCCATGGGGATGGTAACCGCGCCCAAACGCGAGCCGAAGCGCGCATGAAGGGTCGCCATCGCCGAATCGAAGTTTGCATGCTCGCGATCGATATGGTTGATGAACACGGCGCGCGACAGGCGCATATCCTCGGCCTCGTACCACAGCTTGGTGGTCATAACCTGCGGTCCGGCAACCGCGTCGACGACGAACAGGGCCATCTCGGCTGCCTGCATGGTCGCGAGCGTATCGCCTATGAAGTCGGGGTGTCCAGACGTGTCAAGCACGTTGATCTTGAAGTCTTTGTAAGGGATGGGGGCGATTGACGTACCGATGGTGAACTTGCGCCTGATCTCTTCGTCGTCGTAATCGAGATAGGACTTGCCGTCGTGGGTCGTGCCCATGCGCGGCGTTTTTCCCGAGACGTGCAGCATCGCTTCTGCAAGAGAAGTCTTGCCGGCACCGTCTTGCCCCACAAGCACAATGTTACGCACGTGTTCGGTAGCAGGAGCTGCCATATTGACCACCAACTTTCCTGTTGCGTGGCCCGCGCCTTTTGTTTATTCCCAAGGCGCGAACCACTGTCGAGCCTTACACAAACAAAGCAACTTGGAAGTGCGATAAAACCGTTGCAAACCAGTGTAGCGCAAACATGGCCTGCGACAAGCGAGAATGATGGCCGTTCGCCTCCTGTAAAAAAACGACGACCGCCCGTCTCCCGTATAACCGCCCGTCTCCCGTATAAAAAGAACCACATCGAAATCTTCTCCCGAACCGCAAGAGCGCGCCGGGGGCAGCGCGGCGCACGCCTGGAAGGCGATCGCACGCAAGGGCCTTATGGTTATGAGCTTTTCCTTACCGAAAGATAACAGCGCAGATCGCCATTGGCGATCGAGGCCCTCGGTTCCGTATAATCAAGAGAAAAACGGACTAGAAACGAGGCAGCCATGGAACACGACGACAGCATCATCGACGTCACGCCCGTCGATCAATCCCGCAAACAGCAACCCGGCCGCACAGCCTCGCCGCAAACGTCGGGTTCGGCTGCGGGCCACACCGCAAAGAAACCCTACTACACCTTCGATGGAACATCCTGGCATACGGGCGCAAACGGCGCACCTGCAAGTTCAACCGTTCCCGTCGACGCGCACGTCATCGATGCCGGCGGCGCAGGATCTCCAGGCGGCCAACCGAAAAGCCGGCTTGGCGGTGCGGCGCGCATCGCAGCAGGCGGCGTATGCACGCTCGTCGGTGTGCCGATGCTGATTTTGCCGGGTCCCGGTCTGCTTGCCATCGGCGGCGGCATCTACCTCATGGCGAGCGGGGCGAAACGGCTTTTCGCGAAGTAGCCCATCGAGCAGAAACCGGCTTTTCGCCTGAACGGTGTTCAAATGCAGGCCGAAACGGTTCCGCACCCGAAGGCAGCCCGGCGCCTTGAAAGCGAGCGCCCGATGCGCAAAACGCGGCGGACGGGCTCATCGAGGCGAATGGCTTTTGTGCCGATGTTCTTGCGAAGATATGCAGCCATCGACGCGACCGCCCGCCGTAAGCTACAATGCCCCCATGAAAAAACTCGCTCATCGCATACCTTGGTGGCTCGTCGTGCTGATCGCGGGCGCTGCGCTCATCGTGCTCGGCATCGCCCAGGGCGACTTCCAGGATACGATGCGCAAAGCGGCGCTCGTCTGCTACGAATGCATCGGAATCGGGTAGAAATGAAGCTGATCGCCCGGTTCAAACGGCATATCATCCAGCTGCTCGCCGCCCTGCTTTACAACCTCAACTTCGAAGGCTTCGCTACGGGCACCATCTACCAGGGCAGCTCGAAGGGCATCTGCGTACCGGGACTCAACTGCTATTCGTGCCCCGGCGCCATAGGAGCGTGCCCCATCGGTTCGTTGCAGGCGGCGCTCGTCGCAAGCGATCAGAAGCTCCCGCTCTACGTCATCGGCACGATTCTCGCCTTCGGCGCACTTTTGGGAAGAACCGTCTGCGGATGGCTGTGCCCGTTCGGGCTGATCCAAGACCTGCTCGACAAGGCACCGCTGCCCAAGGTAAGGAAGGGAGCCTGGAGCCGGGCGTTTTCCTGGGGCAAGTACGTCATCCTCATCGGGCTCGTGATCATCGCCCCGCTTGTTCTTCTGGGTGCGACAGGCGTCGGCACACCGGCGTTTTGCGCTTACCTCTGCCCGGCCGGAACGATCGAGGCGGGCATCCCGCTCGTCACCATGAACGAGGGGCTCCGCTTCATGCTCGGGAGTCTGTTCAACTGGAAAGTCGGCGTGCTCGTTGCGCTCGTCCTCGTTTCGCTGTTCGTGTACCGCCCGTTCTGCCGTTTCCTGTGTCCCCTCGGAGCGCTCTATTCGTTTTTCAACCGGTTCGCTCTTTTACGCTACCGCGTCGATAACGAAGCATGCACGAACTGCGGAGCCTGCCTTGCGGTATGCAAGGTCGATATCCGCACGGTGAGCGACCGCGAGTGCATACAATGTGGAGCCTGCGTAACGTCATGCAAAACCAACGCCATCCGCTTCTCGCTTCGTGATATGCTAGCGAATAACTTACATTTAGACGGGTCTCGGCGCGACGATGCGCCGCCCGAAGCGTAAAGGAGCTTTCATGACACGCACCGCACGCTCGACTGCACAACGGGTTTTGGGCCTCGCGCTCGCACTCGCTCTCTCATCGACGGCCCTGCTCGGATGTTCGGCGACAGACGCGTCGACCGGATCGAACGGATCGGAGAACGCCGGATCCAACGCGAGCGGCAATTCTTCAAGCCAGCAAAAAATCGCGATCAAAGAGGGCGTCGAGGCGCCTGATTTCGAGTTTCAAACCATGGACGGGCAAACGTCGAAGCTCTCGGATTACAAGGGCGACGTTGTCGTGCTGACCTTCTGGGCAACCTGGTGCGGATATTGCATGCGGGATATGCCCGAGCTGAACGAGCTCGATCAGAGCTTCGACGATGTTCAGATCGTCGCCATCAACCGAGGGGACAAGACCTCCGATGCCCAAGCGAAGGCGAGCGATCTTGGGTACGACTTCGCCTGGGGCCTCGATGAGGACGGCGCGATCGAGGCGCTCTACCCCGCAAGCGGCATCCCCTACACCGTCGTCATCGACAAAGACGGCGTCGTTTCCACCGTCTTCGCGGGAAGCGCCCAAGATATGTACTCCCATCTTGAAAAAGCGGTCACGCAAGCAGGCGCGTAGCCAAGCAGCCCCACGCGACCGCAAAAGCGAACACAGGAAAAACGGCGGGCGAGCCAAAGCCTTTCGCGAATCGGCCCGCCCGCCGCATCTTGCCGCCAGGCGACTTCTTACAACGAGGCGATGATGCGCTGGGTGCGCACTTCGACTTCCGCCTTCGCACGCTCCACATCGATCGTCGGCCATTCGCCCTCGCGATAGAGCACCGCCCCATCGGCCATGGTCAAACACACATCGGAGCCGTGCCCGGCGAACACGAGGTTGTTCAGCATGTCGGTTGCGGGGCACCACGACGGACCGCTCGCGTCGAGGACTGCGAGGTCCGCCTTCGCACCAAGCGCTATATGCCCGCAATCCTTGCGTCCCTGCGACAGAGCTCCCGTGCGCGTGGCCGCCCGCATCGCGCTTGCGGGCGACACGGCGGTCGGATCGAGGTTTGCGCCCTTCTGGATGAGCGCGAGAACGTAGAGGTCCTGATACATATCGTGGTTGTTGTTGGAGGCCATCCCGTCGGTACCGAGCGCAACGTTGACGCCCCGCTCGAGCATTCGCACCACCGGCGCGAACCCGCTGCCGAGCTTCATGTTGGAAACCGGGTTGGATGCAACGTAGACGCCCTTCGCGGCCAGTATCTCGATATCGCCGTCGTCAACCCACACGCAGTGAGCGGCCGTCACGGGAACATCGAGCACGCCGAGGCTTTCGAAGTAACGGATCGGCGTCATGCCCTCGTGGCGTTCTTTGCACTCTTCGTGTTCGAGCTTCGTTTCGGACACGTGCACATGGATGTTGAGGCCCTTCTCCTTTGCGAGCTTCGCGATGTCGGCCACCACGACGGGGTTCGACAGATACTCGGAATGGATGTTGTAATCGATGAGGATGCGGCCGTCGGCGCTGCCGTGGAATTCCCTTATCAGATCTTCGTTCATCCGGCAGATGGGGTATTCGGCATACGGCTTCGGCTCGAACGCAAGAAGTCCCTCGCACGCGTTCATCTTCATGCCGCATTCGGCGACCGCCTGGATGCGCTCGCGCGTGTGGTAGTACATATCGCTGAAGCTCACCGTGCCGTAGCGCAGCATCTCGGCGCAGGCGAGCATAGTCGCCCAATAAGTATCTTCCCCGGTGATCTTGTCCTCGAAGGGAAACACGCGGTCGTTGAGCCAGGCTTGCAGGGGCAGATTCTCGGCGTAGCCGCGCAAAAGCGTCATCGGAGCATGCGCGTGGGCGTTGTACATGCCCGGCACGAGCAGCTTCTCGTCGCCGTCGTACACCTCGCCGTAAAGCGCCGCCTCTTCGGGTCCGGGAGCCGTATCCCCGATGTAGGCTATGCGACCGTCGAGCGTGCCGACCCATCGGTTCGTCTGCACCTCGAAGTTTTCATCGAGCAGGGCAATATCGGAAAACAGCATTGACAACTCCTTATCTCGTTTTGCAGGCGCGACCAGCCCGCAAGCCAGTACTATATCATTGACGAGCAGCGACCTTGCAGGATGCAAGGCTCGCTCGGGTCAAAACCCGAAGTACTCCCGCTCGACAAGCGAGAGAAACGAATCGCCGAGAAACGACTCCACCTTGCCGAACGTGTAGGCATCGGCAACCGATCGTTCGCCGCTTCGATGCTGGGCGTAGGCCATCGCGCACCACGTGAGTCCGCGCAGGCACGTAACGCTCAGATAGGCGGCCGTGCGCTCCCGCAAAGAACCGAGCTCGAAGCGACCGGCTGCCATGCGCTCGTACGTTTCGACAAAACGGTCGATATCGCGGGAATCGAGCACCGTTTCGGTTTTCCAGAACGTCGTCGTCGGCGCGAGGAAGTGCGCGATGTCTTGCTCGACCTCGCCCGCAACGGGCTTCTCCCAGTCGACCAGATAGCTGGGAAGCCGCTCGTTTATCAGGAAATTACGGGAGTTGAGCTCGGTGCTCACGATATGGCGACATGCGGGAGCGTAAGGTTTTTCCGCAACGCGGCGAGCATGCGCGAACAGGCGCTCGATACGCCGGACCGTTTGGCGATCCGCGCGCGCCCACCGTCGGTAAACCCGAAACATCGCCTCGCATTCGTCGACGACGGCCCCCAGGGGATCGGCGGGCACGACAAGGCCATGGCCGTCGGGCAGCGCCACGGCATGCACGTCGACCAAGATTTCGGCGGCGATGTCCCTATCGGTTCCGTAGGACAGCGGACGGCCGGGAAGGCATTCCTCCACGAGCACCCCTTTGCCGAAATACGACTTCGACGGATCGACGAACAGCACACGCGGCGTCCGGCCGCTCGGTTCGAGCAGCGCCAGAGCGCGGGCCTCGTAGCCGATCTGATCGTCCAGATGCATCTGCGATCCGAGATTGACGCGAAACAGCAGCTTTTTCCCCGTGACGGGGTGGGCGAAAGAAAAATTCGCGTTGTATTCGCCCCGCGCGAGCAGACGAGCCTCGATCGGTACGCCTTCGGGCAGGTCGAGCGCCGCGCGCGCGGCGGCGCTTCGAGCCAGATACGCTTCCACCTCGCACGGCTCGAGGCCGCAAGCCGGCGCCGACGACATCCCGCAATCGCCCGGCACCTGCTTCGTCTTTGCCGCGCAGGCGCAAGATCGCCCACCGCTCGTCAGCTCATCGTCCGGCATCGTCGCCACCCTCTTCCGCGTACACGAATACGCCCGATCCGTCGAACGCCACGCCGACGAGGGCGCCATCGGCAACCGGCGAAGGCGAGGGGACGCTCAGCGATTGGCCTTCGAGGTCGATCCGAACCAGATACGTCGAGCCGCGGTACACGCAGCATCGAACCGGAAAGAGCGGCGGCATGCCGGCATCGACCGCGGCGGCGCTCTGCCGTATCACCGCCGTGGCAGAACCCGGCGCCACGCCCTTGGCCGAAAGGCTCAGCGGCCCCGCGGAAAAAACGCCGTCCTCCACAACGCCTTTGATCGTCGAGCAATCGCCGAAGCACGCGGCGATCTCGCTTGTTGCCGACCGCTCGAACAGCTCGTCGGGAAGCCCGAACTGCTCCACCCTGCCGCCGCTGAGGTACACGATGCGGTCGGACATCTCGATGGCTTCGATCGCATCGTGGGTCACCATGATGGTCGTCATGCCGAATTCGCGGTGCAGCTTCAGCACCAGCGAACGCATCTCGTCGCGCAGATGCTCGTCGAGTCCCGAAAAAGGCTCGTCGAGCAGCAGAACCTGAGGCGTTGCCGCAAGGGCGCGCGCCAGGGCGACGCGCTGCTGCTGGCCGCCCGAAAGGCTCGACACCTCGCGCTTGCCGAATCCGTCGAGCTGCACGTGGGCAAGCAGTTCGCGTGCCCGCTCAAAGCGCGCATCCTTTCTCATGCCCCGCATCTTGCAGGGAAACGCAACGTTTTCTTCGACGGTCATGTTGGGGAACAGCCTCATGTCCTGAAACACGTAGCCGACATTGCGTTTGTGCGCGGCGACCCCGTCGACTGCGCGCCCGTCGAACGCGATCGAACCGCCATCCTGCACGAGAATGCCCGCGATGATTTTAAGAAGAGTCGATTTGCCCGCGCCCGAAGCCCCGAGCAACGAGAGAAACTCCCGATCGTACGCCTCGAACGATACGTCGTCGAGCACGCGCTTGGCGGGCTTCGTCCCCAAATCGATCGTTATGCCGGATACCGATAGCTTCATACAGTCGGACAGCTTCCTTTCGTATCAACCTCGATCAATCGGTGAAATACTCGGTCTTGGCGGGCGAGAACCGCTTGAGCAGCAGCTCGAACAGGAAGAACACGCCGAGCGTCACCACCATGAACACAACGCCGTACGCGCTGGCAATCGTGCGGTCGCCGCTTGCCAGATACGGAAACATCGTGAGCGCAAACGTTTTCACCGTACCACCGCCCACCAAAAGCGTCAGGAAATACTGCGAAAACGACGTGATGTAGGAAAGAGAAGCCGCCGAAAGCAGCCCTGGCAGCAGCAGGGGCATCTGCACCTCGAGAAGGGCCCTCACGGGGCCCGCGCCCGAAACGCGCGCCTGCTGCTCGAACTTCTTGCCCGCCGCCGCGGTCACTTCGCTCATGATGGTGATCGCATAGGGCAGCGCGATGATGGTATGGGCAAGCACGACGCCGAACACCGTGTTGGCAAGACCGGCACGGAGGAAGATCACCTGCACGCCCATGGCGAACACCGTCGCCGGAATGAGAAACGGCAGCACGGTCGAAAAGCGGAACAGCTCCTTGCCGAAGAATCGATGAAAGGCAAGCGCACGGGCGGCCATGGCCGCGATAACCGTCGAGAGCACCGCCACCGCAAGCGATATGCCGATGCTCGTCGCAAGCACTGAGCCCAGATCGCCCGAAGTCACGAACAGCTCGACGATGCCGCGATCGGAAAACGATTGGGGGAGCAGCTCGGGCCACGGCCACGAGCTTGTGAACGCCCAGGCCACGACGATGGCAAGCGGAACAAGGACGCAGGCTACATGCAAGGCGACGAACAGTTTCGCGACGCGCTTTCCACCCATCAGCGCCTCCTTTCGCGCTGCAGCACGACGAAGTACGCGATGGCGAGCACCGTGCAGATGAGCACCATGATGCCGTTGATGGCCATCGCATAGGAGCGGTTCAGGATATCGGGGTTTTGGAACTCCATGTAAGCGAGGACGGGAATCGCCTTCGGCAGAGTCGGCCCGAGCAGAAACGGAACCTCGTAGGAGCCGAACGAAAAGGCGAACACGATGAGGAACGCCTTCACGAGCGCGCCCCTGCACAGCGGCAGCGTTACGGAAAAGAAGGTTCTCAGAGCAGATGCCCCCAGCGTAAGCGCCGCTTCGCCGTAACGGTCCGACACGTTCGCCATGATGGCGATGGTGCAAAACGCTACGAAGGGCACCTCCTTCCAGAGGTAGACGAGAATGATGCCCCATCCGTTCGGATCGCCCACAACGGAGGGAAACGCCCCTATCCCATCGATGACGCCGAGCGCGTAAAGGGCGCGGGGGACGAGCCCCGTGCCCGCGAATAGCGAAACCACGAACAGCACGACGAGGGTATGCGCGGTCATGAGCGGGATGTTGATGCCGATGATCCGAGCCGCACGCGAAGCCGAAAGGCGCGTGAGCGCCGCCGACAGCACGATGCCGCCCACAACGGCAAGCGCCGAGGACACCGCCGAGAGGTAGAGGCTGAATCCGAGCGATGCCGTGAAGTCCGAGCGACTGAGCGCCTCGATGTAGTATTGGAACGTGAACTCGGTCTTTCCGAGAAACGGCATGACCCCGAATCCTTGGAGCACGCCGTTCACCACGCCGTACACGAAAATGAGAACGAGGACGACCGTGGGGGCGATGAGCGCATACGGGGCCAGCGCTCCTCTGATCTTACGCCCTCGCAACGACATCGCGCCTCGTCCTTCCTCGCCTGTTTTCGCAAACCGATACGACGCCGCCGACGCCCGGCCAGCCGCTGGAGCCCGCAGGTTCCGCGTCGTCCGAGCCGCAAGCGGCATCGCAAATCAGTATAGCGGTATCGCTACTTGCCGATAACCTCGTCGAGCCACAACTGTTCGATTATCGGAATCACCGGACCGGCGGCCTCGACGATGCGGTGATCCAAAAGCTCGTCGATGGGAAGCTGCGTCACGCCGAGCGGCACGTCCTCGAACGCCTTGCGATCGGCTTCGGGGAGCTTGTCCATATCGAGCACGCTGATGTTCGCAAGCTCCTCGTACTGCGAAAGCTGCATTTCGGGGGAGATGACCTCGTTGATCGCCACGAGTGCACCTGCTTTGTTGGTCGCGTTCTTGGCGATGGCCATGAAGTTGGAGTTGCCCACCGTGCCGGTTTCGAAAATGAACGAACGGGTGGTTTCGGGCAGCGTTCCGTTTTTGACGAGCGCCTCGGGTGCGCCGTAGCCCATGTTCATCACAAGCTCGCCATCGGCGTACATCGTATCCACCGTGGCGGCATCGGCCGGAAACGTCGAACCCTCTTTCCAAAGATAGGGATTGAGCGAGCGCAGGTATTCGAGGCCCGGATCTACGACGGCTTTGACCGATTCGGTTGTGGGGTTCTCCATCGAGGAGAGCTTTTCGAACTCGTCTTTCCCGACGACGCCCGCAATCAAGCACGAGATGAACGCCGTGCCGGCGAAATCGCCCGGCTCGGGGTAGGTGACCTGCCCCTGGTGCTCCTGGCAAAACGCAAGGAACTCCTCGGGGTTCGCCGGCATGCTCTTCACCTTTGCAGAATCGACCCACATCTGCATCTGGGCCTTGCCGTAGGGCGCTTCGTAGCCTTCGACCGGCGAGCCGAAATCGTAGAGAACCTCGTTGCTTTCGGCGTCGATGTAGTCGTTGAAGTTGGGCAGATATTGGGTGAACGGGCCCCACAGATAGCCGTTTGCCTTGGTCGAGTAGAAGTTTTCGCCGTTGATCCAGATGAAATCGATGCTGCCCTCTTCCATGCCCGCCTGCATCTCGCCCGAAAGCTTCGTGAGGATGTCGTTGATGTCCATGCCGACCAGATTCAAGGTAACGTCGTATTTCTCTTTGAGCGCGGGAGCGAGGACCGTGGTGATCCACGTGTTGCGAGGCTCGGAGCCTCCCCATCCGTACCATGAAACCGTCTGACCCTTCGCCGCCTCGAGAACCGCATCCCAGTTCGCGTAATCGATCTCGCCTGCAGCGCCCTCGCCCGAACCGGCATCCCCGTCCGATCCGCCCGAGCAGCCGGCAAGCGCCGAGCCGAGAAGCACCGTTGCCGCCGCCGTCGACGCAACCGCCACGAACCTGCGGCGCGTCATCGCGCTCGGCAGCTCGCGTGCAGCCCCTGCGCCGTCTGCTCCGCCGTTTCCTTCGCGCATCCCGTCAGTCGCCATGTACGCTCCCTTCCTCGCGGCCGCCCGGTCCGCCGAGCGGCAAAACGCTCGCCCTCGATGCAACCAATGCCACCGTCTTCCCAAAACAGTTGGTTTAATCTATTATAAGACTATATCTATTAATTGTTTATTACAAGATTTTTTCTGCAAACGGGGGTTCCATGGATCAGCTGCGCAACGATGCAAAACGCATCATCTTCGATTCCGATACGACGATGGGCCTTCCCGACTGCGATGTCGACGACGGATTGGCCATCCTGTTCGCCATGGGCTGCATCGAAGCGGGGGCAACCGCTTCGATCGAAGGCATCTGCGCCAGCTACGGCAACAACACGCTCGAAGCGGTATACGCGAACACCCTCGCGATAGCGAACACGTTCGGACTCGATGCACCCGTCCTCAAGGGCGCCGTCGACAAAGACCATCCCCAATCCGAAGCCGCGCAGTTCATCGTCGACGCGGCGCACGCAAGCCCCGGCGAGCTCTCCTTGGCCGTCACGGGCTCGACCACCAACCTCAAAGGCGCCCTCGCCCTCGACCCCGACGTGCTTTCGCTCTTCCGCGAAATCGTACTCATGGGCGGCATAACCCGCACGCTCGCGTTCAACGGCACCATCATGGACGAGCTGAACCTGTCGTGCGACCCGCAGGCAACCGAGATGATCTTCGAGGCAGCCGCGCGCGGCGCGACCGTTGTCGTCGCAACCGCGAACAACTGCTTGCCCGCCTCGTTCAAGCGGGAGGAATTCCTCGACCGCATCGATTCGGGAGCCAAGGGGGGCGGCACGGTCAGAAACCTCTGCGCATCGTGGTTCGATACGATGGAGCGCTGGTACGGCCTCGACGAATTCTGCTGCTGGGACGTGCTTGTGCCGGCGTACATCCTCATGCCCTCCCTTTTCGAAGACAACCCGTTCGACGTCGTATTGGACCCCCGGCTCATCTCGGCGGGATTTCTCGAGCCGGCCTTTCCCGGAGCACCCGCTGCGCGCATCAACGCGCCCCGCATCGCCGACGCGAAGATGTTCTGCGAGCAAGCCTACCGCATCTGGGATGCTGCCATCGCCGCAATAGATGGCCGGGAGCGGTTCGATCTTCGCACTTTGTGATACCATACCGCCTATCACGAGATAAAGCCTTGGCGCCGCTGCAGCAAGACGAGAGACGCAGGGCTTGGATGAGAACGGCCCGTCAACGGGCAAAAGAAAGAAGGAGTCATGGCAGAAGAATGCACGCATGAATGCTCCGGCTGCGGGGTATCCGACTGCGGGGACCGCAGCCAACCGGTCGACCACACGCTCAAACCGAACGACCAATCGACGATCAAGCACGTGATCGGCGTCGTCTCGGGCAAGGGCGGCGTTGGCAAATCGCTCGTCACGAGCCTGCTCGCCAGCAGCATGCAGAAGAAGGGATTCAAGGTCGGCATCCTCGACGCCGACGTGACGGGTCCCTCCATCCCCAAGACCTTCGGCATCACCAACCCGCTTTCAGCCGACGCGAACGGCATCCTGCCGGCGCAGACGCAAAGCGGCATCAAGGTCATCTCGACGAACCTCATGCTTCCCCAAGACGACCTGCCCGTCGCATGGCGCGGCCCGGTCGTCTCCAACGCGGTTCGCCAGTTCTTCAACGAGGTGAACTGGGGCGAGATCGACTACCTGTTCGTCGACATGCCTCCCGGAACCTCCGACGTCCTTCTCACGGTGTTCCAATCGCTTCCCGTCGACGGCATCGTCACCGTTTCGGCTCCCCAGGAGCTCGTTGCGATGATCGTCGGCAAGGCTGTTCACCTGGCTCAGGATATGGATGTGCCGATCCTCGGCCTCGTTGAGAACATGGCTTATTTCACGTGCCCGGACTGCGGCAAGAAGCACCATATCTTCGGTGAGCCTCAAGGCAAAGAGGTGGCAGAGCGCTACGAGATCCCGGCATACGCCACCCTCCCCATCGATCCCGATTTCGCTCGCCTGTGCGATGCCGGCAAAGTCGAAGAGTACGATGTCGCCGATGCGCTCGATCCGATCGTCGCCCAGATCGAAAAGGCGGAGTGGAAGGCCGAATAGCCGGGCCATCCGCACGATTCATCTGCACGTTGCGGCTACGTACAACCAACGGTGTAGCCCATGCGGTTCTCTACGCTGACCGCATGGGCTTTTTTGGTTTCTTTGCTTGAATTATCCCCTTTCGGTTACTATAAAACGAACCGATTCGCATCGCTCGGGAAATCCCCTGAAGCGTTTTTCGCATACGAGGAGCCGGACCCATGGACCACGAAACCGGAACGCTCGACGAGCTTCGTCCGAAAAGAGATCTCAGCCGCCGCGCCTTTCTGGGGCTTGGCGCCGCTGCGGCCGTGACCGCCGGCGCGAGCCTTGCGGGATGCACCCCTTCGGCATCGGTCTCGACCACAGCCATCGACGAGTCCAACAGCGGCTCAACGGGAGCCTCGGGCATCGCCGCCAACGACACCTCGACGCCCGAATTCCTTCAGATTCCCGACCCCATAGCGGAGAGTTCCCTCAAGGAAACCATCGAAGCGGATTTCGTCATCATCGGCGCGGGGCTTTCGGGCCTCTGCGCAGCACGCGCCGCGGCGGAAAACGGCGCCGAAAAGGTCATCGTGATCGAAAAGGCCGACTCCTACCAATGCCGCTCGAACCAGGTCGGCACCATAGGCGGCCAGGTTCAGGAAGCCCTTGAGATCGACATCGACGGTAAACAGGTTGTGTCGCAGCTCATGAAGGAGTGCGGCTACCGCCCCAACCAGCGAATCCTCAGCCTTTGGGCCAACCATTCCGGCGAAGCGCTCGATTGGTTCCTCGAACCATGCGCCGGCGACTACGTCATCGAAGCCGAAAGCGATCCCTATGACGGGGAGAGCATGTCGGTAAGAAAACTCCACTGGCCCCACCCCGAAGCCGCCCATCCCGAAAACGACTACTACCCCGTCTTCGACACCTGCCAGGTACTGCTGCCGGAGCTGCATCCGTACCTGAAGGAAACATACCAGGCCTGTCTCGATCTGGGCGTCGAATTCAGATTCTCGACATGGGCGCGCCAGCTCGTTCGCGGCGACGACGGCAAAGGCCGCGTCGAAGCTGTGATCATCATGGGCATCGACGACGGCTACCGCAAGGTAAACGCATCGAAAGCCGTTCTGCTCGCAACGGGCGATTACTCGTCGAATACCGAGATGATGCAGTACTATGTGCGTTGGGCAACGCGATTCAACAGCATATTTCCCAATGTGGACGCGAAGGGGAACAAGACCAATACGGGCGACGGCCAGCGTATGGGCATGTGGATCGGTGCGAAAATGGAGGCTGGACCCCACGCGCCCATGACCCACCACCTCGGAGGCCCTCTCGGAGTCGACGGTTTTTTGCTCGTCGACGTCTACGGCGACCGCTTCATGAACGAAGACGTGGGCGGCCAGTGGCTGCAAAACCAGATATCGCGCCTGCCCCAGAAGAAAGCCTGGCAGGTATTCGATTCGAAATGGCCCGAGCAGATCGGCTCCATGGACGTCGGGCACGGCAACGTGAACTGGTACGTGGAGAACGCCGACGACGTACCGAACGGCTCGTACGGCAAGAACGCCTACATCTCCGACGAAGCCAGCGAAGACGGCAACACCCCCGGCTTCGATTCGTACTTCTCGGAAGACGGCGAAGGCGTGTTCGCCAACACCCTCGAAGAACTTGCCATACGCATGGGCGTCGATGCAGATGCGCTGAAGAACACGATCGATCGGTATAACGAACTCGCCGAAGCGGGCGTCGACGAAGATTTCAACAAGCGCTCCGATCGCATGTTCCCCATCGTCGAGCCGCCCTTTTACGCTTACCCGATGACCGATACTGTGCTGCTCGTTTGCATGGGAGGCCTTGTTACCAATACGAATTTCCAGGTGATCAACGCCGAAGACGATACGCTCATCGAGGGCCTGTACGCCGTCGGAAACTGCCAAGGCGGCAGATTCCTCGTCGACTACCCCCTCGCCGCCCCGGGCATCAGCCATGGCATGGCGATCACGCACGGAAAAATCGTGGGCGAGATACTGGCCGAAATGGCAACAGGCGTTAAAAAGGGCAGCGTGAAGACAGCCGAAAGAGAACCAGCGGAGAGCCCAAACGAATAACGGCATATGCGACTTTCCGGCGTTTCGACAAAACCATTTGGGCTTCGCCGAAACGCCGGAAGACACGGCGACAGGAGTAAAGCCGCCGTACTTAATGGCGATAGCACCCCGCTCGGCGTCATGGTGCCGAGCTTCGAAACAAGAACCACGATGCCAACGCCCACCGCTTTTCGATCCGTCAGCAGGCACGCGCGAAAGCCTGAATCCGCTCGACAATCTTTTCGATGCCGCTGCGCCGAGAAGCGTCGAAAGTGTCCATCACTCTCGCCTCCTGCAGAAACGATACGGGAGCCAGGGCGACATCCGAGCATTGCCGACCTTCGAAAGCCTCTGCCAAAAGAGCGATAATTCCCTTCACGACAAGGGTATCGCTGTCTGCCTCCATATGAAACGCACCGCCTTCGCAGGACAGCTTTAACCACGCTTGGCTCTGGCATCCCCGCACTTTGTATTCGTCACGCCTGTCATCTTCGTCCAATGGACGAAATCTGCGAGCAGAATCAAGCAGCAACTCATAGGTGAACAGCGGATCGTCCATCTCGGTGAAACGAGCGACTATCTTGTTTTGCGCTATGCGTATGCGCTGATCGACTTCCATCTTATCCACCGGCAATCCCAGTTACGCACAGGCGATCACATCAAACCCGGCAATCTGCCCATAGCGAACGGTCGCATCGAACACATCTCCATACACCAAGGCCATATGGTTGCCGGTGGCCTTGCTTCCCTCGTTGAAAGCATCTATGTCGTTCACGGCGTAGTACACGCCTTCAGAGCAGTTCTCGTCATAGTAACCAGCCCCGGAAACGATGCTTCCACGCGCCACGAACAGCTTCGAGCACGTCGGGTCGAACCGCGCAACGGTGACCACCTGCCCCGCGTCCTTTGCAAAATCGTACCGGATGGTAGCTCCCCAGCGACCATCCATCGCAAAGGGGCGGATGGCATAATCGCTCGCATCGGCATCGAAGCCCTTGAGTTTCCGATTAGGCGTGGAATGGTAGGTGCAGACAATGCCGCTGCGGCCCTCGATGGACTCTTTGAATGCGGCGAAAGCCTCCTCGTGCTTGGACAAAGACTTTGGGGCAGACACGGTAGAATCGACATCGTATTTCACGATCATCGTATTGCCCATGTACGGGGCGGTACGCGAAATTGCGCTAAGAAGCTGCATGGAAACCAGAGCGGTCACATCATACTCGCACGCAGAGCAGATACCCTCTTCGTTGTTCAGCGAGTGGTTCAGACACATCGTGAACTGCTCTTCGTTCAGACGACGGGTTGCGCACATGTCGGGGCACGGAGCCGTGAAACCGTTGCACCCGGTCTTTGCAAGCAGCTTTTTCGTAAGGACATGAGCTTTCATGGATTTGGCGACGTTTTCCTTAGGCATATCCACTTCGCAAGCGCAAGCAACCAGTTCGTCGGTCATGCGCTCTATCTCTGCTGCTTCCTCTGCCGTAATGTTGTTTTCGACGCGACCCGGAAGCGAAGGGTTTTCGGACGGATCGCACTCGTGCGTCTGATCCACGAATTCGTGAAGATTCATGTAGGTGAAGCGGATGCCCATCTTATCGGCGACAACCCCATGGTCGATAAAGGAGTCGGGTGCGCTGATGGAAGTGGTAGAATTATTGCGAACGAGAGCAAGAACGCGAAGACTGCCCATAACCTTGCGCGCAAGAAGAGCCCTGACATCCGTTTCGGCTTCTTGCCAGTTGGTCCAACCGTAGCATTCGCAACCATGGGCGCTCAACGTCGCAATGGTAGCAGTGCCCGTCGCAGAGCCAGTGAGCAGGCAGGCAATCGGCTTCTTAGTACGCTTGGCAACCTGCAGAGCCAAATCGATCCCGAAGGGGTAGTAGGTTACCGCGTAGAGATCAACCTCCTCCGCGTCAGCGCAAGCCTCGTCGAGTATCTCGTCGGTAAGGGGAAACGTCTCGTCCCGCTTGCTGACGTAAGGATCCATAACGTTTACGAATCCGAACTTGCCGAGATTATTGACAAGCTGCTCGTTCCAATCTCCTGCTATTTGAGCGGTGCGCGCCTCGTCGAACTCAGCAGTCAGTTCCTCCCCCCTGCCAAAACGACAGGGACCCTCGAACACGTATTCGTGAACGAGCCCGATCGTGAGTGGCTTGATATTGAGCTTCACGTCCTGTGCATTGTCGATGCTCATCTTTCCGTCTCCTTTCGTATCCTTGCTTTTATATCTGCCCAGCAGCACGTCGTGCCTCGATCTGGGAAAACGCACGCTGGGCGATGTCCGAAACGCTCTTTGCAGTTCCGATGTATTCTGGAGAAAGATCAATGGTCAAATCTTTTTTAAGTTTCATGAGGAGAAGGATCTGCTTTGTTTCCGCAGACGATGCGCCAGCGCAATTCAAAGAGGTATCCCGAAGCCCGTCTGGCTCTCCGCCGCCGATGGCAGCCCTTTGATGCTCAAGGCTAAACGAAGCAAGCTCGCGGATGTCATCCGACCAGAAATCGCCGTCATCGATAACGAAGCGCAAGCGTATGTACTCCTTCAGGAGCGCAAAGAAATCCTCGGCTTGAGAGGCGCGAGCCATGCGAACCATCGTTTCATCTGAGAGAGCGAGATTGCGTTTGAGGCGCTCGGCGTAATCCACTGCAAACCTCCATACCGACTGCCGTTTTCTCCGATGACGAGAATTCTAGTCAGCACAATTCTTGTTTCTTACGTTAAAAAAACCTAAAATATAGTTAATTATTGGCTATTTTGCATGGAGACAAGCGGTGTTCTCTCTCAATATGCTCATCGACGGCATGTCGGAATTCAGAATCGCATCAGAGCCAGACCGTCATCTTTTCTTCGACCTTCTGCTCATATGCCCCCCGAGCCGCGAAGAAGAACATATGCTCGAACCAGCAGACGAACCGAAAGCGAGAGCGACGAAGTCTCCCCAGCCCACCCGTTTCACCGAATTCGATGAAACGGCTGAATCCGGATCGGGAACAACCTTGTTCGTCGGCGGACCGAGCGAATCGCTGTCTTTCCTCGAAGCCAACGCCGATGCGTACGCATGCATTCTCCAAAACGAAGCCGAACCCTTCTCGGACAACCATCGGGAGCTGATGTCTCGCTGCTATGTCCTGATCGCAAGCGACCCCTTTCCCAGTGCGCTTTTAAAAATCCAGCAAGCCCATAACCGAATCCAGCTATGGCAAGATCGCATGAAAACCGAACTGATCCACCATGAAAGCTATCAGCGGCTTTTGGACTGCAGCGAATCGATGCTCTCGAACTTCGTTTCGATAACGGACTATTCTTTTCAGCTTCTCGCTTTCACTAAGACGATCGAGCCGAGCGACGGCGTTTCGCAACGCCTTATCCGCAACGGATACCATGATCTGGAAACCATCGAAATCTTCAGGCGCAACAACCTCTTCAAAACATGGGAGAAGGAAAATGGCCTAAAAATTCACGAGAACCCTTTAACGACGGACACCGAGAGCGCATCCTACATATTCCGTCTGAACGGCGCCTATTTCATCCACATTGTAATGAGGTTCAACAAGAGGCCTAGAACCAAAGGCCTCGTCGACACATTCAAGGTGTTCGTTAATCACGTTGAGATTCTGGTGAGGAAAGACTGGATCAAACGAAAAAAGCAGGGGCCGGCATTCGCGAAAACACTCACGGGACTCTGCACGGGAAAGCTCGATAAGCAAACGGTCATCGAGGAAGAGCTGGTTTTGGCAGGGATACCCAAAGAAGCCCGCTTTTCGGTTTTGGCCTTCTCTCCTTCGGCGTTTCCAGAAGAGCTATTGCCGAGCGAGCGTCATTACTATCAAACCCAGCTGGCTATGGAGTTTCCAAGAGACAAAATGGCAAGCATCGGAAACAAATTCATCTTGCTGCATGAGCACACGCAAGAAGATAGGCAAAACGATCCGGTAGACGACCAGAGAGAGGAAACCCTTTTTCTCTCCTGCGTTGCCGCGTTTCTCAATGCCCACGGAGGCCTCTGCGGCCTATCTGATCCAGTCGAGTCGGCATTCGAGATACGCTTCGCGTATCTGCAGGCTCTATACGCCCTCTCCCACCGAAGCGCACTGCCCCCCTCCCTCGAGAAAAAGCCCTTTCCTCCTATCACGGTATTTCGAGAGTGCCTCTACGACTTTCTTCTTGTAGGACGCAGCAACAAGGAACTCTATTCGTATTTGCAGGCGCACAGCCTGATCGAGAGAATCGAACGAGACGACAGCGTCAACAATACCAACAATATGGATGTCCTCATCACCTATCTGTACTGCGAAAGAAAGGTCAGCATTGCGGCAAGAACCCTGTTCATGCACAGAAACTCTTTTCTGTACCGCATCGAATCCCTGCAGAAGAAGTACCGCCTCGATTTCGACTCGTTCCTCTTTCGGCAAGCCTTCTTAGCCGAATACAGCATCAGGAAGCAAAACCGAACAAGCTAGAAACTGCATGTTCGACAGCCCCGCCGGCGTCGGCCGCCCTTTGCTTTCTCTCGACCGCGCGAAAGCAGATCCCTACAATGAGCCCGCTCCGAACAAAAACGCAACTCTCAGGGATGCACGTCGAAGTACCCCGTCTGCTTGCGCACCTGCCACGCGCATACGGCAAGGGATATGATGAAGAGGCCGCTTATCAGGCTGCTCGGATCAAGGGCGCCCTGCGACAAACTGCCCGCAAGCGCCCAGGCGGTCACAACGGCGTCAACGAGCGCAATCCAGAAGAACAGGGCGATCTTTGCGGGATTCTTCGCACCGCGGATGCCGAGCAATGCGACGACGACGTTGATAACCGCTCCCACCATAGCCGAAACGCCGAGGAACTTGGCGAAGAACTGCGCATCGATGTCGGCTCCGAGGCCTTCGATTCCTTTGAGAAGGTCAGCGGGGACGAAACCCGAGAAAATCACAAGCAGGGCGCCGAGCAAGACCTCGAGCGCCGCCCAGACGAGCAAGACGATGCAAAGGCGGCGCAACCACACCTGCCACGACGTCATCGGTTTCCCATCGGCGCCAACGGGAACCTTCTTTTCTTTTGTCATCGCCTACCATCCAATTCAAGCTGCCCGATTCTCGCGTGCGCGGCTTCGCCGTATCGCTGCCGAAGATATATAACGTAATTCATTATACTGCACTTGTCCGAGACGAGTCCGACGAACGCTCTGCCGCTGATGTCCGCCAACCGTCCATCAGCTTCTTTTCGGAGAGATGATCTGGCTTTTTGGATTTCGCTTGAGGATTGGCGAGTGCAGGATGCAGTTGCAGGAGCAAAGGCGGATTCGGCAGATTCGGATCGCCAGGCGAATCCGTCGCCCTTGGTCGGACGAGACGGACGGGATCGATCCTCAAGCTTCGATCCCCTCGGAGGGCGTTGGATCGTTTTCGTAAAAATTGGGGCTTGACCGTGTGTTTAAGTCAGGTATACTAAATCTCGCACTTTTTACGGGGCCTTAGCTCAGCTGGGAGAGCGCATGGCTGGCAGCCATGAGGTCAGGGGTTCGATCCCCCTAGGCTCCACCATACATTCAAAACCACTGTTCGTCAGTGGTTTTTTCTTTTTAGTACGCCTTGCCGAACGCCCTGGGCTGCTGCCAGTACAGAGCCGAAGCGACGAAACTATGCGTCTGCTCCCTGGCATAGAAAGCAATCGGCAACATGGTCGTTCACCATGCCTATCGCCTGCATGTAAGCATAGATGATCGTCGAACCGACGAACCTGAATCCCAACTTCTTCAGATCCTTGCTTATCTGATCGGAAAGCGGTGTAGACGCCGGCACCTCGTCCATCGTCTTCCAGTGATTCATGATGGGGGCATGGTTCACGTAAGACCATATGAACGCATCGAAGCTTCCGTGCTTTTCCTGCACTTCCAGAAACGCCTTGGCATTCGCAACGGCAGCATGCACCTTGAGTCGATTCCTGACGATCCCCTTGTTTTCCAACAGCTCCTGTATCTTCGCCTCGTCGTAGCGTGCCACCTTGTTCGGGTCGAACTCATCGAACGCCTCTCGAAACGCCTCCCGCTTCTTGAGTATCGTGATCCAGCTCAGACCCGCCTGCATTCCTTCGAGTATCAACATTTCGAACAGCTTGTCATCGCAATGCAGAGGCCGCCCCCACTCGTTGTCGTGATAATCGATGTACAGGGGGCTGCCCCCTGCCCAAGAGCATCTGGTTTTTTCACGCATAGGACACCTCTCGCACGCTGGTTTACCGACGATACGTTGCATTGTAAACGCCCGAGCGCTTTCCGGTTCGAGGAAATGGCGGTACGCGAAACGATACGCAGCCGCTTTGCCGCATCCGATCCCTCGGAGCTCGCCCGTCGAAGCGGGCATCCCGCTACGTCTCGTATATGCATTCACCCAGCAAGCGGAAATCGTATCCCACCATGCTTGCAAGACCTTGTTTGTAAGCATCGCTTTTCAGGCAGCGCTGCACCGTCTTCGCAATGCGCTCGGTCGAAGGTTTCTTGGCAACCACCAACACGAGCTGCTCCGCCTGCAGCGGGAGGTAATCGAGTCCGCGCACTTGATGATACACTTTTTCGGTACCCACGCCCACATCGGCGTCCTTGCGCGCGATCAGGGAACCCTGCACGAGGGCCGACGACACCTCGCGCTCGTAGCCGGGTATCGTTTTCGGATCGGCTTCCATGATGCGCAAGCGCTCGTCGAGCAGCACGCGCGCCGCCGCTCCCCTTTCGCGATTCGCAAGCACCGCACCCGAATGGATAAGATCGGCCCACGAGCGCAACCCGAGCGGATTGCCGCGCTGCACGAGCAAACCCTGGGTGTAGCAGGCCATCTGGAACACCTTCACGGGCATGCCGGGCAACAGGCGCTTGATATAGGGAAGGTTGCAGGTTTCGCTCGAACTATCCCACAGGCTCACCGCCGCCGCATCGAGATACCCGAAATACAGATCGACGAGGGCTTGGTAGCTGTTCTGGTAGCTTCGCAGCACATACGCGCCCGATTCTGCCAAACACGTCGCCAGTCCATCGACCATGGCATCGGCGCCGCCGAGCAAAAAGGCGTCGGCTGCCGTGCGGGGGATACGCTTCCCGATGCCCGAAACCGGAGGAACCCACGTAGCGAGGCTTCCGCTATCGGAGGCAGCGGAGCCCGTACGGAAGATAGCCGATCCCTGCTTCGATCCGGCGATATACGCCTGCACATCATCAAGCGTGAAGCGCAGTTTCCTCCCGATTTTATACGACGAGAGCTTCCCTGTTTTCGCAAGGCTGTAAACGGTGTTCTTGCTGACATCGAGCATGTGCGCAACGTCTTCTGCGGCCAAAGCTTTCTGCTTGAACTCCATAGCCTTCCTTTCTATTCTCGTTTTAGTATAGTATGATTCTGCGCGAAACGTAACGAGACGAAGCGGATTCCCAACGATTTTGCGACAGGGGTTGAAGCCTTGCCGAAAAAACGTAGAGTGGCAGATGTCACCAGGAAAGAGCCGCTGCAAACCGCAGCGGACGAAGAAAAGGAGCACGCAATGAAGATTTCCGCGCGCAACCAACTCGCAGGTACCGTAGCCGCCGTCAAGGAAGGCGCCGTGAACGGCGTCGTCACCATCAAGGTTGGCGATCATACCATCAAGAGCGATATCACCATGGAAGCCATCAAGGACCTCGGTCTCATCGAAGGCAAGAAAGCCATCGCCATCATCAAGGCCTCCAACGTCCTTATCGCCGCAGGCAGCGAGCGCATCGACACCATCTCCGCGCGCAACCAATTCCCCGGCACCGTTGCCAAGGTTGAAAAGGGCGCCGTGAACGGCCATGTTGCCATCGAGATCGCCGATGGCGCAAAGATCACCGCGTCCGTCACCAACGAGGCCATCGAAGATCTCGGCCTCGTCGAGGGTGCCGCCGCCGTGGCCATCGTGAAGGCAACCGACGTGCTCGTAGCCGTTGACTAACCTTAAGCGAAACCGCAGCGCCGGATAATCGGCAACAAGAGAAAGCGGCCCCGCCGCAACAGCAGCGGGGCCGCTTTCGTTACCCAGAGCCGCCGAGGAAGCGCAATCGCAGGCGATAAGGGATCGCCCAACGCAGGCGGCGCACGATGTGCATTCGCTCTATCGCACGTCGCAGCGCTTCGCGTACTCCTTCGCATCGTCAACGTACACCTGGGCGTTTTTCGCAGTATGGGCAACCGTCTCGTCGTCGAGCGTGCGGACGACCTTTCCTGGAACGCCCACCACAAGCGAGCGTTCGGGTATCAGCTCGCCTTCCTTAACGAGCGCCCCCGCCGCAACGAGCGAACCCGCCCCTATACGGGCGCCGTTCAGCACCGTGGCATGCATGCCGATAAGGCAGCCGTCCTCGACCACTGCGCCGTGCACGACGGCGTTGTGCCCCACCGAAACGCGCTCCCCGATGATCACAGGGCATCCATGGTCGGAATGCAGCGTTGCGTTATCCTGTATGTTGCTCTTGCTCCCGATGCGAATCGAATCGACCTCGCCCCGGATAACCGCGCCGAACCAGACCGAGCTCTCTTCTCCCAAAACCACGTCTCCGCTCACCGTGGCCGTATCCGCAACGAATGCCGCCTGCGCCGTATCGGGCTCCATGCCCTTGTACTCGACGATCATGCTCTCTCCTATCGCTTCGCGTTTCGCACCGAGTATACGGCAACCTCGTCGTCGCGCCTAGGCGCGACGACCGCGCAGAGCCGTTTCCGCCCTTCGAGCGACTCTGCTTGCATGCTCGCAACCGATATGGGACAATGCGGCACCACCGAAAAGGAGGAAACCATGCACATCGAACTGTCGGATGAGTTCGTTTCATCAAACATCATGGGACCGAACACCGTTCTCATCCCCGAAGAGATGCTCCTATCCTGGACCCCCGAAGATCTTTCCACCATGCACTCCTGCTCATGGTGGGAAAACCTGCTCGGACCATCCGATTCGATCGATATCGTTTCGATCGGGGAAATGGCGTGCTTCGATCAAGCGTGGACCGATTGGCTCGCCTGCGACAACGAGTACGCGCGCGCCGACAGAGCAGCCATGGAAGCCGGTGCGGGCGCCTTCATGAACCTCGTCGCCATCAAGGCCCTCAAGCGCTAAAAGGCGACGCCTCTCGACGGGCGGTTCGCCATGAAACGCGTTGGCGGCTGGGATTCCAGCCGCCAACGTATCGGCTATTCGCTTTTTTCCGAAGCGTAGAAAACCGCTTCGCCGAACACCTCTTCGATCGTCTTGCCGTCGACGAAGGGCAGGGCCATGAATTCCGCCATAGTGGGAACCAGCTCGCTCGCATCGGTGTAGTGGCCTTTTTCGTTGAGCTTCGCCGTGTCCTGCGCCCGCCAATACATGTCGTTCACGTCGGTCAGGTAGTACAAAGCGCCGTTGACCTCCATGTAAGCGGAATGATGAGCGCGCAGATACATCGGCAGCTCATCGAAGGACACGTCAAGCTCTTCCGTTGCTTTCGTTCCCATACGGGCCCCCTTCTCTTCGGGAAATACCATGCACCCATCATAGCAACTTAAAGCCACGTGCGGAACTCAGAATCGCAGATTGAGCTGCAAGTCCCGCTCTGTCGACCGCGCACGCGCAGCAAGCGACCGAAGCCCTCGCCCGTCTTAAACCCGCCCGCTGAAGAACTCGCCGGCGATGCGCGCGGCCTCGGCCGCATCTTTGCCGTAATAGTCGGCACCGATTATTTCGGCGTATTCCGGATTCAACACCGCTCCCCCCACGAAAACCGTACAGTCCGGCACTTCTTCGCGCAGCAGGCGTATCGTTTCCTCCATCGCTTTAACCGTCGTGGTCATCAACGCAGAAAGACCGACCAGCTTCACGTCGTGTTCCCTCACCGCCGCAAGCACGGCCTCGGGAGAAACATCGCGGCCGAGATCGATCACGCGATACCCGTAGTTTTCCAGCAGCATCTTGACGATGTTCTTCCCGATATCGTGAATATCGCCTTTCACCGTAGCGAGGATGATGCGCTTATCGCTCTCGAGCGTGCCAGGCTCGGCGTTTGCCCGAATGACGTCGAAACCCGCTTTCACCGCCTCGGCCGAAGCCATCATCTGGGGCAAGAAGAACTCGCCCCGCTCGAACTTCGCACCCACAAGATCGAGAATGGGAATGAACACGTCGTTGATGACCGACAGCGGCTCGTGTTCGGCTAGCAGCCTGAGCGTCGCCTCTGGCATCTGCTCCTTGCGCCCCGTCATGATGAAGTGGCGAGCCGCTTCGACGGGATCGTCGCTTCGAGCCTCCCCCGCCGGCGCTGGCGCAGAAACGGCCTGCGTGCCGTCAGATGCCTGCGCAGCCCGAAAGCCTCCCTTGTACGGATCGGGTTTGGCTGCGTACTCCTCGATGAAGTTCGCCGCCTGCCCGTCTTCGGCGTCGAGCACGCGGAAGCTCTTCACGACATCCATGTAGCGCTCCGAAAGAGGATTCAGGATGGGCATGTCGAGGCCCGCGCCGAACGCGGCCGCTAAAAACGTCGCGTTCACCAGCTCGCGCTGGGGAAGCCCGAAGCTCACGTTGGAAACGCCGAGCGTCGTGCGAACGCCGAGGCGCTCCTTCACAAGCGTTACGGCCCTGAGTATCTCGCGCGCTTCCTTTTGGTTGGTCGACACCGCCATGACCAGGCAGTCGATCACGATATCGTCACGCGGGATGCCATACGAAGCGGCGGATTCAACGATGCGCTGCGCGAGCGCGAACCGCTCTTCTGCGGTTGGCGGGATGCCGTTTTCATCGAGCGTGAGGGCGACGACGGCGCACCCGTAGTGCTTCGCTATCGGGAGCACGGTCTCAAGGCTTTCGCGCTTGGCGTTCACCGAGTTGATGATGGGCTTGCCCGCATAGCGGCGCACCGCCTCCTCGACGGCCTCCGGATCGCTCGAATCGATTTGGAGCGGCAGCGCAGTGGCAACCTGGAGCTTCTTGACCAGCTCGAGCAGCACGGCCGGCTCGTCGATTTCGGGCAACCCTACGTTCACGTCGAGGATCTGCGCGCCTGCTTCCTGCTGAGCGATCGCCTCGCCGATCGCGTAATCGAGATTGCCCTCGCGCAGCGCCTCTTTGAGCCGCGGCTTGCCCGTGGGGTTGATGCGCTCGCCGATCACCGCCGTGGCGGCCTCGGAGCCTTCCAGGATCACCGCCTCCCGTGGCCCGGCTACGGCGCAGACGGAAGCAGGCTCGCGCAGGCTGGGCGTGCGGCCGTCCGCCAGAGCGGCGATCTTCTCGATGTAGGCGGGCGTCGTTCCGCAGCATCCGCCTACGATGGTTGCCCCCGCTGCGAATATGCGCTCCATGGCTCGGCCGTACTCATCGGGTTCGACATCGAACACCGTCGCATCCCCCTCGATGCGCGGAAGGCCCGCATTGGGCCGCACGACCACGGGGCAGCGCGCGTATTTGACCATCGTCTCGACGATGGGTGCCAGCTCCGCGGGTCCGAGCGAGCAGTTGACTCCAACCGCATGGGCTCCGAGTGCCGAAAGCGTGAGCGCCGCCACCTCGGGACTCGTGCCAAGGAAGGTTCTGCCATCCTCGCCGAACGTCATGGAGATGAAAATCGGCAGATCGCAGTTCTCCTTCGCAGCGAGCACGGCGGCTTTCGCTTCGAGCAAATCGGTGAACGTTTCGATGGCGAGCAGATCGGCTCCCGCCTCTCGCGCCGCAACCACCTGCTCGGCGAACAGATCGTACGCCTCGTCGAACGTCATGGTTCCCAGCGGCTCGAGCAGAGCCCCGATCGGGCCGATGTTCGCAGCCACGTAGCGGCCTCCCGCATCGCGCGCGCACGAGATCGCCGCCGAGAAAACCTCCTGAACGCTCGCTTCGCCTGCGAGCTTTCTCCGGTTTGCGCAAAACGTATTGGTCGTGAGCATCTGCGCTCCGGCGGCCACGTAATCGGCATGAATGGCCGTGATCGCCTCGGGGTTCGAAACGGTGAGAAGATCGGGTTCCTGGCCGGGTTTTACAAGGCCCCTCGCCTGCAGAATGGTTCCCATTGCACCGTCCTGCACGAGGTATTCCTCGCCTCGAAGAACGGCCGCAAGATGCTCGTCTTTGATCGCAAGGCCCGAAAACCTATCGTAGGACGCGCCTTCGCAAAAAGCCGCATCGCCTCCCCGTCGGGTGCAGCGGAGGCTCTTCGCCGATCTCTTATCCATGGCAAACCCTTCCCTTTGCACGCAAGGTGCAGAAATCCTTCATATTGCATGACTCGCATACCCGCGGCTTTTCCGCGGCGGGCGGCGCATCGAACAGCCCCACGATCGCGGTGATGCTTTTCGTAGGCAGAAGCAGATCGGTATCGGTTACCGACAATCCGATGGTTTCGAACGCCTTGAGCACCGAAAGGAACTGCGGCTGCACCGACAGGGGCAGGTCGCCGTAGCCGGGACCGTACCGCCAATTCGCATGGAGTCCGCGCTCAGCCGCCTCGGCTACGATGCGCGCTTCCGTCGCGTCGGCAACCCGCTCGATCAAAGCAGAGCACGCCGCATCGTAGACGAGCGCATCGAGCGGGTTGGCGATGTTGAGCCGCGCAAGCTCCTGTTCGCTTCGCGCACCCAGCGTGCAGGCGAAAAGCGCGCATTCCCGCGCACCCCGCAGATGGCGCACGATATCGAAACCGGGAAGGCGCAGAGAGGCGCCCGCAACGTCGACGTAGGCCAAGCCGTCCGCGCATTGGGTTTCGCCGCACGGCTCCTCAGCGCCGCCCGCGCAACCGACCCCGCCGCTCGGATCCACCGCATCGGCCCCATGCACGGCGATGCCGAAATACCCCACGATGCTTTTCGGGGAAAGATCCTGCTCGCAGCGATCGATGATGGCATCGATGCGCCCGAGAAGCCCAGGTTCCATCGCCTGCCCCGCGTAACCGAGGTAGCGCAGGACTTCGTTCCTGTCGACCCCGTAACCCATAGCTGCCACCTACCGCCAGCAGGGCTTGCGAAACGCGGCGCCCCTTTGGGCACGCAGCGCCTCGACGGTCGCACAGGCGATATCGGGCTGGTTCATCGTGTAGACGTGCAGGCCATCGATCCCATGGGCCTGCAGATCGGTCAGCTGAGCGCAAGCGTATTCGATGCCCGCCTTGCGCAGGCTCTCCGAATCGTCTTCGTACTTGGCTAAAAGCTTGATGATGGGCGATGGCAGCGAAGCGCCGCACATGAACACCATGCGCTGAATCTGGGCTTTCCCGAGAAACGGCATAATGCCCGCCGCTATGGGCACCGACACCCCCGCATCGAGGCACGCTTCAAGGAAACGGTAGAAATACCGGTTGTCGAAAAACAGCTGCGACACGAAAAAGGAGGCGCCCGCATCCTGTTTCTGCTTGAGATGCTCGACGCTCTTCTCAAGCAGGTCGCATTCGATATGGCCTTCGGGATACGCGGCCGCACCGACGCAGAACCCTTCGTCGGACAGCCTCCCGATGATATCCTTCGCATACGCATAGTCGGTTGTTTCGCAACCCGCAACCCGATCCCCTCGCAGGGCGAGCACGTTTTCGATGCCCTTCGCCTTAAGATCGGCCACGCGATCGGCCAATGCATCCTCGGTTAAACCGATGCACGTGAGGTGCGCCATGACCGGAATGCCGAATTCCGATTGAATCATATGGGCGACATCCGCCGTAGCGCCCGAATTGCCGCTGCCGCCCGCCGAATAGGTGACGCTGATAAAATCGGGTTCGAGATCCGCCAGCTCTCGGGCGACCGAATGCGCGACCTCGAGGGAGAGATCCCCCTTGGGCGGAAATATCTCGAACGATATGGGCTGGGAGCCCTGGGTGAATGTTTCTGCAATCTTCATGCGAGCATTATACCCGCACCGATAAGCTCCGAGGACCGAAAGCCCGCAATTCGATACAACCTCGGAAAAACGGCGCCGAAATGGCGGTCAAGGCATGCTTCTGTCATCTTCTTCATGTTAGGATTGAAAAATTCCCAACGTTTGCGCAGGTCGCAAAAATCAAGGAGACCTGCGGCGGCCCGAATGGGTCCGATCACACCGAAAATGGCGCGTTTTACCGACAGAAGCATGCCTTGACCGCCATTTTTGACGTGATTTTCACAAAGGAAGCTCTTACGCAACGCATTCGCGACCTCGAACGTTCGGAGTCGCGAGCGCTCGGGGATCGCAAGAGTTCGGGGTTGCGAGCATTCGGGGTTGCGAGCGTTCGAAACGCTGTCGGCATCGGCAGAATCCCGAATGCTCGCGCAACGGCCCGGTCCGAACAGGCGAACGCGAGCCCTGCTCCAAGCCGATCCAGCAAACGCAAACTCTGCTTCCGTTTTGAGCTGGCGAGCGCGGTTTCTACCTTCGCGGTTGGAGGCGGTATTTTTCCCACGGGAAGAAGACGGCGAGGGCGCCGAGTCCGGAAAGCATGATGGTGATGACGGAAATCGCGAGGTTCACGGTCATCAGGTGCACGCCGATGCCGACAACAGCCCACACGATCACCACCCCGAACGCGTAGTCGTTAAACGCGCGTTTCATGTACACGGCAAGCGCAAAGAATGCCACCGCGAGCACAAGCGTGCTGGCAGGTTGCAGAATCGAGGTCTCGGCTCCCGTGAAACGAGTTGCCACATGGGCGATATCGGCAACCGTCGCTACGCAGAGCCATGCGAAGTACAGCGAGATCGGCACCCTGTCGATCAGGCGAGTCGACTCGACATGCACGCGCCGGTACAGCAATCCGATCGTTGCGAGCAAAGCGGCGATTACGATGATCGAAGGAACGAACAGCTCGAAGTGCCACAGCGCAAGCCAGGCGATGTTGAGAGCGCACGATACGGTGAAAAGAACTGCGGTCCTGCCTATCCGCATCGCGCCCATCGGCTCGTCGTGCGAGGCTTCGCCGGAATAGGAGACGAGCCACGCTGCAAGCCCAATGTAGATGACCGACCAGATGGCGAACACGTAGCCTGCAGGCGTGAACCACGCAAACACTTCGCCCGACACCTCTGCCGATGTCGTGCCGCCCAACGAGAATACCTCGAACGCTGCGTTACAGGCGATCGTGATCGCGTAGGCAACCCACACGAGCGCGATGTTCGTCTTTGCGGCGTGCGTCCCGTCGGCTTCGTGCCCGCCGGCATCGCGCCACGTACCGCCCGTCGCCTGCGCCACCGATTGTTTTCTCTGCCGATATGCGGCGCTGCTTGCTGTATCGCTCATCGCTAGTCCTCTTCCCTCGAAACGAAAGCCGCATGGCGGCCCGTTGGCTTGTCTGGGAAAAGTCTATCAACGCAGCCGCATCCGTCGGTCGCGGCGGTGTAGCAGCTGGGTATCGGAACGGTTCGCAGGTTAACCGTTCTATGACGAACGTGCTGAGAGATCGGGCCGCTCGACGCGAAGGAGATCCTTGGGCTGCAGCGGAAACGGACTCGCGATCGCGTAGACGGTCGTAGCGCGATCGGCCACCGGCACCGCCTCTTCCCACTCGCACGGGTTGCCCTCGGCTTCGGATACGGCGATGCGGCGAATCCAGGCGGCAGAAAGCGCTCGCACGGGTTGCCCGGGAGAGAGAACCTCGAGAACATCGCCCTCGAAGAACCGGTTGCGCAGATCGATGCGCACATCGTAGAGGCCGTCGTCGCGTTGCTCGCACGAGAGAACCGTGCCGGCAAGCGCATGGGTCTGCGCGTACTCGGGGCCATGCGGGGCCTGCTCGGCGGGTCCGTAGAAGAAGCCCGTCGAATAGGGCCGGTGGCTCACGGCTTCGAGATCGCGGTCGAAATCACTCGGCTCGGCGCCATCGAGCACCTGGCGATACGCGTTCACGACGGTCGCCACGTAGTATGCCTTCTTGACGCGTCCCTCGATTTTTATCGAATCGACTCCCGCGTTCGCAAGATCGTCGAGGTGATGGAGCATATTGAGGTCCTTCGAACTCAATATGAAACTGCCGCCCTCATCCTCCTCTACGGGAAAACGCTCGTCGGGACGGGTTTCCTCAACAAGCGAATACGTCCATCGGCAGGGCTGGGTGCAGTGCCCCCTGTTGGCCGATCTGCCGTTGAGATGATCGCTGATGAGGCAACGGCCCGAAACCGCCATGCACATGGCGCCGTGGACGAATGCCTCGAGCTCGAGATCTTTCGGCGCGGCGGCGCGCAAGGCGGCGATATCGGCTACGCTCATCTCTCGTGCGCACACGATGCGCTTCGCGCCGAGCTCGTGCCACATCGCCGCCGCCTCGGCGTTCATGCACGAAGCCTGGGTGCTGATATGGATGGCCACATCGGGGGCGTGGCGCAAGGCGAGCCGCACCGCCCCCAGATCGCTCACGATCACCGCATCGATGCCCGCCGCTGACAGCGCCTCGAGGTATGCTGGCAACACGGCCACATCGTCGCCCGTCATCGCAGCGTTGAGCGTCACGTACACCTTCGCTTCGCATGCGTGGGCGAGCTCGACGGCCCGCGGAATCTCGTCGAGCGAGAAGTTCGCCGCACGTTGGCGCAAACCGAACCTGTCGCAGGCGAGATACACCGCATCGGCCCCGAAATGCAGAGCGAATTCGAGCTGGTCCATGCCCCCGGCAGGAGCGAGCAGCTCGGGTTTTTTTCGAGAGCGATCCACAGACGAGCCGAGCCTAACCGAGCGTCACGCGTGCGCCCTGCGGCGTATCCTCGATCACGAATCCGAGCGCCACCAGCCCGTCGCGCACCTTGTCGGCCAAACCCCAGTCCTTCTGCTTGCGCGCATCGGCGCGGCATTCCAGCAGCGCGTCAACCGCTTCGACCGGATTTTCGCCCGCATAACCTGCAAGCTCGCGCGCAAGGCCGACGACCTCCGCCGGATATGCTTTGCACGCTTCGTTCTCGCAAAGATCGATACCGAAGGCTCCCATCAGCTCGACGACGGTATCGCGAGCCTGCTTGAGCGCGGCGACATCGGTTACGGAAACGGTCTTGTCGCCCAGCTGTCCGTTGAGCTCTCCCACAAAGGAGAATATCTCGCCGAGCGCGCCCGCCGTATTGAAATCGTCGTCCATCGAAAGGATGAACGAAGTGCGCAGGTTTCGCGTAGCGTCCAGAATCGCCCGCGTATCGAGCGGCGAGGGGATGTCTTCGGCGTTCTCGATGATCCACTCGATGTTCTTCACCGCGTTCATGATGCGCGAAAGAGCCGCTTCGGCCTCGCCCAAACGCTCGTCGGAGAAGTCAAGCGGGCTTCTGTACTGGGTTTGCAGAATCAGCATCCGCAGCACGGCCGGCTTCGTGGTTTCAAGCACGTCGCGCAGAAGCAGGAAGTTGCCGAGCGATTTGCTCATCTTCTCGGAATTGATCTGGAGCATGCCCGAATGCAACCAGTAGTTGGCGAATCGGCAGCCGCACGCGGCTTCGCTTTGAGCGCGCTCGTTCTCGTGATGGGGAAACACGAGATCGGCACCGCCGCCATGGATGTCGAACGGAAGGCCGAGGTACTTGCGCGACATGGCCGAGCACTCGATGTGCCAGCCGGGGCGCCCTTCGCCCCAAGGGGAAGGCCACGAAGGCTCTCCGGGCTTCGCCGCTTTCCAAAGCGCGAAATCGAGCGGATCGCGCTTGCGGTCTTCAAGGCCCGAGCCGCATGCGCGCAGCTCGCGATGACCCGACTCCATCTCGTCGACGTTGCGATGCGACAGCTCGCCGTAGGCCGGGTACGAGCGCACTGAAAAGTACACGTCGCCGCCCGCGTCGTAAGCATGCCCCGTTTCGATGAGCTCGGATACGAGCTCGATCATCGCGTCGATCTCCTCGGTCGCCTTGGGCCTGATATCGGGATCGAGCACGCCCGCCGCACGCATGTCGGCAATGAACGCCTCGGTGTACTCCGCGGCGACCTCGGCCGCCGTGCGGCCCTCTTCGTTGGCCTTGGCGATGATCTTGTCGTCGACGTCGGTGATGTTCTGCACGAACGTGACGTCGAACCCGCGCCACATGAAGTACCGCCGTATAATGTCGAACGCGATGAACGTGCGCGCGTTGCCGATGTGTATGTAGTTGTACACGGTCGGGCCGCACACGTACATGCCCACCTTGCCTCGCTCGACCGATTCGAAATCAACCTTGCTTCGGGTCTGGGTGTTGTATACCTTGATCATGCTTTCTCTCCCAACCTTCGTTCCACTTCGTCGATGCGGGCAGCCAGCAAGTCTACCGCCGACGCTTCCTGCGCTTCTCTCAGCTTGCGCTCCAGCCCGTCGATGCGCTCGGCGAGCCGCTCGCATTCCTCGGTTACCGGATCGGGCAAGCACTCGCGATGCTTGGCGGCATCCTGCTTCTCGGTTTCGACCCGTTTGCCGTCGCGTATGACGATCTTGCCGGGGATGCCGACAACCGTGCAGTTCGGGGGCACGTCGCGCACGACGACCGCTCCCCCGCCCACCTTCGAGTTATCCCCGATCGTAATGTTGCCGAGCACGGAGGCGCCCACACCCACCAGCACGTTGTTGCCAAGCGTCGGGTGGCGCTTGCCCGTTTCGTTGCCGGTGCCGCCGAGCGTCACGCCCTGGTACAGCGTCACATCGTCTCCGATGACCGTCGTTTCGCCGATGATGACGCCCATGGCGTGGTCGATGAAGAACCTGCGTCCGATAACCGCGGCAGGATGTATCTCAACGCCCGTCATGAAGCGCGTGAACTGCGATGAGATGCGAGCGAGGCTTTTGAAGCCATGCGTCCAGAGCCAGTGTTCCACCACGTGGGACCATCGGGCGTGGAGACCCGGGTACGTGAGCCAAATGACAAACGAGTTCTGTGCGGCGGGGTCTCGTTCCTTCACCGCTGCAATATCTTCACCTATGGTCTTGAATATATTCATAGAGCATCCGTCTTCCAGTCGAATGTGCATTGTAGCATTGCATGCCGATCGCATGCGGCAAGGCGCGCAGATTAGCGCTCTTGCCCGCTACATCGACAAACGAGGCAGACGGCGCGTGCCGAGATTCCCTCTTCGCGGCCCTCAAAGCCGAGCCATTCGGTCGTCGTCGCCTTTACGCCCACCGATTCGACCGCAACGCCCATCGCGCGCGCCAGATTTTCCCGCATCGCATCGCGGTACGGGGACAGCTTGGGCGCCTGGGCGGCTATCACGCTGTCCACATCGAGGATCTCGAACCCGCAGCTGCGCACGAATTCGGCTACCGCAGCCAGAAGCTTGAGCGAGTCGGCGTCTTTGTAGACGGGATCGGTATCGGGGAACAGCTTGCCGATATCGCCGCCGCGCACCGCCCCGAGCAGCGCATCGGAGATGGCGTGGGCGAGCACATCGGCATCGGAATGCCCGAGCAATCCTCGATCATGGGGAATGTCGACGCCGCCCAAGATGAGCTTGCGGCCCTCGGCGAACGCATGCACGTCGAATCCGAGGCCGGTTTTCAGGCTCGCCAACGCGGCAGGCACCTGTGCGGCGGTCGCCTCCTGCGACCGGCCGGCAGCGCACGCGTCCTGCTGCGGCGCATCGGAGACGCGCGAACTCATGGCAGGCGCTTCGGCGCCCGACGCCTGCGGTTGGCTGGAAGCCTGTCGGGTGCTCTCGATCACTGCTCGGCATCCCTCATGTACATGGATCTGACGGCGGCGGCAAGCAGCAGGTAGTCCTCGGGAACCGTGAGCTTGATGTTGTCGCGCTTTCCCTCGACCACGAGCACGCGGCCTCCGAGCCTCTCGATGAGCGACGAGTCATCGGTGCCCATGAACCCGTCGGACAGTGCCGAAGCGTGGGCGCGACGATAAATGCCCGAGCGAAAAACCTGCGGTGTCTGGGCGTTCCAGAACACCCGCCGATCGGGCGTTCCCACGATGACGCCGTTCTCAACGACTTTGAGCGTGTCGACGGCGGGATGCGCCACTACGGCTCCATCGCAGTCGATGTTGCCCTTGAGCACGTTGATGGCATGCAGGATAAGATCAGGCGAGATGAGCGGGCGGGCGCCGTCGTGCAGCACCACGTACTCGAACTCGTCGGGCACGCATTCGAGGCCCGAAAACGCCGACTCCTGACGGCTCGGCCCCGAGGGGGCGACGACGACCGGCGTGACGAAGGGGAACGGATCGACTGCGCGTTTGAGGTACTCGTCCTCTCGATCCTCGGGGCACACGATCACGATGAGCCCGATATCGCCCACCGCATCGAACGCCTCGGCCGACCAGGTGAGGATGGGTTTGCCCGCGATCTCGACGAGCTGTTTGCCGCCTTCTTTGCCGAAGCGCTCGCCCGTTCCGCCGGCCAGGATGATGGCCGCCGTTTTGGGGTTTTCATCCATCTTGCCCTTAAGGCCCCCCATACTCTGCGAAAGCGCGTCGAAATCAAGATCGTCAAGCGCCAGCTCAGGTCTTTTCAGCACCTGAGGCGAAAATACAGGATCGATGGTCTTCGCCATGTGGTCTTCTGCCCTTCTTCGTCGGCGATGCGAGGGAGCCGTCGCGCAACGGCGACGGCTCCCGTAAGGTTCATCGCTTTTTCAAAACACGCGTTAGTCTGCAGCACCGCCCGACATCGAGCCGCCGCTCGTGACACCCGCATGCCCCAGATCGAAGTTGGTCAGGAGCAATTCTGTGTCCTTGGCTATGCTATCACGTTTGCGCGGTGCAGGTATAGAGCCGCTTCCCGCCTCAAACGTAAGTTCGCCGTCAACGTAATCGACATCGATGATGGAACCGCTCGTCCACCGCCCCTCGAGGATCTGCTCGGAAATGGGATCTTCAAGCAAGCGCTGGATGGCGCGGCGCAAAGGACGCGCGCCGAACGTTGCATCGGTTCCCTCCTTCGCAATGTGCCGCGCAGCGGCATCGGTCAAGTTGATGGACATGTTCTGTGCGATCAGGCGCTCGCGCAGCTCGGCAACCATGAGGCTGACGATCTGGGCTATCTGCTCCTCGTTGAGCGACTTGAACACGATGATCTCATCGATGCGGTTCAAGAACTCGGGACGGAAGAGCTTCTTCATCTCGCTCATAACGCGGCTGTGGATTTCCTTGTCCGACAGCCCGGTGTTCGGATCGCTCTGGAATCCGAGCGGCGTGGACTGGGCGATTTCACGGGCGCCCACATTCGACGTCATGATGATGATCGTGTTGCGGAAATCGACCGTGCGGCCCTGGGCGTCGGTCAAGCGACCCTCTTCGAGGATCTGCAACAAGATGTTGAACACGTCGGGATGGGCCTTCTCGATCTCGTCGAACAGCACGACCGAGTACGGGCGCTGGCGCACCGCCTTGGTAAGCTGGCCGCCCTCGTCGAACCCGACGTAGCCCGGAGGCGATCCCACGAGCCTCGACACCGAATGCTTCTCCATGTACTCGCTCATGTCGAAAGACAGAAGCGCGTCTTCGGAATTGAAGAGGAACTCGGCGAGCGCCTTGGACAACTCGGTCTTGCCGACGCCCGAAGGGCCGAGGAAGATGAACGATCCGGCGGGGCGCTTCGGATCCTTGAGCCCCGAACGGCTGCGACGGATGGCCTTCGAAAGCGCCGTCACGGCTTCTTCCTGGCCGATGATGCGCTCGTGAAGCACGCTTTCCATGCGCAGCAGCTTCTCGGTCTCGGCTTCGGTGAGATTCGACACCGGCACGCCCGTGGTCATCGAGATGACGTCGGCGATATCCTCGACCGTCACCTGGTTGATGGACTTCTGAGCATCTTCTTCCCACTTCTTCTCGGCCTCGGCGCGCTTCTCGCGCAGCTGAGACTCTTCATCGCGCAGGCTTGCGGCACGCTCGAAATCCTGCGATGCGATCGCCTCGTCCTTTTCGGCACGCAGGCGCCTGAGCTCGTCATCAAGCTCGCGCAGCTCCTTGGGAAGCGTCATGTTGCGGATGCGCATGCGCGCGCCCGCCTCGTCAAGCACGTCGATCGCCTTGTCGGGAAGGAATCGATCCTGAATGTAGCGCCCGGAAAGCGACACGGCGGCCTGCAGGGCATCGTCGGTGAAATGCACTTGATGATGGGCCTCGTAGCGATCGCGCAGGCCCTCCATGATGCGCAGCGCCTGCTCCTCGTTGGGTTCGCCCACCGTAATGGGCTGGAAGCGCCGCTCGAGCGCTGAGTCCTTCTCGAAGTGCTTGCGGTACTCGTCGATCGTCGTGGCGCCGATGACCTGGATTTCGCCGCGCGACAGCGGCGGCTTCAGGATGGCGGCGGCGTCGATGGAACCCTCGGCCGAACCTGCGCCGATGAGCGTATGGATCTCGTCGATGAACAAGATGATATCGCCTTCGTCCTGCACCTCTTTGATGCACTTCTTCAGGCGCTCTTCGAATTCGCCGCGGTATTTGCTGCCCGCGACGAGCGCGGATATGTCGAGCGTGATAAGACGCTTGTTGCGCAGGATATCGGGAACCTGGTTCGAAACGATCAGCTGCGCCAAGCCTTCGGCGACGGCGGTCTTGCCCACGCCGGGCTCGCCGATCAGAAGCGGGTTGTTCTTCTGGCGGCGCGACAGCACCTGCATGACGCGCTCGATTTCGCCTGCGCGCCCGATAACCGGATCGAGCTTGCCCTCGGTCGCCTTTTTGGTAAGGTCGGTCCCGAACTCCTTGAGCATGCTGTCCGACGATGCAGCCTGCGCCTCGAACGCGCCGCGGCCCGCGTATACCGGACTCTGGCCCACAAGATCGTTCAAGGCGGAACGGACGTTGTCGCCCGTGACGCCAAGGCGACCGAGCACCTCGAGCGCCGTGCCGTCTCCCTCGCGGACGATGCCGAGCAGCAAGTGCTCGGTGGAGATATAGCTCTGCCCCATCTGCATGGCCTCGCGCAGCGAGTTTTCAAGCACGCGCTTGACGCGCGGCGTGAAGCTCAGATGCCCCGAGACATCGGTATCCTCATCGATTGCGACGACCTGGCGGATGGCTTGGACGACGGCGTTGTATTCGACGCCCAATCGATCGAGAGCCTGGGCGGCCAAGCCGTCTTCTTCCTGTATCAACCCGAGCAGCAAGTGCTCGGTGCCCACGTAGGGCTGGTGCAAGGCACGGGCCTCATCCTGAGCCAGGACGAGGACCTTGCGGGCCTTGTCGGTGAATTTCTCAAAGCTCATGCATGCCTCAATTCTCGCAAGTTTTTGGTTTCCGCATAATATTAGCACTCAAGTCAAGAGAGTGCTAAAACGACACCTTGCCGTAAAGCGCTCTCACAACATCACCAAAACTGGCGCACGATAGCGAAACCGACGGCCAGGCGGCGCTTCGGGACCGCCTACCTCGCCTCGTCGCGCATGTGCGGGAACAGCAGCACATCGCGGATCGATGCCGAATCGGTCAAAAGCATGACCAAACGGTCGATGCCGATGCCGACGCCGCCCGCAGGCGGCATGCCGTACTCCAGCGCGCGCACGTAATCATCGTCGTAGCCCATCGCCTCGTCGTCGCCGGTTTCCTTCGCGGCGACCTGCGCCCGGAATCGCTCCGCCTGATCGACCGGGTCGTTCAGCTCGCTGAAGGCGTTTGCGTACTCGTGTCCGCAGATGAAAAGTTCGAAGCGCTCGGTAAGGTTCTCGTCATCGGTCTTCTTCTTGGCAAGCGGCGACACCTCGAGCGGATGGTCGGTCACGAACGTCGGCTGAACGAGCTTGTCTTCAGCGGTCGCTTCGAATATCTCGGCGATGAGCTTGCCCTTGCCCCATGCATCCTCAACCTTCACACCGTACTTCTCGGCAATCTCGACAAGCTCCTCGCGGATCATATCGAAGCCGACCTTTTCGCCCGACTCCTCTTCTATGAGCTGCATCATGGTCTTGCGCGGCCACTCGCCCGAAAGATCGATCTCGTTGCCCTGATAGGTGATCTGCAGCGTGCCGCACGCTGCCATGGCGGCGGCCTGGATGTAGCCCTGCGTGAGCTCCATCATGCCCTCGAGATCGGAATAAGCCTGATAGGCCTCCATGGTTGTGAACTCGGGATTGTGGAACGGATCCATACCCTCGTTGCGGAACTGACGCCCGATTTCGAACACCTTCTCGAACCCGCCCACGAGCAGGCGCTTCAAATGCAGCTCGGTTGCGATGCGCAGGTAGAAATCCTTGTCGAGCGCATTGTGATGGGTGATGAAGGGCTTTGCGTTCGCGCCGCCGAGAATGGGATGGAGAATCGGCGTCTCAACCTCGTAGAATCCCTGCGATTCCATATAGGAGCGAATGGCCGAGATGATTTTGAAGCGGGCCTCGAAAGTCGAGCGAACCTCGGGGTTCATGACCAGATCGACGTAGCGCTGACGATAGCGGGTTTCCTTGTCGGCCAAGCCGTGGAACTTCTCGGGCAGGGGTCTGAGCGACTTCGACAGAAGCTCGAACGATTCGACCGCCACCGAAAGCTGGCCCCGACGCGTGCGGATCATGGTGCCGGATACGCCGATCCAATCGCCCACGTCGAGATCCTTCAATTCAGCGTACACCTCTTCGCCGAGGGTGTTGATGCGACAGAACAGCTGGATATCGGCCGTAGCGTCGCGCAGTTCGAGAAACATGATCTTGCCTTGGTCGCGCTTCGCCATGATGCGGCCCGCCACCTTCACGGCATCTTCGGTCGATTCCCCATCGGGCAGATCGGCGTACTTCGCGTCGAGCTCTTCGATGTGATGGCTGTACTCGAACGCATGGCCGTAGGGGTTCTTGCCGGCCGCAAGCAAAGCCTCGCGCTTGGCTCGGCGAACCTCGATCGGATCGTCTTCGATCTGCTCGGCTCCATCCTGGGCGGTGTTCGTTGTCTCGCTCATGTGCTTCCTTTTCGTATCGTCCGATAACGCAAACGGGCCCTCGATTCCCGGGGCCCGTAAAGCTCGGCACCGCTTCGGCGGAACCGCTGTGTGGCGGCCCGTTTCGCCGGGGCCGTGTTTTTAGTGATCTATTTTCGTGATCGTCATCACGATCTTCTTGCCGGTGGGCCCCTGCGTTTCCACGACATCGCCCTTCTTGTGCCCGAGCAAGGCCGACCCTACGGGCGATTCGTTCGAGATCTTGCCCGCCGCAGCATCGCTTTCTGCGCCGCCGACGATTGTGAACACGCGCTCCCGCCCGTCCATGTCGACCGTCACGCTCGAGCCGATGTTGACCTTGTTCGACCGCTTGGGAATAGTGACGACGGTCGCCTCGCTCAGAATGCGGCTGATCTCGGCGATGCGCGCCTCCATCATGCCCTGTTCGTTCTTGGCGTCGTCGTATTCGGAGTTTTCAGAGATATCTCCGAACTCACGGGCAACCTTGATGCGCTCGCCTATTTCGGCACGCTTCTCGGTTTCGAGGAAATGAAGCTCGGCTTCGAGCTTCTCCTTTCCCTCCTGCGTGAGGATAAAATCCTTGTCTGCCATACCATCACCTGTCTGTTGCAGAGAAACATGCACGCTTGGAAGCGTGCGCTTACGTGTACGCGGTTCGCTTATATCGATCGAGCCCATCGCTTTCGCGGCGAACCTGGGCTCGGTATACGACAACGCGGCACGTGCACGCACTGCACATGCCGCGAAAACATACCCGAAGGGTGGTACTATTCGGCCTTCTTCTTCGTAGCCGGCTTTTTGGCCGTCGTCGTGGTCTTCTTGACAGTCTTCTTAACAGGCTGCTCTTCCTCGACCTCTTCGACTTCCTCTTCTTCCTCGACCTCTTCGATTTCCTTATCGCCGCCGCCGATGCCTTCGCGGAGGTTCTTGACGGTCTTACCGAGTGCACTGCCCAGCTTGGGAAGGTTTTTGGGGCCGAAGATAAGCAGGATCACAACAAGGATGATCAACAGCTCGGGAACGCCCATGCCGAGAATTTTCATATTGTCCTCCACTCGTTGATGCGGGACGTCCGCCCGCGCAATCTAACCTCGTCAGATTACCACAATACCTATAGATAAGGGATGCATCTTAACAAAAGAATACATCCCGAGTCTACATGGTCGGGATGACAGGATTTGAACCTGCGGCCTCTGCGTCCCGAACGCAGCGCTCTACCAAACTGAGCCACATCCCGATGCTGTTGTTGCAGCGGACGTTATATTAGCACAACCATCTGAAAAGAAAAGCCCTGACGGGCAAAAGTTATCAAGGATTGCAGCATCGCCCAAGCTCAGCTCGGGCGCGGGCAAGGCTCATCCCGAGCGCCCGATTGGCCGAATCCGCTACCGCGCGATCGCCCGCAAGGCGGCACGCCCTCGGATAAATTGCCGAAGCAGGCAATCTAACAGGCGATTTAACATGGACTCAACCTAAAGTTTCAGCTATCCTAATATAAGCGATTCGGTTATATATTAAGGAAGCATGATGAAGAAAGACCTGCTCGCATCCTGCATGGCGGCCCTCCTTGGAATAACGCTCTGTTCCCCTTGCGCTTGGGCTGCGCAGACGGAGAGCGCGGAAAGCTCCACCCCCCCCCAGGCTCCCTCGACAGTCGGCGACGTCAACGGTAGCGAAGCCGTCCAGCCCGAACGGGAACCAGGGGCGCCCGATGAGGTTCAGGCCCCCGACGAAATAGACGACGAGACCGACCGGGAGGCCGCAGGACTTGCTGACGGGGACTCCCTTCCAGTAGAAGCCGAAGCGAAGGCCAACGTTTCCGCCCCGCAAAGCTCCGCAGAAGCCCGCTCCAATGCCGCATCGGTCTTCGATATCGGAGACGGCCAGCCCTATGCCGGATTCGCCGAGGCGATCGCAGCCATACCCGACGATGCGGGCGATGTCGTCTTCAACGTCAAAAGCGATCTGTACCAAGACTATCGGGACTATCTGCCGGGCGGCATCTCGTTCAGCCTGCCCACCGATCGCAACATGACCTCGCTCACTATCACCTCGGATGCAAACGAGCAAATCATCGTCGGCAACGGAGGATCGGATTCCTACTGCATCAACCTGTTCGCCAACGGCGTGCCGATCATCATCGAAGCTCCTCTGAAAATGAACGCCCTCATCTACGGCGGATCGAACGGCACGCCTCTTTCGGGAGCTTCGAGCATAACCGTTCGCGAAGGAGCCTTCGCGAGGAGCCTGTTCGGCGGAAGCCTCAACGCGGATCTCTCGGGCGATGCGACGATTCTCGTAGAAGGCACCGCCTCGACCGTCGTCGGCGGATGTCGGGCATACGCCTCGGACAGCGGCCTGGCGAACGCTTCGGCGACGTTGCGCGGATCGTCTTTTGTCGACATCGGCGAAGCAGGCGGCGCCCAAAAGGCGATCGGAGGCGGCATCGCCTGCTTCCCGAGCAGCGGAAGCGCCGCTCTCAGCGCCGATGCGGCCACAACGGGCTCGACGAACATCACGGTGAACGGCTCGATCGACGAAGTGTACGGGGGCGGAAGCGCCGGGGCCGCATCGATCGCGCTCAGCACCCTTTCCAACACCGCCGCAACGGCAAACGTCGCCGGCAGCGCATCGATTACGTTCGGAGCGAAAGCCCAGGCGTATTCTTCGGGATCGATGAGCAAGATGCACGTGTACGGCGGCGGCCTCGCCACCGGCACCAGCAAGGAAAACGCCAACCGTTCGGCCGCCGACGTCGCAGGAACGGTCACCATCACGGCGCTCGAAGACGACACGGCGGCGCAATCCCAACCTGACAGCAAGGCGTTTTCGCGCTTTTACGGCGGCGGATGCGCCCTGTACGGCGGCGCGCAGGCCAACGTGGGGGCAACCGTCATCATGACCGCCCGATGCGGGTGGGAATCGGCCGCCGGCATCATCGGCGGCGGCTATGCGCTTGCAGGCGGCACGGCCGGCGGGGTCGGGGCGACGCCTGTTCCTTCTACCCATCCAGATGGTTATAAGAGACAGCCTTCGTCCTGCCCCTCTTTGTTTCCCTTNTTCGGGATCGATGAGCAAGATGCACGTGTACGGCGGCGGCCTCGCCACCGGCACCAGCAAGGAAAACGCCAACCGTTCGGCCGCCGACGTCGCAGGAACGGTCACCATCACGGCGCTCGAAGACGACACGGCGGCGCAATCCCAACCTGACAGCAAGGCGTTTTCGCGCTTTTACGGCGGCGGATGCGCCCTGTACGGCGGCGCGCAGGCCAACGTGGGGGCAACCGTCATCATGACCGCCCGATGCGGGTGGGAATCGGCCGCCGGCATCATCGGCGGCGGCTATGCGCTTGCAGGCGGCACGGCCGACGTGCTCGGGGCGACGCGCGTCGAAGTGTTCGGCATCGAAGGGCAGAAAGCGAACTACGAGAACGCGAACCTCGTTGCAGGCGGGGGATTCGCCGAAAACAACTCGAACGATCTTGCAACATCCGCCTGCGCCGATTCGACCGAAGTCATCATCCACAAGGGAGCTAACCTCACCTCGGGAAGCAGCACCGGAATGAGCGTTATCGGGGGAGGCATCGCAAAAGGCAACGTATGCACGTCCGACGTTGCAGGCACGGCGCGCATCGAGGCGAAACCCGGCGCTTCGGTAGCGCGGGGAGCCGTGGGAGGCGGCATCGCATGGGGAAACGAGTTCGACGGCAAGCCGCAGGGAGCGCGCAACGCATCGGCTGACGTGGGAAGCACCTCGGTCGCCTTCGGCGAGGGATGCACGTCGGGCGGCCTTGTCATCGGAGGCGGCTACGCATTCAACCATGCAATCGAATGCACGGCAAACGTAACCGGCGACGTTTCGGTTTCGGCGGGCGACGGCTGTTCCTTCACCGGCAACTTCGTCATCGGGGGCGGATTGGCCAGCTTGGCCGCCGATTGCGAAGCGAGCGTCTTCGGCAACGTGAATACGGATTTCGGCGATGGCACCGCAACGAAATCTTTTGTGGGCGGCGGCTTTTCGTACAACGGATCGACGGGCTGCACGACCGATGTCCAGGGATCCGTCACCACGAACTTCGGCGATACCTACACGATGCCGGCAGGCCAGTTCATCGGCGGAGGCTACGTTTACTACAACTCGACCGACTGCAGTGCGGCATCGGGATCCGTCCATACCGAGATGGGCAAAAATGCAACCTTGACCGGCAGATGGGTTACCGCAGCAGGCAACGTTTCTTACAATTCCGCGGGCGACGTTCACGTAGGCTCCGACAAGGGGGCGGATTCGGTTACGTTTACAGCCGAAGAGGGGTATGCGGCCTACGTGTTCTCGAACGGCGGATACATCGCTGGCGACCAAACCGCAGCAAGCACGGCGCAGGTTACGGGAAGTGTATCGTCTTCGTTCGAGAACTGCGATATAAAGTATTTCTACGGCGGCGCCTACCTCTCCGACACCAATGGCAACGGCACGATCGACGGCAACGTGGAAAGCCGCTTCAGCAAATGCGCCTTGCCCGCGCAAGACGGAACGATGCCGCGCGCAGGCTCGGGAATAACCGGAGACGCAAAGCTCGTATTCGCCGACAGCGTGCTCGCCAAGGGCTACATCGGCGCAACGAGCGCCTCCGATATCGGAGGCAAGCATATCGTCTCCTTCGTGGGAAACTCCACCTGCAAGGATTTCATCTACGCCGAGCATCAAAAAGGAACCCTTCTCATCGAGATCGGCGATGAGAAGGGCACTTCGACGCAGACGGTCGTCAGCGGCGTCTACTCGCCAAACCACATCGGCGAGACCGATATCCTCATCCACAACGGCGCGACGTTCACCCCCAGCACCGTATCGGCGGACAGCTCAGGCGCACCTTACCATCTTATGGGCGTCTACGATCTGACGATAGAAGGCGGGGGAAGCCTTGTCGGCTACAACGAGAATCCGACGATCCTCTACGGCAACCTCACGGGCACGCCCGCTTCCGGCGGCGAGGCCACGGCCTCGATCACCATGCCGGCAAGCGCGACCATCATCGGCGACGAGGCAAGCGGCAGCGCGCTCGAAGGCGTGCTGGAAGTGCATCCCACAGGCACGCTGACGACTGGCATGACGCTGTTCGATTTCGCCCGGGCAGGCAATGGGAAAGTGCTGCTCGACGATCCGTCGCGCCCCCAGCGGTATTACCTCGCCAAGGACGAAACGTCACAACAGAACCGCACGCTCTGGACCATCGCGGCGGGTTCCACCATCACCGCAAAGCAAGCCGAACACGGAACGATCGAACCGGGAGACAACGCATTCAACCGAAACGAACCCGCAACTTACACGTTTGTCCCCGACTACGGCTATCGGCTCGAAAGCATCCTGATCGACGGCATGTCGGCAGGCGACGTCGCCCCGGGAAGCGATCGCGCCGTATCGTACACGTTTACCCCCAGCACCGATACATGCGAGGTATCCGCCGTCTTCGTCCCCCTCGAAACGGAGGATCTCCACGATCGGATCGAGAACCTGCCCGACGCGGCCGATGTGCCCACGGCTTCCGAAGAAACCAAGAACGCCATCCTCGATGCCAAACTCGATCTCGAAGCGCACCTCGAACAAAACCCCGATGCGCCCGTCGATGCCGACGCGCTCGACAAGCTGCACGAAGACCTGCTCCAGCTTCCCGAAATCCAAGTCGAGGTCGTGGTGGAGGTAGCCGGCGAAGGCGGTTCGGCCGACGAGATCGCCACCATCGAGAACGGCTGTCTCCATCACTTCGTCTACGAATTCGGAAAAGACGAGATTCAGGCGCTTCGAAACGGAAGCGCCGAACTGTTGAAGATAAAAGCGGTGATCAACGATGATATCGTCGATGCCGAAGGAGCCGAGCGCGCGGCGCTCGACGCAAAGCTGGGAGAAGAGTACCTCCTCGGGAAGCACTTCAGCGTTACGGTAACGAAGCAGACGTTCAAGAGCAGAACCGACGACATCCCCTTGGCAAGCGAGCAGATCCATTCGCTCGGCAAGGGCATCACGATGACGTTCGCCATCCCCGACGCCGTCGCATCGGAATCAGGCGATGCGAGAACCTTCGCCATCGCGAGAACCCATCAGGAAGACGACGGCAGTTGGACGGCCTCGCTTCTGCCGGATGAAAACGCAGCCGACCGAGCTTCGGTAACCGTTACAACCGACCGATTCTCGCGCTACGCGATCGCATATTCCGATGCTGCCGTTCCCCCCGTCGATCCCACGCCCCTACCGGCGCCCGAAGAGGGCGAGCGGAAAGAGGGAGGCGGCGAAGATTCGCGTGCGAAAGCGAAGGCCTTGGCCAAAGTCGGCGACCCCCTGCCGAGCCCCGTTGCGGGCACGGCGGCGCTCGCGTTTATCGCCTGCGGGTTCGCTCTGCTCCTGCGCAAACAAGCTCGCTGATCAAGCGCCGTTCGGTGCGAATCCCGCCGAACGGCTAGCGCGCGTCCTTGGCCGCTTCCCGTTCTCGTTCCTTCTCGGCGAGGCGGGCAAGCGATACGATCTTGGTAACGATCACGCCGTCGCTCACCACATCGCCTGCATCGTCGAAAGCCGTGACTCTCCAGTACTGCTTCGACCGCTCGACGCGGTCGAGCTCGGCGACGCCCGTCAGGGTGCCGCTTACGCCGCTTTTCCTGTGCCGCACGTGCACGTCGATGCCGAAAGGCCTCTCAAGCGCAAGATCGACGCTCTGTTCGGCCCCTGCGCTGGCTACCGATTCGAGCAGGGCTATGGTCGCACCGCCATGCACGAAGCCATGGGGCTGCAGAATGGCGGCCGTGATGGGCATAGTGGCGACGATCCGCGTTGCGGACGTTTCTGTAAACTCGATGCCGAGCGCTGCGATGAAACCCGAATCCCAGTTCATGGACACGCCGTGCCTACCGCCTAGCCCCATCGCACGTAGATCATGCCGGACTGCACGCCGCCGACGACCACGCCCTGACCCGGGGAGGCCGCATGAATCATCTGGCCGCCCCCTATGTAGATGCCGCAATGCGCCGCGTTTACGGCCACGTCGCCCGGCTGCGGGTTGGAGACCTCTTGCCAGCCGAGGAACGTGTAGGTGCTGCCGAGGCGCGAGTAGCTGCCGGTGAGGCAGTAGCTCACGAAGCCGGAGCAATCGAACTGCCCGGGTGCGCACGCGCCCGAAACGTATTGGCCGTTGCCGACATAGCTGTACGCGCGATCGACCACGGAGTTGCCGGTGACCGCGTTGTAAGGGGGCTCGACGCCCGCGTTGCCCGAAGAAGATCCGTTGCCCGAGGTGCCGTTGCCGCCGCTGTTTTCGCTGGACGTCTGCGCATTTCGCTCGATGGCGTCGAGCGCCGCAGCTGCACGCGCCGCCTCTTGGGCAGCCTGCTCTTCGGCAAGCAGGGCAGCCGCCTCGGCGCTGAGGGAATCGTAGGTCTGCTGCATGGCGGCAGCCGATAACTCGGCCTCTTCCTTGCACGCGCGGGCTTCTTCGGCTTTTTCGGTTGCAATGGATTCCTGGCGCGCGTACTCGTCCTTCTCGGCTTCAACCTGATCGCTCAGGTCTTTCGCCCGCTGCACCATATCGGCATCGTTCTGGTTGAGCTTTTCGAGCATATCCCAGCTGGTTGCGAACTCTTCGAAGCTGGCTGCGCCGAACAGAAGATCGAGGAACGTGAAATTGCCCGAACGGTACATGGAACAGGCTCGATCACCGAGCCTGACTTGGAGATCCGCGATTTCGACGGTAAGGGAGTCGATGCGCTCCTGCGCCTCCTGCATGCTCGCCTGGGCGGTATCGACCTCGCTCAGCGCTTCGGCGTAGTCGTTGGAAGCCTGGTTCAGCTTGTCCTGGAGTTCGTTGAGCGTGACGAGCGCCGTTTGCGCTTCGGCCTGCTTATCTGCCGCCGTCGGCTCCGCAAACGCCACAGCGGGAAGACCCAACGTTGCTGCGAGCACCGCAGCGATTACGAGCCGAAACGCTGCTCTGGCCCGGCCTTGCTCCTCATATCCCCTCATACGACCTCCCGATCGGACGGCTTTGCTCAGAGGCACACATAAAGACAGCTTACCAAAACGGCGCCATCCATGATCGACGCTGACAGGAATACTTACAGTAAGCACACAGCGGGCGGCTGCGCGTTTCGCGGTCGACGGGCGCATCGATGCCGAAAGGAAGAACCCGCCATCAAACGAATGAATGGCGGGTCCTTCTCGTTTTCCCGTTTGATCGAGGACAGATGCCGTCCTGCGCGTCTTGGGTACTAGTAGCGCACGAACACCATGCCGCTTTGCACGGGGCCGATGACGACGCCGACGCCGTAGGTGGCAGCATGTATCATCTGGCCACCGCCGATGTAGATGCCGCAGTGGCCCGAGTTCACCGCCACGTCGCCGGGCTGCGGATCGGAAACCCGCGGCCAGTTGAGGAAGGTATAGGTGGTGCCGAGGCGCGAGTAGCTGCCGGTGAGGCAGTAGCTCACGAAGCCGGAGCAGTCGAACTGCCCGGGCGAGCAAGCGCCCCACACGTACTCGGCGTTGCCGACGTAGCTGTACGCGCGATCGACCACGGCGTTGCCCGTTACGGCGTTGTAAGGAGGCTCGACGCCGCCCGACGAGTTGTTGTTGTTCGACGAATTGTTATTGCTGTTGTTCGAGTTGTTGTTGCTCTGCTCCGCCTCGGCGGCAGCCTGGTCGAGCACGGCCTGCGCCGCGGCAGCCTCAGCCGCCTCCTGGGCAGCGCGCTCCTGTTCGAGCAGCTCGGCCGCTTCAGCGCTCAGGGAGTCGTAGGTCTCCTGCATGGAAGCAACCGTTGCTTCGGCCTCTTCCTTGATCTGCTTGGCTTCCTCGGTCTTCTCGCTCGCAATGGCTTCCTGGCGGGCGTACTCGTCCTTTTCAGCCTGCACCTCGGAACGGAGATCCTTGGTCTGCTGCACCATTTCGGCATCGTTTTGGTTCATCTTGTTGAGGATGTCCCAGTTGGTGGTGAACTCCTCGAACGAAGACGCTCCGAGAAGGAGGTCGATGAACGTGACGCTGCCGCTGCGATACATGCTGTTCGCGCGGGTGCCGAGCTTGTCTTGGAGCTCGGATATCTGCGCATTGGCCTCGTCTATGCGGGCCTGCGCGTCTTCCATGCTGGCCTGAGCCTGCTCCAGTTCGTCGAGTGCGGTGAAGTAATCGTCGGAAGCTTTATTCAAAGTATCCTGCATCGCGTTCAGCTGCGCGAGCGCGGTTTCTGCTTCTGCCTGCTTATCGGCCGCCGTCGGCTCTGCAAAAGCCATGGCCGGAGCCCCGAGCGATATCGCCAGGGCCGCCGCGAGAACCATCGTGCATGCTCTCTTCATGCGGCTTGGTGCTGCTTGCTCTCTCATACAACCTCCTGATTGAGCGTCACTTTTCGTAGACACTAGGCGGTAGCTTAACAAAGCAACGCCGGATCGGCGCAAATTTGAACCCAATGCCTACAGGAAGTTCACAGAGCGTTCACGATCGGCCGTTGAGGTTCCTGATGACCTCATCCATTCCGGCAATCGCATCGGAAGGCGTCGGAGACGGTTTTCCCACGATAAAGCCCTGGATGTAATCCACGCCGAGCCGAATGACCGCGGCAAGCTCCCCTTCGGTCTCCACGCCTTCGGCGATTACGCGCACATTGCGATCATGGGCGTAGCCGAGAAGCGATCTGAGGATGTCCTGCCGGTCCACATCGGCGTCGATGCCGCGGACGATCGACATGTCGATCTTCACGAATGCCGCCTGGAGCTCGAGGAGCGTCGCATCGCCGTTGTAGCCCGCGCCGAAATCGTCGATGGCCAAGCACGATCCCCATCTACGCGCAAGCGACTCTTTGTAGCCGAACAGCTCGCGTCCGAAATCGCCTTCGGTTATCTCGATCACCACACGGTCGAGCAGCGAGCCGAAACGACGCTCGATGTCCTGTTCGTCTTCAAGCGAAAGGCTCTGCGTTCCTATGCTGTTGACGAACAGCTTCGCGCCGGTGCCCGGATCGCGCTCTTCGAAGACGGATAGAGAGCGGAAGAAGGTCATCTGCTCGATTCGGTAGAGCTTCGATTGCATGCGGGCGAGATCGACGACGACCGCCGGAGAGTCGAACGATTTCAGCAGCGGGCGCATAAGCGCCTCGTAGGCGAACACGGTGCCCGTGCGCGCATCGACGATCGGCTGGAAGTGGTAGTCGACGAGCATCTCGTCGAGGAGCTTGTTCAAATCCTCCCGCTTGTCGAGCAGCGACGACTGCGTGTCGTAGCGTCGCTTCTCGAAGAAGCACAGCTCGCCTTTGCGGTAGTGCTTCGCCGTGTACATGGCGAAGTCGGCGTAGTCGCGCAGCTGATCGTACCTGGAAGCGTCTCGAGGATACAGCGCAACGCCGATGGACCCCCGAACCTTGAGCATCCGCCCGTCAGGGGCTTCGATCACCGCCGAAGACAGGCGTCCCCTCAGTTCTTCGAACCGCTGCGCCACCTCTTCTTCGGTGGTGCAGCTCCGAACGAACACGAGGAACTCGTCGCCTGATATGCGGGCGCACACATCGCCCTCCCGCACGACCGATTGAAGTGCCGCGCCAGCGGCCTGTATGTACTGATCGCCCCAATCGTGGCCGAACGAATCGTTCATGAACTTCAGGTTGTCGAGATCGAGCATGCCCATAGCGGCGAACTCCAGATCGCCCCGCGCGAAGATGCCTGCAAGCTCCTGTTCGAAAGCGCGGCGGTTGAGCAGACCCGTCAAAATGTCATGATCGCGCTCATGCTCGATCCTTCTCCTCGTGCGGATCTCGTAGGTCACGTCTTCCACGATGCCGAACGCGCTGCCCTCGGCCGCATCGTCTGTCACGACGAAGCGCAGGAAACGCTCTCGGTGAGGAAGGGAGATGATCTTCGCCCCCTGCGCGTCGTTTTCCGCATACGGATCGTACGCATCCATCAGCCGTTCGAAATCCTCAGGCGAAAGCGTACCGCGCCGAAGATCGCGCTGCGCGATGCCCTTCGGAAGCCCGGGGAAATCGTAGGCCCCCAGCGTTTCGAAGAACCGATCGGTATAGGTGATATCCCCCGTCTTCCTGTTGTACTCGAACGCGCCGACGGCATGGTCGGACAACGCCATGATGCGCGAGAGCCTCTGCCCCGCGGAAGCGAGGCCCGAGCCGAAGAAGCTGATGGAGTCGGCGAGTTCATCGATCTCCCGCACGCCGGTTTCCCGAAACACGAACCGCTCGGCAGGATCGACGCCGCGAGCTTCGCCCACGCCGCGAACCTCGCCCATAAGGCGGCGCAGGCGCGAAGACGAGAACCATGCTGCCACAGCCGCCAGCAAAACGCCGACTCCGAACGAAACCCCCAAAATGACAAGCAGGTTCGTCTCGAGCGATTGCGATGCGCGGAACAGCGTGTTCTCGGGGACAAGGCCGACAAGATACCACTGCTGAGATGAGAACGGAGAAGTCGAATCGTAAAGCTTGATCACGCTCGAAGCGGCAACCGCAGCCTCCCTGCCCGTCGCATCGTCTGCCGATGCGGTCAAATAGCCCCGATCATCGGCTAAAACCGCCAGCGAATTGCTGTCTGTGTAGAGATTCTGCACGGCGCCCGTCGACGCGATGACGCCGAGGGAAAACCGATCTCCCGAAACCGCAGAGCCAGCCAAACCGCTTGAAGATTCATCGCCGATCGCCAGAATGTAGGAACCCTGGCCTGCTTCGTCGAGATCGCGGTACGGGAAAAACGTAACGAGCCGATTCACGCTCACCTCGATGCCGAACACGCCGACCACATGCCCGCCTTCGTCCTTCACCGGCATGCTGTAGGTAATCGAACGGCTTCCCGTGGATCCGATATCGACGGGCAAACCCCAATAGCCCAGATCATCGACTGCGGCATCCGGGTGTTCGAGGGCGGCGGCAAGCGGCTTTTCGTAGTAGGCCGTCTCGTCCGGATTCGCGCCCATGGTCAGCGTCGCCTCCCATGAGCTGGCAAGCGCGATGTCGGTTCTCTTCGCCAAGCTGATCGGGCAAGCCGCGAGCAGAAGATCCGAATCGTTCTCCAGGGTGACATCGGGGTTCGAATCGAGCACGTAGAGGGCGCTGCGGCGCGGCCCTTCGCCAGACAGCCCATCCTGCGAGCCATCGATGAGGATGAAGTATGCTCCGTCGATTTCCGAGCGCCTGACGAAAGAAAGCACATCGTCGGCGGCGCTGTCGATGATCTCGAGAGCCAAAGGCGAAGCCGTCTCGATATCGGCGGCCGACGCCCCGTGCTCGGCAAGAACGGACGAAACGGTTTCCGAGAGCTTCTGCGCAGTCTCGCCCGTCTCGGACCACCTGAGCACCATATCGTTTTCAAGATAGCCCGCGCGACTGCTCACGCGCTCCGAAAGCAGGCCGTACGTATCTTCCTCGAGCATGGTCAGGCTATCGCTGCGCAAGATGACGAAATAGCAGACGAACGCCTGCAGCACGAGGGCGACGACGAGCGGCGCGACCACAAGCATCCGGAAGGGGATGCCTCTTCTCTGCGAAGCCCTCGTTTTCTCCGATGAGCTCCGCTGCCGTTGCCTCTGCCTGTTCATGCGATGCTTCACTCGGTCCGAGGGGCGCTTGCCGCTATGCGCCGATAGCCGCTGTCAAATCAGCGGTAAAACTCTCCAACCACGCTTCGAAGTTCTCGTCGGTGTCGAATCGCGCTACCGCATCCCGGCGGCTCTCCCCCGATTCGATGGCGGCAACCACCTGATCGCGATCCGCGGCAGCTTTGTCGGCCATCGATTTCTCAAGGACGACGCGCGCTTCGACGCCCCCCTCGAAGGGAGCGTTCGCGTACACGCCATCCGAGACGGTCTCAAGCGTCGCCTCGAGGTTGACGAGGTAGTTGTCGTGCGTATTCCCCGTCTCGCTTGCAACCGCTTCGATGTTCTCGTACGTGCAGGCCTCCTTGGTCACCGGAATGTAGCCGGCCTCGATGGAAAAGCTCGTGTTCTGCTCCTTTTCGGTTAGCCATTTGAGAAACTCGACGCATGCGAGCTCGGTGCGCTCGTCGCTTTTCGCAACCGCGAACCCCGCCCCTTGCTGCGGCGCGCACGAAACGCCCCCCGCGAAGCGCGGGGCCTCAAGGGCGCCGAACTCGATGGGATAGCTCGTCTGATCGTCGACGGTAACCTCGGCCGGGAAGTACACAACCGATGAAGAGGAGCCGATGTAGCAGATGAGATCACCGGTCTTGATGGCATCGGAGCGATAGCGGCCCTCGGCGGAAAAATAACCGTTGACGAACGGAACGTAATAGTTGTCCCATAGCGCCCGCATGGTGTTCTTGTCGATATCGGGCGTGCAGACACCGTCCTTCACGGCGAATATCTCATGGCCGAGCTGCTTGGAGCCGGTCAGAAGGTAGTTCGCAATGGAATCGCGACCGAAGAACGGCTTGCCGTCATCGGCCTCGGGCGTCTGGGCATCGGTCCACTCGTAATAGCGCTGCGCAAGCGCCGTAATCCCCTCGATGGTTTCGAATTCTTCGAGCGACGAGCCGGTTTCTCGGGCAAACGTTTCCCAATCGGTCATGTTGATCTGAATGGTTTCGGTCGCCTTGCTGATGGGCAGCACCTTCAGGCCGCCGTCGCCTGCGAAATCCCCTTCGGCAAGAAAGCTGTCGATGAACGCGCCTTTTTCCTCGGCCGTGAAATACGGATCAAGGTCGGCGACCTTGCCCATCCCGTCGATAACGAACGCCGTATCCGAATAGGTGAGGAAGATGTCGGGCATCGGCGCCGATCCGACAAGCTCTTCGGCGGAAGCAGTCACCGCGGCGGCCAGGTCGTTGACGCCTCCTTGGCTGGCATGGGTAACGGAAACGCCCGCTTCCTTGCCCTTCGTCGCGTTGAATTCCGCAACGAGATCTTCGAACGCCTGTTGCTGGTGGCCGGCATAGTAGGTCCACACCTCGATCTGCACAGGATTCGCCGGATCGAGCTGCTGCTCCGAAGCGGGCTCCTGCGCCGACGAGCAACCCGTAAGAGCAAGCAGCGCCGAAAGCGCTGCGGCGACGAACGTCCTCATACCGATTCGCATAGGACATACCCCCCTGTCTACCGAAGCGAAGCACAGTTTCATCGCCCTTCGTTCGGCTAATCTATTATCAACTCAATTATATATGAGCTTCATTGTAGACTATATGAGAGACAATCCGGGCAAAGATCGGCAAACCTTCGATTGGACCGCGCACGGTACAACCAGAGGATGGGCGAGAAGGCTATTCGGTTATGAATTCCCTGAAATCGGTGTTCATGAGAAACGTCAATTCGGTCGGATCGTCCTCATCGGTTTCGAAGAACAGGAACCCGAAGCTCGCCGTTTTCCGATAGTCCATCTTCCGCAGGGCGAGAACCCGGGCGAACCGCGCGCAAAACGCCTCGTAATCGAACGATTCGTCGCCGGTCAAATCGGGTGGGCAGCCGTTGAGCATCGACATCACGTAGAGCTTGCCCTGCCTGCCCGCAGCCAAGCTTTCCCAATCGGGGGTCTTGCCTTCCAGATAATGCTCGTAGGTCCTGAACCCGTACGCGAACCAGCTGATATCGGTTCCGCCGAGGCCGGCGAAACGAAGCGGGTTGATCTCGATGGGGCGCACGATTCCGTCTCTCACGCGCACCTCAACGTGGACGGGGAAGTTTCGAGCGCCCACGTACTCGTTCACGCGGTCGAGCCACGCCGTGAACACGGGAGCCGTTTCGGACACGATGGCAACGCTCGTACAGTATGCGCGATCGCTCGTATCGGCCGCATTCGCGAAATCGTGGCGCAAGACGTTGAGCACATGCGTCTTCCCCTCGGCGTCGTAATACGCGTCGATGGCGTACTCGGTGCCCTCGATATAGCCCTCGAGCACGAACTCGCTTGCGCCGATCACGCTTTCGGGATACATGTCGCGCCACGTCGCGGCGTTGCTCTCGATATCGGCGAGGGCTGCCGTCCAATCCCCCTCATCCGCGATAGGATACACGCCGACGCTGCAGAAGCCGACCGACGGCTTGAGCACGAACGGAGGCTTGAGCTCGGCGAAGTCGAGCGTGGAAAGCTCGTCGGCCGAGCAGGACATGAAGAAGAAATCAGGATCAAGGGGAGCAAGCACCGTGCGCATGAGGGCCTTGTCTTTGAACACCTCTATGGGACGCACGATACCCGGCGCCTTCACATGGGAGGAAACCCAGGCAAGCGCGTTTTCCGAACTCGTGTAGAGCCGCTCGCCCGCTTCGATGCGATCGACGGCCTCGCTTTCGGGGCAGAGCGCAATGTCGTGGGCGGCGGCGATTCGGCGCGCCATCGCGTTGTCGAGAACCGGATGCTTCGATGACACCAGCCATTCGATCAGGGTTTCCGAGACAAACGGTTCTTCGAGCACTATCATCGGGTGTCCTCCTTGTCATCGCCCGAGCGCTGCTTCGGGCGCTTCGTCGGCGCAGCGTCGCGCGACCGGCGCTTCAGCTGCTTCGTTCTTTCGTTTCGCTGTGCTTGGCCGAAAATCGGCTCGCGGGCCCGTCCCGCCATCCTATCACGGGCGGCGTGCGGGTCAAGATCGGCCGTCTCGCTTCGGGCATCGTCCTTTTCCCGCCCAAGCCTCTCCCGCCTCGCAGCACGGCGCTCGGCAGAGGCCTTCCTCATCGGCTGCACCGCCGCCTTGTCGGACGCGGTCGCCAGAGAGCCCTCGTCGTGAGCTTGCTGACGGATGTTCGCCCCGACCTCGGCTTTTTCCTGCCACGAGGGTTCCGGTTCGTCTTTCGGGCACCCCTCGCAAGGCGCGTCGCCGCGCTGCGGGCGAGCGGCAAAACGGCTCGCACGAGCAGCTCCCCCGCCATCGGCATGCGGCCCTCGGCGCTTCGGCAGGCTCAAGGGCCGATCGAACGCCGCGCGCTTCCAGAACAGCCACAAAACGAGCACGACGATGGCAATGGCTACCTTGGCGGTGTCGACGAAAAGGAATTCGCCGCCCGCGATCAAGATCAGCAACGTCACGCAAAGCGCCCACGCCGTGCGAAAGCGCAGCACGAGCCCCACGGCCAAGACAAGCAGCACGATGCTGCCGCCGATCAGAAAAGGCCCGGTCAGAAACGTGCCGATGTCGATCCATTCGGTCAAGGCGATGTAGGGCTCGAACGATTTCGGAATAAGCGAGAGCCCGATGTTCACCAGCCCCACGATACCCACGAGCGTGCCTGAAATCCAACCGATGTCCTTCGCCCGCTGTTCTTCGGTGGCATTCTTCTTCCCTGCGAAAAACCCCGATTGGGAAAGGAGAACCGCCCCGATGCAGAACGGGATCCAAAACATAATGCCCCGGTACACGAGCGCGATGGCGGTCGCCGTGGCAAGCGAGCACCCGTGCGCCGTGAGGATGGCCGCGATGGCCGCCTCCACGACGCCGACTCCCTGCGGGGTCGGACTCAAAATCACCGAAATCGCCGCAACCGCGAACGCCGCCACAAGCGCCGAGACGTTCTCGAAGCCGAACGCGTAGCCGATAGCCACGAGGCAGGCCATGTTGAGAACGGCCGAAAGCGACGCGTACCCAACCGTGATAAGCGTCCCGACCGGGTTATGGGCGAGAATGCCCGCGGAATCGATGAAAGAGCTCGCGGTGCGCCTGCCCCATCCTGCCGCCATGCGCTTCTTGATGATGCCGAGCACGGCGTTGACGGCTTTTTCGGCAATCAGAAACACGCGGAACAGCACGCGCGGCTTGCGGTACCCGACCACGAACAAACTGGAAAGGATGAGGAGCACGCCCGCAAGCAAAAGCCCGCCTATCAGGAAAAGCGTGTTCATCGTCCCCGAAACGAGCATGGTGACGAACCCGATGACCGAAATTACGAGGACGGCGGCGAAATAGCCGATCTGCGAGAGGATCGCCCCGCTTGTGGCCGTGCCCGCATCGGCCCCCTTGCGGTGAGCATCGTCGATGATGAACGCCACGCCGGTAGCTCCCGAGAAAAGGCAGAACGTGTTGATGAACACAAGCGAGAAGATGAGCACGATATTGTGCCAAAGCCCCGTTTTGAAATCCACTGCCGCGAACGCCGCATCGTAGGAGAGCGCCTGCACGATATGGCGCCCGAGCATAAGCGCGATCGAGACGGCGATGGGCAGAAGGGCGCCCGTTTGAAGGGTGCGAACGAATTCGGCGAGGTAATCGGCGTTTGCTATGAGCACGCAGCAGGTCACAATGCCCAAGACGAGCAGCAACGCCTTCTTCACCAGGTATCCTTTCCTGCAATTGAACGAAAGTCACATTATAGCAATCATCGCGCGATTCGCGCGGCACGGAAGGCTCGCGAAGGCCCGTATGCGCACAGCCGCCCGTCTACGGATGCCCAAAACGCACGTCGCCCAACCGAGCGCATCGAAGCCGGGGCGCAAACAGACCGGCTGCACAAGCCCTTCCGCCCGTTCGCCGTTCGAGCTATTTCGCAGACGAAGCCGCTTTCCTTGCCGCAAGGTAGACGCCGACGGCATTTCGCATGTTCACGATGTCGAACAGCACCGCCAACGCGAAGAAGATCGCAAGGCCGAACGTCACCGCTCCCGCGCGGGGCGCGATGAGCATGAGAAACGGTGCGCCGACAAGCGCAATCGGGAAGAAGAAGGCGATAAGGCAGCTGCCGAGGCGTTTCCAAAGCCCGTAGATGATCGATGCCGCCACGTAGAGGAACAAACCCGAGGCGACCGAGGCGAACACGCTCAGAACGGCAAGGCACACGAGTTTGATGGCGATGACGCCGATTTCGGTACGCAGGTCTTTTTCCGCATCGGCTTTCTGTTCGGCAGGGGTTTTCCTTGGTTGCGTCGCGCCGAACGGATCGAAGGGGTTTCCGGCTTGCGCAGCACCGTCCCACGAGGTCCATACCCACGTGGACTGACCCTGCCCGCCGCCGAACGGCCACCCCGAAAACGGATCGCCGTAAGGATTCGACGAACCGGGGGTACCTTGGCCGCCTTGGCCGCGAGAGGGACTTGCGCCGTAGGGGTTTCCGTAGGGATTGTAGGGGTTCGCATACGGGCCTCGCCCGTATTCGGGCTCCCACTTGCGCGAGATGAGCACATCGCGCGCCTCGTTGATGCGCTTGGTCTGCTCTTCGGCCCAAGCGTGCTTCTCGGGATCTTGGGCGTACTTATCGGGGTGATGCTCGATCACCTTTGCACGATGGGCTTTCTTTACCTCATCGTCGGTCGCCCCATCTTGAAGACCGAGAATTCGCAGTGCTTCTGATTTCTTCATGCATCCACTATACGCATCGGCATCGCAATAGCGACGCGCAAACCGAGGTCCCGTTGCCGTTATGTAGGAAATCTACACGCGCGCGACATAGGTCCTACAACGCACGGGCTAGGAGCGCGTCTCGGCAGCCTTAGCCTCATCATCGTGCGGGTGCGCGGGCGGCGGATCTTCCAACTCGCCGGTGATGCGCTCCTTGATCGAAAGCTTGCGCGGCGCAAACGGATACGGCAACGGAATATCGTGGCCGATCGAGCGCAGCGCGATGTCCCACAGCGTCTGGCTCCCCCCGTAGTACAGATAGCGCTTCTTCAAGGCTGGAAGCTCGTCTTCGTCAACCGATCCGTCGGCAGCGAACCGATCGATGATACCGTCCGAAACCGTTTTCGCCTTCCCCTTGCGCAGCGCCACCACCGCATTCGCAACGAACACGCCCACGGTGTAGGGCAGGACGAACGCCTTGATGAGCGCGATGAGGTCATCTGATTTGTACTGGGAAAGAGAGCTCGCCTGGCTGTCGAGCACGCTCGAATCGATTGCCGAAGCGAGCTGCCCCGATGCGCTTTCGGCCGCGAACTGCTGCACATCGGCAAGCCACACGCCCGCAAAAACGATGACCGCAGCGCCGAACGCCGCCGCCACGAGGCTGATGCCTTTGAGCCACCGCGACACGCTTCTCATCCAGTAGTACGGAACCGAATAGGTGTAGAGCAGAAGCAGGAGCGCCGCGAGCACGATGGAGGCGGCTATGATGATCGAATCCTGCTTGAGGAAATAATCGGTTGCCATTCCGAGGATGCGCTGCACCTCGTAGAGCCAATCGAATCCGTCTTGCAACATGCCTTCGGCCGATATCCCGAACGCCGCCAACGCCCGCATGGCCCACGACAAAAGGATGCTCGCCACCACGACCACGATGAAAAAGGCGGGCAGTGTAACCGTGATGCTCGTCAAACCGCGCAGAACCGATTTGTCGAAGCGCAGCGCCAGAAAGTAGAACAGGATGAACCCGCTGATCAGAACCGCTGTAAAGGAAATGTACGTGAGCACGGCTTCGGGAATTTCGATCTGGGGAAACGTTCCGAGCACCGTGCGCAAAACAAGCGCGAGGGAAACGGCGACGGCGATGCCCGCGCAACCGAGGGCCCACGCACGCTGCAGCCGATCTTTTCGCGTGTCGAGGCAGGGCACGCCCGCGTCGTCGATCAAGCTCACCAGATCGAGCGACACGATGCTTTTGATTGCGAAAGCCGTTTTGAACCCGAGGACGACGGCAAGCGGCGCGAACAGGACGAGTCCGACCCAAGGAGGAAGCGCGAGGCACAGGCCGCCGAAGAAGAGCATCGGCAAAGCGATGCGGTACAGGTTCGTATAGGGGCGCTTGACCCACGCCGCCAAACGCGTCCACAGAGCATGGAGCCGCTCCGTATTCTTGTGCGCACTCTTTTCCATGCTTCGAGTGTATGGTTGGCCGTTCGGCTGTTCAAGCGAGCGGGCGCAACAGTCATCGAGCCGTTGCGAAACCGCGACAGGAACAGCGCGGCGGGGCGACGGGGCGGCTCGGCGGGGCGACAAGGGCACCCGAGCGCCACTGCACCGGAAGATGGCAGAGCAAGGTGCGAATCTGGCTGAAAAATCCACTTTGGGCAATCAAACCGGCAGCCTGTCTTTGCGCGACCTGCGCGTTTGCTGCGGATCGCAATCGCAAATCGCTGATTATTGTGATTATCGTTGCCCAAAGTGGATTTTTCAGCCAGATTGCAATGAAGCCGTGTCACCCGCTGCCCAAAGACGCGCGCACGCTCAGACCCTCACGCAAAAGCGGGTGCGAACCAATTCGTTCGCACCCGCTTTAAAACTCCGTTTGCATGCCTTCGCGTATCTGCGCGCCTTCGCGCATGCGGCCGCCCATCGCGCGCCCGCGTGCGGCGCGGCTTAGTGACGGAAGTGGCGGTGCCCCGTGAACACCATGGCGATTCCGTGCTCATCGGCAGCAGCCACCACCTCTTCGTCGCGGATCGAGCCGCCCGGGTGGATGACCGCCGTGCCGCCGGCCCCCGCCCNCAGAGCAAGGTGCGAATCTGGCTGAAAAATCCACTTTGGGCAATCAAACCGGCAGCCTGTCTTTGCGCGACCTGCGCGTTTGCTGCGGATCGCAATCGCAAATCGCTGATTATTGTGATTATCGTTGCCCAAAGTGGATTTTTCAGCCAGATTGCAATGAAGCCGTGTCACCCGCTGCCCAAAGACGCGCGCACGCTCAGACCCTCACGCAAAAGCGGGTGCGAACCAATTCGTTCGCACCCGCTTTAAAACTCCGTTTGCATGCCTTCGCGTATCTGCGCGCCTTCGCGCATGCGGCCGCCCATCGCGCGCCCGCGTGCGGCGCGGCTTAGTGACGGAAGTGGCGGTGCCCCGTGAACACCATGGCGATTCCGTGCTCATCGGCAGCAGCCACGACCTCTTCGTCGCGGATCGAGCCGCCCGGTTGGATGACCGCCGTGACGCCGGCCTCCGCCAAAGCGTCGAGGCCATCGCGGAACGGGAAGAACGCATCGGAAGCGGCTACGGCCCCGACAGCCTTCTCGCCCGCCTGCTCGACGGCGATCCGAGCGGAATTCACGCGATTCGGCTGTCCGCCGCCCACGCCGACGGTCGCATGGCCCTTCGCGATGAGAATCGCGTTGCTCTTGACCGATTTGCACACCTTCCAGGCGAAAACAAGCTCCTCCATCTCGGCTTCGGTGGGCTGGCGCTTGGTGGCAACCGTGAACGCCGCCGGGTCTTCGGCAACCGCATCGGAGTCCTGGCAAAGCAGGCCGCCCTCAACCGAGCGGAACTCGACCTCTTTGCCCGCAGGATTCACGCCACCCGTGGCGAGCAGGCGCGCGTTGGGCTTCGATTCGTACATGGCAAGCGCATCGCCTGCGAACTCGGGGGCAATGATGGCTTCGACGAACTGCTTGTTTTCGAAGATCGCAACCACGATGTCGGAGGTGACGGGGCGGTTGAAGGCCATGACCCCGCCGTATGCGGAGACGGGATCGCACTCATGCGCTTTCTTGTACGCCGCGACGATATCGTCGTCCACGCACACGCCGCACGGCGTGAGGTGCTTGACGATCACGCACGCAGGCTCATCGAACTCGCGCACCGCAGCCCACGCCGCATCGAGATCGAGGTAGTTGTTGTACGAAAGCTCCTTGCCCTGAAGCTGGCGGGCGTTCGCGAGGCTATGATCGGCCATCTTGTAGGCGTCGCGACGGTAGAACGCGGCATTCTGGTGCGGGTTTTCGCCGTAGCGCAAATCCTGAACCTTCGAAAGAGCCAAATCGATGCGAGCGGGAAACTCGGCATCGGCATCCCCCGCGATCTGTTGGGCCAGCCATGCGGCGATGGAGCCGTCATAGGCATTCGTAGTCTCGAACACCTGCAACGCAAGCGAAAGACGGGTGCTGCGCTTGGTGGCACCGCCGTTCGCACGCATCTCATCGAGAATCTCGTCGTACATATCGGGGCGCGTCACCACGGCGACCGATTCGAAGTTCTTCGCGGCAGAGCGGAGCATGGAGGGGCCTCCGATGTCGATGTTTTCGATGCACGTATCGAAATCGGCGCCCGAGTCGACCGTTTTGGTGAACGCGTATAGGTTCACGACCACCATGTCAATCATCTCGATGCCGTGTTCGGCAGCCTGGGCCATGTGATCGGCGTTATCGCGCTTGGCGAGCAGACCTCCGTGCACCTTCGGGTGCAGCGTCTTCACGCGGCCGTCCATCATCTCGGGAAACTCGGTCACGTCGTCGATGGGCGTTACAGGCACGCCCGCCTCGGCAAGCACGCGCGCTGTGCCGCCAGTCGAAATGATCTCTGCGCCGAACTCGGTTGCGAGCGCCGACGCGAACTGAACTACCCCGCTCTTATCGGTAACCGAGATGAGCACTCGCTTGACCTTCGGATCTTTCACCTTAGCTCCTTCCCAAACTGGCTTCGTGCTTCGCACGGGCCTCTTCGCTGTAACGTTGCCGGTACCTGACGTCCACAAGCTCGGCCACAATGGATATAGCCAGCTCGGCGGGTGTCTTCGCACCGAATTTCAAACCTATCGGCCGCTTCACGCGCTCCCAATCCGCGTCGGTCATCCCCGCTTCGCGAACCAGTTCGTACACGCGCTCGTTCTTGCCGGCGCATCCCATCATCCCCACGTAATGCACGTTGTTCGCAAGCGCCCAAACGCAGCCCTCGGGGTCGAACATATGCCCGCGCGTGAGCACGCACACGTAATCGGAATCATCTGCTTTGATCTTGTCGAGCTCGTCGAAACCCGGAAGAACGATGCGATGAGCATCGGGGAAACGGCTCTCGTTCACATATGCGGGGTCGTAATCCACAACCGTCACATCGAAGCCGACATGATGAGCGAGCGCGGCAACCTCGCTCGAAGCGTCGCTTGCCCCAAGCAGCCACACGCGAACCGAATCGAATAGGGGCACGCTTGCCCACGTGAGGCCCTCGAACTGCTCGTTGTGCATCGAGGGACCGCGAGTCACGTCCTTCATTTGGAAGAAATCGCGCGGCGAATACGGGCGCGAGGCGACGCACTCTTTCGCATCGTTGCAGAAGAACACGAGCGGCTCGCCGTCGGCCGAGCCCTCGTCGCCGTACTTCTTCGTCACCTCGTTATCGGTGTTGGACATGGCGGCCTCGGGATCGTAGACGATCTTGAAGCCGATCCAGGCCAGATCACCGTCGTCCATCGCCTTAGCCGCCCGCTCGAACGTGGCGATGTCTGATTTGTCCAGGCTTCTCGCGATGACGTCGAGGTAATCGGGCGAAACGTGCTCGTTGCCCTCGGTCGCCTCGGCCGAGAAGCACGGGAAGTCCTCGGCTGTAAGCTCGGGCGTCAAGCCCTCGGTGAGGTCCCCGATGATCCTGGTCAGCGTTTCCCTATTCACTGATGCGCACCTTCCTCTCTTCGGTTATCGAGACGCGCCCGGCGGCAAGCCAGCGCAGCACCTCGGGATACAGCTCGTGCTCCGCTTCATGGATGCGAGCCTCAAGCGTTTCAAGCGTATCGTCTTCGCGGACCGCAACGGCGCGCTGGGCGATGATCGGCCCCTTGTCGTACTCGGCGTTGGCGAAGTGCACGGTGATGCCCGTCACCTTGACGCCGGCGTTGAAAGCGTCCTCGATGGCATGGGCTCCCTTGAACGAGGGCAGCAATGCCGGATGCAGGTTCAAAACCTTATCGGGATAGGCAAGCAGAACCTCCTCGGTCAGCTTGCGCATGTAGCCGGCCATGACCACGTACTCGGCACCCGCCCGCTTGAGTTCGGCGGCTATGATCTCGTTCGCCGTAGCCGGGTCGGCGTAGATGTCCTTGTTGAGCGAGCAGGTGGGGATGCCGTGCTCCTTGGCGCGCACGAGGCCGTACGCCTCGGGTCTCGACGAGATGACTTCGACGATTTCGGCGTTCAGGCTCCCCTCTTCGATCGCATCGATGATCGCAGCGAGGTTCGTGCCGCTGCCGCTGAGCAATACGCCTATTTTGAGCTTACCGGTCAATTTCGCACCCCTTCCGTCAACTTCCATAGTACACCGACCCGATGCGCTTCATCGGACCTTCGGGCGAAGGCAGCGCGCGCAAGGGCCGAAAAGCGGTTTTCCGCGCCATGCGCCAGCTGTCGATTCGGCGAGACCGCAATGCCTTTGCCCTAATCCGCCTCAGGCTCTTCGGCGTCGTTCGAGGCGAACAGGCAGCCTTCGTTCGCATAGACGACCTTGCCCTCGCCTTCGACGATGCGACCGACGCGGTAGGTCTTCTCGCCGGCTGCGGCGAGCGCCTCCTCGACGATGCCGACTTTCGCCGGATCGACGATGAGCACCATGCCGAGCCCCATGTTGAACGTTTTGAGCGCCTCGGTCTCATCGAGCTTGGCGGCGTTGCACACGAATGTCGCGATCGGAGGAACATCCCAAGTTCCCAGCTCCACCTCTGCATCGACCGTATCGGGAAGCGCGCGATCAAGGTTTTCCGAAATGCCGCCGCCCGTGATGTGCGCAAGGGCGCGAACCGCCTTGGGATGCTTCCTCAGCACCGAAAGCACCTGCTTCACGTAGATGCGCGTCGGGGCGAGCAACGCCTCCTCCACGCTCAAGCCGCCGAGTTCCTCGCGCTCGAGGCGCAGCTCGTAGTGGGTCTTTCCCTCCACGCACACCTTGCGGGCAAGCGAGTAACCGTTAGAGTGGAGGCCGCTCGAAGCGAGGCCGACAAGCACGTCTCCTACCTGCACGCGCTTGGGATCGAGCATCTCGGGGCGGTCGACCACCCCTACGCAGAAGCCCGAAAGGTCGTAATCATCAGGATCCATGACACCGGGGTGCTCCGCCATCTCGCCGCCGATGAGCGCGCAGCCCGCCTGCTTGCATCCTTCTGCAATGCCCGAAACAACCTCGGCGACCGCTTCGGCGCGAAGCTTGCCGATGGCGACGTAGTCGAGGAAGAACAGGGGCTCCGCGCCGGTTGCGAGGATATCGTTGGCACACATGGCCACAAGATCGATTCCCACCGTATCGTGCTTGTTTGCAAGCTGCGCCACCTTGAGCTTCGTACCTACCCCGTCGGTGCCGGAAACGAGGATGGGATCGGCCATGTTTTTAGCCGCAGCAATCGAGAACAAGCCGCCGAATCCGCCGATGTCGCCGATCACCTCGTCACGGTAGGTTTCATGGACGGCGCCTTTGATGGCGTCGACCGCACGAGCCCCTTCGGCGGTGTCGACCCCGGCCTGAGCGTAGGTCGTCGCACCCTGTGCCCAGCTCGGCATGGCGGGCGCATCGTCCCTTTCGACGGCGCTTACGGTGATTCTCTCTGTCATCTCATCTCCTTGTACGAAAAACCTCGCCCGCTGCCCAGGCGCATGGCATTTACTGCAATCCCGACGCTTCCGCAAAATCGGCTTTGGTCAGAAAACTATTCTTGCTGATGGACTCTGGAATGTCCACAGGATATTCGCCCGTGAAGCACGCTTCGCAGAAACCTTCGTGGTTCGCCCGGATCGAATCGCGCAGGCCTTCGAGCGTGATGAAGGCAAGCGAATCGGCACCGATGAACTCGCACATTTCGGCGTTGGTCATGTTGGCGGCGATCAGCTGGTCGCGCGAATCGGTGTCGATGCCGTAAAAGCACGGCCATAAAACCTCGGGGCTCACGATGCGCAGATGCACTTCGGCAGCTCCCGCTTCGCGCAGCATGTCCACGAGCTTTTTTGACGTATTGCCGCGCACGATGCTGTCGTCGATCACGACGAGCCGCTTGCCTGCGATAACCGACGGCAGCGGATTGAGCTTCAAACGGATGCCGAGCTGGCGCATGGCCTGAGTCGGTTGGATGAACGTGCGTCCGACATAGCGGTTCTTCACGATGCCATCGGCGTACGGAATGCCGCTCTCGGCTGCGTAGCCCATCGCGGAGGGCACGCCCGAATCGGGCACGCCGAGCACGAGATCGGCTTCGACGGGTGATTCCCGAGCGATAACGCGCCCCATGTTGCGGCGAGCCTGGTACACGCTCATGCCGTCGAGAACGCTGTCGGGTCGCGCGAAATACACATACTCGAAAATGCAGGCGGCACGCCTGCGGGGGGCAACCCCCTGCTCGGAGTGCATTCCCTCGTCGTTGAAACGCACGATCTCGCCCGGCTCCACATCGCGCACGTATTCTGCTCCCACGATATCAAGGCCGCAGGTTTCGCTTGACACGACCCACCCGCGATCGTCGGGAAGCCTCCCGACGCACAGCGGCCGGATGCCGTTCGGGTCGCGAAACGCATAGAGCGAATCGGGGCTTGCGAGCACCATAGCATAGGCGCCCTCGAGCGTTTCCATCGCATGGCGGATGCCGTTTCTCAGGTGATGGGTCTGCTGGGTGACGTAGCCGATGGCCTTCGCGGCCACCTCGCTGTCGGTATGCGAGCGGAATTGCACGCCCTCGCTTATGAGGCTCGTGCGGATGGCGTTGGTGTTGACGAGCGTGCCGTTGTGGGCAAGCGCGATAAGCACGTCGTCGATGGCGGAAATGTGCGGCTGCGCGGCTTCCCACGAGGCCGCTCCCCCGCTTGTCGAATAGCGGGCATGCCCCACGGCCACGAACCCGTCGAGAGCGGCGAGGGTCGATTCGTCGAACACCTGCGTCACAAGCCCGAGATCCTTTGCAACCGTGATGGTCTCGCCATCGCCGACGGCGATGCCCGCGCTTTCCTGCCCGCGATGCTGCAGGGCCTGCAAGCCGAAGCACGCCATGCGGGCAACGTCTTCGCCCTTCGCGTACACGCCGAAAACGGCACATTCCTCTTCAGGTCGATCGGGCCTTTCCCCGGGAAACGCAGACTGGCTCATGCGACGTCTCCCGCGGCGTCTTCGGCAGCTGCCGCATCTTCGGGATCGATCGATCCGCCCGCATCGTCTTCGGGTGTGCTCGCGTTCGCGGGGACCGCGCTGTCGGCAACGTTTGCGAACAGCACGATGCGATCGTTGGTCGCCGAGTAATCGGCGCAGGTGACGAACGCGAACATCTTCTCGACGCCGTCGGCCGCCACCGTGGCGGGATCGGGCGTGACCGTGCTGCGGTCCATCTTGTCCTGAACGTAGGATTGCAGCTCTTCGGCATCGGCGAAACTCGGCTGGGCAAGCGGGTCGCTCGCATCCACCACCACGAGCGAGAACGTGGTCAGCTTGTAGTTGCGCTCGGGCGTGAAGATGTAGACGGTGCGATGTTCGTTGAACGTGCCCTCGTCGCGAAAATCGGCGAACTGGGCGAACATCGAGCCGTCGTTCATGTGGTGGCCGTACACGATGTTGTTCGCGTCGGAAAAATCAGCCGCATTCTCGGCGGCAAGGAAGATGGCGCCGTACGAGGCAAGCCAGTTCGTCTCCCCGAGAAAATCGGTCTTGAGGTACTTGTCGTTGTTATCGGTATGGACGATCGGATAGTTGACCATCGTGCCGGGCACGTAAACCCAACCCACCGTATCGGGGTTGATGGCCTTGAGCGCATCCCAATCGATGACGACATCGGAAAGCGCGGTGGCCTCGATGTCCGCGGGTTCCTCGAACGCTTCGGTGGCGATGGAGCTGTACTTGTCCTGCCCCTGCCAATAGCTGAAGGCGATTACGCCGAGTGCGATAAGGGCCCCGATGAAAACAACGAGGGCGATCCAGAAGACGACCCGCCACGGGCCGCCCTTCTTCTTCTGTTTGCCGACCATATCGCGCCCGTAGCGCGCCCCGCCCTGCGCCGGCGCATAACCCTGCTGGCCCGGCCTGCGGCCCTGCGCCTGCCGCTGCACGCTGGGGCGCGACGAAGCGCTTCGCGCCTGCTGCCGGCCCTGCGCATCTACGGAAGGCTGCTGGCCCGAAGCCCCGGTGCGAGGCTGTCCGCCCTGCGCGCCGGGGCGGGATTGGGGTTGGCGGGACGAAGCTTGGGGATACGCATCGCGCGGCATTCCGGAGTTCGCGTCAGGCTGGGCATGGCGCGCCCGGGGGGATGCGTCTTGATTGTGCCGGTTGTCAGCCATAATGACCTTTCGGTAGCAGCTCATGTAAAACAAGAAAGCGTTGCGCATCGATGCCGCGCCAACGCTCCCCTTATCTCAGTTCAACTTCATAATAAGCAAAGCGCCCCCGCGATGAGGGCGCACATGCGGTTCTGTACGTAATATCCACGGCCGATGGCCGCATGCGTTACTTCTTCATCTCGTCGAAGAAACCCTTTGCAATGAAGATGACGATGATGAGAACGATAATTGCCACGATGACCCAAACGGCCTCGATCGGAATGGTTCCGAAGAAAGTTTCCATGCTTTATACCCCTTTGCTCAAGCACCGCCTTCAGTGCCAGGCGCGTCGTTAAATAATACAGCGACAATAGTAACGCGGCATCAGTTTTCGCGCAAGCGCTCTGTTAACGCATCGTTAATGATCTGAAGAGACTTCACGCGAGCGTAGCGCTTATCATCGCTCTCGAGTATGCGCCACGGCGCGTACGGAGTCGACGTCAGGCGGAACATATCCTCGACAGCCGCTTTGTACTGCGGATACTTTTCGCGGTTGCGCCAATCCTCCTCGGTGATCTTCCATTGCTTCGCAGGATCCGCCTCGCGGGCCTCGAACCGGGAGAGCTGCTCATCGGGGCAGACATCGACCCAGAATTTGATGAGGATGGCCCCCCATTTCTGCAACTCGCGCTCGAACTCGTTTATTTCGTCATAGGCGCGTGACCATTCCGTTGCCGAGGCGAAACCTTCGACTCGCTCGACCAACACCCGCCCGTACCAGCTGCGATCGTAGATGCCCACGTGCCCCGCCTTCGGCAGCCGCGTCCAATATCTCCACAGATGAGGATGGGCCAACTCGGGCTTGGTGGGTGCAGGGCTTGTGAAGATGGTGTAGGCGCGGGCGTCGAGAGCCTGGGCGACCCGTTTGATGGCACCGCCCTTCCCCGCAGCATCCCATCCTTCGTACATCACCATGAGAGGGACGCGTGCCAGATACATCTCCTGCTCAAGCATGGCAAGGCGTTTCTGCTCGTACTTGAGGCGGCGGCGGTAATCGCCTTCGCCGAGCACAAGGGAGTGATCCACTTCGGCAAGACGGGGAACGCCTTCGGCGATCTCGAAGCGCGATGCGCGCGGGGCAAGCCGCGACGAGGCATCCGCTTCGCGCCCGGCCGCCTCGAGGATAGCCTGTCGATCTGCGGCGCTTCGAGCGCGCGGATCGCCTTCTCGAAGGATCCCGGCAGAGTTGGCCCGCGCCCGTTCTGCCGCGGCGGCAGCGTCCGGGTCGTCGCCGCGCGCAAGCGCCACTTCGAATGCGCTGACGAGCGTAGCCGCGATGTCAAGATTGGCGCGCCGCTTGTCCTCCCCGCTGATCAGGGTCCATGGCGCAAACGAGAAATCGCTGCCCGAAAGCAGGCGATCGTAGAGCTTGTAGGCCCGCTTGTAGTTTTCGGCGCTCTTGAGCTTCGCCTTGCTCACGCGCCAGCTCGTCGCCGGATCGCCATGCAGCTTGGCAAGTCGCTTTCGCTGCGCCTGCTGGGATACATGGAGGAAGAACTTCACGACCACGTAGCCGTCATCGACAAGCTGGCGCTCGAAGCTCTCGATCGAGGCCACGTATTCGTCCGCCGCGACCGAAGCGCGCCCCTTCTCGAGCTTGGCGGCCGTCATTTCGTCAGGCGCTTCGCCGGACTCGATGTAAAGCATGTGCTGTAACGCCGCGGTATACCACCCGCGATCGTAAAACGTCATATCGCCGCGCGGGCCGAGCGCTTTCCAAAACTGCTGCATGAGCGGGTAGTACCCCGTCACGCCCTCGTGCATGTCGGCGAACATGCGAGCCTCTTGCGTATCGATATCGGGGGTCACGTACACCGAAGTGGCTCGGGCGTCGAGATTGTAGAGCAAATCGGAGATGCGGCTGCCCTTCCCCGCGCCGTTCCAGCCCTCGAACAGCACCACGAGCCCGACGCCCTTCGCTCGCGCTTCCTGCTGAAGAACCACGAGCCGCTTCACCAAACCGTCGTAGATGGGTTTGTAATCCGCCTTCGAAAGCTTGTCCAATCCGAGCTCGACCGTCTCCAGCATGGCTTCCTCCGTATCGTTTCGCCCCGCACCGCGGCGGCACAGCCTATCGGCATGCACGCCTTCGGCACGGCCGGGGCCGCTTCGCCCCCGGCGCGTCGGTTCATCATAGCACAGAGTAAAATCGCGGTAACGCTGCGTATACATCCCGCTTCGCATCCTGCGGGAACGCTACAATAACGGTAGCGAGCAGCAAAGAAAACGAGGAGCGTCCATGCCGAATTACGGAGTCATCGACCTGGGATCGAACACGATCCGCCTATGCGTCTACGAAGTCAAGGACGACTCGAAGCGCTCCTACACCCGCAAAGATTTCCGAACGCTGCTCAACAACAAAGTGATGGCGGGCCTCTCGGCCCACGTTGCGGACGGCTCGTTCACCGATAAGGGCATCGACCACGCACTCGACGTGCTCGCAGGCCACGCCAAACGCCTCAAGTATTTCGACTGCAAAAGAACCGACGTGTTCGCCACCGCCGTGCTGCGCAACTGCGAGAACTCGTCTGCCGCCGTGCGCGCCATCGAAAAGGGCAGCGGTTTTTCCATCACGCTTTTGTCCGCAGAAGACGAAGCCCACCTCGGATTCGTGGGCGCCACGTGCGACCGGGCTATCGAGGGGGGCACGCTCATCGACATCGGGGGCGGCTCGACCGAGCTCACCCGCATCGCCCGAGGCGCCGACCATGACAACGTAAGCATCGGACAGGGGTCGCTCTCGTCGTTCGCCGCGCACGTGCGCGGCATTCTGCCGACCCAGAGCGAGGCTCGGGCGATCGAGGACGCGCTCGAGGATCGGCTGGGGTCCATCGACGCGAGCCGTTATCGCTGCGATACGCTCTACGGCATCGGAGGAAGCGTGCGTGCCGCCGCGAAGATGTGCGCGGAATCCTACGGTCAAGGGGTGCGCCCCGAGCGGCTGACGCCCGAAGACCTCGACGCCATCATCGGATCGTGCCTCGCCGACCCCGACGCCTTCGCCCACACCGCCCTCAAAGCCGCGCCCGACCGCATCCATACGCTCGTTCCGGGGTGCCTGATCATCCGCCGGCTCCTGCGCGATACCGGGGCAAGCTCGCTTGTCATATGCAAGAAAGGCGTTCGAGAGGGCTACCTGATCGAGCGCATGCTTCGCGGCAGAAGCGATTTCGGCCGCGAAGGCAAGCGAATCGGAACGGGCGGCGAATCGCACAGCGGCCGAAACGGCGCCGGCAACACCGGCTCCGGTCAGGCGAGAACAGGCACCGATAAGCACGGGAGGTAACCATGGATCCACTCGACGCAAACATGCGCACCGTCAGCTCGCTCGGAGACGGAAACACCGTCGCCGAAATGCTTTCGGAAAGCAGCATCTCCCCCGAAGGCGGCGATCACGTTCCCGTTCCCGCGAGTCCGTTCATGCAGAACCGGGAACTCTCGTGGCTCACATTCAACCAGCGCGTTCTCGACCAGGGAGCCGATCCCACCGTGCCTCTGCTCGAACGGCTCAACTTCGTCTCGATCTTCTGGAGCAATCTCCAGGAGTTCTTCATGGTGCGCGTCGGCAGTCTGACCGACCTTTCGCTTGTGAAAAAACGCATCATCGACAGCAAAACCAACATGACGCCCTCCGAGCAGCTCGACGCCATCTACGAACGCTGCCACGAGCTCTATCCCATTCAGGAGCAGACATTCGCCCAGGTACGCGATCTACTCGCCGAAGCGGGCATCCGCCACCTTACCGAGGCGTCGCTCGACGAGGAGCAGCGCGCGTTTCTGCGCCGCTACCTCGAACTCAACGTGATGCCGTTTCTCTCGCCCCAGATCGTCAACTCGCGCCACCCGTTCCCCCACCTGGAAAACGGCGCGCTTTACGTTGTCGTCCGCCTTGACGAAGCCGCCGCCGACAAGAAGAAAGACGCCGCCGACGGAGCCGAGAAAAACGACCGCATCGAAAAGGAAGACAAGGTCGGCAAGGCGACCGCGAAGCAGACCAAGAAGGCAAAAAACCTTGCCGCAGAAGGCGTGACGCTCGGCATCATCCCCATGCCTCGACAGTGTGAGCGCGTCATCCAGCTTCCCGGCGAAGGCTTCCCGTTCATCCTCATAGAAGACGCGCTCGAGTTCATCGCCGCCGACGTGTTCTCGATGTACACCGTCAAGCACACCAATGTGATCTGCGTCACGCGCAACGCCGACCTCGATTCGACCGAGGGCACCGACGAGAACGACGAGGATTACCGCGAGCACATGAAACGCATTCTCAAAAAGCGCTCGCGCCTGGCTCCCGTCCGGCTCGAAAGCGAACGGAAGCTCTCGAAGACGGTATCCGACTTCCTGCTCGAGCGCCTCGATCTCAAACCCCATCAGGTGTTCGCCACAAGCTGCCCGCTCGATATGAGCTACACGTTCGGACTCGCCGGCCGTATCGACGCCAAGCTCGCCGCCAAACTCGTCAACCAGCCGTTCTCGCCCCAGTGGCCCGCCGACCTCGACCGCAACCGCCCCATCATCGAACAGGTTGCCGAAGCGGAAACGCTGCTTTCCTACCCTTACGAAAGCATGGACGCGTTCGTGCAGCTTTTGCGCGAGGCATCGACCGACCCGTCGGTCATCTCGATCAAAATCACGCTGTACCGCCTGGCCAGCCAATCGCACCTGGCCGAAGCGCTCATCGCCGCCGCCGAGAACGGCAAGGAAGTCACCGCGCTGTTCGAGCTTCGCGCGCGATTCGACGAGAGCAACAACATAGCGTGGTCGCAGCGCTTCGAGCAGGCGGGGGCGAACGTCATCTACGGGTTCCGCGATTTCAAGGTGCATTCGAAGATCTGCTGCATCACGAGGCAGACGGAACGCGGCGTGCAGCACATCACGCAGCTCGGCACCGGCAACTACAACGAGAAGACCGCCAAGCTCTACACCGATCTCTCGTTCATCACCGCCGATGAGACGATCGGGCGGGATGCGACTGAATTCTTCCGCAACATGGGTCTTGAGAACGCATCGAACAACTACGACATCCTCTGGGTCGCCCCGTTGCAGATCAAGCCGATGATCATCGCCCGCATCGACCGCGAGATCGAACGGGCGCAGGCAGGCGAGCCGAGCGGCTTGTTCTTCAAAACCAACTCGATCACCGACAAGGACATCATCGAGAAGATAGCCGAGGCGTCGCAGGCGGGCGTGCCCGTCACGCTGTTCGTGCGCGGAATCTCGTGCATCGTTCCCGGAATCGAGGGCTACACCGACAACGTGCGGGTGGTTTCGATCGTGGGCCGGCTGCTCGAGCACAGCCGCATTTACGGGTTCGGACCGCACGATGCGATGGACCTCTATCTCTCGAGCGCCGATCTCATGACCCGCAATATGGAAAAACGCATCGAGATCGCCTGGCCGGTGCTCGGCGAAAGCCTGCGGCGCGAGATCACCGATTACATCGACGTTTCGCTCAAAGACACGGCGAAGCTCCGCGAGCTTTTGCCCGACAAGAGCTACACGCCCCTCGGATTCTTCGCGCCCGCCGACGAGAACGGCGAAAAAGAGCTGTTCGATTCGCAGGAGTACTTCATCGAAGATGCGAAGGCGCGCAAGCTCGCCGCCGCTGCGGAAACCGCCGTACGCGACGCGAATCGCGCGAAAGCCGAAAAGGCCGCCGCAGCCGCAAACGCACCGGCGCCGGCTGCTCGATCCGACGAGCGCGAGGATGCCGTGCAGGGCGATTGCGCCGACCGCTCCGAGGATGCACCGAACGGCGCTTTCGCAGGCGGCTCCGAAGCACCTGCAATCGACGAGCGACAGCCCGACCGTCCGAGGGCGAAGACGCAAAGCGAAGCGATCGAGATCTCCCCTGCGGGCATCGTGTTCGTCGAGGGCGGCAAGCCGAAGAAACGCGGCCTGATTTCGCGCCTGCTTGGCTTGGGGAAGTAAAAGCCCATTTTGCATCGCCATCCTGGCAATGGGTGCCGATGGCTCGACCTGACTTCGCATTCCGGTCGACGCGATTCGGAACGACCTCATCGGCATCCGTCGCATCGCCCCATCGGCGCTGCGACCCATCAAAAAACGGGGCTCGGGTCCCTTGCGAACCAGAGCCCCGTTCCCCTATACGCCCCAACGGCAACAGATTGATAACCTAATTATGAACATTGTTCACTTTCGCTTGACTTCGATTCGGCGCACTCTATTATGAACGTTGTTCATTTAATGAACGGTGTTCATAATCTAGCGAAAGGATCTGCAATGGATATCACGCTCGTTGCGGCAACGACCGCCATATCGCTCGCCCTCGTTTGTTACACCGCCGGAGTGTTCAGCGAACGGAAGCGAGGCGCGCTCACCAAGGGCAACCTATCCCTCTTCTGGATCGGTCTCGCCCTCGATACGACCGGCACTACCCTGATGACCGTCATGGCCCAGGACGGCGGAACCGCACTCGGCATGCACGCGGCCTCGGGGGTTCTCGCCATCGCCCTCATGGCCGTCCATGCCATCTGGGCAACCGTCACCTTCGCTCGGAAAAATGAGAAGGGCATGAGAAGATTCCATACCTTCAGCGCACTCGTCTGGCTGTTTTGGCTCATGCCCTACGTCCTTGGCGTGCTGCAGGGCATCCCGGTCCTCCACCTTCAAAACCTTCAGGCGGGTATCGGATCGATCGTCGTCGTGGCCCTAGCCGCCCTGCTCGTATTGCGCCGCCCTCATGACAGGCATCGCATTGCGCGTTAGAGGTGCCGTCTCGCCCGCAATGCAGGCATCTCGGTTTATCATGGAATCGCATTCGTAAAACCAATCGCGCGCAACGTACGGCTATTGAGAGGAACGGTGTCGACAAACCATGGGAGCCCATCGCAGCATCGACGCAGCGGACATACTTGAAACCGCATATCGCCTTGCCAAAGAACAGGGGCTCGCAAGCGTGAGCGTCCGCAGCGTCGCCGCCGCATGCGGCGTCTCCATCGGATCGATCTACAACTACTATCCCTCGAAAGACAGCCTGATCATCGATGTTGTCGGCGTATTCTGGCAGGAGGTGATCCATGGCAGCCCCGATCTCGAACCCGATTGCGATAATCGGGGATTCGTCGACTTCGCCGAACGGGCTGCCTCGGCCATGGATGAAGCGCTCTCGTCGTTTCGCTCGGACTGGCTTCCCGAAATCCACGCGCTGGGAATGCGGGCGCGCGCCGAGGGGAAAGAACGCGAATCGAAGAGCTTCGAGCACATGCGGCAGGGCCTCATGCGCGCCTACGAGAAAGACGCTGCCATAGACCGTGCGCGAATCGAGAAGGAAATCGATGTCGAACAGCTCTGCTCCCTTGTCCTGAAAAGCATCGTCGGCGCTTTCGGAGCAAGTCGGGAAGATCGGACGGCGTTCTTTTCGCTGCTGCGCGCCGCGCTCTATCCGAGCGTATAGCCCCAAAGGAGCCCTTGCGCGAAAAGGCGGGATGCGCGATCGGCGCCCTTGCCCGGAAAATGCGATCGGCGCCTGCGGAAAACCGCGGGCGCCGATCGATTCGAAGCAAAAGGTCCTACAGCTCCGTTACAGCTCGGCCGCAACGACCTCGGCTACCGCATCGGCGTAGCGCTGGGCCGTTTCATGGTCGGAAGCCTCTACCATCACGCGGACGACAGGCTCGGTGCCGCTTGGGCGCACGAGAATGCGACCGTCGTCGCCAAGCTCGGCCGAAGCATCGGCAACGGCGCGCGCGATGGCCTCGTTGCCGTCGAGCGCATGCTTGTCGGCAACCTGCACGTTCAAAAGCACCTGCGGATACCGCTGCATAACCGCCGCAGCCTGCGCCACGGTGCCGCCCGAGCGCTGGCATGCGGCAAGAAACTGCAACGCGGTCACAAGGCCGTCGCCTGTTGAGTTGTGCTCGAGAAAAATCATATGGCCGCTTTGCTCGCCGCCGAGCGCCAGGCCGCGCTCGCGCATGGCCTCGAGCACGAAACGATCGCCCACCTGGGTCTGGATGACCTCAATGCCCGCACCGCGCATGGCATGCGTGAAGCCGAGATTGCACATGACCGTCGAAACGACGGCGTTTCCGGGAAGAAGGCCGCGGTTTGCCAGGTCGATCGCACAGACCGCCTCTACAACATCGCCATCGATTTCGGTGCCGTCTGCATCGACGAACATGACTCGATCGGCATCGCCGTCATGGGCGATGCCCACATCGGCGCCCATCTCGGCCACAAGTTCGCGCAGCGGCTCCAGATGAGTCGATCCGCACGACACGTTGATATCGGTGCCGTCGAATTCGTCGTTGATGACCCGCACGTCGGCTCCGAGCCGAATGAGCGCTTCGGCGCTCGAGACAGCCGAGGCGCCGTGGCCCACATCAAGCGCCACCTTGAGTCCGTCGAACCGAATCCCCTGTTCCGCAACGCTCTCGACGGCATGCTCGATGTAGAGCTCGGCCGCGTTTTCGACAGGGATCGACACGCCTACCGCGCCGCCCGTCGGAAGTTCCATCCTGTCGGCTTTACCCTCTACGACAAACGCCTCGATCTCGTCCTCGAGATCGCATGGCAGCTTGTAGCCCTGTGCGTCGAAGAATTTGATGCCGTTGTACTCGGGAGGATTATGGGACGCCGATATCACGATGCCACCATCGCAGTACAGTTCGCGAACGAGCAGCGCCACGCCCGGCGTGGGAACGATGCCCGCGCAAAACGCCGTGCCGCCCATGCTCATGATGCCCGCCATCACGCAAGACTCGAGCATATCGCCGCTTTGGCGCGTATCCTTCCCGATAACGATGTTGCGCCCCAAAAACGCCACGGCGGCCTGCCCGAGCTTGAAAGCCGTCTCGCAGGTCAATTCCTTGTTCGCGATGCCGCGAACGCCGTCGGTACCGAACAGTCGAGCCATTATTTCCCCCTTTGGATATACTCGTCGTGCAGCAAGATTCCCCCCGAAGGACGCTCCCCATCCGCCATGCGGCTGTTCAGCTCGGCGGCGAACTCGTCGATTCCGATTCCGTAGCGCTCGAGTACGACGAGCAGGTGGTACACGACATCGGCCGCCTCGTAGCGAAGGTGATCGACCGCTTCGTAGTATTCGGCCGGAAGCTCTGCGCATACGGCATCCTCGTCTTGCCCCATGGCGATAGCAGACGACTCGGCCGACTCCTGCGCGACGAGCATGCAGCACTCGATGTCTTTTGCCGCCAGCACGACCTCGGTCGCTTCCTCCGCAACCTTTTTCAGCACCGAGTCTTCGCCCTCGGAGAGCAATCGATGCGTATAGCTTTCCGCGCCAGCCTCCCGGCGCGCCGCAATCGTGCCGACAAGCGCCTCGATGGTTGCGCCGATCTGGGATGCCGGGGGCTCGACACCCTCGGGAATGAAGGTTTTCTCAACCATGGAATACGTCCTTATATGAAAGGGGGCGCTTGTTCGCGCCCCCTGATCGATTTATTCCTCGTCGTCGGAGCCCGAGTCGTCGTCGGAGCCGTTTCCGTCTCCGTCTTCGCTCTCGGACAACCCGAACCCGAACGAACCCACAGAGCCGAGCAGAGCATCGAGCTCTTCGAGGTTGCGCTGGTACGAACGCGGCGGCAGTGCTTCGCCGAGCATGTCCTCGCCCTCGGTGTTGAACGTCGGGGGCTCGTCGCCGCCGATGAGAATCGTATCATCCGGGCTGAACACCATGTCGAGCAGCTGGCTCATGTCATCGCTCGTAGCGGTGAGGTCGTCCTCGATGACATGGAGCAGGTCGTGCTGCTCCAAGCCCTCCTTGAGCTCCTCGATCGCCTTCACGCCGATGCCTTCGATGCGCAGCAGATCCTCTTCCGTGTGGCCCACGAGATCGGCAACCGTCTCGATGCCCGCTTCGGAGAACTTGTTGGCCCAACGCTGCGACACGCCCAAATCGTCGTAGATGTAGAGACGCGCATCCTCGTCGGTCAGGTTGGGCGTGCGATGCCCGAGCGACATGCCGCTGTAGTAGTTCGTGTAATTCGTACCCATGTTGAGGTAGCTATCGCCGTCAAGCGACCAATCCTGCGGCTGGGGCAGAAGATCCTCGATATCGCGCAAAGCTTCGGGGGCGAACTCCGGCAGCGTATCGCTTGTCACGCGATCGACCGGGCGGCCCTTGTAGGTGAGGCCGACCTTGCGATAGCGCGGCAGACCCGTACCCGCCGGAATGGGCTTGCCGATGATGACGTTCTCCTTCAAGCCCGCAAGGTTGTCGATCTTGCCTTCGATGGCGGCATCGGTGAGAACCTTGGTGGTCTCCTGGAACGACGCTGCCGAAAGGAAAGAATCGGTCGCAAGGGATGCCTTGGTGATGCCGAGCAGCAAAGGCTGGCCAACCGGCGGCTCTTTGCCATCGAGCACGAGGTTGTTTGCAACCTTCTCGAATTCGAAACGGTTCACCTGGCGACCCGGCAAGAAATCGGATTCGCCCGCATCGATGACGGCGACCTTGCGCAGCATCTGACGTGCGATGACCTCGATGTGCTTGTCGTTGATATCGACGCCCTGGCTCACGTACACGCCCTGAACCTGGCTCACGATGTAGCGCAGCGTGGTGTTCGGATCGGTGAGGCGCAGAAGGTCGTGCGGGTTCACGGAACCCTTGGTGAGCTGCTGGCCGACTTTCACCTGGCTGCCGTCGAGCACGCCCGGAAGCATCTGGGCGCGGGCGGAAACCACGTACTCGCGGAAGTTGCCCTGCTGGTCGTGGATCGTGATCGTCTTGGTTTGCTTGTCGCCCGAGATCTGCAGCGTACCTGCAATCTCGGCGAGCACCGCCTGGCCCTTCGGTTTGCGGGCTTCGAAAAGCTCGGTAACGCGGGGAAGGCCGTGGGTGATGTCCTCGCCGGCGACGCCGCCGGTGTGGAACGTTCTCATGGTGAGCTGCGTGCCGGGCTCGCCGATCGACTGGGCGGCAATGATGCCGACCGCGGTGCCGATGTTGACCGGGCGCGACGTCGCAAGATCCCAACCGTAGCACTTCTGGCATACGCCCTGGTCGGCATGGCAAGTCATAACCGTGCGGATGGTGACTTCCTCGATGCCGTTGTCCTCGAGCGCCTTGATCTGCGCCATGGACGTCACGTATTCGCCGGCGGCCACGATCATGGATCCGTCCTGCGCGACCGCATCTTCGAGCAGGCAGCGGCCGATGAGGTTCTCGTCCAGATCGCCCTTCTCGTTGTAGATGGGATAAGGCACGCCGTCGGTGGTGCCGCAATCGATCTCGCGGATGATGACATCCTGCGCGACGTCCACGAGACGGCGGGTCAGATACCCCGAGTCGGCGGTTCTGAGCGCCGTGTCGGCGAGACCCTTACGAGCGCCGTGCGTCGAGATGAAGTATTCGAGCACCGACAGGCCTTCGCGGAAGTTCGCCTTGATCGGGCGGTCGATGATCTCGCCCTTCGGGTCGGACATAAGACCGCGCATGCCCGCAAGCTGGCGGATCTGCTTGATGTTGCCTCGAGCGCCCGAGAACGCCATCATGTAGATGGGGTTGAACTTGTCGAAGTTCTCGGCCATCGCCTCGCCGACCTCTTCGTTGGCTTCGTTCCAGATGTCAACGACCTGCTTGTGGCGCTCCTCCTGGCTCATGAGGCCCATCTCGTAGTCCTCGTCGATCGCATCGACCTTCGCATCTGCGGCGGCGAGGATATCGCCCTTCTCCGGCGGCACGGTCGCATCGTACACCGAAACGGTGACGCCGGCGCGCGTTGCATAGTGGAAGCCCGCATCCTTCAAACCATCGAGTATGGCCGGCATCTCGGAAAGCTCGTAGCGGTTGCAGCAATCCTCGACGAGGCGGCTGATCTCCTTTTTGTTCATCTCGTAGTTGAGATACGGATAATCATCGGGCAGAACGTTGTTGAACGTAATGCGGCCGATCGTGGTTTCGATGCGCTCGCCGGCCTTGTGCTCCTCGAACTCGTTGTACGAGGTTGCGACCATGGTGTCCCTTTCGAGACGCACCCAGATCTTGGCCTGCAGGTCGAGTTCGGCGCGAGCGTCATAGGCGTTCATGGCGTCGTTGAAGTCGATGAACGACCTGCCTTCGCCCTCGAAGCCCTCGCGGGCAGCGGTCAGGTAGTACAAGCCGATGATCATATCCTGCGTCGGAACGGTCAAAGGACGGCCGTGGGCGGGCGATTTGATGTTGTTGGACGACAGCATGAGCACGCGAGCCTCGGCCTGCGCCTCGTTGCCGAGCGGCACGTGCACAGCCATCTGGTCGCCATCGAAGTCGGCGTTGAACGCGGTGCAGACGAGCGGATGGAGCCTGATGGCCTTGCCCTCGACGAGCACGGGTTCGAACGCCTGGATGCCCAAGCGATGCAGGGTGGGTGCGCGGTTAAGGAGCACCGGATGCTCGGTGATGACTTCCTCGAGCACGTCCCACACGTAGCTCGCGCCGCGGTCGACCGCGCGCTTCGCAGCCTTGATGTTAGCGGCGTACTCAAGCTCGACCAGGCGCTTCATAACGAAGGGCTTGAAGAGCTCGAGGGCCATCTGGCTGGGCAGGCCGCACTGGTGCAGCTTCAGCTGCGGACCGACGACGATAACCGAACGGCCGGAGTAGTCGACGCGCTTGCCGAGCAGGTTCTGGCGGAAGCGGCCCTGCTTGCCCTTGAGCATATCGGAGAGCGATTTGAGCGGGCGGTTGCCCGGCCCCGTGACGGGACGGCCGCGACGGCCGTTGTCGAACAGCGAGTCCACGGCCTCCTGCAGCATGCGCTTCTCGTTGTTCACGATGATCTCGGGAGCACCGAGGTCGAGCAGGCGCTTGAGACGGTTGTTGCGGTTGATCACGCGGCGATACAGATCGTTCAGGTCAGACGTTGCGAAGCGGCCGCCGTCGAGCTGCACCATCGGGCGCAGATCGGGCGGAATGACCGGGATGACATCGAGGATCATGTCGGTGGGCTTGTTGACGCTCTTCAAGAACGCATCGACCACCTTCAAGCGCTTGATGGCCTTCGCACGCTTCTGACCCTTGCCGGTGGAGATGACTTCGCGCAGCTCGTCGGCGGTTTTCGCCAGATCGATGGCATCGAGCAGGTCGCGCACCGCTTCGGCGCCCATGCCGCCCTTGAAGTAATCGGAGTAGTTCATGCGCATCTCGCGGTAGAGCGCCTCATCGGGAACGAGCTGCTTGGGCTCGATCTTCATGAACGCCTCGAACGCGTCGGAGCGCAGCGCCTTGCGCTCGTTGAACTCCTCGTAGATGTCGGCTATTTCCTCTTCGACCTCTTCGGGGGACATGCGCTCGTCCTCGTCGACGTCGTCGACGAAATCGTCGTCTTCCGGCACGTAGTCGGTCGACAGGCGGCGGGTCGCCTCGATGAGGCGGTCGCGCTCGGCGTCCAGCTCTTCGAGATCGGCTGCCAGCTCGTCACGCAGCTCGTCGGCGTCCTCCTCGCGCGCTTCCTTATCCACCGAGGTGATGATGGAGCTGGCGAAGTACAGAACCTTCTCGAGCTCCTTGGGGGGAATGTCCAAGAGGTAGCCCAAACGCGAAGGCGAGCCCTTGAAATACCAGATATGGCTGACCGGAGCGGCAAGCTCGATGTGGCCCATGCGCTCGCGGCGAACCTTGGAGCGGGTCACCTCGACGCCGCAGCGCTCGCAGACGATGCCCTTGAAGCGAACGCGCTTGTACTTGCCGCACGCGCATTCCCAGTCTTTCGTGGGACCGAATATCTTCTCGCAGAACAAGCCGTCTTTCTCGGGCTTGAGCGTACGGTAGTTGATGGTCTCGGGCTTCTTCACTTCGCCGCGCGACCAGCTGCGCACGTCCTCGGCGGAAGCGAGGGAGATGCGCAGGGCGTCGAAATTGTTTACGTCGAATTCCGTCGTCATTATTCCTCCTCCCCGTTACCGATGAGGTCGTTCGTATCGCTGTAGCCGTCCGCTACGTCTTTCATCAAATCTCCCAGTTCAGCGGCAATGTTTTCGAGTGCAAACGCCGCGTCGTCTTCTTCGGTCTTCTTAGCGTCGGCCTGCAGCGCCGCAAGCAGCGCGGCATCTCCCGCATCCTGCTCGTTCTCGTGCTCTTGCGTGATGTCGATGGCGTGGTGATCTTCGCCCTCGAGCTCGACGTTCAGGCACAGCGACTTCATTTCCTTGACGAGAACCTTGAAGCTCTCGGGAACCTCCGCCGCCGGAATGTTTTCGCCCTTGACGATGGCTTCGTAGGATTTCACACGGCCCGATGTGTCGTCGGATTTGACCGTGAGGATCTCTTGGAGCACGTTGGAGGCACCGTAGGCGTAAAGCGCCCACACTTCCATCTCGCCGAAGCGCTGGCCGCCAAACTGAGCCTTACCGCCGAGCGGCTGCTGGGTGATGAGGCTGTAGGGGCCGGTCGAACGGGCGTGGATCTTGTCGTCGACCATGTGGCCGAGTTTCAGGATGTAGCTCTGACCGACGGTGATGGGCTCGCGGAACTTCTCGCCCGTGCGTCCGTCGTAGAGCCACGCCTTGCCGGTTTCGGTAAGCTGCGGCACGAAATCGTCGCAGGCATGCTCGCCGTATTTGGCATGGTTGATGTTGATGAGGTTGCGGTTCGCCTTGAGGATCGCATCCGAGATTTCCTTCTCGGTTGCGCCGTCGAATACCGGTGTTGCAACATGGATCGGTCCCTCGACAACTTCGTCGGAGTTATCGTCATCCGCCCAACCCCACTTCGCCGCCCAACCGAGATGGCATTCGAGCAGCTGGCCGACGTTCATACGGGACGGAACGCCGAGCGGGTTCAAGATGACGTCGATGGGCGTGCCGTCGGCGAGGTAGGGCATGTCTTCGACGGGCAGGATGCGCGAGATGACGCCCTTGTTTCCGTGGCGGCCGGAGAGCTTGTCGCCCTGCTGGATCTTGCGCTTCTGAGCCACGTAGATGCGCACGAGCTCGTTGACGCCCGGCGCCAGCTCGTCGCCTTCGAGACGAGAGAAGCGGTTGATGCCGATGACGCGTCCGCCTGAGCCGTGGGGCACCTTGAGGGAGGTGTCGCGCACTTCGCGGGCCTTCTCGCCGAAGATGGCGCGCAGCAGGCGCTCTTCGGCAGTGAGCTCGGTTTCGCCCTTCGGGGTGACCTTGCCCACGAGCACGTCGCCCGGAAACACCTCGGCGCCGATGCGGATGATGCCGTCGGCATCGAGGTCGGAGATCATATCGTCGGAAATGTTGGGGATCTCGCGGGTGATCTCCTCGGGACCGAGCTTGGTGTCGCGCGCGTCGATCTCGTATTCGGAGATATGGATGGACGTGAGGAGGTCTTCGGCAACCACGCGCTCGGACACGATGATGGCGTCCTCGTAGTTGTAGCCTTCCCACGGCATGTAGGCGATCATGAGGTTCTGACCGAGCGCGAGCTCTGCGCCATCGCAGCTGGGGCCGTCGGCGAGCACGTCGCCGGCCTGCACCTCGTCGCCCTTGCGGACGATCGGGCGGTGGTTGATGCAGCCGCTTTGGTTGGAGCGCTGGAACTTCGGAATCAGGTACTCATCGTATTCGCCATCGTTGTTCAGGATGATGATGGTCTGGCCGTCAACGTAATCGACGACGCCCGGATTCTGGGCGACGAGGATCTCGCCGGAGTCGACCGCGATGCGGTGCTCGATGCCAGTGCCCACAAGCGGCGCCGACGGGCGCAGAAGCGGCACGGCCTGGCGCTGCATGTTCGAACCCATGAGGGCGCGGTTCGCGTCGTCGTGCTCGAGGAACGGGATGAGCGAAGTTGCAACCGATACCATCTGACGCGGCGACACGTCCATGTACTCGACCAGGTCAACCGGCACCTCGTCGGGCTCGCCGAAGACGCCGTTGGAGTCTTTGGTGCGGCAGAGCACGCGGGTGGCTTTGATGAAGTTGCCGTTCTCGTCAGTGTGGCCGAATTCGCGGGTCTCGGGATCGAACTCGTCATTGGCCTGCGCGATCGTGAAGTTCTCCTCCTCGTCGGCAGTTAGGTAATCGACGATGTCGGTCACCTTGCCATGTTCGACGCGGCGGTACGGCGTCTCGATGAAGCCGTAGGGGTTGATGCGCGCATAGGTTGCGAGCGAGCCGATAAGGCCGATGTTGGGGCCTTCGGGCGTCTCGATCGGGCACATGCGGCCGTAATGAGAAGTGTGGACGTCGCGGACTTCGAAGCCTGCGCGCTCGCGGGAAAGACCACCCGGTCCAAGGGCCGACAGGCGACGCTTGTGCGTGATGCCCGCTGCGGGATTCGTCTGGTCCATGAACTGCGAGAGCTGAGAGCTTCCGAAGAATTCCTTGATGGCCGCCACGATGGGGCGGATGTTCACGAGCGACTGCGGCGTGATCTCGTCGGGTTCCTGCATGCTCATGCGCTCGCGCACCACGCGCTCCATGCGCGAGAGCCCGATGCGGAACTGGTTCTGGATGAGCTCGCCGACCGTGCGGATGCGGCGGTTGCCGAAATGGTCGATGTCGTCGGTCGAAAAACCCTCCTGGCCGGCGTGCAACCCCACGATGTACTGCATCGAGCGGATGATGTCTTCGTCGGTCAGCGTAGAGCTTTCGTAATCGGGATCGAATCCGAGCTTCTTGTTGATCTTGTAGCGACCCACCTTCGCCAGATCGTAGCGCTGCGGATTGAAGAACAGGCCCTCGAGCAGCGTGCGCGCCGAATCGATTGTCGGCGGCTCGCCGGGACGGAAGCGCTTGTAGAGTTCGATCAGCGACTCTTCCTTGGTCGTTGCCGGATCGCGATCGAGGGTGCGCAGCACCATCTCGTCGCTGCCGAGAAGCCCGATGATCTCCTCGCGGCTTTCGGCAAGGCCGAGGGCGCGCAGAAGCAGCGTGGCCGGCTGCTTGCGCTTGCGGTCGATGCGGACCGACAGAATGTCGCGTTTGTCGGTTTCGAATTCGAGCCAGGCACCGCGGGACGGAATGACCTTGGCGTTGTATATGGTCTTATCGGAGGTCTTGTCGCGCTCGGAGGCGAAGTACACGCCGGGCGAGCGGACGAGCTGCGAGACGACGACGCGCTCGGTGCCGTTGATGATGAAGGTACCGCGCGGCGTCATGAGCGGGAAATCGCCCATGAACACGTCCTGCTCTTTGATCTCGCCGGTTTCCCGGTTGATGAAGCGGATCTCAACGAAGAGCGGCGCTTGGTAGCTGACGTCCTTCTCTTTGCACTCGTCGACCGTGAACTTCGGCTCGCCGAACTCGTGCTTGCCGAATTCGACGCACATGTCCTTCGTGCTGTTCTCGATCGGGCTGATATCGCCGAATGCTTGCGCCAAACCCTCGCTCTTGAACCATTCGAAACTATCCGTCTGAATGGCGATCAAATTGGGGACGTCCATGACGTCAGGGATCTTGGCAAAGCTTCTGCGATTCCTATAAAGGCTGGTGGGAGCACTTTTTTTTGCTTGAGCCACGAGGCTGTTCCTCCTTCATGAGAATCAGGTAAACTGCGAAAAAGTCGCAATTTCTAAAAATACTTCCCCGTTACCCTCTCGTCAAGAAAAAGTTTTTTAAAGTGTGTTGATTTTTTGATTTTATGAGAGCGACCTGGGCTTTCGCAAATATGACTTTTTGATGCCTTGGCGGCAGATTCGCAGTGTTTGCGAGGGGGGGGTGCAGCGCACGCGGGTGACGCAGATGGCAGCAGCCGCAAGACATCCATCCGACCGCGCGTAAAGGCAATGCCGCTGCGGGGCTTCGCCTTCCGAAGCCCCCTGAAACCCGCCCTCGCAAATGCATCGCAGCAATGAACATGCAGCATAGCCCGTTCGATCGGTGTGATTTTCACTGATTCGACCTGAAACGACATAGACCCCTTCCCAATTGTCGTATTTGGAGCATAATACGACCAATGCAATCATCAATAATTCTGCGCGACGGCGCACTCGGGGAAAGGGCACCGATGTACCACAGAACTCTTCACGTTGCGCTGTTCGGCCTTGACGACGAAGCCGGCAGAGCAATCCGCTCGGTACCCTGCCCCGATCGTTTCGAAATCAGGTTCGACGCCTACTCCGCATTCGACGCCGATGCGTTCGCAGCCAGCGATATCGCGATACTCGACCTTCCCGAACTGGTGCACCCGGGCACGTTCCTTCCTCATGTCAAAACGGGTCTCAAAGTCGTCCTGCGTGCTACCGAGATCGAAGCGGCCCAACTCGACGATGCGGATCTTGCGATCCTGCACGACATCTGGCTCAAACCCATGCCGCCCACGCTCGTCGCCTTCCGCTTCAGGAAGATCATCGAAGGCGAAAAGAACCTCGCGGACCTTTCGCTCGCTCGGCAATACCTCGATACGGCAATCGATTCGATTCCCGAGCTCGTATGGTTCAAAGACGCGCGCGGCTCCCACCTCAAAGTCAACAGCGCCTTCTGCAAGACCGTCGAGAAGACCAAGGAGCAGATAGAGGGACGCGGGCACTACTATATCTGGAACATCACGCCCGAAGAATATTCCCAAGGCGAATACGTTTGCCTCGAATCGGAAGAGCAGACCATGACCGCGCGCAAAACCTGTCTGTTCGACGAACAGATCAAAGCGACCCACGGCATGAGGCAGTTCAAGACCTACAAATCGCCGCTGTTCGACTACGACGGATCGGTCATGGGCACCGTCGGCATCGCGCACGACGTAACCGACCTCGGCAACATAGAAACCGAACTCGAAATCTTCATCAACAGCATGCCTTACGCAATCATCGTCCTCAACACCGAAAACTCCATCATCAACATCAACGAGAAAGCGGAAGAGTACTTCGGGGTGAAGCGCGGTTCCGTGGTTGACGGCGATTTCGACCGGTGGAGGAGACTTGTACTCGGAGACGCCGTCGTCAACTCGCACGATTTTTCCGATTCGAGTTTCTTCACCGCCGTGATCGGGGAAAGAGAGAAAACCTTCGAGGTGAATCAGCGCGACATCGTCGATGTGTTCGGAAACAAAACCGGGCAGCTGCGCATCTATCGCGACGTGACGAAGGAGCGCGAACTCGAGCAGCGCGTGCTCAAAAGCGCCAATACCGACTACCTGACCGGACTCTACAACAGACGATACCTCTACGAACGCCTTTCGGACCACCTCGGCAGCCCGGTAACGCTCGTCTACCTCGACCTCGATGATTTCAAATCCATAAACGACGATTACGGACACCAGCGCGGCGACCGCATGCTCGTCGAAACGAGCAGCATACTTGTCGAAGCGTTCCCGAACGACACCTGCGTGCGCATGGGAGGCGACGAGTTCGTAGTCGCGATCTTCGGACTGCAAGATGTCGGATCCATCGAAGGTCGGGCGCATGCGTGCCTCGATGCGATCCGCACGCGATTCGCGGAAGACAGCGCGCCGGGACGCACGACGGGATCGATGGGCATAGCCGCCGACGAGGGAGGAATCCTCTCCATCGACGAGCTCATCAGACGAAGCGACGAGGCGCTGTACGAAGCAAAGCGCGCAGGCAAATCCCAGTGCCGCATCTGGACGCCAAGCGCGCTCGCCGGTTCGGATGGAGCCCTATTTCGAACAACGCAAACGGGCGATTTCGCCAAACCGCTGGTCGACTTATAATGAAATATCTTACATAAATTTATGCATGATGTTATACTTCTGCCAGTATTAATGTAACTAATTGACTTTTTAGTTACGGAAACGCAGGAGGTTAGATATGACAACCGCACTACGAAAACCGTGCGCCGTCATGCTTGCGGGCATGCTGGCGCTTTCGTTCGCCTGGGCGGCACCCGCACAGGCTGACGAGGGAAAATATGCGCCCCCCCCGAACCGATCGCAATTGACGATACGCTCGTTTCGGCAGACGGGTATCCCACCGAAGAGATAATCGAACTGCCGGCCTACGACGGGGAACCGATCGCCCCCCTCTCGGCCATGCCCGACGCGGGCGCCCCGATCGTAAGCGACGACGCTTCGATCGGAACCCTCTCGACCGACATCACCACGCAAAAGGAGCTGCAAGAAGCCCTCATCGGCGCCTCGAACGGCGACACGATCGAACTCACGCAGGACATCGTCCTCGACGGCAACGGCCTTGTGTTCGATCCGCAAGCGGGCACCTGGTCCGACGCATCGGACGTCCCCATCTACATTCCCCGATCCCTCACGGCGATCACCATCGACGGCAACGGGTATCGCATTGGACTCGCCGACGGATACGACGGCCTTCACTTCGACGCCGAAGTGGACGGCAGCGCCTCCCGCACGGTCACGCTTGCCAACGCAGTGCTCGTCGGACACAACGAAGGCATCGACCCGAGCACGGCGCTCGATGCGCGCACGGCAGGCGGCGGCATGCACGTAGGAGGAAACTTCACGACGCTTATCTGGAACAACGTCGTCATGACGGGCGTGCACGGCATCGGAAGCGGCGGCGGCATCTTCAACTACGGATCGGCCGTGAAGCTGAACGACTGCACGATCGAGGATGTATCGGCAACCGCAAGCGGCGGGTTTTACTCCTCGGGAACCCCATCCATAAGCTACGGCGGAAGCCTGACAATGGTCGGCGGCTCTGCAAGCGGAACGCGCTCGGGCGGCAACGGCGGCTTTGCGCTCCTTTCGCGCGGCGCCCACAACCTATCCGGCGCGACGTTCGACGATTGCTACGCAGCAGGCTACGGCGGTGTTTTGTCGAACTCCCAGGGTTCTAGCACGCTTACGCTCTCGAACTGCGCGTTCAACGGCAACGCCGCGGGCGACAGCGGGGGCGCAATCCAGGTGCAAAACGGGAATCACACGATCACCGACTGCACCTTCGACGGCAACACTGCCGGAGTCGACCCGGGCGCATACATGCTCACCGGGGGTGCAATCTACCAGAACGGCCTCGGATACGACAAATACTCTGTCCTCGAAGGATGCACCTTCACCAACAACTCGGCGCCGAGCGGCGGGGCTCTGTCCGGCGAAGGATTCGCCCTCATCGACGCGAGATTCATCAGCAACAGCGCAACGAACGGCGACGGCGGGGCGATGCGCTGCAACCCGTACACCTACTTCACCATCAAAGGAGCGTACTTCGAGGACAACTACGCCGCGACCAAGCAGCTTAACTGGGATCTCGACAACCCGCGATCCTGCATTCCATCGGGACTCGTCTTCTCCCCCCTCGCCGCCCACTACAAAGCGAACGTCACGGGAATCACCGGCATCACAGCTCAGGCTCCCGATGCCATGGTCGCCCCCACCCACGCCATGAACAACTACGACATTTCGTGCATCGCGTTCACGACGTACTTCCTGACACCGGGGACGGGAACGATATGGAGCGACAAGGGAACCGATGTTCAGCGCGTATTCAACTCGGGAACGTATACGGTCTCGGGCCTGCTTGAGAGCAGAGGAGCTGTGGCAACCCACGAAGACGGCAAGCGCCTGCTCGGCTGGGTTTTCCCCATCGGCGAGCTCACCTCGGGCGGAGTGCCCGTTGAGTTCGAGGGGTACGGCACCGAGCCCTACGTCGTATCCTACGGTGTGAACGACAAGCTTCTTAAGGCGTACGGCTACGACGACAGCGCAATCTTCGCCGATGACGACTACGTCATCCAAGGCAGCCACCATTACTTTATGCCCCTTTGGGAAGAACAGGTCACGCTCATCTACCATACCGACAGCTCGACGCAGGTAACCGACCCCGACGGCGTGCACGGCATGCTCACCGACGTTACGGCGAAGCGGCTTGCGGATCTCGGCGGCTCGTACGAGGCGCCCGAGAACATGCGGCTCGCCGGATGGGCTACAACCGAAAACGAAGTCGAGGGCGAAACGCTCATCCTCCCAGGCGCTACCTTCACCGCCCAAACCGCCGATCTCGACGACGGCGAGATGCACCTGTACGCGCGCTATACCGATGCGCCCGCCGAGGTAGGGCTCGACGTAGCCCGCCTGTTCGGCGAGCACCGCTACGAGACGTCGCGACAGGTCTCGACCTACGAGCGCGCGACCGAGGAAACCATCATCCTCGCTTCGGGCGACGATGCGCACTTTCCCGATGCGCTGACGGCTTCATCGCTTTCGGGGCATCTCGGCAACGCGCCAATCGTGCTCACGGCAACCGACTCGCTTTCACCCGACGCCCAAGCGGCGATCGACGGCGACCTCGCCGCCAAGAAGGTTATCGTCATCGGCGATCAGTACGCGATATCCAACGACGTCGAGAGCGCGGTCAAGGCGCTTCCGAACGTAACCGAGGTGCAGCGCCTTGGCGGAGACGACCGCCAGGAAACCGCCGAGGTCATCAACCGCGAAGTCGGCGCGGCGCGCTCGAATACGGCCGTCATCGCCAAATCGAGCGACTTCCCCGATTCGCTGACGATATCGTCGTGGTCGGCAGCCACCAAAAGCCCGATCTTCTTGACCGAGTTCGGCCAGACCAGCCTGACCGACGAAACCAAAGAAGCGCTGGCGCAAGGCGGCTTTGACAGAATCCTCGTGCTCGGCGACGAGTACTCCGTGCCCGCCTCGGTCGTTGCCCAGGCGAAGGCCGCAGCCGGCGTACCCGATGCACAGATCATCCGCCTCGGCGGCGAAGACCGCTACCACACCTCCACGCTCGTTGCGAGCTGGACGACCGCTCCCGAGCGCGGCGACGCCGAAAGGCTCGCGTGGAGCAAGCCCGCTATCGCGCGCGGCGACAAGCACGCCGACTCGCTCACGGGCGGGGCGCTGCAGGGACGCGACAAGTCGCCCATCCTCCTAACGGACGGCGCGACCCCGAACGAGCGCGCACTGGCGCTGCTCGCCCAAAACGACGGGTCGGTAAGCGAGCTTCGCTTCTTCGGTGACGAGTGGTCGATCTCGCATGCGACGACCAAAGCGTTCATAACCACCCTGACGTGGGATACCGTTACCTGGAAGCCCAACGACGGCGTTGCGGTAGATCTTTCGTAGCGCATGGGCGAGCGAGGCGGTAAGGGCCTCGGCTTCCAAGGCGAACGACAAGAAGAAAAGACCCAGGGCTTCAGGGCCGCTGGGTCTTTTCTTCGCATGCCGAGCGCGTCGCATTGAGCAGCGCGACGCGCGCATACCTCGGCCAAGCTACAGACGATTCAGGATGAACTTCCCGCTCGCCATGTCGATGTCGAAGTTTGCGCCGCCGTCCTTATGCACGTACACGCCATCGCCGCGCTGAGTCGTTTCGAACTGGCTTTCGAACGAGCCCGATGCCTTGTCGACATACGCCGTGAAGCCGTTGTTGTCGGGAATCGATATGGCAATCGTGCCGCTTGCCATATCGGCATCGATCGAGTTCGGGCAAGCCGTGCTCACCACTTCGATCCTGCCCGAAGCCGCATGCGCCTTGAGCGTATCGGTCACTTCCCCGTTTGCGTACGACTTTCCGCTCGCCACATCGATTGCGAGTTCGCGCACCGCAAACTCGTTCGCCTCGAACTCGCCGGAGGCCAGATCGACATCGAGCCTGTCGCATCCTATTCCGGTCACGTTGTAGTAACCCGATGCGCCGTCGATGTCCACCGCGCCAAGGCTGCTCGCGTATTTCTGGGGCACGCGGATCTCAAGGCTCTTGTGGCCCCACGAGAAACAGGTGAACCATCCGCCGTAGTCGATGTAAAGCGTATTGCCGGAAACCTTCCATCGCATTTCCCTGCCCTTCGTGATCCCGTCGCCCGTTTCGATGAGCTCGATCTCGTCGGAGGCAGTATCGACCACGTGCATCTGAACCGAACCCGCAGCCCAGTCAACCTCGATGTTTTCGACGTCGCTTGCGGCAACGCTTGCGCTTCCTATCATAGTGTCGCTTCCTAATCTCGGCTGCCACGTCGAGCAGCTCGCACCGAATCCGACTACGGCGAGCAGAACTGCGCCGAGCAGGATTGCAACTGTAATTTTGGCGTAGGACGCCCCTGTCAACCGTGCCATGGCGGGTCCTACCTTCTGTTGTTGGGGTCATTCTCGATGACGTGGGCGATGTAGTAGTACAAGGGGATCGTGAGGAACACGATCCATGCCGGATGCCAATTTCCCCAGAAGAATCCCGAAAGCAGGAACACGATCACGCAGAGTACGGGATAGGGGAAGCTTGACCACGCGCCCCGACGGCGAGCACCGTCGTTGATATCGCCCATGGCGTTGCGCATCTCGCGATCGACGTAAGCGTCTTCCCACTGCTTGCTTCCCATGGGATAATCCGCGGGATCCTGCGGCATCGCCGGCGCCCCGGCGTACGGCGGCACAGGCGCCCCTGTGGGGGGAGGCGGCACCGTGCCCGCTTGCGGACCTTGCCCTGCAGAAGCCGATTGGGGCTGCGAAGGTACCGCGTAGTAAGGCGATGCCGCAGGCTGCTGCGATTGAGCCGCGCGCACGGCAGTCTGAGCCGCCTGCGCTTGGGCAGCCGCTGCCGCCGCCTGCGCAGCAGCCACGCTTGCCTTCTCAGCAGCGTCTTGGGCTTTCGTCTCGGCCGATTTGGTGCGATCCTGCGCTTCGTACTTTATGTCGTCTTCTATATCCTCGTCGAAACGCAAAAGCTCGTCGAGCGTAACGCCATAGAGCCGCGCAAGGGCGACAAGGTTGCCGGTGTCGGGAGAGGATTCGGCGCGCTCCCATTTCGATACCGCCTGACGCGAAAGCCCGAGCTGCTCGGCGAGCTCTTCTTGGCTGTATCCCTTCTCGCGTCTCAGCTCGGCGAGCCGTTGTGCTATCTCGACGTTCATGAATGGTTCCTTCCGTGGTGTGTGGGCCATGATGATTCTCTTTCGTCGACGCATCCAACGGTACCGTTGCGGTGGCGGTTGCACCAGCAAGTCTGGTAAGCATTTTACGCAACCGCTGGTTGCAACCACGTGTGAAATGGGATTTCGCTTGAAAACAATCTTTTCTCAACTTCATACATTACCACGATGGCCCGATTCCGATTCGTGTAAGGAATCGGACAGATCGCGGCTCAACCGCGGTAAGGTCGACGTGATAAGCTCGTACCATGGGCATTTTCATCGGATACGAATCGGCTTTGGAGTTCTGGCGGTCGGAACATGCGGATGCAAGACCGTCGTTCTCGCGCGCCCTCCCCTCGCCGAAGCAAGCACCCGATCGCAAAGCCATCGGCCTTGCCGCCCTTCCCAGCTTCGGGATTTCGGGCAGCCCCATCCACCTCGTGGTAGCAAACGCAGCGGCAAGGAGCCAGTCGAAATTAGTGACCTGCCATACCGCCAGCGCGCTGCCCCCCGACGGATCCTTCCTCCGAATCAGCAGCAACGTGCTCGTCAGCTCTCCCAACTTGCTATTCCTTCAGATGGCTCGCCGTCTTCCCCTCGCAGAGCTCGTTCTCCTGGGCTACGAGCTCTGCGGCAGCTACGCCCCAAGCGAAACGGAAGATCGGGGGTTTCGCACGCGGCCTCCGCTTACAAGCGCACTTTCAATCCAGCGGTTCGTGGACAAGGCCGCGCCCCTCGCTGGCATCAAGGCGGCACGAAGGGCACTGCGCTTCGTGCAAGACAACTCCGCCTCGCCCATGGAATCGATTCAAGCCATGCTGCTTTGCCTCCCCCGTTCATTAGGGGGGCTCGGGGTGGGGCAAGCGGAGCTCAACGGAGCCATCGATCGCACAGCAACAGGCAAGCCCTTCCCATGCGGCGCATTTTACCGCGGAGACATGGTATGGCGCTCCCATAACCTCATCGTCGAATACGATAGCGACCTATGTCATTCGGGCTCCGAGCAGATCGCGCGGGATTCGAAGCGCAGGGCCGCCCTGCTCGCCGCCGGCTACACCGTCGTAACGGTAACGAAAGCTCAAGTGCTCGACGCACGAGAACTGGAAAAGGTTGCAAACCTGCTGATCAGAAAAATGGGCGGTAAAGTTCGCCGCCAACCGTACAACGCCCTCTCGAGACGATACGAATTGCGCAAGGCCCTCTTCGCATCTTTTTTGGCAGCGAGCTCACGAAACCCCGATTCGCCAACGAGCTTCGCGCAATCCGCAAATGCGCCGCCACACGAAAAGCAATCACGCCCTAACCCATAACCGCATACGGGGCCATCGTCCTGCACTTCTTCGACAAGATCCGACTCGACGGAAAGACGGCAGAGCCTTGAATCGCAAATCATGCGCCGCCAACTGCGCTGAGCTTTCAAAGTCCCCCTCGTGCAGAAAAGCAGGACCCGGGTGCAGATTATTTCGGTTTTGTACGCCGATTACCGCGCCATCGTGAGCAAAACTGTAATGACCTACTTTCCCATCAGGGCAAACGATCCCTCGCCGACGAGAAGGAAAGCGCATCTTCAGATTTTGGCACACAAAACCGAAATAATCTGCACCCAGGTCGCCCTTCTTTTCACGAGAGCAGTCAACCCGAACCCCACAAGTCGCTCGACCCCTGCGGCAAATGAAACTAGACGCGCAAGCAAAAGCGTTCGGGCAAGGGGGAGGCCGCCTCGACCTGCGTTACAGCGGACGAGAGCTCGGAGCAGCGGGCGGGCGAGGTCCTGGAGCGTCGGGCGAAGGCGGAGGACGAGCGAGGGCTTGGGGCCGCGGGCGGAGACGGGGGCCAGCGAGGGTTTGGAACCGCTGGCGGAGGCACCATCTAAGGCCGCACGCGAAGCGCCGGCCGAAGCCGCTCGGCGGCGCGGCTCGCGTTAGCGGCTCGCGGAATCCCTCAGGGCTTCGAGCTTGGCACGCACGGAGGGGTCAATGCGATCGGCGATCGTGTTCTTCCTGGACACGCGCGGGGTCGCATCGAGTTCGTTTTCAACAAGCAGGTTGCCCATCTCCCAGCTGAAGTCGTTCGCGCTCATCCGATCGACTCCCCCGCCGAACACCGTATCCTGAATCGTCGCATCGCTTGTGACCACGAGCGCCTCGACGCCGCGCTCGCGAGCATCGTGCGCAAGCTTTTCGATCACCTTGTCGGCCGATTGGCCCGAAGGCGAAAACATGATGCGCACGCCGCCGATCGACTCGGCCTCGCCCGTTGAGAACTTGTTCTTTGCACCGTCGAACACGATGACGGCTCCCCACTCGTGTCCCGCATAGCTCACCACGTCGTTGATGAGCGTCTCGCGGGCGCGGTTGAACGCATCGTCGGTGTAGTCGGGGCCGGCTATCCGCTTGTAGCGGCTGCCCGAGCGGAGTACGTTGTACCCGTCGATGATGAGGATTTTCCTACGCTTCTTTGCCATGATCGAACTACGCGCGGTTCTGACGCATCCACTCGTACATGCACGCGGTCGCAGCTTGCGCAACATTGAGGGATCCGACGTTGCCCGCCTGCGGCAGCTTCGTCAGGAAATCACACGTCTCCTGGGTGAGCCGCGCGAGGCCTTCGCCCTCGTTGCCCATCACAAGCGCAATCTTGCCTTTGAGATTGGAATCCCATACGACTTCCTTAGCATGCTCGCTTGCGCCGGCAACCCAATAGCCTTCCTTTTTGAGGCGCTCCATCACCTGAGCGATATTCGCGACTTGGCTCACGTTTATATGGCTGATGGCGCCCGCCGAGCTCTTGTAAGTTGCGGCGGTCACATGCGCGCTTCGCTTGTTGGGGATGACGATGCCGCTTGCACCCACCACCTCGGCCGATCGGGCGATGGCGCCCAGATTCCCCGCGTCGGTGATGTGGTCGAGCAGTATCACGAGTGCGGCGCCTCCGTGGTCGGCGGCATGCGCATCGGCCGCATCGAGAATGGTCTGCACGTTGCAGTACTCGAAGGGCTTCGTCTCGGCCATGACGCCCTGATGGCTGCCGCGCTCCGACTTGTCGTCGAGATCGCGGCGACGCACTGTTTTCACGGGAACGTCAACCTTCTTGGCTTTGCGCAGGATATCCTCCACGAGCCCGTCGCGAGTGAGGTTGTCGGCTATGAGAACCCGCTTGATGGGCACGTGCGTACGAAGCGCTTCGATAACCGGACGCTTGCCTTCGATGTAATCTGCCATGGTCGGTATTGCTCTTTCTCGGAAGTTTCGTTTGAATGAACCCATGGTACCAGAGACGAATTCCTCCCGGCAGATCGCCTCAAACCAGCAGAAAACGAGCAAGAGCGCCCGGCGGCCCGCCCGAACCTACTCGAAAAAGCAGATCCGATCCTTCCCCTCCCGTTTGGCGCGATACAGCGCGCGGTCGCCTGCGTCAAACAGCCGCTCGTAGGTTTCGCCATGCTCGCCGACCAAGGCCACCCCGACGCTCAAGGTGACGGCATGCGGCAAAGCGGATGCGCTCTCGACAGCGCCGACGAGACTCGATGCCGCCTCGCGCGCCTCTTCGCGATTCGAATGAGACAGAAAAGCCAGGAACTCGTCGCCTCCGACGCGAGCGGAAAATCCGCCAAGGCGCGAAAACGTTTCATGAATCGTCTTGGCAACATAGACGAGAAGATCGTCTCCCACAAGATGGCCCACCGTATCGTTGACCGCCTTGAAATCGTCGACGTCGATGACGAACAGCGCTCCTTTGCCCTCAGCGAGACAGCTCGGAAGCGATTGCTCCACCAAATCGACGGCCGAAACGTGGTTGTAGAGTTTCGTCAGCGGATCGCGTCGCGCCTGGTCTTCGAGCCTCGTGATGCGATCATGTTCATCGGTCACATCCTTCCAGCTGCCGATGGCTCGCACGGGTTTTCCCGCCTGATCGAAAATCATCGTCGCATGGAGGCGAACCCAACGCCATCCTTCGTAGTGATCGGGAAACGCATGGCGCAGCTCCACCGTCACCGACCCCTCGCTTTGCAGGGCTTCGTAAAGCCGCTTGACATCATCGCGATAGATGAGGTTTCCCGATTCGATTTCCTGGCGGTAGCCCGGGTAACGTCGCTCGCGCAGAGGCTCATCATCCAGAGCGCTAGACGGACGCTGATACTCGATGAGCGTATCCTGCTCGATATCGTATTCGAACATGACGTCGGTCACGCTGCGCATTGCGACGCGATACCGTTCCTGCTCGAGCCGAAGGTCTTCTTCGGCCTGCTTGCGCGACGTGATATCCATGAGCACGCTGCTGATTTTCCTCGATCCGTCGGCCAGCTGCACCTTGTGGCCCGCATCGAGCACCCAAGCCAACGTTCCGTCTTTACGGCGAACACGGTACTCGGTTTCATAGGAGGGCCCGTCCGCAAAGCATCGAGCGACGTCGTCTAGGGCGGATGCTAAATCGGGGGGATACACGGCCCCCACCGCCGTTCCGCCGCACATTTCCAGGAATTCCTCGACCGTATAGCCGAGAATGCGGGCAAGCCCCTCGTTCACGTAGGCGAAGGTGTAGAATTCGTCATCCTCGCTCACCTTGAGGCCACCGTTGATGTTCTCGGTGATGAGGTCGATCGTTTCGGTTTTTTCCCGAAGGAGCTGTTGCAGGTAGTCGTAGTTATGGGATCCCGCCTCGAAGGGAAAATACGATTCGCTTTTCATAGCCTGATAGGGATTCGAAACATGCACGTGGCATATTCTGAGCGATCCACCTGCATCAACGAGCTCGTAGCTGCACCGTTGGTGTTCCTCGAGCACCATCCCGGAACTCGGATCGGTGCGCACGCGGTAGCGCCCCATAACCGTGCAGGAACGCTCCTTCACGTTGATAAGCGAGTATTCCTCTTCGAACACCTCGCAAGAAGGAGCAAGGGGCGCACGCTCCGACATATATGATACGGCTTCTTCCGCCCGAGTGAAATACTCGACCTCCCCCGCACCGATCCAGCAGAAATCATCGGTAAAGCGCTCGGTCACCTTCTCGATGCCCGCACCTGCGTAGAACCGCCGAACCGTGTCGGAAACGAATTCGATGGCATTATCGAAAAGCGGGTTCACCCGTATACTCCTTGAGCCTGTGCCGATACGTAATCCGATGTGCGTTTGCGCGGGAAGATGCATTCGACCCCGCGCCTGCTGTGGTAAAAATAACCGTTTTGCTAATCGTTACGAGTATACCGCTTCGAATGCACGATTATCGTGAGAAAGAAAGCTTCTGGGGATCGATGCTCTGCATCCACGCAATGTAGGTATCGGGATAGTGGGCAGAAAGGGCCGTCGTCGGATCGAGCCCCGCAACCGTCTGGATCGCGCTCGCGATGCCGACGGGGCTCATGAGGGCTTCGAGCGAGGGTATGGCTTGGGCCACCTGAGCCCCGAATTCATCGAGCCGTTCAAGGTCTTCGGTGCCGCACGGGTTCTCGAAACCCGTGTTGCCGAGAAACGCCGCCTGCATGGCGCCATACGACGAGGAGAAGCCCTCGTCGGCGGGGTCGGGAAGCGCAACCGTTGTTCCGTAGTGACCGAATCCCCAGGAAAACGATGGGAGAGCAGGCACCACATCGGAGGGGTTCACGATGTTGAAGATGTTTCCGTACGCCGAGTTCGCACGTCCCTCCGCTTGCGTCGAACTCGGCGAAGCGAACGTGTACGTGAAAACCGAATCCGCAGAAGCGAGCGAAGCGTCGGTTTCGCTCCTGTCGTCGAGCTCGGCGGCGAGCAGATTCGCAATCGCGCCGCCCCGGCTATGCCCCGCAACGAGAATCTTCGTATGAGCGGGATCGGCTCCGATTTCATCGACATACGATTCAAGCGAATTCATGACCTCGCTTTCGGCCATCTTGAAGCCCCAGTGATCCGATCCCGCGCCCGCATCTCCAACTAGCTTGAAATTGCTGAGCCATTCGATTCCATAGCTTCCGCGAATGCCGACGAAAACGAGTGTTTGATCGGGCTGGACACCCTCGCCTGGGAGCGTTTTCGAGGCGAAGGCGTAGGCGGCGACGTCATGGGAACCCGCAAAAAACGCACCAACCTGATCGAGCGGATGGCTTCTCAGCGCATACGATTCGGTGCGCACGTTTTCGAACCCGAGCGCTCCAAGCGTTTTCTCGGCATAGGGAACCGCACCGTCTATGCTGCCGTAAAACTGCGATTCCGAATTGCACACCGCGCTCAGGATCGCGCAGGCCGTGGCAAGGCCGTGGTTGTATTCGTGCGAGCTGTTTGCAAACCAGGCATCGTCGAATGTGAGCGCCGTCGAGGTAAGCCCCGATTTGTTCTGGGCATCGTTTGCGGCAACCACTTCGCTGCAGTACGAGGCGAGCACCGTAGCCCTACCCCCCGCCTGCATCTGCTGTGCAGATTCCTCTTCGTATGCGTTCGCCTGGGGCACGGGCAAAAAACCGACGAGCGCCGCATTGTAGCGCATCTGCACGGAGAAGAGGGAGACGAGCGCAAGGCACAAGCAGGCAGTCGCCACGATGCGCGCAACCGCTCGCACACGTTCAATCGCCACTGGCCCACGCCCTTTCCCGTCGAATGGAGCACCGCCCTTCCGAACGTGCCCGCGTATTTCGGCATCCGAGGACAGGCGCTCTTTGCGTGCCTCTCATCCTTGGCTTTCGAGGCGAGCCCCGCACGGAACCCCCTCTGCCGAATTCGGCTTCCGTCAGTATAGGGGGTCGGCCCACCCGTCCCCCACGCAGCATTCGAACTGGGATAATATCTTCACTAATGTAAGGCTGGTGTAAGGTTCGGGGTTTAGGAGGAAACCGAGGAATCTCCGAGCACCTCAGCCAGAAGCTCGCCCGCGGCGCGGTAGAACGACTCGCGGGACTCCTCCGCGACGCGTTCGGCGAAGCGGGGCATCCAGGCGAGCGCATGCTCTTCGAGGAAGCGGGCGCGAGCGCCGGCCCAGCCGTCCTCGGGGACACGTACACCCTCGGGCGCCTCGGCGAGCCCCGTCTCGAGCATGCACAGGTACTGCAGGAACTCGAGTTCGGTGTCGGCGCGGTCCAAAGGCTCGTTGGTGCCCTCGGGGCGCCCCACCCCGCACGACTTCATGAAACGCTCGACCTCCATCGAGTGGGGATTCACGAACAGAAGCGCCTGCACCCCGTCGTCGGCGGCGCGCCACACGCCCTCGTAGGGGCTCACGGCCGGCTCGGGCGCGCCTACGAACAGGCGGGTCGCCTCGGCTCGCAGCGCATGAAGCAGCTCGTCAGCGTCGCGCCCCTCGTATCCGACGAGCCCTTCGCCCCACCCTTCGGGCAGCCCGAGCGCGAGGGCCTCCACCACTTCGCGGGCGGCGTCGGCCCACTCACCCGAAGCCACGGCCTCGGCAAGCTCGGGTCCCGGGTAGCGGAAGGTGAACGCGAGCAGCTCGTAAGCCGTCGCCTGGGTCTGCCAATCAATCGGGTTCGACTCGGTTTCAGTCATCGGTTCCTCCTGTATCGCCGCGCCTACCGTGCGCGGCTTCGTTTTGCTTCTTAACGAAATTGTACAGCCATTTCCAATGAACGACCACGTGAACGAGAAGCAACGCCAAAAGTGCTTTAGCCGAGATCGCGTGCAGGGGGTCCCAGAAGTAGTAGCCGTCGGCGTAGAGGCCGAGCGCGGGCAGCACCGCGCCCGATATCAGCAGCCCCGACACGGTCACGACCATGAAGGCGGCCAGGACGAGCGCGTCGAGCGCGAGGTTCGCGACGCGCGCGGGCGCGGGAGAGCTGAGAGCCGTGCGCACGGTGTCGGCGACCCAGCCGGCGTGCTGGACGGCGTGGACGAAGAACACAACGAACACGCCTATCCCGAGCCACTCGTGCACGGCGACGCCCGTCAGCGCGGGGGTCGCGGCCGCGAGGTAGACGGCCAGGGCGACGGCGTCGACGGCGAAGANTCCGTAGGCTTCAAAGGCAGGAACTTGAGGCCGAGGAGCAGGATGAGAGCGCCGAGGCCGAACACGCCGAGCGCGATCCCGAACTCGATCGGGGTCGGCCAGTAGACCATGCCCTGGTAGGCGCCCGCCATGCCGGACTCCCAGTTCGTGACCGTCATGGAGGTTACAGGACCGGGCAGATCGATGTTGACGACCTGGAAGCCGCCGACCAGAAGCTGGACGCGCTTGCAGAAGATCGCGACGATCACGGCGAGCGAAGCAACGACGATCAGCTCGTTCCTGCGCAGCGCGGGCACGAACGCCACGACCGCAGCGAATACGCAGAGCACGACCTCCGCCCAGAAGAACGGAGCGAGCGGACCGGAGGTGAGCATCGCGACCACTTCGGCGCCGGAACCTCCCGGGAAGCCCTCGGTGAGAAGGTCGCAGCCGAAGAAGTACAGGTCGACGAGGACGAACGCGCCGAGCATCTTGAGCATCTTCACGACGTTCGACTGGTCGAGTTCCATGTAGCCCGCGCGGCGCAGCGCGATCACCACGACGAGCACGAGCGCGGTGCCGCACACGAGCGCCGACGAGACGAACCAGGGCGCCATGAGCGCGGTGTGCCACATCTCGCGACCCGCATTCAGGGCGAAGATCCACGCCGTCACGCTGTGCACGAGCACGGCGGTAACGAGCGCGATGACCGAGACGACGCGGAGCGCCTTGGCGGACACCTTGCCCGCCTCGTGGCGAAGCGTCGCCCAGAGGTAGACGACCGACAGAACCAGGTAGGTCGCGATAACCGCGATGTCCCACATGAGCGGGGAGCTCAGGTTCGAGTATGCGAAGAGCTCCCACAGGCGCAGGGGCTGGCCGAGGTCTACGACCACGAAGCCGATGGCGAGCACCGTGCAGCAGATCGAGGTCCACACGGCCACCTTCGAGATGCCGCCGAAGCCCGGAAGCCCGAGCGCCTTGGGCACCGACGAGATGATGAGGCCGCCCGCGGACAGGCCCACGAGGAACATGAACATGGTGATGTAGAGCCCCCACGAGTCGAGGTTGCGCATGCCGGTCTGAACCATGCCGCCCGAAAGCTGCACTCCCCAGAGGACGAGCCCCGCGACGGTCACGATCGCCGCGATGACGATGGCGACGTTGATGCCCTTGCCCCCGAATTTGGCAGCAGGAGCCGATGACGGCCTTGCCGCCCCTATGTTCTCAGACATTGTGTTCTCCTTTTGGCTAGACGAGGTAGTAGACGGACGGGTTGGTGCCCTCGCTTGTCAGAAGCTGCTTATATTCCCGGGAGGCAATAAGCTTCGATACCTCCGATTCGGGGTCGTTGAGATCGCCGAAGTAGCGGATCCTAGCCGTACACGCCTCGACGCAAGCGGGCTGAAGACCCTTAGCAAGCCTATGCCAGCACATCGTGCACTTTTCGACCACATGCTTCTGGTGCGCGGGAACATCGGCATCGCCCATCGCATGATCGATGAAACTCCGCGGCTCCTCCCAGTTGAACGAGCGCACGCCCGTGTAGGGGCAGGCGGCCATGCACATGCGGCAGCCGATGCACTTGTCGTAATCCTGGCGCACGACGCCGGTCTCGGGATCCTTGTACGTTGCGCCTACAGGGCATACCTTCACGCAGGCGGGATTATCGCAATGCTGGCAGGCAACCGTAATGTAGTCCATCCTTAGCGTGGGATCCTCCCCCGACTTCGGATATTTTCCAGAAGGCGTATTCTGATTTACGCCGCCGTCCGTAAGAACCCTATTCCAGAAAATACCTCGGGGTACGTTGTTCTCCACTTTGCACGAAGTCATACACGCAGAGCATCCGACGCAGTTCTTTGCGTCGATGACAAAGCCAAGCCTCTCGCTCATCGGTTCTCGCCCTCCTCATTCCAGGGTCGGATGTCGCATATGCAGTCAGGAAAATTGTTGGCATGGGTCCATAAGCTGAAATCCGGATTAAGCAACTCGCTCCAGCTTCCTGCTTTATGCTGGCTAATTTGCCATCCTTTGGGATAAGCTACGGTTCCCGGGCGAATCCCCTCTGAATAGACGGCCCTGCCGACGGCATGGCCCCGGTCGTTGAACGCTTCGACGTAGCCGCCGTCCTCCACACCACGGGCTTGAGCGTCGATCGGGTTGACGTAAAGAATAGGCTCGGGATCGATTTCGTGCAGAATGCCAACGGTGAAATACTGGGAATGGACGCGAAAGCGACCGCGGAAACTCAAAAACGAGAGGGGATACTCTTTCATTCTTTCGTTCTCGTACCAATTTTCCGAAGGCTCTTCCCAGCGTATCATCAAATGCTCGCGCTGCACCTCTTCCTCCGTAGGAACCCTCGTGCCCACACGACCGAAATTCGCCTTAGGTGTCTCTGTATAGAACTCAGCCCTACCGGTAGCCGTGCCAAATTTTTCGGGGTATGCAATGTGCGTTTCCTTGGGAGCCCAACGAAGAAAGCCCTTTTCTTTCAAATTCTCCCAAGAGTATCCCATCTCCAAATTAGACGGAACCTCGAAAAGACGCCTGCAAAGCTCTTCGTCATCTTCTTCAAAGTAGCCGCCCAATCCCATCTTGTCCGCAATAATGCGCACAATGTCGCAGTCCGACTTTGCCTCAAAAGGAGGATCAATCGCCTTCTCGTTATAGCTCATGCTAAACGTACAGCTCGCAGTAGTAAAATCTTCGCACTCGAAATGCTGTGCCGCAGGCAGTACCAAATCGGCAAATCGCGCCGTGTCGGTCATCGCCGAATCGGCCACGACAATGTAATCCAAGCTGGGGAATATGATATCCCTCCAATCGCTTACATTAGGCGCCGTGTTCACGGGATTGGCAAAGTAAAAATACGCCATCTTTACCGGGAAATCTTGACCCATCAGTTTGCTTCCCTGAGCAATGTTTACCCAATCGATTGTCGAAAACGACATCGTCGTGTTAGCAACTGGAGACCCATACGTGTAGTCGTATCCCATGTAAAATGACCACAACATCCCATAGGTCGAGCCAGGTTTTCCGTAGTTTCCGCACAGAAAGCTCGTCATGAACCCCGCCGCCGCCATCTGCGCTCCATTTTGGTAGTTCAACGGACCGTATCCAAGAATGGCATACACCGAACCAGACAAATAATAATCAACCAACTCATTAATTGTTTCTACGGGAATATCCGTCTTTTCGGACACGATCTCAGGCGTCCATTCGGCAATAATATCCATTTGAAGCTTCAATGCGGTAGAGCACTTTACCCCATCGACAACATACTCGGCAAACAACTCCGGTTTGGCAGCCTCATCGGCGGCTTTAAGGCTATCGCCCTCAAGAACAAGGCAATTTCCAGCATCGTCGCGCAAAAACGCCCCGTCGTCTTCGCGTACAAGAAATGGAGCGACCGTGCGATTGGCCATGAATTCCTCGTCTATGGCGCCTCTTTCCATCATGATATTCATCATGCCGAAATAGAGCAGGGTATCCGATCCAGGCCGAATGGATATCCAGCGATCAGCCTTCGATGCGATGACGGTGTAGCTTGGGTCGACGACAACGATTTTCGTTCCATTGGCTTGCGCTTTTTTCAAATGATGCCAGTGGTGGACCTGGGCATCAGTGATATTCGCACCATAGACAATAATAGTGTCGGCGTTCACGGCATCCGTGAGCTCATTTGCATCATTGCCATCTCCGATAATCTTTCCAGCGTAGCCAATAGCGATGTCATTGCAGGGCTGTGCCGTCGAAACACCGAGTAAACACTTCAGACGATTATACATAGCGGTCACCGCAGTACCGTAGTTGCCCGTCAAGCTGCAAAAAGCAACCGCCTGCTTTCCGTATTTGTCTTGGGTTTCGGTAATTTTGGTCGCAATCTCATCGATCGCCTCATCCCACGAAACCCTCTCCCATTCCCCTGCTCCGCGATCAGTACCCTCCACTCGGCGCATGGGGTATTTGAGGCGTTCCTCGTTATAGATGCGCTCAACATGAGTAAGGCCGCGCTGGCAAATGCGTGAATACTCCGGGAACTCGGGCAACTCGCGCTTTGATGTCTTCACAACCTTACCATCGCGAACGTGTACGTTTATGTTGCAGTAGCCGAAGCAATTAGGGCGGCAAACGCAACGAGCGAGGTGCTCGCCCTCAGCTTCAACCTGCCCTGGGTTATATTCAGCTAAAGCGGTCATCGAGCCCGCACCTGTTAGCGCGGCTGCTCCCGTCACTGCAGCCGTTGTCCTGAGAAAGCTTCTACGAGTGAGCCCGCCCTGCGGGCTGTTCGCTCCTGACATTTCTCCTCCTAAATACTCGTCAAGACATCCCCTCGCATTGCCCATGCTTTCCGAGCGATTGCAACCTTTCGGGACATCCCCACTGTTTCCATGTCAGAATCGGCCGATTCTTTCTTGTCATAGTCTGCCATACGTCACTATGATTATCAATAGAATTGTATGACAGACTATGACAAGAGTTATTCTATTTTGTAGATAATAGGAATTTACCTGCGGTTTTGTGTTTTCGCTTTGAAACGACCGCTATGACAGGCGTATGACAGAGACTCTCTTTGCAAGACGAACGAGGGCATAGCGGAGCACCCCTGCCCTACTCGCCCCGCACGGCGCGCTCGACGGCCTCAGCGGCCTTCTCGCCCGAATCGCTCGTGAAACCCTCGGAGAACGCGCTCGGGATGACGAGCGTGCCGCCCGACTTCTTCACGCTCTCGTAAGCGAGGTGCATGGTGCGCAGCTTCATCGCCTCGGGGTTGTCCTTGTACGCCTCCGACGCGTCGGCGAGCATGTCGGAGATGTCCTTCTCGGCTTCGGCGAGCACCATGCGCGCGTTCTTCTCGCGCTCGGCGATGGCTTCAAGCGACATGGCTTCCTGCAGCTCTTTGGGAACCACGATGTCGCGGACTTCCACGTCGATGATGTCGATGCCCCACGGGCTCAGCTTCTCCTCGATGGCCACCTTCAGCTCCTCGTCGAGCTGATCGCGGCGCATGGCCACCTCGGCCACCGTCGCGCGGCCGATCGCCTTGCGCATGGCGGTCTGAGCGACCCACGCCACAGCCGCCGAATAATCCTCGACCTCAACCGTCGCCTTCTTAGGGCTGAACACCATCCAGAACAGCACCGCATCCACGTTGATGGGAACCAGATCGCTCGTCAGAGTTTCTTCGGCGCCGAAGTACGTGGCCGATACGCGCTGATCGATTCGCAGCGTATAGAACTCGATGATAGGCCAGGTGAACACGATGCCTGGCCCCGCCACGCGGTTGAACTTGCCGAACCGAAGCACGACTGCCTTCTCCCATTCGAGCACGATGTGAACCGAGTTCGCAGCAAGCCACCCAACGACCACGGCAACGATGAGCGCCGCAAGGCTCACCCCGCCCAAACCGTACTCCGCAATCGCGAGCACAATGCCGAACGCCGCCAGGAACACGACGATCGCGAACACGACCGCCCCGTTGCGCGACGCCTTCCGCTTACCCGTTTCGAACCGCGGATCGCTTACCGCGGAGCCCCGCGCGCCTGCGATCGGGGGTTCCTGCACGATATCGGTGTCGTAATGCTTTCTGCGATGCATCGTCTGCCTCCTTCACGGGATGCGATCCCGACTATTCCCTCGCCCGTTTCGCCTTTTCGTTGTTCAAGCACTCGGTGAACTGCACTTCTATATCTTCGATCGACATGCCCAGCTCGAAGCATCGTTTGAGGTACTCGACCGTCACGATCTCGGCGGTCGAGGAGATGCTCACGCCTGGCTTGTCGCTCACGTCGCACACGAACGCGCCCTGGCGGCGCTTCGACTGGATGTAGCCGTCCTGCTCGAGGCTCATGTACACCTTGCTCACCGTGTTGTAGTTGACCTCGACATCGGCCGCCAGCCCGCGCACAGTGGGCAGCTGGTCGCCCGGCATGTAGTACCCCGACGTGATGAGGTAAATGAACCGGTTCTTCAGCTGCAACCAGATGGGAATGCTGCTCTTCTCGTCGATCTCGAACAGCGCGGCGTTCGTGTTCTCCCTATCTCTCAAGCGCGATACCCTGCTTCCTCATCAGCTCAGACCTTCGGTCAGATCGATCGTCTCTTCCATTGCGGGCTCGAGCACCAAATCGCGGTGCACACCCGCTTCCACCATGCCGTATCGAAGGCAGAACGCCCCGATCAGCACCAAAACCGCACTCACAGCTAGCGCCGCATGCAGATCAACCCGCCCTCGAATGCCCACGACCTCGACGACGAGCGGCGCCGCAAGCCCGCAGGCTGCGAACCCGAGCCACCACACAAGTGCCAGCTCTCCCTGCGTGAGGATCGCAAACGACTCCTGCACCCCGAAATGCCCGCTTTGCCCCGCAAGCACGACGAAACATGCAGCGCAAACGGCTTCGAGCACGATAGCTGCCGCATCCGCGCAAACGAGCACGCGAAGTACGCGGACGCAAGCACGGTCGCATTCCACGAAGAACGACACCGCGAACAAAAGCGCGATGCCGCTCGATGCCGACGACAGGACGAACAGCGCGGGCACCAGCGGCGACGCCCAAAACGCCACGCCGCCGACCGACTGGAGCAGAAGCCCCGTGTAGAGCATCACCACCAACGCGACCGCAACCGCAATCGCCTCAAGCGCCACCACGACCGAGCGCTTGACGAACGACAGGTACATGAACCGCACGAGCACAAGGGCCGCACCAAGCACGCCGAGCGCGGCGAGCGCATACGAGCCGAGCGTCATGACCGACATCGTCGGGCTCAAAAACAAAGCGAGCGCCCTATCGATACGGCCGAGATCGAGCAGCAAACTCACGATGCCCACCGCAAGCGCGACGAAGCCCGCAAGAAACCCGTAATCGACGATCCGTCCTAGGGGGCGCACCGAAGGTCCGGGGCCATACGACGACGTACCGAACGGCTGCTTCACCGCCAAAAGGTCGATGAGCGAGCACGCAGCAATCGCTCCCGCCCCAGCTCCGCCGAGGAAAAGGTAGAACACCGCAAATGCGCCAAACATGCCTTCCCTCCAAACGAGACCGTGTATAAGCCCGGACCGACCAGAATGGCACAAGCAGCTCACACCATCCTGCAAATACCTTTCTGCATCTGAACCAGTATGCCACAAAAAGAAGCTCCCGTATATGACACGGTGTCATATACGGGAGCAAGAGCGTCTCCCGTTTTTCCAAGTACTTATAGCTATTGCTCTTTAGTTGACGCCTCAGCCCGCAGATACAGATTTTAGCCTTTGGACCGAACCGAACCCGAAGACGGCATCTCTCGCCTCAACACCTTGGTGCTGGCAACCCGCTGGCAATCCGCATTCGGCTCTCGTGCTTTCATCTGCCAACCTATTACCGTTATAATCTTCCCTAACGCTATCCGGATACGTCGCGCACCGCACAAGTGCGCTCATGAGGGGTTCCTATGTGGTTCACGCTGCTTTTCGCCGTTGCCGTATGCATTGCGGTGCTGTACGTCCCCGGTTACTTGGTCGGGCGCTCGCTTTCGTTCGAGCGCACCGTCTCGCTTGCCGTCGCTCCCGCTTTCTCGCTTTTGGCGCTGGTTATCCTGGGCGTTGCTTTTCGCATGGCAGGCATAAGCTGCCATGCACTGGTGCTTGCGGGATCGGCAGGAGCGATCGGGCTGATCGCTTTCGGGCTGGCTTACGGCATCCGGCGCAAAAGCACGCCCGCGACAGCGGCCCTTCCCCTCAATGAACCCGAGAAATCGCGCGGCCGGCATGCCGCACCGATCAACGCAACCCCCGAAACCGACAGCGCCCCCTCATCCCGCTTCACCTGGCAGGCCTTCGCCCTGTACGCAGGCGTAGCCCTCGTCGTAACCGCATTCGTGTTCCTCACCGCCATCGACGGGTTCGACTCTTTCGCACGGAAAGACGACACCACCGTGCATCTGTCCATCGTCCGCGCGTTTTTGGATACGGGAACCTATTCCACGTTGAACAGCGGCTCCTTCGTCGATCAGGGAACCGCGGGGGCCTACTACCCCTCTGCCTGGCACATCGTCGTAGCCATAGCCGCATCGTGCGTTGGCGGCGAGGTGGCTGTTGCCACCAACGCCGCCACGCTCGCTTTCACCGTCGCCGTGCTTCCACTGGGAATGTGCCTGCTGCTGCGCACCGTGTTCCCGAATCGGCGCGAGGTCGTTTTGGCCGGATCGCTATTCGCGGTGAGCTTCGCCATCCTGCCGTGGGGCTTTCTGACGAAAGGCCAGCTTCTGCCCAACATGGCGGCCTTCGCTCTCATCCCCGCCGCCATAGCGCTGTTCATATCCGCCATCGAAGCGAACCGCAGGGGCGAACGAGCGCAATGTGCTGTGGGAGCGGTTCTTGCGCTCGCCTCCATTGCGCTCTGCCAGCCGAACGGCGCGTTCACCTGCGTTATCGGAATGGCGTCCTATGCCCTGTGCCGCATATTTCGCAGCCCGGATGACGAACGGGCAACCGTCACGCCGAAGAAGATCGCCTGCGCGGCCGGCCTTGCGGCAGGCGCCTGCGCATTGTGGGCGATCCTGTATTTCGCTCCCCCCTTGCGCAGCGTGGTCACCTACGGGCCATGGGACACCCTGCTGCCATTTCCCGAAGCGGTACTGTCCGTTCTGTCGTTCATGTACGTGAAATGGGGCGGCATCCAGCCGTTTCTATCCGTCATGGTGCTTTTCGGCCTGATAGCATCGCTGCGCAATCGCCGCTGGCTCTGGCTTGCCGTCGCCTACGCGGTCACGCTCGTCATCTACATGGGAAACGTATGCACCGATGGAGTTTTGCGACAGGTGATTTCTGGATTTTGGTACTCGGACTACTACCGCACGGGCGCCATGAACGCCCTGTTCGCCATCCCCTTGGCGGCACTCGGGTTCGCCTGGCTTATGCGCCTTCTCGGCTCGGCGCTTTCGCGGCTGCCGAAGCTCAAAGGGCGCGAAAGCGCCTGCGCGGCCTTGGTGCTCACGATTGCCTTCGCGGTCTGCCAAGCAGTGCCCTTCCAGATAAGCCTCGGGAAGCGCACAATAGAAAACGGACTGCCCGCCATGCGGCATCAGGTGGTGGATCTCTATTCATGGGACGACATCTACACTGCAGAAGAACGCGCTTTCGTGCAACGGGCGACCGGCCTCGTTGAAAAAGGCGCCATGGTCGTCAACGTTCCCAACGACGGAACGGCCTGGTGCTACGGAACCGATGGCCTGTCGGTGCTGTTCCGCCGCACCGGCGACAACGGCAGCAACCCGTTTCCCTCCGCAACGAACGAGATCATCCGCACGCGGCTGGCGAATATATCCACCGACGTCGAGGTGCAAGAGGCGGTGCGGCAGGTGGACGCGCGATACCTCATCCTGCTCGACGATCTCGCGGGGGATAACCCCACGGTAACCGACCAACGCTACGAAGCCGCCAAATGGGCGGGAGTGGAATCGGTCACGCCCGAAACGCCTGGGTTCACGCTGCTTCTCAGCGAAGGCGACATGAGGCTCTACGAGATCAACGGGTTCGAGTAAGAAAAACGAGCACGAGGGCAAGCGCCGACCAGCAGCCATAGCCTCGTGCTCGAACCGTTAATCCCGATCTCGCGCCAACCCCACATGCCACATCAGCACTCTTTCCGCAAGCCCGAGCACCGCAACGAAATAGCCGTCGGGGTACGCTCGGGCAACGCGATCTCGAAAAGCGCCGATCCAACCCAGAGGATGTCGCTCGATGAAGTCAAGAGCGGCCCGAACGTCCGAGTCCGCCGGATCGGGCGCGCCGACGGCCTCGCCATCGATTTCATCCGACCCGTACTCGACGGATGAACCCAAAGAGGCGCAGCGCGTCGAAAGATAGAGCAGCTCGATCCCCATATGGTCTTCGTACTGGTGGTTCTCGTTGCTCAGCTCAAGACCCGCCTCGCGAAGCAGGCGCTTCATCTCAAACGTCGGCTCGCCGAATCCAACAGTCACGTTTTCCGATCGATACATCGTCTCCCAAGGCGGTGCCGCAGGGGAAGGCGGTCCAATGAACAGGCGCGTGTACTCGACCGACACGCGCTCAACAGGATCCTTGCCCCCAGCCGCGCAGGCGACCGAGGCTTCGGCATAGCGTCTGCAGCCGGCAACGGCTTCGGCAATCCCATCGTTCCCGAAGTCGGGAAAGGATCCCCAAAACCCGGGGTCAATGCCCACCGTAGCAGTTTGCGTCATTGGCTTGAGCAGCGAGTTGCCGATAAAACCATACACGTCGGCCAAATCGCTCCAGGGAATGTTGGCTGCCATTGCCGTCTCCTTTACCCGCAGGCGCCGCCATCGGCCCCCACGATCGACCGCCAACTGGCGGATGGTCGCATGAAGTGCGGCTGCCTGCACAACACAGCACAGGCAGCCTGAACGAATACTATGCCGCTTCGCCAGCCAGCCCGCTTTCGGCCGGCCCGGCACCCGCACCAGCACGGTTGCCGGGAAGCAGCTTCTTGCAAAGGAGCATGAACGCCAACACACCCAGCGACACGGCCCCGATGACCACGACGATCTCGACCCACGTGGGCGCATACGCGCTAGCAAGGGCCCATGCGTCGGTGCCCGCAGCATGGGCGGCCGCAGATGATCCCGAGATCACGCCGGGCGCACCCGCCACGTTGAACTCGACGAACGAGGCGAGCAAAAGCCACACGCGCTTGCAGAACACGCCGACGACCACGCAGACGCTCGCCGCAGCAACAAGCCCCATGCGAGCGCGGTTCTTCGCGAACAGGAGGATCGCAAGCGGGATCAGGATGCCCACGATGATCTCGAACCAGAAGAACGGAGCGGTTGCACCCGTCGCCATAATGGACAGCGTCTCGGCGCCGGCAGCTCCGGGATAAGCCATCGTGAGCACCTCGCAGCCGATGAGGAAACCGTCGATGGCGATGCAGGTCGCGAGCAGGCCCGCGAGGTTCGTCAGGAGTTTCTTATCGGTCTTAAAAAGGCCCGATTTGTTCAGCCCCATGAGCGAGAGCAGCAGCGCGAGACCCGAATCCATAGCTGACACCACGAACAGCGGCGCCATGATGGCCGAGTACCAGCCCTCCTTGGCGATCTCGAGCCCGAAGATCCAGGCGGTCACGCTGTGCACGAGGATGGCGACGGGCAGCGCGAAGCGGGATACCACGGCCACGCGGTCCTGCGCCCCGGGCTTCCTCGAGGTCATGAACGCGAGGTACACGACGTTGATGGCGAGGTACAGCGTGATCACGCAGATGTCCCAGAACAGCGGCGAGGCCGGGTTGGGCGAGACGACGATCCGCCACACCCTCTGGATGCCGCCCAGGTCGATGAGGACGAACATGCCCGCCACGCAGATGCACACCGTGGAGAGGATGACGGCCGGAAGCGCCACCTTCTTGTACTCCTTCACATGGAACACGCTCGCCGACGAGGCCACGATGAGGCCCCCCGCCGAGAGCCCCACGAAGAACATGAAGCAGGTGATGTAGAGGCCCCACGACGTGCCGTTGCTCATGCCCGTCACGCCGAGGCCGTTCATGAGCTGGTAGATCCAGGCGGCGACACCCGCCGCCGTCAGCGCCGCGAGCACGCCCGCGGCAGCTTTGAATTTAGCTGAAGTTTGCATTGTGCGCACCCCTTAGTTGAAGTAATGGACTTGCGGACGCGTGCCCTGCTCTTCCAAGAGCACGCCGGCCTTCTTTTCGCGGATGAGCTTCGAGATCTCGCTCTCGGGATCATCGAGATCGCCGAATGTGCGGGCTTTTGTGGGGCAGCACACGACGCACATGGGCTCTTTTCCTAGGTCGGTGCGCTCCTTGCACATCGTGCACTTCTCGGCCACGCCCTTAGGGCGCACCGGCACGTCTTTGTCCCCGTAGTTGAAGTCGGGGTCGCGCCTGGGCTCCTCCCAGTTGAACACGCGGGCGTTGTAGGGGCAGGCGGCCATGCACATGCGGCACCCGATGCACTTGTCGTAGTCTATCTCCACGCGCCCCATCTCGTCCTTGTAGGTGGCGCCCGTCGGGCACACCTTCAGGCAGGCCGGGTTCTCGCAGTGCTGGCAGGCGATGGGCAGGTACGTGCGGGTAAGGTTCGGATACTCCCCGAGGGCTCCGTCGACAACGTCGCATCCTTCGGTCAGCACCCGGTTCCAGAGCATTCCCATCGGCACGTTGTTTTGCATCTTGCAAGCATTTGCGCAGGTGTGGCACCCAATGCAGCGATCCAGGTTGATCGCGATCCCAAGTTTCGTCATTGCGCTCACCTACGCTTTCTTCACTTCGACAAGGGTGTCGTTAAAAGGAATAACCGGGCCGAACACGAGCATGTCGCCTCGTTCGATGGTCGTATCGTTCGTAACGTCTTGAATGTTTCCGCCGTCCATGTACTTCGACCACATGCCTTCGTATATGCGAGCGATGCCGGGACGAACCGATGCGTTGACGCGAACGGGGCAAGAGAAGCTACCGCGATCGTTGAACACAGTTACCGCATCGCCGTCTGTAAGCGACCGCGTTTCCATGTCCGCCGGGTTGAGTTCGAGATACGGTGTATAATGCTGCTGGATCCACGTCGCATCGCAGAATTGCGAGTGGATGTGGAAGCGGGTCCTCGCCTGAACGAACTGGAGCGGATAGGTGTCCATCCGGGAATTACCGTCGAACAGCTCGAGGTTCTCCTCCCAGGTCGGCAACGCCTGACCGAAGTCGACCAGATCGCTGTAGTACAAATCCAGCTTGCCTGAAGGCGTGCTGTACTGCTGGTCAGCATACCCGATGCGGGGCTCCTCGATGCCCGGCAGCGGAAGAACTCCCTGGTTGCTAACGAGATCGGAAAGCTTCACGCCCCGCAGGGTCTCGTCTTCCGACTCCTCGATCTGAAAGCGAACGTAGTCCTCAGCCGTCTTCGGAAGCGCGCCTTCGAGCCCCAAGCTTTTCGCAATCTCGTACTGAATCTGGAAATCCGTCTTGCTCTCGAACAGCGGGTCGATCACTTTCTCGCGAAGGCGAAGATGATTGTACGCGCACTTCACGCCGCCGATCTCCTCGTCGCACTCGAACTTCGTGCAAGCAGGCAGCACGATGTCGGCGTACTGAACGCTATCTGAATTGAATATCTCGATTCCGAGGATGAAATCTACGGTATCGAGCCATTCACGCGTCAAATTCATGTTGGCGAAATAGGTTTGGAAGGTGTTGCCGATGGAGATGACCGCATGCGTGTTGTTCGGCTCGGTGCGGAACCTGTACGACGGCATCTCAGACGGAGCGGCGATCATATCCTCAGGCAGCGGCCACATCGCAAGCTCGGCTCCATACCCCGAACCGCCGAGGTAGTTGCCCATGCCGCGCCCCGTAGAGCCAACGTTGCCGGTCAGCGCGCCGAGCAGCGCAAGCGCGTGCCCGGTTATGTCAGCATTGGAATACTTGTCGCTTCCGCCATATCCTACGGCAAGCGAAGCCGGACCGCCCGTCGCATACTGATCAGCCAGCGATTCGATGGTAGCCTCGTCGATCCCCGTCTTTTCCGCAGCCCAGGAAACGGTGTGCTGTTTCTGGTTTGCAAACAGCTGTTGGAAGACCGGCTCGTAAACGACACCGTCAACGGTGAAAGAGCCTTCGAGGACAGGTTCGACACCCTCGTCGAGGTAGCTCTTCACACTCTGCGTCGCACCATCCCATACCATATAGGGATTTTCTTCCCCCGTTTCAGGCTCCCCTGCTTCCGAGATGATCTCATCATGGTCGCGAAGCACGGTTCCGTCTTCGACGGAAACGAGGAACGGCATCGTCGTGTTCGCTTTCAGGAAACCTTCGTCGTACAGCTTTTCATCGAGAATACGGCTCACCATGCCGAGGAAAAGCGCCGCGTCGGTACCAGGCTTTATGGGTATCCAGCGGTGCGCCTTGGAAGCCGTCGTCGAATAATGCGGATCGACGACAACGATCTCGCAACCCGCCTCTTTCGCATCGAAGAACGCCGTAGCCTGCATCATGGACGACTCGAGCGGATTGGAACTCGTGATGATCAGGAGCTTGGAGTTCTTCCAGTCGCGTATTTCGTTCGTTGCGGCACCGGCTGTGATGTCGCCGAGCGCTGGATCGAATCCGTTTCCGACCCCGATATCGAGACCGTCTCCCAGACCACTCGTGGAAGCTCCGAGCACGTCCACCAGCAGCGGATACTCAGGCGCTCCCGAGCATGCTACATGAACGCTTGCATTGCCGTATTTCGAGCGAACCTCAGACAGTTTCTCTCCGACCGTTTTCATGGCTTCGTCCCAGGTGATCGACTCGAATTCTCCCGATCCGCGCTCTCCCACGCGCTTGAGCGGAGTCTGGAGTCGCTCGATGCCGTAGACATGCTGCACCTCGGACAGTCCCTTCAGACAGCACTGCGCATAGTACGGATCGAGGGCATCGTTCGGCTGGATGAGGCTGATGCGCCCATCCCTCACCGTGCATGCCAAACTGCAATTGCCCATACACGCCTCATGGTGATACGTATAAGCGACGTGCTCCTCAGATTCGGCATGCGCTTTTGCAGGCGCGAGCCAGTCATCCGCAGTAACCATGCCCGCAGCACCCGCAAGGCCCAACGCCCCCGCAGCGGCGCCCGAGACCTTCAGAAAGCCCCTTCGCGTAAGCTTGCCATGCGAGCCTTTAGCTTCTGACATTTCTCCTCCTAAAATCTGGCAGGATATCTATCGATCTGCCCTCCTGCAAGCGATCGCGATTACGCTTAGCAGGTGCAATTCCGTAGATCACCCCATCGTCTGCATCGGAATTGGCCAAATTCGTCTGACTCGCACTATACGAAATAATCATATGACAATCAATAATTGTCATATGATTATTTTTGCAATATTTATTCTATTTTTGAAATAATATCTATCTGGTGATTTATGTATTTCCCCAGATCGCAAAATATAGTTTTACCGAATTATCTTCTCGATTGTCCTACTTCTCGCCCATGACGCCCTTCATGCTGTCGGGCAAAACGTCGCCGAATCCCTCCGAGAACGAACTCGGCACCACTACGGTTCCCCCAGTCTCACGCACGCTTTCGTAGAGCAGATGCATGGCACGCAAACGCAGCGCGGCGTCGTTTTTCGCATAGGAGTCGCCCATGTCGTCCATCATCTCGCAGATGTCCTGCTCGGCCTCCATGAGGATGATGCGAGCCTTCTTGCGCTGCTCGGCCTGCGCCTCGAGCGACATGACCTCCTGAAGTTCCTTGGGCAGCAAGATATCGCGCACCTCGACCGACAGGATCGTGATGCCCCACGGCGCCACCTTCTCTTCAAGTATGCGCTTCAGCTCGCGGTCGAGCTGCTCGCGGCGAATCGCCACCTCGGCAACGCCCGCGCGCCCGATCGCATCGCGCAGCGCCGTCTGCGCCGCCAATTCGACGGTCCGCGTGAAATCCCCCACCTCGGTGCACGCCGCCTTCGCATCCCACACCATCCAAAACAAAACGGCGTTCACATCGAGGGGCACGAGATCGGCCGTAAGAGTTTCTTCCGCACCGAACGATGTGGCGCGCACGCGCCCGTCGACGCGCATGGTATTCTGCTCGATTATGGGCATCGTCCAAAAAAGCCCGGGGCCCGAAACGCGGTTGAACTTGCCGAACCTGAGCACCACGACCTTTTCCCACTGCTGAGCTATGTGCACCGAAGACATCACAAGCAAAGCCACCACGAGCGCCGAAAGCAGCGACGCCACACCGACCTGCGCCGTCGCCACCCAAAAAGCGCCAATTACCGCGCAAAACGCCACCAAGAAGATAACGGCCGAAAACAATACCACACCTGCATTCGACGCACGCTCGCCCATGACTTCGGTACTAGCTTCGGGAACAACCTGAAATCGCTGCTTTCGCCTTGCGCGACTCGGCCCTCCCTCGCAGGATCGCGCGGCCGCTTGCCCCGCAGAGAACCCTGCCGCATACACGTTGTCTTTTCCGATTCCCATGGCGGCCTACCTTTCGCCCTCGCGCTTCGCGCGCTTTACACCAACATCGATCGTCACTATTCGACCCGAGCCTTCGGGCAACGGCGCCTCGCTCGCATCCGCTTGCCTCTCGGCAACTTTGATCTGCTTGATCTTCTTGGACATGCATTTCTCGATATCGTCGAGAGACAAACCGAGATCGCGACATGCAGCCACGCAATCATCCATGAGGCGCTCGATCTCTTTCGTGTATTCCTCGTCCATTTCGGCATCGAGATCGCGAACGAACACACCCCGGCCGCGCGTCGATTCCAGATACCCATCGGATACCAGGCTCAAGTACGCCTTGTTCACCGTGTTGTAATTGATCGATATGTCCGATGCCAGCCCGCGCACCGTAGGCAATTGATCGCCCGGCTTGAAATACCCCGAATTGATGAGGTATATCAGCCGCTGGCGCAATTGCACCCACAAAGGCACATCGCTTGTCGTATCAACCTCAAATGGAAACATATCTCACCTTACATCCGTTTCGTTATCGTCCGCGCCGTCGTTTCGTTATCGTCCGCGCCGACCTACCGCCGTAACCCGCCTCTTACCGCACGCCGCATCCGCTTCCACTCCACGCACACCGCGCCGCATCCACTCGCCGCATCATCCGCCCGCCGCAAAGGCGATCACGGGATGCATGCCAGCCTCAACGATGCAGAAACGCATGACGAACCCGCCGAGCAGCACGCAAGCACTCGCCGCAAGCGCCAGCCCACGCGGTTTCGCCTCGTCGCTTAGCAGCACGACCTCGAGCAGGAGGGGCAGCGCAAGCCCCATGCCCGCAAAACCAAACCACCAAAGCCCGGCGTTCGCCCCTGCGACCAATTCCGTATACGAGCTTGCCGCCGCCTGTGCCGTTCCGCTCGCAGACGCACCCGCAGCAGCGGCACACGCGACGAGGAATGCCGCAACGGACAGAGCCTCGAGCACGATGACGGCTGCATCGGCAAACACCGCCCGCCTGAACAACGGGGCAAACGCAGCGCCTGCGCTTCCCAGGTGGGCAACGCCCGCAACCAGCGCGATGCCGCACGAAAGGCTCGACAGCACGAACACCGCCGGAAGCCAGAATACCGCCCAAAGCGGCACCGCCGCCAAGCTCTGCAACAGCAAACCCGTGTACACCATCACGATAAGCGCGATGGGGATCAAGAGGATCTCGGCCACCCGAACGAAGCCTTGCGAAACGCCGCGAACGACGCCCGCCCAAGCAAGCGCGAGCACAAGGGCGAGCACGAAACATGCCGCAAACGCATAGGCCCCGACCGCGATATGCGAAAACGTGGGCGACACCAGCAGAAGCAGCAACCGGTCCGCCCTGCCCAGATCGGCTGCCAGGCACAGCATACCCAGCAGCATCGCAACCAGCGAACACGCGTAGGCAGGCGCGAACAGACTTCGATACGCGGAGGGCGCCGCGAAAGCCGTGCGAACGCCTCGCCTCGCGCGACCCGACCGCACAACAATCACACGTTCGCGAGGTACGAACAGCCCCGCGACCGCAAGCACGAGGCATGCGCCCGACCCCGCCCCACCGAGGAACAGATAGAGTATGATCGGCATATCGAACACAGGCCCGTCCCCTCATGGCGCGATCGTCAGATAGTCGTGCGGCTTTCTTGCCCTTTCTCGCGGCCGGCCGCATCGCAAGATTCGTACGACCGCCAGCGGTATCCGATTATCATAAGACAATAACCCCGCCCGTTGTAGGGGAATCAGAAGGAAAACGCATTCGGAGCGAGAAAAGGCGCCTACCCGCGCCTCCCCCCCCCGAGCAGCCCCCGCCCGCAAAAGCGCGCCGGCTTCGAAACCGAAAACCGCGCAAAACCGAACCGACCCCGAATCGCCTTTTTCTGCACGAGAGTGCACTGGGGGAAACCGCGCCACCGCGCACCCGTCTGCGCAGAAAAAACGGTTGCCGCAGGGCACTCGTGAGAAAAACAGCCACCTGAGGACAGGTTTTTTCGGTTTTGTACGCTTTCGCGCATACTCAAGGACCCATACCCAGGGGAAAGAAAAGGCCTTTATTGGTAAGGTCAGAAGAAAACAAGGTCAAACGATCGAATTTCCCGGCCTCGATTTACGCGTTCCCATCCTGGAATTTGAGGCACGCAAAACCGAAAAAACCTGTCCTCAAGTCGTCTTTTTTCTCACGGGGGACACGCACGCGGCTCGGGGCCAGCGCCACGAGCCGCGACTACGGCATCGGCTACGGCATCGAGAGCACGGGAGACACGCATGCATGCAGCTCGGCAGCTCGGCAGCTCGGGAATCGGCCGCCCCGCTCCCAGCCTTGCCCTCCCACCCCCCGCGCGATACCATATCCGCAGCAAAACGCACGCCGATCGCAAGCCGAGGAGCAACCATGCACAACGCCGCGCAAACCATGAAAGCCGTCGTTTACGACGGTAAGGGGCACATCGAGCTCGCCGACCGTGCGCTGCCGCGCATCGTCGAAGACACCGATGCGATCGTTCGCGTGACGCGCTCCTCCATCTGCACGAGCGATCTGCACATCATCCACGGCGCGGTTTCCCGGGCGCTGCCCGACACAGTGCTCGGACACGAGTTTGTCGGCATCGTCGAAGAGGTCGGCTCCACCGTCAAAGCCATTGCACCAGGCGATCGCGTGGCCGTGAACGTAGAAACGTTTTGCGGCGAGTGCTTCTTCTGCAAACGGGGCTACGTCAACAACTGCGTTCAGGGCGGCTGGGAGCTCGGATGCCGCATCGACGGCTGCCAGGCGGAATACGTGCGCGTTCCCTTCGCCGACAACGGCTGCACGCCCATTCCCGAATCCGTCACCGACGAAGACGCCCTGTTCTTGGGCGATGTTCTTGCAACGGGCTACTTCGGTGCCGAAATCGCCGAGATCACGCCGGGCGACACCGTCGCCGTCATCGGCGCGGGACCGGTCGGCCTCTGCGCCATGATGTGCGCCCGCGCGTTCGGCGCGACCACGATCATCGCGCTTGACATCGACCGATCGCGCTTGGACCGAGCCAGCAGAGAGGGCATCGCCGATATCGTACTCGACCCGAACGAGATCGACCCCGAAGAAACCGTTCGCTCGCTCACCGAGGGCCGCGGCGCCGACGCGGTCATCGAATGCGCGGGCACGCCTGCCACGTTCGAAACGGCCTGGAAGATCGCCCGTCCCAACGCCGTCGTTTCGGTGATGGCGCTCTACGAGGAAGATCAGGTACTGCCGCTTCCGAAGATGTACGGAAAGAACCTCGTCTTCAAAACCGGTGGCGTCGACGCGCACTGCCTCGGCCGCGTGATGGCGCTCATCGAGGCGGGACGCATCGACACCACCCCGCTCATCACGCATCGCTTCCCCCTCGATCGGGCGATGGAGGCCTACCGCACGTTCGAAGCGCATGAAGACGGGTGCATGAAAGTGGTGCTCACGCCGATCGGGGAATGAAGACCGACAGAGACGGCATCGGGCATAGCGCTCCGAAGAAGCCCCTTCGTTGCAATACGGTTCCAGCAGAAAAACGAACAGATTACCTTTGCCTGACCAAATGGCAATTGCTCATATACTGGCAGCAAGCAGGCACGAACAAGCAAGGGTCAGGAGAAGAAAATGAACACATCGGCAAAAACCAAACTGCTCCCCAGAATAGGCATCGTCGTCGCAGGCGTCGCAGCGCTCGCGATTGCCGCAGCGCTTTCTTCATGCGCGGCAACGCCCCAGCAAACCATAAAAATCCAGCTTCAATCGAATGCGGGAACCGGATACGAATGGGTCGTCGACGGCGAAACGCCGAGCACCCTGCAGCAGGTCGAATCGAACGTCGAACCGCAGGGCGACGAGGATCTCGTCGGAGGGCCTCTCGTCACCACCTACATTTTCCAAAGCCAAGCCGAAGGCGACGGAACCATCTCGTTCAGGCTCGAGCGCGCAGGAGTTCCCGCCGATGACGATCTTCAAGTCACGTACCGCTTCACTGTAGACAAGAACCTCGATGTTACGTTCGACGGCTCTGAAGGCGCCTATCTCGAAGGCGAAGAGATTCCCGCACCTGAAATCTACGCACAGTAAGCAATCGGCCGACCCGCCGGAGCCGCCTGCAACGACAATGCAGCGCGCTCGGCGCATCGAAACGGCAAAGCAAACAGGCGGGCTCGCACGGCGACACGGCGGGCTCGCCTGTTTTTCGCATTGCATCTGCGCCCTTGCGGTATCATAAAGATCGATCAGGAAAGGATGCCCGTGGCGATTCTCATTACAGCGAAAGACGTCGAACTCGAATTCCCAACGAAGCGCGTGTTCGATTCGGTGACCCTTGGCGTAAACACAGCCGATCGCATCGGCATCGTCGGCAAGAACGGCGACGGCAAATCCACGCTGCTCTCATTGCTCGACGGCTCGCTTGCACCCGATGCCGGGGAGATCATCCGCCGCGGAGGAGTCACGGTGGGCAGGCTCGCCCAAGCCGACAACCTGAACGACGAGGACACCGTGGAGCATGCGGTCGTCGGCGATGCGCCCGAATACACCTGGGCATCGGATCGGTCGATCCGCGAGATCATCGCAGCGCTTCTGGGCGACATCCCTTGGAACGGAATCGTCGGCGAGCTATCGGGCGGCCAGCGCCGCAGGGTCGATCTCGCTCGGCTCCTCATCGGCGACTGGGACGTGCTCATGCTCGACGAACCGACGAATCACCTCGATGTCAAGGCCATATCCTGGCTTGCCGAACACCTGCGCGGACGATGGCCGCAAGGCGAGGGCGCTTTGCTCGTGGTCACACACGACCGCTGGTTTCTCGACGAGGTATGCACGTCGATGTGGGAGGTGCATGACGGCATCGTCGAGCCGTTCGAGGGCGGTTATTCCGCTTATATCCTGCAACGCGTCGAACGCGATCGACAGGCCCAGGTCGCCGAACAGAAGCGCAGGAACCTCGCCCGAAAAGAACTCGCCTGGCTCTCTCGCGGCGCACGCGCTCGCTCATCGAAGCCCAAATTCCATCTCGATATCGCACGCGAGCTCATCGCCGACGAGCCACCTGTTCGCAACCCGCTCGAACTCAAACGCGTTGCGGTGGCTCGGCTCGGAAAGCAGGTCATCGACCTACTCGGCGTATCCGAGTCTTTCGGAGAGAAAACGGTGCTCGACGATGTGACCTGGCTCATCGGACCCGGCGATCGATACGGCATTCTCGGGGAAAACGGTGCGGGGAAAACCACGCTGCTGCGCGTCATACAGGGAGATCTTCCGCCCACGAAAGGGCGTGTGAAAATCGGCAAAACCGTGAAGGTCGCCGTGCTCTCCCAGCGCCTCGACGAACTTGACGATCTCGCAAGCGACCGAGTGCGCGAGGTGCTTGCGCGCTATCATACGCGCTACGTTATCGACGGGAAGAGCATCACCCCCGCCCAACTGCTCGAGCGGCTCGGGTTCGAGCGAAGCCACCTGCAGGCCCGCATCGCCGACCTTTCGGGTGGGCAAAAACGACGTCTCCAGCTTCTGCTCACGCTGCTTCAAGAACCCAACGTGCTCATCCTCGACGAACCCGGCAACGACATGGACACCGACATGCTTGCCGTTATGGAAGACCTGCTCGACTCGTGGCCGGGAACGCTCATCCTCGTCAGCCACGACCGCTACCTCATGGAACGCGTGACCGACGATCAATACGCGCTGATCGACGGCCAAATTCGCCATATGCCAGGCGGCGTCGACGAATTCCTGCGCGCACTCGACGAGAGAGATGCGGCACCGAAATCAGCCGCAGGGGCAAGCGCGGCGAAGGCAGCTGGGCAAACTGCCGCAGAGTCCCCCGCCGACTCCGCCGACGAGAGGTCCCGGGCAGCCCTCGTCGGCGGCGATGCCTACCAAGCACGCAAGACCCTCGCCTCCACCGAGCGCAAGATATCCTCGCTCGAAGCGCAGATCGAGAAAACGCGCGCCGCCATGCACGACATCGACCCGACCGATTTCATCGCGCTCGGCGACAAACAGGCGGAGATACAGACGATCCAAGAGCAGATCAACGAACTCGAAGAGCTCTGGATAGATCTTTCCGAAAAGCTCGGAGATTGACGAAAGGGCCCGCGTTGCGCCCACGGCGCGCGCAACGCGCAGTACGCCTAAGCACGCAAAAACGGGCTGTGTCGAGTACCCGCAAGAAGCAAGCAGGCGGCGGGGCAATCCAGCAAGCCCCGAACCTCATCTACGCCATTGTGGTGTTTCCCCCACAACTTAGCTTTCTTTTGCCGACGCCAGCCGAAAAGAGCCCGCGCTCGACCATACTGGAAGATGGCTTAACACGAAATTCGTTTTTCCTCGCATTCTCATCTATGCAGATTCACGCGGCTCATGTGAAGCTCGGCACGCACTGCGGTGCGGCCACTCGGCAACCATGACGCATTCAACCTCATCTCGCCGAACGCAAGCACGCGCTGCGGCGCGTGGCCCTTATGTATTTTGGAGAACCATTTGAACGCAACATTTGAAGCCCTCGGCCTATCCGAGGCAACCCTGTCCGCCGTCGAGCGGATGGGCTTTTCCGTACCCACCCCCGTGCAGGAGCAGGCGATACCGCTCGCCCTCGAAGGCCGCGACGTCGTGGCCGCCGCCAAAACCGGCACGGGTAAAACCGCAGCGTTCTCGCTGCCCATGATCGAGCGCATCGGGCGCTCCAAGCGCCCCGGCTCGCCGAAGGCTCTCATCGTAACGCCCACGAGGGAACTCGCCATGCAGATCGACGCCGCATGCTACACGCTCGCCAAAAGCTCGAATCACCGCGTGCTTACCGTCGTTGGAGGAATGCCCTACAAAGCGCAGATCGCAAAGCTCAAGCGCGGCGTCGACATCCTCATCGCCACGCCGGGCAGGCTCCACGACCTCATGGAACGCGGGCTCGTCAAACTCGACGGCATCGAAGTGCTGGTGCTCGACGAAGCCGACCGCATGCTCGACATGGGATTTTGGCCGACCATGAAGAAGGTCGTGGCCGCCACGCCCGCAACGCGCCAGACGCTTTTGTTCTCGGCAACGCTCGATCGCAAAGTCATGCAGAACATCTCACCCATCCTCAAAGATCCTGCATTCGTCGAGATCGCGCATAAGGGAGAAACCGCCGATACGGTCGATCAGTTCGTCATGCCGATCACCCAGGCGAAAAAGCCCGCTCTTCTGCGCGCCGTGCTCGAGAACAAGGGCAGCGAGCGCATCATCGTGTTCGCGCGCACCAAGAACCGCTCTGAAATCTGCGCGCGGCAGTTGCGCGAGGCGGGCTATCGCGTAGATTCCATCCACTCCGACAAGTCACAGGCCCAGCGCAAGCGCGCGCTTGACGCCTTCACCAAAGGCAAGGTCGACATCCTCGTAGCGACCGACGTGCTCGCCCGCGGCATCGACGTGTCGAACGTCGACCACGTGATCAACTACGACCTGCCCGATTGTCCCGAGGATTACGTGCACCGCATCGGGCGCACCGGGCGCGCGGGCGAACAAGGATTCGCCATTTCGTTCGTGAGTCCCGAGTCGAAAACCGCACTTCGCGACATCGAGAAGCTCCTCGGCAAGAAAATCCCGTCGATCAAGATCGACAACTACGACAACTCCGATGCGGAAAAAGCTCTCGCCAGCCAGTACGTCCCGAAATCGAATCAGCGCAGCGCGTCGTCGTTTTCGCGCGACATGCGCCCCGGAAGAGGCCGCCGCGGCGGCAGGCGATAGCGCCCGCCGCAACCGCACGACAAGCAGCGGGCCGCTCTCTTGGGCGGCCCGCTTTTCGTATGATATCCGATACGGGACTGTGCTCCAGAAAAGAAGCCGACCAGGCGCTCGTGCAGAAAAGGGGCACCTGAGTGCAGATATTTGCGGTTTTGCGTTCCTGCGAGCATCCCCGAGCGCCACGATTCCCGCCCGAAGAAAAAGCGATTATCGGTAAGATCATAAGGGTACCAGGTCGCAGGATCGCCGCATTGCGGCACGATAAGCATTGCCACTGGACACGGAAATCTAAGCGTACAAAACCGCAAATTTCTGCACCAACTCGGGGTTTTTCTCACGAGACAGACCGCGCGCAAGAAAGACCACCTGGGTACAGATATTTGCGGTTTAGGCGCTCGGAAAGAAACATCCGCTCGACTCCTTCCCCAACGAGTTGTCCGTGACACCAGATCAGCGAGGTAGCGCGAACGCCGCACCGTTCGCCCTAGCGCAAAGCAGGCCAAAAGCCCGCCAACAAACAGCGGCTCAGCGCCCAAACCGAAAATTTCTGCACCTGGCCCTGGTCTTTTCCGTACGGCGCATCGTCGCCGCACGGAAAAGACCAGGGCAAACGAAAGCGGGCCGCGAATCAACGCAGCCCGCCCCTCCCGTTTGCGGAAACTCTATTGCTCGGCGAGTTGCCCTTCGTGCCATTCGAGCACGCCCTGCGCGAGCTCGAGCAAGCCGGCATAGTACCCGTCAGCCCGTTCGGACTCCACGCGACCGCGCAGCGTTTCGATCCACGAGAGCGGATGCTCCTCGACGAATGCCCCCAGCTCGCCCGCGTCGGGAACGCTCGGCTCCCCCGCAGCGATCCTTCTGCACATCTCCGAGAGATACAAAAGCTCGATTCCCATATGGTCCTCGTACTGGTTGTTCTCGTTAGAGAGCTCCAAGCCCGCCTCGCGCAAGATGGCCTTCATCTGGAAAGTCGCCTCGCCGAATCCGACCGACACGCCGTCCGCGCGGCTCATCGTCTCCCACGGGGGAGCCGCTGGCGAAGGAGGCCCGATGAACAGGCGTGTGTACTCGACCGCAACTCGCTCGACAGCCTTCGCCTCATCCATATCGGCGGCAGTCTCGGCGTACGCCTTGAGCTTCGTTAGCGCAGCATCGACGCGTTCGTTGTCGAACAGGCGCGGAAACCCATCCCAGAATTCGGGATCCAAGCCGACCGTCGGCGTCTGGCTCATGGGTTTCAGCAGCGAATTCCCTATGAAGCCGTACACCTCGCCGAGCACCTGCCACAAGCCGCTATCCATCACGCTCATCGAATCCTCCTTCGGTTTCCGCAATCGCTATGCAGCCGAAGCCGAAGCAACGACATCTTTAGCGCCGGCGTCTTCATCGGGTTGCCGAGAAGAGCCAAGTAGCTTCTTCGAAAGCAGCATGAACGCCAACGCACCCAGCGACACGACTCCGATGACCACAACGATCTCGACCCACGTGGGCGCATACGCACCTGTAAGAGCCCAGATATCGGTGCCCGCAGCATGCGCCGCGCCGCTCGACCCCGAGGGAATCCCCGGAGCACCGTACACGTTCGGGTGAATGAACGACGTGAACAAAAGCCACACGCGCTTGAAGAACACGCCGACGACGACGCAGACGGAAGATCCCAGAACAAGCCCCGTCTTCTGGCGATTCTTCGCAAACACGAGGATCGCGAACGGGATGAGCAGCCCAATGATGATCTCGCCCCAGAAGAACAGAGCCGTCGAGCCGGTGAACATTTCGCCGAGCAGAGCCATGCCACCCGCAGCCTGCGGATACGCAACCGTAAGCAGTTCGCAGCCGATGAGGAACGCATCGATCGCAATGCAGGTAGCCAGCAATCCGGCAAGGTTCGCGATGAGCTTCTTGTCTACCTCGAACACGCCCGCCTTCTTCAATCCCGCGAGTGCGAGAATGAGCAACGCAAGGCCCGAATCCAAAGCGGATGCCACGAAAATAGGCGCCATGATGGCCGAGTACCAGCCCTCCTTGGCGATCTCGAGCCCGAAGATCCAGGCCGTCACGCTGTGCACGAGGATGGCGACGGGCAGCGCGAAGCGGGAGACCACCGCCACGCGGTCCTGGGCGCCGGGCTTCCTCGAGGTCATGAACGCGAGGTACACGACGTTGATGGCGAGGTACAGCGTGATCACGCAGATGTCCCAGAACAGCGGCGAGGCCGGGTTCGGGGAGGCGACGATCCACCACACCCTCTGGATGCCGCCCAGGTCGATGAGGACGAACATGCCCGCCACGCAGATGCACACCGTGGAGAGGATGACGGCCGGAAGCGCCACCTTCTTGTACTCCTTCACATGGAACACGCTCGCGGACGAGGCCACGATGAGGCCCCCCGCCGAGAGCCCCACGAAGAACATGAAGCAGGTGATGTAGAGGCCCCACGACGTGCCGTTGCTCATGCCCGTCACGCCGAGGCCGTTCATGAGCTGGTAGATCCAGGCGGCGACGCCCGCAATGGTAAGGGCAGCCAGCACAACGGCAGAAACCTTAAACGCGTTTGATGTTTTCATTGTTCCTCACCCCTTACTCGTAGTAGTAGATTTGCGGCTCGGTGCCCTTTTCTTCGAGCAAGCGCGTCGAGCGCCTCTCACGAAGAATGCGCGAGATCTCGCTGTCGGGATCATCGAGATCGCCGAACACGCGAGCTTTCGAAAGACAGCAGCGCACGCACATGGGCTCCTCGCCGCGGTCGGTGCGCTCCTTGCACATCGTGCACTTCTCGGCCACGCCCTTAGGGCGCACCGGCACGTCTTTGTCCCCGTAGTTGAAGTCGGGGTCGCGCCTGGGCTCCCCCCAGTTGAACACGCGGGCGTTGTAGGGGCAGGCGGCCATGCACATGCGGCAGCCGATGCACTTGTCGTAGTCTATCTCCACGCGCCCCACCTCGTCTTTGTAGGTGGCGCCCGTCGGGCACACCTTCAGGCAGGCCGGGTTCTCGCAGTGCTGGCAGGCGATGGGAATGGTCACGCGCGTGAGGTTCGGATACGTGCCCTGAGCTCCAACTTCCGCATCGCAGCCTTCGTTGACGACGCGAACCCACATCATGCCCATAGGCACGTTGTTTTGCATCTTGCATGCCACCGCGCAGGTATTGCACCCCGTGCAACGATCCAGATTGATGGCTATCCCATATCTCGTCATAACCCTACCTACGCTTTCTTCACTTCGATAAGCGTGTCATTGAACGGTATAACCCTTCCTTTGACAAGTGCTTTCCCTCGGGGGTTTACGGCATCGTTTGTAACGTTTTGAAGATTTCCGAAGTTCATGTACTTTCCCCAAATGCCCTCTACGATAACGGCCATACCCGGACGAACCGCCTCAGTGGCAACGCATTCGCAACTAAAGGAGCCGCGATCGTTGAATGCCTCGACCATATCTCCCGAGGAGAGTCCGCGAGTAGCAAGATCGGCTGGATTCATCTCGATTGTCGGTTTGTAGTACTGGCGCATCCACGTAGCGTCCATAAAGTTCTGGTGGATGAAGTACTTCGATCGGCGTTGCGTCATATGGAGCGGATATGTCTCGCGCAGCGGATTATCCGCATAGGCCTCGTTAGGAGCTTCGTACCGAGGCAGAGCCTGATCGTAGCTGACCAGGTTCTCGTAATACACATCGATCTTCCCCGACGTGGTTTTATACGTTTGGTTGCTGTAGCTTCGCGCAATCTCCGGTTGATTTTTAAGCGCCACGACTCCGTTGTTCGCGATGAGTTCATCCAGAGTGATTCCGGCAAGCGCCTTGTCGGTTGACTTGTCGAGCTGATACCGGGCAAGCTCCTCTTGGCTTTCAGGCATTACGTCTCCAAAACCTAAGCGCTTTGCCATTTCGCATTCGATCCAAAAGTCCGTTTTGCTCTCAAAGAGGGGTTCCAGAACTTTTTGCTGGAGCAGCACGTGCCCTCGCAACGCACGCACGAAACCGACCTCTTCGTCCAGCTCGAAGTGGGAACATACGGGAAGAACGATGTCGGCCCAGTCCACCGATGGCGTGTGCCATATATCTTGGACGACGACGAAATCGAGCGTTTTGGCCCATTCATCGGTACGGTTCTGATTGCCGGCAATCTGCTGGAAGGCGCCGTTTTGCACCCACATGAACTTGATGCCGCTTTCTTCATCGCGATAATCGACACTGTCTTTGGCCGCTTTCGCAATCGTGCATTCTTCCGGCAAAGGCCAGCTCGCAAGCTTTCCTGCTCCAAATATTTTCTGATAAGCGTTCACATAGGCGCCCGCACCCCATCCGGGGATATCGGTTCCGAACGATCCCACCAACGTAGCGAGCAGGACAGCAGCATGACCTGCCACATCCGCATTGTAGAATTTTTCGCCGCCACCGAATCCGAACGACAGAATCGAAGGACCATGATTCGCATACTTGTCGGTGATTTCGAAGAGCACCTCTTCGTCGATGTTCGTGGTTTCAGCAGCCCATGAAGCCGTATACTGCTTTTGGTTCTCTTTCAGCAGCTTGAAAACGGTCGCGTACGCTTCGCCATCGATGGTCGTCTCGAAGTCGAGTGCGGGAACCACGCCTTCCGCATTGTATTCTGCTACCGAATTGGTGTTCTCGTCCCATACCAAGAACGGATTCTCGCTTCCCGCCTGCTCGATGCTGGCAGCAGGATCCCTTCTCAAAAGCGATCCATCAGCACGGTTGACCAAAAACGGCATGCTCGTATTCTCCTTGAGATACGGCGCGTTATACCACTCGTTATCCAGAATGATCGATATCATCCCCAAGTAAAGCGCAGGATCGGTACCCGCAACCATGGGTATCCACCGCGAGCTTTTGGCTGCGGTAACGCAGAAATTAGGGTCGAGCGTGATTATCTCGGCACCCGCCTCTTTGGCTTCGAAGAAGTACTTCGCCGTCACCATGCAGGTTTCCAGCATATTGCACCCGACGTTCAAAATGGTTTTGGCGTTTTTCCAATCGGTTACCTCGTTCGATGACGCTCCCTGCTGGCCAGACTCGGCCAATGCCGGCGAAAACCCGTTTCCCAAACCGATATCGATTCCGCGGCGAGGCTTTTCCTGCCCCCTCAGAAGCTTGGGAAGAGATGTGGTCAGTGAATCGACCGCCGTCTGAAACGCGATAGCCTGGGATCCATGCGTATCCCAGGTTTCCTTAACTTTTTCGGCGATGGTATCAAGCGCTTCATCCCAGGTGATCTCAACGAATTCGCCTGACCCCCGTTCGCCTACGCGCTTCAGCGGGACCTGAAGTCGATCGACGCTGTACGTATGCTGAATTTCAGAAATGCCTTTAAGGCAAACGGTTTCGTTTCTCTTATCCGGCCAATCGTTGGGCTCGATAAGCGCGAGTCGCCCATCGCGTACCGTGCACTTCAAATGACAGTTGCACTGGCAGTGGCGATAATGGAAGGTGTAGCCCGTTTTTTCTTCTACTGGTTCAGCGGCGTTCGCCCTCGAAGGCGCCAACCAGCTTTCGGCAGTTGCCATACCGGCAGCGCCCGCTAGGCCCAAAGCGCCCGTCACAACGCCCGCCGTCTTGAGGAAACCTCTTCGAGTCAGCCCGCCGCGCAGGCTTTTCTCTTCTGTCATTTCTCCTCCTAAACGCTACGTCGGAATCCGGTGCGAAGTGTCATATAGTAAGTAATATAATACTATTTCGCTTGGCAAAACCGCGCGCCGTATCCCATCCACACATTCAAAGACCGGCCTAATCTTCTTTTGTCATATTATCATATTGTAATAGTTCAATATAGCAATTTAACTATTCTAATTTAAAGATAATCAAGAGCTGCCATGCAATGCCGCCTTATCAGGTTGTTTACTGGTTGCACCACAAAAAACGGTGGGAGAAATCGCTTGATTCAGCATTTCTCCCACCGTTTTGATCTCTTGTCATATAGTTCAATACGCCGCATCACGCATCCCGTGATCGCTCAACGGGCCATGCCCTCTCGCAAGCGGTTCGATGCCTAGCCGCTAGTCGCCGCCTAATATCTTGCTCACATCGAACCCGTCGGCAAGAGAGCTCGGCGCGAGCACCATGCCGTTTCCGTCCTTGGCGCTTTCGTACGCAAGGTTCATAGCACGCAGTTTCATCGCTTTGGGATTCTTGTCGTATACATCTGCGGCCTCTACGAACATCTCGGAAATGTCCTTCTCGACTTCGGCGAGGATCACGCGGGCGTTGCGCTCGCGTTCGGCTTGCGCCTCTTTCGAAAGCGCATTCTGAAGCTCGAGCGGTATCACGATATCGCGGATCTCCACCGACATGACGGTGATCCCCCACTGCTCGCACTTAGCGCCCATGACTTCTTGCAACTCGCGATCGATCTGCTTGCGGCGCATCGAAAGATCGGCAAGATTTACCTGCCCGATCGCATCGCGCATGGCGGTCTGGGCCGACCAGAGCACGGCCTTCGGATAGTTCTCGACTTCCAAGCAGGCCTTCTCCGCATCCCATACCATCCAGAACAAGATGGCGTCGACGTCGACGGGAACCAGATCAGCGGTAAGCGCTGCCTCCGCAGAGAACGACGAGGTCATCACGCGGTGGTCGACATGGATGGCCGCGTATTCCACGAAGGGGATGAGGAAGAATACCCCAGGTCCCGCCACGCGGTTGAATCTGCCCAGCCGAAGCACCGTCACGCGCTCCCACTGCGGCGCAATACGAACGCACGATGCGAGAAGCAACCCAACCGCCACCGCGACAACCACCGTAACAACCGACAACCACGCGAACGTCGCAATGAACACCACGCCGAATCCGATCGCGAACATCACGATCGCGAAAACGTACACCCCCGCACGGGTGGCCTCGTTCGGCTCGAGCTCGGTAGCCGCGACCGTCCTGCGGTTGTCGGCCTTGACGTCGGATACGTCCTTTTTCTTCCCGCTTCGAAAGTTAAATTTCATACTCGCACCCCCGATTACTCAGTAAGCTTAAGACGCCGTTCGACAAGAGCGGATATCTCTTGCCGAGGAATGCCGAGCTCGCGGCATTGGCGGATAAAGTCGTCGATAAGGGAATCGGCTTCGTTTTCCGCCGAACCCTCGTTTTTGAGATACGCGTCGGATACGAACGTACCTCGCCCGCGAAACGACGCGATGTAGCCGTCCCGCTCGATGTCCTGATACACCTTGCTGACCGTGTTGTAGTTGATTCCCAGGCTGACCGCTAGCTCCCGCACCGTCGGAAGCTTATCGCCAGGCGCGAAGCCCCCCGAACTGATGAGGTACACCAGCCTGTTGCGCAGCTGCAGCCAGATGGGAATGCCGCTGTCGGCGTCGATAGTGATCTGTATTGTCTGATTCGCCTTGTCCAAAATACCCTACAAACTGCCTTCGAAAATGTCTTCATCATGATACAGGAGGCCGCGGCAATTGCCATATAAAAGTATGACAATCACGCAAAACCACCGAGGGTCATCGGGGTGAACAACGCAGCGTTCACAATGCAGTAGCGAACGAAAAACCCGCCCGCCAACACGCCGGCAGACGAGACGAGGATCAAAGCCGTGCCCCGTACCTTCGTTGCCAAGATGTGGACGAGCAAGGGCCCGATCAATCCGCACGCAACGACCCCAACCCAGAAGAACGCGGCCAGATCGCCGAACAGCAGCATTTCACACGACGCGCGCGCCGCCTCGCTGAACAGGAAGCGACCCACCAGAAACGCCGCAACTACGATGCACTCGAAAATCCCGAGCACCGCTCCCACAGCCCAAAGCGAACGCGCCGTCTTCTGCACGTGCTTCGCCATCAGCGCATCGACGACGAGAATCGCCGCCAGCCCCGTCGCAATCGACGAAACGACGAACAGCACGGGCAGAAGCCATGTGTACCAGAAATCGATCGCCACCAAATCGGAAAGAAGCAGACCCGTGTACGTCATGACCCCGATCGCCAGAAAACCCCCGACAATCCACGACGTCCAGAGCAGCCATTGCGGGACTTCGCGCATGAACAAGCCGCACAGCGCCGCGGCGCACGAAACGATGAAAAACAACATCACGAGCCAAGCCCCGGTTGCGACGATCGACTCGAACGGAGCCAAGAGCACAAGCCAAGCCCGCTCGGGAGATCCCAGGTCGAGCACCAGAAAAAGCGCAGCGAGCGCCACCGTAACGGGAGCGATCAGAAACCCGCTCTGCGCACTGCCCGCAAGCTCTTCGCAAGATCGGGTCCGCCTTACGGCATCGACGGCGCAGCAGATCGAGGCAACGAGGAAGGCGCCGCTCGCGACACCCGCCAAAAAGAGATACCACACGATGTACGAGCTGAAAACCAAGAAATCCCCTAGCAGCACCCGCAAAGCCTTCCCTGTCCTGTCTCACCCATTGTACCACCTTTGTCATAAAGGATTAGTACATTGGGGTCGGGCAGTGATTCGATAGGAACGCCGAATCTCGATAGACGCAAATGTAAAGCATAAGGCGATCGCACTGAGATCCTGCGACGATCCCGATTTCGAGCGCTCTTCAGCCAACAACGCTATAATACCCACGACAAGGGAGGATAGACATGACCGCAAAGGGGCTGTTCTGCATTTTCGCCGCTGCCGTCTGCTTCGGGATGATGCCGGTTTGGGCCAAGCTCGCCTACGAAACGGGCATGGATCCCCTAGCTCTTATCGTGCTGCGCACGGTTTTCGCCACGATCGTACTCCTCGTTTGGTTCGTTCTCAAAAGACGCCCGCCTGTCGTACCTCGCGGCAGCCGAGTGCCGACGCTTACAACATGCTGCCTGTACGCAGCGATGATGATCTCGTATTTCTACGCGTGCCAGGATCTCGACTCGGGCATCGCCAACGCCCTGTACCACCTGTACCCCGTCATCATCGCCGTCCTGTCGGTTATGCTGGGTAAAAGCAGAGCAACCCTTCGGACCTGGCTTACGCTCGCGATAGCCCTTGTCGGGTTCACGCTATTGGCGAACATCGGCAGCGCCGCCGTCCGAGCCGAAAGCGTAGCGCTCATCCTTCTTGCCGCCGTATTGTTTGCGCTGTACTCGCTCAAACTCGACACGGACAAGATGGAATCGATCGATCCGTTCGCGCTTACGTTCTACATCTGCGTAACATCATGCGTCGTCGCGGGAGGATTATGGTTTGCCAACGGAAGCGCGCCTTTCGCGATCTCGGCTGGCGCACTGGCATATGCACTGCTCATCGCCCTGTTCTCTACCGTTTTCGGCCTTGCCGCCTATATTGAGGCAACACAGATCCTCGGCCCGGTCAAGGCAAGCATACTCAGCAACGCCGAAGTCGTCATCACGTTCGCTGCGGGAGCTTTGCTCCTCAGCGAATCGATAAGCGCCGAATCTGCGGTCGGCTGCGCGTTGATCGTTGCGGCATGCGTGCTGGCATGCGCGCGGCAAAGCAAGGAAAACAGCCTCGAATCGGCAGGGAAAGAACGAACACGGGAGGGATAGGCCATGCCGCTCTACGACGACGAGACGAAGTACTCGGTAAAAGAAACGTCCCGTATCCTGGGAATCAGCGAGCAGTCCCTGCGCTACTACGACCGCATCGGGTTGCTCGCGCCGTATTACCGCGACCCCGACAACCTCTATCGGTACTACACCATAAACCAGTTCTACCAGCTCGAAATGTTCAAATACGCCAAATGGCTCGGCCTTCCCGTTCCGGAGTACCGCTCGATCTTCATCACGAAAAGCCAAATCGAGTCGGGTGATTACAGCGAAACCGAAAACGCCCTATCGCACCTCCTCGAGCAAAACGTTCGGGAGCGCGAACGACTCGATCGATGCATAGCCGACATCGAACGCATGCAGCTTAACATGGATGTCCTCAAGCGCAACCGCATAGACGGAGAACCGTTCGCGGAGACCCTGCCCCTGCGATGCGCCTATGCAATCGACCATAATCCCGACCTGCCCTTCGAGCAGACGAGCATCCGCATGCGCAAAACGCGCACGAAGTACCAAGACCACCTGACCGAGCACTACGGATTCTTGCTAAATGCGGAAGCCGCACGCAAGGGGCGCATCGAAATCGTCAAGCAGTACGTGGTCCTCGATGCCTATTTCGACGAATCAGACGAGATCATCCATCTGCCCGAAGGAGCGTACGCGAATTTTCTCTACCACGGCTTTTGCCCCGAAGAGCATATGGCAAGCCTGTCTCGCTATCTTGAAAACAAGCCCCTCGATCTGGGATATCTCATTGCAGACGAAGTGAACTTCTATGATGAGGTGAAAGAGATCATCCATGCGGTGCGGGTACCCGAATAAAAAACTTCAACAAATCGCTTGACCTGTCACTTAGTGCAACCCTCAGAATCGGCTCGCCTTCAAATCAAGGAGAGAAAGGGACGCACATGGAAGAAAAAGAATACACCCTCACCCGTAAATCGTTTCTGAAAGGCGCAGCGTTCGCCGGTTTCGCCGCGCTGGCAGGCGGATCGCTCGGCGCATGCGCACCGAACGGATCGGGAAACGCACCCGAGAAAGCAGCGCCTAAAAACTCGATCAGCGGAACGTACGTGGGAACCGCCGAGGGGATGGGCGGCGACCTGCGTATGGAAGTTACGCTCGACGAGGGGCGCATCGTCGACGTGCGGCCGCATCGCAACAACGAGACGCCCGGCTTGACGGATCTGTCGTTTCGGCTCATGCCGCAAGAGATGGTCGCGAACCAGAGCTTCGAGGTCGACAACGTGACGGGAGCGACCATGACCTCGACGGCCATAAAGAACGCCGTCAAAAACGCTCTCGAAAACGCAGGGGCCGACACGAAGGATTACAACGAAAAGGTCGAGCGCAAGAAGGATGCCGAAGACGAGACCGTTGAAACCGAGTTCGTCGTGGTCGGCAGCGGCGGCGCCGGGCTGAGCGCTGCGGTTACGCTTGCCCAAAACGGCAAACAGGTCGTAATCGTCGAGAAAATGCCGCGTCTCGGAGGCAACACGCTCGTATGCGGCGCGCTCATGAACGCGTGGGACCCCATCCGAACGAAAGGCACCGAGTACGAAACGAACACCGTGCAGGACTTCATCGATTGGACCTGGGAGGGCGGCAACGAAGCAGGCAAGATGGATCTCATCCAAGCCTTCGCCGAACAATCGTGGCCTACAACGCAATGGCTCGTCGACGAGATCGGCGTCGTATTCTACAAAGACCTGCAAGGCGCCTGGGGTCACATGCCCGAAGATCCCAACGGACTGGGCTTCATCTACCCGCTCGTAAAGAAAGTCGAAGAGTTCGCCGTGCCCTGCTTCCTCAATGCCTCGCTCACAGAGATCTCGATGGCAGACGGCCGCGCGGCGGGCATAGTGGCGGAGAAAGACGGCGGCGGAATCCTTACGGTCAACGCGTCGAAAGGCGTTATCCTCGCCACCGGCGGCCTCGGGCACAACCTGGAAATGGTCAAGGAACTCGATCCCCGCTACGAGAACGTCAACCTCTCAACCAATCCCGTCAACGCAACCGGCGAGTGCTTCGCCATCGCCGAGGCGGCGGGGGCGAACCTCATCAATATGGATTCCATCCAGGCCGTCCACTTCGCCGACCCCGCTTCGGGTCAAGTCGACTGGGATATCGAAAGCGCAAACAGCATCTTCGTAAACAAGGAGGGCAAGCGCTTCATGAACGAGGAGATGCCGCGCGACGACTCGGTCGCTGGGCTTTCCCAGCAAACCGACCAGCTGATGTTCACGATCAGCGACTCTAGGGATTGGCCCACGATGGACACGGTCACTGGCTTCGGCGTAACCATCGGCGAATGCATCGAACGCGGGAAGGCGTACAAAGCCGATACGCTGGAAGAATTGGCCGCCATGCTCGAGATAGACCCCGACGGCCTCGTCGCCACCGTGAACGAGTACAACGCCATGGTAGAAGCCGGGGAGGATACGGCGTTTCATCTGGAAACCATCGGCCGCAGGTCGAAGATCGAGGAAGGTCCGTTCTACTCTTCGAAGTTGACCATCGCCATCCACTACACCAACGGTGGAATCGAAATCGACCCGCAAGCGCACGTCCTCGACGCAAGCGGCGCGATCATTCCCGGCCTGTACGCCGCAGGCGAATGCACGGGCGGCGTCATGGGCACGAACCGCATGGGAGGCAACTCCGTAGCCGACGTCATGATCTTCGGACGCATTGCGGGAATGGCCGAATAATCACCACCCTGCCGCACGCCTCCCGAACGAGAAGGCCGCATCCCTCGATGCGGCCTTCATCACGCTGCGATGCAAACGAAAAACCCGCGCCCTACTGCGCCTCTACATCGATGACCGCATCCGATTTCTTGCGGCGGCGCCACCAGCGGGATAGCGAATGCACCGCCCACTCGACTATGGGGATGGTCAGAAACGCGACCCAAGCCGGATGCGGCGCATTGAGTACGAACGCCATCCAGAGGAACCACGCCACCACCGCAATCGGATAGACGCCACCGACAAAGTGCGCAATCTTCTTCGATTCGATCGTATGCCCGATCATGTAGTAAACGGGTATGGTGAAAAACACGAACAAGCCCGTTCCCCACTCGTTCGCCGTGAACCCGATAAGCAGGTAGGCGATGATGACGACGAGCGGAAAGGGGAACTTCATCCAGGCACGCACGCGATAATGCTTGCGCACGGGGATGCTCTTCCCCACTTCGCTTCCGTAGCGAGCGCGCGCCTCTTCAAGCGTCTCGAAGTATTCGCCCTTGACCGTGTATCCGCTCGGCCTGCCCCAGTGGCCGCCGTGTCCGCCATGTCCGTACTTTTCCTGCGCGTCGCGCCAATCATCGAAATGCTCGCCGTTGATGACGACTCCATCGCCCGTCCATGCAACGGTGTTGCCCTCGTCATCGCCTGCAGCGCACCAATCCTCGCCGTGCCGCCCGTTCGAACCCGTCCGGCTTTCACAACCGCTCTTGCGCCCGCGATTCTGCCCTTCCGTCACATGTACGCCGCCCCAGCCCACATGAACCTCGTCGCCGTCCTTGGAGTCCTTCACATGGACACCGTCGCGCCACGATACATGCACGTAGTCATCGCCGTCGAGCACATGGATGCCGTCGAATCCGACGTGCACCTTTTCCGGAGCGCCCTTGCTCGTCCACCCGGCCCGCGCCCGGCTTTCGCCGTCGGTCGGCACAGCGTCTTCGGCCGAAGCGGCGGCTCCCGAAGCGCCAGCCGCGGGATCGGCTGCGCCCGTCGGCTCCGTTGCGCCCGAAAACCCAGCGGCGCCCGTTGGCATGCCGGCACCGGCAGCGCTCGAGAACCCCTCAAAGTCCGCAGCGCCCGCAACGGCGCGCTCTGCCGCACGGTCCGCCTGCTCGAACTCGACATCTTCCTCGATGCTCCCGTCTACGTACAGAAGGTCGTCGAGCGAAACCCCGTACAGCTTCGCGAGGGCAATAAGGTTATCGGTATCGGGAGAAGACTCGGATCGCTCCCATTTCGAAACCGCTTGCCGGGAAACCCCGAGCTTTTGCGCCAAGCCTTCTTGGGAAAGCCCCGCTTCCTTACGCCGTGCCGCGAGGCGCTCCGCGATCTCTACGTTCATCATCGACCCTTTCTTCGGTATTCATTCATCTTACCTTATCCAAGCTTACGGTTGCGGCTTACCCGATTCGACCAATTCCAGTTGGAATTTTAGGAAACTATTGGTTGCGGAGCCTCTATAAGAACTTGACCAGGTATTTCTTCCAGGTCACTTTCATAATGTCGCCTGTTTCGCATTTCATCGTAAACGAATTACGCATATCTCGACCCGGTAGCCGCCAATCCCCATCGCCTCCGCGCACCCGAAAAGCGCCGCAGGCGACAGCTCGATGCCCAACGTCGAACGCCCGGCATCGCGGCGGAGGCGGCACTCCGATCCTGCGCACTTCGCCAAGCCAAGGGCGGCGCCCTCAGATAGAGCTTGCGTCGAATCGCCCATCGGCCGAATCGGAAACCGAGCGTCCATGCTATGCTTTTACGATGCCCGCTCGAACCTATTCCGAAGGGATCAGCCATGCCAAGCGATCAGCCCCACAGCGACCAACCCGATTCGAACGGTACCGCAAAACCAGACCAAAGCCAACAGCCCGATGCGGCGGGAACCACAGCGTCAAGCCGGCCTCCGCAATCAATCCCGCAGCCACCGCCACCGCAGGTATCGTCGCAGTCCGCCCCTCAAGCCACCGGCCGGCAAGCGCCGCAGCCGCCGGCTCCCGCATACCAGCCGGCGCAACAGCCCTACCGACAGCAATACGGCCAATCCCCAAACGGACAGCCCTGGCAATCGCCCGGACAGACCCCGAATGCCTACGTTCCGGCGAATTACGCCGGCCAGCCCAGCCAACCGCCGCTCCCCGCAACTTCAGCCGTCAAGATGGCATGGGAAGACCTCCGCAGATCCCCAGGCTGGTTTGCACGCATTGCGCTACTCGGCCTCGTCATGATCGTCCCCATCGTCAACTTCTTCGCGCTCGGATACATGATGCTCTGGGCAAACGATGCCGCCCGCGGCTTGCGCAACCCGCTTCTTAAAAGCACGTTCGCAAAAGGCTCCTTCACGCTCGGTTTCTACGCTTTCGCAATCTCCCTCGTTGTCGCCATCGTCATGGGAGCCATCGCCTGGATGCCCGTCATCGGCTGGATATCCTCTTTGGCATTCGTCGTCGTGAGCCCGTTCATGGCGCTCGCCATCACGCGCGTCGCAGTGAGAAACCAAATGGGAGCCGCGTTCGATCTTCCCGAAATCTGGCGGACGTTCCGAAGCAACGCAGGCGCCGCCCTGGCCTCGTACTGGCTGCCGAGCCTCATTGCAGCAGCCCTTTGCGTGCTGCCCGTCCTCATCTTCGCATTCGCAGCCGTACTCCTTGTTTTCGCTGCCGAAGCAGGTTCTCACAGCACAACCGATGCCCTGTTGATAGCGATTGGACTTATGGGGACAATCGGCTTCGGCGCCGTCATCGGCTATGCAGTCGCCGTTGTGGCCGCCGCAGCCGGCCTCGTCACCTACCGTGCGATGGGGCACCTTGTCGCCCTGCGCGCGCCCGATTGGGCAAACGTCGACAAGTCATCGACATACGCATATCCCCCAAGCCCGCCTCGTAACTGAAACCCGAATCGGATGCCGCGAGAAGGCGGCACCGCTCTGAATACCCGCACCAACGAAAGGCAGCGCAACCCATGAGCAACCCCGAACTTCAAACCAACCTCGAAAAATACGCCCGCCTCATCATCGATGCCGGATGCAACCTGCAGCCCGGCCAAGAGCTCTTCTTGTCCTCATCAGTCGAAACGGCCGATTTCGCCCGACTCGTCACCCGCATCGCATACGAGCGCGGCGCCCGGCACGTTACCGTCAAGTACACCGATGAGAAAATCTCGCGCTTGCACTACGATAACTGCGCACTCGAAGTATTCGAGACCATGCCCGAATGGGCGGCGCTGTTGAACAACTCGATGGTGCGCGAGGGAGCAGCCATTCTCTCGATCATATCCGACGACCCCGAGGCGATGACGGGGATAGATCCGGCGAAGGCCGTCGCCAACGCACGTGCCGCGCATGCCGCATGCCGCGAATTCTACGACGCGCTCGACTTCGGCCGCAACGTCTGGTGCATAGCCGGCGCAGCCGCACCCGCATGGGCGCGCAAGGTGTTTCCCGGCATGACCGATTGCGAAGCCGTCGACAAGCTGTGGGACGCGATCTTCACGACAACGCGCGTCTACGCGGAAAACCCCCTTGCCGCGTGGGAGGAGCACCGCGCAAGCTTCGCCGCCCGCACCAGACTTTTGAACGACCAGCGATTCGATGCGCTGCACTACGCAAACGCAGCAGGAACCGATTTCACGGTCGGGCTTACGAAAAAGCACCTTTGGAACGGGGGAGGCGATATCACCGTCGACAAAACGCCGTTTTTCCCCAACATCCCCACCGAGGAGATCTTCACCACGCCCGATCGCCTGCGTGCCGACGGCACTGTGGTGTCGGCGCTCCCCCTCATCCACAACGGCACGCTCATCGACGGGTTCAGCATCACGTTCGAGAACGGCGCCGTTATCGACTTCTCGGCCGAGCAAGGATACGAAACCCTTAAATCCATCATCGAGACCGACGAGAACGCACGCCGCCTCGGCGAAGTCGCGCTTGTCCCCTTCGCATCGCCCATACGAGAAACCGGCATCCTGTTCTTCAACACGCTCTACGACGAGAACGCATCGTGCCACCTTGCACTCGGTCAGGGCTTTCCGGATTGCTACGAGGGCGGCACCGAAATGGATTCAGAGGCGCTGCTCGAGGCGGGCGTCAACAAGAGCGCGACGCACGTGGATTTCATGATAGGCACCGAGGATCTTCAGATCGAGGGGATCAAGGCCGACGGCGAGGTTGTTTCTGTATTCGAGAAGGGAAACTGGGCGGGCATCTTCGCATAGAGCCGCAGCGAGACGCCGACGCAAGCCGGGATGTACGCGGATTCTGCAAGCTATTCGGTATTTTCCAACAACGGATCCGCGTCTTCCGACACGGTGATGCCTTTGCCGTTCGGAACGTATTCCAGGATGTCTCCCGGCTGGCATTCGAGTGTCTTGCAGATCATCTCGAGCGTTGAGAAACGGATCGCTTTGATTTTCCCCGTTTTAATACGTGACATGTTGACGTTCGATATGCCGACTTTATCGGAGAGCTCGTTGAGAGATATTTTCCGATCCGCCATAATGCGATCAAGCCTGAGAATGATTGGCATGTCTACCTAGCCCGCCTACCGTGTTCTATCCGAAGTTTTTCGATCATATACGCTCACGTCGGTGCTGCATCTGCGCTGCATCGGCAGAATCCGCGCGTGATTCTAAGGTTTATTCGTTCGAATATCAAGGTATCAGATATGCGAAGCCGCATGCAACACGATACCCTTACAACAAGGATACAAAAGCGAACATCGAAAACCGTGAAACCATCGAAGCGTTCGCGCGTGCATCCTAGCGTCTGCCCTGCATTGCGATAGCCGAATTGAGCATGGAGCCGAAGCCGCTGAAGAACTCCTTCATCATAACGCAATAGGAATCGGGAGATTTCAAACTTTCATACTCGTACAACGAACGCGCTCGGCATCCACCGCCGCACAGCCGCTCGTATTCGCACCCTGCGCAATCTTCGAAATCCTCGGTTCGCAGACTGCGGAAGCCGCGGCCGACTTCGCTTGTCAGCACCCCGTGCAGCGTGTCGGTGAACAGATTGCCCATTGCAAGGTCTTTCCGATGGAGCATATGACATGGGTAAACGGTGCCATCCGCCCCCACGCTCACCGTTCTGAACCCCGCGCCGCACGAACCCTTGACGGTCAGGTTGGCTCCAATCGGCGAATCGGAAACGGGCAACGGACCGCCTTCTCCGAGCGTCAGCATCGACCGCGCGAGCTTCTTCAGCTCCCCTTCGCCGGGGATGAGCTCCTTGAGTGCCCCGTCGTTGCACGGACACGACAGCAGACTGAACGAGATAGTGGCGCCCAACCGTTCGGCCATGGAAAGATAGCTGCGCACGTCGTCCACGTTCTTCGCATGGATGGTCGCGATGATGTGGGCGGGGATGCTCGCCGCCTTAACGGCCTCGACTGCGCCGACGAGTTCGGCGTATCGCTGCTCGCCCCGGATGTACGCTTTCGAATCAGCCGAGCATCCGTCGAAGGAAATCGACACGCGGTCGACGAAGGGCGCAACGCGCTTGAGCTGATGAGCGGCGAGGCCGACGCCGTTCGAGAGCACGACCACCTGGGGTACGCCGCATTCTATTTTCGCGAACGCCGCGATGGCGGCAAGATCGTCGCGCAGAAACGGCTCGCCGCCCGAGATCACGATCTGGCCAATTCCCGCAGATGCGAGCTGGGCTATGGCATGGTTGATCTTCTCGGTCGGCGCGTCTGCAAGCGCGTTGCGATCGTCATCGAGCGAGTAGCAACCGACGCACTGCAGATTGCATCGCTGCGTGATGTGAATATACGCCGATTTGAGCGCGTCGTCTTGCTTCTTGTATCCGAAGAACCCGCCAATGCCCAAATGCTGGAAGAGAGCTTCGTCGACCGCGACGATTTCCGCAGGCGGAACATCTTCGCGCATGAGCCGTTGGCAGATCTCCTTGCCCTCGGGCGTCAATCCGATAGCATAGCCTGTGTTCATGTTGCCAATCATCGGGATGCCTTCGAAATCGAACAGAACCGCTTGATCGCCGAATCTCATCCGAACCCCTTCTCTCGTGCAATGCCCGCGGCGAATCACCGACGGCCTCGTCGTATACATGATGGGTCATACCATTTTGTGATGTTTATCATTATGTACGAGATAAGTCAAAAAACCTACTGATATTTTTATCGTTTTATGATAAATTCTTAAACCTAATCGTTTGCGTAGCTAGTTGTATACCAGGCAGAGTCAGTACTGAACGAGGAGCGACCCATGTTCGAGGGTTTCATCATTTCAGATATCTCGGAGGTACTCTTCCCTCTCTGCCACGTACTTGGCTACGTGGCGATTATAGGTTCGGTATCCGCGATGGTGATCAAACTCGTGCGTTTCAGAACGCAGCAGCCCGATACGGGCGTGCTTGCGGCAACTGAATGCAAGATCACCCTGTTTTGCTGCACGACGTTCATGCTCATAGGCATAATGATCGTCGTCTTCTTCAACAGCATATAGGCATTCCCCCGCCCGGGACCCCACCCACTACTTGCAACCGGGCACCAGCCACCTACAGCAGACAGGGCACATCGCGGATACCGGCACACGCGAAATCGGGATGTTCCGCCAGCAGCACCGTTTCGGAGAACATACCCCACAGCGCAGCCGCCGTCTTGCATCCGGCGCCGTTGCCCGCCTGAATATCGTAGGGGCTGTCGCCAACGTACAGGCATTCTTTCGCGTCATGGCCCAAAAGCTCTGCGCCATGGGAAACGGGACCCGGATGCGGCTTGTGCTCGGGCCAATCATCCGATCCGATCATGCAGTTCAGATAGCCGTCGAGCCCGAACAGCTGCAGTCCCTGCATGGCCGCATCATGGCGCTTCGAAGTGACGACGCCGAGCGGATACCCCTCGGCGCGCAGCTCGTCGAGCGTTTCTTCGACGCCTCCGAACGGACGCACCATGTCATCGTGCTTGACGGCGTTGTATTCGCGATACACGCGGAGCAATTCGTCATGAAGTTCCCTATCGCTCGTGAAATCCCACATCTGCACAGAGAGGGGCTGGCCGACCTTGGCCATGAGGCGCTCGGGGGGAATATCCTCCCGAAGCACCGTCTTCACCGCATGCTGCATCGATTCGAGAATGAGATCGTGCGTATCGAGCAGAGTCCCATCAAGATCGAATAGGATAGCTTTGATCATCGGAACCGCGATCAATCCGAGAACAGACTGCCGAAAGCGCCGATACCCGAACCCTTGATGTTGCGCTTCGTAAAAGCAAGCGCTTCGGCAACCGCCTCGATCGAGATATCGCGCTTTTCGCCAGTCCTACGCAGCTTGATCTCCACTTTGTCCTCCTTCAAACCGCGTTTGCCCACAACGATCTGCAGGGGCCACCCGATCAGATCGGCATCGGCGAACTTCACACCGGCGCGCTCGTCGCGATCGTCGATAACGACCTCGAAGCCCGCTCGGGCGATATCGGCGGCAAGCCGTTCGGCCGCAGGCTGCACCTCTTCATCGCCCACGTTAAGAGGAATGACGCATACGTGCGCGGGGGCAACCGAAACGGGCCAGTAGATGCCGTTCTCGTCGTTGTGCTGTTCGACGATGGCCGCCATGGAGCGGGATACGCCCACGCCGTAGCAGCCCATGAGGAACGGCTGCTCGGAGCCGTCTTCGGCCGAGAACGTCGCCCCCATAGATTTGGAGTACTTGTCGCCGAGCTGGAAGACCTGCGACACCTCGATGCCGCGGGCGCCTTCGAGCGGAAGACCGCATTTCGGACAGCAATCGCCCGGCTTCACCACCACGAGATCGGCCCATTCGTCAACCTCGAAATCGGTGCCGGGCGCCGCGCCGATGTAGTGGTAGCCGTCCTCGTTCGCACCGACGACCCAGCGGGATATCGCCTGCAGGCTCTTGGCGGCGACAACGCGCACGCCCTCGGGAAGACCGACGGGACCCATCGACCCTTTGTGCAGGCCAGCCGCTTCCATTTCCTGGTCGGTCAAAAGCTCGAAGCCATCAACCACGCGGGCCGCTTTGAGCTCGTTGAGATCGTGATCGCCTGGCACGAAGAAAACAGTGATCGCACCGTCTTTGCCCTTGCCGGAAAGCGCCTTGACCGTCGATGATTCGGGAATGTCGAGAAGCGCGGCCAGCTCGGCGATGGTATGCACACCGGGCGTTGCGATTTTCGTGAGCTTGTCTGCGGCAGTGTACTCGGTCGGGCGGGCAAGGCCCTCCCCTGCCTCGGTGTTGGCAGCGTACCCGCAGGAGCAATGCACGAGCTCGGCTTCACCCGCATCGGCAAGCGCCATGAATTCGCAGGTCACGCTGCCGCCGATCTGGCCAGAATCAGCCTCAACCGGACGGTAGTCAAGATCCATCCGATCACAGATCCTGCCGTAGGCGGCGCTCATGTCGTCGTAGGTCTGCTGGAGCGATTCCTGCGAATCATGGAAGCTGTAAGCATCCTTCATGATGAATTCGCGACCGCGAAGCAGACCGAACCGGGGGCGGATCTCGTCGCGGAATTTCACCTGGATCTGATAGAGCGAAAGCGGAAGCTGCTTGTAGGAGCGAAGCTCGTTTCGAACGAGCGCCGTGATAATCTCCTCGTGAGTGGGTCCAAGGCAGAATTGGCGATCATGGCGATCGTCAAGACGCATGAGCTCGGGGCCGTAATCGTCCCATCGGCCGCTCTCATGCCACAGCTCTGCGGGCTGAAGTACCGGCATCATGATTTCCTGAGCGCCGATTCCATCCATTTCGGAACGTACGATGTTCTCAACCTTGGCGAGCACCCTCTTGCCAAGCGGAAGGAAGGTATAGACGCCCGACGCAGCCTTGCGGATCATACCAGCGCGAACAAGCAGGCGATGGCTTGCAATCTCGGCGTCGGCAGGATCTTCCTTCAAAGTGGGAACGTAGAGTTCGCTCATACGCATGATATCTGTCATAGTCTTCCAATCTCCTCCATCAAAGCATCCACAATATCGCCCTCGTCGACCTTGCGCAAGGTCTTTCCCTGGGCGAATATCACTCCTGAGCCCTTGCCGCACGCCACGCCGATATCGGCATCGGCAGCTTCGCCGGGACCGTTCACCACGCACCCCATTACGGCAACCTTCACCGGCAGCGAAACCGATCGCAACCGTCCCTCGACCTCTTTCGCAAGCGCGATGAGATCAACCTGGCAGCGTCCGCATGTCGGGCAGCTGATTATTTCGGGGGATCGCCTCCGCAAATCGAGCGCCGCCAACAGCGTCCAGCACGCGCGAACCTCCTCAACCGGATCGTCGGTGAGCGAAATGCGCAGCGTGTCGCCGATGCCCTCTTCGAGCAAAATGCCCAACCCGCTCGCGGATTTGATGATGCCCTGGAAGAGCGTACCCGCCTCCGTTACGCCGATATGCAGCGGCACGGCGGGAATCTCAGCGGAAAGCATCCTGTACGTTGCCACCGTCGTCATGACGTCATGCGCTTTCGCAGAGACAACTATATCGTAAAATCCCTGTTCTTCGAAGTGTTTTACATAATCGGCAGCCGAGCGAGCAAGTTTTTCCGGCAATGCGAGATCGGCTCGGGCGGCCAATTCGGAATCGAGGGACCCCGCGTTCACGCCAATACGGATGGGGATGCGCGCCTCGCGAGCCGCCGCTATCACCCTGTCCGTTTCGGCCAGACCGCCGATGTTTCCCGGGTTGATGCGCAGCTTCGCCGCCCCGCGCTTCGCGGCTTCGATGGCTATATCGGCATCGAAATGAACGTCGGCGACCACGGGAAGCGGTGATGCCGCGCATACGGCTTCGAACGAATCGAGGCATGATTTGCGCGGGATGGCCATGCGCACGATTTCGCAACCGGCCTCTGCCAACCGCTCGATCTGGGCAAGGTTGGCCGTCACGTCGTCGGCCGCAGCGTTGAGCATCGACTGCACCGCGCATGGCGCGCCTTTGCCCACGGGCACTGCGCCCACCATCACGCGGCGCGTTTTCGCATTAGGCCTTTGCGATTCCATTGGCACCCCCTTACCGTTAACCCCAGTTGCCGAATATGAACCTTTGAATATCCTGGTTGATCATCACGAGGAACAAGCCCACGAACAACAGCATGCCGACCGTGCTCATGTAGTTGAGCGCCTTGAGCGATACGAACTTTTTCGATATCTTCTGGAAAACCTCGATGGCAAAGCGCCCGCCGTCGAGCGGGGGGATCGGAATGAGGTTCATGATGCCGAGCGAAACCGAGATCATGGCGACGAACTGGCCGAACATGACGAGTCCGAGATCGGCGTACTCCTTCGCCATCACCGCGATACCCATAACAGAAGTGGAATTCGACACCGTATCGCCGAACGTGGCCGGGTTGAAGAGGCCGACGACGGCCGAGATAACCATGCCGATGTAGGTAAATCCCGCCTGAATCGCCTGCAGGGGGCTTACCGTCATATGCGAGACCTCCCCGGTTTGCGTGTTCGTCACATCGAATCCGATGATCGAGAACAAAACGATGAACAACAGTACGGCGAAGAGCAGGTTCACGACCGGCCCCGCCAAGATGATGACCGAGCGCTTCCAAAACGGGAGGCTGCGGTACTGCTGTTTGCGCTCGCTTTCGAAGAAACCGCGCGGATCGGCAACGATGCGCTGCTGCCCCAGCTCGTAGGCGACCGCTCCCCGTTCGAGCTCGCGTCTGCTCGGCTTGATTTCAGGTGCGCGATAGGTATTGAACTGGTCTTTCTTCGTTGGCCCGGCGATGGACCCCCATTCGGTGAGCTGCTCGAGCGCGTCGTAGGCATCATCGTCGGAGATGCCGAGCTCGGTTGCAACATCCTCCATGTTCGCAACGCCGCGCCGAAGCACGCAGGCAAGAACGCGCTCGAGATGAGGGCTTTCGCCACCGGGCTCCATTCCGCAGATGCGGGCATAGCCGCCAAGCGGAATGGCGGTCACGCCGAACTTGGTGCCGCCTTTGGTGAAACCGATGTTGGGACCGGGCAGACCCAGCATGAATTCGGTGACGCGAACGCCGAATGCACGCGCCGCAAGGTAGTGCCCGCCCTCATGAATGAAGACGAGGAATCCGAGTACGATGATGCCGTACAAGATCATCAGGATGACGTCCATATGCTGCTCCTTATGAAAAACGGCGAAGACCGCCGATAGAGTTCACAGCATATTATTATAGAAAGACTTACATTCAAACGGCGCGACCCACGGTAATCCCATAAACTTCCGCAAGAATCTCCTTTGCGATCACGCCTCGTACGACCGCTGGAGTAGCCGCCCGGGGCATTCGCATGGTACGCAGGCTGCTCCTCGCATCGGAATCATCGCAGGAAGCGCGGCGTGCGCAAAAACAGTGTGCGCAGCACGGATCATCCGCACGTTAGGACGTGCCGCGCAAAACCCGACTCCAATCGAGATCCGCTCCTACAGCCCGAGCCCCAACCGCGAAAATGCCTCGTCGCTCATCGTGCCACCCAGCACCATGCATACCGCGCCTGCAACCTTGTTGGCCAGACCGAGCGAATCGCCCCAGCAAAGCCCTGCGTTGCGTGCAGCCACGAGCGCCCCGAGGTGAGCATCGCCCGCCCCCACCGTGTCGACCGGATCGACCGGTTCGGTCGACACGAAAAGATGCTCGCCGCCCGCGTACAGGTGCGCGCCTCGCGATCCCTCGGTTATCACAACGGCGTTGCCGCTTTGCGCTTCGATGGCGCGGGCCGCCTCTTCGACAGACGAACGTCCCGTATATGCCATAGCCTCCAGATCGTTGAGATGCCACACGGGGCGAAGCGCGTTGATGCGTGCAGTCTTCTCGGGCCCCACGCCTTCGATGCGCGGGCCGGGTGCATAGTAGAACTCGATCTCGGGATGCGCCTCGAGAAACGAAACGATGGCTTCGCCGCCCGCCCCCTCGATCTCGTATCCGCTCGCAAGGGCTTTCCCGAACTTGCCGGCATCGATGCCCTCGAACCACGAAAGCTCGAAGCACCGCTCGATGCCGGGCGAAGTAACCATGGTGCGCTCGCCGTCGGGTTCGACGAGACAGGTGCACGAGCCGCAATCGAGTTCGGTTTCGATTTCGAGCGCTTCGAGATTTCTTGCCGCCAACTCCCCCCGCACGAAATCCGAGAATATGCCGCTGCCGATAGGCGCGAACAGGAACCCCGGCTGGCCAAGCTGACGGATGACGTTCGCGGAATTGAATGCGCACCCGCCGGCCACCGTCTCGCGACGACTCACCACCACGCCCTCGCCCCGCTCGGGAAGCCGCGGAACGTGGCACACGACGTCGACCATGACGGCGCCGATGGAAAGGATGGAACTGCGCGCGCTTCGCCGATCGAGGGCAACCGCGTCGACGGGCTTTGATCCGTCTTCGATAGAATCGCCTTCGATACGTCCTCCTTCAATAGGTCCGTCTTCGATAGGTTCGTCCTCGATAACCGGCATTCGACCTTCCCCTTCTCGCCAAGCAAACAGATGCATCCAGTATAGCGCCAGGCGGCATTCGCGCAGCATCGCAAAAGCCGCCTTGCTCGACGATGCCGCAGCCCAACATGAAATCGAGATGCCGAGCAATAGGTATGAGCTTTCCTATGCTAAAACGCCCTCTAATTGGCGGTCAAGGCAAGTTTCCGTCAGCGCTGCGGCAGCGAAATCGTCTCTCGATCGGCGTTTGCGCAGGTCGCAAATTCTCAAGCAGCTCGCCGCTGCGAAAAAAGGCAGGAAACCGAGCGATTTGATGCCGATTCTTTACAGAAGCTCGCCTTGACCGCCATTTCGGACCGCTTTTCGCCGAGGAAGATTTCGGCGGCAGCACTTTCCGACCATTTGGTATCGACGAGCAATCCGGGCGATGGCATCGAAGCGCAATTCGGGCGACGCCGCCGGAAGCCCTACCTTGCCGCAACCCACGCCTCGGCGGTTCTGCGGGCCCAGGCATCGATTTCTTCGAGCTGTTCGAGGCTTTCGACCGACTGCGGATCGTGCGCTTCCATGACGGCCTCGACGCAGGCGGCGATATCAAGGTACGCACAGCATTCGGCGAGAAAGGCCGCAACCGCAACCTCGTTGGCCGCGTTCATCGCGCAAGGCAGCGTCCCGCCCGTCTCGCCCGCAATCCGCGCAAGGGCAAGGCAGCGGAAGGTGTCTGCATCGGGCGCGGCGAAATCGAGCGAACCGAGCGTGCGGAAATCCATCGGCTTCACCGGCGCATCCCAGCGATCGGGATACGACAGCGCGAATTGGATGGGAATGCGCATGTCGGTGGTGCCGAGGTGCGCCTTTACGCTTCCGTCCGAGAATTCGACCATGGAGTGGATGGCGCTTTGCGGCTGCACAACCACCTCGATCTTGTCGTAGGGCATGCAGAACAGATGATGCGCCTCGATGATTTCCAAGCCCTTGTTCATCAGCGTCGACGAATCGATGCTGATCTTGGCTCCCATATTCCACGTGGGGTGGGCAAGCGCCTGAGCCGGCGTGATATCGGCCAGATCGGCGCGCGTGCGTCCGCGGAAGGGTCCGCCCGAAGCCGTTACCCAAAGCTTGCTCACCTCTTCCATGCGCTCCCCGAGCAGGCATTGGTATATCGCCCCATGCTCCGAATCGATGGGCATGAGCGCACCTGCAGGTCCCGTCGCAGGAGCCGCGCCACTCGCACGCCGCTCCTCGTCGACACGCGCAGCGAGCGGCATGATGAGATCGCCGCCGACCACAAGCGATTCCTTGTTGGCAAGCGCGAGCACCTTGCCTGCGCGAAGCGTCTCGTAGCTCGCACGAAGGCCCGCCGCACCCACAAGCGCATTCACCACGATGTCCGCTTCGGGAATGCCCGTGAGACCGACTACCGCGTCCTGCCCGAATTCGAGCGTAGCCGCCGTTTCCGCGTCGTCGGCAAGCGCGAGGTGCGCGGCGAGGGATCGCGCGGCGGGATTGCCTCGAAGGCTTTCGTCGCCCACCGCTGCATGGCGCACGCCGAATTCGCGCACCTGAGCTTCGAGCACGTCGATACGGGTCCCCAGTGCCAAGCCGACGATTTCGAGTTTATCGGAATGCTGCCGCACCACGTCGAGAGTCTGGGTTCCAATCGATCCCGACGATCCCAGTACGACGATGCGCTTTTTAGCCGACATGCGAATGCACCTTTCCCGCGGTGCGCCCACGCATCCGCGCGCCCCTGCAGGGCTTAGACGACAAACGGAATGCAACCCCCGACCAAAAGCAGGATCGCAGATGTAACCGACACAAGGAACAGAGAGTCGGTGCGGTCGAGCAAACCCCCGTGCCCCGGCATGATCGTCCCCGAATCCTTGAAGCCCGAATTGCGCTTGATGCGGCTTTCGGCCAAATCGCCGAGCACGCCCATGAGGCCGCAGATCAAGCCGAAAGACAGAGCCTGAGCCACATCCATCGAAACGCCAGGAATGTAGGTCATGGCATACCAGACGACCATCGAACCCACCAAACCGGCGAAAAATCCCTCCCAGCTCTTCTTGGGACTCGTGCGGGGGGCGAGCTTGTGTTTACCGAATTTGCGGCCGATCAGGTAGGCAAACGTATCGTTGGCCCATACGCTCAAAAAGATGGCGAGCACGAGCACGCCGCCCCACGGGTCGGGAAGCGACATGCGCACGACCATGATGCCCGAAAGGAGCAACCCTGTATAGGCTGCGCCGAAAAAGCTGACCCCCACATCGGGCACGCGGGCGCGCGTCCAGAACACGTACCACGCGATCAGCGCGATCAGCAACCCCACGCTGACGATAAGAGCCCCGTTCAATCCGAAGAAAAATACGCTTATAGGATACAGAATGGCGGCGATTATGCCGAGCAGCTCGTTGGGAAGCTTCGCGTCGGAACGCAGCATATAGTAGAATTCTCCCGCCGAAATGCCGGCCGTCGCCGCGAGCAGCACCATCGTGGTGATGTCGTTGACCAGAATGCAGACGACCGATATGGCGATGTAGACGAACCCGGTGCGAAACCGCACCTGTATATCGGTCGGGTTTTTGAGCTTCTTGGGCGTTTTGTCGAGCGCGAACTTCTTTATACGGCCCGTACCGCCTGGATTGTCGTTCGGATCGTCAACGGCCATCTATCCCACCGCTCCGAACCGACGGTTCCTTTTCTGGTAGTCAAGCAGCGCCCGCAAGAACTCGTAGCGGTTGAAATCGGGCCACAGCACATCCGTGCAGTAGAATTCCGTATAGGCGATCTGCCATAGAAGGAAGTTCGAGACGCGCATCTCGCCGCTTGTGCGGATGAGCAGATCGGGATCGGGGATCTCCGATGTGTACAGATACCGCCCAAACGTGTCTTCGCTCAGGGCCTCGGGCTTCCCCCCCGCGGCGATCACCTCGTGCGCCTGGCGCATGTAGGCGTTGATGCCGTCGATGATTTCGTTGCGGCCGCCGTAGTTGATGGCCACCACCAGCGTCATGCCGCTGTTGCCCTTGGTTTTCTCCCATGCCGCGTCGAACGCGTCGCGCGTCTTCTTCGGCAAAGCAGATGTCCGCCCGATCGTCATGACGCGCACATGTTCCTCGTGAAGCTCGTCGACTTCGGCGAGCATCGTCTGCGCGAACAGGTCCATAAGGCCCATGACCTCTTCTTCGGGACGCTTCCAGTTCTCGGTCGAAAACGAATAGATGGTAAGGTATTTCACGCCGATGTCGTTTGCCGCGCGAATGGTTTCGCGCACCGCTTCGATGCCGGCCGCATGCCCCTTCAGGCGATTGAGCGCACGTTTCTTCGCCCACCTGCCGTTGCCGTCCATGATGACGGCGATATGCTCGGGAATGCGCTCGGCATCGACCGCCGCAGGATCGAGCCCTGCAGGAGGATCGGGGAATATTTCGAAAAGGGGCTTGTTCACTGCAACCTCGGGCCTCGGAGATCAGATCTCCATGACCTCGGCTTCCTTCTTCTTGAAGGCATCTTCGATCTGGGCGACATAGCTGTCGGTGAGCTTCTGGCTTTCCGCCTCGGCGCGCTTCGCATCGTCTTCGGATATCTCGGAATCCTTCTTGAGCTTATCGATCGCGGTGTTCGCATCGCGGCGTGCGTTGCGGACGGCCACGCGCGCCTCTTCGGTGTAGCTCTTGCACTGCTTCACGAGCTCGCGGCGGCGCTCCTCGGTCAGCGCCGGAAACGGCAGACGGATGACCGCACCGTCGTTTGAGGGGGAAACTCCCAGATCGGATTGCTGGATCGCATGCTCAATCGCACCGAGCGTCGATTTGTCCCACGGCTCGATGACGAGCATGTGGGCATCGGGAGTCTTGACTGCGGCCATCTGGTTGATCGGCGTGGGCACGCCGTAGTAATCGACCTTGATGCGGTCGAGCACCATCGCGTTCGCGCGCCCGGTGCGAACTGCAGCGAAACTCGAACCGAGCGATTCGATCGCCTTCATCATGCGTTCTTCGGCCTGAGCCATAATATCGTCAACCATCTGCAGTTCCTTTCAACCGATCCCTGTGTGCGGCACCGCATCCCGAAGCGGCGCGAAGCTTTCTTGCTTATTGTACCGTGGTTCCGACGTTTTCGCCTTTGAGAGCTTTGGCGATGTTACCGGGAACCGTCAAATCGAACACGATCATGGGAAGATCATTGTCCATGCACAGCGAAGTCGCCGTCGAATCCATGACGTTGAGACCCATGGACAAGACATCGAGGTAGCTGATCTTGTCGAATTTCCTGGCATCGGGGTTGGTGCGCGGATCGCTGTCATACACGCCGTCGACCTTGGTTGCCTTGAGCAGGCACTCGGCATCGATCTCGCATGCGCGCAGCGCCGCGGTCGTGTCGGTGGTGAAGTACGGATTGCCCGTGCCGGCAGCCAGGATGACCACACGCCCCTTTTCGAGGTGGCGGATTGCCCGGCGACGGATGTAGGGCTCGGATACTTCCTGCATGTTGATGGCGCTCTGCACGCGCGAATAGACCCCGTGGCGCTCGAAGGCGTCCTGCAGAGCAAGCGCGTTCATGACGGTCGCGAGCATGCCGATGTAATCGGCCTGGGCGCGCTCCATACCCTCGGCGCTTGCCGCCATGCCGCGGAAGATGTTGCCGCCGCCAACGACTACGGCCAGTTCGACGCCGTCTTTCACGATGTCTTTGATTTGCACGGCCAGGTCTTCGACGACCTTCGGATCGATGCCGTACCCCGCATCGCCCGCCAAAGCCTCGCCGGACAGTTTGAGAAGGACGCGCTTGTACTTGTAGCCCTCAGACATTCATCGACCTTTCTATCGCATCGTTTATGAAAGCGCCGAGATCGCCGCAGACGCAAGGCCGCGCGCACGATCCGAGCATGTATTCGCCGCGACTATAGTAACCGAAAAGTCACGCATCCGCTGCGTTTTGCAGGTGGGCGCTATCGCATTTCACGTAATGAGCAGACGGGTTCGACCGCTGTCCGCCTGCCTGCCCGCCGCGCATGCGCCAGCGCCAAAACCTACCGGCGCAACGCCCGCCCGCAGGAAGGGCGCCCGTCGCGAAACCTTTCGCAACAGACGCTTCGCCGGCGCGGCCAACGCGTGCGACACGCAAAAAAGACGGGTCCCGAAGGACCCGTCTGCGAGGTTGCCGATGAGGGCGTTTCGCCTACGAGGCGTAGCCGTCGCTTCCATAGCCGTTCCCGCCGTAATTGCGCAGGAGGTCCTCGATCGAACCGCCGCTTTGGCTTTGCTGCTGCGTGGCAGCCTGCGTGCTTTCATCGGAACCGAGCGTCACTTCCAGCGTTTCAGTCTGGCCGTTGCGGTTGATCTCGACTTCCGCCTTGTCACCGGGGTTCAGCGCACGGATCTGAAGCATGAGCTCGTCAGCCGAAGTGATGGTCGTGCCGTTGAACTTGGTGATGATATCGCCAACTTCGATGCCGGCCTCGGCAGCGCCGCTGCCTTCGCTCACGTTGGCCACATAGGCGCCTTCGTTAACTGCAAGGCCGTAGCGCTTGGCGATCTGCTCGTTCACCGTCGAAAGGGATACGCCGAGCTGAGCATGGGTCGGGGTCTTGCCGTCGATGATCTGCTGCGCGATGTTCACCGCGTAGTTGACCGGAATCGCGAATCCGACACCCGAGTAGTTGCCCGAATACGAGGTGATCAGCGTGTTGATGCCGATAAGCTTGCCGTTTGCGTCGACGAGGGCGCCGCCCGAGTTACCGGGGTTGATGGCCGCATCGGTCTGGATGAGGTTCGCATAGATCATCGTGGAGCCGTCGGTCTGCGAGTTCATGATCTGCGAGCGGCTGGTCGCCGAAACGATGCCGGTCGCAACCGATTGCTCGAGGCCGAAGGGGCTGCCGATGGTCATAACCCATTCGCCGATGATCAGGTCGGAAGAATCGCCGATCTCGATCGGGGTCAGGCCCGAGGCGTTCTGCGCCTTGAGGACCGCGAGGTCGGAGCTCGGATCGGTGCCGACTACCTCGGCATCGTACTGCTCGCCCTCGATGGTCACCTTGTACGCTTCGCCGCCTTCGACAACATGGTAGTTGGTGATGATGTAGCCGTCCTCCGACAAAACGACGCCGCTGCCGAGCGAGGACTGCGTAAGCGAACTCGAATCGGAATCGGCACCCATGCCGTAGCCGTACATGCCGCCAGCGGACTGGCTGGTGTACACGTCGATGGCGACAACCGAAGGCAACGCCTTCTGGGCAACCGCCTCGGCAAGCGTCGCATCGTCGTCAGCTGCGTTGATGTTGGAGTTTCCGGTGGATCCGATAACGGTCGACGATCCCGAATCGCCCGAATCTCCGCTTCCGCTCATCGCATTGTAGATGCCGAAGCCCGACAGCGCGATGACGCACGCGAGGGCCGCGCCCGCAAATGCGAGCAAAAACGTCTTGGGGCCGCTCGACTTCTCAGCCGGCGCTGCCGGCTGAGCCGAAGGAGCCTGGTAGGCGGGCTGCTGGTAGTAGGCCTGCTGCGAATGCTGCGCATGATGTGCAGTCGGCTGGCCAGGTTGGGTCGGCTGGCCAGGTTGGGCCGGCTGAGCCGGTGCAGAGTACTGGCTATCGCCCTGGGGCGGCGGAACCGGAGCGCCGGTCCCATTCGTGTTGGTCATTGCTTTCACTCTCCTCTGGTGTGGTAAATACATGCAGTGCCATTTGTGATGACGTCACCTTACCACCGCTTTTTCCCGCTCAACCCACACGCAACCAATCCGTCATCGTCGTGTCATGGAATTACATCAGATGGAGTACATCCCCGGTATGAGGCCTTGACCTCGGAATTGTATGAGCTTATATTGCATCGCCTGATGAACGTATGCATGCGGCGGGAAAACCCCGCCGTGCGCTTTCGCCCGCCCCACGGCGCCCTTCGCGGTGATTTTCCGATGAACGGACAGGCGCTACCCGAAACAACCCGTTATCATTGGTTCGACGCTCGGTCCGCGCCCCGCGTAAGAGCGCGGCCCGAAGCCATGCGACGATCGGATCCGATCGCCCTGACTGCAGACGCCGATAAGGGGATTTGAGTGATCATGGCAACACAGACGCAACCGACGACGGCCGAACGGATGAAAAAGCTCTACGTGCGCGTGCTTCTTCGCATGCTGCCCTTCCTTGTGAACAACATGCGCTACGTGTCGCGAAAGGTTCAGGCCGAAATCGATTACCTCGACGCGGGGTACACGTTCATGCTCGACGTGATGGGCGCCGACCTTTGCTGCATCTGCCGCAAAACCGAGAAGGGAACGTTTCGGCGCGTGCCGAAACAGGAAGTCGCAACCGATGTCGAACCGGGAAGCGGCCTTCCGAGCTCGCGCAACGATGCCGTCACCGTCGACTACGTAATCGCATTCCGCTCGCTCGACTACGCCTTCCAGTGCTTCTCGGGCGGCGAATCGCTTCAAGACGCGCTCGCCGAACGGGCGTTCACCACACGCGGGCCCAACAACACCGGCGTCTCGCTTACCTATATGTTCACGGCGCTCCTCCGCTCGTTCTTCTTCTGGCGCCGCGCCTATCGAAACCAATCCGTTGCAAGCACCCACTAGGAGGTAACCGTGAAAGGGTTCGAGTATTCCTGTCCCACTAAAATCGTCTGCGGCAAAGGATCGCTGGCGAAGATCGCCGATGAGCTGCATGGCCAGGGAATCGCCAAACCGCTCGTCATGACCGATCAAGGTCTCGTGAAGCTCGGAGTTGCCGACAACCTGTTCAAAGAGCTTTCGTCTGCGGGCGTTCCCTACGAGGTGTACGACAGCGTACCGCCCGATTCGTCGATGAACGTGGTAAACGAAGTCGCCGCACTCTATACCGAAAAGGGCTGCGACGGATTCATCGCGCTCGGCGGCGGCTCGGTCATCGACACCGCCAAAGGCGCAGCGGCTTCGCTTTCCGCACAGGGCGTCGACTTCTCAACGCTGCAGGGTTCTGAGATTCTCCAAAACGACCTGCCTCCCTTCATCGCTATCCCGACCACTGCGGGCACCGGCAGCGAAGTCACCCTCGTGGCCGTTGTCGCCGACACCGAAAAGCACGTCAAGCTCTCGTTCACATCGTACAAGCTGGTTCCCCACGTTGCCATACTCGACCCCGTGCTCACAAGCTCGCTTCCGCCGAAGCTTACCGCCACAACTGGAATGGACGCGCTCACACATGCGATCGAGGCCTATACCTCCATCCAGAAGAATCCCGTGAGCGACGCATTCGCGCGTTGTGCAATCGCGCTTATCGCCGATAACCTGTACACGGCTTGCGCCGACGGAAAAAACGCCGACGCCCGCACGTCGCTCGCACTTGGCAGCCTCATGGCGGGAGCCTCGTTCTCGAACGCCATGGTGGGCATCGTGCATGCCATCGGACACTCGCTCGGCGGACTCGCGCACATTCCCCACGGCCAGGCGATGATGTTGCTTCTGCCCCATTGCGTCGATTACAACATCTCGCAGGGATTTCATGCCGGAATGTACGGCGAACTGCTCCGCGACCTCGATGAGGCGTGCTACATCGCCTCGGAACCCGACAACCGCGACATGGTGTTCGCCCGCAAGCTCCATGAGATGAACGAACGGTTCCACACCGAATACGGCGTGCCCATCAAACTGCGCGACCTCGGCGTCGAGCCCGAACAGTTCGAAGCGATCGCCAAACAGGCGCGCTACGACGGTGCGGCCCTGTATAACGACAGCGAGATCACGATCGACGTGGCTATGGGCATTCTCAACGCCGCGTACTAGGAGGAGACGATGGGACAGCAACCGCAATTCGAAAGCGTCGCGGACGTTGAGGCGCAGGCACGGAAAATGCGCGATTTCTTCACCGCGGGCAAGACGTTGCCCGTCGAACACCGGCGTCAAGCACTCACGCAGCTCAAAGCGTACCTCAAAGCAAACGAGGAACGAATACTCGATGCGCTGCAAGACGATCTGGGCAAAGCCCACTTCGAGGGCTACGCGACCGAACTCGGGTTGGTCTACGACGAGATCAACATATGCCTCAAGCACCTCAACAGCTGGTCGAAGCCCCGTCGCGTCGCAACGCCCATCGTGCATTTCCATTCGACGTCGAAAGTATATCCGAGCCCCTTGGGCGTCGTGCTCGTGCTCTCGCCCTGGAACTACCCTGTTCAGCTTGCGCTCGTGCCGATGGTCGATGCCATCGCTGCCGGCAACTGCGTGGCGCTCAAACCGTCACGCACGTCGAAGGCAACGAGCCAGCTTCTGATTGAGATACTCGCCTCCGTGTTCCCTCCTGAATTCGTATGCGGCTTTCCCGGATCGGGCAGCATGAACGATTGGCTGCTCGAAGCGCGCTGGGATCAGATCTTCTTCACCGGCAGCCCGAACGTCGGCCACACCATCATGGAGGCGGCCGCCAAGCATCTTACGCCCGTCGTGCTCGAGCTCGGCGGCAAAAGCCCTTGCATCGTCGACAAAACCGCCAACATCAAGCGAGCAGCGCAGCGTATCGCATGGGGCAAGGGCATCAACACCGGCCAGACCTGCGTAGCGCCCGACTACTTCCTCGTGCACGAAGATGTCGTCGACGAGCTCGTGGCAAAGCTCGACGCATGCTTCCATCAGTATTACAGCGAAAACATTCTCGCCTGCGATGAATGGCCGCGCATGATAAACCGCCATCACTTCGATCGCGTCATGAGCCTCATCGAGAACCGCAACCCGAACGCAACCGTCGCGTTTGGCGGGCACGGCGATGCGGAAACGCTCAAGATCGAACCCACGTGCCTGCGGGGCGTAACGCTCGACGATCCGGTCATGGGCGAAGAGATATTCGGACCCGTGCTGCCCGTGCTTACCTACAAAACGCTCGACGAGGCGTTCGGCATTATCCGCACGTTCGAGAAGCCGCTTGCCACCTACGTGTTCTCCGACGACAAAGACATCCAGCAACGCGTGATCCGCGAACTGCCCTTCGGCGGCGCGACCGTCAACGATGTGGTCATTCATCTCGCCAACAACCACATGGGCTTCGGCGGGGTCGGCAACTCGGGCATGGGCGCCTACCACGGCAAAGTCGGATTCGATTGTTTCACGCATTACAAATCAACGCTCAAGAAGGGCACCTGGCTCGAGCTCCCCGTGCGCGTTCCCCCGTTCGGAGACAAGATCAAGCTTTTGCGCATGCTCATGAGGTAGGGAGATGCGTGCTTCCGCTTAATCGCCTACATCGCAATCTGCATCGGAGTCGTGCTCGTCCAAGTCAGGCAAACCCGTCGAGGCTAATGCGACAGCGCTATGCTGGGGTTGAGGTTAAGCGCACCGAATCCGACCTGTCGGCAAAAGCAGTTTCGCGCAGAAGGCCAGCGCGGGAAAACCTATCAATCCTCGAAAACATCGAATCCGAATTCGTCGACATCCTGCGTTTCATGGACAACGCGCCAAACCGTCAGCGTCTCGGCTGAGTAGGTGTAGTAGATCCAGTGCCTCTTGGCGAGCACCTTGCGATAGCCGCCCTGCTCAAGCGCATCATCGAATACAGGCTTGCCCGATTCCGGGAACATCGCAACCCTCTCGATTGCAGAAAAGATGGCATCGGCGGTTGCGCGAGCGGCAGATGGAGATCCAAGCACCACCGCCTGATACGTTATCGTTCCGTCGATATCGATTTCCGCACGAAGGCGATACTCGATCTCACGCATCGCGCCGCTCGGCCGCCTCGATCAGCGTAGCGATACGCAACTTCATTTGATCATGGGCAATGGTTTGGGATACGTACTTCGCCTCGATTTCCGCTTCCCGCAGCTTCCGAACGGCCCGTTCGTGCTGCAAGCGATCTTCGTATGCGGAACTGTCGATGACGACCAGCGACGCAACGCCGTTTTTCGTCATAACAATAGGCTCGCGGGTTTCTTTCGCTTCGGCTTCGACCTCATTGAGCTTGGTCCGAAGATCGCTTATCGGACGAATGCTTGGCAAGGCGAACGGCAACGGCATAACAGCTCCCTTCGGTGTCACTTATTTATACACTAATTTGTAATAGGCAGCAAGGGCCGATCTCGCCTAACTCGCAAGATCGGCCCTTGCGCGAAGATGCCTATTTCTTCTCGATCGGAACCTGCACCTCGGTCAGCCAGTCGGCTTCCTCGCTCTGGTTCCAGATGCCGTCGATGTAGCTTTCGCGCGGGCTCTCGACGATTCGATACCCGTTCTTCTCCACCCAATCGAGCACGAACGCATACGCCTGCGGAAGATCGGCGTACGGTCCCTTGTGCATGATCGAAGCAACGCTCACCGGGTTCGTTTCGTGAAAGTAGATCCCATCCACCTCGGTGCCGTATGACGTGACGGCCTCGTTGTATTGGATGCTGATATCCTTTTCCTTGTATTCGCCATCGAGATACGTAATGAAGCAGTACTCGGGATCGGCGCATTTCAAATCGGGGTTCGCCGATCTGACGGCACGGCCGATAGCCGGAATGACCTCGAAGTACGCCGTGTAGTCGGGAACGGTCAGTTCCTTCGTGTACACGATGCAGCTGGGAATATCTTTGATCGTTACCTGGTAGTCCATGAAAAACTCCTTGTCTTCGTTGTCCAAGATGAATGCAATGCGTGCGAGCCGTTCTTCGCGTTCGCGGAGCTCCCGGGCAACCTCGGCTTGTCTCCGCTCAAGGATACCGCGGATGCCGGCACCGTCGAACACGGCCGCAACCTCGTCAACCGAAAGACCTGCTTGACGTAGAGACTGGATGCGGTGCAGCTCGACAAGCTGCCGCGTCGTGTAGAGGCGATAGCCCGTCGACCGATCGACGGCCTCCGGGCGCAAAAGACCGATCCTGTCGTAGTAATGCAGCGTCTTCACCGTCGTCTTGCCCATCTTCGAGAAACTCCCTATGTAGAGCATGTCCTCACCTCCTTCGCATTGCATTCAACCGTCTCCCCCAAGAGGAGGGTCAAGAAGTTTTTTGCATTTTCGCACAGTTTTCCACCGGCTACGGGCGCAATCGCAAGAAGGCTTCGGTGGATCAGAGGCGCAGAAACGCCCCAAAGCCCTATCCGAAACACCCCGAAAGAGGTACCATACCCGAAAGACGAGCGGCACGGGAAGAAGGTTCTCATGACTGATATCGACCCCGGGGGATTCAGGCACAGCACGTGCGTATTCTGCGACGGGGGATGCGCCGTCGCCATTCGAAACGACGAAGGCATCGCCGTTTCCCCGCTCGACCCAAACCTGCCCGCCATCTGCTCGAAAGCGCACCTGTGGCGCGACTACCGCAACCACCCCGACCGCATCACGAAACCGCGAAAGAACGTAGGATCGCGAACGAACCCCGTTTGGCGGGAGATCGAATGGGGCCAGGCCCTTGACGAAATAGCCGAGCGCCTTGCTGCAATCATCGAGAAATACGGCGCCGAAGCGTTTGCCGTATCCGAAATGCCCCTCAACATCGGGTTCGGCGGCATCACGAGACGATTCATGAACCACCTCGGAAGCCCGAACTACATCGCACCGGTCCTCCTCTGCATGGGCAACACCGCTCAGGTGCACCGTGCGACGTACGGCTGGTACACCGCCGCCGATTGGGAGCACGCCGACCTTATCGTCTACTTCGGACAGAATCGCGGGCCGGAGCTTTGGCCCGCCGAATTCCTCAAACTGAAAGCGGCGCTGGCACGGGGAGCGAAGCTCATCGAGGTCGACCCCCGCATCACCGATACCGCGCTGCTTGCCGATCATCACCTCCGCATCAATTACGGAACCGACGGGGCATTGCTGCTCGCCTGGATCAACGTCATCATCGAAGAAGGCCTGTACGACCGCGAATTCGTCGAGAATCGCACCATCGGATTCGAAGAGCTTGCCGAACGCGCCCGCGCCTATTCGCCCGAAACCGCGGCATCCCTCTGCGGAATCGACGCCGAAACGATTCGGACGACCGCCCGGCTTTACGCGAACGCCAACGCCGCCATCATCCCATGGGGCGTGGTCGGCGACATGCAGAAAAACTCCACCTCCGTTCTGCGCTGCCAGTGCATCCTGCGGGCTTTGTGCGGATTCGTGAACAAATCGGAGCATGTGGTCGGCCCCAGCACCGGCCCCGTTTCCAATACCCAGCTCGCCGATTACGAAGCCCTTTCCCAGGAACAGCGCGACAAGCAGATCGGCTCCGAGGCCTACCCGCTCCTCAGCTTCAAGGGAATGGATCTCTACGAGAAGCCCTGCCGCTCGGCGGGTCTGGATCACGTGCCCGACATCATGGGCTGCAGTTGCACCGCCCATCCCGCAAGCCTTTTCGAAGCCATGCGAACGGCGCGGCCCTACCCGATCAAGGCGTTTTTCGCCGTCGGCAACAACACGGTTATGAGCTACGCGAACCAGCAGGGAATCATCGAGGCGCTACTCGCCCAGGAGCTGGTCGTCGTATACGATCACTGGATGACGCCGACCGCGCAGCTTGCGGATTACGTTCTTCCGGGCGATGCGTGGATGGAGCGCGATATCATGGGACCCACCTTCGACGTCGCTCCCGTCGCCACGTTCTGCCAAGCCTTTTGCGAGCCTGCAGGAGAATGCCGGGATTGGTATTTCGTCATCAAGGAGCTCGCCGATCGAATGGGTTTGGACGAGGCGTTTCCCTGGCGCGATTGCTACGAGCTGTACGATTTTCGGCTGGCGCCGATCGGGAAAACGTGGGCAGAGGCGAGCGAGCGGCCAGCAGAACCCTGCCGCCCGATCGCCGCTGGCGCGTTTCTCACCCCGTCGGGCAAGGTCGAGCTGAAAAGCTCGGTGCTCGAAGCGCTCGGCTGCGACCCCCTCCCGTCCTACGAAGACCCGAGCGAACCCGACGCAGACGAAACGGAGTATCCGCTGACCGTGTTCGCCGGAGTGCGCGAGAAATGTTCGTACAACACCAACCACCACCAGATACCGGCCCTCAGAATGAGGGAGCCCGAACCCGAAGCGTACCTCAATCCTGCAGACGCCGAGCGCTTCGGAATAGACGAAGGCGACTGGACGACGGTAACGACAGCGCATGGATCGGTTCGGCTGCTAGCCGTAATCGACGAACGGCAACCCAAAGGCACGCTGAGGGTTCCCCATGGCTGGTGGAAGCCCGAAACGCCGCAGGGACTCGGCAAGGGATTGAGCGGCGCATGCCTTTACAACGACGGCATGCTGTTTTCCGACGAGCCATGGAACCTCGACCCCGCACAGGGGCTTCCGAATCTCCGCGGAGGGATTCGGGCGAAAATCGAACGGGTGCGCTAGCCAACGGGGCTGGGAACTTCATCCTTTCGAATGCGGAGGCCCGAGATTGCCACCCGGGTCTACCGCGCCGCCGGCTCGAAAGGGTTAACTGCTTCGATTCCTAGATAGTCGAAATCTTTTATGTTGCGCGTAGCAAGCACTGCGCTGTTACGCTGGCATATGGCGGCAATCATGAGATCTTCCATGGTAGGTGTTCGCCCACTGGCAAGAGCCAGCTCATGGAGGCGGGCGCACAGATAGCCACTGAACGCGTCGAACGAGAATGTTTTATCGGAGCAGTCGAGCGCTATGGCGCCTATCGTTTCCTCCAAACGTCGTCTTCGCTTTCCTTCCGGAAGTCGGAGCATGCCGAAGTACAGCTCTTTTATCGTAACCGAAGTAAGATAAACATCACCTTCATGATCGAAAAACCAATCAACGACTTCAACGGAGGGTTCTTTCTTCATGAGTTCGGACACTACATTGGTGTCGGCGACATACTTCATAGCCAGCCTTCGGTATCGAGAACGCGAGCAGAATGGCGCGCGGGAACCTCTATTTCGATGCCGTCGGACAACGCAGCGGCATTGCGCAACAGAGAAACCCAATCGCAAGTATCTTCGTCCAAGGCAGACTCGATAATGGCTCGCGCCTCTGCTTGCTGCGACCGGCCGTTTCGAGCCGCGCGGGCGACAAGAGCACGTTTCGTCTCGTAATCGATATTCCGAATAAGCAAATCGGACATAGCTCCTCCTTGTGTCATGAGAAGAATGATATCAACGATATCAGCAGTTAGCAAGCTTTAAAAGCGGTCCTCTACATACCAATGAGCACAACGTTGTCGAGTGAGTTTTGGCGCGACCGAACAACGTTCCCGTTACCCATAGCCTTTCCCACCCGCTCCCAGCCGGTTTCGTGCAGCACAAACCGCCGAACCCGTCCGCATCGATTCATGCAGCTCTTCCGCAATAGGGGGCCAGACACTCGACGGGCAAGTCAACCTGTGGCAGAATCGGCTGTTGGACCCATAGACCCGAACAAGAGAAGGATGCACGTCATGCAACTGCCAGGACTCGTTACCGTTGAACCCGATCAAATCGAAACCATCGAAAAGCTCGCTTGCATGATGGGGAAAAGCTTCATGGAAGAACTCTGGACCGAAGCATGGCTCGAAGCGCTTGACGAAATCGGCACGACCGCCGATCGCAAGCTCGAGATATCGCGCGCCATCATGAAGTACGACTTCATCGTGGGAACCCCCTTCGAATGCTGCTACATGCTGCCCGACATGGCTGCAGGAACAGGCGCTTACCTTTCAAGCGATCTCAAGGGCAACATCTGGAGCGATCTCGAAGACCAGGCAACCGAGATGATGGCAGAAGCGGTACTGACCGAAGAAGAAAAAACGGCGCTCTACAAGCGCGCCGTGGAAATGGAGCCGATCTCCAACTTCAAATGGATGATCCCGGAAACCGAAGGAAAGGATTTCATCCACTTCTTTTCCGTCGGAGTCAACCCCGACATGCGCGGATCGGGCGCATTCCGCAGGCTCGTCACCCCGTTTCTCGATTACGCCGACCAGCACGGACTCAACTGCTACCTCGAATGCTACACCGATCGCCTCGAATCGCTGTACGGGCACTTCGGGTTCGAAACCGTGCATCGCTTCACCGATCCCAAATTCGACGTGTACGAGCGCGCCATGGTTCGCACGCCGCGTTAAGAAAAGAATTCGCACGCGCTGCACCGCATGCGAGAACTGCAAAGGAGGCCGATTTGAAAAGCGGGGAGCTCGCACAACTCGCCGGCGTAACGGTGCGAACGCTGCGCCACTACCGTACGATCGGCCTCCTTCCCGAACCGAAGCGGGGAGACAACGGGTATTGCAACTATTCGATCGACGATCTTGTCCGGCTCCTGCGAATCAAGCATCTTGCCTCGCTCGGCTTCTCGCTCGAAGACATCGGGGGCATGCTCGAAACCCTCGATTCCGACGATCGCTCGAAAGCTGCCGACCTGCTCGAATCACTCGACCGCGAACTCGTCGGACAGATCGAGCTTTTGGAGCGGAAACGCAGAACGCTCGCCATGATCAGATCCCATGAACTCGATGCCGACGTCCCAGTGAGGCTCGCCTCGATCATCAGCACGCTCAAAGATCACGGGCTGCCCGACGATATGATGAGAAGCGAACGCACCGTCATGCTGCTAGCCGGCGCAATGCTCAGCGAATCGGATCTCGACGAGACCGAGGCGGTGTACCAGGCGATCATCGAGCGGGGCCTTGTCGACGACTACATCAAGATAAACGACTGGATCATCGACCTGCCCGAAGATGCCGACGAGGCGCAGAAATCTGCCGTCATCGACAGGGTCATCGGCGTCATCGACAGGGTCATGGATTGCTTCGACACATCGAATTGGGAGGCTGACCCCACCGAAGAGGAACTGCGTGCCGAAGCGATATTCAAACAGTACCAGGAGCAGGCGCTTACCCCCGCTCAAAAAGACGTATGCGATCGCGTCATCGACATAATCCAGAAGCGCGTAACGGGAAAGTCGATGCGATCGGAATAGCGGGAACCCGGATAAGCAGTCCGAGTGCCGCTGCATCGTTTCGCAATTCTCCACTATTTCCAAGACTTCCCTTGACTCGGACGCAACGTCTGGGTTTTTACTCCTTTCTGAGAAGAAAGGAAACACTATGTCCGGAAAGTCCACCACCATACGCTTCCTCATCGCCAGCGCCCTCTCGCTGCTCGGCAATTCCGTTGCCGGCATCGCGCTGCCGCTGATACTGCTTGCCACCACAGGGGATCCGCTTGCAGCAGGCACGCTCGCCCTCGCATGCGCCGTGCCGCAGGTGCTCGCAGGCGTGCTCGGGGGAGCCGTGCTCGACAGGCTCAACCGCCGCAACGTCTCCATCGTCTCCGATATCGTTTCGGCGCTCTGCGTAGCGGCACTCCCCCTCATCGACATGACGGTGGGGCTCAGCTTCGGCTGGTTCGTACTGTTCGGCATCCTCGGAGCCGTAGGCGACATCCCCGGCATGACGGCCCGCGATGCGATGCTGCCCACCGTCGTCGAACGTGACGGCGTGGATCTCCAGCGGTTCCTTGGGCTCACGCAGTCGCTCGATTCCATTGTAACCATCGTGGGACCAGCGCTTGCCGCCCTGCTCATGGGCGTTATCGGCTCGGTTCCCTGTCTATGGATCACCGCAGCGCTCTCACTGTGCGCATCCCTTACGACCATGACGCTTCCCCGTTCAGTCGGAGCCGTCGATTCGAACGCGGATCCAGCGAATCAAGACGCCCTTTCAGCCTCGCAGGTTTCCGTTGCCGAAACGCACGATCGTTCGACGACCGCCTTCGATGCGGGCTCGCTTGCGAAGGCCGCCTGGACTTCGGCTATGGAAGGTGCCCGCGTTCTGTTCAAGGGCGATCCCGTTTTGCGCGCTGCAACGCTCATGACCTTCGGCATCGTCATGGTCATGGGAAGCTACCAGGGGCTCGTGCTGCCGGTGTTCTTCACCCAAGCGAATTCGCCCGAACTTCTCGGCTACACGCTTTCCGTCATGTCGGTGGGACTGCTCGTCGGATCTCTCGTCTACGCTGCGCTTACCCAGAAACTGAGCCGAAGGACATGGTACGTCCTCTCGCTGTCCGGCATGGCCATAGGCGTCATCATAATGGGATCGCTGCCGAGCTACCCGATCATGCTTGCGGGAGCATTCACGCTCGGATTCGCCGCAGGACCGGCATCGGCTTTGCTCGGATTCTTCATGTTCGACAGGATCCCCGAAAACCGTCGGGGAAGCGCGCTCGGCACGCAGAACTCGCTCTTGCTCATCGCCGCACCCGTCGCCCTCTTCGCAACCTCGGCACTCGTTTCGGGGATAGGCCTTGAAGTTGCCTCGTGGGCGCTCGTCACCGCATGGCTCGTCATCACCGCATGCGCCCTGCTTGCCCGGAGCATGAGGAACCTGAACGACAAACAAGCCGATCCGCATTCGATCGATGCGAGGGAAAGGGAAGGATATGCCCGACATCAGGAATAGCGCTCCCAATGCAATCGCCCTTGCATGCCTGGCTCTTCTCTACTTGTTCGGCGCAGCGGCAATCGCCCTCGCCCCGAACGCAACCGCCCGAGCCGCTCTGGCCGACTGCCGAGCATCCATCCTCAACCCCATAGCCGTTAAGAACGACGTCGTGCAGATTCGTTCGGGCATGCGCTTTTCCGCCGACGTACCGCTTGATGCCGTTGCGGCTTTCGTCGAGAGAGCTCCCGAAACTGACAAGGCGAAGCTCATCGACCTCGGCATGATGGGAAATCCCAGCGGGTGGCTCGTATTCGCGAAACCCGTCAGAATCGAAACCTTCTTCGGAACCGAGAAAACCGTTGAGGCGATCGGGATTGCCGTCGACGACAAAGCCCGGTTTTCACATCTGATAGGAAGAGCCGCATCGAAATGAGCGGCCGGGAATCACCAAACCAGCAAGGCTCCCATCAGCTTTTTTGCATCTTTCACATCGCTTTTCACATCACCTATGTGATCTCAAAGACCTCCCTCGATCCTATAGTTTCGACCATCGCATCACCAAAGCGACGTCATCGATTCAATTGGAGGGAATCATGGAGACAAGCGTCACGAGAAGAAACTTTTTGGCTGGAGCGGGAATCGCAGCGGCGGGGTTGGCGGCGTTCGGAATCACAGGATGCTCGCCCAACGGCAACGAACCTGCGGCCGATTCGGGAACGTGGGACCACGAAGCCGACGTCCTCATCATAGGAGCCGGCGGTGCGGGTCTTGCTGCAGCCGTAGTCGCAGCCAAGGGAGGAGCACAGGTTACCGTGCTCGAAGCGGCAGCTATGGCGGGCGGCAACACTGCCAACTCTTCGGGTGTCATCCAGGCAGCGGGTACCGACGAGCAGAAAGAGTTCGCCGGCGTCAGCGACGACACGCCCGAAAAACACGCCGAGTACTATCTGCAATGCGGCGAAGGGCAGCTTGACGAAGAACTCGTCCGCTACGCATGCGAACAGGCGCCTTCCTGCATCGAATTCATGAAGGAACTCGGCATCAAATACGAAGTGGTCTACGGCAACGGCACTGTTCCCAACGTCGACCCCGAAGTCATCAAACCCCGCATCCATCTTGCGGGAACCGATGAGAACGACCTCATGTACGGTCAGGCCCATGTAGCGGCGCTTCTCAAAGCAGCCGAAGACGCGGGAGTCGAATTCGTGTACAACACCGCGGGAAAGCAGCTCGTGCAGAACGCTGACGGAGTCGTCACCGGCGTCGTAGCCGACGACAAAAAGCGCTACCGCGGCAAGAAAGCCGTCATCTTGGCAACGTGCAGCTACGATCGCAGCGAAGAGTTCGCCAAAGCATTCAATTACCACATGGTGCAGGCTCTCGAAGACGGTCGCTCCCTCACCGTTGCCACCAACACCGGCGACGGCCTGCGCATGGGCATGGCGGTCGGTGCGGCGCTCGACGGCATGGGCGGATTCATCGGGCTGCCCGGGAACATCGGGGGCACGCCTACCCTTCCCGGCGTTCCCGAAGTTCCCGGCATCATCGTCAACAAGTACGGCCGTCGCTTCGTGAGCGAGTCTGATCACTACGCGTGGGTGCTCCGTGCAGTGTTTGCCCAGGAAGACCATATTGCTTGGGGTATCTTCGATTCGAAGGCGGCTGCGCTTACCGGCGCCGTCGTAGGCGGAGTCAGCCCCATGAGCGACGACTTCTCCAAAGAGATCGCCGACGGTTCGGTGCTCGTGGCCGACACCATCGAAGCGCTCGCCGAGCAGATCGGCGTACCGGCCGCCAACCTTCAGGCGGCGCTCGATACCTGGAACGCCGATATGTCAACCGAAGAAAAAACCGATAGCCAGTTCCCAACCCGCGCATGCGGCCTTGAAACCATCGATACGCCGCCCTACTACGCAACCCGCACCTACGATTACAACCTTGGCGCGCTCGGGGGGCTGAAAATCAACACAAGCGCACAGGTTATCGATACGAACGGCGAAGTCATCCCCCACCTGTACGCCGCAGGACAGGTTGCAGGAGGATTCATGGGATCGTATTATCCCGGAACCGGCACGGGCATCCTCGCCACGCTCGCCTTCGGCCGCAGCGCAAGCGAAAACGCCTTGGCCGAAGAGGAGGCATAGGCCCCGATAGTCGCACGGAAGATCCCCGCGACAAGCCCCAAAACGCCCGAAATCGAAGATAGGCGGAGACCTTTGAAGTCTCCGCCTATCAGCATTCAAACGAAAACGTCCACCTCGCCGTCCGCATCATCCGAAAACCAAACCACTTGCGGGAATCGACCAGACGATCGGGCCAACGCACTCCGCACGCCGGGCTATCGACTCTCGTGCTTCCCTTCAAGCAGATCGATCAGCTCCTGCTGGGAATGCACGCCGAGCTTGCGGTAGACGTTTTTCATATGCGTGCGCGTTGTATTATCCGAGATGAACAAGGTTTTCGAAATGTACACCCTGTTGCGTCCCCTAGCAAGCAATTCGAACACCTCGGCCTCGCGAGCCGAAAGACGATAGCGCTTTGCCCAATCGGCGAGCTCCACTTCGCCGTTCGAAGCGACGGGATCGAGCACAGGAGCCCCCGCGCTCGCCGCCTGCCGGACATCCGCATCTTCGGTTTGCCCGGTTTGCGGTTCGCGCATACCTCCACCCGAGCGATCGAACGAGAATATTCCCGCCATAAGCAGCAAGTACACGACCACAAGCGACACCACGGCAAGCGTCGACCCCGAATCCCTGACCGCCGCAACAACCTGCATGCCGACGAACGACCCGAGAGACTCTGCCCCCACCAGCACAAACAAACCAAGGACAAACCGCTTCGACAAAGCGATGCCTCCCTGATCGCCAGCCCAAAGAGCCCATACCATGAAATAGAAGCTGTTGAAACCGATGATGCAAATAGCCTGCGCAGCTTCGCCCGCATCGGAAAACAGCGGCAGCATTACAAAGGCGATGCCGATGATCGGTATCGCAACGAAGCATACGAGCTTGATGAGCTTGCGGGAATCGAAGAACAGTGCGGCAAGCGCGATGAAAATCGCCGAAACGAAAAACGAAACGATCGTCGCAACGTTCACCTCGGCGGCTCCCGAGGTGTACGCATCGCTCGTCAGACGCTGCATAAGCCCATACGCAAGCCCGACGACAAGTGGCAGCGCAACGATGCGAACGACCAGCGTTCTTTTCCGACTCGCTGCCCCCTGCGCATCTACCTCCAATTCAGAGCAAGCAGGATCGACCGGGCCCCTCACGGCAAGAAGCGCCACGCAAACGACTGGGAGCAGACACACGATCATCGGCTGGAGCGCATGCGGCAGGTACAAAAGGATCGAATCGAAGACCGAGGCTGCCGCCAAAGCAAGGGCCACGTTGACAAGCAGGGTCTTCGGGCCTTTTCGGGCGAATCCGATTCCCTGAAGAGCAAGGAGAGCCGCGCCGCCGATACCCGTGAGAACCACTCCGCCGATTCGAAGGCCATCGGAGGCCGATTCGGCGGGAGCGAACAGCACGAGAACGGTGCCCGCAAATAGAAGCGTGCCCGCACCGACGGCGATGGGCGCCGATCGACTGAAAACAAGGTGCGCGCCCGCATAGGCCGCAATCAGCGTCAGAGCCTCGACGGCAAGCCACAATGCACGCAGTTGCAGGAAATCGAACTGCGCCGTAAACGATCGGGCGACGAACAGGTCGCTCCAATACAAGCCGAACATCCACGCGAGCAGCGCCGAAAACGCGAGCCATGACGCCGGCGCCTCGCGAAACTGCCTCTTTACAATGCCGAGATATGATCGGATACCCGATCGGGTCATGCATCCTCCCACCGTTTTCCGTCAAAAGGCAATGATACCGCAATGGAAGGCGCACTGCGCGAGGCGAATCGGCGCCGATGCCCGCATACGCACGCCCTTACCGTGCGTATGCGGTGTCGCCGATCGTTCCCACCTCGAAAGAGATCCCATCGAACCGCAGCTTCGTCACGCTTGCATTCTCGATTTTCGGCCGCTCGTTCACCCGATCGCGGGCGTACAGGTACAAAAGCGTCTTTATCGTGAACGCATGGGTGACAACCAATACGTTGCCGCCGCCCGAAGCGCAAGCGCGCGCACCCGCTTCGGTGAAAAACGAGGTTACCCGATCCTCGATCGCGTCGAAGCGCTCCGACCGACCCGATCCATCGCGATCGGCCAGCACATCGGCGATCTCGGGCAAACGCCCGTTGAGCTCCGTCATTGGCAGATCGGCGCCAAACCCCTGAGCAAGTACGTCATGGAGCTTCGAGCCCGGTTCGCCTTCGAGATCGCCGTAGCACCACTCGCGCAGACGCCAGTCGGATCGAGGCTGAACCTCGCTCGCATTCGGCTCGAGCACCTCTGCTAGCGTGGCCACCGCCCTGCCGCTATCGCTCGAATACGCAGCGGAGAACGGCGTCGCAGCAAGTCCTGCGCCGAGCTTGCGAGCGACGGCCACCCCCTGCTCCGTCAGCGGAGAATCACACCAACCCTGCACCTTCTGCAAAACGTTGAACAGCGTTTGTCCGTGCCGAACAACGTAGAAAACCGTATCGCGCGCCACAGAGGACCTCGATTACAACGACTCGAACGAAACGAAGTCGCTAAGCGGCCTTCGCTCTTCGCCTTCGGCGACGATAAGGTAAACCGGTTGCCGATTGCAGGCCGACGGAGCAATCCGGGCGGCCTGCAGAATTGCTTCGATTTTTTCCTCTTCCACCTTCTCGTCCCGATACGCCCTCGCCGAACAGCGACGCCTTGCAAGATCGATGAACTCCATGCCTGCTCCTTACGATGGGCGCGCATCACCGCGCGCGGTTTGCTCCCGTACAACCTATACCCCGAAACAGCGAAGCGGCAAGCGCGCCTCGGAAATCAGGCTTCCTTAAGCCTGCATACGTCGATCCACCCAAGCGAGCGCGATAGGCTCTCAAGCTCCGCAATCGCAAGCTCGATCGCGCTGTTCTCGCTCCCGCATGCAGGAAAGACCGTCTCGAAACGACAAAGCGATTCGTCCAGATAAATCAAGACGCCCTCGTTCACGGCGAACGGGCATACCCCGCCGACCGCATGGCCGATGGCAGGCTCGACCTCTTCGAATGCCAGCATCTTTGCCTTGCATCCGAACCGCGCCTTGAACTTCTGGTTGTCGATGCGCGTATCGCCCGCCGCAACAACCAGCACGATGTCTTCGCCAACGCGAAACGAAAGGGTCTTGGCGATGCGCGCCGGCTCGCAGCCCGCCGCCTGCGCAGCAAGCTCCACCGTTGCGCTCGACGTTTCGTATTCCCGAATCCTGTCCTCGATACCCCGCTCTCGGAAATAGCCTCGAACCCTGTCGATCGACATTGCGCATCCTTTCGTGCATCGAAATCCCGTGCGGCCATGGTAGCACAAGCAGCAGAAAGGGGCGATCCGTCGCAGCAGCCGCCGAAAAACCGTCAAGCGTTTTCAGGCGCGCGGAAAGAGAAGCTCTAGTACAATGGTTCCATCGAAGAACAGGAGGTAACACGCAATGGCCACCATCGATACCGTCAAGGATATCCTGCAGGAGAACCTCGATATCGCCCCCGATCAGGTAAACGAAGATTCGACGTTCGATTCTCTCGGAGTCGATTCGCTCGACATGGTTGAGCTGATCTGCGATCTCGAAGAAAAATGCGACATCGACTTCGGGGAACCCGAAGGGCTTGCCACCGTAGGCGATCTGGTCGCTTACATCGACGGACTGTAAAACCGCATGCCAAGAAAAAGCGCCGGGAAGCCCCCGGCGCTTTTTCTTGGCAGACGACCTCCATCCCGGCGGGCCATCCGGCAAGCAGCAGCCGCATCGCCCGAACCGCAACGGATCCGATTCGATATTCCCGTACGATGCCCCGTCCTTTACGCGATCGCCACGCTCGGCACGGTTTTCAAATCGATGACCTGGACCGCTATGCAATCAGGGCCTCCCTGCGTGATGAACGCGGGACCCAGCTCGAATATCCCGCTCGCGCAGCGGGGAAACGCCTCCGCCAGCGCTTTGGCGGCAGATTGCGCCTGCGGATAGTTGCCCGCATGGCTCACGCCGATGTAATGGGAATCGGTGATGCCGCGCTTCTTCAAATCCTCGACTATCGCGCCCATTGCCTTTTTGAACCCGCGCGCCACCGTCATGCGCTCGAGCCGCGCGCCATCGGGCGTTTGCATCATTACGGGAACTGCCTTGAGAAGATGGGCGAACTTCGCAGCCAACGGAGTCAGGCGACCGCCTCGCCGCAGGTAATCGAAATCCTCGGGAATCAAATAGGAATGGGCGCTTTCGATCATCGCCTGCAACCGAGAGATGACTTCCTCGGCTTTCTCGCACTGCTTGGCAAACTCGACCGCGCAAAGGGCGAGCGCCCGATGGGGTATGCACAGCGTGCGCGAGTTGACCACATGCACCCGCTCGGGATGCCGTGCCTGCTTCGCGAGCCCGCACGCAACCTCGTACGAGCCCGAAAGGCCGCTTGCCATGGTCAGGTGAACGACCTCCTCGTCGGTATCGTACGCCGCAAGCGTTGCCGAAGGCGACGGCGAGGCGCTCTGCGGCATCGCCCCGGCGCGCACGCGGGATAAAAACTCGTCTGAACTGATTTGTTCGTATTCCGCCCACGTCTCTTCGCCGATCGCGACCGAAAGGGGCAGTATCTCGATACCGCGTTCTTTTCCCTGCTCGATGTCAAACATAACCGAGGAGTCGGCGACGATTTTCATGCGGAACTCGTTTCTCTCATCGGGCGTCATCGCCCAAGGGCGATGCGCACTGCGTGTTCAGTCGACTCATCATGATGAGCAATGGCTCCAACCGCAAGAGAAAACCGCGGAAAAGCCCGATTCGATTGGTTTCCTCCACGAATACGGCTCGCGAATACACCACGCGGTTTAGAAAAGCAGTCCCGGTCCAACCGTGCGCACCGCCAGAAAAAAAGAAGCCGCGCCGAAGCGCGACCTCCTATCGCTCGATGCGCTTGCGCCGCTACAGCGTGCGCAGGTTGACCTCTTTGAGCTGACGCGCCGTCACCGAACTCGGTGCGCCGGTCATCGGATCGGATGCCGAGCTCGTCTTCGGGAACGCGATGACGTCGCGGATCGATTTCTTGTTCGCCAAAAGCATCACCAGACGGTCGAGGCCGAGTGCGATGCCGCCGTGCGGCGGCGCACCGAGCTCGAGCGCGTGGATGAGGTGGCCGAACTTCTCGTCGATCTCCTCGTCGGTCAATCCGAGACGGCGCAGCACGCGGCGCTGCATATCGGCGTTGTGGATACGGATGGTGCCACCGCCCGCTTCGAAGCCGTCCATGACGAGATCGTAGGAGTAGCTGCCGCATTCGAGCGGGGCGTCCTCGATCTTATCGACATCCTCGTAGCGGATCTGCGTAAACGGATGATGTTCGGCAGCGTACTTCTTCTCATCCTCATCGTACTTGAACATGGGGAAGTTCACGACCCAAAGCAACTTGTGGCCTTCGCGCGGAATGTTGAGGGCATCGGCCATATGCAGGCGCAGCGCCGAAAGCACGGCATTGGCAACCTCGGGCTTATCGGCCGCGAATAGCACGAGGTCGCCCGGCTCTACGGCAAGCGCCTCCTTGAGCGCGGCAAACTCTTCATCCGAGAAGAACTTGATGATCGGGCTCTTCTCGTTGCCATCGGAAGTGAACGCGATCCAAGCCATGCCCTTCGCGCCGTTTTCGGCAGCGATATCGGCAAGTTTCTCGACTTCCCCACGGCTCCAGTCGCCCGCGCCCTTTGCATTGATGGCCTTCACGATGCCGCCCGATTGGGCGACGCTCGAAAACACCTTGAACCCGGAGTCCTTCACTATGTCGGTGACGTTGACGAGCTCCATTCCGAAACGCGTATCGGGACGGTCGTTTCCAAAGCGGTCCATGGCTTCCGCGTAGGGCATGCGCTCAAGCGGGAACTGGTGCTCGACGCCGACGGCGCTCAGCACTTCGGCCATGACGTCCTCCATGAGCTTCAGAACGTCATCTTCTTCGACGAAGCTCATCTCTATGTCAACCTGCGTGAACTCGGGTTGGCGATCGGCGCGCAAATCCTCGTCGCGGAAGCACCGCGCAATCTGGTAGTAGCGTTCAATGCCGCCCACCATGAGCATCTGCTTGAACTGCTGCGGGCTTTGCGGAAGCGCATAGAAGCGACCCGGATTCGGGCGGGAAGGCACAATGTAGTCGCGCGCGCCCTCGGGTGTGGAATTTGCGAGTATCGGCGTTTCGACCTCAAGGAAGCCGCGCTCGTTCAGAGCGGTGCGCATGGCCTGCGCAACCTTGTGGCGAAGATGGATCGCTTCGAACATCTCGGGGCGGCGCAAGTCGAGATAACGCCACTTCATACGCGTAGTCTCATCGGTCTCAATGCCGTCTTCGATCGAGAACGGCGGCGTCACGCTCGTGTTGAGTACCTCGACGGAGCTGGCGAGCACCTCGATATCGCCGGTTGCCATGTTCGGGTTCGCCGCATCGGCCCCGCGCTCGCGCACCGTGCCGACGATCTTGAGCACGTATTCGCGACCCAGATGCTCCGCCTTCGCAAAATCATCCGCGCTCACGCAATCGGGGTCGACGACCACCTGCGTGTAGCCTGCGCGGTCGCGCAGGTCGATGAAGATGAGTCCGCCATGATCGCGATTGTGCCAAGCCCATCCTGTCAACACAACTTCGGTGCCTACATCTTCCTTGCGCAATTCGCCGCACGTCGCGGTGTGCATGCAGTACTCGTTTGTAAAGTCCGTCATCTGTTCTTGCTCCTCAAGCGTTGCTATTTTTATTCGCCCCCCGGATGCCCGACAGCGGCGAACGTCACTCAAACCTAGTTATTGTACTTGCTAACGCGTACAAACGGACCCCCGAACGCACCTTTTCATGAAAAACGAATGCGATCGCCCCGCTAGAATTTCGCATCGGCAACCATGCAGTCTACCCCATTGTCCAGGCAGAGCTCCTGCAGTCTGCGATCAAGCGTGAACAAGGTGGCTCCTCTGCGCCGAGCGAGAACGAAATAGAAAAGGTCGTACGACGAATGCTCCAAACGCAGGGATTCCGACAGAACCTCCTCCCATAGGCTTGCATCAGGAACGAACTCATCGACAAGGGCAAAGCACATGCAACCCATAGCGAGCGCTTCCTTCTTGTCCGAATAACCGCCCCGAACCCGTTTTTCCAGCACATGCGTGACTTCTGCGCAAAAGAAAGTGGGTGAGATGACGGCTTCTCCCTCGAGGAGCAACTCCGCAAGTCCCTTTCCTTCCGGAGTCTCAACGAGCATATTGATGGCGGCGTTGCAGTCGAGAACAATCATCTCACACCTCCTTGTCGCAAGACAGCTTGAGGGCATCGCTTATCTGGCGGTCGCGCTCCCGCCGACCCTCGTGCACGAGCTGAACGATTTCGTCTGCAGTCGGCTTAGGACCATGCCATTGCAACGCACCGATCCCCTCAAACAGCGCCAAGCGCTTCGCGATGCGCTTGGCACGCTGTGCTTCACTGTCAAAGTCGAGGGTGTTAGAGCATACGGGACGATGTAGCTGCCTCCCATCCCAAAAGTACAACTCATTTTGACGTTCGAGCATCTCCTCCACGGCGACGATCGTCTGCTGGGCTATGCTGCGATGGTTACGATCGGCGCACTCCTTAAGCTCTTCGTACAGATCTTCGGGGAAATCTCGCACCTGCAATGCGGGCATGGCGCATCCTCTCTCTTACATGCTATATGCATGCATTTTACATGCTGATATGCCAGAGAACAAGAGAACAAGGATGTACGAAACGAAACCTCAGAAGAATACGGCGCGGGATTCTATCCCCGACTTATCCCCGATCGATCAGTTCGAGCAGTTCTTCGCGCGACGAGACGTCGAGCTTGCGATAGATGCTCTTCACATGAGTGCGCACGGTGCTTTCGGAAATGACAAGCGTTTTGGCGATGAACACGATCCCGTGCCCGCGGCCGAGATACGCCAGCGTCTCGCTTTCACGCGGAGAAAGCTCGAAGCGCGCAGCTGTCGCCTCAATGCGCTGCTGCAGCTCGCTCTGCGCTTCTTTGCCATCCCCCCTGCGTGCTTCTAGCTCGGATGCTCGCTCCCTTCGCCATGAGGATGCCAAAGGAGCGAGCACGACAAACCCGAAGTACGCCGTGCTGATAACGAGCAGAATGGGACCCGCGTTCTCGGAAAGCTCGGAAACCGACCCGAACAATATGCCCAGAAACGAAGCGATCATAAAACATGCGACCGTAAGCCCGTAGATGAACGGTGAAGAGAACTCGCGGGCATGGGCCATCGCGCACAGGCTTGCAAGCGCAAGAATGCCTATGATGCCGTAGAACACATACGAAAGCGTCGATGCAAGCCACTGGGCTGCAGTTCCGTAGGGAAAGGCGTTCAATACGACCAGCACGATAGCGCAGACGGGCAGAAACACCTGGTAAACAAACGACATGAGCGGTCGATCGATTTTGAACAGGCTCAAGGGAAGCACGACGACCGTCGCAACGATGCCGCCGAGCGTTTCAACGTAGAACGTATCGAACACCATGAACTTGCGCACGCCCATCACGAACGCGAACACGAGCAGACCGATGAACGGCAACGCGGCAACCGAGGCCATCCTACGCACGCTGGCAAGGAGATCCTGTACGCCGGATTTGGAATCGGATGGCGCGACGGGGGCATCGCCGATAAGGTAACCGAGTTCGCGGTCGCCGCGGTTAGGAGCATCGGCGACGGCGCGATCGAGCTTTCCACCCGTCGCCTTCGCACAGGGAAGGGCCACGCCGATCAGTGCGAGCAGCCCAAACGAAACCAACCCCGGTTCGATGGCGACCGAAGAGAGCATGAGCGCGATGAACGAAGATACGCCTACCATGATGGCCAGATAGAACAGCGCTTGCCGCAGATCGAACATTGCGAGGTAGGTGCCCCACGCGATGCAGATCGGAACCATACCGCAGGCGACGGCGGCACCCGCTGCGACCATCACGCCTTCGGATCCGAACCCCTCGATGCCAAGGCCCGCAACGAACAGGGCGAAACCACCGATGTAGAGCACCGAAGAGGCGATGACGAGCTGCGGGGACGTAAACAGAGACGCGTCGTGGCGAAAAGCGAACCATGCCGAAACCACTCCGACGAAAGCAGCAGCCACCATCATCGTGTTCACGAAAAAAGGCATAAGCACATCCGCGGCACCGTACTCCGAAAACAGAACGAGATTGGGAGAATACAACGGGAGCGTCGCGAAGAAGGCGATGAACGCCAGCGTTTCGAGTCTGAACTCCTGCGAGAAGCGCACCCGCCTGCTCCCTTCCAGCTGCACACGGTCGTTTTTCCGTCCCAGTATACCTCACAACGAGGTCAAACGCTTGATCGTCGCAAAGCGCAAGGGTTCGAGCTACCGCGAAAGGCAAGCGTGCTTCTATGCTTTCAAGGCTCCTGCCGCATTCCCGTATTTGAAAAAACCGCCGCAAAACCCGTACTGGGCGAGCGAATCTGCGTCGCAAGCATCGGCAGAAATCAAAGTCCTTCCCAAAGACCGCATGGCGACAAGACGAGGCTAAGCCGTGCTTCTACCTGCTGCTTCTCCCTTACTACCCCAAAACCGCGATGCGGTTCGACGGGCCGCATCGCGGTTTCAGGCGACGCGCTATCGCGCAATTCCCCCATCGCAGCGATTTTCGCAACCCGATGAGCCCCGTAGGATGCATTCGAGCACTCGCGATCGTCGGTCGAAAAAAGAATCGACCGCAGCCGCGAGCGAAGATGGACACTGAATCAAGGAGACAAGGGAGGAATCATGACCATCATGAAATCTGGAATCTCACGACGCGCGTTTCTCGGGCTTGGGGCAACGGCGGCAGTCGCAGCCGGCGCAGGGCTGGCCGGCTGCTCACCTGCATCGAGCGAAGGCGGCTCCGCCCAAGCTGCGCAGGGGTCGGCCGCTTCCGAATCGAGCTGGAAGACCGCACCCGAGGAGATCACCGAATTCGCTAAGGAGTACGATTGCGACGTCGTCGTGTGCGGCCACGGGTTCGCAGGCATCACCGCATGCCGCGAGCTTGCCGAAGAGGGATACAAAGTCATCCTTGTCGAGAAGCAACCCGAAGACACCTACGCTGCAGTCGGCAATGAATTCGCGGCGCTGAACGCCTCGATCCTCAAAGAGCGCGGCGTGCCCGAGATCGACCCCGTCGAATTCTTCCAAAACTGGATGACCATCACGGGCAATTACCCAAACCAGGAGCTCGTCATGAAGTTCGCCCAACATTCGGGCGAAAACTCCGACTGGTATCTTTCGGAGTTGAGCGATTCGGACTTCGAAACCATGACGACGGCGTTCTTCCCGAAGACAGAGCATCAGCTCGACAACATCGGACCCATTAAGTTCTGGCCGAGTGTTTGCAGCTTCTACGGCGATTGCAACCAGACCAAGATCCACGAGTACAACCGCGCAGTCGCGCAGGAAAAGGGCGCCGAATTCCTGTTCTCGACAGAAGCCCTGTACGTCATCATGAACAACGGACAGGTCGCAGGCCTTGTCGCAAAAAATCCCGATGGCAACCTGAAGCTTAACGCGAGAGCGGTGGTCATCGCCTGCGGCGGGTTCGGCGGCAATGCCGAGATGATGGCCGACCTCATGCCCGACATGTACCACGCCCTCGTCGGCGACGAGCAGCTGACCTCGATGTCGGCCAACGATGGCCGGGGCGTTCAGATGGCCTATTGGGCAGGCGCGCATCTCGAAACCTGTCCCATTCCCGGCATGAACATGAAGGGGCTTTCGCTTCCCGGCAAAATGAACTGCCTGCCCCAAGCAGTTTGGATCGACGAGAACGGCAAGCGTTTCTGCAACGAGTACTACGCCACCTCCGAGCAGCGCGGTCTGGCCACGGTGTACAAGAGCCGCAAGACCAAGTTCGCCGTATGCGATGCGAACTTCCCCGAATACCGCCAGTACACCATTCCGCAGCATGCGGGCTTCACGGCGACCGAGGAGAACATCGCCTCGTTGCAGGAATCGCTCGATAAAGCATATGCCATCTTCAAGGGAACCTATGAAGAGCCCGAACAGGCAGAGGGCGAAGGCGACGGCATGGGACCGGTGACCACGATCGATTTCATCGCCGACGACACACTTGAAGGACTGGCCGGACAACTCGGACTGACAGGCGATGCGGTTGCGAATTTCGTCGAAACGATCTCGAACTACAATGCATACTGCGAAGCAGGCGCCGACCAGGAATACGGACGCGACGCTGCGGTCCTCTTCCCCGTCAAAGAACCCCCGTTCTACGCCTGCACGTTCGACCCGGTTCTCGGAGAAACCATGGTCACCTGCGGCGGCATCATCACCGACGGCGACCAGAACGCACTCGACGAGAACTTCGAGCCGATCCCGGGCCTCTACGTCTCGGGCAACGACTGCGGTCGCCGATTCGGCTACGAGTACATCACGCCCATTCCCGGGTGCAGCCTCGGCATGGCCATCACGCTCGGCCGCGAGTGCGGCAAATCGGTCGGAGCGTACCTGGCATAGCGACAGATAGGAAACAGGCGACCCGTCGGCCTCATCGCCGACGGGTCGCCTGACGTCTGCCGGCGAAACCGAGAATCGAGCTTCCGATGCCCCGAAAGCCAATCTCAGCCAAACGGGTTTGCCGCAGACATCGGGTCAAGAGCGATGATGGCCTGGGAAACAACCTGGTCGAGCGTTTTTTCGCAACGGGCAAGCGTACGCATGCGCTCCCATTCGCCTCTTTCATCCAAACGATTCCGAGCGGCTATGCCGCCGCAAACCCGCTCGGCTGTTCGGCGAACCTCTTCATCGCTTACATCGATGCCCCAATGCTCGGCCATCAGCTCAAGAGCCTCGCCTTCGGCGGCGATGCGCGATCCTTCGGCCGCAAACGAAGCCTCAAGGTCGCTTTCGGTCCAACCCAACTCGGCAAGCTTGCCCCCCTTCGTCTTTCCTTCGACCGCAAGCTTCCGTTCGAAATCGGCGCGAACCCCCGCAACTGCTCGGCCGATCGATTTGCGGCTCGCCCCGCCGACCAAACGCCCGGCGAGAACGGCGACGCATCGGGCGCGCTTCGCCTCATCCAGTCGCCGTCTCCGATCTTCCTCCATCTGCTCGCGAACGCTTGCGCGGAATTCGGCTACGGTCTTTGCGCGAGGTATGTTGACGGCCACCCATTCGTCGTCCGGTACCGGAATCTTGCGTTTCCTTACCTCGATAACCCTGACATCGGCCTCCATGAACGACAATCGGGATCCGCCGTCGCCGCTGCCGACGGCGGGCATTTCGAAAGAGAACGATCGCCGCTCGCCCTCAGCCATGCCAATGATCCCCTCGACGAGCGGTGCCGGGAAAAACCCATCGTCCATGGTGATGGTTACCTCTCTGCCCCTAAACCCTTTCAGCAATTCGCCGTTTTCTTTCAGCGTTACAACGGCCCGAACCTTGTCATCGGCAGAGATCCCGCAACCTCCCGCCCGCCCATAAGTCGGTATTTTCCCGACTATCTCCCGCATGCGCTCCTCGACATCCGCATCGGACACGATTGCATCGGGAAGCGATATGCTAACCGGCTCGTACGTTGCCAACCTTGCGTGCCCCATGGCATCCCATCTCCAATCGCCATCGCGGCTCTTTTACGCCGCATCGCCTTTACAGATTATCTTCATCGCCCTCGGCCGCCTGCCCGTCGGCGCTTACCGGGTGCAATGCCCGATGGGCCGCCCCCGCTGCAAGGCCGATTGCGGCAACGGCGCAAAATATCGCGACTATGGTTATCAGCGGCACGGCGCTGCCTCCCCCCATGATGATGCCGACATCCTGGCATATGGTCGAACCGGCGGCGAATACCGTAATCACGATGCCCGCCTGCCCGAGGTTCGTCAACGCGGCAACGACACCCGTCGGCACTAAGAGCGCAGCGACCGTCTGCACGAGCAGAAACAGCGTGGGGCCGGGCACTTTCGGAAGAAGCTCGCTCACCAACTGGGTGCACAGGCAAATGCAGCCGCACACCAAAAACGCTCCTACAAATTCCATACCGGCCTCCTTAAGCGGCGAGCGCCGCCACCGCGCCGATTATGGCGGCGATAAGCGATCCAACGCCCAAAACGTATAGGAACACGCCAAGTCCGCGAACAATGCCTTTCCGGCAGCCGCCTTCAGCGCTTCCCTGCAGAAACATTCCCGCAACGGCAGACACGAGGCCGCTGAAGGGCATGGCGGCTCCTATCGCACCTGCCTTCTCGATTTTCTGATATACATTACCCACGTAGAGGGCACCGCCCACGACTCCCAAACTCAGCAGCGTCGCAGGCATCGCCCATGCCGAATCGTCGCCAAGCAGCATCCGCCAGAGAACAAACAGCACCTGGCTGAAAAGACCCAGGCAACCACCCACGAAAAACGCACCTGCCAGACGTTTTGCTATCCCCGTATCCATTGGCACCTCCTTGCACTCATGTACACGTTGCCCTAACGGCCGAACCGAATGGTTTCGCGCCGTTCGAAATTCTCCGCTCTATCCAAAACCGACCGCCCCGAGACCCTCGGCCCCGACCGTCGCCTCAGCCTTCCGAGGGACCATGCCGCAGCGTCTTTGCGAACGCGGCCGCATCAAGGGGCGCGACGCGTTCTTCGCAGTGCGCCGGCGCCGCTCCCTTGGGCGGGCTCTCCTTCGCGCGGCCGCACGGCTCGGAACAAAGCAAGCCGGTGTAGCGGCAGCGAACGGTCGGCTGGGTTCGCACTTCAGGAAGGCGTCCTCCGCAAAAGGAGCATTCCGTCCTCGCCAGATTCCCATCCTCGAAAGCATTGGTCGCACCGCAATCGGGGCATTGCACGGGACGGCGCTTTCGCGGAGGATGACATCGCCCGCAGTACGGGTTGCATGTCAAACACATGGAATCACCTCGCTTTTGCAGCTAAAGGCAAGCCCGAGGTCAGAGCCTCACGTGAGGCTCCTCTATTTCACGCTTGATCTGCATGCGCTCGTCCTGTACGCGATCGATGAGATCCTGCTGCGCCTCGATATCGAGCTTGCGATACACGTTATATGTATGAGATTTCACGGTATACACCGATATTCCCAGTTCACGCGCAATAACCGTCGCCGATCGGCCTCGCGATAACAGATGGAATATTTCGCATTCGCGCGGAGTAAGCCCCACGCTTTCGGCCACGTGCTCGCACGCTTTTCGCCACAGCCCCTGCCCGATGTGGTCGTCGGATAGCCCCTCGTCGGCTGCGGGCGACGGAGCAAACGGCATGGTAAGGGGATCGGCGCCATACGGAACCACAGCGATGCCGACCGACAGAAGCACCGTCAAAACGAGCGAGCTCGCAATCGCGTAAAACGAAGGAACCGCCAGAGCGAATATCAGATCGAGCACGACCCCCACGCTCAAACCCAGATAAAAGGGCAACGCGGTACGCGAATACAAATGGCAGCTCTGGGCTTCGAATTCGATTGCAAGTATGGACCTGTTGACAATGCGGGCGAGATCGCGCATGAACAACACCGTCATCAAAACGACGACACACCCGACCGCCGCCGGTCCGGAAACGAAAGGCAGCGTAAGCAGCAAAGCCACGAGCAGCGGAAACGTGATCCTCTCAACGGGTCCAAGCAAAATCCACGACCCGCTTTTCGCCCTGATGACAAGCATCGATACAACAACGGCGCCCAAAACGCCCCACCCCGGCTCAAGCAGGGCTCCCGAAGCGGGAAACGAGCGGCCGATCGATTGGATGAGGCTTCCGATAACGACGCCGGTGATCGAGTAGGAAAGCGACGAACGCCAATCCAGATGCATGTTCTCGGAAGATTCCCGCCTCGTCACGAACCGACCGGATTCGATACCCTGCGACATGGTCACGAAGAACACGGCCGACAGAAGCGGGGCGGCGATCAAGGCGACGAGCCGAGCGGTCGGCTCGAGGAAGGATACGGCAACCATGCCGGCACCCGCCACGGCAAACGCGATGATGAACGATGCCAGAAGCGTTTCTTTTTCCCTGTTCGCAACGTATTCCGACCACACGGTGAGGAAAAGGGCCAGAGCAACGCCGGCAACCGCCCACACGATGCAGGACAGCGCAATGCTTGCGATGCCCGCCTGCTCCATGAATGCAGAAACCCCGAAAGCCGAAGCCAGCACGAGGGCGGAGGGAAAAAGCAGCTTACGCGTGCCGATCTGCGAGAGCTTATCGCTGTAGCGCAGCAATAACACCGTGCAAATCAAAAGCGCCGACAATCCCGCAAGAACCGGCACCCCGGAAAGCGAGCTTCCGTACGCAATGTCAACGAGCGCATCGCCGAAGAACACGATGTAGAACAGCGCGATGGCCATACCGTATCCTATCGCACCGAGCAATACATCCGAAGAAGGCCAGCGCCTCACGAAATCATTCATCGCGCACCCGTCCAATCCCCCATAGAAAACGGCTTGCTCCCGTGCGGCACTCATCCTATGCCGCATAACCACGCTGCAGGTCAGAAGCCCAATATACAACTTAGTTCTTCATGGCGCCATCCTTGCACACTCTCTGTCGCCAATGTCACGCTCGCGCCATTGCTTCGCGCGCATACGACTGCAGAACATCATGCACCCGCGTCGTCAGATCATCGTCGGGAGTAGAATCCCGCACTTCGGCGGTGGCCGCTATGCGCTTCAGGGAAGCTACGGCCTTATCCCTATCGACAACTGTTTCATAGAAGGGACTCGTCCCCAAAACATGCGCATCGGCGGCATGCAGGCTGAAATACAGGCTTCCATCCTCAGTTTCGAGAAACTCGTACAGGTTGTCCTTCGCACCCGCGATCCGAATCCAGCTTATCTCGTTGAGGCACATCGGTTTCAACTCTCTATACTGGCTTTTGAGCAGCAGGGCGCCTTCCTCGTCTTTCACGTGGATAACGAATCTTTTATTAGCTCCCACCTGCGTGAGTTCAAACGTTCCGCTCTCCATGGTTGCCTCCGTTCGATGTCTGTTGTTCCCCGTCGCCGTTTTCCCCGACTATGAGAGAGGGGGCTTCGGGGCGCTCGGGGGATTCGGGGCGCTCGGCGCGGCCGGAGCATCGGGTGCTTTCGGCGCTGGACTCGCAGGCCCGCCCGGTCCAGCCGTCTTGTTGAGCTTCATGGGCGGGAATTTGTATCCGCACTCGGAGCACGCCTTCGCCGTCAACGGCTGGGATGCTCCGCATTCGGGGCAATCCTTCATCTTAGGACCCGCTGCTTCGGCGGCAGCGATTTCCGCCTGTGGTGGTCTGTAACACATGGCACCCGTCTCCTTTGCTTTCCTGTCGCATCCGCCGATCTGATCCTACGGCGGCGGTGGTGGGCGCACAGAAACCTGCACGCCCACCCTGTTATTCGCCGGTCTGGTCTTCGACCAGAGCGCCCTTCGCTGCCGCGATGATGGCATCGCGAACCTTATCCATCTCGGCCTCGGTCTCGAACACCGCGCTGAACCCGAGAGGCGCGGCATCGCCGATACGACCCTGCTCCCCTTCGCGCGACGTATGCTCTTCTCCGCGGATCGTGTAGCCGCCGTGCGGCCCCGCCATGGGCTGCAGGTGGTACTTCAGATCGTCGCCCCAGCTTCTCATGAGATCGACCTTGCGCTGCGCCATATCCTTCGTTGACGCAATGGCTCCCTTGAACAGGATGTCGCCCGCATCGTCGACGAGGTTGAAGCGGTACTTCGTACGTTCCTTTACCAGGATGAACTTGCCGCTCATACCGGCTCCTCTCTCTGTAGTCGGCCAAGGGCGGCCGTCCGCTTGACGCCCGCCCGCCTGCGTGCCTGCCGCGGCGGCGAAACAGCCGCGGCAGGTTTCACGTTCCTAGTAGACTGCCTGCTTGCGTGGCTCGTCGTTCGTCTCGTTGAACAGGACCATCTTCTTTTTCGTCATCTTCTGCATCAGCTCGTCAAGCGGTCCAACCGTGATGACGAGCGCCTGACAATGCAGCTCGCACAGAGCCTTCTTGCCCGCGGCGATCCGGTCTTTGCAGAAATCGCAATGCTCGGCCGGGATGGGAACGTGATTCCATTCCCAATCGGTTTCGCTGTAGCGCCAAGGGCCGTTATCGGCGAGCTTTATGCCCCATTCGTCTTCAGCCAGATCGAACCGTTCTTTGCAGCTCACTTCGCAAGAATGGCAACCTGTGCAGTAGTCGTAGTCGATAAGCATGCCCATCGCCTTGTTGTCTGCCATGATCCTCACCCCTTTCCTTTCGGTCTCTAGCGCTCGAGGTATGCCGGCTTTTTATCCCATGCGTTGACCGGCCAGCCCTCTTCGAAATCGGGACCTCCCTCGGCCTTAGTCACGCCGCAGATCATGCACTTGAATGGCGATCCGAAGCCCATCTTGCCGTACAGTCCGTGCGGAACGAGCTGGTTGATGTTCGCGTCGAACACGCCGTAGGGGCCGAACCCCTTGTCGTCGGGACCCTTCTCGGGATACCACCAGGCATGCTTCGCCATGAGCGTTCCCTCTTTGACGATCGGCGTTGCGCGCACCCTCTGGCGGCACTTGCCGAACATGTTCTCGAGGTAAACCCAATCGCCATCGGCGAGACCCAAGCGCTCGAGGTCGGCGGGATTCATTTCGACCGTCGGCCATGGATCAAGGTTGCGCAAGCGCTTGATATGACGCTGTTCGGAATGGAAGTAAGACCAAGAACGTGCACCGGTCGTCAGCACGAACGGGTACCTTTCAGCCAGATCGGGCGTGCTGACCGGGCTGTACGGAGGCTCTTCGTAATAGGGCATCGGATCGTCGCCCCAGTCGGCGAAGCGCTGGCAATACGCCTCCACCATGCCGGATTGCGTGCCGAAGCCGGGCTCGCCATTCCACGTCTGAAGACCGTAGGCGTACTTCTCGAACTCGTACGGAGGCGTCACGAATCCCAGTTCGGAATCGCGGAGATCTTCCCACGTTCCTTCGACGCCGTAGCCGTTAAGTTCCCAGGTGAGGAACTCGTAGAGATCCTTCCAGGGGAATTTCGAGGGATTCAGCCTCCACCCGAGGTCGAGCATGATCTCGTCGTCCGATTTGCACTCGCCGACCTGGTTTCCCTTGACGCATGCCGCCACGAACAGCGTCAGCGCGCCATAATGCGTAGCAACAAGGCCGTCCTTTTCACCGGTTGAGGCCACAGGCAGGAACAGATCGCCGTAAGATGCGCACGAGGGCGTCATGGTAAGATCCGCGAACACGTTGAAATCGGGGCGATGCATGGCCTCATCGACCATTCGGGGATCTGCCGAGGGGCAGGCGATGGGATTCGAGCTCATGGTGAACGTCATCTTGATGGGATACGGCTTATCGGTGCGTATCGCATCCATGGCGATGTCGCACTGCGTCGTCGAGCATGCCGTGGATACGCAGGGGTACTCGGCGGCGCCGAGGCGCTTGGCTTTGATATCGTCGTCAAGCTCTTCCCAGCCCCACCAAGAGGTGGGAGCCTCGCGGTCGGAACCGCCGAGCAAAACGCCGCCCGGCACGTCGAGATTGCCGGTGATCGCGCACATGAGCAGCACAAGGTGCGCGGTCTGGATGCCGTTGACCTTCTCGTCGACGGCAAGTCCCCAGGTCATGGAACCAGGCTTTTCGGTGGCCCAGTAACGAGCGGCATCGACGATGAGGTCTTCGGGAACACCCGTTATCGAAGATGCGAGCGACGGCGGATACTCGGCGCAGCGCTCGGCGAACTCCTTGAAACCGTACACCCAATTGTCGCAGAACTCGTGATCGTAGAGATCTTCGGAGATGATGACGTGGCACATCGCAAGGTAGAGGGCGGCGTCGGTGCCAGGGCGCAGCTGGAGGAAGTACTTTGCGCGCGTCGCGAGCCATGTAGCGCGCGGATCGACCACGATGAGCTCGGTTCCGCGCTTCATCATATCGACGAGCGCGTGGCCGAACAGACCGTCAGGATTGGAAACGAGCGGGTCCTTGCCGATGATGAGCGCGCATTTCGGCAGCACGTAGTTCGGATCGTCGTAGCGAAGCTCGGGAAACTCGGTCGCGTAGTCGAGCTCGGGGTATCCGGCACCGAGCACGTATACGCAAATCGAAGAACGCGGGCCGTAGCACGACCAACCATTGTGCGGGTAGTTGAAGTTCGGCGATTCGAAAGCCGAGAACGTGATCTTGGGAACGGTATGCCAAAGATCGCGGCCCGTGCCGATGAACGTCATGATCGATTCGGGTCCGTACTCCTTTTGGATGCGGCGCGTTTCCTTCTCGATCATATCGTAGGCTTCATCCCACGTGATACGCTCCCATTTGCTGTTGTCTCCGCGATTCTTCGGATCGCGCTTCATGGGATAGATAATGCGCTCCGAGCTGTTGTTGTACGCCGGGAGCTCGAGGAACTTGATGGAGACGCGGCCTTGGGTGATCGGATTGGTCGGATCGCCTTCGACATGATGAAGCACGTCGTCTTTGTAAAACAGACGGAGCCCCCATCCCACCGGATGCTCGCCCGGAGGCGACCACGCGCAAGTTCGCACGACAGTATAGTCGCCCTCTTGCCACTTCCAATTGCTCATAGCATTTCCCCTTTCCATAAGGTGTCTGCTCACTTTTCGCAATGTCGGCGGCGTCCGCCGGGAGCTTCGCCCGTCTTGACCGTCTTGCCTTGCGCCGATCGGCATCCGAAAAGCACCTACCCGCATTAAAAGATCGGGATAGGCGAAAGGCTAGCTGCAGCCAGTACGGATTTCACTTGCGTCTCTGATCCCCATAGAATCAGAACCACCCGTGAAAACGGGTGGTTTGCTCTAGGGGTATAACCCCAAGGATTACCAGCCAGCGCCTAAAGACGCTGGCCTTCACTTGTGTTCAGGCCGTATAGCTTTTGACTCGCAACAAGCCACTTAAAGTGGCAGCTTGCCTTGTCCTTTGATGAACGGGTCTTCGTATTCTTTAACGCTTAACTTGTCGAGTGCAATGTCGTGCTTTTCTTGTTCGCGAATGTATTTTGCAATAGCGGCCTCATTAAGACCTACCGTGCTTACGTAGTAACCTTCGGCCCAAAACTTCCTGTTACCGAACTTGTACTTGAGATTGGCATGCTTGTCGAAAATCATCAGGGAACTCTTTCCCTTCAGATACCCCATAAAACTAGAGACGCTTATCTTCGGCGGAATGCTCACTAGCATGTGAACATGATCAGGCATGAGGTGCCCTTCTAGTATCTCAACGCCTTTGTATCCGCATAGTGTGCGGAGTATGCTCCCAATGCTAGTCCTCAATTGATTGTAGATAATTTTGCGCCTATACTTCGGAGTGAAGACGATGTGATACTTACACATCCACTTCGTGTGCGACAGGCTATGCGACTGTTGCGCCAAATTAATCACCTTCCTAATTCGCTGGACGACCTGAACAATCGCCATTGTATAGGAAGGTGATTTTGTATAACATCTGTCGCGCACCCGCATAGCGGGTGGTTGATATCGTCCGCGCTTTGCGCGGCCGACGGGCTAAAGCCCTAACCAGAAAGGGACTCATGCTTTAAGCATGAGTCCCTTGATCAGGTTATTCGCTATCAGGAAACGGCTTCCTGAAAAAATACGCGGCCTCTACTCTTCGACAGGAAAAACCTCTTCGAGCCTTAGGGCGGACTGGTCGCCGTAGGGCTGGCCGCCGAAACGGGCGAGCACGCCCTTGGCTGTTTCGAGGTCCACGAGCGCCTCGCGGCGCGTCGCCATGTTGCGGACTTTTATCTTGCCCTCGGCAAGCTCGTCGGGACCGAGGATGACAACCATGCGGGCACCGAGCTTGTCGGCAAGCTTGAACTGGCTCTTGAGGCTGCGGCTCTGGTGATCCATCTCCCCGATGAAGCCGGCGTCGCGAGCCATTTGAAGCAGCCCGAACGCCGTCTGGCGCGTCGTCTCGTCAACGCATGCCAGGAAAAAGTCGCACCGTGCTGCAGGAGCGAATTCGACACCGGCCGCTTGCAGGGCCAGCACGCATCGTTCGTAGCCGAGCGCGAACCCGAGACCCGAAGTCGGGCGCCCCCCGACTTCCTCGGCGAGCTTGTCGTAACGCCCGCCGCCGCCGATGGCGTTTTGCGATCCGAGGCCGTCGACAACCTGCACTTCGAACACCGTGCGCGTATAGTAATCGAGTCCGCGCACGAGCCGAGCATCCTCGACGTAATCGATCGAAGCTGCATCGAGATAGGATTTGACGGCGGAATAGTGCTCCTTGCAGTCATCGCACAGGTAGTCGGTGATCTTCGGCGCGCCATCCATCACCGCCGAGCATGTCGGATTCTTGCAATCGAACGCCCGCAACGGATTGATCTCGGCGCGATGCATGCACTCGTCGCACAGATCGGCCCGGCGGTCTTCCATGTAAGCGCGCACGAGCTCGCGGTAAGCGGGCCTGCATTTTTCGCACCCCATCGAATTCACCAGCAAGCGCATCGATTGCGCAGGTATGCCGATCGCCGTGAAGAACCTCATGAGCATGATGATGACCTCGGCATCGGTCGTGGGGGCTTCAGCCCCCAGGCACTCGACGCCGACCTGATTGAACTGGCGATAGCGCCCCTTCTGCGGGCGTTCCGCGCGAAACATCGGACCCGCGTACATGAGCTTCACCGGAGCCGCGCCCTGCGGCACAAGATCGTGCTGCACGACCGCGCGCACCACGCCCGCCGTTCCCTCGGGGCGAAGCGAGAGGCGGCTTTTGCTCTTGATGCTCTCGCCCGCAAGGAGCTTTTTCATGTTCTCGCCCGAAATCGCCTGGAACATTTCCTTGGATACGACGTCGGTGGCTTCCCCGATGCCGCGAACGAAAAGCTCGGTCTGCTCGAACATCGGCGTCTCAATGGGAAGATAGCCATAGCGGCCGAACACGTCTGCCGCGGTCTGCTTGAACGTATTCCAGAACTTTGCCTCGTCGGGCAAGAGGTCTTTCGTCCCCTCGGGAGCTTGCAGTGCCATTCGGTTCCTTTCTCTAATCGCCCAGCGAGCGAAGTACGTTCACGATTGCGTCATCGGGCCGATGCTGGCAGTACGCAGCCAGCACGCTGCGAGCAACAACGAAAAGCCCGGCATCCACTGCCGCCGCCGAGGCTTCGAGCAGCCGGTCGAAAGCCTCTTCCGAAGGGGCCAGCACCACGCCGTGCGCGGCGAGCACCTCGTCGATCTCGTCGGGGGGAAGCAGGTTGGCCTCCGGTTCGTTGAGAAGCTCCTCGAGCTCCAGGCGCGCCTGATCGTAGATGATCGGCGATGTCGTCATCGATTTCAAGTATCCCGCCACACCCGCCGCAAGCCGTCCGGCTTTCCATTCGGCATAGGCAAGCTGATAGTACCCCATGGCTATTTCGTTGGGAAGGATCGCCAGCTCGAGGTATCGGTTGATGGTTGCAATCGTGTTGTCCATATCGCCCACGAGCATGTAGGTGCGCGCCGTCTGCAGATATCCCGGCCCACCCGTCGGCGCAAGCTCCATGCAGCGCTTGCCGTAGCCGAGAGCCTCTTCGGTCCTGTCGAACGAATGCTCGAGCATCTTCACCACTTCGAGGCAGCAGAAGTACAGGGAATCGGGCGCGAGCTCGACCCGCCGGTTCGCATCGCGTTCGAATCTACCCGCCTGGCGTGCGCGGTTGTAGACCACACGCGATGCATAGGAGTCGAAGCACCTGAAAACCGTATCGGCGGTATCGGCGAACCTCCCCGATTGCTCGGCTTTGCCGATGNCGCCTGGCGTGCGCGGTTGTAGACCACACGCGATGCATAGGAGTCGAAGCACCTGAAAACCGTATCGGCGGTATCGGCGAACCTCCCCGATTGCTCGGCTTTGCCGATGGCAAGGGCAAGCATTGTAACCGCTTCGTCGATCTCGCCTCGCTCGGCCATGACCCGCGCCTGCGTGATCGCAGCGATCAGCTCATCCTCTCCGAGGAACCGGTTCACGATGGCATTCTGGTCGCCCGGGTCGATCTCATCGGCCGTCAACGCAACCATGAGCCTCGTGCACGCCTCCTGCACGTCAAGGTCGGCCGATGCGTCTTTCACCGCGCTCACGATGCGTATTCTCTCGGTGGTGCTCTCCGCCTTCGCAATCGCGTCGGCGAGCTGCTCGCCTGTATGCCGGCGCTTGGCGCTGTAGTTGACCGCAAGATCCGACAGCTCGCTTGCACCGAGCGGCGCGCAGGCAAATTCAGGCAATGGCTGCTCGGATATTTCAGGCGGCATGGTGCGCAAGGGGTTCGCCAGGCGCTCATCTTCGAGCGGAGACGCGATATCGGCTTGCCCGATCAATGCACCCGCCCAGTTGAAGAACGGAAACGGATCCCCTTCGCCGGCTTGGCGATATGCCGAATTGCCGCAAAAGGCCGCCCGTTCGAACTCGACCGAAAACAGCCTCGGTGGGCCCTCTTGGGGAAACTCGCCCGACCCGCCGGGCTCGTCGGTCCCATCCGAGACGGGACGAACGGCAACCGCAACGCGTTCGATCGAGACGCTCTGGTAAAACGCGATGGCCGCAAGCATGAGCGCAAGCCGCATGGCGTATCGCATCGCCTGGACTTCGCGCTCCGCCTGGGAAACCTCGCTCCAACCCGCCGCTTCGTCGCGCCATCGGCTTTTCGGCATGACCGAAGCGTCGGGCGCAACGGCATCGAACGCCACGATGCCGCCTTCCGCATTCACCCTGAAATCCGTCGTGAACCGAAACGGAAGGCGCAAACGCTCGACCGCTTGGGCGATCCCGAGCCGTATGGACCACTCGCCCGCCGCAGCGTCCTGCGCATCGACCGGGCTCTCTGCAAGCGGCATCTGCCGAGCAACGGATTCGATCAGATAGTAATCCCATTGTCCGACCTCGGATTCCGAAGCCGCGGCAGCCCGATCACCCAACGATTCGGATACCAAGAGGAATCGGTTAAGGGCGCCCTCGAGCGCCCAAATCGTGCGACGGAACGGCGCCGCCGCTTCGTCGTCGTTTGTTCCCAGGTAGTAGGTGTCGGCATATTTTTTCGTTCGAACAAGCCGCAGAGGATCGCTCTTCGCGATGCGCTTGAGCTCGGTTGCGCGATCGCTTCCCAGCCCCGCTTCGCCGAGCCACCGGGCAAGCGCGCGCTCGATGCCGGGTGCCGTCAGCGCAGGATCGGCATCGGCGCCCGCCACAACGCCCGCTATGCGCTCGAGCGCATCGAGGGGCTTGCCCCTCTGCAACTCCTCCGATACGTTCCCGATTCCGTAAAGCGGCGGTTGGGTGCCGCAGAGCGCGGGACGGGACACGAACGCAAGGGAAAAGCGCGGTACGAAACCTTCGTACAGCAGACCTTGCCCGAACTGAGCGAAAACGAAACACGAGCCCTCGAAGTAATAGCGTCCCCCCCCGAACCTGTAT
>NZ_LT962671.1:1952095-1968039 GCF_900199545.1 Raoultibacter massiliensis
CTCGCCCGCCGCAGCGTCCTGCGCATCGACCGGGCTCTCTGCAAGCGGCATCTGCCGAGCAACGGATTCGATCAGATAGTAATCCCATTGTCCGACCTCGGATTCCGAAGCCGCGGCAGCCCGATCACCCAACGATTCGGATACCAAGAGGAATCGGTTAAGGGCGCCCTCGAGCGCCCAAATCGTGCGACGGAACGGCGCCGCCGCTTCGTCGTCGTTTGTTCCCAGGTAGTAGGTGTCGGCATATTTTTTCGTTCGAACAAGCCGCAGAGGATCGCTCTTCGCGATGCGCTTGAGCTCGGTTGCGCGATCGCTTCCCAGCCCCGCTTCGCCGAGCCACCGGGCAAGCGCGCGCTCGATGCCGGGTGCCGTCAGCGCAGGATCGGCATCGGCGCCCGCCACAACGCCCGCTATGCGCTCGAGCGCATCGAGGGGCTTGCCCCTCTGCAACTCCTCCGATACGTTCCCGATTCCGTAAAGCGGCGGTTGGGTGCCGCAGAGCGCGGGACGGTACACGAACGCAAGGTAAAGGCGCGTTACGAACTCTTCGTACAGCAGACCTTGCCCGAACTGAGCGAAATCGAACCACGAGCCCTCGATGTAATAGCGTCCCCGCTCGAACCTGTATTCCGAGACGACATGCATCTCCCCGCTGGAATCGAGCACCTGGACGCACCCCCGCTCGACCGGCCCGCTCGGCTGGTCGGAATAGCGGGATACGGTAAGGTCGGGCGTGGTTGCGGGCGGGTACGTGATGGGTTGATTCACAGCAAACGCACGCGCGAACTTGTCGAAATAAGCGATCACGCGAAAGGTGGTTTTCCCGAGGAACTCGACGATGTATTTTTCGTCTTTGCCGGGGGCGGGCATGGCATTGCTTACCCACCCGTAGGGGTTCTGCGGCGCGAACCCCGCACACGGAGGCATTGCGCCCGGAAGCTCCCGCTTAGTCGCAAAAATCAAGCTCGCCTTGTTCGCCTCGAAGATACCGCCTGTTCTCTTGTCGTCATCGCCCATCGTTGCCGCCTTTCTGATACCGTCAAGGATACCAGAGTTGCACGCCGGAGGTTGGCGCAACGACCCTGGGACAGCCGATCACACAGCGTCCTTACACGCAAGAGCGGGCGCGATCTTCGCACCCGCCCGCTCTTGCCCGTTTGCCGTCTGACGCCCTAACCCTGCGATCGGCTCGTACCCGGAGGCGGGCAGCTCCTCAACGAAGGAGGCGTTTGCGCGGAAAGGGACGCGTCAACCATGCGCATGATCCCCGTCGCCGACGATTCCGCATCGACATCGAGGGCGTCCTCGACCGAATCGGCTTCGTTTCGTTCGTCTTCCATGACGCCCAATCGCCTAGTGGTGATGCTGACAGGTGTTCTCGACGCCCATGACGGGCACATTGCCCTGGGCGACCAACTTGGCCGCATCGCCAACGTTCGGCGTCATGTTTTCGAAGTACACGGTGATTCCCGCATCGTTGAAGCCCATGAGCGGCCTACCGCCCATGCCGGCTGCTACGATGGCATCGACGCCCTGCTCGGCCAAGAGCCCCACGGGGCGCAGGCACCCGCCCTCCTCGTGAGGGGGATTGGCGAGAATCGACGTCTCCTTTATCTCGCCGTCGACGATGTCGACGATCGTGAAGCAATCGCAATGGCCGAAGTGGCCCGACCGCTCGGCCTCCAGACCGCCCTCGCCCATCGAAGGCACCGCCAGCTTCATCGTTTCGCTCATGATCCTATCCTTCCTTTCCGGGATCCGCTCCCGTATCATCTTTCGGACCATCTGATCTCTTCTCCTCGAGATGGGTTAGCCCGTCTTCCAACATCGATGCAAGCAATCCGTCCAAGCGTTCACGGCTGCGCAGTGCGTCGATCCACTGTTCGGCGAGCTCGACGCCCTGCACGGTCAGCTCGTACTCGCGGCGACGGGGGCCCGATCCATCTTCGCACCAGCGCGACACGACCGACCCCTCTTCCTCCATGCGCCGCAGCGTGCGGTACAAGCCTCCCACATCGGCGTCCACCTCGCCATCGCTCATCTCGAGAATGGTTCGGCGAAGATCGTAGCCGTACCCGCCCGCATACAGAAGCGCAGCCAGGGCAGCGGGCTCGACAAGCGCCCCGCCTCCCCCGCCTCGGCGGCGGCAGCACGGTTTGCGGGCTTCGTTGCCCGAACAATCGCCCCTCGGCATTCGCCTTTCCTCCCGTCGCCTTGCAGCCGTCGCATCGCACGCGCTCGCTGAGCAATACCGCGCATTCGCCCGGCCGCTCGCACGCCCGACAACCCGCAGCATTGCTTTGTCGGTATCATCTATATGACGTTAACATATACCTCTGCATATATGTTGTCAACATATAATCAAGCGAGCGAGTCGAAAAGACCGGCACCCTAACCGAACGGCAGGGAGGAAAAGACGCGGGAAAGCTCGCTGGTACCGGCGACGCAGCCGATGCGACACGGAGCCGCCAGAATGCTGCGCTCGCGCATGCTCTTTTCAGGAAACAGGTTCGCTCAGTCGGGCAAGAAGCTCGTCTCGAGACCCGACTCCGAGCTTCCTGTAGATATGGCGGGTGTGGGTTTTCACGGTGTTCGACGATATGAACAAGGTTTTGGCAATATAGGTTGAACTGTGCCCGCGGGCAAGGTAGAAAAGGAGCTCTCGTTCGCGGTCGGTAAGCCCAGCTTCGCTTGAGAGGGCGTCGAGGCGCGCGCGAAACGCCTCTTCAACTACCTCGGGAACCGCCGAAGCCCCCCACCCGCTTTCTGCTTTCGTCGAAACAAGCTGTTTCCACGAAGTGTATACGAGGCTCGCGAGAACTGCGGCGAAGTACGCGTTCACCAAGACCTTGAGGATATCCGTGTTGTCGATGCCGTAATACTCGAAAACCGATTGCAAACCCATCGCCAGCAGGATGGCAAGACTCTGCAACGCCATCACGGAACCGAACACGAACGGCCGAGGGAATTCTCCCGACGATGCCACCACGACAAGCGAGCAGGCTACGAATATCGACACGAAGATGAGCGGAACGCCGACCATCGGGCCGACAAGCGCCGAAGAGCCGCTCGTGGGCGGAAGGCTGTTGAGAACCACGCATGCCGCAACGCACAAAGGGACGACCACGCGCCCCACGAGCACCGCCAAGGAGGTGCGCGGCTTTATAAAGCAGAGAAGCAAAGCCAGAGCCGCTGCGCACAGAGCGCAGACGAAGTCCACCGTCGCATCATCGTGTTTCACCATCGTACTTGAAAACACCCAGATGAACGATCCGAGCAAAGGCATCCACATGAGAGAAAGAACCGTTTCGAAGGAACGCGCGATGCCTTGCGGACTCGCAAACGGCGCCGCAGCCTGAGGCAGGCCCGATTGGCGCTCCCCTTCTCCCAAACAGCGCCGCAACCGAAACGCCAGAATCAGCGTACCGAACCCGCCGACAAACGCACATGCGGAGAAGACGATCAGGGCGATCTCTATCGGACAAAGCGATATGAGCCAAACGAGCATCGAGGCAATCGCAAAAGCGAGGGCCCCGTTGAGCATAATGGAGCGAAGCCCCATGGAAAAGCACGCCACCCACTCTACACCGAGGGGAACGAGGCTCGCACCGGCCAATCCGCCCAGCACGAGAAACAAAAGCACGCTCTGGCACGAAAACGAGATCGCAAGGGAAAACGACACGGCGGCAATTACGTAAACCGCAGCGAAAACGGCAACTCCCTTCACGCCGAATCCGCTCCACGAAGGATTCGCCGCAGAAGCCAAAGCCAAAGCAAGCGAGCCCACCAAACCCATTGCATACAGCGAAGTCATATAGGCCGAAGCGGTGCCTTCGATGCTGGAAAAGCCCTGCAGAACACTGCTCATGGAGGGACACAGAAGCACCGTGGCAAGCAACGGCGCCAAAGCAAGCAACCGCAAGCGGAACCGTCCGGGCGTGCTATCGGAAAAACGAAGCGAACCTTCGCCGCAAGCCTGTGCGCCTTTGTCGGAAAAATCGCCATCCATCAAAAAGCCCCCTCACAACCCAGCTTGCTGCTGCACGCATTGTAGCACAGGGCAGACACGGGCATGGCCGCTTGCAGAGACCTCGGCTCCTGACGCGAAAAATGATCTGATAAGGTGATCGGTCTCACCCTTTGGGGTGATGGCTCCTCTTTTCCTCGATCCCTAGACTCGAATGGCCGCCACCTTGCGGCACTCGCATTAAAAACGAAGGAGAAGGGATACATCATGAAAAAACTCTCTGATTACGCAAAGGGAGCATCGGGTATTTCACGGCGCTCGTTCATAACCGGCGCAGCGATAACCGCCGCGGGGGTTGGAACCGCCATGCTCGGCGGATGCTCGCCATCCTCTTCCGGCGGCTCGTCATCCTCAACCGGCGCTGCCGCGAATACGGCAGAGGGGGCCGATGGGTTGGCAACCAGTTCCTGGGGCGCCACGTATCCATGGCCCGCGACCCCGCCCGAAATCAATGCCGACGACATAGAGGAAGAACTGGACGCAGACGTCGCCATCGTCGGACTCGGCGTATCGGGGGTGGCGGCCTTTCGCGCCGCCGCAGAGGCCGGTGCGAAGGTCGTCGGCTTCGAGAAGGGATCGGTGCCCGGTGTTCGGTCGTCCCAATACTGCTACGTAAACGGCACCCTTACCGAGCAGCTCGGACTGGCGACCATGGATGAGGACGCCCTCATCGAAGACGAATGGAACCAGTGCTCCCAGATGACGAATTACGCCATCATACGCAACTTCATCCGCAACCAATCCGATTCGTTTGATTGGTGGGTGAACGGAGACCCCGATATGTACATCCCCGCCGCGGGCGAAACGATATCCATGATGGGATCCGACGAGCACCCCGTATCGATTTCGGCCATGGTAGACCTTTCGGTCGACTACGAACATGAACCGCAGGCAGGCTATCCCACACGCGTAGCCCTGACCGATCACGAACACGTCGTGAACGCCAACCTGCAAAAGGGAATCGATCAAGGAGGCGCCGCGTATTTCGGACATTTTGCCGAACAGCTGATCATGGACGGCGACACCTGCGTCGGCGTGTACGTTCGCAACTCCGAAAGCGGGATGTACAAAAAAGTCAACTGCGCAAAAGGGGTTGTCCTCTCCGCCGGCGGCTGCGGATCGAACGAGGACATGGTCAAGGCCTTCTACCCCGCGATGGCCGAAAACGGCAACCTGTCTGCCTGGCCGAACATGGATGTCGAAGGAAATCCGACCAATACCGGCGACGCTTACAAGATGGGGTACTGGGCAGGCGCTGCGTTCAGCCAGATGATGGCGCCGATGTGCCATGTCATGGGCGGTCCCAACGACGTTGCCGACATGGACGCATCATCGGGCCTCACATCGCCGCACCTCCGTCTCAACTACAACGGCGAGCGATTCATGAACGAAGATACCAACTGCTCCGATTGCGAACTCGTCTTCGACCGCCAACCGCAGCGAAAAGCGTTTCTCATCTTCGACGGGCACCTCGACGAGCAGGTTGGCGATTGCATTCTCGACTTCCCCACCACGCTCGCCGAGATCGATGCCAAAGTCGATGGGAAGACCGTATTCAAAGGCGATACGCTCGAAGAGCTGTTCGGAGCGATCGAGGGCATGGAGGTAGAAACCGCCCTTGCAAGCGTTGAGCGCTATAACGAGCTGTGCGCATCCGGCGTCGACGAAGACTTCGGCAAGCAAGCCAAATACTTGTTCCCCGTACAGGACGGGCCGTTCTACGCGCAGCGCATGGGCGTCGGCTTGTGTCTGACCACCATGGGAGGACTTTCTTCCGACGAGTACGCGCACGTCATCAGCACCGAGCGCAAACCCATCCCCGGTCTATACGTGTCGGGAAACTCGCAAGGCGACCGCTTTGCCGTGAAGTACCCCTTCAAGCTCTCGGGGGCAAGCCATGCCATGGCGCTGTATTACGGCAAGGTTGCCGGCGAAAACGCGGCTGCGGGAATATAGCACGGCCCGTTCGAGGGCAATATCCTACAGCAAGGGCGGAACCCGCGTGCATGCGGCTTCCGCCCTTGGCGTTTCTTGCAAAACAGCGGCTTACAACTTCGAAACCACCAGATCGCCCATTGCGACAGTGCCGACTATCTTGTCGGCGGGCGTTTCGGCGCCCGCGATATCGCCTGTCCGCCAGCCTTCATCGAGCACGGCTTCGACCGCAGCGGCAACCGCGTCGGCCGCATCCTGCATGTTGAAGCTGTAGCGAAGCATCATCTCGACCGAGAGGATCTGCGCAAGCGGGTTTGCGATGCCTTTGCCCGCAATGTCGGGGGCGCTCCCGTGACTCGGTTCGTATAGCGCCACCCCGTCGCCCAGACTCGCGCTCGCAAGCATGCCAAGCGATCCAGTGAGCATGGATGCCTCGTCGGAGAGGATATCGCCGAACATGTTCTCGGTGACCACGACGTCGAACTGCGCCGGATTGTTGATGAGCTGCATGGCCGCGTTGTCGACGAGCATGTCGGCGATCTCGACATCGGGATATTCCGCAGCGACGCGGTGCGCGACCTCGCGCCACAGGCGGCTCGTCTCGAGCACGTTCGCCTTATCGATGGAATGAACGCGGCTTCGACGCTTGCGGGCGGTTTCGAACGCGTGGTGCACGATGCGCTCGATCTCGTACTCGCGGTACTCGAGCGTGTCGTAGGCGCGCTGCCCCGCTGCGCCATCGACGCCGCAGCCCTCTTCGTCGTAGAACCGCTCGCGCGCACCGAAGTACAAGCCTCCGGTGAGCTCTCGCACGATGAGCAGATCGACGCCGTCGATGATCTCGGATTTCAGAGTCGAGGCATCGGCGAGAGCCTTGAAGATGCGCACGGGCCGCAGGTTCGCATACAGGCCAAGTTCTTTACGGATGCCGAGAAGCCCCTGTTCGGGACGCGGCTTTTCCGGATCGGTCGTATCCCACTTGGGACCGCCGACCGCTGCGAGCAGCACGGCATCGGATGCGTTGGCCGCGCGCAGCGTCTCTTCGGGCAGCGCCTCGCCCGTCTCGTCGATGGCGATGCCGCCGAGAAGCGCTTCAGTGTATTCGAACGCCGTGTCGAACTTCGCGCCCACCGCATCGAGCACCTTGACGCCCTCGGCGATGATCTCCGGTCCGATGCCGTCGCCGGGAAGCAGGCATATCTTGTAGGTTGCCGTCATTGTTTCTCCTTGCTGCGCGTTCGAGCGGGCCGCTGCAGCGCGCCCCGCTCGAACGGTTGGTTGCTTGCCGAATTACTTGCCGAGCTTCTGCTTCGTGCGGTTGATGAGGCCGCCCGCTTCGATGATCTCCTTGATGAACGGGGGGAAGGGCTGCGCCGTGAAAGTCTGGCCCGTCGTTTCGTCCACAATCACTCCCGCATCGGCATCGACGCTCACCACGTCGCCCTGGCTGATGGCGTCAACCGCTTCGGGGCACTCCATGATGGCAAGTCCCGTATTGATGGAGTTGCGGTAGAAGATGCGCGCGAAGCTCTTCGCGATAACCACATCGATGCCCGCCGCCTTAATGGCGATCGGAGCGTGTTCGCGCGACGAGCCGCAGCCGAAGTTCTCGTCGGCCACGATGATATCACCCGGTTGCACCTTGCCCACGAATTCCTTATCAAGATCCTCCAGGCAGTGTTTTGCAAGCTCGGCCGGATCAGATGTGTTCAGATAGCGCGCGGGAATGATGACGTCGGTATCGACATCGCGCCCGTAGCGGTGCGCGGTTCCTTTGAATTGCATGAGGCAGCTCCTTAATCCAGATCTTCCGGAAGACCGATATGGCCGAGTACGGCGCTCGCAGCGGCAACGGCGGGCGAAGAAAGGTACACTTCGCTCGTCGGATCGCCCATGCGGCCGACGAAGTTGCGGTTCGTGGTAGCGATGGCGCGCTCTCCCGCTGCCAGAATGCCCATATAACCGCCAAGGCACGGCCCGCAGGTCGGTGTGGAGACAGCGCAGTTCGCATCGAGGAAGATGTCGGTCAGACCCTCTTCGATGCACTGACGGTAGACCTGCTGGGTCGCAGGAATCACGATGCAGCGCACATCGGGATGCACCGTGCGGCCCTTGAACACCTCGGCAGCCTGGCGCATGTCCTCGATGCGACCGTTCGTGCACGAGCCGATAACCGCTTGATCGATCGCGATATCGCGCGCTTCGGCAGCGGGCTTCGTGTTGGAGGGTAGGTGCGGAAAGGAAACCGTCGGCACGATATCGGCGGCATCGATCTCGTAGACCTTCGCGTACACCGCATCGGGATCGGAATGGTATTCGGTGTAGGGCCGCTCGACGCGACCGTCCATGTAGGCGCGCGTGGTGTCATCGACTTCGATGAGGCCGGCTTTGCCGCCCGCCTCGATCGCCATGTTCGAGATGGACATGCGTTCTTCCATCGACATGCCCCTGATGGCGCTGCCGGTAAACTCCATCGCCTGATACAGAGCGCCGTCGACGCCGATCATGCCGATGATGTGCAGAATAACGTCTTTGCCCACAACGCCGGGGGCAAGCTCGCCTTCGATGCGGAACAAAATCGACTCGGGCACCTTGAACCACGCCTTGCCCGTCGCATAGCCCACACCCGCATCGGTCGAACCGACGCCTGTCGCGAACGCGCCGAGCGCACCATAGGTGCAGGTGTGGCTGTCGGCGCCGATGATCAAATCACCCGCACCCACAACGCCCTGCTCGGGCAGCAGCGCATGTTCCACGCCCATGCACCCGACTTCGTAGTAGTGCGTAATGCCCTGCGCTTTGGCGAAATCGCGGACAATCTTGGCCTGTTCGGCACTCTTGATATCTTTATTGGGAACGTAGTGGTCGGGTACGAGCGCGATCTTGGTCGGATCGAACACTTTGCCGGTGCCGATCTTCTCGAACTCCTTGACGGCGATCGGTGCGGTTACATCGTTGGAAAGCACCAGATCGAGATCGCATTCGATGAGCTGACCGGGCTCGACCTCTTCAAGCCCTGCGTGGGCGGCCAAGATCTTCTCTGCCATAGTCATGGGACGTGCCATTGTGTGCCACTCCTTTGTTAATGGGAAACTGGATCATTGTACCATCGCACGCAAGGAAGGCCCCGATCGGGGCCTTCCTTGCAACAAGTTATTTACAAAATCCGTATTCCGAGGCGTGATCAGGCACGGTATCGAGCAACGGAGCAGTCGCCCTTCGCGGGGCGGCGCATCCCATAGTCAATCGGCGCACGCAGGCCGACCGAGGCGCTGTCGCAAACCCGCCTACCAAGAGCTGCCGTAGTGGTATCCGCCGCCCACCGTGCCCATGGCGCCGGCAACGACAGCGGTCACCATGCCCGTGATCGCAAGGCTCAACAGGATGCCGAGCACGATCCAGATGACGAACCCGATGATGGCGAACTTGAGCGCATCGCTTTTCACCTGGGGAGCCTTATCGGCGTTGACAAGCCATGCAAGCACGATACCCGGAATGCCCATCAACGCGCCAATGACGAGCCAGCCGAACTTCATGCCGCCGGTAAGCTGCATGAGGGGCGCCGGCGCGTACACGGGCTGCTGGTAAGGCTGGCCGTAGGGTTGCTGAGGCTGGGGCTGCGGAACAGCTTGGGCATCGGCTGCGGCTGCGGCGCAGGTTGGGGCTGGGAGGCCGGCTGCGGTTCGGGCACGGGTTGGGGTGCCGGCTGAGGCTGCGGGGCATTGTTTTCTTCGGTCATAGGAAACCCTTTCTCGATCGGTCGTTCTGTTTGCCCGGCCTCGATGAGCATGGAAAGCCGGGCAAGCAGAACGCATCGCCCGCAAGGCGGGCCATCGTACATGCTATGCAGTATAGGAAACGGCGGCGAAGCGCGGCGAAAAGCGTCAACGAACCGATGATTGCCTTACGGTTTCCCCGCAAACGCTAGCGGCGTCAGTGCTGCGAGAGCGCCGTACACAGGGCATCGAGCAACGTGATCGCGAAATGCTGGGCCGAACGACCTGCCCCCGCCTCTTCCCAAACGGTGCCGGGAAGCTCCACCGCTACGCGTGCAGGGTGCATGGAGGCGGCGTCGATCGCCGAAACGAGACGCAGGGCAAGCGTCGCGTCGTCTTCGTAGGCAACGCGGGGAACGCTTTCCGCAGTCTGTTCCTCGGGCAACACGATGTGCACGAGCAGCATCGACTCATCGGGAGCCACCAGCAGCGTATCGGCCGAAAGTATCTTCGATGCCGGGTTGGTAGCCAAGGCGAGGTTCGACATGCGCGATGCGACGCTGCGAGTGAACTCCTGCGTACCGAACAGGCAGAGCGCATTGCGTTCGAGCACATCGGCAGCGCGAGCGAAGCCGAGGTACCCCGCCGCCGGGGATGCCTCTTTGCCCACCCAGGAATGTTGCAGGTTGTGGATCGCGGCATATGTCATGGCGCCGGCTATTCCATCGGAAGGAAGGCCGAGATTGAGTTGGAATTTACGCAACGCGAGTTCGGTGTAGGCCCCGAAGATGCCGTCGAACGCTCCGCATGCGAAGCCGAGCGCACCGAGCGCCTGTTGCAGTTGCAGCACATCGTTGCCGTGAAAATAAGGCATCCGAAGATACAGCGTGCGGTCGCCCAGACAGAACGTGGCATCGACGAGGGCCGCCCATACCTTTTCGTTCACTTCGTCTAAAGCGCCCAGATCGTTGCGTTTGCAAAACGTGAGAACGGCCATGGCGGTCGCCTCGTCAAAGGTGCCCGTTACCTGGCTTTCGTCGAGGATGCCCAACAGGGAAAGACGGTGTTGCACGTCTTCGACTGCCGCCCCGGTATCTTGTCTGCGAATCGTATCCATGGCGGTATTGTAGCGCAGCGCAAATGCCAAGCTGCTCGCGTTCACAAATCGGTTAGAAAACTATTGCGAGACCGACGCAAATCGCACATGCGGTTCGGGCCGCCGCAAAACCGCTACTTCAAACGGTTGACGAACCAATCGGCCATCGAAACGAGCAGGTCGCGCGAAGGCGAGGGCTTGACCATATCGGTAAGGCGATTCTTCGCGATGCTCGTCAGGTTTTCCGCATAGTTGCGCGCGTACTCCACGCTGCCCGATTCCTCCATGATGGCAACCGCCTCCGCCAACACAGCCGGATCCTTCTCCTTGGAGGAAAGAATCTCGATGAGCCGATCGCGATCGGGCGAATTCTGCAGGGCGTGCACGACGATGAGCGTGCGCTTGCCCTCGGTGATGTCGTTGCGGAAATCCTTCTTCATGCTCTCTTCGGAGCCGATGAGGTTCAGCAGGTCGTCTTGGATCTGGAATGCGAGACCCGTATCGAGCCCGTAGTTTCGCAGCGCTTCGATTTCGGCTTCGGTGCCGCCGCCGATGATGGCGCCGACCGCCAACGGAACCGCGCCCGAATAGTGGGCGGTCTTATGCGTTGCCATGACGAGGTAATCCTCGGGTGTGATATCGTAGCGCCCGTCGCGCGCCCATCCGATATCGAGCGCTTGGCCCTCGATCGTGTGCTGCGTCATATTGACGAGCTCGGTCACCACGCGCACCTTCGTCGCATCATCAAGCAGCGGATCGTTCATAACCGTGCCGTTGACGAGCGACAATGCAAGATCACCTGCATTGATGGCAAGGCCGATGCCCTCGGTAAGGTGCATGCAGGGCTCGCCGCGGCGAAGCTCCGCCTCATCGGCTATATCGTCATGGATGAGCGCCGCGGTATGGAAATGCTCGATGGCGGCTGCGGCGGATGTTGCACGGGGCATATCGCCTCCCACCGCCTGGCAAGCCGCAAAGCAGATGAGGGGGCGATGGCGCTTGCCGCCGTTTTTGCTGTAGGCAAGCAGCGGCTTGTACAGATAACGCTCCATATCGGGATGCGTGCCCTCGGGAATGTACGAGTTGACCAATTCGCCGACTTGCTCCGCGTAGGAAATGAGGTATTCTTCGAAAGTTTCGGGTTGCTTCTGCACCGATGCCACAATCTCGTTGATGTTGTTCATGGAAGCTTTCTTATCCGTCTTCGTTCGCATACTTCACGAAATGGTACCACAAGTACTGCGCCGCGAAAGAAACAGCGACCGTTCGTGTCGTTTTTTCCGTTTTTCGTTAACGATCCGTCAGGAATCGCCCATAGCTTGCGCCATCCGTCACGAGTTGCCTCCACCCCGTGGCTCGATGCCGTCCCATCGAATGGCGGCAATGCGGTAAACTCGTTTTGCCGCCTAAAAACACGGGAGACAAACGCCATGAACGCACAAGAGTTCTTCAAATCGTTTCTGGAAGCGCTTGAAACGCGACGCGACGAATGCGTACGCGACTACCGAAACAGCGAAGCTTTCACAAAGACGATCTCTTCGGTGATCGAGGATTCCCTGAAGGCCCGAGAGGCCGAAGAGATCGGAATAAGCCGCGAGTACTACAGAATCGACGTCGTTTCATGGAGAGGCCGTTCGGAAGAAATCAAGGAGAAGGCCCCTTATGGCTTTCGACCGTATCTCTGGGACTTGGAAGCAGCCGTCGAACACGAAAACCACGACGAACATTGGATGGACGAAGTGGTCAAACTTGCCCACATCAATTGTCCGCTTCGAGTTGTGATCGGATACGTGCCCGTCGGAAAAGAGCATGGCGAGTATACCGACTTCGCATCTCTTACACTGAGAATGCTGCGGTGCGAGCAAAGACCCGACAGCGAATACTTGCTCATTCTCGGGAATTCGAAACCGGCAACCGAGAAAGACTACTTCCACTACCAGCCGTATCTCTTTGACGGCAACGCGTTTGAGCTGCAAGCAGACTGGCTTGCATGAATCAACTTATTGGTAGGGGCGAAGGGACTCGAACCCTTAAGACCGAAGTCGGCGGATTTTAAGTCCGCTGCGTATGCCAATTCCGCCACGCCCCCCTGTCGCTGCAAGCCGCGCCGCATCGAACGTGCATCATGATAGCAAAAGACGGCGATCTGCGCTGCGGCTATTTCCCGTTTCTGGCGGCATCGAGAATGATGCCCTGCAGGATGTCGGTTTCGCTCACCGTGAACTCGCCCACGCCCGCAAGCTCCATCACGGTTTCCATGATGAGCATGCCCGCAACGATAACGCTCGCACGCCCCGGATCGAGCCCCACGATCCGCTTGCGCTCGGCAAGGTTGACCGAACGAAGCTGCGCGTACACATCTTCAAGCGTGGCGGCATCCACCGCAGTCTTGTGCACGCGCGCGCTGTCGTACACCTTCATATGCTCATGGATCGAAACCACGCTCGTCGCCGTACCCGCCACAGCCACCATGCGCTTCGGCGCGAAGCCGGTTTGCCGAAGTTCGGCGAACTTCGGCTCCATGGCTTGCCGCGTCCATTCTTTTGCCACGGCAAGCTCGCCGGCAGCCGGAGGATCGCTCGCAAGGAACTTCTCGGTAACACGACGGCAGCCTATATCGAACGAGTGCTTGAAAACAGGCTCTTTTCCTCCTGTGCCTGCGATGATCTCGGTCGATCCTCCGCCGATATCGACGACGAGGAGATCTTCGCCGATAAAATCGCTCGACGCTCCGAGAAACGAAAGCGCCGCCTCCCGCTCTCCCGGTATCACCGTCAAACCGATCCCGATCCCGTCGAGCATCGAAACGAACTCCCCGGCGTTCGCCGCATCCCTCGACGCGGAAGTCGCCAGAGCGATGATGTCGATCGAAGGATGCTCGGGAGTCCTGTACTCATCGATGATTCCGAGAAATCGCCTCATCTGGATGGCAACGCGCTCCATGGCTTCGGGCTTGAGCACGCCCGTCGCATCGACTCCCTCGCCAAGATTGGTGATTGCGACCTCACGGTGCAACTCGACCAACCCCTGCTCGCCTGCATCCGCCAAAAGAAGGCGGCACGTAACCGTGCCGATGTCGATGGCGGCATACCGTTTTGTGCGCATGGGCTAATCCTTATCGATTGTACAACGGACGCTATTCGACGCCGAACACCAGATCCAGCACCGGAGAATACCAGGTTTCGGGAGCCTCGACGCTTCCGGGAGTAATGGCTTTATTATACGCCGAGTCATCCTCGTAGGTATCGAGCCCGTACACGTTGGCGGCGTTTTCGCCCTCTTTGACCCAACCGAATTCCTTACGCGCGCGGTCTTCGATGCCCGCTTCGGTCGTCAAATTGTCAACCTCCGCCTGAATGGTTGCGTTGCGCTGCTGCAAAGCCTCGTATTCGGCCTCGAGCTGATCGTGCTCGCGAACCGTCGTGTAATACTGCTTGGCCGTCGGATAGAGGAACACGCAGGAAAGCACCAAGCATGCGGCAACCATGAGACATGCAACGAACTTCGGAGAACGAGGGTTGAGGCTTATGCCCGAAAAGCGCTTCTTCGAGGCGCCCATGGACTGCCCGGGGTTGCCCTGCATGCGCGTCGCCTGCTTGTGCTTGCGGCCCATCTCGCCCTTGTAGAGTGCCGCACGCGTTCCGCCCGAAGTCGATTCTGCCGAATCTCCGCTGCCGAACTGCCTGGTAAACGCCTTTCCGGCCTTATTCTTGGCGGCGTTGCGCTTCATTCTCTCAATGCGAGATTGCTTGGTTTCAAACTCCTCTTCAATCTCATCGTCGCCGCGCCCGTCGTAAGACGAAAGGGCGGCCGAACGGGGCGCTGCACCTCGATTCGCAGCCGAAGCACGCGGCATCGACAAGCGCTTTTTGGAACCGCCCATAGATTCCTGGCGGTTCTTCGCAGAACGCGAAGGGGCCTTCGCCTCCTTCTGGGACGAACGGGAGGCCGTCTTAGATCGAGCGGGCGCTTTGGTCTTCGCAGCGGATTTCGCCGACTTGGACGCGGGCTTCGACCCCGACCTATCGGATCTCGGCTTCGCCTTGGCGCCCGCCGCGCTGGAAACCTTCGCACTTCTTCCACCCGTACCTCGGTTCGATCCCTTCGAAGTCAAAGGCTGGGATGCGGTTTTCGCTGACGGACGTTTTCCCGTTGCCCTTTTGGGTGCAGCAACAGACGGACGGGTGGATCCCGACACGGTTTTCGCCTCGTCAAACGAGACTATCTTCGCTTGTCCAGCCAACGGTATTCCGCTCCCCTCAGCATCTTGTTTCGTTTGCGGTGTGTTCAATGCTAGAAGCTGAACGCAGGATACCATATTTCAGATACTGACGCCATGCAAGATCGGTAATATGCGCATCTTGTCAACAGGGCGTTTCCGTACGGGAAAAGCCCCCGAAAAACCCCGGCGAACGCAGGCAACCTGCGCGAGCTTGGCGAGAAAGGCAAAATAGAGCTCGTCGGAGCCTTGAAAGGCTATCTCGGCGTGGCAGGAATGATCGTCTTCAAAACCGAAACGGGGAAGAGGCCCGAAGCTTTGCGAACGAGAATCGTTGGCGGTCGGCGGATACGCGACGTGCAAACTTCGCGACATGCAGCCCGCCAACAAAGAGAACAGCCACCCGCCGTAGCCGTCGGCAAGACTCGCCTACACGTCGAGCTTCTTGATGAACGCAGCCCATTTCTCGAAGGAATCATCGCTGATGGCGTGTTCCATCTGACAGGCTTCCTCTGCCGCGATTTCGGGATCTATCCCCAAGTTCTTAGTGAGGAACTTCAGCAGCAACTCGTGGCGGCCGAGAACAGAGGTACCGTATTCGTAGCCTTCCTCAGTTAAGGTTATATCGCCGTAATACGGCTGGTCAACGAGATGCTTTTCCTTGAGCGAAGAAACCGCTTTGTTGACAGACGCCTTCGAGACGCCCATCTTCGCAGCGATATCGACCGATCGCACGGATTGCTCGGTAGTTCCTCCGAGCATGACGATGGCCTCAAGATAATCCTCGTGTGACATAGAGATTTTTTCCACGAACGCCTCCTTACGCGCTTGTCCTATTGTACTACACATGCAAGGGGTTTAAGAGAGAGGAGAGCGGCGGGGGAAGGGGGGGTTTCCCGCCCCAAAAAAGGGTGGGGGGTTCTTTTACACATTCAAATGTGTATAAAAAAC
>NZ_LT962671.1:1968130-1991796 GCF_900199545.1 Raoultibacter massiliensis
CCCCGCCGCAAAATGTGGTGGTAGCCAGACGAGAGGAGCCCCACCACCCGGATAAGCTTAGGAGGTAGATGCTTGGCGGTGCGGTTCGCGTGCTCGTTTCCGACTCATGCTTTCCGTCTTCCGCTTCGGCATGATGTTAGTATAAGTTAACTTATTGATAGAGGCAATAGAAGTTTACCTAGGTTTACAATTCCTCCACAACTCGGAGTTGCTCCGTAGTCGCAAAAAAGGACAGCGGCGGCGAACCCCATGCCGCAACGACACAATGCGACCTCGCCGCAAGCGCGGCGCCCTTGCCCGCAATCCCGCCGCTTAGGATTCCTCGTCTTTCGCGTGGTCCATGAGCAGCTGCCGAAGACCGGGAGTCACGCGGAACTCGAATGCGCGCCTCGAGCGCACGCATCGCAAAAATCCGAGCTCCGCAAGCTTCAGAAGGTCCGCCCGCGCCGTCGCATACGCAACCTTGTGCATCATCTGATGCGATTCGATTTTGAAGACCGCCTCGGGATTGCTCAGCGCAACCTGGAGAACGGCTCGCTGCCTATGATTGATCTCGACATCATCGCGCAGCGCCTGCACGAACGCCTCGTCGCGTTTGATAACGCGCTTCAGCTCGTTTTCGACCTCGTCGAGCCTTTGCCGAGCCAGATGCGCCATCACGCCGACGTAGATCGTGTAGTCGACCTCGTTGCCGATAAGCACCTCCGAATCGGCAAGGGAAGCCATCACGCTCGGGGGACGGAGAATGCCGCTCTCCCACTCCCGGCACGTCTTGACGAGGGGAACGAAGGCGAGCACCGGCAGGTGCGATTTCTTGAACAGCAGCTTCATCAACAGCGAATACATGGTGCCGTTCCACGACGGCAGCGGCAGCGTGCTCATGACGATATGGCGAACGGCCATTCCGAGCAACAGAGGATGTTCGTCGTATCCCTCCCTGTTCTCTTCCACCAGTTTTGCAACCAGCGACAGCGCCGCCAAGCTGTCGAGCCGTTTTCGCTTCCAGTTCAGCGACTGCTGCACCCGCGAGGGGGTGGTCTGATCGTCGACGCCCTTCGATATCTTTTCGTACATCTCGAAGATCAGCTCTGGCGTGCAGGGTCTTTCGGCGTAGTCGTCGAGGTCCCATATGGCCTGATGCCCGTTCAGCAAAAGCCGCTCTCCCGAATTCTCGGGTTCGCGTTCGCCCAAGAGGACCTCACGCGCCTTTTCATATCCGATGGCCAGCCCGTCTTCCTGCACGATCGTAATGGCATCGGCCACGTGGGCTTCGATGAGAAAGTAAGTCGTATTGCGGGATTTGATCGCCAGATCGAGCAGCGAACCCGCATGGCACCGCTTGTCGATTTCATCAAGGTCCGCCTCTATCGAACGCGTCGGATAGTACCATCCGCAGCGGCCCTCGCCGTCGCGAAACGGCAGCTCGATAGCCGTTTGGCGACGAAGCGTGTTCAGAATGTCCCATGCCTGGCCCTGCGTGATGCCAGCCGGCTCTTTCAGTTTGACGAACTCGGCCCACGGCAAGGGATGCTCGTCGGCCAAACGCCTCAAGTCGCACAGTTCGGGAGTTTTCAGCAGGGCGATCATCTGCTCTACGGTTTCGTTCGTCATCGACCGGCCTCTTTTCGCTATGTTTTTATACTATCAAAAACTGATATTCGAATAATTTATTTCCTACAAGCAAATCGTCCGTCGCGAAAAACCTATCAACATGAATGATGAACTAGTATTTTATTATCTGAATTCCCTAAGTGGCGGGCACAGAGATCCAAGCATTAATTATCAATTTTTTAGATATTGACACCTATTATACACGCCCCCTACCCTTTGATCGGGACGAAGGTCCGAAAAGGGATAGCAAGGGAAAGGGAAAATCATGCTTGATGAAAAGAGGATCTCGCGCAGAGGATTCGTCGGAGCCGCATTGGTCGGCACCATGGGCGTCGCCGCATCTTCGTTTTTAGCCGGATGCAGCTCGCCTGAGACGACCGAGGGCGCAACGACGGCGCAAACGTGGGACGAAGAGGTCGACGTGGTAGTAGTCGGCACGGGCGGTGCCGGATATGCGGCGGCCATCGAGGCGGCAAACGGCGGAGCAAGCGTGTTGATGCTCGAAAAGACCAATATCATCGGCGGTGATTCGACGCTGTGCGACGGCATCCTCGGAGGCTGGGGCACGAAGCTCGCCGCCGCCCAGGGAGTGTCGGTCACCGCCGACGAAGTGTACGGCTGGTTCATGGGCCATCCCGAATGGTACGGGCCGAAAGACGCCGAGATCGCACGGCTGTACGCCGACAAAAGCGGCGAAACCATCGATTGGCTCCAGGAAATCGGCGTGCCGTTCGTCGACGAAGTGGCACCCCGATTCGGCTACACCGAGCTGCCGGTCATCCACCAAGTCGACGGCAAGGGAGCGGAAATGATCAGAGTCCTCGCCCAGGTCGCTGAGGATGCAGGCGTTTCGACGATGACGGAAACCGCAGCGACGGAGCTTCTGTCCGACGAAAACGGCCGGGTCATCGGCATCGCCGCCTCGTCGAAGAAAGGCGATCTCGCCATCAAGGCGCGCAAGGGCGTGATTCTGGCCACAGGCGGCCATTCGGGCAGCGCCGCCATGATCGCCGCGCTGAACGCCGAGTGCGCGAACATCTTGCCCGGCTCGAGCCCCGGAGTAACCGGCGACGGCCTGGTCATGGCCATGGATTTCGGAGCCTACACGACGCGGGTTTCGGACATGCCGCTCATGAGTTCGCTCGCCGGGCTCGAAACGGGCTCCATCGTCAACCTGAATTACTCCGAGCGCCTGCACGGCCTGTGGCTCGACGCGAACGGAGAGCGGTTCTTCAACGAGGAGACGCCTTACGAGGACCCGACCGGGCATCGCGCCATCGTTCGCAAGCAGAACGAACAGGGCAAGCCGGTCGTCGTGCTCCTTCCGACTACTCCCGAACTCGAAGCCGTGCTCGCGGTGCGCGAGCTGAATTGGGCGAAAGCCGACACGGTAGAGGAGGTCGCCGAGCTGGTCGGCCTCGATAGGGCGAGCGTAAAGGCGACCGTCGATCGGTACAACGGTTTCTGCGAAGCCGGCAAAGATGAAGACTTCGGGCGCCCCGCTGAATTCCTCATCCCCATGACAGGGCCGTTCTACGCCGCCACAGTCGCGGTAAGCACTTCGGTAACCACGGGCGGCATCAAAACGAACACGCAAGCCCAGGCGCTCAAGCTCACGGCACCCGACCAAGACGGCGTTGCCACCTCGACCGTGCCGGGACTGTACGCAGCGGGCGTCGCATGCGAATGGAACTGCGCAGCCGGCGCCACCGTGCTGTGCGCCATGACAATGGGCCGGATTGCGGGTCAAAACGCCGCAAAGGAAGAGACAGCCGCCTAGAATACGCAACTTCGGACGAGCGCGGCAACGCACCTGATCGATTCTTTCCGCATTCGCCCTCCCGCAACGAGAAGGGTCGGAGATCCGTTGGTCTCCGACCCTTCTTTCAACCGTCACGCTCCAAAGCGCTTCCACGCTACTTGCGAGCGTCGGCTGCACGTTCCATATCGGCGACCATCTTATCGACGGCGCCGCACCCCGAGCATCCGTGCCCAGAGCATTCGCCGTCATGGCAATCGCACAGCCCGCGTCTCGCCATACGGCGTACGGCGAGGACCGCAAGCGCGATGATCGCCAACGTGATGATAGCGGTCGGGAAGTTAAGCATCATCGGCTGCATAGCAGGCCCCCTTTCTCGTTCAGTCGACCCAGCCCGCAGCGAAGGGCGAGCCAGGTGTGTTTCGGTGATTGCACACGCGATGCAACTGTCTTTGCACCGGCATCGGCTGCCTTACGCCGCACTGCCTTCGGCTGCAAGCTTCTTCGCGTTCTTCTTGTCGTAGTTCGGCATCGGACGGAACAGCTGGAACAGAATCGCAACCAGGCACACCGCCGCCACGACCGTCCACACGTTGAACGCAAGCTCGCCGGTGATAAGCCCGCCGAACTGGTAGAGCATCAATCCGACGACCCAGCCGAACACCGTCATGTAGCCGATGGCGAACCAGGTCCACTTGGCGCTTTCCATCTGGCGACGGATCGTGCCGATGGCGGCGAAGCACGGCGCGCACAGCAGGTTGAACGCGCAGAAGGCGATGATCGCAGGAGCGGAGCCACCGAGCATGAGGGCGAACGCGCTCCACATCGACGGGTCGGACTCGCCCACGTCTCCAAGGCTCGTCAGGATGCCTACGGTTGCCACGACGTTCTCCTTCGCCACGAGGCCGGTGACGGAGGTGACGGTCGATTCCCAGTTGCCGAACCCGAGCGGCGCGAAGATCCACGCAAGGCCGTTGCCGAGGCCGGCCATGAGGCTGTACTGGATGTAGCCGTCCATCTCGGGATCGAGCAGGCCGAACTGGCCGTTGTACACGCCGAAGTTCATGAGGAACCAGATTACGATGGTGGACAGGAAGATGATGGTACCGGCTTTGACGATGTAGCTCTTGATGCGCTCCCATGTGGCGAGAAGCACAGTCTTGGCAGCCGGGATATGGTACTGCGGAAGCTCCATGACAAACGGGCTCGCCTCGCCTGCGAACATCTTGGTTTTCTTGAGCATGATGCCCGAAATGATGATCGCGATTACGCCGAGGAAGTAGAACATCGGAGCGATCCACCAGGTTGTCTCGGTGTTGCCACCGGCAAGAGCACCGAACACGAGCGCGATAATGGGCATTTTGGCACCGCAGGGAATCATCGTCGTCGTCATGATGGTCATGCGGCGGTCTTTCTCGTTCTCGATGGTCTTCGTGGCCATGACGGCGGGCACGCCGCAACCCGAAGCGATGAGCATCGGGATGAAGCTCTTGCCCGATAGGCCGAACTTGCGGAAGATGCGGTCCATGATGAATGCGACGCGCGCCATGTATCCGCAGGCCTCGAGAATCGAGAGCAGCAAGAACAGGATGATCATCTGCGGAATGAAGCCGATGACGGCGCCGACGCCGGCGATGATGCCGTCCACGACGAGGCTCTGCAGCCACGGCGCGGCGCCGACCGCTGAAAGGGCATCGGAGACGACCGGGGTCAATCCGGGAACGAACAGGCCGAACTCAGCCGGATCGGGTTCCTCGCCGACCCCTTCCTCTTCCCACACGCCGAGGGCCTCTTCGTAGGCTGCACCACCGGTATAGAGCCAGCCGTCTCCGGATATGCCGTCGTTCGCCCAGTCGGTGACAACGCCGGTACCGACCGATATGGCCAGGTAGTACACAAGGAACATGATAACGGCGAAGATGGGCAGGCCCAGCCAGCGGTTGGTGACGACGCGGTCAACCTTCTGGGTGGTGTTCATTCCCTTGCGGGAAACCTTGACCGCCGACGAAACAAGTCCGACGATCGAATCGTAGCGTTCGGAGGTGATGATGCTTTCGGCATCATCGTCCTCGGCTTCCTCGACGCGATCGCGCACGGCGCCGATCGCCTCGATATCGGACGAAGAGAGTTTGAGGCCCGTGATGGTTCGCTCCTCGCCTTCGAACAGCTTGGTCGCATACCAGCGAAGCGTCTCTGCGGGCACTCTGCCTTCGATTATGCTCGAAATCTCAGAAAGCGCCGCCTCAACCGAATCGTCGTAGCGCAATTCCGAAGCGGCGGGCTTGCCCGCCTTTCCCGCTTTGATAGCGGTGTCGAGCAGGTCTTGCATGCCCGTGCCCTTGAGCGCCGATGTTTCGACGACAGGGCATCCAAGCGTCCTGGAAAGCTTGGCGACATCGATCTTGTCGCCGTTCTTCTTAACCAGATCCATCATGTTGAGCGCAATAACCACCGGAAGACCCAGATCGAGAATCTGCGTGGTCAGGTACAGATTGCGCTCGAGGTTCGTCGCATCGACGAGGTTGATAACCACGTCGGGGCGTCCGTCAAGCAGATAGTCCCGTGTGACGATCTCTTCGGGAGAATACGGCGAAAGAGAATAGACACCCGGCAAGTCCGTGATGGTCACGTCTTTGTCGCGTGTGTATTTGCCTTCCTTTTTCTCAACGGTCACTCCCGGCCAGTTGCCGACGTACTGATTGGCACCGGTCAGGTCGTTGAACATCGTAGTCTTGCCACAATTCGGATTGCCGGCAAGCGCTATGCGAATTCCCATGTTCTGCCTTTCCTTCTCATGCGGCGCGATCCTTCGCCGCCGTGCGGTTGCCCGCCCGTTTAAGTTAACCTTTGCTAACTCATATCCCAAAAAAATGCTCTTCCAGCCCGTTGCCTCAGCTGTGAAAAGCTCGCTCGGCGACCCGATGCCGCCCTCGCCCGAACCGAACGGCCGGGCGCAACCCTAGCTGACGAGAATGCTCTCTGCTTCGCTCTTGCGAAGCGAAAGTTCGTAGCCCCGTACCGTAACCTCGATCGGGTCGCCCAAAGGTGCGACTTTGCGAACGTACACATCGGTACCCTTCGTGATGCCCATATCCATGATATGGCGCTTCAAAGCACCTTCGCCCGTAAGCTTGCGGACGACGGCCGACTGGCCGATCTTCACATCGCGCAGGGTCTTTTCCCCAGCAGCTTCTGCCATGCTTCCTACCTTTCTTGCCATCCGTATTTTCGACCGGAGCCATCTGCCGCCCGCCAAGCCAACGCCCGCCGTTCGACCCGCAGCCCCGGATGTTTCATGCTATTGCGTGATGATGCGCGTTGCGACCTGCTTGTTCAAAGCGACCTGCGAACCCTTGATCTCGACGATCAGGTTGCCCCCCATCTCGGACACCACCGAAACCTCGGCACCTTCGACGAACCCGAGGTTCTCGAGATGATGGTGCAGATCTCCCTTGCCGCGCACTTTGGCGATGGTGGCTGATCGGCCTCTGCCCAAAAACGAAAGAGGCATTTGAGCCCGGCCGACGCTGGGCGATTCATGTACGGCCGTCATGCTGCCGTTTGCTGCCATGGTCTCCTGCATAACAATGCACCTCACGATGTTAGCTCCATTTAACAACCGTATCATAGACCATGTAGCGGCAAAATGGAAGCTAAAATTAACTTTTCCGCTTTCGCTATGCGCATTTCGCAACCAGCCGTTGCCGATAGCGAAGATCGGAAGGACATCAGAAAGGGGCTTGACTCAAATACTATCAGTGATAGTATTTGCTGCGACAGGAGGCTGCAATGGCAAGCGAATCGATAGAACTCATGATCCTCGGCGCGCTCATGGATCGCCCGATGAGCGCCTACGAGATGGACAAGGAAATGGATATCCGCAACGTGCGGCGCTGGATACGCATCAGCCCCCCTTCGGTGTACCGCAATCTCATCAGGCTCTACGAAGAGGGATGCGCCGATGGCAAAGTGGTCAAGGAGGGCGAGATGCCCGAAAAGACCATCTACTCCATCACCGAAAAGGGCAAAGAGCGCCTCCACGAGCTCATGCACAGAACCGCTGCGCAGCCGGCACGCGTCGACTACGGGTTTCTGCCCGTTACGGCGAACCTCTGTTGGATCGGCGAAACCGAAGGCCGCGAGCTCATTGCCGAGCTTATCGAGTCGCACCGTGCTACCGCCGAGCGCGTCGAGGGGATGATTCCCGACTACGATCGGCTCGAAGCCCGAGCGACGATGGATCTCTGCGCGCGAACATATCGGCTTGTAGCCGACTGGCTCGAAGAATACGAGCGGGAATTCTACGATGGCGGAAAGAAAGCCGCCGCGGATTAGCCGCCGCGCGACGATCGCGCTTTCACCGCGCATCGCCTTCCTGAAAAACGTACCGGGTTCGCCCGGTTTGTTTTTGCCCATTAACTATCACTGATAGTACTTTCACAGTAAGTAGATTGGAGATCAAATGGATCAACGAACGAAAAGAGCATCGGCCGGCGTCATCGTAGGGCTGATGCTGAGCCTGTTCATCGCAGCACTCGATGCAACGGTGGTGAGCACCGCCATGCCCAAGATAGCCTCGGCGCTTTCTGGATTCGGCCGATACACGTGGCCGTTCACCTCCTACCTCCTCACCTGCACGATTGCCACGCTGCTCTGCGGCGGCATCGCGGCGCGCATAGGCCACAAGAAGATGTTCGTCATCGGCATCCTCGTCTTCGCCGGAGCTTCGCTTGGATGCGCTTTGGCAAATTCGATCGAAGCGCTCGCGGCGATGCGCGCCGTACAAGGCATCGGAGGCGGATTCGTGGAATCGGGCGTGTTCATCACGATTGCCGAATTGTTCGAACCGCGCGAGCGCGGCAAGTACATGGGCGCGATCTCATCAATGTACGGCCTGGCAAGCGTTGCGGGGCCGCTCGTCGGCGGACTCATAACCGACACCGTGGGCTGGCATTGGATATTCCTCGTCAATCTTCCGATAAGCGTCGCAGCGCTTGTGCTCGTGACGAGGTTTCTGCCCGGCACAAGCGCCCGATCGGAATCGCGCCTCGATGTGCGGGGTTCGATCCTCGCCTCCGCAACCGTCGTGCCGCTCGTGCTTGCATTCAGCCTCACGGGCGACCTGTTCACCTGGTGGTCGGCTCCGTTTTTCGGCCTCCTCGTTGCCGCCGCAGTGCTTGGAACGCTGCTCGTAGCGATTGAAAAGAACAGGGAAAAGCCCATCGTTCCCGTGCGGCTGTTTGCCCGCAAGCAGGTTTCGGCATCCTTCGTCCTCAGCTTCGGAGCGCAATTCCTCCTGCTCGCGGGAATCATGTTCATCCCCCGTTTCGCCCAAGAGGTGCTCGGCTTAAGCTCCGCCGAATCCGCCTACGCGACGATCCCCATGACGCTTGCCCTGATCATCGGCAGCAACACCTCCGGCAGGCTGTTCGGCAAAACCGGACGCATGCGCGCGCTCTCCCGCACCGCCTTCATGGTCATGGGGCTCGGATCGCTGGCTCTCGGCTTCGTCAACGCCGAAACAAGCGTGGTGCAGATAGCGGTTTCATCCGCCGTTTTCGGATTCGGCATCGGCATGAGCATGCCGCTCGGAAACATCGCCGCCCAAACGGGCGCCGAACCGCACAACATCGGCAAGGCGACATCGATGGCGCTGTTCTTCCGCGGGTTCGGCGGAACCATCGGGACGGCAGCGTGCGGCGCAGCGGTCGGAGCAAGCAGCATCGGTTCGGCGCCGTCCGTTTTCGGAATCTGCATCGCTCTGGCTGCCATCTGCCTGCTCGTCATGGCTTGGATGCCGAAGATGATAGAGCGGGGTCGGGCGAGTTGGCAAGAAGAGCGCACGACCCGAAACGGCGAGGACAGCGTGGCGCAACCATAGCTTGAATCACGCCGCGTAAATCGAGCGAGACCGCTTCGGCGCTCTATACTAAAGCGCGCATTTCGTGGAAACCCAGAAGAAAGGCGGCTCTTTCGCATGCGCGCCACTGCTATCGCACGGGAAACGAGACTCAAACGCTCCCGCATCCCCCTGTTCGCACTCGGCATGCTCCTTGCCTGCCTTGCGATTTTCGCCGGCTGCTCCCCCGCAACCGTCCCCGACGGCATCGGTGGGTCGAGCGATTCTCCCAGCGCGAAAACCGAGGCTCCGAAGAAACCCGAGCCCGAAGCGACACCGAGCGCCCCCGAGCCTGAGCCTGAACCGACTCTTGAAGACCAGGTCGCCGAAATCGTTTCCGCCATGACGCTCGAGGAGAAAGCCGCGCAGATGTTCATCGTAACCCCCGAAATGATCACGGGAGTAGACACGGCGACCCAGGCGGGCCCGGCAACCGAAAGCGCGCTTGGCGCCTACCCGGTTGGCGGCATCGTCTACTTCCAGAAAAACCTCATCGACCCCGACCAAACCAAAACCATGATCGCCAATACCCAAGCCTACGCGAAGGAGGCGACGGGGCTTCCCCTCTTCATAGCCGTCGACGAAGAGGGCGGTACCGTCAGGCGCATCGCGGGAAATCCTGGCTTCGACGTTGAGGACGCGGGCGATATGGCGGCAATCGGGGCGACGGGCGATGCCTCGCAGGCCTGCGAGGCGGCAACGACCATCGGGTCGTATTTAATCGAGCTTGGCTTCAACCTCGATTTCGCACCTGATTCCGATATATGCGGGGATCCGCAGACCGATGTCATGGCGCAGCGTTCGTTCGGCACCGATCCCGACCTCGTAGCCAGCATGGTGCAGGCGCAGGTCGAAGGCTTCGGAAGCGCAGGGATCCTCTGCTGCGCCAAGCACTTCCCCGGCATCGGCGGAGTCATGGGAGACAGTCACGAGGGGGCCATCGTATCGAACAAGACGCTCGACGAACTGCGCGCATGGGAGCTCAAGCCCTTCGAGGCGGCCATTGCAGCAGACGTGCCGTTCGTCATGGTCGGACACCTCTCGCTTCCAACAGCGCTGGGCACCGACGCGCCCGCATCCATCAATTCGGCCGTCGTTACCGATCTTTTGCGCAACGAACTCGGCTACACGGGCATCATCATCACCGATGCCATGGAAATGGGGGCTATCGGCGAGTTCTGCACGGCCGACCAGGCAGGTGTCGCCGCAATCGAAGCGGGTGTCGACATAGTGCTCATGCCCTCCGAATTCCCCGCCGCCTACCAGGGCGTAATCGATGCGGTCAACGACGGGCGCATCGCTGAATCGCGCATCAACGAGTCGGTCGAACGCATCGTCGGGACGAAGCTTACGTATCTAGAGGACTAGGAGAAAGACCGGCCATCGCGCCGAACGGGGGGGTTCTCGAAGCATGTACGCTTCGAGAACCCCCCCCCGTCGATGAAAGGGACCTGCGGCTATGCAAGCACCTTCAGGTTCGGGATTTCCTGGAATACGGCGGCTGCACCGCGCACGACGGCAGCCGTGCCGTCGCCGCTTACTTCGAGCAGCGTAGGCGCCTGCATGATGTTGTAGCGGCGTGCGAGCTCGGGGTTCTCTTCGGCGAATATCTTCTCGAACGCAATGCCCGCCTCGTCCATAAGCTGCTCGGCATGCTTGCAGTTCGCGCACGTCTTAGTGGCAACCATGTAGATGCCCGCGGGAAGGGTCGTCGATTCGACTACGGCCGCTTCGCCAGCCGCAACAGCGCCGCCTGCGGGCACGGCAACTGCTTCGCCTCCGCGCTCGGACACCGCAGCCGCCCCGCTTGCCGCAGCCTTCGCGGCCGCTTCGGCATCGCCCTTCACGAGTTTCGACGTACCGATGTTATAGACCACGCGATCCTCGAATTCCTGCGATTTGCCGTCGTTCCAGTTCTTGACCGGGCGGTAGTAACCGGTGATGCGGCTGTACACCTCCGTCTCTTCGTGGCAGCACGGGCACTCGTATACCTCGCCGGCAATGTATCCGTGGTTCTTGCACACCGAATAGGTAGGCGACATGGTGTAATACGGCAGCTTGTAGTTTTCGGCAATCTTGCGCACCAGGTTCGCCGCAGCTCTCCAATCGGGCAGCTTCTCGCCAAGAAACGCGTGGAACACCGTGCCCGAGGTGTAGAGCGTCTGCAGCTCGTCCTGAACGTCGAGCGCGCTGAAAATATCCTCGGTATAGCCTACGGGCAGGTGAGACGAATTCGTGTAGTACGGCTTGCCGTTCTCGTTCGCGGTGATGATATCGGGGAACTGCTCCTTGTCATGCTTGGCGAAACGATAGGTGGTACTTTCGGCAGGCGTCGCCTCGAGGTTGTACAGATCGCCGTACTGTTCCTGATAATCAGAGAGGCGGTCGCGCATGTGGTTGAGCACGTTCTTCGTGAATTCCTGAGCGGATTTCTGCGTCATGTCGGCACGCAGCCACTTCGCATTCATGCACGCCTCGTTCATACCCACAAGCCCGATCGTCGAGAAGTGGTTCTCGAACGTGCCGAGGTAGCGCTTGGTGTAGGGGTAGAGCCCCGCATCGAGAAGCTTCGTGATAACGGTGCGCTTCGTCTTAAGCGAACGCGCCGAAAGATCCATGAGGTGATCGAGACGCTTGTAGAAATCGGCTTCGTCGGTTGCCTGATAGGCGACGCGCGGCATGTTGATGGTCACGACGCCGATCGATCCGGTCGATTCGCCGCTTCCGAAGAAGCCGCCCGATTTCTTGCGCAACTCGCGCAGATCGAGACGCAGGCGGCAGCACATCGAACGCACGTCGGAGGGTTCCATATCGGAATTGATGTAGTTCGAGAAGTACGGAGTACCGTATTTCGAAGTCATCTCGAACAGCAAGCGATTGTTCTCCGTCTCGGACCAATCGAAATCGTTCGTGATCGAATAGGTGGGAATCGGATACTGGAATCCGCGGCCGTTCGCATCGCCCTCGATCATGATCTCGATGAACGCCTTGTTCACCATATCCATCTCGGGTTTGCAATCGCCGTAGGTGAAATCCATGTCCTTGCCGCCCACGATGGCGGGCACATCCTTCATATCGGCAGGCACGGTCCAATCGAGCGTGATGTTCGAGAACGGCGCTTGGGTGCCCCAGCGGCTCGGAGTGTTCACGCCGAACACGAACGACTCGATGCACTGCTTGGTTTCTTCGTACGTGAGACCATCGGCCTTCACGAACGGAGCGAGGTACGTATCGAAACTCGAAAACGCCTGGGCGCCGGCCCACTCGTTCTGCATGATGCCGAGGAAGTTGACCATCTGGTTGCACAGGCTCGAAAGGTGGCTTGCGGGCTTCGATGTGATCTTGCCGGACACGCCGCCAAGCCCTTCCTGGATAAGCTGCTTGAGCGACCAGCCTGCGCAGTAGCCCGTGAGCATCGACAGATCGTGCAGATGGATGTCGGCGCAGCGATGCGCCTCGGCGATTTCGCGATCGTAGATTTCGGAGAGCCAGTAATTGGCCGTGATCGCACCCGAATTGGACAGGATCAGCCCGCCGACGGAATAGGTGACGGTGGAGTTTTCCTTCACACGCCAGTCTTCGACGTTGACGTAGCTGTCGACGATGGCCTTGTAGTCGAGCAGCGTGGCGTTCGCGTTGCGCACCTTTTCGCGCTGCTGCCGATACAGAATGTAGGCCTTGGCAACATCGGCGTACCCGGCCGTTGAAAGCACTTCCTCGACGCTGTCTTGGATGGCCTCGACATCGATGATGCCTTTTTCGATCTTCGGCTCGAAATGAGCGGTTACGTTGAGCGCGAGCAAATCGATGGTGGAAGGATGGTACTGCTTATCCAACGCGTCGAACGCTTTGGCAATCGCCTCCGAAATCTTCGCAATGTCGAAGTCAGCGATTTTGCCGTCACGTTTCCTCACCTGATACATAGATCTGCTCCTTTGATATTCTGATGCGATTGCTGTTCGAAGTACCAGTATCCTAGTCCCGCACTCCCCGCAAGTCAACGGAAACCTCACCATATCTAGATTCTTTTACGCAGGTGGCAACTATATGTTGTACTTTCCGTAATTGCTATGTAGTTTTATCAACATAGCGTCAACATACGCGGGCAGTCCGCTAAACGCATCTTTCGCAACGCTTCGCCAGGCCCGCACACCCACAACGACGCTTCCGCCACCCAGCATCCCATCGCACGCAAACGCCTACCTTCAACCCTTGTTTGAGGAAGCATCGGAAATCATCTTACATATAAGAGATAATCCTGCCAGCAAATGCATGGGCGAGCGCTAAGGAGGGCAGGTTAAACCGAAAGGACTGACCCCGGAGGAGTTCCGGAATCAGTCCTTAGCTGCCTAGTTTTTTTGACCCGTCCAAGTTTTGGGTCGCAGCCCAACTCCTCTCTCAGGACATCCTGCTCTTACAGGATCTAGGCGAGATCAAACGTCAGATCCCTAATCGACATCGACGAACTCGGCGCGGAACCCTTCCCAGTCGCCCGACGGGCTGCTTGGCACCAGGTCGCCCGTCAAGGCATGAATGGTCGCGTAGCGGCCAGAAGTCATGCACGATCCACAGGACATGCCGCCCAGGTAGAGCGACCAGTCGACGTCTCCGCATATGTCGCCGGCACCGAAGCCCACCGCATACAAGCCGGGAATCGGCGTGCCGGCTTGATCGACCACTTGGTAGTTCTTGTCGACGGCGATTCCGCCTCCCATGGCAGTAAGTCTAATCCACTGATGAATCCCCCAAAACGGAGGCTCGACGATCGGAACCATGAACTTACTCTGCTTGCCGAAATCCTCATCGAAGCCGGTTTCGCAAAGGTGATTGTAGCGCTCGACGGTTTTCTTCAGTGCATCTGCCGGTATTCCAAGCTCCCCAGCCAGCTCGTCGAGCGTATCGCATCGATGCGTATCGATGAGATCCTTCATAACGCCTGTGGGATTCTCGACAGCGCCCGGAATGTAGTTTTCCATTACTTCGACCGGTGACGGAGCATACCCCCACTCTTTGGCGGTGGCAAAATAGTTATTGTCGAAAATGCGGCAGAATTTGCCCGGGTCATCCGCATCTGAATACCGAAGGGTGGCATCCCAATAGTGCATGGGAATTTCCTCGTTCATGAAACGCTCGCCCTGCTCGTCGACTGCAAGGAATGGAATCCCCGTCATCGCCATTGGAGCCGCATCCATATCGTGCATCTGCTTGCTGTGGCCAACCGGCGTCATCGTAGCGCCAACAGCCATTGCCATGAGGATCCCGTCCCCCGTCTTATTCATCTGTTTTTTCGTAAAGCGAACGAGATCGGGTGCGTACTTCGCAAGCATGCTATCGTTGTTCTGGTAGTCGCCCGTAGCCAGAATAACGGCTTTATTCGCATTGAACTTGACATAGCCGTCTGGGCTTTCGCCGATTACAGCCGTCACCCGTTCGCCATCTTTAACGAGTTGGACGCCTGGTGTGCTGTAGAAAAATTCGGCGCCCTTTCCTTCCGCGTACTCTGCAAGGGCCTTGATTAAATTGCCATTGTTTTCAGGCTTAACGCCAAAGGCGTTGCGCATGGTGGTCACATAGCTTCCATCAGCCGTTTCGGTTCTTGTGAGCTTCGACTCGTAAGGGGGGTATCCAGCCTCTTTCCCCATACGCGCCATCCACATTGCCGTCTCCCCGGAATGCCGTGCAAAGAAATTCACGAGGTCGAGGTTCACACGGTAGCTGCATGCCTCTCGATAGCCCTGCACCCAACGAAGCAAACCCATGTCGGTCGTTTCGTCAAGAATGACACCCGAAGAACCGTTGCCTTGAGAAATCGCCGTGGATTCCTTCTGGAGGCACGCGACGGTTGCGCCCTCCTCGATTGCCGTTAGGACGGCGGGCAATCCCGAAGTACCGGCCCCTACCACAACGATATCATAGGTTTTCTCCTCTACGAATTCCGTTATCGGCTCGGCCACAGCACTTGAGTTCTCGAAGTCGTCGGCGGTTGTTCCCGCAGGATACTCAACGCCATCCTGCGCCTTCGCTTCGCCCGCCGGAGCTGAAGCGCACCCCGCCAAACTTCCTCCAAGCGCAGCAGCAGCCCCCAACGCCAATCCGCCTTTCAAAAAACCGCGTCTGTCTATGCTCATTGCATACCCCTTTCCTTATTCATGCATTGCCTATCAGCTGAACGAGCGCACAGCGTGGTAAAAGGATCCCATCCAAGCCTCTGCGCCGCTTCGCGTAAAAAACGCGAAGCGGCTTCTTGCATGACCATAAAACAGGGTATTTTTCGCATATGGGAGCCCATGCCACTGTTTTGCCGCAGCGCAGAAAGCCCAAGCCGGGAGCCCTGATGTATAATCCGTTGCATCGACTCAACATCGATGCAACAGGGGGAGTATTGACCAAAAGAGTACTTCGAATGCCAAGCGCCAACGATTGGCTGTTCATCATAGGGCTCGCATGTTATTGGCCGGCTTTTCGAAACAGCTTCTTCGGGCTAGTTTTCGCCGAAAACGGCGGCAACGCACAATTCGATGTTGAATACCTGCTGTTCCTTGGACTTGTAGCTGTCGTATGCAGCGCTTGCCTTCTCAGAAATTCGATTGTCGATAGGATACTCGGGTCCAAGCGGATTGTCGTTTTCGGATTTGGCGTTTTAGCGTCCGCCGGCATTTCGCTTAGCTATTTTTGCGGCCTCTTCGATCTGCCTTGGGGCTTTTCATTCGCTGGAACCTTCCTATCGGCATCGGGTTTTGTCGTCATTACGTTTGCATGGTCCCTTGAAGCGGCAAGATCTCGCGAACGCAACATGTTCCTCAACATCGCCATGTCGTTTTTTTTAAGCTTTATCCTGTCGCTGACAAGTCTCCTTCCCAATCCCGTTTCCCTTGCTTTGCCGTTTCTTTCCTGGATGGTCTCAGGAGCTGCATATACCGCCTACCAGCCACCTCGCACGAGGCCCGACTATTCGCAAAACGCTCAAGGGTCCGTAAGGAGTGCGCTGTCCGGCCTCGTCATTCTCCTGATCGCCTTTCTCGTAATCGGCGCCATAATAAGGGGGTTCCTTTACTTCGGAACAATCTCTTATTCGCCCGAGCAAGGAACGTATTCAAGACGGGCAATATCGCTTGCCCTATCGCTCATCATCGTCTGCATTGCCTACAGAGCCGATACGGGCAGGCCTCTTCTCTTCTGGCTTTGGACACTCGTCGCGCTGGTCTTTTTCTGCGGCCTGTTCCTTATTGGCGCCCTTTATCCGGCCATGCCCGAGCTAGCAAGCGGAGTGGCTATTTCGGGACGCACTTTTGTATCCTTCTTCCTTTGGGTTGCCCTCATCCTCGCTGTAAGAGAAAAACGACTCTCGCTCGTATCGGTCGTCGGATCGCTTTTCGTGCTCGTTGAATGCGTCTCTGGATTTTGCAGCTACTTCGTTGCGCCCGAAATAGCAAGAACGATCGACCTGCCCATTGCAACCTATCTTCCCGCCTTCGCGCTTTTGATTGCATTTATACTTGTGGCGAGCACCATCGTCTTCCTCGCCCTCTTGGCCAACAGAAAGCTTGCCGAGCTACCGACGGCAAACCGTCTTTCACGCGAAGCCGCATGTACGGCCCTCGCAGAAGAGCACGGCCTTACCGCACGCGAAGCCGAAGTCATGCTGGAGTTTTCTCAAGGAAACAGCCTCAAAAAAGTTGCTGAAACGATGTACATTTCGACTAGCACGGCACAGACCCACGTCAAGAGCCTGTACAGAAAAATGGGGATTCATTCGAAGCAAGAACTTATCGATCTCGTTGGTGAATGCATGGGCGAGCGCTAAGGGGGCAGGCGATCCGACCTGCGCTCCCACAGGCGCCGCAGGTAAGCCGGCGGGCACCGGAAGGCAACTGGGCGTGCCGCCCCCGAAGTCGGTGTCGGCACCGGGAGCGAAAACGGGCGGGCGGTGCTACAATCGAGGGATTATGAAACTTGCAGGACTTCAAAAACTCACCCTTCTCGATTATCCGGGAAAGACGGCCGCGACGGTGTTTCTCCCCGGATGCAACTTCCGCTGCCCGTTCTGCCACAACGCCGAACTCGTGATCGGCTGCGGCAAAGGATCGGAAGCGGATTTTCCCAATGTCTCCGAAGAGGAGTTCTTCTCTTTTCTCGATAAGCGCCAAGGCTTGCTCGACGGCGTCTGCATCACGGGAGGAGAACCCCTGCTGCAGCCCGACATCGCCGCATTCTGCGAAGCCATCAAGCAACGCGGGTTCGCAATCAAGCTCGATACGAACGGGAGCTTTCCGAATCGATTGGCGGAGCTTGTCGAGGCGAATCTGGTCGATTGCGTTGCCATGGACGTCAAGAATGCTCCTGCATGCTACGCCGAGACCGTTGGCAGGCCTGGCTTCGACGTTTCGCCCGTCGCACAGAGCGTCGCCTACTTGCTTTCGGGGACCGTGCCGTTCGAATTTCGAACCACCGTCGTGCGCGAATACCATAATGAAGCACGCCTGCGCGAACTCGCCCGATGGATAGAGGGCACGCCCGCATGGTTTCTCCAGGGTTTCGTCGATTCGGATACCGTGCTTGCAGGCGAAAACATTTTGCACGGCTATTCGCCCGAGGAGCTGAGAAGCTTTTCGACATCGCTCCAAGAAATCGTCCCAAACGTCGAAGTGCGCGGGATTTAGCTTCTTGAACTGGAACTATATCAATATCCTCCTTTTGTGAGGACGACGCTTTCTGCGGCGTTTTCTAGACTCGCCTTGTTTCTTCGGATTCATTGACAAGGAGGGTGTATGACAACGAACATCAACAGGCGAAGTTTTTTGAAAGGTACGGCATTGAGCCTTGCCGTCGGAGCCGGCATGGCCACCGCAGGCGGTATCCTCAGCGGCTGCTCGACTGACAGCGAAACAGCTCGGGGAGAAAGCGGGACATTCAGCGCTTCGTCCAAGGGATTCCACGGCGACGTTACCGTGAAACTGACCATCGAAGATGGAAGAATCGCCAAAGCAGACATCGCCGACATGGGAGAAACGCCGGAAAAGGGAGGGAAGGCGGCACAGATCCTCTCCGAGAAAATCGCCGAGGCAGGCAGCCTCGATGGCATCGATTCGGTTTCCGGAGCAACGACGACAAGCAGAGCGATTTTCAGAGCCGCAGAGGAATGCCTCCAGCAAGCAGGCCTCCTAGAAGAGACCGGGGATGTGGCGATGAAGCCGGGGATCTACGTCGGCGAAGCGTACGGATTCGACTGGATCGAACCCGTACGGGTTAAAATCGAAGTCGACGAATCAAGCTTCAAAAGCATCGAAGTTATCGACAAGAAGCTTAACCGAGAAGAGCCCCTCATTATGAAGGCAGCCGAAGACCTTCTCATCCCCCGCATGATCGAAACGCAATCCGTTACGATCGACTCGATCACCGGCGCAACGAGCGTAAGCGCGGGCATCAAAACGGCTACGGAACGCGCACTCGTCAAAGCCCTTGCCGCAGGCGGATCGAACGGTACAGCTATTCATAACTTCTATAAACCGCTCGAGCAGTCATCCGACGAGAAAACGCTCGACTACGACATCGTCGTATGCGGACTCGGCGGGGCAGGCTCCTCGGCGGCGATGGCTGCAGCCGAAGCGATGGTCCAAGCAGGCAAAGAGGTCAGCGTCTTGGCAATAGAAACGGCAGGCAAATACGGCGGCACCGCCTCGAATGCGGGAGAGCCCTTCAGCATAAACGCCCCTCGCTATATCGAGAAATACAACAACGGCGAAGCGTGGTGCGATTACGACAGCCTGTATGACGACTGGATGGCGAACTACTCGAAAGGCACGCCCTGCAAACCAGAATGCGTAAAGCTCCTTATGGACGAATCGGGGAAAACGGTCGACTGGCTCCAATTCGACCATGGATTCGTGTTCAGCAATGCCAAGAAGGGTTTCGGCACCAGCACATGGCTGTGCAAGCAGCAATACATCTATCTCTCGAACCAAGACGAAGGAAAGGATTACGCAGCCGAATACCCTGATTACACCTTCGGCGACCGATCCACCTCAGTGGGGCAATACTACGACCGCATCATTGCCGACTTCGAAGCGCTCGGCGGCGAGTATCTTCTTGAGACGCAGGCATACGAGCTCATCCTTGACGATTCGGGGAGCTCGGTAAAGGGGGTAAAGGCCCGCAGCAACGTTGACGGAACAGAATACATAATCAATGCCAAAGCCGTCATCTTGTGCACCGGCGGATTCGGCGGCAATGGCGACATGCTTGAAAAATACCTGCAAAGCCCCGAGTACCCCCTCGCCGCACGGTGGCACCTTTGGGGCATGTATCAGAACAAAGGGCAGATGATCGACTCCGCCATCCAGCAAGGGGCGGGAACCTACAATATCGATATGTCCCCCTGCATTCACTTCAAGACCACATCCGACTACCTCACCGAGTACCCATGCTATTACCGCGATGGCCTCGAAGAGCGAATGCTCGAACAAAATACCTGGTCGCTCAATGACATTCCCATGATGATGGGAATCAACGGAAATGCGCTGCAGGTGGGCACGGACGGCATCCGTCACTACAACGAAAGCGGTACGTTCGCATTCTGGGCCGGAGGCCCAAGCTGGTTCACCATATACGGAAGCGATTATGTAGACGGACTCGCCCAAAACGGATATCCCGGCGAAGATGGCAAATTCCAAAGTTCCACAAAAGTATTCGGCCAAGGCGGATACCCTCAGGCAACGCCCATCCCGCAAATCTACGAAGTTCTGGAAGCCGCCGAAAACAAAGGGTACGCATTCAAAGCCGATACGCTCGAGGAACTCGCGGAGAAAATAGGAGTTCCCGCCGATGCCTTCGTGGCGCAGGTTGAACGATACGAAGGTTACTGCAAGAACGGCAAGGACGAAGAGTTCGACAAAAGCGAGAAAACCCTTATCTCACAGATCAATTACGGCCCCTACTATGCGATCAAAGCGGATGCAACGCCCTACGCAACGATCGCCGCACTCGATGTCGATACGAACCTCAACGTTCTTAAAACCGATGGCAGCACGCCAATCGGCGGCCTGTACGCGTGCGGAAATGACAGCGGAGGCGTACTCTACACGAATCTCGAGCCTTACGCCCAATACGGCGGAGTAGCGCTCGGATGGGCTTTTACGTCGGGACGACTGGCTGGAACAAACGCGGTAGAGAAACTCGATTCGTAAACGCTTCTTCTTATGAGGCTGGATGGACCTGCGCCATCCAGCCTCAATCGGCCGACGTCTAAGGCGTCGGTTTCGCTTTGCTATACTTGATCGCAACGGCAGTTGATAGAACCTGGGTGCTACAGCATGGGAAACGATACGCAAAGGATCGAGAGGGCTCTTGACAAGGACAGCTTTGCGCTGGCCAGCATAGGCCTCGGTCTTTGCATCGCCTCAACCGAAGCGTTGAGGTACAGTGCCTTATGGCGCATTTCCGACGAAGGCGCCCTCGATGTGCTTCTTATCAAAATCGTTTCCCTTACGGCCGTGTTTTCCGCGCTGATCCTGCTCTCCAAAAAGCCCAACTTCAAACCACATGAAAGCACATGGATGCTTGTCGCCATAGCCTTACTGCAAACCATCGGCTTCGCCATGCAGATATCGGCAACGCTGCATCCGGTTCACGATCACCTCTTCACCATCGTGCAGAGGACCGTTCTCGAATCGTCATATATCCTTTTCATCGCCTTTGCGAGCTTCTTTCTGGGAGCAAAGCTGCGAGCCGCAATACAAGCACTCGTAATAGGAATCATCATCGCTGGAACAATTCAAATAGCCATTCCCTTCGTATCGTTTGAAGTCGCAAGCGCGCTGATCCTGCTCCTCACTCCCGCTTCATGCGCATGCCTGGTTTTGGCAGTGCGCAAACAGCGCGCATCGGACGAATGGCTGGAGACTCTTCCCGAAAACGAGCGCGCCGAATTCGATGACGCTCCGTCCGAAGCCGCGCCCCTCGCACGCAGCAGCAACCCTGGATCCTACAGGATTCCACTTTGGCAACTATGCCTTACCATAGCGCTTTTCTCATTCATCGTTTCCGCGATACACTTGCAGTGGCTGCAAGCCCAGGACGGCGAGTCGGCCTCGACGATTATCCAAATTTGCGCGGGCGTTGGTGCAATTCTTGCGGGGAACCTGCTGCTTCTCGCGAGAAACTCTCTCCAAGGTATCGCAGCCGTCGACTCTGTTCGCCTGCTCGTTCTCCCCATCGCTCTTGCGACCCTCTACGTTGCTTCGCTCTTAAGCGGTGCCCTAATCGCCCTTTCGGTGATCCCTCTCAACATCACCTACGTTGCCGTGCTTTTCCTCGCATGGATAATCCCTTTCGTTTACCGATTCAAACGCACCGCCCTCTTCGCCTGCGCATCGCTTTTTCTCGCAAAAAAACTCGGCGTCGTCGTGGGGCTCGGCATCATGAGAGACCTTGCAAAGGGTGACGCCGACTGGATCGGCACGACCATGATCGTCGCCACCCTGTTCGCCCTTATCGTGTTGAGCGTCATGCACTTTTTCAAGATGGGGCGTCAAGAGCCTGTTTCGCCCCGAGGCAAAGAAGAGCCCGCCATCGATTCCGAGACGGCGCTCAGCCTTGCATGCGAGAGCATGTCAAAGCAATACAAGCTGACAAAGCGAGAGGGCGAAGTGCTTGCGCTGCTCGCAAGGGGCCGTAGTGCCACATACATCGCCGAAGCGCTCGTAATTTCAAGCACGACGGCAAAAACCCATGTCAAACATATCTATCAAAAAGTCGGCATCGCATCGAAGCAGGTTCTTCTCGATATCGTCGAAGACGAACTCAACGACATCCTCGCGGCCCATGGCAAGAAAAGCATCAACTGAACGGCAAGACCATCAGTCCTTCCACGCCCACCATTGGAGCTTCTCGGGATCGGGCTGTTCGGTCTCGGCAAAATAGACGGCCTCCCGATACACATACAGGCAGCACCGGTCAACATCTCCCCCGCTCACCATGCAGTCGCGAGCATACAGCTCCTCGGGATCGGCTCCCGCAAGATCCTCCACGCATGAAATGCCGATGGCTTGCAGGCGCGCCTTCATGTTCGGCCCGACGCCAGGTATGGTTATCAAATCGGTAGACATCGCAGGTTCTCCCTTGCTCATTGCTCCATCGCCTTGGACGGCAGACGCTATAGGCCGGCTTTCGCTTTGCATTCGCATGACAACTCCGATCGCCGTCCGAATTTCGAACACTCATCACAGTATACCAAAATACGAACAAATGTTTCACGTGAAACATTGCCGCGCAAAGGCGGGCGAGATCCGCAGCATCCGCCTGCCGTTCGTTATCGCGCCTCCTTCGCCCATGTCCCTCGCAGGAAGTACGTCACGCCGATGAGCGTCGGGATGACAGGCGAAAGGGCTTGCGCAACGTAGATGCCTGCAAACCCGAACCCAAGCGCCCAACCGAGCAGCCATGCAAGACCGAACCTTATGACAACCGCATCGAACAGCGAATTGACCAGCGCCAGCCGCGGCGCGCCCGATCCAAGAGCAAACGAATCGAAGCAGTACATAAGCGCGTAGAATACCGCATTGAACGAACACGTGATGCGCAGGTAGAGCACTGCGATTTCAACAGTTGCCGCATCCGACGCACCGAACAACCGGGCAAGGTCGCAGGCGAACACCTGCGTGGCGATCGCGATCACGGCGATTACCGCCACCGAGACGCCGCAGCTTGCCAGGACGGCCTCGCGCATGCGACCGGGTTTTCGAGCGCCGGCGTTCTGGCTCGTCATCGCCGTGACCGCCTGACCGATCGCCCAACATGGCAACCCCGACAAGGTGCTGATCTTGAGCCCGATACCCGAAGCGGCCGCCACCTCGGTGCCGTAAGCGTTCAGCATGCCCGTTACGAGCAGGTAGGATACGTTCACCACAACCATCTGGAGCGCCGACGGGATTCCGACCCCGAGTACGGCCGCAAGTTCGGAGAAAAGCACGTGGACGCTCTCGAAGCGCGGACGGGCACTCGGGTACCGTCTGATCAGATACCTTGCAGCTAGCACGCAGGAAAGCGCCTGCGCGATCACCGTAGCGCAGGCCGCCCCCGCAACACCCCAGCCCAATCCCATGACGAACGCGAGATCGAGCACGATGTTCGCCACCGTGGCCGCAGCGACGAAGGCGAGGGGGCCACGTGAATCGCCGACGCCCCGCAAAAGCGAGCAGGCGGCGTTGTATCCGAATGTGAAAACCGACCCCGAGCAGACGATCGCCGTGTAGGAAACCGCGTCGCCGAAGGATGATGCGGGAACGTTGAGTGCGGCGAACAGCAGCGGTGCGAAAGCCAGTCCGCCGGCTGCAACGACAAGCGAGCACGCCGCCGCGAGCGCGAACACGGCGGCCGAAGCCGTGCGCTGGCCCGCCTCGT
>NZ_LT962671.1:1991850-2136154 GCF_900199545.1 Raoultibacter massiliensis
CCCCGGCGCTTCGCAATCGCAACGGTCCCCCCGGCGGTGACGCCTATGGCAAACGCGTTGATGCAAAACGAGATCATGGAAGCCGTGCCGATGGCGACAAGCCCCGTATTCCCCATAACCTGCCCGACTATGATCATGTCGGCAGCCTGATAGCAGTATTGCAGAATATTGGCAGCGAACAGCGGCAATGTGAAGGCAGCGAGCTGCTTGATCACGGAGCCGCGGGTGAAGTCCTGTTCCTTTGTTTTCATGTCTCTCCTCGAAAAGCAAAAGCCGCAGACGAGACTCGCCTGCGGCTTCGAGGTTCGACCATCGGAGATGCCGCACCGCTCGAACGCAACGCCATCGCATATGCGAAGACGTAGCGCGTTCGCGGCGCAAACCGGCTCCGATGAGAAAACCGGTAGGATCGATCCTACCGGGAAAGCCCTGCGCGATGTCTCATCATCTTCCATTCGCACAGAGCGTTGCCGATGCAAAGCTTCATGACATTCCTTTTCGAGTGCTGCGCAATCCCCTTTCGGCAGCAAGCCGCTAAACGTCGCGCCCAACCATTCTAGCGCAAATGCGTAAGATCGCATCGCATATCGAAGATCAAAGCAGCAGATACCTCGCCTAGGTGAATCACCATTCGATCTCTTCGAACACGAGGCCTTGCTTCTCGAGCCGGCCGAACAGCTCTTCGGGGGTCACGGCTTCAACCGCCGAATCGGCAAAATCCCTCACGTTTCTCGTGACGACGTAATCCGCACCGATCTTTTCGGCGCAGCGCGCAACAAGGCAGTCCTCGAAATCGTCCCATCGGGACGCGAGCGCTTTTTCAGCATCTTCGGACGTGATGCCGATGAGGCGCAGAAACGACAGGCTACGCTCGATCATGTCCTGCGCGCCTTGGCTGCCGTAATCTTTGCGCAGCAGATAGTAGATGTCTGTGAGCACGTTCACGCTGATGTAGGTGTTCGCAGCCTCGACGATACCGAGCAGGCATACTTTGCGCGACAGTGCGTAGAAGGGCTCACGTCGCCCGATATGATCGAGCACGATGTTGTTATCGAGCACCAGATCCATAGCGCTCCCCCAACCTTGCCTCCCGGATCTCGTCGTCGGTCATGTTGATCGGACGCTTGGTGTGGCACTCGTCGAACGCCGCGATGAGCCTTCCGATCTCCTCTTTGCTCGGCTTCTCCCGCTCGTCGAACGGAAGGTCGTCGTTCTTAACCGCATAGTCGAACAGCCGGCGAACCGCCTCCGAGGGCGTGTACCCGCACCGCTTCATAACGGCGATACCCTGCTCTTTCATTCGGTCGTCCAAGCGAACGGTTAAAACGGACTCCATGGATGCCCCCTTATCGTATTACACGTAATACGATACTAGCAGAAACGCCACCGCACGGCAAGACAGTGCGGAGAAGGGATCGCGGCGCCCTACCCGAACGACATGACAGCAACCACAAACGCGATGGTGATCGCCAGCCCTGCAGCCATAATGGCCCAGATAGCGGGGCGCGCGTAGTTGAAGGTCCAACCCACCCCGAAGCGCGCAGGCAAAAACAGGCTCGGATCGTCGCGATTGACGTAGAACACGCCGAACTTCCAGTGCTCGTCATCGTCGGCAAGAATCTCCTCGCTTTCGCCCATGCGGGCGAACAAGCGAGCGCCGCCTTGCCCGTACACGACGGAGATGGCAATGCCGCCCACGACGATGAAGATGCATACGACCATGATGACGACCGCACTCTGCATAAGCGTAACGAGCCCTGCGAACGAAAGCGGCATGAGGATGAGCGCAATGCAGATCACCAGCCCCATCGCCAGCAAGTAGATGCTCTGCGCGCGAGCGAACATGCCGTAGGCAAGCGCCGAGGTCGCAGGGGCTCCCGGCTCGGACAAACGTTTGGAGCGCAGAATGTTCCAATGCGAGAACAAAAAGCATGCGATCATGAACAGCTGGATGAGCACCGGCATGAATACGATGGACAGCGACTTATCGGCCCACCTGCTCACTTCCCCATCAAACCCAACCTGCATAGGGATCATGTCGGGCATGTTCGAGTATCCGGCGATGCCCACGCCGAGCGTTACGAGCAGTACGGGCACGTACAGGAGGTTCCACTTGAGCGAGATGGCGCGAGGGACGTCGCGCTCCCCCACTACGGCAACCGCCTCCTGCGCCTCGGCCCGCCATCCCCGCTGCTTTTTGTACGTCGAAACCTTCTTGCGAAAATACAGCATGAGCGCATATCCGATGACACACGTAAGCAGCGTGCCCGCAATGACGACCGCCAAAACACCCGAAGGGTTGTCGAGAACGACAAGCGCCACCCCTGCCGCCGTAAGTGCAGCGGTCAATGCGAGCATGAGCGCAAGATAGCGCCTTTTGAGACCCTTGAGATACGGGTCGCTCGCCGCTGATTCGGGAATCGTGATGGTGAAGCACTCGCTTTTCTTCATGAGATAGGGCGTGAGCGCCATGAGTACGCCGACGACCGGCACAAGAGCGATAGTCAGGCCCATCATCACGGTAGCGTCCATTACGACATCCATTCAGCACTCCTCCCTATACGCGCGCTCGGCCTGCGCAGCAGCCCTCGCAACGAACTCTTCCTCCGAGCCACCGTGCGCACGGTATTCCAGGGCGAGCGCGAACAGGGCCTCGTCCATGCGGACAAGCCCCGCCTCGGTTTGGGCGGGCGCATGATCCGCCGGATCAGCTACGTAGGCGCCCGAGCGGCCGCGCATCACCACATAGCCCTCGTCGCGAAGCACCGCATACGCCTTGTTGACCGTATGCAAGTTGATGCCGAGATCGCTTGCAAGCGAGCGCACGGAGGGCAGCGCATCGCCCGGTTCGAGATCGCCCAAGGCAATCGATGCGATGATCTGGGAACGCAGCTGCAGATACAGCGGCTCGTTCGACTTCTGGTCGATTCTGACGATCATGCGCTCACCCCTATTCCTGCAACGGCGCCGATGCGATGCTCTTGAACAGCAACCACGAAACAACGATCAAAACGATCGGGAGAATCATAGCACCGATCGAGCCAGTCAAAGCCGTCACCAGCATGCCGACCGCCACAATAACGAAACCCGAAAGCATGGTGACCATAACGGCGATCGAGCGCTTCACCGGTTCGTATTCGCTCTTCCAATCGTAGCGCGGCCTGCGCGAATCGACGGCAAGACCGAACACCGAAACGAACACCGAAACGGCGACGGGAACCACGACGACGAGCGCGGCCGATACGGGATCGACGCCGAAGGCGAACGAAAGCAGAAGGCCGCTGACCACAATGGTGGGAATTGCGATAGCCAGGTTCAAGAGCGCCTTTGCAGCAAGAATCGTCCGCGATGAAACGGGAGCCGTGTACATAAGCCATCTGCTTTTGCCCTCAAGGGAAACCGATGCCGCCGTCGTAGAGGAAATGCCGACGAAAAACGCCATCGCCCAAGGAAGAAAACTGCCGATGAGCGGGCCAATCTCTCCTTCGAACAATTCGGCGGGAAGCATGCCGAGAGCAGAGGCAACCGCGGCAGCTGCGGCGGCAACCAGCACGAGCACATAGCCGATGCAAGAGTTCATAAGGTAGATCGGCGTTGAAACGAGACGCGCCGCCTCCTTCGACAACAGCGCTGCAAGCGGCGTGCGAAGCTTGTTGCGCGCACCTGCCTTCGCCTGCTTCCCTTCGTCGAACGAGAACGTGCCCTGCGGGCGACTTGCCATCAGCAGCGTGTTGATAGCCGCGAACCGATTCGAGATCAGCGCTATGGCGGCTACGGCGGACACGACCGAAACCACAGCGAATGCGGCGAACAGACCGACGTTGGCACCCGCGATGCCCTCGCTCGCCCATGCGATCGGAGGCAGCACGCTCACCATGATCGAAAGCTGCTGCGCCACTAGCGAAGCGAATGCGGCATCGTCGCCGCCCGCCTGACCCATCATCGCATAGGGAACGACAACGATGACCAAAACGGCGGCGATGGACAGAACCACCGTCACGATGTTGGCATGGCGCATGCGGGCAGCCAAAGCCGAAATGCCCACCGCAAGCAAAACGGCGATCGCCATGGGCAGAAGCGGAGCCAAAAACACCGAGAGCGCCATCATGGCAACCGATCCCGCCGTCGCCCCCGCATACGATGCGTACACACCGAACGCGGGGAACATGGCGACGGCCCCGAACAGCAACGATATCGCATAGAGCGCGGCAAGGCGCGACAGCACAACCTCCATCGTCGTTACCGGGAGGGACATCACGATATCGTAATCCTTGAATGCGAAAAGGACGCCGTTGGTTTTCAAAAACGCCGCCATCGCGCCCGCAAGCGAGCCGACGAGCACCGCCACGAAGGGAACGCTATCGACCAATCCGAACTCCGCAAGGCTGAACGCGACCCCCATGCTGTAACCGACGCACAGCACGCCGACGGCGATCGCCGCAAGAGCGAAAAGCGCGATCGACCGCTTGGCCTTCGCCCGATCGGTATGGAGCGCCTTGTTGAGGCCGAACGTACCGAGAATCTGGATTTTAAGCAGGAGCTTGAGCTTGCCCATGAAAACCGCCTACTTTCCCAATCCGAGAAACACGTCTTCGAGGCTCTTGTCGCCCACGATCTGCTCCGTCGAGCCGTCGGCGATCAGCTTGCCGGCCTTGATGATGGCGACCTTGTTGCAGAGCTTTTCGACCACTTCGAGCACATGGCTCGAAAAGAATATCGCCGAGCCCCGTTCGGTCAGCTCCCGCATGAGTCCTTTCAGAGTATAGGATGCCTCCGGGTCGAGGCCGACGAAAGGCTCGTCGAGCACCAGCAGTTTCGGCTCGTGGAGAAGTGCGCCGATGAGCACGACCTTCTGCTTCATGCCGTGAGAGTACGACGAGATGAGATCGCCGAGCGCCGACGTGAGCGAAAGCTTGTCGGCATAGCGCTCGATGCGCTCGCGACGAACGGCGGCAGGCACCTCGAAGATGTCCGCTATGTAATCGAGGTACTGGATGCCGGTGAGAAAATCGTAGACATCGGGGTTGTCGGGCACGTACGCCGTGATCCGCTTGACGGCGATGGGCTGGTCGACAACCGACATGCCTTCGATGTTGATAGTGCCGCCGTCGAAGCCCGCAACGCCCACGATCGAGCGGATGAGCGTTGTCTTGCCCGCGCCGTTGTGGCCGACGAACCCGTATATATCACCGGGCATGACCGTAAGGCTCACATCGTCGACGGCTCGCTTTTCGCCGAACGTCTTGGTGAAATGGCTTACTGCGAGTACCGGTACGCGATCTTCCATTGTCGTTCCTTCTTTCCATCGTCTTGGCGCCGCCAGGGTACGAGGCGCGCGACTTCTTCCAGCTTGCTTGCCGAAACCTGAGGCGTGCTTGCTTTCTCGGGCATTCCTCCGATTCGGCCTTGCATGCCAAATGCTTAATTGTTATATTTATGCTATAACAGATAGAACAGTAATGCAAGCGACTCCATCAAGTTTAGAAAGCAGGGGATCACCATGAAGCGCATCATCATCTATCTTGCCGTCACCTTCGCCATCACCTACGCGCTCGAGATATTCATCGTCGTGCCCTTGGCAACCGGCACGGCGATGGGAGGAGCGCTGGCTGCACCGCCCGTCGCCGTGCAGCTCATCATCGGATCGATGATGTTCGTTCCCGCAATCGGCGTGCTGATCACGCGGCTCGTCACCAAAGAAGGCTTCAAGAACGCGATGATCAAGCCGGTCGATTTCCGGCATACGTTCAAGTACTACCTCATCGCCTGGTTCGGACCGGCCGCCCTCACCATCGCAGGCGCCGCCGTATACTTTCTCATCTTTCCCAGTGATTTCGATCCGACCATGTCGGCCGCAATGGCCCTGCTGCAGAGCTCGACCGCATCGCAAGGCGGCGCCGAGCTGCCCGCCGACGTCATGCAGATCATCCTTTGGGTGCAGATCGGCGTGGGCATCGTGCTTTCCCCCGTCCTCAACTGCCTGACCTGCTTCGGCGAAGAATGGGGATGGCGGGGGTATCTCGTACCGAAGGTCAACGAGAGGCTCTCGTTCGTTCCGACCGTTCTCGTCACTGGTGTGATCTGGGGATTGTGGCATGCGCCGCTCACGGTGATCGGGCATAATTACGGTGTGGGATATCCGGGCTGGCCGTTTCTCGGCATCTTCGCGATGTGCATCTTCTGCATCGTGATCGGCACCTTGTTCAGCTATCTTTCCCTTAAGGCGAAAAGCTGCCTGCCTGCTGTCATCGGCCACGGCGCCGTCAACGGATTCGTCGGCGCCGCCGCCCTCTTCTCGCTTTCCGGAGGAAACCCGTTTATCGGCCCCATGCCCATCGGCATCCTCGGAGGCATCGGGTTCATCGTGGCGGCCATCGTCTGCTGCGCGCTCATGCGGCGCGAGGAAAAGCGTGCGAGCAGCCCCGTAGCGGAATAGCGGTTCGCGCAAAAAAGATGCCGGCGCAGTTGCACGCATCGGCGCCGGCATCCCAAGCGAAGCCCGGGAGAGCCTTCTCCTTACCTTCCCTGCAGAAAATCGATAGCGTACTGCGCGGCAACCATCGAGCCTTTCGCCAACACGCTCTCGTCAACCTCGTAAAAGCAGCTGTGCTGCGGATGATTGGCCTTAACCTCGGGGTTTCTGCATCCGATGAACACGAACACGCCGGGCACAAGCCGCAAATACTCCGAAAAATCCTCGCCCGAAAGCGTGCCGCGGTACTTGCCGAGCGCTCCCGCCCCCAGCACTTCCGCCACGGCCAGTTGGGCTCGTTTGGCGCACTTCACATCGTTTGAAAGTCCGGCGTTGCCCTCTTCGTAGGTCACTCGTGCGACCGCGCCGAACGTATGGGCCGTTTTTTCGGCAATATGCTCGATGCACGAAGGCAGCTCGCGGCGAAGCTCGTCGCTCCATGTGCGTACCGTACCGGTGAGGTAAGCGGAGCCGGCCATGATGTTGCGCGCCTCTCCTCCGTGGAATTCCCCCACCGTCACGACTGCTGGCTCGAACGGCGAGATGTCGCGGCTTACGAGAATCTGCAACGCATCGATCATCTCGGCACCCACGACGATGGCATCGACGCCCTTATGCGGCATGGAACCGTGTGCGCTCACACCTTCGATATCGATGCGAAACCAGTCGGTATGCGCCATACGGCGCCCCGCCTCGCAGGAAAAAAGACCGGCATCGAGCTCGCTCCAGATATGCGCACCGTATACGGTGTCGACGCCGTCGAGCGCACCCGCCTCGATCATCTTAGTCGATCCAATGGATATCTCCTCGGCCGGCTGGAACAGAATGCGCGCTTCGCCCGAAAACTCGGAGGCGAGATCGCGCAGGATCCGCACGGCTCCGAGCATCATGGCGATATGGCAGTCGTGCCCGCACGCATGCATCATGCCGGGATTCTCCGACTCGTACGGCGCACCCGTTCGCTCGGTCACGGGAAGCGCGTCGATATCGCAGCGAAGAGCTATGCAGCGCTCATCCCCCTTCGCCGGCAAGTCTGCCGTCCCATAGACAGATGCGATCACGCCCGTTTCCGCCACACGCCGATACGGCACGCCGAGCGCATCGAGCCTTGCGCAAATCGCATCCGAGGTTGCGTATTCCCTGCCACTCGGTTCCGGATGCCGATGAAAGTAGCGCCGATCATCGACGATCTGCGGTTCGATGCTTGCGCCGAGCGCTTTCACCTTATCTGCCGTCTGCTGTTCCATACCCCGTCCATCGCTCTCTTTTTCCTCAGCTTACCATAGCGGCGCGCTCGGCGGACGCGACTCGACGGGAGGCGGCATGCAGACAAGGCGCGACGCACGCCCGAACGCACCGCCCGCGGCTCCCAGCGCTGCAGGGCTATTTCACGCGCACGACGATGTACGCGAACGTCAAAACCGCAAATACCGCCGAAAAGGCGAACGCAATCTGGTATGCGAGAGCGGGGGCCGCAGCGGTTGCCGAAACGACCGTGATAGCGAACACCATCGTCGACGTGCCGAGCGATGCGCATGCCTGACGCACGGCTATGCAAAACGAACTTCCGTCGGTAACGGTGCTGCGCGGCAGGTCGGCCAAACTCCATGAGATAAGCGGCGCCATGAGCCCGGAAACGCCGAACGCCCGGATCGCCTGGAAAATCGTGGTCATGTACAGCGGCGTGCTTTCGTCGACGAACACCATGATGATCGAACCGATGGCAAGCAGCACGCCCGACACCATGACGACGGGCCTGATCCCTATCCGATCAACCAGCGCTCCGGAAATCGGATTGAGGAACAGCGCGGCAAGCGTTCCGGGGAGAAGCACTATTCCCGCATCGAGGGAGGTGCCCCCGCACAGCCCCTCGATATACAAAGGTATCACCAACGTAATGCCCATAAACGAAGCATGCAGGAAGTTAAGCGCCATAAACCCGCTGGTAAACTGGCGGGATTCGAAGATGCTCATGTCGATAAGCGGGTCATCGACGCGCTTTTGCCGACGCACGAACAAAACAAGGAACAGCGCGCCTACCGCAAGCGGCACCCAGATGAGCGCACTGGCCAAACCGAAACTGCTTGCGTTGGAAAAAGCCAGCAGCAGTCCGCCGAACCCGAGCGAGGATTGCATGAGCGAAACAAGATCGAGCTTCGCCCCGCCGTCGGCAGCCCGCCCTGACGCAATGCATAGAACAGCCGCAACCACCAACAGCAGCATCAAGGCAAGCAGCAAGTAAAAGAAGCTTCGCCATCCGAACGAGAACACCATCGCCCCGCCGATGGTGGGTCCGATGTTGGGGGCGAACCCCATCGCAATCCCCGCGATGCCCATGGCCGTCGATCGGCGATCCATCGGGAATCGGGTCATGGCGATCGTCTGCATGAGGGGCATGAGCAAACCCGCCGAAACAGCCTGGAGAACACGACCCGAAAGCAGCATCCAAAAGCTCGTTGCCGCCGAGTCGAGCAGCGCTCCCGCGCAGAAAAGGGCCAGTGCGACGAGCACGTGCCGGCGCACCGAAAACCTTCGCGAGAAAAAGGTCGCAACGGGTACGGTTATGCCGAGCACGAGCATGTAGCTGGTGGTAAGCCATTGGCCGAGCCCGACGTCGATTCCAAACTCCGCAAGGATATCGGGCATCATGGCGTTCACCGCAGTTTGGGAGAGATTCCCCAACGCACCGGCAAGCATGACGATGGCGAAGAGCGCATAAACCTGCGCCCGCTCGCCCTTTACGATCGTTTTCCCAGCCATAGCCCTTGCATGTCCCATCCTCAAAATCCTAGCGCGCCGCGCAAAACGCCCGCCCGGCTGCGCACATCCTACCCTATGCCGCCGAAGAAAATGCCCAGCACGTACACCAGCGCAGTGATTCCCACGAACACGTACTTGGTCAAAACCTCGAACCATCTGCCGATAGGTTTGCCGTGACCCAGTTCAACCTGGCTGCGGGCAAACCCCTTCGGACAGACCCAGAAAAACATGATAGCAGCGAGCAGGGCCCCCAAGGGGATGACGAATATGGATATGACATCCATCCAAGCGCCAACGGACGAAGTGCTCTCTATGAACACGCCCACGAAGGCCGCAATGGCGGCAACGATGCCGACCGCAACCCCGCGCGAAAGCCCGAACTGGCTTTGGAGCGCTTCTATCGGCGTCTCGAACAGATTAACAAGAGACGTGATGGCTGCGCACAGCACAGCGAAGAAGAATACGACCGCAACAAACGAGCCGAATGGCATCTGCTGGAACACGGCAGGCAGCGTGATGAACATGAGCGGCGGCCCCGATGCGGCGCTGAAGCCGAATGCGAACACAGCGGGGATGATGACCATAGCGGCAAGCAGGGCCGCAATCGTATCGAATACGGCGACGGTTCTCGCCGACGAAACCACATCGACGTCCTTCTTGAGGTAGCTTCCGTACACCAGCGTTCCGCTTCCGGCAAGCGAAAGGGAGAAGAACGCCTGGCCGAGCGCGAATATCCACGTTGTCGGATCGGCAAGCGCCTCCCATCGGGGAATGAAGAGGTATTCGTATCCCGCTCCCGCGCCGGGAAGCGTTGCCACCCGCACGAGCAGCACGACGAAGAGGACGAAGAACAGCGGCGTCATGACTTTGTTGAGCCGCTCGATGCCTCGGGACACGCCGAACAGCATAACGGCGAACGTGAGCGCAAGGCCGATGAAATGCCAGCTGACGCTGCCGAAATCAACCGCCAATGCGCCGAAGTACGCACCCGTATCGACAACGCCCGCAAGTTCGCCCGAAGCCGACGAGGCAAGGTACTTGAGAAACCAACCCACCACAACCGAATACCCGATCGCAAGGGCCAGGGAACCGAGCATGGGAAGAAACCCTATGGCGCGCCCGATACGTTCGCCGATACGGCCGCCGCGCATCTTGCATGCCTTCGCAAACGCCCCGACAGGGCCCGATTCCATAGCGCGCCCGAACGCCATTTCACCGAGCACGCCCGAGAAGCCGAGGAGGGCGACGAAGATGAAATACGGGATCAGAAACGCCGCTCCGCCGAATTCCGCAACGCGGTACGGGAACAGCCAGATGTTGCCCATGCCAACGGCCGATCCGATGCAGGCGATGATGAACGCGGCACGGTTCGAAAAACCGTCACGCGGTTTTGACTTCTCAGAAGCGCTGCCTTCAGGAGCCGACGACGCCATGGCGTTCAGTTGAAGTCCTGCTGCGTTTTCGCAAGCCCGTGATCAATGAGGGAATACACCGCTTCGGCGCCGCGCGCGCAGGCAACGTCGAAATCGTCTTTTGCCTCCTTGCGCGGCAACGAGAGCACGTAGTCGGCCACGTTCATCCGTCCAGGCGGGCGGCCGATGCCGATACGGACGCGAAACCAATCGCGCGTGCCGAGCTTATCGCAGATGGAGCGCAAGCCGTTATGACCCGCATGTCCGCCGCCGAACTTCACGCGCACGGTTCCCGGGTCGATATCGAGCTCATCGTGAATGACGATCAGATGATCGGCATCGACGCCGTAAGCGTTCATAAGCTGTTTGACCGGCCCGCCCGATGTGTTCATGAAACTCTGAGGTTTGGCAAGCACCAGATCGACATCGTGAAGAACGGCCTTCGCCGTCAGCGCGCCGCCTTCCGTCTTCCAATACCGCGCCCCGAGTTTTTCGGCGATCAGGTCGATCGTATCGAATCCGGCGTTATGACGAGTATGCGCATACTCGTCTCCGGGGTTGCCCAATCCCGCTATCAGATACGTATCAGCCATATGAGCTACCAGTCGGCGATCCCGAGCGGCCTACAGCGCGAAATCAGGATCGAACAGTTCGGATACCGATCCGTTGCCATACACGTTCGCGATGGCGCGCGCAAGCAGCGGCGCAACCGAAACGACCTTGATCTTGCCGGTCTGCTTCTCAAGCGGCACGGGGATCGTGTTGCACACGACAACCTCTTCGATCTCCGAGTTTTCCAAACGATCGTAGGCAGGGCCGCTGAAAATCGGATGCGTTGCGCACACGTACACCGTATCGGCACCCTGCGCCTTGAGAGTCGAAACCGCCGCCACGAGCGTTCCACCCGTATCGATCATATCGTCGTTGATGATGCAGATCTTGTCACGGACATCGCCGATGAGCGCTGTGATCTCGGCCTGGTTGTGGCCGGGGCGGCCTTTGTGCATGATGGCGAGATCGGCTTCCATGATGTCGGAGAGCTTCTTCGCGGCCTTCGCGCGACCCACATCGGGGCTCACGATGCACAAGCGGTCCATGTCGAGGTTTTTGGCCTTGAAGTAATCGGCGAGGATGGGCAGCGCAGTCAGATGATTCACCGGGGTATCGAAGAAGCCTTGGATCTGCCCCTGGTGCAAATCGATGGTGATCGTGCGGTCAACGCCGGCAACCGTCATAAGGTTGGCGACGAGTTTGGCGGTAATGGGTTCGCGGGCGGCCGCCTTGCGGTCCTGACGCGAATAGCCGTAATGCGAGATAACCGCGGTAACGGTGCGGGCGGATGCGCGCTTCGCCGCGTCGGTCATGATGAGAAGCTCCATAAGGGCATCGTTGACCTGAGAACCCGCCACCGACTGCACGATGAACACATCGGCGCCGCGTACGCTTTCAAGGTAACGCGCATAGATTTCCCCGTTTGCGAATTGTTCGAGTTTCACATGACCGAGCGTGATGCCAAGCTCATCGGCAATCTGATCGGCCAGTTCGGGGTTAACCGAACCGGAGAAAACGGCCATACTCTTCTGCATTTCGGTCATCGACGCGCTCCTTCGGACTCCGCATTAATTAGTCGATCTGTATTGTATCCGCAAGTCATCTGCTTGTGATGCAGCAATGGCCAACTATCGTGGTTTTTCCACCATCGGCAGCCGAACAGGCGATGGAGCCTACCGCCCGAGAAACCACTTCCAAGCTGGGACGAGCCTCACAGTGCCTGAGCTTACCGGGAATTCGGCCTCCTCGCTCAAGGTGATCACCGCCCCGGTATCGAGCCCGGACCGTTTCATCGCTGTCTCCAGATTGCCGATTTCGCTCTTGTACTTCTTTGGCAGCCGATCCGGCGAAAGCCCAAGCCCTGCTTCGGCGCCTGTACGGACCGCCACTTGGAGCAGCTGATGCTGGTCCCCTAGCGCCACATCGCCGACGATGAAATCGACTTCAGGGCAATCAACGGCGCTATACGTCGCGATTACGTTCGTCCTGTCCGCTCCGAATCGACGTTTCAGCTCCACGAAAACCGCTGTTTCCAGGCGTTGCCCAACATCCAGATGGCTCGCCGGCGCAACGGCGAGCGCCAAACCCGGATCGACCGAATACACCTTCGAGGATGACCTGGGATTCTCCTTGATGGAAAGAGTGTAGTCGTTAACCCTGAAGACCAGATGGGCGTCCTCCAAATCGTCCAGCAACGCATACAGTTTCTCGTTGGAGGCCGACATACCGGCAGCTCGAATGTCTTTCAACTGGTTGTTCACCGAAAATTTCAGACCCGTCGAACGTAAGGCGTTACGGGCGAACCGCTCCGCAACCCGAATCGAAGTGGTTTCGAAGCGCTCGAGAACGTCTTTCGTCACGATCTCCGCAGCGTAGCCTTGCAAAAGTTGCACCCGATCGAGCGGCAACATGTTTTGAACGGCAGGGAAACCGCCGACCTGAAGGTATTCGAAAAAAGCCACCTCAAGGCGACCCGCCGCCTCGGCAGTCAACGACTCCACGCCCTCATGAACGACGCCGCGAAAATCGCAGTATTCGTCAAAGCCCAAAGGCCATATTTCTTTCGACAGGGATCGACCGCGAAGATGCGTGGGAATATCTTTCGAAAGCAGCTTCGAAGACGAGCCCGTAAGCACGATGGTAACCTTTCGCTGTTCCGATATGCGCCGCACGAAGTTAGTCCAACAGGGCGCTTCCTGTATCTCGTCGAGGAACAGGTAACAGCCTTCAACGGCTTCGGGAACCAGCTTGTAGTACGCATCGAGCAGATCCGACAACGTCCGCTCGGAAAACGGCATGACCCGCTCGTCGTCTAAAGTGAAATGAAATATTCGATCCCGCGGAACACCCTCGCGCATGAGCCGATCCATAAGCTGATATAAAAAGAACGTCTTGCCGCACCTGCGCACCCCCACTATGGAGTAAATGAGGTTATGCTGCTTGGGTTTCGGCAGGTCGAAATCCATGTTCCTACGCGGAACAAAGGGCGGAATGCTAAATCCTATGTACTCAGCAACAAGGGACTCGTACATAAAAACTCCGATCTTCTCCGTCTGACGGATAAGATACTAGCAAATCTTCTCTGTTATACGAAGAAGATTTGCCATCCATCGTGAAACGAGCACGCTTGCGAAGGCCGCCATTGCCAAGCTAAAACTTCCGCGCTTTCCAATCGGCAATCTCGACTTGCTTGGAACGTTCGAGAGCAAGGGAACCCGGAGCCACATCGCGGGTGATGACCGATCCCGCACCGATAACCGCTTCGTCACCAAGGCTCACGGGGGCAACGAGCATCGTGTCGCTTCCCACGAACACGCCGTCGCCGATCGTGGTCTTGTGCTTGTTCTTGCCGTCGTAGTTGCAGGTGATCGAGCCGGCGCCGATGTTCACGCCCTCGCCCATCTCGGTATCGCCGATGTAGCTTAAGTGCGGAACCTTCGAGCCCTTGCCGATCGTCGACTTCTTGATCTCGACGTGCGTGCCCGCCTTCGCGCCCTCGCACAGGTGCGCTCCGGGGCGCAGGTAGGTGCGCGGGCCGCAGGTTGCGCCATCGTCGATCGTGGCTTCGACGGCAACGGTCTCGTCGACAACGCAACCCTCGCCCACCACGGTATCGGTCAAACGCGAGTTCGGACCGATAACGCAATCTTCGCCCACCGAAGTTGAGCCAAGCAGGAAGGTGAGCGGTTCGAGAACCACATCGCGGGCAATCGTCACGTCGGGCCCGATCCAAACAAGCTCGGGGTCGACCAAGGTCACACCCTCGGCCATATGGCGCGCGTTGATGCGCCGCTGCATGAACTTGGTGGCCTGGGCAAGCTGAACGCGCGAATTGATGCCAAGGCATTCGGCGGGATCTTCGGTGACGAGCGCCGACACGAGGCGCCCCGCCTCGCGGCAGATCTCGAGCACGTCGGTGAGGTAGAACTCGTTTTGCGCGTTATCGCTTCCCACCTGCTCAAGCGCTTCGAACAGCGCTTTCGCGTCGAAGCAGTAGAACCCCGAGTTGCACTCGGTGATAGCGGCTTCATCGGACGAGCAGTCCTTCTGCTCGACGATGCGCTCGACCGCGCCCGTCTCGTCGCGCACGATGCGGCCGTAGCCGAAGGGGTCATCCATGCTCATGGTGAGAACCACGACCGCCGCATTGCTCTGCTCGCGCTCCTCGACGAGCGCGCGGATGGTTTCGGGAGTGATGAGCGGGCAATCGCCCGAAAGAACCACGAGCGACCCATCGAAGCCCGCGAGCGCATCGCGGCATACGGCGACCGCATCGGCCGTTCCCCTGCGCTCGTGCTGCACAACGATCTGCGTGTCGGCCTCGACAAGCGGAATAACCTGTTCGCGCTCGTGGCCGACCACGCTGACCACCTCGCCGATACCCGCTGCGCGCGCAGCGTCAACGACCCACCGCACGAGCGGCTTTCCCAAGAGTTCGTGAGCAACCTTCGGCTTCTTTGACTTCATGCGAGTGCCGGCTCCTGCGGCGAGAACGATAGCGCGCGGTTCCATCGAGGCGATCCTCCATCAACGTAAACGTTTAGTCGGGTGCGGTGCACGGTATAGCGCGCACCGCACCCGACCTCCTTAGACGAAATCAGTATACCGCAACGCAATACGATGAAATGCCAGCATGTCGATTCATCCCCGGTTTCGAAGCATCGCTTGAGCTAGCCCTGCGAGGCTTCTTTGTCCCACGGCTCGAGAGCAGCGGCATGGCGGGCGCCGATCCTGCCCCACACCATATTCTCCGCATTGTTTCCTCCGCTGATCCCGTAGGTATGGGCGGCAAAGTTCCCGAAACACCCCGCCGCGTACAAACGCGGAATAACCTCGTCCTTCGTATCGAGAACCTGCGCATTCTCGTTCTTCTTCGGCCCGCCCAAAGTCGAACATCCTCCCGGATATATGGGCCACGCGTAATACGGGGGATTTGAGATGGGCAGGAGGCTTTCAGCAGGGCGTTCGAAATCGGGATCGCTCCCCGCTTCGCAGTATGAGTTGAACTGATCAATCGTTGCCTTGAGAGTCTCCGCATCCATCATATCGGGATCGACTTTGTGCATCTCTTCAACGAGCTCTTCGATCGTATTGCCCATTTTCAGCCATCCGCGATCGAGCTCTGCTTTGTTATCCTCGCTCCAACCAGGATAGCGACCCACCTCATCGGGAAGCGTCGGGGCGTACATGCCACGCGCAAGCTTGGCCGTAGGATCGGGCCCGAGCCTCCCCGCATCGAACGCCGTCTGATCGATGATCGCCCACGTAGGAATCAGCGGAAAATCGCAAATGCCGTCATCAAACGCCAAATACTGGTGCCACCCAACATGCGGGCTGCTGCTCGCCTTCTCATTTCGCCAGCGCCTGCCTATTCTGTCAACCCAAACGTAGTTATCGGTTTTGGGTGAAAGCTGGATGGCGTAAGGGTACTCCTCATCCTGGAAGTTCGGGTTTGCACCGCCGATCATGCAGTTCATATGCCAAAGCTGGGCGCCAACATTTTGCACCATTTTAATGCCGTCGCCCGTATTGTACGGCCATCCATAAAACCCGAGAGCAGGATACACCTTCAAGTGCTCGTTTTTCAGCTCTTCGTTGAACTCGAAACCGCCGATCGTCATCATCGTCGCCTTACGCGCCTTGATGGCAATGCGCTTGCCATCGTAGTCGGCATAGCATCCGAGGATCTCTTTGGTTTCCGGATTCTGGATCAGCTCTTCGTTTTCAACGCTGAACAGCACTTCGATGCCGAGTTCTTGGCGATGGGCGTCCATGATGTCCCAGAAGTTCATTCCATAACCCTCGATCGATCCGATCTCCATAGAATCGGCCCCCGGCAGAAACGGATACTCGCAGCTTTCGGTATACCTGCTTGCAAGGGTTCCCTCGTTCTGCTCCCAAGGCAATTCCCACTTCGTTGCATACTCGCCGTTGCGCACGGCTTCCTTCGCCCAAGCGTCGGCCATCGCATCGGGGGTCAATCCGCGGCTGAACGCCTTGATGTACGTAGCGCACCCCTCTTCGTCAACGGGAATGGTGAATTCGCCGAGGTTAATGGCCGAATTCCCGCCACCGCGAACCGGCGCCTTTTCAAGAATCAACACCTCGGATTGCCCTTCGTCGGCAGCCGTTAGTGCGGTCCACATCCCCGCTCCACCATAACCGATTACGAGAATGTCGGTTTCGTAATCCCAAACCTCGGGCAAATACTCGGCCCGAGTCGCAGACTGCGATTCAGAAGAGCACCCAGCGAGAGCCGTTGCCGCAGCCAAACCCGCGCCGGCAAGGGCTGCTCCCTTAAGAAACGAGCGACGCGATACATCTGTTTTTGTGGTAGTTCCCATTCTTTCCTCCTTGTAGACAAACTGCCGGTCGGCAGTTTTTTGCTACGTGCCGCAGCCTAGCTATGGCACGTTCCGCATTCGAATACGCCGGAATGATGGCAAGAGGCGCAGAGGCTTTGAGCTTCATCCAAGGCAGAGGCTTCCTCATGCGATACATGGCAGTCTGCACACGCAAGCGCATCATGGTCCTTGCTCGACGGAAGAGCATGCGGATTAACGGCTGTGCCCTTATCGTCAACCAAAGCAACATCGGCCGTCTTGTCCGCAATCTCATCGAGAGATCCATGGCACGAGAGGCAGATGTCTTCGCCCACCTCCGTCTTGACCAGCTTCGTTGCCGGATTCCCAGACGCACTATCCTTATGGACGTCGGACAGAGCCGCTTCGTCAACATGGCAATCGACGCATACATACCCTTCGTCCGCATGCGCCTTCGCAAAGCAATCGAATCCCGTCATCGACGTTGACTCGGAAGCATGGCATTGAGCGCAATCGCTTTCCATGGACCAATCTACCTGCACAGGCGTTGCACTCGCCTCTTGCTTGGACCGATCGTCGGAAGACGATTCAGATTGCTGCGGAGCGCAACCTGCACCCAAAGAAACCACGCTTGCCAAAAACGCTATGGCGCATATACCCGCAATACGATGTTTCATATTCACCTCCCCCCGTTTCGCTGGGAACATGAAAAGGGATCGAGGCGAGTCGGTAAACTTCTTAAGAGGTTGATTTTTTACGTTTGGAAAAGATATACCCGAGAGGTAGAGAGAAGCATTTGGGGTATAGCGCTGCGCAACAAACGATTCACCGGCGAAAACGCCCATCGACGCTCATTGCGCGCCAATCGATTGATCACGTGTTTTCTCGAAAACCGCACGCCCGCAGGCAACTTATCTATCCGCGGCGAAGCCTTCGACAAGATCGATCAGCTCCTGCTGCGAATGGATGCCGAGCTTCTGATACACATGCACGATATGCGTATGCGCCGTTCCTTCGCCGATGCCGAGCTTTCTGGCTATCACAGATTGAGTGCGGCCTTGAGCAAGAAGATTAAGGACATCGCGCTCCCGTGCGGTCAGCAGATGATCTTCGGCGACCGCCGCACATCGATCCGCAAAAGAAAAGGCAAGAGGCCCTTTGCCCTTCTTCGACTCGTGAAAGGAGAATTGCGCTAGCAAGCTTTCCGGGAGAATGAGAATCACCACTATCACCAAAGAAAACATGAGGAGGCAGACGACAACGGGCAGATCGGGCATTGCCGCATTGGGAAGCAGCTCGAAAAGCCATCCAGCACCCATGCCAAGGCCCATCCCCCCGAGATTCGCTGCCATGCCGAACCCAAGGACCTTCCATGCGCTCTTTCTATCGCCATGAACGATTTCGACCAAAACGCACCAAAACAAGACATCGAAAAGCTTGTAACCTATCGCAGCAGTGGTCGATGCGACAAAAGCGTATTCGGCGGGAATGAACAGAAGCAGCAGCAACGCACCGATTAGGACGGGGAACGAAAGACGATAGAGCCCCATCCGGTTAAAACGCCCCGTCGCAACGACGACCACAAGCAAAGCCGCCATAACAACGATGTTCGCAATGCTTCTCAGGGGATGGCCCGACCCCTCGAAAGAAGCACCGGGCAGCAACTGACGATATGCGAAGTTGAAAACGATCACGAACACGAGGATCGAAATGCAAAACCGACCTAAATGCACCGGATCATGGGTCTCTTTCGTCGTTTCGGTCCAAGAGAAAGTGCAAGCCTCCTCCCATTCGCCCGAGCGGAACCCGCGAAACAGCAGAATATACGACCCGATAGGCAAGGCGCAAAAAAGCAACAATGCCGTGCCGAGCGACCCAGCCGACCACGCAAAAATCGAAAGAAACGCAGAGAGGAGGAAGGCGCAAACGGTGTAGAAGCTTGCCTGATTCGACGGCAAGCAAGAAAGCCGATCGCCCCAAAGCGTCTGCAGCAATGCGGCGGCAATTCCAACGCTCAGCAGACCAAGCGCCATAGGCACCACGAACTTACCCGAAGAGCCAATCGCAATAAGCGTTATTCCGATACAGGATAACAGGGCGGAAACAATCAGGATGAACGTTCGGGACTTTCGCATATCCTTGCCCCTGAGAAACAAGGCAAGGACCAGACAAGCACAGGCAGCCGGAATGAAGTACAGGAGCTCCGCACTGATCTTCCAGGTACTCAGCATCGGAATGGGCAGCAGCATCCATTGGGTAATCCACGCCCGGCATAATCCGAACCCGAGATAATCCCACTCAAACGATTTTATCGAAATATTAAGACTAGGCTTTTTCGGCATTACCCCGTCTCATCCCATTGGCTCAATCCCGCACCAAAGCCGACCCCAAGACACAGCGAATTGCAAGTCGCTCAGAAGTCCACCCATCCTAGCATTATTATCCACTAAAACGATACGAGGGGCAAACAGGCGCGCGACGATATGCATTTCGAGACAACCCGCAAACGCCTAGTCGCGCTTGCGTTCATCCGGCCCCGCTCCGTCGAGCCTGTCGGGATCGTCCGATCCCTCGGCCGCCGCCCGATCGCTTCGCTCGCCGTCGATGCCAAGTTCAACGACGATCTCGGCATACCCGTCGCCTTCGCGCTGCGCGGCTTCGATCTCCTCTTTGAGAAGCGGGCTCTCGATCTCTTCGAGCATGCGCTTGCCGGCTTCCATATATTCCTTATCGGAAGCAGGATGAGCCGCGCCGTCGGGTGCCGTGGCTATGTAGGCGACGCCTTTTTTGCGCGCCGCGTTCGCCTGGATGAACAGCACGAGAAAGCCCACCACGCCCGCGATCAGCGAAGCCGAGAGAATCGCAAGTTTTGCCGTGGTCACGATGGCGGGATCGTCGAATGCGAGATTCGCCACGAAGATGGCCATGGTGAAGCCGACGCCTCCCAAGATGCCCGCACCGAACATATGCCCCCAGTTCGCATGTTCGGGAAGCGATGCGAGCTTGGTTTTTACGATGATGAAGCTGAACAGCATAATGCCAACCGGCTTGCCAATCAAAAGGCCGAAGAACACGCCATAGAGCGCTGGGTCGGCGAAGATGTTCCCAAGGCTGCCGTCGACGAAAGACACGTCGGCGTTGGTGAGCGCGAACAGGGGCAGAATGGCGAAGTACACCCACGGATAGAGCTTGTTCTCAAGACGCGTTGCGGGCGGCACCACCTGACGGGCGACGCGGCTCAAGCGCGACACCGTCTCGATGTAATCCTTCTGGCCGATGACCGGGTCGTTCGGCTCATAGAGCTCCTTGGCTTCCTTGATGCGGTTACCCGACCAAGAAATGAAGCTCTTGAGGTTGACGCGAGAGCCCGAGGGGATCGCGAAAGCCAACAGCACGCCCGCGATAGTCGAATGCACACCCGACATGAACACGCAGTACCACAGCACGATGCCTACGAGGATGTAGGGCGTCAGCGAATAAACGTGCCTGCGATTCATAACGATGAGCGCCACGAACACGACCGCCGCCGCGGCAAGCCAGAAGGCGGAGGGGCTCTGTCCGTAGAAGATGGCGATGACGAGGATGGCGATGATATCATCGGCCACCGCAAGCGTGCTCAAGAACACGCGGATGCCGTTGGGCACGCGGTTGCCCAGAAGTGCCATGATGCCAAGTGCGAACGCGATGTCGGTCGCGGTGGGAACGCCCCAACCGTGGGCCGTCTCGGGGTTCGTCGCGTTGAAGATGAGGTAGATGATGATCGGGAAGAACACGCCACCAAACGCCGCCACGATGGGAAGGAGCGCCTGGCGGATGTTCGTGAGTTCGCCCACCGTCATCTCGTACTTGATCTCGAGTCCCACGAGCAGGAAGAACACCGCCATGAAGATGTCGTTGATCACATGCGCCAGCGACATCTCGGCTTTAGCCTCGCCAAAGAAGAATCCCACTTCCGTATGCCAGAATGCATAGAACTGATCGTAGAACGCCGTATTGGCGATGACGAGCGCCGCGATGGCGGCGATCAGCATGAACGCAGCCGCCTTGGTCGACGAATGGAACAGCTGGATTATCCTTTTGTAAAGCGCTTGATGTCCGGCAACTTCCTGAATGAACAGCGAGTCTTTCCCCGCCTCGTTTCCCGCACTGTTTCCCGTCATATGAACCCCACTGTCGGCTTATAGGCATCTTAGCTGATCTGTCCGTGAAAGTATACTATCGCGTAATCAAGCACCAATCTCGAATATCGATAAACTGTTTACAATTTTTCAACTGCTTTCTGTGCACGCGACCAAAACCCTCTGACAATGCGCTATCCTGTTCGTATCAGCTTGACGGAAGGAGTCGGGTTTGGGTTTGTGTCGATCGAAAAGCATCGCTGCATGCCTGAAAACGTCCTGACCAAGCTGTTTTTTATTCGCCACGATCGTAAGAGGTGAGTGCCATGAGCATTACCGTCACCGGACGCAAAATGCCTGTAACCGAAGCACTGCGTCAGTATGCTGAAGAAAAAATCGGGAACTCCATGAAAGTTATGGACATCGATCCCCTCATTGCTGAAGTAGTCCTGTTCGTCGAGAAAAACCCGGCGAACCCGCGTCCTGCCGTATGCGAGGTCACCCTGCGCACCAAAGGCCACATCATCCGCGTTGAAGAAAGCGAAGAAGACATGTATGCGGCCATCGACGTTGCCGCAGCGAAGGTTCTCCGTCAGATGCGCAAGTACAAGACCCGCGTCGTCGATCGCAAAGTCCGCGCCGGTGCCGAAAAGATCGCTGCCGATCCCATTCCCGCCACAGGAGCAAGCCTCGACGAGCTCATGGAAGAACTCTCCGATGACGAAGTCGTCCGCGTGAAGGAAATCGAGTTCGAACCCCTGACCGAAGAAGAGGCGCTCGTAAAGATCGACCTTCTGGGCCACGATTTCTTCGCATACACCGATCGCGATTCTAACCTCGTGAATGTGCTCTACCGCCGCGACGATGGCGGCTACGGCTTGCTGAAGCAGACCGAGGAGTAAACTCACCTCTCGCCAGACAAGCACCGAAAACGATTTTACAGGGAACCGCATCCGAAACGATGCGGTTCCTTCTTCTGCGCATCGCAGCCTCGTCCGAGCGCCGATGTCATCGCGGCACCCATCTCTCGCAATCTCAAGAAACAATGGGGTTTCCGCCTAAACGGCCAGGGAGACCTTAGTGCGCCCGTTTCCCAAGCAACGAATCGCACCGTCGACCCAACTAGCGGAATCCCCTGCTTTCGCCCTCGATCAGATCAAGCAGTTCCTGCTTGCTATGAACCCCCATCTTGTCGTAAATATGGCGGGTATGGGTTTTTACCGTCCCCTTCGATATGAACAGCGAATCTGCGATGAACGGAGCGCTCCTCCCCTTGCCGAGCATTGCAAGGATTTCGCCCTCCCTGCCGGACAATCCGTACTTTGCGCTCATGGCGCGATACACGTGAGCGTCATCGGATTCGTAAGCCGGCTTGGGCTTTGCGATAAACAGCCGCAGATCATGCTCGGTGAACACATACGTCGATAAGACGATCAAGGCCAACACGAGCGCCAGGCAGATGGGTACCGGTATCGAGGATAGGGCCATACCTTGATCGATAACGTAGAATCCGAACGTCGCCCCCGCGAAACCGAAGAAGTGGAACAGGCATCTTCCCCATCCGAACACCTTGATCGTCGATGTTTTCGTTCTGAACACGTACTCGGGCTGAAGCAGCCACACAAGGCCCTCGAACGAATAGAATCCGCACATGATAGCCGAAAAGGCCATCCACCGATATTCGCTCGGAATAAACGGTAGGGCAATAAAGCCTGCCGCCATCAGGGGGACAACGAACCGGTAAAGACGAATGACGATACGCTGCTTCGGCGCCAAGGTAACGAAAAGGGCAACTGCAGTTGCAAAAACCGTCATGCCCAACACGATCATGTGCTGAAGTCCGTTGAAATCAGCAGCCTCAACGGGGGAAGAGAACGCGCGGGCGATTCCGAAGACGAAAGGGATAACCGCCATCGCGGCAATAGCCTTCCACAAAAGCCGCTTCGGCTTCGCGGCGGTGTCTTCCTGCTGCCTGAGCGGCTCATCCTCGCTTGCCAGCAATGTAAACGCAGAGCAAAGAGGCAAAGCCGCCGTAAGCATCACTGCGATAAAGCTGGGGAGCAAGGTGACGACAAGATACAAGCAGCCCGCGAATGCATTCGAAACTACCAGGTGCAGACCCATTCGATCGGTATCCATCCTGCTCCACAGGGCGCCCCACGTTACGATGAGAAACGCATTGCCTATGCTCGTCATCGTCATTCCGACAACGACTACAACAAAATGCAAATCCGGATCTTGCAACGGAAGAGAGATCAAAACCGTGCCCATGGCCGTCAACGAAGCCGCTGCCACCAAAAGATAATGCCGCTTGCTGAGTATGTCGAGCTTCTGACTGACGAAGATCAGGCAGAACAGGCAAACCGCGACGCTCAGCGAAAAATACTGGCGAGTAAACTGCAAATGGTTCGAGAAAAAATCGGGATCGGTGAAAAGAACCGTACTGAGCACTGCCAGATATATCCACGCTTGATAGTACCCGAATCCGAGCAGGCGCCAAGGTTTGACCGCCAATCTCGATAACCGCTTGCCACCATCCACGTTCGCCGTCGCACCTCCCGCCTCGCCTGAAAACATCCATCTAGTTTATGGTCATCTTATCTTAGATACCTATACCCTTTTGGTATATTTTACCCGTTTCGGCAAATGTCACCTTTGGGTAGATGTCAGATCGACTCTCCCCATGCAACGATCTCTCCGTCATCAAACACCTTCGGAAGGAGACGTCATGGGGATGCAAACGACATCGATCAACCGTCGCAGCTTCATCACGGGAATGCTTGCAACGGGCGCCGCCCTCGGCGCAGGAGCACTCGTGGGATGCGGCGGACAGCCACAGGCAGCACAGGGTTCCGCTGGGGGGTCCTCCGCCTCGGCAACAGGCGAAGACTGGACCGCGCCGCCTGCGCCCATCGAGGAGAGCGAGATCGCCGAAACGATAGAGGCGGACATCGTTATCGTTGGAGCGGGCACGAGCGGCATTCCCACTGCACTGACGGCGGTCGAGGAGGGCGCCAAGACGGTCCTCCTCGAAAAGGGAGACACCTTCTTCGCCGCACCGAACTGGTTCGCGGGAATAGGCAGCCGCTACCAAAACGAGCTTGGACTCACATTCGACCGAAACGAGATAGTGAACGACCTCATGTGGTACGCCAACCACCGTGCCGACCAAAGACTTATCAACCTCTGGTACGACAACAGCGGCGAAGCGATCGACTGGTACGGCGACGAGCTCGAGGAAAGCGGCACGCTCGAATTCGCCGTCGAAACGGACAACAAAGACACGGGCGGAAAGCACGCAAGCCCGCCGGTTGCGCACGTCCCCGTGGAAAAACCCTACAAGGAAATGCAGCCGAACAAGATGGGTACCAGGCTCACCCACCCCGTTCTGCTCGACAAGGCGGTAAGCTTGGGGCTCGACCTTCGGTACAAAACCCCGGCCGTCCAACTCGTTAAAGAGGGCGACCGGGTAACGGGCGTCATCGCGAAAAACGAGGCGGGCGACTACGTGAGGTTCACCGCGAGCAAGGGCGTCGTACTTGCTTCGGGAGGCTATTCCGGTAATCGCTACCTTATGGAAAAGCTCAATCCCAACCAATCGCAGAATCTGACCAGCAATCCCCAAGACAACGGCGGCGACGGGTTCAAGATGGGCGTATGGGCAGGCGGCGACTACGGCCGATGCGCATGGGTCATGAGTTCCGACCGCAGCATCGAAGGCGGCGGATGGACCCCCGGTAGCCAACCCTGGCTGCGCGTCAACAAGTTCGGCGAGAGGTTCTGCAACGAAGACGCCCCCTACGACTTCGGGGCGAACGCCGGAGCCATGAACCCCGGCAACGACTGGTGGAACATCTTCGACGCCAACTACTGGGACGCGATGACGAAGTACCATACCACGATCTGCTCGCGCATGGTGCCCGCCCCCGGCGCCGTTTGCACCACGCTCGTGCCGACGGATGCCGACAACTTCTACGAGATGTACATGGCTCCGCAGCTGGAATCGGGCAACATGGTTCAAGCCGACAGCCTCGACGAACTTGCAACGAAGATGCAGGAGAAGAGCCCCGACATCACGGCTGAGGCTCTGAAGAAAACGCTCGACCGCTACAACGAGCTTTGCGAAAAGGGCGTTGACGATGATTTCGGCAAGATCGGCTTCCGCATGGTCGGCGTAACCGAGCCTCCCTATTACGCCATGCATATGATCACGGGCGAAACGGGGCTTGCCGCCCTTGACGGTCTTCGCGTAAACACAAATCTCGAAGTCATCGACTCCGAAGGAAACGCGATCCGCGGCCTTTATGCGGTCGGCAACGACCAGGGGGGATTCTACGGCATGAGCTATCCTTGGTATTACGGGGGGCTGCATGCGGGAAAGAATCTCACGTTTGCACGCTTGGCGGTTAAAAACGCACTCAGCGCTTAGCTCAACCAGCGAGAAGGGACCGCAACTCGCGGTCCCTTCTTCTGCGCATCGCAGGCTCAAAGACAGCGAAACCCATGGATGCAGCCTTTGACATGCAACCCGAAAACGCAACCCGAGACAAAGGCTCGCCTCCAGTTCGACAAAGACACGGTCCCGAGTGCACACTTTTTCCCGGTATGTTGCGCCAAACGCCTGCATTCGCGAGCCAGGATCGATTTTCGTGCTGCCGAGCCAACGTTTCCCCAGATGGCAAAAACCGCGGAACGGCGGATGGCTTGGCTGTCGGGCCGAAACGCAACATTTCGGAAAAAAACGTGCATTTGGAAGCGGCAACCCCGCCCCAAACGCAAAGACCCGAGCTTTCCGCGCGAGACCCGCTCCTGGAATATAGGCGAGGCCTCGAAACGCAGCCGGCCCCGACAGATTGGGGCCGGCTGGAAAGCATCTCGCCGCCTGAACCGAAGCAAGTCTGCAAGGCACTGCTCTATGCCCCGAAACCCGACAGGGGCCATATCTTTCGATGCAGGCCTCACTCTCACCCCGGTCTGACGCGAACCCATAAGGTCCGGTTCAGCGCACAGCATCGCACTGCACCGGACCCGTCGAAAACTCTCTTACGCAATGGGCTCGTCGAAGGTTCCCATCATCTGCTTGACGGCAAGAATGGCGCCCGTCGCCGCACGGGAGAGCGAGAACCCGCCGAACCCGACCACCGGGTAGTCGTATCCGAAGAACGAACCCTGCACGTTGCCGGCGGCGTACAGGCCCTCGATGGGCTCGCCTGCCTCGTTGAGAACTTGGCAGTGCTCCTCGCATGCAAGGCCGCCGCACACGGCAAGCTTCGCGGGCATGCGCTCGATGGCGTAGAACGGTGCGTCCTTGATGCCGTTGAACACGAAGAACTTGCTATCCATGCCGAAATCTTCGTCGTAGCCCTTGTCGACAAGCTCGTTGTAGCGATCAATGGTTGCTTTGAGCTTGGTTGCGTCGAGCCCCGCCTGCTTGGCAAGATCGTCGATCGTATCGGCCTTGAGAATCTGACCCGCTTCGACGCCCGCTTCGAGCGCCTTCGCATCGCCGGGGCGCCCGCCGTTGGTGTACTCGGTCGCATGCTCGAGCAGATGCGAATCGATGATCTGGAACGCGCGGTGCTCGGGCTGCATGGCGACCGCCGTGGCGAGGTGCTGGTAGCCGACGTTCTCGTTGGTGAACCGCTCGGCGTTGATGTTCACGTGCAACCACGGCACGGCCGAGAACGGCGCCGCTCCCTGCGGCAGCGGGCTCGGGTCGAAGTGCATCATGAGGCCGACCGAGGGAAGATCCATCTTCGCGCCTGCCCACATCCCCATCTTATGGCCGTCGCCCGTATTGCAGGGAACCGCGTGCAGTGTGGGTATATCGAGCATGATGGGACAATACGCCTCAAGCATCTCATCGTCATCGGATATGTCTCCCGTGCAGAGCACCACGCCTTTCGCGGCGTTCACCTGCACGTATCCGCCGCCCTTCTGCTCGCCGATTGCGCCCGTGACCGCGCCCGCATCGTCGACGACCAGCTGAACCGCCGGCGTGTTGTAGAGGAACCGCACGCCGTTTTCCTCGGCCTTTTCGCCCATGGCCTTGTACAGATCGGCAAACGCCTTGTAGCGCGTGGAGTTGTCGTTGTCGTAGAGCCAGCGGTACGCCACATAGCCGTCGACGATGGCGGGAGATGGCTTAGGCTCGGGAATGTTTTCGATGATGAGCTTGGAGCACTCGCCCGTGCGCTCGAGAACGTTGCGCACGAGGGTGAGGTTCGCCTTGCCGTTGGCAAGATCGGCGAACGCCTGCATGGTCGCGGGTATGTTCCATTCGATGCCCTGCTCGGTACCCCATTCGTTGTTCCACGTGCCGAAGCCCTGCCCGTTGGTCTGAACGACCGCCTCCTTCTGCATGACGACGGCATCGATCCCCTCGAGGCCCGCATACATCGCCGCCGGAACGCCCGCAGCGCCGGCGCCGATGATAAGCACATCGCACTCGATGGTCTCGGCGATATCGGTGATGGGATCGGGCTTCACAGACCAACTCCAGCGACCCTGCTCGGCGCCCCCGGCACCCGCGCCCGCCGTATCGGCTTTCGCCGATTGATCGGCCCCGCCGCTTGCGCAACCAACCAGTCCCGCGCCCGCCACAACCGTGCCCGTCGCGAGTGCTCCCTTGAGGAAGTTCCTTCTTGAAATCGGTTCCTTCATGATTCCCTCCTTTGTATCGATGTGTTGGACGGCCCCTGGATCCCGTGTTCGAGCCGTTGGTTTTCCGGCTCGTATCGCTTGAGCGTCCGAACCGTTGACCCCATCGTAGGACCGAGGGGAAACCCGCGCATCGTCCGACACCGTCTCACCCGAGGGGATTTCAAAATCAGCTTCTCCCCCCTGCGGGCAAATGTGGGGGGATTTCTCCTTATCTGCCCTATGGAGTACCTTATCTGTTCTATAATCTCTTGAGTTGATTTACGCGATACAGGGAGGTTCGCGTGATCCGGGAGGCTGGCAGAAAGAAACTGCTCGATGCGCTGTGGGACAAGATTCCCCCGACCCCGTTCTGTTTTTTGGGCATGGGGATATTCCGCGTTTGGACGGGAACCGTCAACGACAGCGCTGCGTTTCCCCTCGTCGACTTCAGCACGTACGGCTACTTCGACATCGTCACAGCCGTGTTCCTGCTCTGCCTTGCAGGACTTTCCCGCTGGATCGTCCCCCTCTGCAAGAAGCCGTTCATCTTCCCGCTGACCGGGCTGCTTATGATAGCGTGCGCATGTATGAGATTCTACACGGCGCTCCACCCCGAGCTCGCAGCCACGCTCACGACCCCCGCCCTGTTTCTCGGCGCGCTCGGCGTCGGACTCATCTTGATGCTCTGGTCCGAATTCTACGGGTGCATCAACCCGCTGCGCGTTGCCCTGTACTACTCGGCGGGAATCATCGTAAGCGTCTTTATCCTATGGGTGTTCAAGGGATTCGCCTTCTACTGGCTGTGGGCGGGCACCTGCATCATCCCCGCCCTTTCCCTCGTATGCCTTTGGCGATCGTACAAAACGCTTCCCGAAGACGAATACCCGCACGCAAGCTGGGGGAAGTTTTCGCTTCCCTGGAAACCGATCCTCGTCGTTTGCCTGTACTCGTTCGCATTCGGCTTGCACGAAAGCGTGTTCCACGGCTATCTGAGCTACAGCTCGGGCGAGGGGGATCTCTTCGCGGCGCTGTTCGTGTATCTGGGGATCATGCTACGGCGCGAGACGTTCGACTTCTCCCTCATCTGGAAACTTGCGATGCCGCTCATGCTGCTCTCACTCGTGCCGTTCGGGCTGCTCCTTCCAGGCGGGTCATGGCTTACCGATGTCTGCGCAGTTGCAAGCTACACCCTCTACACCATTCTCATCGTGGTGATACTGAGCAACCTTTCGTACCGCTACGGCGTTTGCGCGCTGTGGATATTCGGCATAGAGAGGGCCGTCAGGCTGATCGCCGTGCAAGCTGGGATAAGCGCGAGCCGGTTCATCTGGGTGGCCGACATGCCCCAAAGCGCGGCGTTCGTGCCCACAACCGTCATCATCGCCGTCATCATCGTCATCGTGACCCGGTTCTTCTTTTCCGAAAAACAGCTCTCGTCACCCTGGGGCGTCCTGCTCAAGCAACCGCTCGACAAGAATCGCGATGCGTACCTCGAAAAAAACCGTATCGGCATGAAATGCCGAGAACTCGCGAAACAGTACGATCTGACGATGCGCGAAGAAGAGATCCTTCTGCTTCTGTGCATGGGAAAGAAGCCGGCCGCCATCGAAGAGGAACTCTACGTTGCCAAAAGCACGGTGAAGACCCATATCAAGCACATCTACCAGAAGATGGGCCTTCACTCGCGCGACGAGCTCTTCGAGCTCGTGGGGATCAACCCTAATTGCTCCGGAACCACCCCAGGTATTCAGCCCTGATCGGCAGGCCGAGTTGCTCGGCCATCGCGCGCAGATCGTCGTCGGATACCGCGAAATCGATCTGATCGCCTCCGTTTGCAGCGCGGGCGGAAAGATAGATGCCCGCGGCTTTTTCAAGGATATGCATAAGGCCGAACGCCGCGTCGAAATCAGGGCCCGTCGTGAAGGTGCCGTGCTGAGACCAGACGACTGCCGGATGCGTTTCCATCGCAGCGCTCGTGGCAACGGCGATCTCCTGGCTGCCCGGCACCATCCACGGCACCGCGCCGATGCCGTTCGGAACCATGATGGCGCACTCGGTCATGCTCTTCCAAAGCGTCACCGACAAGCCGCGGCTATCGAGCTGATCGAGCAGCGTCAGCGCAATGAGGTTCGGGGTGTGCGCATGGTATACGACGCGGTTCTCTCCCGCCGTCACCGCTTTGCGCACGGCATGGATCATGAAGTGGCTGGAGAATTCGCTGGTCGGTCGGCCGCCGGGGATGCCCCACACGAGACGCCACGCATCGCCCATCTGATTGATCTCGATGATGCCGATGTTCTCGGACGGATCGAGCGGTATGCTGCGAAAATGGCGTCCCGCTCCGGTTACCAGGAAGAATTCGCCGCGCAGGCTATCAGCCTGGATTCCCATGGCGACCCATTCGCCCGGCGTCTCGTTGAAAAACGAGCGGCAAGCCGAAACGTCCTCGGGCCGCATGCGATAGCTAAGGTTGCCGCCGTTGCTCTCGTGCCAGCCCTGAAGCCAGCCGTCATGACAAAGGCGCACGAAAGCCTTGACGAACGAGCGCTGCTCGATGGAGGTCTCGGATACAACGGTGCGGGCTTTGGATATTCCCTTGTCGAAAAGGCGTGCGGCATCGTCGAAAAAGCTTTGGGCTCCCGACGGCTGGGAACTCTGGGGGTTTTGGGGGTTCTGGGAGGTTTGGTTTTCCATGCGGTCTCCTCGGTCTCGAGTGCCGAACCCGCTGGCTTCCGCGGGTCGTTTCACCCATGGTACCGCACAAACCGCACCGAAAGCCTACTCCTCGGTGCACCTCGACAAAAACGCCTTGGTACGCTCGTGCTTCGGATCGTTCACCAGGCTTCTCGCATCGCCCTCTTCCACGATCACGCCGCCTTCCATGAAAATGATGCGGTCGGCCACGTCGCGCGCGAAGTTCATCTCGTGCGTGACGATCACCATCGTCATATGCTCGGCCGCCAAGTCGCGGATAACCTTCAGCACTTCCTGCGTGAGCTCAGGATCGAGCGCGCTTGTGGGCTCGTCGAAAAACAGCACGTCGGGATTGAGCGCAAGCGCCCGGGCAATGGCAACGCGCTGCTGCTGGCCCCCCGAAAGCTCGCAGGGCACCATGTCCTCCTTGCCTGTAAGGCCCATTTTGGAAAGCAGCGTGCGCGCATGCGCCTCAACTTCTTCCTTCGGGCGCTTCTGCACGTGGATGGGCGCATCGGTTATGTTCTTCATGACGGTGTAGTGCGGGAACAGGTTGAAATTCTGAAACACGAGACCGAAACGGGTCTTCGCCTCTTTCTGGACGGCTTTGCCCGCGTACGCGGTCCGACCCGCCGCATCGTTTTCCGCAACGGTCAGATCTCCGTAGGACAACGTCCCCCCGTCAAGGGTTTCAAGAAGCGTCATACAGCGCAAAAGCGTTGACTTCCCGCCGCCCGAAGGCCCGATGACCGCGACGACTTCGCCTTTGCGCACGGCAAGCGATATATCTTTGAGCACGGCCGTTTCGCCGAAGCTCTTGCGGGCGCCCTCGATCGATACGACGGTTGCATCCTGCATCATAGCGGTTCTCCTCGCGTTCCTCGAAACCTAATCGTGATAGTAGTTGAGCTTCTTCTCGATGCGGGTAAGGATCATCTCCACAATGAAGTTGAGTACCCAATAGATCACGCCGGCGATCAGATACGGAATCATGCTCACCTGCGATGCCGCAAGCGCCTTCGCCTGCGAGAACATCTCCATGACGCCGAGCACGAATGCAAGCGACGTATCTTTGACGAGCGTGATGATTTCGTTTCCCATCGCAGGGAGAATGCGCTTGATAACCTGGGGAAGAACGATCTTCATGAACGTCTGGGTTTTCGAATAGCCGAGCACCGAAGCCGCCTCGTACTGGCCGCGCGGTATCGACTGGATGCCGCTGCGGTAGATTTCGGCAAAGTACGCCGCATAGTTGATGATGAAGCCGATCGAGCAGGCGATGTACTTCCAATCCTGCCCCATTTGAAGTCCGAACAGGTAGTACGGGCCGAACATAAGAGCCATGAGCTGCAGCATAAGCGGCGTACCGCGCATGATGGAGATGTAAATGCGAGTGATCCACGCGATCGGCTTGATCTTGCTCATGCGCCCGAACGCGATGATCACGCCGAGGGGCAGCGATCCGATGAGCGTCGTGAAGAATATCTGAGCCGTAAACAACAGGCCCGACAGCAGTATCTCCATCATCGTTCCAAATTCCACCGCTCAGCCTTTCTAGACGTAGCTACGGGCGAAGGCTATCGCCTTCGCCCGCTTTCGCACCTATCATCAGCGGTTCCGCATCGAAGCGATGCTTGCCGCCGCACCCGCATGCCCATCGGTTCGAGCCGCACGCAAAGCGCACCTGCCCGAGCCGACGAAGCCGGGCATTTCCTACTTCAGAACCCAGTTGTCGTAGGATACACCATACTCGGCGTACTTGTCGCACAATTCCTTGATCGTGCCATCCTCGTACATGGCCTTCAAAGTATCGCTGATCGTCTTGGCGAGTTCGTCGTCGCCCTTCTTGAAACCGACTGCGTAGTGCTCGGTCGACAGGGGGTCAAGCTGCACGTACACATCGGGCTTCGCCGCCATCTGATACGCGGCGATGGACAGGTCGCAAGCCACCGCATCGACCATGCCCGACTCGAGCTGCATGAACGCGTTGTTGTAGTCGCCGATGGTCTGGAGCTCCTTGAGCGAACCCTTGAGCGCGACCATGTCGGCGTTCTCCTCGTCGCTCAGCACGTCGAGCGCCGCAGAGTCGACCTGCGTGATGACGGTCTTGCCCGCAAGGTCGTCAAGCGAGGCGATGCCGCTGTCGGCCTTCACGACGACAACCTGCTCGTTGAGCATATAGGGCTCGGAGAACAGGTAGTCGTCCTCGCGGTTCTCCATGGTGAAGCCGTTCCAGATGCAGTTGATGCCGCCGCTGTTGAGAAGCGCATCCTTCGCATCCCAGTCGATGGGCTCAAGCTTGAGCTCCCAGCCGTTGCGCTCGCAGACTTCCTTCGCCATATCGAGGTCGATGCCGGTAAAGTTGCCGTCGTCGCCAACAAAGCCGTAGGGCGGATAGCCCTGGTCGAAACCGACCGTCAGCGTGAAGGCATCGGATCCAGCCGCGTCGCCGCCTTCGCTTCCCTGCGATGCGCCGTCGCCGCCTGAAGAGCAGCCCGCCAGCAGAACCATCGACAGGCACAGCACGCATGCTGCGCTCAGGATAGCCAAAAGTTTCTTCTTCATGTCTTGCATCCTCCGTGTTTTTCTCTCGCATCCATTTGGGACGGCGACCCGCTTTCGGCTTAGGCCGATTCGTTCGGCCCCGCACAGATGCTGCACCCTTTCCTTTTCTTGCGCTTGCCCGTTCGAATTTTTTGGAAATCGCTCATGCAAGCACTTTAGCACTCTACTTCTTTACTGTGCTAAAGTAGTTGAAGTATAGCACAGGCAAGCGCAAATGATGAGAAGTCAACGCATCGGTTCCGCGGCGTGCGTCGGTAGTCGGCGGGCGTGCGGCGCATCGGTTCCGCGGCGTGCGGCGGTAGTCGGCGGGCGTGCGACGCATCGGTTCCGCGGCGTGAGGCGCATCGGCTGCATCTCGCTGCACACTTTTCCGCGAAATGTTGCGCTTGTTCGACGGAGTCGTTCTTTCGGTGGAAGCGAGTGTCTGCCCAACTGGGAAAACACCTCTTCCCAATCATTCGCGCAAGCGGCAAAGCGCTTCCATAGCGTCAAAACGCAACATTTCGCGGAAAAGTGTGCATTATAAGAGATTACCTATTCCGATCGCACTTCGCGAGCCCAGAGCCGCGAATGCTGCGGCAGGAGCAAGGTGAACCCAGGCGCGGCTTAACGCGCCCCCGCATCAACGAGCTCGGCAAGCTCTTTGCGGCTGTGTATTCCCAGCTTCACGTATATGTGCTGGATATGCGCCTTGAGCGTTCCGCTTGCAATGAAGAGCTCCCGCTCGATTGCGGCATTGGTTTTCCCCTGGGCAAGCAGTCGCACGATCTCATCCTCGCGCGGGCTCAACCGATACTGCTTGGTAACTTCGCTGCACCGCTCCGATATGCGCTCGCTGCGCAGGCTTTCCTCCGAAAGATCGCCTGTCTCGAGCATGCGAATGCCCCACTTGGATGCGAGCTCTTTTTCGGAAAGCAAGATGAGCGTCCCAGCAAGCACAAGCATCACAACAACAACCATGATCACTATATCCTGCGTCTGATCCGACAACGGCGTCGCGGCAAGCAGGCTTGCGCAATCGTTGCCCCAAACGCTGAACAGCGTCACCGCCTTTGTAAAGCCCGAAAGCGCAATGATAGCAATGCCGAGCCGTTTCGAGAGATCGTAAAGCAGCAAAGCTATCAGCAACGACATGAGCGTATAGCTCATCGAGATGAGATAGCTCGAAGCGGCTGTGCCCAGCAGGCCTTCTGCCGGAATCAGCAGCAAACCGCATACCATGAGCAGCATCGGAGATCGATAGAGCGCGCTCACGCTGAAACGACCCGAGAACAGATAGACCACCACGAAAAACGCCCCCATGATAATAGCCGTCGAAAGAGACGAATGCATGCCTGCGCCCGCCGCCAGCTGATGCTCCCGCAAACCGTAGACAAAAGAATAGATGGCGAAGAGGGCTACCGGCTTCCAGGGAAACGCGAATTTCGGATATGCGCCCTTTGGGCGATCGGCTTCGGGCGTACTTTTATAGGCGAACGACGCGCACCCGAGTGCGATGATCGGCAGTGCGACAACCACGATGCCGAGCCTCGCTTCATCAAGACCTTCGCATAGGTACACGAGAGGAACGGCTATAAATCGAGAGGCTGCCGTATACAAGGCGATGCGAATCAAGCTGAGCGGAACGAGGGCCTCTGTCACCATAAGCAAAATGAGGCAGAACCCCAAAGAACCCGAAACGGCAGCAACGACGGAGAGCGCAGAGGCCTGCAAGGGAAGGCTCGGTGCCGCCAAAACGCACGCTGACGATACCAGCATCGCAGCAAGCGTAAGGGGTTTGGTCCAGCGCTGTTCCTGCAAAGGCGCTATGCGCCGAGCAAGCAGGCCGACAGATATCCCAACAATTGCATAGCCGTAGTCGAAAACGGTATGGGGATCGAAAGGCACGGGCGCCGAGTACAAAGGAGCGGCAAACGTCAGCGTCATCCAGACGCGCGCGCAACCGAGCGCGAACAAGTAGGGGATCATCTGCTCGAGATGATCGACGCGATGGGAGTCCCCGTGTTTCGAAAGCAAAGCCATGCGCACATTATAGCGGCTCCGCAGCCTCGATCGATAACAACCGTTGCTGCGAAGCCGTTAGGCGATGCTCGAACGAAAAGGACGGCGCGCCGATCCGCTGGAGCCTACAGGCTCGCCACGTGACGACCGGTCACGTAACCCGACGTGATCGCGCGTCCGACCGAAAGCCCTTCGACATCCATCGGATAATCGACGCCTCCGTAGAACTGCCCGGAAGCATTGCCGACCGCGAACAAGCCCTCGATAGGCTGGCGTTCGGCATCGAGGCATTGCTGGTTCTCATCGACGATAAGGCCTCCAAGAACGGCCGGGACGCTGTTTGCACCACGGGGAACCGCATAGAACGGGCCTTCCTCGATGGGCACGAGGTACTTCGCACGCTTGCCGAACTCGGTATCGGCTCCCAAAGCGCAAACCTCGTTGTAATGCTCGATCGATGCAACGATAGTCGCCTCATCGATGGGATCGATACCCCACTCTTCCTTTTCCATGTACGCATTGATGTTGGCGGCAAGCTCTTCAAGCGTGTTTCCGGAAACGAACTTGCTCTCGTCGGGCACTGTCATATTGCCCACGCCGAGCTGCACTTCGGACGGATCTTCCTCAGCCCACTTCTGCGCGGTTTCGAACCAATTGGCAGGCATGACGGTGAAAAACTTTGCGGCCATCGAATTCTGATAGTCGTATTCCGCGAGGTAGTCGCGCATAAGGTTATTGAGATAGGCGAAGCTCAAAACCTCGTTCATGAACCGCTCGCCATGGATATCGAGGTTGAGGAACGGCACCTGCAAGCGCGTGAGCGCACCGCCGCCGTGCACCATCTTGCTATGGTTGATAGGCGTCATCTGGGCACCCGCCCACATGCCTGCGCACATGCCCATGCCGTCGCGGAATGTCGACATCGTTTTGAATCCGCGCAAATCGGGGCAGTAGTAGTTGCGCATCTCCTCGTTGCCCGAGCAGTCGCCCGACGCAAGGATAACGCCCTTCGAAGCCTTGAACAGCGTGTATCCTCCTTCGGTTTCGCAAACGGCACCCGCAACGCGGTCGCCTTCCTTGTAGAACTGCACCGCAGGCGAGTTGTAGAAGAATTCGGCGCCATCCGAAGCGAGCTTCTCGGCGATGGCAAGCGCGGCGTCGTTATGAGCCCCCTCGAGATGGTTGTAAGTGTTCGCATGCAGGTAGAAGGTGTATCCGTTGTATTCCTTCGACGAATCGAACGGCTTGGATTCCGCTCCTCCCCGAGCCGCCGTGTCGGCCCACCACGTGATCGCTTCGTAGGAGTTTTTCGCCCATGCCTCGAGCAGCTTGCGATTGCTGCGATAAGCGTTTTTCTCAAGCAAGTACGCAACGCACGCCTCGACTCCCGCTTCGTCCGTTTTCGTCGTATCGACCGACGCGCCCATGTTTCCAGTGGTTTGAGCGGTGCCGATGTTCTGCACGCAAGCGACCTTCGCCCCCGCCTCAAGCGCGGTATGAACGGCGGCCAAGCCCGACTCTCCTGCACCGATGACCACAACATCGAACTCTTTCGTTTCGGAGAACTCGGTGATGGGATCGGGTTGCCTCAGAAATTCAGGGGTCTGGTCGTTGGCGGAAGACTGGTTCGAGGCCTCCGCAGAGGTTGCCTGCGGCGCGCATCCCGCAAGCGCGCTGCCTCCGATTGCCCCAACTGCGGCAATGCTCCCCAGTTTGAATAGATCGCGACGAGTTACTTCCATGCTGCTTCCCTTCCTCACGTATAGGTACACTACGCCGGCAAGCTCCGATAGCGCTCATCGCCCCGCAAGGTCGGCGGGCATCGGCTCGACGGCAGCAAAGATGATCGCCGCTGCCCCGAAAAGGCGCATCGGGCATGAGGGAATTCTTGGGTTAAATGCATAACCCAAGCTATAACCCGATCGTTTGATCAGGCGTTGGGCGTCGGCCGACGAACGGCGGCGTGCCTAGCAGGTGCCGATTTCGGCGAACGCTTTAGCGGGATCCCCGGAACAGCGCGTCGAAATCCTCGCGAGAATGGACGCCGAACTTATCGTATATACGGCTCGTATGGGCGCGAACCGCGCCTTTGGATATGAACAGCTCTTCCCCGATGTCCTTAGTCGTCTTCCCCTCGACCATAAGCTGGAAAACCGTAGTCTCCCGCTGCGAGAGCCCCGCAGAGGCAGCGGCTTCCTCGAGATTCCTCCGCTTCGCCTCCTCGCCGGAAAAGCCAAGCGGATGATGCTCCCGCCGATTGCTTATCCGCGGCAGATACACCAGCGTCCCAACGAATATGGCCGCCATGATGACAACAAGGGTGACGATCTCGTAATTCCAAAACGACGGATTCAATCTCGTCAGGCATACGGCCGTATCGTTCACCGTAAGGGAAAGGATCCGAACGCAACCCCCGATGAACATTGCAGACGTTTTCTTGCTGTACGCAAAAGAGCATACCTCGGAAAACGCAAGCAGCCGAAAGCTTGCCATCGCAGCGCTGAGCAGCATCTGGGAAACCGACGGAGCAGCGCCGAGAAACTCGATGCTGATCAAACCCGCCGTCATGAGAGGGAGGGCAATCGCATACAGAACCCCCCTGTCGAAACGATCCCCCAGCTTAACCGAGAGCGCGAGAACGAGCAAAGCGGGAACGATTTTACCCAACCCCGTTTCGATGGCAGCGTGGGCAAGATGAGTCGAGCTCACGCCCATGCCGTATGCAAAAGCGAACACCGGCACCCAGAGAAACAGCCCCCTGAAGCCGGCAAGGTCACGCGCGCTCGGCACCTTGCACTCCGCCAACCCCGTTGCAGCAGACTTCCCAACGCAGAAACGCACCTGCGCGAAAGACGAACCCGCCAAAACCAGAGCGAGCACGCTACCCGCAATCGGGCCCATTCCGGTTATCGCCGGCAAAAGCAAAGCACGCGCGATATACGAGACGGCAAGCACCTGCACCACCCTTATGGGAGCAAGCAGCCCGCAGACGTCAACCCATTGGCAAAACAGCATACCCGACCCGATACCGAGCCCAACGAAGCTGGCAACGACAATCTGCTCCCCGATCGGAATGCCCAGCAGCGACAGCAAAGGAATCGCTCCGCAGACTGCCAAAACGACACTTGGCAGCAAACGCAGGGTGCTTTTCGTCCTGCTGCGATCGAGCGCATAGCAAAGCGCCATGTACAAAAGCACGCCGATTATCTTTCCGCAATCGACGATGAGGTAGAAATCCCCCGAGACAAACGGCTCGGGCATTGCCGCAACGCCGAAAAACCCGCTCAGCCAAACGGGCCACTCATGGACGCATCGGTAGATGCCGACGCCGATGCCCGCATACAAAACAACGGCGCCCTCTTTGGCGAAAGAAGCCAGCATTCCCCTCGGCATGTTTATTTCGACCATCCTCCCGCAGGTGCGATGCGCACCGGTGCGATCGCACCTGAAGTTTAGCATCTTATCCATTTTAAGCCGTTTAAACAACCAATCGAAATCATTTTAAGCGCCATTAAGCGCTTGCGCCCCGATCGCATTTCGTAAGGTTGTCGTCGTCTCGCAAGGAGGCGGCTGCCGGCATGACGCCGCGCAACCCGAGACGCGGAAACACACAGAACCAACGAGATCGGAGAAACCATGACCGAGAAGAACCTTGTACGGGGAATGACACGCCGCACGTTTATCGGCGGAGCAAGCATCTTCGCCGCAAGCGCATTGACAATGGGCCTGTCGGGCTGCGCGCCGAGCGGCGGCGACTCGCAAACGGCAACCCAGTCCTATACCGCGGGAACCTACACCGCAAGCTTTGACGGCAAAAACAGCGCCGTCGAAGTCTCCGTAACCTTCTCGGAAGACGCCATCACCGACATCGCCATCGGAGAACACTACGAAACCGTCGGAGTGTCGGATTTGGCTTTGACCAAAGTTCCGCAAGCCATCATCGACGAGCAGAGCCTTGCGGTCGACACGGTCAGCGGCGCCACCCTATCGAGCATGGCGATCATCAACGCCGTTCAAGATTGCGTCGAACAGGCGGGTGGCAACGCGTCGGCGCTCAAATCATCGAAGAAAGACAAGCCTGAACCCCAGAGCATCGAGAAGACGGCGGATGTCATCGTCGTGGGCGGCGGCGGAGCAGGCACGATGGCGGCAATCAGCGCAGCGAAGCAAGGCGCATCGGTCATCATCCTCGAAAAAGCCGATTACCTTGGCGGAAACACGCGAGTCAGCGGCGGCATCTTCAACTCCGCCGACCCCGAGGCTCAAGGAAGCATCGAGATGACCGACACGCTCAGAGAAACCGTTGCAGCCGCCCTTGACGAAGATCCCGCAAACGAGGTCCACGCCCAGCTGCAGGCAGATGTCAAAGCTCAGTACGACGAATATCTCGCCTCGGGAAGCACCAGCCTGTTCGATACGCCCGAATGGCACGCGCTGCAGACCTACAACGGAGGCGACAAAATCGGAAACATCTCCCTGATCAGAACTCTCACGGGCAACGCACTCGACTCCATCCACGAGCTGGAAAGTATGGGAGTCGAGTACAAACCCGAGGTCGACCAAGCCGGCGGCGCGCTCTGGCAGCGCACCCACCGCCCAACGGGAGTGCTTGGTTCGAGCTATTTCAATGCCTACGAAAAGCAGATAGACGCCCTTGGCGATCTTGTCGAAATCGCACATCGTGCCGAAGCAAAAAGCCTGATCATGGATAGATCGAAGGTAGTTGGAGTAACCGCGTCGGACCGCGATGGCAACGAGTACACCTTCAATGCGGGAAAAGCCGTCATCCTCGCCACGGGCGGATTCGCCGCCAACGTCGAGCTGCGACAGGAGTATTGCGAAGGCGAGAAATGGCCCGATCTCGGCTCTTCGCTCAAGTCGACCAATATGCCCGGGGTAACGGGCGACGGCATCTTCATGGCGCGAGACGCCGGTGCCAACCTCGTCGATATGGACCAGATCCAATTGCTGCATTCCGCCTGCATGCGCAACGGCGATGCAGACTGGGCGCTTAAGTACTCGGTGGGTACAAGCATCTTCGTAAACCAGGAGGGCGAACGCTTCATCAACGAGGATGCCCGTCGCGACGAGCTCTGCCTCGCTATCTTCGAGCAAACGAACAAGATGATGTACATCGTGCAGAGCGGAGACACCTACCCCGATCCCGACGAGATGATCATGAACGGAGGCGTCCCCTTGGCTAAATGCGTTTCCACAGGCGACGCGTTCGTCGCCGACACGCTCGACGAGCTGGCGAAGATGATCGATATGCCGGCAGACACCCTTCAGAAAACCGTCGATGCCTATAACGCAGCCGTAGAATCCGGCGAGGACGAGTTCGGAAGGAAACTTTTGAGCACCAAGCTCGAAAAGGGCCCCTGGTATGCGCTCAACCGTGCGCCTTCCGCCCACCACACCATGGGCGGCATACAGATCGATACCGAATGCCACGTCATCGACAGCAAGGGAAATCCGATCGAAGGCCTATACGGAGCAGGCGAAGTCACAGGCGGAATCCACGGCGGCAACCGCTTGGGCGGAAACGCCGTTGCCGACACCGTAGTATTCGGACGCATAGCCGGCTACAACGCCGCAATGGAAGCTTAACGTACCCAAGCAAGAAAAAGCGACCCGGGCATGCAACGATGCCTGGGTCGCTCCGCCCCTGCCTGCGCCTTGCTCGGTCGCTTGCGCTGTGCGTTTGCATCGGTGCAAGCAAACGCACAGCGAAGCCCGTTACACGGCTACTTGCCCAAATCGCCCGCGGCTTTCGCCTTCACGCGGTTCGTGTGGCCGGGATAGTACGCAAGCGGAACATCCTCGATGTCGATGATCTCGACGGTTCCGCGAACGGCCCCCGCAGCAACGGCCTCCTCGATTGCCGCGGCGCGCGCGGCTGCAAGCGCCTCCTCACGCGGCACCTCGTCGTAGTCGACGAGCGCCTCGTAAGTTCCGCTCACCTTCGAAATCGCGGAGCCGATGGCGTTCGCGCATCCCGAGTGCTCGGGCTTGACGACCTTCGACGTACCCGTCAGATCGGTCGGCAGGATGATCGAGCCGCCGCCGACCAGAACGACGTCGATATCGTCGTTCGAAACCTTCATGACGTCGATGCCCTCTTCCACCAGCTCGCGTATCGCAGCCATCGCCTTTTCAGCAAGCTCGTCGGAAATGCCCGCGACAAGCGAGGCGTCCCCCACTTCGGCCATGCCGAGCCGCACGGCAATATCGGTTGCACACATCGTATCGCCCCCGAACACAAGAGCGCGCTCCGTGATGGCATAGCCCACCGAATCGGGTCCGACCGTCACGGTGCCGTCTTCGCGCTCGCGTACGATCGAACCGCCGCCAAGGCCGATCGACACGACATCGGGCATACGGAAATTCGTGCGCACGCCACCGATCGTCACCGCTACGCCGCTCTCGCGCGGAAACCCATGTGCAAGCACGCCAAGATCGGTGGTCGTCCCGCCCACGTCGATGATGATAGCGTCATCCATATGAGAAAGATAGCTTGCTCCCCGAATGGAGTTCGTCGGTCCGCAGGCGATGGTGAATATGGGATAGCGACGCGCGTACTCCATGGTCATAAGCGTACCGTCGTTTTGCGAAAGATACACATCGGCGTTGGTCACGCCCTTGTCGGCAAGGCTTTCCGCAAAACCCTCGGTGAACCGTCTGGCAACATCGTAGAGCGCTGCGTTCAGAATAGTCGCATTCTCGCGCTCGATCAGGCCCATCGAGCCGATTTCGCTTGAAATAGAAACATGCACGCCATCGCCCAGAACCTCGGTTGCAATGCGTGCGGCCGAAAGCTCGTCATCGTTGCGCACGGTCGAGAACACGCACGAAATAGCCACGGCTTCCACCCTGCCCTTGACGCCCTCGAAAAACGCACGGCATGCCGCCTCGTCGAATTCGGCCAAGCGCTTGCCATCGTATTCGAAGCCGCCCTCGATGATGGTCTCGGCAACGCTGACCGCGCGAATGTCATCGGCCCAATCGACCATCGGGGGAATGCCCACCGTAGCCGGGGCGCCGATGCGCAGCACCGCGATAGGGGCCAAGCCCTTCCGCTCGACGATCGCGTTCGTGCATTGCGTCGTGCCGAGCATGGCCTGGCTGATCTGAGAACGGTCGATACCGCTCGCTTCGAGCACGGCGTCCATGGCGCCCATGATGCCCTGCGTGATGTCGACGGAGGTGGGATGCTTCACGGCCGCGACGATGGAGAGGTCTTCGTCGATCAGGACAGCGTCGGTATTCGTGCCGCCGACATCGATGCCGAGTTTATACATTGCCGGCCTCCTTCCCCGAAACAGCTGCATCGACGGCGAATCTGCCGCCCTTGCAGCGTTCTTCGATCGGAATGTAATCGGTGTCGATGCCGAAGTAGCGCGGACCCACCAGATCAAGCCCCTCTTGGGTTCTCCACAGATGGAAGCATTCGAGGCCGACGACCAGCACGCGCTTGCCGTATTTGAGCGCGTCTGTCGGCACGGGTCTGAACGTTTCGGTATCTACCAGGCAAATGAGATCGGGCGTCGTGGCAAGTATCTCGCCATCGACCACCGCGCACAGATTCTCGTTCTGGAATTCGACGTGCGCTTCGCCGCCCTTGTATTCCCCGATGCCGTCGAGCACGACCTTGCCGAAATTGAACGAACCGCGCACCTCGCGCAGCACGTCGGATATCTTCCCCTTGAACAGGCGATGTCCGCCAACGAAATCGAGGAAGTACTCTTCGGGGGTCTTGTCGCCCGCGTTGTCTTTCGCAAGCCTGATGGCGCGGCCGATCTCTTCGGAGCGCGTTACGATTCCATGCACGCCGTACTTGCGCAGCGTTTCGGCATCCATGCAGAACAGCGAGATCGTGATCGTACCGCCGCACTCGGTGGTCACCGAGCGTGCGATGTTTTCGGTCCACTTGTTCGTAATGGTGGACAGAATGCCCGAATTGCCCTTCTCGTCGATCCACGCCATCGGCGTCGCCGACGCACCGCCGATGGTAAAGGTGACCATCTGCAGCTCGGGAAACGCACGCCCCATGCCGTCGACGTCGACCATCGGAATGCCGAGGCGCGCCGCGGCCGCAATCGGCAACATGGAATTCACGCCGCCAGCTTCTATCGGCATCGTCGCGTAGATTTCCTTGCCGTAGAACCGCGAGATCATATCGAAAAGCTGCGCGAATTCGTTTGCGCCCACGCCCTTCTCCGCAAGGATGGACGGAGCGCCCATGGAAGCCGCCGGCATGATGAAGGCGCCGTCGGGAACCTCGTCGATGCCGATCATTTTCACCGGCCCGCATTCCTTCACCGCCCCGATCGCGGTGAGCTTCCCGATATAGGGATCGCCTCCCCCGCCCGCACCGAGCAGCGCCGCACCGAGGGCGATGTCTTCGATTTCCTGTATGCCCAGCTCTCTCATATGCAATCCTTTCAGGAATAACGTCCCGAACAATCGGGAACCGTCCACCTTCTGCGTGCGAACCGCCCAAACGCCATTCGCGAAGCCCCGAGCAACTCGGCTTCTTGCACCGGTTTTCCGCGCAACCGAACCGTCTTGCGGCAATCGGGCTCTATCTTACCTCTACCAGACGCCGAACGACTACGAACATGGCAATCGACACGAGTATCCCGTTCACGGGTCCGATGAAAAACGGCACGTCGAGAAACGCAAGCGCGGGAATCATGCCGAACGTGCCGCCTGTAACGAGCGCCGCCAGCGTACCGGCCGCAAAAGCTGCGATGCCGCAAGCCCGAAAGCCCGGCCGAATGCAAAAGCGGCTCTTGTCGCCGCGATTGACGATCCAGTAATCGGCGATCATCGCACCCGCAAGGGCGGGCGCGCAAGCCGAAAGAACGTTGAGAAAAACCGTGAGGTGATCGAGGATGCCCGCGGCTGCGAACGCGATGCCGATAAGCCCCGCAACCGCCGTGGTTGATTTGCGGTTATCGGTTTCGCGGCCGAGCATGACCGAAAAACCGAGCCCCGCCGAATACACGTTACTCGCGTTGACCGTCCAGGTGGAAAGCACGAGCGCGACAAGCCCTACGGCGGGCAGCCCGAACGACGCCATGATGACGGCGATGTTCGCCTCCCCCGTGGAAATCGACATGACCGCGCCCATCATGAGAACCACGATGCCCGCAGGAAGAAGCCCTGCAAGGCACGTGAGCACGGCGGTTTTGCGATCTCGCGCATACCTGATGAAATCGCCCGCCGTCGTGCCCAGCATGGCGATGAGCCCGATGGCGAAATTCACACCCGCAACAAGGCCGATGGCGGCATCGGGCGCAGGAACGTACGAAAGCAGATACCCGATCCCCTGCCCCGAAGACACCGAAGCAACCGTGCCGTACAGGCAGATGATCGCAAGCAGCGGGGCGGCAACGTAGCCGAGGTAGCGCAGGCCGTTGAATCCGTAAACCGCCGTCACCACCATGACGGCGCCCCAGAAAACCGTCGAAACCCAGACGGGCACGTCGATACCTGCCAGATCGTTCATCATAAGCGAGAAGGAAGCGCCGCACACGGCCGCCTGGATGCCGAACCAGCCAAGGCACGCGACGCCCACGATGATCGCAACGAGGTAGCGCGCGCCCGCCTTGCCGAGTGCGGCGCCCGCAAATGCCGCCGTAGGAAGCCCCGTATCGGCAGCCTCCACGACCACCAGACACATGTAGCACATCACGAAACCGAAGCCGAATACGATGGCGAGCAGGCTATCGGCAAGGGAAAGCCCCGCCCCGAGCGTCGCCCCCACAAGCAAAGCCGAAGCGCTGAACATGTTGCCGATGGGCACGGGCGCGATCGAGAAAAAACCCTTCCGCTCCGAATCCTTTACCTGCAATTGCAGCATGGAGCCGTCAAGGCCCTGCTTGGCTTCCATCGATCCTCCTTCTTTAGGCTTTTGTCCGCACATGCGACGCAAGCCGACCGATCAACACGCGTGCGGAACCGTCGCAATCGGCAATTCCACCTTGATTCCAGCGCAAGGGCAACAACCGACACCGCCCCGTCCTAGCGCCGCTTGAGGTTCGAGATGATACCCGCCTTCTTCGGCGGTTCAGGCAGTTCGATCATGCGCGGCTCGAAGTCGAACAGCTCCTCGGTCGAAACCACGTCGGAAACCGTAATGCACGATTTGAGACAGATATCCTCGCACATGCGGCACTGCACGCAATCAGCCGCCGAGAACTCGAGGTAGCGCGTTTTTCCATCCTCGGCCTCGAACTCGCTCTTCTTGAGCGCTCCGGTCGGGCAGAACGTCGTGCACATGAAGCACGACGAGCATTTTTTGTCGTCTATCTCGACATTGCCCCAGAGCCGCGTTTCGATCTCGGGAACGATCGGCATACCGATAGAATCCATCGAATCGAGCACGCGCATGCGCCGCACGGCGTTGAACTGCGGAAGCGATCCCTTATCTGACATCTTGAGCCGATCGCGCAGCGAGGGCGCCTTCTTCTCGAGCTCTTTCTTGAGCGCCGTGACCGCGGCTTTTTCGGCCGCATCCTTCGCCACATCCTTCGCCTGCGTGAAAAACCCCCTCCGCGATACGCCGAACAACCCCGTCGTCTCCTCGACGAGAAGCTCTTCGGGGTATTCCGACATGCGCTCCACGCGAAGCTCGATGCCCTCGGCCTCGAGCAGCCCGTTGACAGAAGCGACCGTCGCGTCGATGCCGGGATTGCATGCGCGGTATTTGCAGGTTTTGCAAGTGCCATCCACAAGCACGAGGCGCGAAACCCCGCACGAGGCAAGCTTCATGAGCACGCTCTCCTCCATGCGCGCCAAACAGGGCACCTCGGCAAACCGATCGGGATCGGCCTTGCGCTTGGACGCGGCGCGAGCACACGAAAACACCGCCATGCCATCGGCAAGCACGCAGGCTTGCGTGATCGCCGTAGCCAGGTCCTCGTCAAGCGGCCTCATCGGAATGAGCGCTTCGGTCGGACAGACCACCGTGCAGGCTCCGCATGAAACGCAGGCGCGCGCATGGTAGGTCAGGCGGTTATTGCCGACTTCGAGCGCCCCCGCCTGGCATGCCTCGACGCACTTGCGGCACTTCGCGTTGCGGTTGCGCACCACAACGCACCGCTCTTCAGCCGCGAACACCGCCTTGCTTTCAAGCGATTCGGCTATTTCTACGATATCGTTCAGATTGGGCATGCAGACTCTATTCCTTTTCCGAGAGCGTCGCCTCAACGGCGGCAAGCTCTTCGGGCGTGTTGACGTTCACGAAGCAGCCTCCCATAGGCTCGACTTCCAAAACCTTCGACTGCGGAAGCTCCTGCACGTTCACGTCGTCGAAGAAAGATTGAGCACGACGGTCGCCGCGCGAGAGGGCTTTGCGCACGGCGGGCAAACATCCCATGCGGTTGTACATGGCATGGAACGGCTCGTAGCCGTGCTTGTTCGCAGGAACCACCACGTCGGCTCCGGTGCGCTTCATCTCCAGCGCTTCGGCAACGACAAGCGCGGCAGAAGCGAACACCATATCGCAAGCCACGATGGCAACATAGGGGTTGCGCGCTGCCTGCAAAGCCGTGTAGAGGCCGGGCAGCGCACCGCGATAGTCGGCTGCATCGCATACGAGCTGAATGCGCAGATCGGGAAACTCGCTATGGAGAAACACCAGATTGTCGGGCTCGTTCGTAGTGATGATCAGATCGTCGGCTACGGGTCCCAGCCGCTCGACCAAACGGCAGATCAGCGGACGACCCAAAAACGGGACCGTCGCCTTGCTGCGGCCCATGCGGCGGCTTTCGCCACCAGCCTGGATGACAACGGTCAGTCGGGGCCGAACATAGGTCATCTCGATGAATTCGGCCAAACCCGCAACATCGTCGAGGGCGAAGGCGGGAATGCCATAGATTTTCGCAGCCTCCGCGGCATCGGGGATATCGGTTACGATGGCCTCCGTACCGGCCATCGGCAGCTTGTTGGATATGTCATCGTAGTCCGGCGCCTGGGTCGGAAAATGCTCCGTAACGGGGTTGTCGCCCTCGCCGTGCATGGGAATCTCGTCGCCGTCGTGCTCGTCGACCGGCACCATACCGCGCGTCATCTGCGTGAAATCGGTGCCGAGCGGCCAGCCGAGACGTGCGCCCTCGGCGAACACCTGGGCTACGCGCGCATCGGCATCGTTGCCCGAGCGCATGATCTCGATGGTGGGAAGGCCGCTTTTGCGGTACCCCTCGACAATGACGATATCGTGACCGGGCATGGTGCGCAGGATCTCGTCGCACTCCACCTCGCCTTCGACGGTCTTGATGCGCGCCATTTGGCCGGGAGCCGCGATGACCGTCTCGGAAGCACCGGCAGCTCGATGGCGATAGGAATCCTTGCCCGGATAATCGATGTCGAAGCCGACGTGGCTGTGGTGCTTCACGCTGCCCACGTCATGCCCGCGCGCGACGAGCTCGGCGATAACCCGCTCGATGAGCGTGGTCTTTCCGGAATTGTGCCGCCCTACGATCGATACGGCGGGACTCGGTACCTCTACAGCCATGGCCATGCCTTCCTCTTCGTTCAGGGAGAGTATACCATTGCGAGCCCGGCAGAGAACCCTTTTGCAAGAGCGGCGCAGCGTGTTTTCGAACACAGCGTGCCGCTCAGTCTCGAAACCGCTTTCTCAGATAGGACGCGCCTGCCACGAGGGCGATCAGCACGCCGGCGCCGAGCGCGAACGCCAGAGCCGGAAACTCGTCTTCGACACCGGTTACCGGAGGGTTTCGATACTCGTTTGCAAACGTGAACGCATGCCGTATCGGGAAGGAACCGTCAGCAGGAACCCCCGCGATCTTCCCGCTCCAGATTGAGCCCTCCTCTGCCGGCCTGCTGTCAAGCCGGTGGGAGATGGTGTAGTTGCTTGAAAGCGAGGACACGTCCTCCTCTATCGTAACCGTCGAATCGTCGTAAAACGTGAACACGCCCGATGACTGCCCGCCGTCGAGCGTGTAGGTTTGCGAGCTGATAAGCGCAGGCGGTTGCCCCTCGGCCGTCCACACTTCGTGCGACGACACCGTGACGGTATACTTCTTCGTCTTGTCGACGAAGTCGCCGGCCACCTGGCTGGTAACGACGATCTCCTTCTGCCACAAGGCGCTGTACACCCGCTCGGGGTAGGTATCGGACTTGAAATCCCAACTGTACAGCTCGATGCCGTCGCCGGGCTCAAGCGCCGTGAACCATCCCGCCCCCGCCACCGGCGCATACACTTCGGCGTTCGCCCAGAGCGCGAACTTCGAGCCTTCTTTCTCGAAGGTGAACTTCGGGTTCGGGTTGTCGAGCATCGTGTATACCTTCGCACCAGACTCGTTCAGATACGAAAAGGGTATTTCGGTATGGACCGAGTAGGCGTCGGACGTGTTCGTTGCGCCGTTCGGCTTGTAGGTCACCTTGTAGCTGAAGTAGCTGATGTCGTAGTTGTTGAGCGGCGACATCCTGCCATCGAAATCGCCGCCGGAAACCGATATCGCCCCCGCAATCGTGCAGGGGTAGACGCCCCGATCATCGATGACGGCGTCGGCGGGAACGCGGTAGAAGCGCGCCGTGTTGCCCGAGAACGATACCGTTGCATCCGTTGAAAGACCACTGTAGTTGGTAGTGAAGACAGCTCCGCCGTAGTACGTGGCGGCGTTGTTCGAAAGCGTCGCGTTCGCGATGCTGGCACTCGCCGTCGGCTGCAGGTAGATCGCACCGCCCATGCCCGCATCGCCGTTATCGGAGTTGCCGTTGATGCCGGCAGAGCAACCGGCGATAGAGGCTCCACCCGACATCTTCAAGCCGGCAAAGCCGCCGAGGTAGATGCCCCCGCCGTTTCCGCCCCATCCGCCGTATCCGGAATGGCTGTTGGAAATCGAGCCTGAGAGTTCGATTTTCGCATCGCCCGCAAAGATGCCCCCGCCATGAGGCGCCTTGCCGCCGTCGATTCGAGAGCCGGAAGCCACGACAACGGTACTGCCGCTCCAGTCGGCGAATATCCCCCGCCGTAGTTTGCCGCGCTGGTATCGAGGACGGAGCTTCCCGGAGAGCTGTCTAACGTGACCTTGCCGTTCTGCACCCCAATGCCGCCGCCGTTTCCACCGGAGGTGCAGTTGGCTACAGTGCTGGCAAGAGAGCCGCCCAAACGCGTCGTGCCGCCGAAAGCCCAGATGCCTCCGCCGTTCTGCGCGGCCGTAGCGTAGCTGATGGTGGCACCGATCAGGTTCAGCGCGGTGTTCTGCGCCCAGATGCCTCCGCCAGCCGAAGCCTTGCTGGCACTGTTGGTGATCGTCGAATTAGTCAAGGTAACGGTTGATCCGTCCGCACGGATGGACCCGCCTTCGGCATTGCTGGCGCAATTTTTAACCGTGACGTTCGTCAAGCTGAGCGTTGCGCCGTCAGCGGTGTAAATGCCCCCCGCGTTGCCCTTTGCCCCCGTGCCGTCTAAGACGAGATTGGCAATGGTCAGGCTTCCCGCTTCGTTGACGCCGAAGTGGCGGCCAACGCTTGAATCGGAGGGCGTGGCGTTGAAGGGACTTGCGTTGCTCAAGGACAGGGTAACGCCGGGCGCGCTGGTGATGCTGACGGTCCGCCCCGAAATCCACAAGGTGTTTTCGAGTACGATGTTTTTGGTCACGGTAATGTCTACGGTGGTGGCGGAGTAGATGGCGTTCACCAGTTCTTGGTAGGTTCCCACCGATACGGCGGCAAGCGGTATGATATCGCCCTGGGGAACCGCCTCGGGTTCTTCAGGCGTCTCAGGCGTCTCGGGCACCTCAGGCACCTCAGACATCTCAGGGTCGATTTCGGGGTCGGCGCCTTCCGACTCATCACCAACGGGAGCCGCCGTTTCGCCCTCGGGATCCAACGGTTCGCCGGCTTCTCCTTGGCCGCTTGCCGTTTGAGCCGCAAAAGAGCCGATCGCCATCGGCGAAGCCGCCGAATTCTCCGCCACACCCGTGAAGGGAACGCTCAGCGTCAGAAGGCACGCGGAGAGCACGACCGCCAAAAACCGCACTGCCGCTTTCCTAATGTTGCACGCTGTCGCCATGGCCCTCACCTCGCTTTCTCCTGCGATGGACTTCCGATGCCGCCACCGCTGCCGCCGCCAGCAATAAAAGCAACAGCAACGAAGCGGCGACGATCTGGTCTCCCGTTTTCGGCGCGAACGATCCGATTCCGATTGAGCCGATCGGGTCGCCCGGGCTCGCCGAGCCTTCCGGACCGATCGGATCAGCCGGGTCGACCGGTGCCGCCGGTGCAGTGTGCGCGAAACGAAGGGATGCGGTCTTGTACCCGTCGGCGTCTTTGAAGATCGGCTGCATCTCGACGCCGATGATCCCGTGATCGACGACGTGAACCGCTATCGTATAGCGATTCGCGTCGAGTTCGACGCCCGAAGCCCCGCCTGCAGCCGAGATCGCGTCAAGCGCATACGTGTAAGTGCCCGTTGACTGAAACCGAATCGCAGGAAGAACCAGCGTCTGGTCGTTCGTTAGCGAAAACCCGTATGCCGGCGACGAGTCGGGCATGGGCGAGCCCGGATCGTCCGCACGGAGCTCATAGCGCACCGTTACGTCTGCATCGGCTGCGCGCCCCCTCACCTCCTGGGACACCGTCAGCTCGAGCGCTCCCGTTCGATCGGCATCGGCAAACGAGTGTGGCGGAAAGCCCAGCAGCGCCACCGCGACGACGACGCACGACGCCGCAAGCGCAGCGATGCGCTTCCTGCCGTGTTGCCTATGGACGCCGAACCGCATCATGGAGCCGTAATTGCATCCTTCCTTCTTTTGAGCACGTATACCAGTACCGAGGCAAGCACTATCACGATCAGGGAGACGACGACCAGCGAAACGTTGCTTAGCGCATCGATCCTTGCGAGCCCGCTTTGGTCCGCCCGCTCGGTTCCGAACGTGTTTTCGAACCGCTCGTCTGTCAGCTTGCCGACGATCACGTGCCTTCCGTTCGTCGGCTCCGACGCGCACGTGCTCAAAAGCACGATCCTGTCGCTCGCCGACACATCCACATCGCGGGATGCGACCGCAATCGAATCGAGGTAGTCCACATACGCCTGCGCTTCGGCCTCGCCCGCGATTGCCGGATCGTACAGTTTCCAATCATAGGCGTCGCCCATGACGTAGGCGAAGAATTCGACGCCGTAATAGGTGTCGGTAACCGCCGTGTACAGCTCGCCGTAGGCATGTTCTTCCAAGTACTCGGTTGCACCGAACTTGTCGATGTCGCCGAACATGGCGCTTTCCGCCATGTGGTGCCCGTAGATGATGCTGTTGAAATCGGTAAACGCCCGATCGTTCTTCGCGTCGAGGAAAATGCTCCCCGCAAGCGACGGCTTGTTGCGCACGTCGGTGCTCACGTACTTGTAGTTGTTCTCGCCTTGGGCGATCGGGTAGTCGATGCCCGTTCCGTATACGCTCACCCATCCGAACACTTCGTCGTTTTCGCTGACGAGCCCGGCAAATGACTCTTCTTCGCTCGGCCGGTACTGCTCGAAGCTCGACGCACTCGCGGTCTGCACCGTCTGCCTGTTGTCGTATACGATGTAGACGCTGAAGAGCAAGACGATGACGAGCGCGACCAGCAAGACGTTGTCCACGATCTTGTCCAGAGTGCGGATGGCCTTAAGGCCGATCGCGCTGCTTGTATCGTTTTTACTGCTCATAGCGTTCTGTTTCGCTTTCCGACGATCGCTCGGACGGATTTTTGGCGGTTAGTCTTCTTCGTTCGCACGACGGACGCGGCTGACCAAGAAGAACGCCAAGCCTCCGATAGCCGCTGCGCCGATGAGGATGAACGGCAGGTTCTCGGTGACAAGTCCGGTAATCTCGATCGCACGGTACGTACCCGTCACGGCGGTGACGTTCGGCTTCTCGCCGGTGCCGGTGGTGGCAACAAGGTTGGTCGAAACAGGGCGGGAGTCGCCAACGGTTACGCTGCCGCTTTCAACCGTCACGTTGCTCGCTCCCGTACCGCCCTCGGTAACGCTCGCCGTAAGCCGGTAGTTCGGGTTCTGCGCCTCGGTCACGGTGTAGACGGTGCCGGCGGGAAGGCCGGAGAAGTTGATCGCATCTTCGTGCTTGAGGTCCATCGTCACCGTCTTGGTGGTAGCACCCGGACCTATGGGCTCCACCGTCGCACCGCTGTCGGCCGGATCGCCGTTTTTGATGTAGCGGATCTCGGAATTCGCCGGAGTGTTCGAGGGGGTCGTGATCGTTACGGTGTATCCGAACGAGAGCGTCCTATCCGCGAAATCGCCGTCGGTGGTTTTCTGAACCGACAGCGTGGTCGTCGGCGTATAGCTGTTAACGAAGATAAAGCCGTTGTCGTCGCCGGGCTCGGGATCGACCTTCTTGTTGTCGTCGCCGATATCCGATGTCAGGATGACGGTCACTGCATACACCTCGAGGGTGGATGCGCCGTTTTTCACGTATACGTTCATCGTGTAGTTTTCGCCCGAGCTGGTCACTCCCAATGCGCTTACCGCCTTCTCGGTCACCTGGTAGGTGTACACGCCGGCATGCGGAAACGCAGTTGCAGCGGGGATGTTGGCGGACGTCTGCTTCATCATGCTATCGCCGGTGGTGTTTTTCATCCCGGCGAAGTTGACCGCAGCGGTCGACCACGAGCGCACCGAATCGTACGCAGCGTTGGTCGAAACCTCGCTATCGGCATGATCGGACACGCTTTTCAGCGCCACATCGAACGCGAATCCCGCATCCGGCGCCTCGACGTTAGGAGCGATCATCAGCTTTTTGGTTATGGTCGCCCCGGAGCCGAACACCCCCGTGATCGTCTCGCTTGAGCTGCCGCCGTCTTTCGGGATATCGGCCGCAAACGCGCTCGATACGCCGCCGAGCAGCAGCCCGAGCGACAGCAGGGCCGCCATCGCGATAGCGATTACCCCGTTCTTCTTTCTTGCAGTTTCCATGCCTTCACCTTTCCTCATAGATTTTTCGTTCTTCCAACGAATATGGCTTTACCGGCAATGATGCTTGTATCGACCGGACCGTACATGCGACTATCGAGAGACTCGAGACGGTTATCGCCCAAGACGAACACCTCGTTTTCCTTGAGGGTAAGGGGAAGCGTCACTCCCCCTTCGTAAAGCAGCGTGTCCGTGTGGACGTTCTGCTCCTGCTGGAGGGCGCCGTTGACCACCAGGCCATCGCTTGTGATGTCGACGGTATCTCCCGCCACGGCGACGACGCGGCGCAGCTGGGCATCGCCTTCGTAGTCGATGACGACGACGTCGCTTGAAACGAAGGAATCATCGAAACGGGAGAACAGAGCCAGATCGCCCCCCTTGAAAGACGGAGCCATCGAGTTGTCCTCCGCCTTCTCTATACCGAACGCGAAGGTGAACGCCAGCGCGAACAGCAGAACCACAACGGCGATTTTGATCACCAGATACAAGATCTCCAGCAAGAGCTTGTTGGGCTTTTTGCTCGTCTCGGCCACCGCCACCCTATCTATCGCTTCCACGATGCCCGCAACCACCGTTTGCAAAGGGGCACCTGCATAATTAATAAACTTATTACCTATTCAAGGTCACTCAGTGTACTCGAATTCGGTATTTTATTACATAGTGGATCGGCCGACTCCACAAATCCTACTGTAGCGGTGATAATTGTAGATATATTCCCAGTTCAGAGTCTTAGCGTTATTGAAGTTCTTATGAATTATCTGTGAGGGGAAGGCTTTGCGTTGCAGAAAGGCGAAGGCGGATCGGGATGTCGATCCGCCTTCGTTCAGTATGCAGCGCGGTTGTTTCGCAGAAGCCCCCGCACGCGCCTTATCGTGCGCTTACGGAAGCGCACTCGTCTGAAGCAGGCCCCGCAGGGTCTTGCTCGCAAAGGAAGGACGTCTCGCATAGGGACAGAGTTGCTCTTTCGATCGGGCTCCTCGGCTTGCGCGGGCGCCCCGGGGCGCCCGCGCACGGCAGCCGAGCTACTCCTCTACCAGCAGATCTACGAACGAGAACGTATTGCAGTCGACAAGGCCCCGGTTCGTCAGGCGCAGATCGGGCAGGCACGCAAGCGGGATGAGCGCCATCGTCATGAACGGCGAAGGCATGGTGCAGCCGATTTCGGCCCACGCCTCTTCGAGGCGGCCGACAAGCGCACTCACCTCTTCGGCGGGCTTTTCGCTCATGAGGCCCGCAACCGGCAACGGCACGTGACCGAGCACTTCGCCATCTGCCACAACAACCATGCCGCCGTCGGATTCGATCAGGGTATTGGCGGCCATCGCCATATCCTCGTCGTTCGTGCCGACCACGAGCAGGTTGTGCGCGTCGTGCGCGACGGTCGAAGCCATTGCGCCCCGCTTGATGCCGAACCCCTGGGTGAGGCCGTAGCCGAACGTGCCCGTCTCGTGGTGGCGTTCGAACACGAACGTCTTGAGGATGTCCGCCTCGACGTCGCTCTCGATGAGGCCGTCGTGCGCGGGAACCGTCAGGTGGCGCTCCTCATCGTCGACGCGGCCGCCCATAACGCCGATCACGCGCACCTTCGCCTCGGCCGCGTCGGCAGCAAGCCCCTGCGGGGCGATGGCGAACGAAGCGGACGTGATGGCGTCTTTGACATGGACGGAGTGCACCGCCCACTCAGGGTACTCGAATGGCTCGGGCGCAAACAGAACCCGTCCGTTCTCGGCCACCACTTCGCCATCAATCAGCACGCGGGCAACCTCTATGCTATCGAGGTCCTTGAGGAACACGATGTCGGCGCACTTGCCCGGCGCGATGCTGCCCAAATCGTCGTTCATCTTGAAGCAGGTCGCACAGTTGATGGTGCACATCTGGATGGCGGTAACGGCATCGATACCCTCCTCCATCGCACGCCTGATCAAGTAGTCGAGATGACCCTTCTCAACAAGCGTGTTGGGATGGTTGTCGTCAGATACGAGCACGGCGAAACGGCTGTCGACCTTGCCTTCGGCTACCACGGGGGCGAGTGCGGCAAGATCGTGCCAGGCGCTTCCCTCGCGCATCATCGCGTACATGCCGCGACGCATCTTCTCGAGCGCATCTTCCGCGCGCGTCGATTCATGGCAGCAGCAGATGCCGGATGCAATGTAAGCGTTCAAGCCGCGATCGGTTTCGGGAAGCGAATAGTGACCCGTGACGGAATAACCCGCCTTAAGCGTTTCGGCCACTTCGCCGTGCGCGTGCTCGGAGCCCGAAAGAATGCCCGGGAAGTTCATCATCTCACCGAGGCCAACAACGCTATCCCACGTCATGGTTTCAGCGATGTCATCGGGACCGATGGCCGAGCCGGTATCCTCGAACCCAGGCACGGCAGGCACGCACGAAGGGGTGGTTATCATCGTTTTCAGAGGAACGCGGCGCGCATCCTCGTCCATGATCCTTACGCCATCGAGCCCGAGCACGTTGCAGATTTCGTGCGGGTCCATGTAGATGCCCGTCGTGCCGTGCGCCACCGTTGCGCGCGCATACTCGGCCACGCCGAGCATCGAAGACTCCACGTGAATGTGCCCGTCCAAGAAGCCGGGGGCGATATAGGACCCATCGGCCTTGATCACCGTCGTCTCGTCGCCGATGCAGTGATCGGCGTTTTCGCCCACGTAGGCAATGCGCCCCTTGGCAATGGCAACATCTATGCCCTCCTGGATCTCAGCTGTGCACACGTTGATGAGCTTTGCGTTCTTGATAACCGTTTCAGCAGGTTGAATGCCCTGCGCGACCGCCGAAAGCGTCGGCGCGACTTCCCACAGTTGATGCTTGCAAAAACGATTGATCATGGCAGCCTCTTTCGCTCGAAGTGGTTCGAAATCCGATACCCCGAACGCTACGCGAGCGCGGGCGATTCGTCAATGAGAATGCGCGCTCGCCCATCTTCTCGACAGACCGCAGATGCGTCGCGCAGGAATCGCCCCCCCCCGGGGGGGGGGAGCATCGAGCAAGCAAGGCGCACGGCATTCAGACGGTCGCCCAAATGTCGTCGACGCCGGCGAAGCGTCGGGCCGCCGACGCAGGCGAAGGTCTAGCTCCGTTTGCGAAGCACCGCGAACGCCAACGCCGAACCGAGCGCGCCGCCGAGCGTGTCCACCGCCCAGTCGACGGGATCGCACATGCGCTCCGGCACGAAGTACTGGTGGAATTCGTCGGTTGCCCCATAGGCGCTCGCGCAAACCAGCGCCACGATGCACGCGCGACGCAGCGGCATATGGAACCGCAGCGCGTTTGCAAGCAGCGCGCCGAAGACGGCGTACTCGCAGAAATGAGCGATCGAGTTGATGGCGTCGGCATCGGGGCCGAGCAACTGCGCCTGCACGTCTTTGAGCGCTTGGTAGATACTCGAGAAAAATCCCAGGTCGTTGTTGAGGTTCGATCCCGTATTCGCCGACATGAGGAAGATGAGGCCCGCCCAGAGGACGACAAGCGCCCAGCTGACGATGCGTGCGCGCCGGAAACGACCGGCGCGAGACGCACCCTCGCCCATGCCGCCATCGACAGCGTCACCCGCAGCATCCCCACCAACGCCCGTAGCGCCGTTGCCCGAATCGCCCGCGACAACATGTCCGAAGTCGCCATCGGAAGCGCCTGCAGACCGTATGTCGTTTTTCATCTTCATGGGATAAAGCTTACCACAGCGCTTTGGTCCAAACGGCCGGCCAACGCCGCTTGGCAATCAAGCGCCAGCATTGCCAAATCATCCCCGAGCAAGCATCCAGACGGAGGCAGGCCATTCGCACAACCAGATACTCAGCTACCGGCAGGTCATTCCAGCAACCGATGCCCGGCAAACCGCCCGCGCAACCGAAGCGCCCGGCCACCTCCGGCTCGCCTGCATAAGCGAACGTCAGCCTGCCACCTCCAGCTCGCCTGCATAAGCGAACGTCAGCCTGCCACCATCCCGTTCGTGAGAAAAAAGACGACCTTGGTGCAGATTATTTCGGTTTTGCATGCTCGGGGCCTACCGCTCCGCCCTGAGAATCGCAAACATGCTGACAGGAAACCCATCGACCAGGTACCCTTCCGACCTTACCGATTTACCCTTTTCCTCGATGGTAAAAAGCAGAACAGCCCGAGCGAAAAGAGCGTACAAAACCGAAATAATCTGTACCCAGACAGCATTTTTTCTCACGAGCAGCCATTTCGATACGAAATCAACGGCGCGCAGGCCCCTCGTTCCAACCTCCCACCAAGCCGCGCGCACCCTGGGCACAACCCGCACCACCAGCCCAACGCGAACTGCGCCATTCCTCACGTAAGCCGCGCCCGCATCGCTTTGGGCGCAGACTATTGCCGACAATCCGTTCCGCGCAGAAAAGCCTTGATCTCGAGACAGAAAATTGCGGATTGGGCGCCGAAAATGCCTGCGAAAGCCGAATCGCGCAACAAGCAACCCTCCCCCAAGAGGACGCTTCCAAAGCCGAACTCTTGACCTAGCGTTTTCAGAAGCTCCCACGCAAACGGCCATCAGCACCTCTATCGGCAAGAGCCCGAACCGCAAATACCTGTACCCGAACCCGTCTTTTCCCGCGCAAACCCAAACGGCGAACACGCCGTCCAGAAAGACACCCGAAGGCCACTCCGATCGCTTCTTCAACGATAGAGAGACCCTGTTCAACTATTTCACCAGGCGCTTTACCTAAAGTTGAAAAAAGTCTATTGTTCTTGTGGCAAACGTTGTATAATAACGGCTGCGTTAATGAAGGAAACACTTCAACGAGTTTCGGCAAAGATAAGGATTCTGTTTTTTGGAGGGGGCAGGATCTTTCATCTTTGCCGAAACGCTTTCAGGGGCGGTGAGCATTCACCGCCCGTTTTATTGCCCGAACGTCACCGTGGTCAGCGGCGGGAATCCACCGCCCACGCAAACGAAGGCAACCCGCCCCGTGATGCGCCAAACGACCAGACAGCTCGCCCCATGGCGTGTCAGACAATCGGGGGACGCGCCTTGCGATGTGTCAAGCAACCAGGCAACCGCCCTGCAGCGCACCCCGCGGCCAGAAAATCCGCCATCCGACAGACCGACCAGCATGAGGGTTCACCTTTTTCGTGAACCAAAATCGATATTTCTGCCGAAAAGAACCGATCTGAAGAGATTTTCCTCACCTGGATACGCTGGCGAGGCTCACCGAGGAAGCACCGCTTAAGGCGGCTATCGCACAAGCCTTTGGCCTGGCCCTTTCCAAGGTTGCAACCAAGCTTGGCGCCAGCTTGCAGGCACGCGCCTTCAGATCGGTGTTTTTCGGCGAAAATCGGCAGATCGGCGTGTGTTTTGAGGAGAGACGCGGCAAGGCTATGGCTTACGAACACGATCCGCTTGCAAGCTGCTATCTCGTCACGTTCTCCGAAAGCTACGCCGATGCGGTCGAGCCGGCCCGGAAGCTCGTGCGGGCGCAAATCGCCGCAACGCAGCAAGGTGCAGCGAATACGCAGAGCACCTTCATGAGCTTAAGTCAGCGTGCAGTCAAGCGGCAACGTGCCTTCGAATAGAGGCTGCCGAAAAACAACTCGCAGATCGTCGCGCACTTACAGCGTGCGCCTGCTTTCGATGGCGCGGCCGAGGGTCACCTCGTCGGCGAACTCGAGGTCGCCGCCAACGGGCAGGCCGCTCGCAAGACGCGTGACCTTGATGCCCATCGGCTTGATGAGGCGAGCGAGGTACGTCGCCGTCGTCTCGCCCTCAACGTTGGGATTGGTGGCAAGCAGCACTTCGCCCACTTCTTCGGACGCCAATCGCGAAAGCAGCGGAGCGATATGGAGATCGTCGGGGCCGATCCCCTCCATGGGGGAAAGCGCACCGCCCAGAACGTGATAGGTGCCCGAAAACGCCGCCGTGCGCTCGATGGGCGGAATATCGCGCGGCTCGCTTACCACGCAGATTATCGCCTGATCGCGCTTTGGCGAAGCGCAGATCTCGCAGAGTTCGTCCTCGGCGTAGTTGAAGCAGCGGGAGCAGAATCGGACGGTTTCCTTCACCTCGGCGATCGCCTCCGACAACCGCATGGCCGTCGCCTTATCGGTGTTGAGAATCCAATACGCGATGCGCTGCGCCGACTTCGGGCCAACGCCCGGCAGTCGCTCGAGTTCGTCAAGCAGCTTCTGTATGGACGGCGCAGCGTTCACGACGCGTTTCCTACATCAAGCCGGGGATGTTCATGCCGCCCGTGATGGAATTCAAGCGAGACGAACTTGCCTCGCCGACTCCCCGCAGCGCTTCGTTCACCGCAGCGAGAACCATATCCTCGAGCATTTCGACATCCTCGGGATCGACGGCATCTTTGTCGATTTCGATGCTCTTGATCGTCATGTCGCCGAGTGCCACGGCCTTCACCATGCCGCCTCCGGCAGTGGCCTCGAAGGTCATATCCTTGATCTCGTCCTGCGCACGGGCAAGCTCCATCTGCATCTTCTGAGCCTGCTTCATCATCTTCTTCATATCCATTGCGGTACTCCTTCGTCGTTATCGCTTGCCACCGGCTCCGCCGCGCGAGCCGGGCTAATCAACTTCCTCGATGGTGAACCCCTCGCCGAATCCCGCCGCGAGAATCGATTCTATATCGCCCTCCCCCGCAGACGCGCCGCCCTGTTTCGGAACAGCCTCTTGCACGGGAGGCGAAGAGGGCTGCGCCGGTTGGGGCGCGGCAGATGTCGAACCGGACGCTGGAGATGCCGAAGACGCCGACGAAAAGGCTGCCGCCACAGGCGCGTCATCCGCATCAGGGGCAACGTACACGTCGTCGTAGGCATCGATCGGGGGCAGATCGGGTTCGGGCGCACCGTATGCCGGCGGGGACGCAGCGGCGCTTTTCGCCGCAATGGGGACGGCGGGAGCGACCGCCGCCGCGCTGGCTTGACCCGCCGAAGGCCGCGGCTGCTGATGGCTTGCGGATGCGACGGGCTGCACGCTCGACGAAGCCAAAGGCTGAGGAGCGCTCGCCTGCGCAGCGCCAGGCGCAGCGGCTGCGCCCTTGCCCTGTGCATAGCGGAACGGAACCTCGGTGCCCGCCGCCTGGTCGAGCGCCGCTTTCACCACCTCGAACACTTCCGGCTTCTGCACGGCGTTGTACGCAAAGGCGTTCTCGGTCTGGAATTCGATGATGATACCGCCGCTCTCGGCGTCGTACACGGCTTTCGTATTGAGGAAAAGCACGCCGTAAGCGGCTTTGGCCTTTTTGATGGAAGAAAGCGCCGCCTGCCAGATTCGCTGCAGGGCCGCAGGGTTATCGAGACCGCTTGCCGGAGCGCCTCGGCTTTCCGCGGAAGCCTCGGCCGCAGGCGCAGAAGCGGCAGCCGATTCGTCGCCAGCAGGGTCGAACGCAGAAACGGGCTCGGCCGCTGCGGGGATGGCAGCAGGCTGGGCTGACGCGACAGCTTGCTCGGGAGCCTGCTGCGGCTGCGCAATGCGAGCGGCGCTTGCCGCAACCTGCTGAACCGCAGGCGCCGCCGGCGCGGCAGCGGCTTGAGCCGGGGCAGACGACGAGACGACGTGAGCAACTGCGGAATAGCCCGATTCGAGCGCCTCGATGCGCTCGGCGAGCGACTCGAGCGTAAGATCGGAGTCGGGACGAACCATGCGCGTGAGCGCAATCTCGAAGGAAAGGCGCGGATTGGTCGACGTCTTGAGCTCGGCGGACAGATCGCCGAGAACGCCGAGCAGCCTCGCCAGACGGTCGGGCCCGAACAATTCCATCTCGCTGACGAGTTCCCGGCGGGTCGCTTCGCTCACCTCGAGCGCCGTATCGGCGCCCGCAAGCGCGAGCACGTACATGTTGCGAATGTGTTCGGCTAGATCGCGGGTAAACTGCGCTAGATCCGCACCCGTTTCAATGTATTCGGCCGTCCACGTAAAGCACGATGCGATATCGCGCGCACCCACGAAGCGGACGATCTCCGCCATGTCGTTGGTATCGAGCGATCCGAGCAAGCGCTCGGCATTCTCGAGCGTAACCTTGCCTTCGCCGAACGCGATGACCTGCTCGAGCGAAGTGAGCGCGTTGCGCATCCCGCCTTCGGCGCGGTACGCGATGAGATCGAGCGCATCGCCTTCGAACTCTACATCCTCGGCCACGCAGATGGCGCCGAGACGCGATACGATGGCCTCGGAGGAAATGCGGCGAAAATCGAAGCGCTGGCAGCGCGAATGGATGGTTTCGGGAACCTTCTGCGGATCAGTCGTGCACAAGATGAACACGACGTGCGACGGCGGCTCCTCGAGCGTCTTCAAAAGAGCGTTGAACGCGGCCGTCGAGAGCATGTGGACCTCGTCGATGATGTAAACCTTGCTGCGCCCGCGGGTCGGCGCGAACTGCACGCGTCCTATGATCTCCTCGCGAACGTTCTCGACGCCCGTGCGGCTCGCCGCGTCGAGCTCGTAGACGTCAGGATGCGTGCCGTTGGCGATTTCCGTGCAGTTCGTGCAGGTGCCGTCCGGCTCAGCCGTCGGCCCCTTCTCGCACAGAAGCGCTTTGGCAAGCAGGCGCGCCGTAGTTGTTTTGCCCGTACCGCGCGGTCCGGTGAACAGATACGCATGACTGACCTTGTCCTGTTCGATCGCGTTTTTGATCGTGCGCTCGATATGCTCCTGCCCCACCACATCCTCGAAGATCTGGGGGCGGTATTTCCTGTACAGTGCCTCTGCCATGTTATCGCTTCTTTCCGAACTTCGCCTTGAGCACGCCGCCGACTGCGGGGATAAGCGAGATGAGCACGATCGCCACGATCACGAGCTCGAAGTGCTCCTGCACGACGGGAATGCCTCCGAAAAAGTAACCGAGCAGCGTGAACACCGACGACCAGACGATGCCGCCGAGCACGTTGAAGAGGAAGAATTTCCTGTAATGCATGCGTCCCATACCGGCGAAAAACGGTACGAACGTGCGGATGAACGGGAAGAATCTGCCGAGGAAGATGGCAAGCGGACCGTATTTGTCGAGCATGGCCTCTGTCTTCTCGATGCGTTCAGGAGTCATCGATTTGACGCGCCCCGAATCGATGATGCGCCTGCCGAACTCGCGGCCGATCCAGTAGTTGCACTGGTCGCCGACGATGGCGGCCACCCACACCACGGGCAGCAGAATGGCCAGGTTCAGCCCTTGCCCGTCGGCAGCGAAGAAGCCTGCCGTGAACAGAAGCGAATCACCCGGCAGAAACGGCATGATGACCACGCCGGTCTCGATGAAGATGATGAGGAAGATGGGGCCGTATGCACCAAGGGGACCGAGGCTCGATATCCATTCCGCAATGAAGCTACGAGGGTCTTGGAGCAGGTCGATGAAGAACTGGATGATTTCCATTGCAACCTATCGCATCGCGCGTACAACGTCGAACATGCAAGTATCCCGAATAGGCAAGGGCGCTCGTCAGCGGTCCCTTATGGCTGCTTCCTCCCGGACCTGACCAGGTTCAGAACTTGGCGCCGCCCTAGCCCATTCGAGATACTCGATCTTGAACCAGACCAGTATAGACGAACCCGCCGCAAGCGCCTGCGCATCAACCGCCGAAGCAACCAAATTCACACAGACCCCAGAGCATCCGGACAGACGCCCAGGGTCGGCTCACTGCGTTTTCGCGATTCCCTTCGCCTGCTTCTTCTTCGCCTTCGGCGCGTAGTCTTTCATGCTTTCGATCGCGCCGCCCGCGACCTCCCAGAAGTACAGGCTCGCGATGCTGTTGTACGGCGAATAACGGCGGCGGTACTTCTCGAACAGGTCGCGCGGGATCCTTCGATGGTGATGCACCATGCGCATCCCCTTCTGAATGCCGAGATCACCGAAGCTCAAAACGTCCTTGCGCTGGAGCGAGAAGATCATGAGCATCTCGGCCGTCCATACGCCGATGCCGTCGAGAGCGCAGAGGTCGCGGCACACCTCCTCGTCGGATTTGGTGTGCAGCGCCTCGAGGTCGAGCGCGCCTGCCGCAACCTTCTCGCCCGCATTGCGAATGTAGCGCGCCTTCGAAAACGTCATACCGAACTTCTGCAGCTCTTCGATGGAAGCCGACGCGATGCCTTCGGGCGTAATCGCGCCGAGGCCCTCGACCATGCGGCCCCATACCGTCTGAGCCGCCTTGCCCGATATCTGCTGCGAAACGATGGAATCGATCAGAGACTCGAACACGTCGACATGCACTTCGCGCTTGATGGGGCCGATCCGCTCGATGACCTCGGCCAGGCGCTTGTCTTTCGCCTTGAGGTAAGCAAGCTCTTCGTCGCCGTATTCGAAGTAGCGCGTCTCCATGAAGCCGCCTTTCGCCGATATAGAACACCCGTGCGTGTTTCACATTATCATTGTACATGATGGGCGGCAAAAATGAACGAACCGAAACCGCCTCGGAAGAGAACGGTGTCGAACCGATTCGAGGGACACCGCTAAAAGCGCACGCCGGGAGCCGCATCAAGCCCCCGGCGCTATGATATGCGCGCTAGAATTCCGATGCGCTACAAAACGCTAGCCGCAATCTCTTCGGCGGCCAGAACGCCCGAAGTATGCGCCCAGCCAACCGTCTGCCCAAGCGCCCAGTAATAGTCGTTGTGCATGGTTCCCACCGATTCGGTTCCAACCGCATACAGTCCGCTCACCGTTCGCCCAGGCTCAGAGGCTTTCACCTGCATCTTCGGCGTCACGCTCAAATCCCCGCACGTGCCGAACGGCGTGGGCGCCATGCGCACGGCGTAGTACGGCCCATCACCATACGGCACGAGGTACTGGGCGTCCTTGAAGAAAACCGGATCCTCCCCGGCCTCGCACAGCTTGGCATACGCCTCGAACTCTGCAGCGAACGTTTCGGGATCCCACCCGACAGCCTCCGCAAGCGCTTCAGGGGTAGCGCCCTCGAACAATACGCCGGAGTCTTTCATGGATGCCAGATATGCATCGCTGACCGTATCGGGATCGGCTTCTTTCAGGCTATCGATCGCAGACTGATCGGCGATGACGAACAGCCATGGCTCATCGTAAGCCACTCCGTTCGCGCCGCCGTACGTGGGAACCCAGCAAAACGCATCTTCCGAATGGAAACGCTTGCCGAATTGGCTGACATGCATGCGACCTTTCGCGGGGTCCTGCATAACGTTGCCCAGCGCCTGAACGCCTCCCGGATACGATACGTAGTTCTCGTCGATGGGATAGAGCGTATCGCAGCAGAGAATGCCGAGGTTCCACGGCTTTGCCGCGCCGGCCGCCCACGCCATCAAAGCCCCTTCGCCATTGTTCAACACCGGATCGCGCCCGAGCAAAGGCACCGAGCATAGCTCGTTGATCATATCCTGGTTCGCACCGTAGCCTCCCGAAGCCAGCACGACGGCCTTGCCCATGAAATCGATGGTCTTCGAACCCTGTGCGGCACGAAGGCCGACAACGGTGCCGGCGTCGTCCACAATGAGTTCCTGGCCCGTGCATCCCGTATGCATGGCTCCCCCGGCAGCGGTAACGACTTCGACCATCTTCCCGTATGTTTCCTTTCGGTTGTCGTCGTCTTTCGGCGGCTGCGAGATGCGATACTCGTTGCCCGACAGTCCATTGGTCGGGGGAGTTTCCTTCATGTAGAACCCAAAACCGTATCCGCGCAGCCAATCGACTACACGGCCGCAATTGCGCAGATACGTGCTCAGCACCTCATGATCGCAATGGTAGTGAACCGCTTCGAGCCACTCCTTGTAAAACGCCGGGATATCGGCCTCGAGTCCTTGTTCAAGCTGGTATTCGCTGTTGAGGGAAATGTAGCAGTTGCCCGAGCAAACCATACCCGTCCCGCCGATGTTTTCGGTTTTCTCGACGATATGAACCTTCGCTCCGCTTTCCGCCAACCGGGCGGAACACGCTATTCCGCCAGGGCCGCATCCCAGTACAACAACATCGCCTTCAAACGTTTCGTCGGCCGGCTCCATCGAGCCGAGCACACTGACTTTCGACGGCTGAGCGTCCTCCGCACGCGAAGCCTCGCCGCTTCCGCTCGCTTGACCGGCGCAGCCCGCAAGCAAACCCGCTGAAGCCATGCCCACACCGCCGATGGCGGCGCCTTTGAGAAAATTTCTTCGTGTGATGCTCATAAGATCATCCCCTTTGGTAGTATTCCCATTAACCGATTCGACGGCATCGCCGTCATTTGCATCGTTGCAGCGACAGCGTGATCGGGCATCGGCCCAAAGGGGTTGAATCGGAGAATCCGGAAACGTTTTCGTATTGACCTAAAAGGACGAGATGGTGGAAAAGGCCAGATCAAAAGCTTTTGAAACAACGGCCTTGCCGCTATTTTTCTGCTGCCAGCTTGCAACGCTCGGCCTTCTTCGGCAGACGCCCTCTTACTCTTTATGGGAGGCGGAGATCAACGCATTCCCCGTTTTCAGCCTTTGGATCGCCCGGATCCTTTCGGTAGCCGTCCTCTTCGTTGCGCTCGCCCTGGCATTGCGGGGCCTTCGCTTTCTCCGATTGCGCACCATGCTGGCCGCCAACGGAGCAGCGCTCCTTATCGGCTTCATTCTTACCTTCTATTACGCCTACAGCCTACCGGTCTATTTCGCCGCGCAATGCTTGATTGGGATAGCCCATGCGTGGATACTCCTCTGTTGGGCGGAATACCTCGCCTCGCTTGAGAAATCCCACCGAAATCGCTCCATCGCCTTTGCGGCGCTTCTTGCAGTGTTCATCTTCACCGCCATGAGCATGCTGCCCCCCGAAATGAGAGCCGTATGCTTTCTCGCCATCGCCTGCGGCAGTGTCCTGCCGCTTTTCCTTACGCCGCAAGATGGCGGCGATAACGCCGAAGAGACCTCGGAAGGAAAGGCGCTCGACACCCGCCGCAGCCTTGCTTCCATTCCATGGGAATTGATTGTGCTCATGGCGAGCTATGCCATGCTTTTCAGGATTCTCGTATTCTTCAACTTCCCCGCTGTCGACGAAACGGCACAATCCGTTGCGGCGGCGGCAATCCGCGTTGGCGGCATGATCCTGCTTCTTCTGTACCTCTCGCGCGTTCGATTCGCGCCGAACGCCCAGCAGATGATCATCCCCTTGTTCTTCCTTACCCTGCTCGGACTGCTTCTTCTGCCGGGCCGCGAGGGAATGGTCGCGACGATCGCCGTGGCGCTCGTCGAATCAAGCTGGACGTTCTTTTACGTACTGATATGGCTCATCCTGCCCGAGATCGCAAACTCCAAGAAAGCCGACCCGTTTATCGTGCTCGTCGGCGGGTGGACGGCGCTCAACCTGCTTCTCCTTTTGGCTGCTCCCCTCGCGTTTTTCTTCGAAGTGCAGGTCAACCAGGGAACACTGTCGCTTACCGCATTGGTTCTGATAATCGTCTATACCCTCGCTGTTGCGCTTTTGCTCTACCGCAACAGCGCAAAGCGCCTCGCCGCGAAGCAGTTCCCTTCATGGGAGAAAGGACAGGAAGATCACTTTGCCGCATTGGCCGAAGAGCACGGATTGACTCCCCGTGAGAACGATGTGTTTCAATTGCTCGTACAGGGATATAGCCTGCCGGCCATAGAAAAGGAGTTCGTGTTGTCGCACAGCACCGTGAAAACCCATGCCCGCCATGTATACGAGAAGTTCGGCGTCGCAGGGAAACAGGAGCTCATCGAGCGTGTGAAACGGCCGTAGCAAGTCGACTGGCAATACCGTTTCGCTTTTCACCGAAAGGCAGATGCCTTGAAAAGGAGGCCCACCCGTTCCGTAAATCTCCGCACAAACGCAGAAAGGCGGACGGCCGCACACCCGTCCGCCTTTCGCTTGAACGAAACCGATTCCCGAGCCCCTATTTCTCAGCCACGTGCTTGCCCGTCAGGTACCCGAACACTATGCAGCGTCCGACCGAAAGACCCATGGTCGAAAGCGAGTAATCGATCGCCCCGTAAAACGGGCCCGAGCAGTTGCCCGCCGCGAACAAGCCCTCGATAGGTTCGCCGTCGGCGTTCTTGCACTGGCCGTTCACGTCGATCAGAAGCCCTGCGGGGATGGCCGACACGGCGTACTCGCGCGGCATTGCGTAGAACGGCGGAGTATCGACAGGCTGCATGTACTTGGATGCCTTCCCGAAATCGAGGTCGGCCCCCAGCTCGCACAGCTCGTTGTAGCGCTCAACGGTCGCGACGGTCGCATCAACCGGAAGCCCGGCGGCCTTCGCCAGCTCCTCGATGCTGTCCGCCTGCAGAAGCGTGCCATCCTCTACGAATCCGGCGATCTTTTCGGGCGTACCGTTTGCGACGGTCGGCACCGTCGGATCGCTTCCCCACCCGTATATCTGATCGGAGTAGTTCGCATCGAAGATGGTCACCATGCGGTGCTCGGGCTGATCGCGCAGAATCGTGTTGCGCGCGCCGTACGGAACGTCTTCGTACATGAAGCGCTCACCGTTTACGTTGACCGCCAACAGGGGCTCTTCGCGGAAACACCCTTTGCCGCCGTGGATCATCTTGCTGTGGCCGCCGGGCTCCATGACTGCTCCCGCCAAAAGGCCGATCAGATGGCCGTCGCCCGTCTTGTTGATCTGCTTGCGGTTGAACACGAGCGCGTCGGGAACGTACTTTTCAAGCATGGCGTCGTTGTTCTGAAAATCACCTGTCGCCAAAATCACGCCCTTCGACGCTGCGAACTTTTTGTACGTTCCGTCTTCGGCCTTGCCGACAACGCCCGTCACGGCGCCGTTTTCGACAACAAGCTGCACTGCGGGGGTATTGTAGAAGAATTCGACACCTTCGCCTGCCGCCTGCTCGGCGAGCGCCGTCGTCGGAGCCTGCATGCTATCGGGAAACAGAAGGCCCTTCACGTAGCAGTTTCCGTCCTCGTACACATGGTCCATCGAATCGCTTTCCTTGCTTGCATCGAATCCTATCTCAGCAAGCCTGTTCTCGTACCATTCAAGCACCTCCTGCGACTTGTCGGCAAATTCCTTCAAAAGGGCCATATCGGGCTGATGGGCGTTGAACTCATGCATTTCATGAATGTAGGCCGCGATGCCAGCCTCGGTGCTTTGGTCTTTGACGACGCGTGCGGCGAGCATGCCCTGCGCAACCGGGTTCGCCTCTTTCTGCAGCACGGCGACCTTCGCCCCCGCCTCGTGCGCGGCGAGCGCCGCAGGCACGCCAGTCGTCCCAGCGCCAACGACAACGACATCGAAGTTCAGCTCTTCGGAAAACTCCTCGATGGGATCGGCCACAACCGACGACGCTTCCAGCTCCTGCGCGCTCACCCGGCCGTTGGCGTAGGCGCTCCCGCTCGAAGCTCCGCCGGCAGACGGCACCGCCTCGCCCTGTGCTTCAATGGACGGGGAGCAGCCTATCAGCGATGATGCTGCAATCGCCGCGGCAGATGCTCCTCCCAAAGCGAGAAAGCTGCGCCTGCTCAACTGCGAACTATGTTTGCTTCCCATGACAAACCCTTTCTCTTCGGCGGCCCGCGCCGCCCTCCCGTTTCCGTCGGCCACAGCACAGGCAATCGCCCGATCTGCTGCGGCGCGGTTATTGTGCTGGCGAAAGCACCGGAACGCGAGAAGAGAAGGCGGGTGATCACGGGATATCGAGGGATGATCTTTATCATCCCTCAACGTTTCCCCTCGTCGGAGGGAGGCGAAGAAAAGATCGGGCGTGATTCGGCTGGAAACCGCGCGGAACCAAGGCGCCCCCGCTTGCTATAATCGCGGCGGGATGCATTCGAGAGGAGGAGCCATGGGCGGCACGTCAACCGATAGAGAACCGCTTTTGGGCAAAGCCAATCTGTTCCCCCTGCGATTCCTCGGCGTCGGCGTTTACCTTGCCTGGCTGTTCACCATCCACTTCTCGACAGGCATCTTCGAAACGTCAGACCGGGCGCTCGACTCGCTCGTCCTTTCGAACCTCGCCAACCTCGTCTGTCTTATCCTTGCCGCCGTATTCGCCCGAAGAATAGCCCCCATTTCCACCAAGCGCGGATTCTCATTGGCGGCGGGAGCGTTTTCGCTTTTCGGAACGATCTTGGCTTCGCTTGCCCCTCTCGCAGCCGCAGCCGAACTACCCCTCTTCATAATCGGCAATGCGCTCATCGGATCGGGCACATCGCTTTTGATCCTGCTTTGGAGCGAGCTTTACGCCAGCCTGCCGCGGCGCGAGGCGAGCATCTTCTACTCGGCGTCGTTCATGCTGGCCGCCGTGCTGTTCTACGGAGTCGCCCTGCTCGACGCCTATATGCAGATGACGGTAGTCGCACTATTGCCCGTCGTTTCGATGGCGATGTTTTCGCTGAGTCTGCGGCTGCTTCCCGACCAGGACGAAGAGGTGAAGGAGAGCGCCGATTCGCACTGGACGTTTCCCATACGACCTTCGGTGCTGCTCGCCGTCTACGCGTTCGCTTCTACGCTCAGCAGATCGATGAGCTTCGATTCGAACGATGTCGGCATGCTGGGCATGCTGTTCATCGCCGCCGTCGTGCTGATCTGCAACGTGTTTCTGTTTGATCGATTCGACGCCCGCATGCTCTACAAGATCACGCCCGCGCTCATGATCTCCGGTTTTTTGCTCATCTCGTTTTTCACCGGGTTCGACGGGATCGGGAACGTGCTCATCAACGCAGGGTTTTCCGGATTCGTCATCCTCACCCTCATCGTGCTGAGCAACATCTCATACACCTACGGCGTAACAGCCATCTGGCTCTTCGGACTCACCCGAGCATTCCGCGTGCTCGCAAGCACCCTTGCGGCATACGGGTACTCGTGGCTCGCCTCGATGGGCCTTGCCGACAAGATGGTTCTCGGCGGCTGCACGATCGTGCTCATCGCCGCGTGCGCTATGCTGTTTCTTTCCGACAGAGATTTCACAAGCACTTGGGGCATCAACCCGCTGCCGCCCAAGAGAAGCGGCGCCGTCGAAGAATTCTACGAAACGCTGCAGGGAAAATGCTCTGTCATAGCGCATCGCTTCGGGTTGACCCAGCGCGAAGAGGAGGTGCTCGTACTGCTCGCTCAGGACAAAAGCATCGCGGAAGTCGAAGAGACGCTGGTCATATCGAACGGAACCGCGAAAAGCCACATCCGCCATATCTACGCCAAGCTCGACGTGCACGCACGCGAAGACGTGGTCGAGATGGTCGAGGAACTGCGGTAGGGGCGCCCTCAAGCTGCCCGACAGGATAGCTCGCTAGCGATTCATCCCAGTCATCGCCACCGCAAAACCCATAATTAGAAGGCAATCTGCGATTTTTTGCCGAAAAGGGCCGATCTGAAGGCGTGGATCCCGCAGCTTCCACCCCATTGTCCCAAGGCCTTTTCGTACCCACCGAAAGGCCTGATCAAAATGGGGGAAATCCGGAATTGCCCCAACGACCCGCAACGACGCTCCGCGAGGGTTGCGAAACAAGCCCCGAAGCCGGTCGGATCCCTTCAGATCGGCCCTTTTCGGCAAAAAATCGCAGATTGGGACACGAAAGCTGCAGCGCCGAAGTCGGGCTGCCAAATGCGCAGCGCGATACAAGACAGATGGCCAGCGCTACACCAACTTCGCCGTGAAAACCGGTTCCTGCTGGACGCCTTGACTCAACAGGAACTTCGTTTCGATCCAGCCCACAAGCCCCGAAAGCCCTTCGCTGGTTCGCGCCGACACCTCAAAGATGCCAAGTCGGAGTCGAGGCAACACGCCCGCTTGCCTTTGTTCTCTATTCGCGCGAAGGAGAGCAGCAGTCGGGGTCCACTTCCAATTGGATATCGGCGTTGTCCCCGCGCGAAATCTCTTCCGCACGCTCTTCGAGCTCGACTATCGCCTCGTCGATCTCGGCGCCCCGTTCTATCTCCCGCGCACGGTCCTCGAGCTCGGCAATGGCCTCGTCGATCTCGCGGTCGGTGGGAGCATCTCTCTTAGACTCGGTTTCTTCGGCGCCGGCGCCGGTCGAAAGCTCGTCGGCCGCCATCTCGATGGCATCGACCGGCTCGGTATCGCCAAGTTCGATCGACGGTTCCCTATTCGTGCGGTGTGCTGCTTCCATATCTCTTCCTTCCACGCGCTGCATCGCTCGGAGCATGCGCCCGAAGCGCTTTTAGTTGCCTCCAAGTATCAGCAACCCGAAGCTCCCGATCAACCGACGCACGGTATCAAAGCGGTGACGGTCGCGTGACAAAAGGGAGAGCGGCAAACAGCACGCGGCGAAGACCGCGAAGATTCACCCGCAACTGCGCAACGAGAACCGCCTCCTGCGCCCTTCAGAATAATTTAAAGCTCCTTAAGGTTTTCGTTGACGATTGTTTCGAGACTCTTAAGCACGCTTCAGGGTAGCCTGAACACGCGGGCACACAGGTTCGGCAGCGCGAAAAGCGAGTCGTTTCAGCCTTGGATCGCGCACTGGGAGAACGCGACCTGCGCGTTTCATTTCTGCGATCCTGAAAGGAACAACATGGGCGCAACGAAAGCCACCATCGGAATCTTGTTCGGAGGATGCTCGAACGAGTATCCCGTATCGCTCCACTCGGCAGCTGCCGTTATGCAGAACATCGACCCTGGGCGGTTCGACGTAGTTGCCATCGGAATCGACCGTTCAGGCGGTTGGCATCGCTACGATGGCGACGTTCAGTCGATCGAGAACGACTCCTGGCTCGAAACAGCGCGATGCACGCCCGTTGCGCTGCCGTTCGGACGGGAAGCGCGCGGCCTGATCGACCTCTCTACGGGGTCGCTCGTACGTCTCGATGCCGCGCTGCCGATCCTCCACGGCCGCAACGGCGAAGACGGAAGCGTGCAGGGCGCCCTGCAGCTTGCCGGCATCCCTATCGTCGGCTGCGGCGTTACGGGATCGGCGGTCTGCATGGACAAGACCGTTTCCCATCGCATCGCCACAGCCGAAGGCATCAGCGTGCCCGAAGGAGCGCTCGTCGATATCAGCATGAGCAAACTCGAAATGCACCACATTGCGCAGCGAATCGGGTACCCCCTGTTCGTAAAACCCCCGCGCGAAGGGTCTTCCATGGGGCTCAGCCGTGTAGAATCGCCCGACTCCCTGGCCCGAGCCCTCGCCGACGCCTTCGCCTACGATTCGGAAGCCATCCTCGAGCGAGAGATCGACGGTTCGGAAATCGGCTGCGCGGTGCTCGAATCGGGCCGCACCCTCATCGTGGGAGAACCCGATGAGATAGAGCTCAACGGCACGGTGTTCGATTACGCCGAAAAGTACTCGTGCGAAACAGCCAACATCATCGTACCCGCCCGCATAGCCGAACGCGATGCGCAACGCGTGAAGCGTGCGGCGATGCGCCTGTTCCGTGCTCTTGGGTGCACAGGGTTCGCGCGCATCGATTTCTTCCTCGCAAACGATGGCCGGCTGCTCTTCAACGAGGCCAATACGATCCCCGGCTTCACCGCCCACAGCCGCTTCCCCTCGATGCTCAAGGCGGCAGGCCTATCGCTCGAAGAGGTGCTCAACATCGCAATCGAGGAAGCGCTCACAACGGCGCAGGAACCCTCCGACGCCCGCCTGCTCGCCTATGCCTGAGCGTCGCGCTTATCAGGCGATCGACCTCTTCCGAATGGTGGCGGCGTTTCTCGTCATCGCCATCCATACAGCGCCGTTCGCCTCGATCGACCCCGCACTCGACGATATCGTCACCTACACGCTCGGGCGCATCGCCGTGCCGTTCTTCTTGGCCACCACGGGATTCTTCGTACTCGGACGGCATCGTGCGGGCTCCATCCTCGCAAGCAGGTCGTTTCGCTCGCAACTTGGGAAACTCGCCACCCTCTATGCAATCGCCACATTGCTGTACCTGCCGATCACCGCGTATGCGGGCAATCTGCCCGACTCGCTGTTTTCCGCCGTACAAGCCCTCGTATTCGAGGGCACGTTCTACCATCTGTGGTACTTCCCTGCTTCCATCCTCGGCTGCGTGCTCGTTGCGCTTCTGCTCGATCGGTTCGGAATGAGAATCTCGCTGGCGATCGCAGCAGCACTGTACCTCGTCGGCATGCTCGGCGATAGCTATTACGGCTTGGCCTCTCAGGCGGATGCGCTGCGAAGCTTCTACGACGTCGTGTTTTCGGTATCGCCCCATACCCGCAACGGCGTTCTTTTCGCGCCGCTCTTCCTGCTTATCGGAGTCATCGCATCGAAGCAGGTCTCCGGGTCGGGCAACGAGGGCATCCGATGCGCGGGCTTGCTCGCGTCCGCTGCGCTGCTCGTAGCCGAAGGAGCCCTCGTACACGGGCTCGGCCTCGACCGCCACGATAGCATGTACCTCATGCTCGCTCCCGCAACGTATTTCCTGATCGTCGTACTCGCACGGACGCCCCTGCGGCTCAACGCCTCCTGGGCGCGCAGCCTCTCGCTGTGGATCTACATCCTGCACCCGCTGTGCATCGTGCTCGTGCGCGGCGCTGCGAAGGCATGCGGCCTAACCGATATCGTTGTAGGCAACTCGCTCGTCTTCTTCGCGGCGGTATGCCTGGTTTCGCTCGCGCTTTCGCTTGCGGCGGTAAAGGCGAAGGCCGCCTGGAGACGGCGGCGGCTTTCGGCAGCCGGAGCGCCATGTGGCGCGCACGGCGCAAACGACGCGGGGCGGCGCTTGCGGTAAAGCCCGAGACGGGAGGCCGNCGATCGTCTCACCTCGCTTTCTATTCACCGTCGTGTTTGGCTTCGTAGCTCAGCGCAGCGGGGCTTCCGGCCGTCATGCTTTCGGGTCCACGGCTCGCAGGCGCCACGTATGCCGCTGGATCCGAGTTGCCCGCCTCGTAGCCGTCAACCTTGTATATCTTCGCAAGCACGTTCTTGTACGGCGCGCCGTAGCCGAGCTTGCCGACCTTGTACATCGGGATAAGCTTGTTGACGTTCGATTTCCACGTGCCGAACAGATTCGGGAACTCGCCGTCCTCTTCGGGATACCACCAGCCATGCGTGGCATGGATAACGCGCTCGGGCACCTCGTTGGAGATGCGGGCCCGCTCGACGCACTTGCCCAGCGGATTCTCGATGCACACGAAGTCGCCCGCCTTGATGCCGTATTTCTCAGCGGTCTTCGGGTTGATGGTGACGAGCGGATCGGGCGTGATGTTTCGCAGCGTGGGCAGCTGACGGTGCTCCGAATGGAACGAGACGAAGTCGCGGCCGCCGGTGGTGAGCACGAGCGGGTACTCCTCGTACAGATCGGGCGTGCTGTAGGGGCTCATCGCCGGCTCCATGAAGTAGGGAAGCTCGTCCTCGCCGAAGTCGTCGTAGATCGACGAGCACACCTCGATCATACCCGTCGGCGTGTTGAAGCCGGGTTCGCCGTCGGGACGCAGCAGCCCCTTCTCGTACTTGCGGTACTCGAAGTTCTGCTGATACACGCCCATGTCGCGCAAATCGTTGAAATCCCAATCGTACTGCGTGCGAATCTGCGCGTTGAAGAACTCCTCAGCGGTCTCCCATGGCCACGCCTCGGGGTTGAGGCGCTTGCCCACGAGCATGTCGATCTCGATATCCGACCTCGCCTCGCCGGGATCGAGCGCGGCGTTCATGGCGCCGAGGAAGTGGGTGTTGCGCCCGAAGTGCGGGAGCACCACGCCATCGTGCTCGGCGAACCCGCTGACCGGCAGCACGAGATCGCACAGGCCCATGATGGTGGGCGTCATGAAGCAGTCCTGAGCTGCGTTGAAATCCATCTTCATAAGCGCGTTGTACCAGCGCTCGGGTTCCGCGTACACCGTTGGCGAAATCGGGTTGGTCGCGTAGAAGTAAGCCATGTGGAATGCGTAGGGCTCCTCGGTCTCCATGACGGTAAGCACCTCGTCGGGATGAGCGAACGGCCCGCATGCGTATGCCGGATGGTCCTCTTTCGCGTCGATGCGCTTCGCCATGGTTTCGGGCTCGACGAACTGCGCGGTCTCGAAACGCCACCGTCCCATGAAGCTCGAGGGCAAAGACAGCGTGATGCCGCCGGGAACGTCCATGTAGCCGCAGATCGCAGCAAGCGCGAGCAGCGATTGGCCCGCCTGCGCGCCGTTCTGCTGCGTGTCGATGGCAAGTCCCCACATGATCGACGAGGGGGCGTTGGTGGCGAACGCGCGGGCTGCGCCGCGGATCACGTCGGCGGGGACCCAGGTGATCTCTTCTGCCCACTCGGGCGTTTTGTCGGCCACGCGCTCGGCAAGATCGTCAACCCCGAACACCCAGTTCTCGCAGAACTCGTGGTCGTAGAGGTCCTCGCCCAAAACAACGTTGAGCATGGCAAGGCCGATAGCGGCATCGGTGCCGGGGCGCAGCTGCAGGTGGTACTCGGCGCGCGATCCAAGCCAGGTCAGGCGCGGATCGATCACGATGAGCTTGGAGCCGCGCTTCATGAGGTCCACGATGGCGTGGCCGTAGAAGCCGTCGGGGTTGGACTGCAGCGGGCTCTTGCCCCAAAGGATGATGTACTTCGGCACCTCGTAGCGCGGATCGTCGTAGCGATCCGGGAAATAGGCCGCATAGTCAAGCTCGGGATAGCCCGCGCCCAGAAGGAAGTCGGCAACGACCGTACGCGGTCCGTAGCACGATCCGCCGCTCATGGAAAACGAGCAGTTCGGCGTCTTGAAGCAGGCCTGGGCCATCGGAGGAGCGTACAGCGTCGCTTCGCGGCCGGTTCCCTGAAACAGGTAGATGGTCTCGGGGCCGTAATCAGCCCATATCTTGCGAACCTCGGCTTCCAGGATATCGAGCGCCTCGTCCCAGGTGATACGCTCCCACGTATCCTTGCCGCGGTCTTCCTTGGCGCGCTTCATGGGGTATTTGATGCGGTCGGGACTTTCAAGGAAGTCTTTCATCGCAAGGCACCGCGGGCACAGGCGCCCCTGGCTGATCGGGTGGTCGGGGTCGCCCTCGACCTTCACGAACTTGCCGTCCTTGTCGGTGTAGATGAACATCCCGCATCCTACCGGATGATCCCCCGGAGGCGACCAACCGCAGGTGCGAACCCTGATCAGCTCCCCCTCGTCACTTTTCCACGTCTGAGCCATTGTCATAACCGTACTCCTTCCTTAGATGTATTTCCCTCTATGCGGCGAATCGTCAGGCAGCATTGCCGAGATCTTCCATTGCGACGCCTTTCGTCTCCGTCTTGATAAGCAGCTTCGTAAAAATGGCAGCCAGGCAAAGCGGGACGAGAAACACGATGAGAACCGTCGAGAACGTCGATCCCGATTCGAGGGCGCCGCCGATTACCATCGGCGTTATGAACCCGCCGATTCGGGCAACCGTAGTAACGCACGCCTGCCCCGTCGCCCTGATCTCGGTGGGATACGCCTCGATGGTGATGGGCGCTGGAGACATGTAGGCGTAGTTGATGGCGAACCCCATGAATATGCACGCCACGATCATCAATCCGCCGAACCCGAACACCGCCGTGAACACAACCGACAACCCGGCGAGAAAGAACGCAACGTACGCGCTTCTGATCCTGCCAAGGCGATCGGCTGCGACTCCCGCCACTACCGCGCCAACGCATCCGAGCAGATTCATAAGCGTGGTGTACCCGTAACTCGCGCTTACCGAATATCCGCTTTGCAGCAAGATCGTGGGCATCCAGTTCGTCAATCCATACGACAGCGCGCAGGTGGTGAATGCGACCAGCCAAATGCCCACCGTAACCTTCAGGTACTTCTTCGATACGATCTGACGGAGCTGGCCCGTCGTTTCCGCCTCGGGTATCCGTATCTCGTCAACCGTATAGCCGCCTTCTTTCGGCGAATCGAGCGTATCGTTGATCCTGTTCACGATCTTGAGCGCCTCTGCCGTCTTGCCTTTGCTCAGCAGCCATTGCACCGATTCGGGCATGATGAAGTGCATGAGTATCCCGTACAGGAAGGGAAATCCCCCGATGAGATAGCACATGCGCCAGCCGAAGTTCGGAACCACGTACATGGCCGTCAACCCCGCAAGCACCCACCCGAGCATCATGAATGTCTTGGTCATGGTCACGAACGCGCCGCGATGCTTGGTTGGCGCGTATTCCGAAACGATGGTAACGCTCAAGGGAATGACGGCGCCGACTCCGATACCCGACAGTATTCGGCATACGGCAAACGCGTCGTAGGTATGGACGAAAAAGATCGGAACCGTGAGCAGCGCGTATATCATGATGCTCACGTTCATCACATGCTTGCGGCCGAACCTGTCGGCAAGGTAGCCCGACAGGAAGCCGCCAATGAGCATTCCCAAGAGGCTGAACGAAGCCAAGCTGCCGGTGGCGATGAAACCCAACTGCATTTCCTCGGTGATCTGAGGCATCGTAAACGACACGATCATGTAGTCGAATCCGTCGAACACCATCGCCAGCCCGACGAAGAGCAGGATCCGAACGGAAAACTTCATACCTCCCGGTTTTTCGATGATGTCTGAAACGTAGACTTTATCCACAACAGAATCCCCCTTATTCCCAGCAACAACCAGCAATCGGCCCGAGGTTTCTCCTTGCTCGGGCGGTGCGCCGCAGCTCGACCGGTCGGTCGGCCAAGCTGCGGTCTTTTCGCACCGCCCTACCGCGAGCAGGTTCGTCGAACCTTACGGCACGAAGCAGGTGACCCCGTCCCCGAGCTCCGCCATGCGGGCGGGCACGTCCTCCAGGGGCACGGCCTCCATGCACTTGGCGAGGCAGTGGTGGGCGCATGCGGGCTTGAGGCCCTCCTCGAGCCTCGAGGCGCACAGGTCGCACAGCGACGAGGGGACGGGCACGTAGTTCCAGTACCATTCCCCCGCCAGCCTCTCGGGGCCGAACTCGGCGAGCCTGATGCCCCACTCGTCCTGCGACTCGATGCCCTTCTCCTGGCGGCAGGCCACCTCGCAGCTGTGGCAGCCGGTGCAGTACTTGTAGTCTATGAGCAGCGCGTGCTTCTTCATTTCGTCACCCCGTCCTTAATCCTGGTGAATAGATTCGTAGCTCATGGGCTGAGGCGCCCCGTTCGTCATGCTTTCGGGTCCACGGCTATCGCGCGGCACGTACGACTCGGGAATCTCCTTTGCGGCATCGTAGCCGTCAACCTTGTATATCTTCGCAAGCACGTTCTTGTACGGTGCGCCGTACCCCGTTACGCCAACCTTGTACATGGGGATGAGGCGGTTGATGTTCGACTTCCATACCCCGTACAGATCGGGATACTCGGGGTCGTCCTCCGGATACCACCAGCCGTGCTCCGCGTGTATGACGCGCTCCGACACCTCGTTCGATACGCGGGCCCGCTCGACGCACTTGCCCAACGGGTTCTCGATGCACACGAAGTCGCCGTCTTTGATGCCGTATTTCTCGGCGGTCTTCGGGTTGATGGTGACGAGCGGATCAGGATGAAGCGAGCGCAGCGAGGGAATCTGACGGTGCTCGGAATGGAACGAGACGAAGCTGCGTCCCCCCGTGGTGAGCACGAGCGGGTACTCCTCGTACAGGTCGGGCGTGCTGTAGGGACTCATCGCAGGCTCCATGAAGTACGGCAGGCCGTCCTCGCCGAAGTCGTCGTAGATCGAAGAGCTCACCTCGATCAATCCGGTCGGCGTGTTGAAGCCGGGCTCTCCGTCGGGGCGCAGCATGCCCTTCTCGTACTTGCGGTATTCGAACGGCTGTTGGAACGCCCCGAATTCGCGAAGCTCGTTGAAGCCCCATTCGTACTGGGTATGGATCTGGGCGTCGAAGAACTCTTCGACGGAATCCCACGGCCACGCCTCGGGATTGAGGCGCTTGCCCACGAGCATGTCGATCTCAAGGTCGGATTTAGCCTCGCCGGGATCCACAGCCGCGTTCATGGCGCCGAGGAAGTGGGTGTTGCGCCCGAAGTGCGGGAGCACGAAACCATCATGCTCGGGGAAGAAGCTGACGGGAAGCACCAGATCGCACAGGCCCATGATGGTGGGCGTCATGAAGCAGTCCTGAGCCGCGTTGAAATCCATCTTCATGATGCCGTTGTACCAGCGCTCGGGCTCCGCATAGCAGGTAGGCGAAATGGGATTCGACGCGTAGAAGTAGAACATATGGAACGCGTAGGGCTCTTCTGTCTCGAGCGTGGTAAGCACCGAATCGGGATGAGCGTACGGACCTGTCGCATAGGCTGGATGATCGTCCTTCGCGTCGATGCGCTTCTTCTCCGTCTCCTTCCCGACGAACTGCATGGTCTCGTAGGTCCAGCGTCCCAAGAAGCTCGAGGGCAAGGCAAGCGTGATGCCGCCGGGCACGTCCATGTATCCGCAGATGGCTCCGATCGACAGAAGAACCTGCCCCGCCTGCGCGCCGTTCTGCTGCGTGTCGATGGCAAGGCCCCACATGATCGACGAGGGGGCGTTGGTGGCGAAGGCGCGCGCCGCGCCGCGGATGACGTCGGCGGGGACCCAGGTGATGCCCTCGGCCCACTCGGGCGTCGTGTCCTTCACGCGCTCGGCCAGCTCGTCGAGGCCGAACACCCATTCGTCGCAAAATGCATGATCGTAGAGATCTTCGCCGATGATCACGTTGAGCATGGCCAACCCGATTGCCGCGTCGGTGCCCGGGCGCAGCTGCAGGTGGTACTCGGCGCGCGATGCGAGCCAGGTCAGGCGCGGATCGATCACGATGAGCTTGGAGCCGCGCTTCATGAGGTCCACGATGGCGTGGCCGTAGAAGCCGTCGGGGTTGGACTGCAGCGGGCTCTTGCCCCAAAGTATGATGTACTTCGGCACCTCGTAGCGCGGATCGTCGTAGCGCTCGGGGAAGAACGCGGCGTAATCGAGCTCGGGATAGCCCGCGCCCAGCAAAAAGTCACCGATAACGGTACGCGGCCCATAGCAGGAGGCGCCGGACATCATGAACGCGTTGTTAGGCGTCTTGAATACGGCCTGCGCCATGGGAGGAGCGTATTCGGTTGCCTCGCGTCCGGTTCCCTTCGAAAGAAAGATCGCTTCGGGTCCGTAGGTATCCCATATCTTGCGAACCTCGGTTTCGAGGATGTCGAGCGCCTCATCCCAGGTGATGCGCTCCCACGTATCCTTGCCGCGGTCTTCCTTGGCGCGCTTCATGGGGTACTTGATGCGGTCGGGATGCTGCAAGAACTCCCCCATCGCAAGGCACCGCGGGCACAGGCGCCCCTGGCTGATCGGGTGGTCTGGGTCGCCCTCGACCTTGACGAACTTGCCGTCCTTGTCGGTGTAGATGAACATGCCGCATCCCACCGGATGGCACCCCGGAGGCGACCAACCGCACGTACGGGTGCGGATGAGCTCGCCTTCGTCGACCTTCCATTCTTTATCCATAGTCATTGGTATTCCTTCCCGCTCGTCTTCTTCGCTAAACTGCACCAGCTTCTGCGCTCGGATTTCGCGGGCGCCTTCGCCACGAGAACTGAGCTTCCCCTGCGTGCAGAAGCTGGTGCGCTTCCCTTTTGGCGGATCGCTCGCGATCCTTGCCATCGGTTTTGCGTCGATGCCGTCAGCTTTCGTTACGCGCCTTCGACCGCTCTTCCCAATCTCTGATTGCCGCGTCCTTCATTTCTTCCGTCAGAGGCTTTCCGCATCGCTTGCACGCCTTGAAGACAAGCATGTTCTTGTGTCCGCAATCAGGGCAGTAGACAAACTTGGGTTTGCAGTTGTCGCAGGTTACCCGACAGCTTCCGAAGCACATGGCAAACTCGGATCACTGCTGGGTCGGAGGCTTCGGCGCCGTTGGCGCTCCGGGGGCCTTCGGGGCGCTCGGGGCCGCCTGGGGAGCGCTCGGAGCCGGTGCCGCGCCGCTGGCAGCAGGCGCCAAGGATGCCGGGTCGATCCCCTCGAGGCTCGTTTTGCAGAACGGGCACTTTTTGGGAAGCAGGCCCTGCGTCACGTTGATTTTCTTACCGCAATTCGGGCAAGCCGCGCCCGCATTCGCTTCTGCTGGTCTAAAACACATGATTGAATCCTCTCGTAAATGCCTTATGCCGTAATGCCCTTGCCCTCGCCGTCGCCCTCAACGGCAGCCTTGTTCTTCACGAGCTTCTTCCCCTGATCGGGAAGCACGAACAGAAGGATGCCGCCGACGACCACGAAGACAGTGGCGATCAAGAAAATGGTCGGGAACGTTTCGGGGCTTGCGCCGCCAGCCAAGGGAATGGTTACGTTCGTAAGGAAGACCGATGCTCCTATGAGAACGAACGTCTGAACCAAACCGCCCGCTGTAGCGGCCTTCTCGCGACCGAAGATCATAACCGGATAGGTGAAGATGATCGCGAGAAGGTATCCGAGGCAGAACCCGCCGCAGAAATACACGCCGTACATGATCGGGCCAGCCGGCATCTGCCAGCCAAAGTAGATGACAAGCGCCGTAATCACCGTGTACACCACAATGATGGGACGGAACTTCTTGATGGCCCGAACGATGATGGGAGATACAACCGAACCGACGCCCATGCCGATAGTGAGCGCGGTGATCATCGCGCCCGATTCAACTGGAGACATTCCGCGCAAAGCCTGGAGAGCTGCCGTCGAGAACGCCATCACCGGAACCTGGGCAGCCATGCAAAACATCGCCGCGCCGCAGCACACCCAAGCCCAGGGGCTTTTCAGAACGTCGACGAGAACCTTCAGAACCTTGCCGGAATCCTCGGTTTTCGCAGCATCCTCGGCCGCCGCGATCTCGTCCGAGCGCTCTTTGCCGAACAAAAGCCAACCGAAGAAGAAAACCGCAGCGATAACGGCCGTAACGACAAAGGCGAACTCGACGGAAGGCATGAGCGATGTCAGGCCTACGCCCAGCGTGTTGGCCACAGGCGTCGTCGTGGTCGCGATACCCACGGCAAGCGCTATCGTTGCCGGAGGGAACCAACCACCGAGGATCTTCGCGCGATTGACAGCCATGAACATGCCGGTGAAACCGCAGAACATGTTCGATATGTACTGCGCCTCGAACGAGAAAGCGAAGATACGGCAAACGGCGGCGATGAACACCATGGCGGCAGCGATCAAGACTATTTTGCGCGTGCCGATCTTATCGGAGAGAATACCCGAGACAAACGCAAAGAAAATGCCGATGAACTGGGAAGAAGAGTAAATTGCCGCATATTGCTCGGCAGAAAAGCCATAGTGCTCCATGAACTGGGTCGACATGCCCGCAAGCTGGTTTTGGGCATATGACGCGATGAACACGCCGAGCCAAACCAGGATAAGGACGATGGCGGCCTGCATTTTGCTGTTCTTCAGAGTGAACATACACAACCCCCTTTGTTGTGTGAGGCATGCAGCCGCATGCGCACATGCGTTCGACTGCATATCGATTCTAATTATAGAAGATCTTCCATGGTTATTGCGTGCAGCATACGCAGCCGGCCAGCTCAGAAATGCCAATCGCCTTCTGCCGAAACACCCGACAGGGGGCCGATTCGCTTCCTCGTCTACACGCTACGCATTGTATGAAACGAACCCGAGTACGTTCATCGGCTGAGATCACAAAATAAGGGGCGATATTTGTAGAACAGGCTGAAACACCAGCTCTATAGCTTGTTTTCGAGTAATAGCCGATGGAAATCAAGCATCATGCGGCTTCTGAGAAGAGCCGATTCGAACGAAATATCGAACCGTTTTTCCAATCGAGCGATATGGTAGAGCACCGTGTTTCTATGCACGTGAATGAGTTTCGAGGTCTCGGTCGCATTGCGGTCGCTGTTCAGGTAGACCCATACCATTTGCACGATGTTCGTGCCTGCGATTCGGTCTTCTTCGGCAAGTCTTTTCAGAATGCTGTGCTCGAACGAAAAGTCCACCAGATCGGAATCGAACCCCTCCGTCAGGATATAGTATTTCAAAACATGCTCGAACGCGTAACAGGGAACGTCAGGGCTTCCGTTGAGGGACTCGTATTCGTTTCTCAAGGGCACCCGCATGGCATAGGCGACCGACGCCTGCCGATGCGCGTATTCGATGTCCTCTATGTTGAAAAAGACCTGGGAAGCGCCGGCGGCAATCCCGAAGGGCTGGAAAACCAGCTCCCCCACGTCACCGAACACGCCCGCACCTGAAAGCGCGGCGTCGTTCGTCGAAGTCGAGAACAGCAAAGCCAGCAAATCGTCTTTGTGCATGAACGGATACACGAAACCGTTGTTCAGCTCTTTTGTCGCTTCGATGATGCGAGATCGCTCCTGGTAGGATTTATGCGAGCTGAATCGAAAGAGCAACAGCCTGAACTGCCTCGCTGCGGGAATCGCGGTTTTGGCCAACTGGGCATCGACGTACTCGTCGGTCATGGGCTCCCCGTCTATGAGCCCGATGAGCACCCTGTGCCACGATGCCTCCAGGTTGACGGTCGTTTTCCAGAAATCATTGCAGATGGAAACCACCCGACGGATGAACTTCATGAAGATGTCCTGCAAATACTCTATGGAACCCGTCTTGCAAACCATCGCCACATGGAAAAGATACGCATTGTCGATGAATACGGGGTAGTGCAGCACCGGATACGAATGGCTCTCGTTAGGCTCGAGGAGAAAAAGCTGATTCTGTTTTTTAGCCACCGCAAGCACGCGGTCTTCGATCTCATGTATCAAATCCGCGCTATAGCAGTTGTTTTCGATGAGGTAGCGGTAGCCATCTCCCCCTTGCGGGGGCTCGATGCCGCGAGAATAGGCTATCAGATTGAATCCCGTATCGGTAATGCAGATGAAATTCCCGAGCATTTCTTCGCTCAGCGATATCAACCGATCCAGCCGTCCCCTGTTGTAAACGACCCTATCCATTTCGTTTTCCCAAATAAGATCGTTGACGAACAAAGACTGCAGCATCGAATCGTAGAAGTAGAACCTTTTGCTTTGCCTGATCACTATCACGCGATGCCGATAGTTTTTCCGATTGAGAAGCTCGGGCAAAGCGTCATCGTCAACCAGCACCACGCAATAGCTTCCCGGATAGACGTCCAAAAGATCACCGGCAACCTCTTCGTGGCAAAGGAAGAGGGCTTTTCTCCCGCGCCTGTGATCGAGATACCCCATCTTGCTTGGCACCGATGCGTACCACGAGAACCGGGTCGAAGAGCTTTCGGGCGAATAGAGCACTTCGAAGGGCCTGAGCTTCTCGAGAAGCATGTTGTAGCTGACATCGCCCAAACGAAGCGCCGCGTTGATGCCGAATCCGAACGAGGCTTCACCCTCATCGCCCGCATAGGTTTTCTCGCCCATTGTGTACTCCCCCCGTAGCGTTCAACAATCGCGAAAAGAAAACGTATTCCATTATCATCTGTAGGATAGCCCAATGGTCGAACATGTCGCAAGCCCCATGAAGCTCGCCCCGCGAAAAGCTCGCGGAACCCGTTGCCAGCATGGAAAGGCGACCTTTCGCCAAGACCCGTTTCAGCGCGCCACCCCGCAACGCAATCGGACCCCGCACAGCACTGCTCTGCGCGGGGTCCGATCTACATACCGGGACAGTAAATGTACGCGTCCTACGCGCCGGGGGCCTTAGGCACGCCGGGGGCTTTCGGAGCGCTCGGGGCGCCAGGGGCGCCGGGGGCCTTCGGAGCGCCGGGGGCACCGGGAACTCCGGGAGCGCCGGGCATGCCGGGAGCCTTGGTCGCTTCCGCTCCGCAGCTGGGGCACTTGTCTGCCGTGGGGTCGACCTCTGCTCCGCACTTGGGGCACTTAACGGGGCCGGCTTCGATAGTGGGTGGTCTGAAGCACATATCGTTTCCTTTCTCTGACAAACTACTGTTTCATTATGCTCACAACGTCTGCATCGCGTCTTCGAATCGTCGATATCCGCACAAACCATGCAAAGGCTGCCGCACGCAAGCTGCCTCGCGGCCTTACAGGAATTTCGCCCGCCGCAACCGCTGCAACTGCAAATTATTCTCCCAGAGAGAGCAATGCATCGCATCCCACGATTTGCTTGATACTGGGTATGATCCCTCAGACTAGATGTCTGATTCTTCCTCATACTGAAGAAATCATGAGGCTTTGGCGGGCGACTTCATCAGCTCGCCGCAGGCTCTGGCAGATACTCGGATTCCCACTCTTCAAAACAACGCCCCCGGCGCGGCCCGTCCCATCCGCACGCCCGCATCCCTGGACCGACGTGCGCTACCCGCATCCTCCGATCGGCCGCACGCCCGCATCCTCCGCCCAGACTCACGCCCGCATCCCCTGGACGACGTGCGCTACCCGCGCTCGTAGAGAATCTCTTCCGTCTCTTTGATGGCGTTGAGGAATTTCCGCGAGAGGTTCGGCGTAAGCGAAGCGCGCACGGGAACGCCAAGCAAATGCTCGACGGCGCGTGCAAACGACTCCGTATCGAAATCGGAACCCTCTTCGGCGTCGATGCGCAAATCGATGGAACTGCCCGCATCCGCAGCGCCGGTCGCATAAGGCCCGTACAGCCAAACCGCACGCACCTCGCACGATTCGGCAATGCCGCGAACGGCGTCGCGCAGCTCCCAATACGAAAGCCCCATCCTCGCGTTTTTGCGCGGGATCCTGACATCGAATGGAAGGCCCTGCTGGAACACTATCTGAGAATAGAGGGCGGCGATGGCCGCGGAATGGGATATGCCGAGGGCAGACAGAACCGCTTCTGCCTCCTCTTTCAAACGAGCATCGAGTCGCGCGCTGACCGTTGTATACATGGCATACCTCATTTTTAATATATTTATGGCTTTTGTATTATATACTAATATAAATTATTACAACCCAGAAATCGCACTTCACAGGGCCGTTCGTGTGGGCATCAGGCGATTTATCTTCAAGTAATCGTTAAAACACACTATTAGTAGTGTACAAATTACATTTTTGCCACTATACTTAGTGCCATTCGGGCATCTTGCGGGTATGGTAGGTAAGCATTTATGCAAAATCGGTACACCTCCGGCACCAAGCCACATAAGCGCAACAGCGGGTCGTTTAACCAGACCCGCAATACGTCGCTCTCTTCAAACCGCGCCTCCCTCCCGAAACGCGACAGCGTCCCTATCGCAGAACATCCCTACGTCCGGTCCTCAAGCGCAATCTACTCCGGCGGCGATCGTGCGATATTCAGAAAGCACGATTCATCACGCCGCAACGCCATCGTACTGTGCATCATGGTGGGAATCTGCATCGTCATGGCCGGCGTCCTCATCGGATTCTCCCTGGGCAAAGAGGCCGCGCTGGCGGAAGCGAACACGGCAGAAGATGCGGGCATAAGCATTCCGACGGCATCCGACGGCGAAGAGCCAACCGTTACCGAGTAAACGCCTGAAGCAAGAGCGGAATCACACAGGCCGAACCGCTTCCTCTGGAAAAACGGCCTGAAAATGGCGGTCAAGGCAAGCTTCTGTCGCCATTTGGAGCTCACAGGAGGCATTTTCGGCGCCATTCGAGCATTACCGTTAGCGTTTCCCCTGGTCGCTATCATGGAATAAGTTACTAAGCAAGCTCGATTCCGACAGAAGCTTGCCTTGACCGCCATTTTCGATGCGATTTTCGTATAGGAAGATCATACCAACCCGCAAAATCGCTGCATCGCATCAAAGCGTCTGCCGATCGGGTTCGCGCCGCCGCACGAGTCACCACTGCCATCGCCATCGCTCGCGCCGCCGCACGAATCGCCACTGCCATCGCCATCGCCCCCGACACCATTCCCGCTATCGCCGCCGCCACAGCATAGCGATTCACATATCCCCTGATTAAAGCATCCCCCGCCGCGGGTGAGCGCAATCGCCCGCAAGTCACTCCCGCACGGGGGATATCGCGCTTTCCGGTTCCACCTTATCTTCTTCGTCGACGCATCCGCGTCGTATCGACATGAATGGAGGGAACCATGAATACTCGCATATCGAACCAACCCCCTATAGCCGGCGTCACCCGCCGCACGTTCCTCGCGGGAGCGGGCGTCGGAGCGCTCGGCATTGCGGCAGCAGGCATGTTCGGCTGCTCGCCGCAAAGCGATGCGCCGCAGCAGCAGGCTTCGGCCGCGGAGGAACCCAAACAGACCTCCGCAGGCGCAACAACCGTCGAAATGACCGAAACCGTTGAAGCCGACGTCGTCGTAATCGGAACCGGCGTATCGGGGCTGACGGCAGCCATCTCGGCGGCGGAATCGGGAGCCAAGGTCACCGTTCTCGAAAAGCTCGACGGACTCAAGAAGATCTACGCCCACAGCATCACCGCCGTCGGCACCTCGTTCCAAAAAGAGCTCGGCGAAGATTGGACGCCCGAGGAGCTCGTGGCATTCTGGAACCAATACCCTGACAGCGACTCCTTCATGGATACCGAAGCTCAGCTGTTTGCCGCCCAGCACTCCGCCGAATCCATCGAGTGGCTCATCGAACACGGCGTCGATATCGTCGGCGTGACGGTGCCTCCCACCAACCCCTTTCAGGTTCCGGCTCGCACGTTCGTAACAAGCGCCGATCGCGACGGCGTGAAGGCTTACCTCGAACCCCTGAAGGCGAAGGCCGAAGAACTCGGTGTCGAATTCCGTTTCTCAACCGAAGCGACCAAGATCGTCACCGACGACTCGGGTGCAGTAACCGGAGTCGAAACGGTTTCCGGCAACACGGGGACCCTGTTCAACCTCAAGTCGCTTATCGTCGCGGCAGGCGGCTTCGGCGGCTCCCCCGACATGCTGCGCCTGTACGCCCCTCACACGCCGAACTGCTCGACGTTCGACGGCGAATCGCAGGGCTTCGCCCTTTCGCAGGCCAAGACCGTATCGGCCGACGTCGTAGCACCCGGCGGCACCATGGCCTACTTCGTAAACGTCGACGGCGGATACGGAGACAACCCGGGCCAGGGCATGTTCGTCAACCGCGAAGGAAAGCGATGGGTCAACGAGAACCTCTACTTCCTCGACCGCGCCGGCATCGCCTACAAGCAGGGCATCACCGAATACTGGGCGCTTTACGATTCGACGCTCTACGAGCAGGTTGCTGCAGGAACCGGCGAGAAAGCGCTTGAAGCGGGATCGATCGTCAAGGCCGACACGATCGAAGAGCTTGCCAAGAAAATGAATGTCAACGTGGCGGCCCTCAAGAAAACGGTCGAAGACTACAACGGGTACTGCGAAGCGGGAGAAGACCCCGATTTCGGCAAACCCGCCGTGCGCATGGGCCGCGTATTCGACCCCGAAGACACCAAAGAATACGACCTCGATCTCGTCGAAAGGGAGTTCACGCTTCTCAACCCACTCGCAACCGCCCCCTTCTACGCCATCGATATGACCGTGCAAACAACCGCCCTCTCCGGCACAACCGGCGGAATGCGCACCAACACCGATGGCGAGGTCATCGACGTCGAGGGCAAGGTCATCCCGAACCTCTACGCCGTGGGCGAATCCGCAAACGGACACCTGATCGGCTACTTCTATCCACAATCGGGCACGTCGCTGTGCATGTGCTTCTGCTTCGGCCGATACGCTGGAGCGGCAGCCGCCGCAAACGCCGCCTCGTAGATTAACCGGCCGGCCTCACCGAACCCTCACGTGCTCCCCGGCGAAAGGCGGGGAGCACCGCTGTGCTATACTCGCGCAGTGGGAGGAGGCTTCGATGCCAAGGGAATCGGCGTATCGCGACATGCGCACAATACAGCAATCTTTTCATAGCTTCACGCAGATCGTCGCCTCGAATCCAGCCCTTTGGATAGGCTTCGCATGCGTCTGCGCCTGGCCGTGGACGTGCACGTCTGCAACGCTTGCGTACGCCAACGCGGTCACGGTCGGCTCCCCCGTTTGGATCGGATCGAACTTCACGTACCTCATCATCGGTATCGCAGGCATAGCCTTCGGCATCGGATCCAGAAGGGTCGGCGAGCGCTTCCCGAACAGCGCCGTTGCAGTCATTGCAGGCGTTTGCTATGTTGCAGCATCGGCTCTTTTCGTACAGCTTTCGAAGCTGCCCATCGACTATCTCGACCCGAGCTATGCAACCGTTTCCTTCATTTGGCCCGTTTTCGCCGGCATCGGGCAAACGCTGCTCTTCCTCGAATGGATGAAGGCGTTCGGCGGAGTCGGGCCGAGAAAGACCATCGCCTTCGTCGTGTCTGCATCGGTGCTCGGCTCGGCACTCCTGTTCGCCATGAATTTCTTTCCGCAATTCGTCAGAGAGTTCATGCCTGCCATCGTCGGCGTGGCCGCGGCGGCGTGCGCGTACCGCATGGCGCAAAGAATCCCCGCCGAAGATGCGCCGGGAACGGCAGCTCCGTCCCCCGTGGGACTTGCGATTCCAAAAGCCCCGCGTGCGCCCTGGAAACTGCTTCTCACAACCCTCGTAGCGGGCTTTTCCTTCGGCGTTTTCCAAAGCCTGTCGTTCACGGGAGCGTTCGGCACAACCGCTTGGTACGCCAACGGCGTTGTCGGGTTTCTCGTTGCATCGGTGCTGTTCGCCCTCATTACCCTGGTCCTTCGCATGAACTTCAACTACATGATCTACCGCGTCTCGTTCGTCATCATGGCGACGGGCGCATTCGTTTGCCTGTTCGGCTCCGAAGCCTCTTCATGGGGCTACGGAATCTACTGCGTGGGCTACCGGTGCTTCGACATGCTCGTCTGGTGCCTGTGCGCCTACCTCATTCGGCATCGAAGCGTTTCGCCCATCTGGCTTGGCGGTCTGAGCATCGGCACGCTGCTCGCAGGCCGGTTCCTCGGATTCGAGCTATTCACGCTCCTCCACCCGCTCGTCGGGCGCGAAGACGTCTTGCTGCTTGTCGCAAGCGTGTTGCTCGTGCTGCTTGTGACAGCGCTCTTCCTCGTAAGCCACAACAACCTGCTTGAAGCATGGGGCATGGTAAAACCTGGCGAAACCCTGAACGATCGCGAAATCGCAGAATCGTGCTGCATGCAGATTGCCGGGCAATACCGGTTGTCGGCGCGGGAACGCGAGGTGCTGCTCCAAATGGCCCAGGGAAAGAGCCGGGCCGAAATCGGCGACGAGCTCGTTTTGTCGGAGGAAACGATAAAAACCCACCTGCGCCACATCTATCAGAAATGCGGCATTCACTCGCGCAAAGAACTCGAGGACATGGTTGCGCGCAGAATTCGCGAGGTAAAAGAAGATCGCATCGATCTCATGAAAAGCGATGCGGAAGAATAGCAAACCCGATCGGCATACGAAGCCCTAAGGCGAACCAACGCCTTCAAGGCACTGTGGTATATTGATACCCGTATCGTCATTTGGCGCTTGCGAGGTGGGGAAATGTACTCGACCGTTCCTCGTAGCGTCAAACGACGCATCCCCACGGTAGACCCTGAACCATGTCGAGGGTCAAGGGGTTTCCTTCGCCAGCCTTCTTCCCGCGGGAAACCATCCCGAAAATGGCGGTCATCGTTTAACCCGTTTACCAGTCCTTTTCTCATCTCACCCCTTTTCGGGTATTTTCACCGGCAAGCCCCATACGGCCGAAAATACCCGCAATCACGCGATGGCCGCGCCCGTGCAGCCTCCTATAGTGAAACCACCGCGCATCGCAAGGCTCGATCGGACGCGCCGGGCAAGCGAAAGCCGCCCGTGCGGGCATCGCGAACGCGGGCAGCTCGAACACATCGAACAAACGGGAGGAAAATCATGGGAGAGAAAACCATCAGCCGCCGCAGCTTTCTGGCAGGACTCACCGCCACGGGAGCCCTTGCGGCAACCAGCGCGCTCGCAGGGTGCGCCCCGAGCGCTTCGGGCGAAACCGACTCGACGGGAAAGGCCGACGCCGGCACCGCCGCATCGTGGCGCGACAAACCCGAGCCCATTACCGACATCCCCGAAACGCTTGAGGCCGACATCGAAGTCGTCGGCGCCGGAAACGGAGGCCTCGTTGCCGCAACCACCGCCGCGCAGGAAGGCGCAAAGGTCATCGTGATCGAAAAGGGCGGCGATATCGCCATGGCGCGCGAAGCCATCGGTGCGCTCAATTCGAACCTCGAGCCCGATCACTACGAAGACCCCGCCAAACTCATGAACCACGCCAACATGACGCAATCCGGCGATGCGAACATGCTCATGTATAAAACCTGGGCGGAAAAATCCGGCGAGATGATCGAATGGATGAAAGAGACGCTCGAGCCCAAGGGAATGCTCTTCCCGTTTGAATGGCACTGCCCCTCGCCCGACATCGCCCCCGAGGCGTACTATCCGGCCATGTGCTACAACCCCTGCCTCGATGAATACAACCCCGACGGCCCCAACTACGGCGCTTACATGCACCTCGAGATGATGCGCGAAGTGTTTTTGGAGCTCGGCGGCGAAATCCTTTTCACCACTCCCGCCCAACAGCTCGTCCAAGACGATGCAGGTGCCGTAACCGGAGTCATCGCCACCTCGAAGGACAAGGGCAACATCCAGGTGAACGCGAGCAAAGGCGTTATCATCTGCACCGGCGGCTACGGAGCCAACGAGGAGATGCTCCAAGACCTCTGCCCCGTCGTATCGGAATACTGCGTGCTCGGCGACAGCGTAACCGAAGAGGGCGACGGCATCAGGATGGCGCTTTGGGCGGGAGCCTATCTCGAGCAAGGCGGCTCGTGCATGATCTGGAACCGCGGGCTCATGAACGACGACACCGAGTTCGGCCGTCCGTGGCAGGGCCAGATCTTCTTGCCGGGAAGCCAGCCGTTCCTTCACGTCAACGCCAACGGCGAGCGCTTCATGAACGAAGATCAGTGCTACCCCATGAGCTATTCGGGCGGACTCAACCAGCCAGGTCATTTCTCGTGGGAAATCTGGGATGCGAGCTACTGGGACGATATCGTGCAGTTCGACACCTGCGGCTGCTCGCGCTTGGCTCCCGCGCCCTCGGGAACCGCGTTCAACGCCGACGTGTACGACTGCGAGGCCATAAGCAAAGAGCATCTCGACAGCTTCTGGTTCGCACCCAACCTGGAAAGCGGCGCCATCAAGAAGGCCGATACGCTCGAGGAGCTCGCAAGCGCCATGGGCTTCGACGCCGACAAGACCGCAGCCTTCATCGCATCGGTCGAGCGCTACAACGAGCTGGTTGCAGCTGGAAAAGATGAAGATTTCGGCAAGGAGCCGTTCCGCATGAGCGCGGTCGACGAGCCTCCCTACTACGCGGCGCGCATCGCAGGCGAGCTGCTCGTCACCACCCACGGCGTGGTTACCGACACGAACAGCCAGCCGCTGCGCGAGGACGGCACCGTGATCGAGAACCTCTACGTCTGCGGCAACGACCAGGGCGGTTTTTACCCGCACAACTACCCGAGCAACTTCACTGGAATCAACGCGGGTCGCGTGGCAACCTTCGCCCGCATCGCAGCCAAACATGCGCTCGGCGTATCGTAGGCATCGAGACAAGGCGATTATCTCTGGAAGGGTTCTCATCTGAAGCAGAGCGCTCTGCACAAGTCGGACCGGAAACCGAAGTTTCCGGTCCTTTTTCTTTCAAGCTGCGCGGATTCCAGCGGGCCGGCACCAAGCCGTACCCGCCGCGCAGGGCAACACCTTAGAACGCCGCTCTCGGCAGCCTCTCAGTGAACCAAATCGATGAGTTCTTGGCGCGAATGGACCCCGAGTTTCGCATAGATGTGCTTTGCATGGGTCGCTGCCGTTTCTTTCGATATGACGAGCGCATCGCGCACATAGGGTATAGATCTTCCGCGCGCGAGCAACTCGAACACCTCGGTTTCGCGAGGCGTCAGCTCGAAGCGCAGCGCGAGTTCGCGAATTCGATCGGACAACTCGGCACCCGAACGCTCCTGACCATCCGCTTCGTCGGTTCGAACCGCCGGGATATCAACAGAGCCGCCGCGCGAGCCTTCTCGATCAAACGCAAAGCTCTTGGTGTCGTTCAGCACGAACATGGTAACCACCACAAGCACCGCGATCGACACTGCCGCCACCTGCACCGCAGAAAGGCTGCCGCTGTCGAGAGGCTCGGTTAACCCCGCATACAGCATCACGCCGAGGAAATCGCCGAGGTGGACGAATATCCAACCCAGACCGTACGATTGAACCGCCGTCGCCTTTCCCGCCACCGCATACCGCGCGAAGTACAGCTGGGTTATCACGCAGAAGGCGAAGCGCGCGGCAATGGATATCAGAAACGCCCAGTATCCGCCCAAACCCGTACCGAACAGGATCAACGCCACAAACCCCATCACGAGGACGGGGCACATCCACCGGTAGAGGAATGCAATCGAGATGCGCCGAGGGCCTACCGTCGAGGCGAACGAGACGACGGCCATGAACGCAATGCTTGCAAGCAGCACCGCCTGAAACTCAGGGGCATGCTTGTCGGGAGCCGGCCAAAATGTTCCGAGAAGGCACACGAACAGGCAAGCAACCAGTATACCGAGCCCCGCCCTGCCCATCGAGGCGAGCACGCTCACAAGGCTTTGCTTTGCAAGGTTGCGCGCATAGTCGTACGCCTTCTGCTCCGAAGCCCCGGAATGCTCTGCAGTGGCTGCGCCGCCCACGTCCTTCCAGGAAAGATAGAAGCACAGCCCCGAAAGAAGCGGCAACGACGTTACGAACGCAAGCGCGATCCAGCCGTCCATAGCCGATACGAGCAGTACGAGCAGAGCAGAGAAGATAGCCGACGCGGGAGCAAGAAATTCGCCGTCCTCCTGAGAAACGCGCGCATAGTACTCGCCCCACATCACCCACATGAACCCGCTGCCGAACCCGGTGAGCACAGCGCCGAAAACGAACAACGCAACCGTGAACGCGACATCCCCTGTAATGCCGAACAGAAGCGGCGTCGAAAGCGCCGTCGCAACAGGTGCGATAAAGAAGAGGGGGAGATGCTCGGTCGGGGAGCCGAACCGCTTTTCGCCGAGCACGATGGCGACGAGCATGACAACCGACATGAACACGGGAAACCCGGTGAAGAACAATAGCTCGAACGAACCGTACGCCCCGAGCCACATGCCCAACTTGCCCGTATACCCCTCGACCACCTCGGTATAGAACACGCAGAACACCCATGCGAGCAGAAAGGACCAGCCGAACCGCCGAAGCGGCGTGAAGCGCGCAACCATGCGCGCGATGCCCTGCTCTTTTCGGCTGTCGATGCTCACTGGATCAATCGGCTTTCTTCGCCTGCCCGTTTCGACGGGCGCCTGCACTCGATCGCTCCATTATAGCCACAATCGACCGATTTCTCGATTAATCGAAATCCCCAACCGCCCACGACTCCACTTTCAACCCCGGCACCCGTTCGAATTCGCGCACTCTCGCCCGAAAGCCCCGCGCCCCGCATGCAGAGAAAGCACGCGGGGCGGGTCTTGACGGAAAGCGCCGATGATCGGTTTCGCTCTAAGCGCTTTCGGCGATGTGCTTGCCGGTCAGATAGCCGTACGTCATTGCGATGCTGTGACTCGCACCGGCAATGGTTGCAGGATAATCCGCCAGGAACCGACCGCCCTGAACGTTTCCAACGGCGTACAGGCCGGGGATGACTTTGAGATCGGCATCGCATACTTCGGCGTCCTTCGTTGTCGAAAGACCGCTCATGGTTACAAGGCAGCGCAGGGCATCCTGCGAGGCACCGCTCAAGCCAGGTTCGCCAACCGCATAGCGAATTGCGTAGAACGGCGGGGTTTCCAAGGCGAACAGACGCTCGGGGGATTTTCCGAAATCCTCGTCCTTGCCGGCAGCGCACAGTTCGTTATAGCGTGCGATCTGCGCTTTCATTGTTTCGGCAACATCGGCTTCGACTCCGAGGTTGGCCACCAGATCCTCAACGGTATCGCCCTTGGCGCTTGTCCAATCGTCGATCGCATCGATATCCTCTTGCGAGATCTTGCTCTTCGTGCCGAGGCCCGCCTGCATCGAAGAAAGCTGCTCGGGAAACTTCGAATCGAAAATCTGGTAGATCACGTTGCCGGGTTGGCGAATCAATGCGGAACCGAAATGGTCGTTCGTCAGATCTTCGTTGATATAGCGTTCGCCGTTTCCGTTCAGCTGCAAAAACGCATCGACGCCAAGTTTGCCCAAATCGCCGTGCGCCATTGCGGCATGCGGCCCCGCTTCGATGTTTCCGCCGGCCCAATAGCCCATGCGGTGGCCGTCGCCCATATCGGCGAAATTCCCTTCGATATCCTGGTGCATATACGTAAAGGTGAACTTTTCCTTCTGGTTGTAAATCCACGGCAAGTAGTACGCGACCATCTCGTCGTTGCGCACGTAGTCTCCCGTCGCAAGCACGACGCCCTTCGAAGCCAGCACCTTGGTATAGGTCTGGTCGTTGAGGTTCTGGAAGATGACGCCAACAACCCTGTCGCCGTCTTTTACAAGCTGACGCGCCGGACAGTCGAAGTGGGCATCGACGTTCCCCGTCGCCTCGGCCTTCTCGAAGTTCGCAAGAAACACCGGCTTCTGGCCGCCCTTCTCGGGCGCCGTGAACGAGAGCGTGCCACTGAAAATGACCTCATGATCGCGCCCGTATTCGTAGGGAGGATAGGAATTCTTGTTGCTCACGTACACCTTGTCTTCGCTCGGCGTCTCATCGCCGGGGTGCACCCAGATAAGGTCGTCGTAGGCCGAGGCGTACCAGTCGAACGCCTCACCGCAGTTATCCGCCCACCTCTTGAGAATCCTGAAATCGCTGCGGTGGCTCATCTGGATCATGAGCTCGTTGACGAGGTCGGTCGTCTCGATGTCTTCGATTCCCATCGAGCGGGCGTTTTCGGTGTTGAATGCCGCGAACTGAGACGAGCGGCAATTGGGTTCGGAGCACTTTTCGATCGCAACGACCTTCACGCCCGCCTCGGCGGCAGAACGCACTGCCGATACCCCGGCAACGCCAAGGCCCACGACGGCAAGCTCGGTTTCGATGGTTTGCGCAATCTGGTCGTCGGTGATCGGATCGGGCTCCCTCAAAAACGAGGGTACGCCCGCTGCATCCCGTACGCCCGTTTGGTTCGCCGACCCGGCCTCTGCGCCGGTCGAAGCAAGCTCGCCCGCCGCACAGCCCGCAAGCCCCATGGCTCCAAGACCCAGACCGAACGCCGCCGCTCCCCCGATGAAGTTCCTTCTCGAAATCTCTTTCATGTCGATTCCTCCTTGGTTTCGCCGTACTGCGCATCGATCAACCGATGGAAGTCCGATGCGATAGGCGTACTATGCAGCGAGAACGCCTATGCGAGAAGGCGAAAGAGGGATGAGGACCCGGGATGATTTTTCTCATACTCCAGCATCTGATCAGGAACGATGAAGGATACGAGGACATGATGGCGCATTCTCGCACTCGACGAGCCGCACCGACAGTAGAATAGCGGCAGGGATGGAGGTCTATGGATACCGATCGAGCAAACACAATCAGAGTGAAACCGAACCCATCGATTCCGAGCTTTTGCTTCCTCGGTTTCTTTCTCATGGTCTCGTTCAGCACGTCGCTTTCGCTCAGCAACTACTCGATAGACGATTCGCTCGTTGCGCAAAGCCAGCTGCCATTCGGACCTCTTACGAAGATGATCTTGTTTGCAGCAGCGGCTTTCCTCTCCACAAAGCTCACCCCTTTGCATAAAAAGCACCGGCTGCTTGTTGCAGCGGCCGTCGTTTTGTCGCTCGGCGCCATCTTCACCATCGCATCCCGCTCGTCGGTCGGCGCAACGGCGCTTTGGATGAACGCTTGCGGATCGATCGTTATCAGCGTCGGCACCGTGCCTCTCTACCTTGCATGGATGGAGCTGTATGCGAACATGGATATGCGCCACGTTCTCGCCTACTACACGGCAACGCATGCGCTCTCGTCGTTTCTCTCGTTCGCGCTCACGCTCGTAAGCTCCCCCGCGTTCGTCTCGGGAGCAATCGTTGCGTTCCCGCTCGTTTCAACGGCGCTTCTGATCGTCAGTTCGCACAGGATCGAGCACGTTTCCTTCGCGCAAGGCGAGGCGGTTTCGTCGGGCTGGTCGTTTCCCCTCAAACCCGTCGTGCTGTTCGCGGGCTTCACCTTCTGCAACAACTTCCTACGGGGATTCCTATCGGGCGCGGGACGAGGATACGCCCTTTTCGGCGTGCTGATCGTTTCGGCGACCGTACTCGTTGTCATTCTGCTGCTGTTCAAGCGGTTCAGCATTCGCTCGCTGTATCTCATCTCGCTGCCGATGGCCGTGGCGGGCGCTCTCTGCTCGCTCATCGACCTGCCCAACGCCGCGCTTATCGGCTCGCTTCTGACCAACGGGGCCTACACGTTGTTCAGCATCTTCATCACCGCCGTCCTATGCAACATATCGTTTCGGTACGGCGTAAACCCGCTTTGGACGTTTGGATTCACGCAAAGCGCCCTCGCGCTCGCGCAGATCATTTCGCAATCGGTTCACGCCTCGTTCGACGTGCATTTGCAGAACGCAACGTTTTACACCCTGTGCGTCTGCCTCATCGCCACCGTGATCGTCATCCTGTTCGTCGTGTTCATGAGCGACAAAGACTTCACCAGCACGTGGGGCATGACGCTTTCAAGCAAGAAAACGCCGCTTCAAGATCAGGAGGCACTCCCCGATGCGATCGAGCAAGCGGCTTACATCGCCCGGATCAAGGGACTCACCAGACGGGAAGAGGAGATTCTCGCCATGCTGCTCGACGACAGAACCGTTGCCGGCATCGAAAACGCCCTCTACATCTCCAACTCCACCGCCAAAACCCATATCCAGCACATCTACAAGAAACTCGGCGTCCACAGCAAACAGGAGTGCATCGAAACGTGCAGGACGCTGTAATCAAGATAGGCTGGACACGGCTGCCTGCAGAAACCTGCGTCCGAAGCGCGCGGAGATCGACCCTACAGCGCCCGCTCGATCTCCGCAATCGAGTACAAGCTCCCGCATGCGCACACGAGGCCGTCGGGACCTGCGATCTCGCGGGCTTTCGCAACCGCGTCGGGGATATCTTCGGCAATGTAGGGGTTCGTACAGGCCGAGCAGCCGAGCAGGTCTTGCCCTGTCCAACGTATGGCACGGGCGAGCTTTTCCGCAGGCAGCGCACGCAAATTCGGAGGCTCGATCACAATGAAAGCGCTCCCGAGGGGCAGCAGCTCTTCGAGCATCTCGGGGTAATCTTTATCAGCAAGCACACCTATGACGAAAACCGCTTTCCGGCCGGGAAACACCCGCTTGAGCGAATCGGCGAGCGCACGGGCTCCTTGGGGATTGTGCCCCCCGTCGATCACGAACGTCGGATTCACGGCTGCGATTTCGAAGCGACCATGCCACGTCGCCTCAGCCAACCCGCATCGAAGCGCCTCATCGGATATCGCCCAACCCCTCTCGCGCAACGCCTCGATGGCTTCGATGGCGAGCGCTGCATTATAGGGCTGGTAGCTTCCGAGCAGACCGATTGACAAGTCGTCATATCCGCGATAACGAAACCGCTGGATGCCGAACGTGCCGTCTTTCGAAAGCTCGACCGAGGAAACGGAAAGCTCGCCGAAATCGGGCGTGCGCACCGAAGCGCCGTATGCCTCGGCCGCACGCTCGATCGCCTGCATGGCCTCAGGCTCTTGCGGCCACGAAACAACCGAGGCGCCGCGCTTGACGATGCCCGCCTTCTCGGAGGCTATTTCGCCGAGCGTTGCGCCGAGCACCCCTGTATGATCCAGGGCGATGCGAGCGAAAAGACACAGCTCGGGCGCCTCGATGACGTTGGTCGAATCGAGCGCGCCGCCAAGCCCCACCTCGATCACGGCGACATCGCACCCCGCCCGCTCGAACCACAGAAACGACACGGCGCAGGCAAGCTCGAACTCGGTCGGATGATCGTCCATCGCCTCGGCCGCTTCGCGCACGGCTCGAGTTACCGCACAAAGGCCCTCGGGGGGAATCGGTTCGCCGTTCACGAGGATGCTGCTAGCGTAATCCCCGATCGTGGGGCTCGTGAACAAGCCGACCTTGTTTCCGGCATGCTGCAGCACGCTCGAAACGAACGCGGCGGTCGATCCCTTTCCATTCGTGCCCGCCACATGCACGATGCGATACGTTCGCTCGGGACGGGACAATCGCTCCATAAGCTCGGCAATGCGATCGAGGCCGAGCTTGCTTACCCGCCAAGCGGGATTTTCGAGATACGCTATCGGGTCGAACATCGAATCCATCCTCATTTCACTTTAGCGCGCTGTTCGGAAAACATGATGAACGCAATTATCGGCAGCCCGACGACCGATGCCAGCAGCGAATATCCGAGCACAACCGTTCCAAACAGATAACCCGTCTGCACGATAGCGAGAAAGAACAGCAACACAGGCATGAATTGCGCGTTCAAGTTCTTCCTGAACAGATAACCGGTATCGCGCTCGACGAGAACCGCCTCATCGAGATCGCAAACGCCCAGAGAGCGCCGCATGGAGGCGGGAATGCCGACAAGCGGATCGATGTCGGCTTCGCGGGCGATCGTATTCGTTTCCATGATGCGCTCCATCGAATCGATGGGCAACGCCCGAGCCCTCGCCTTGGCTTTCCCGTGTCGCAAAATCACCTTGTCCGATTCGTCGATCCCCAGATGAACCATAGCCGAATGCGACAATCTCACAATATCCCGCTCTTCATCGTTCGCGAAAGGGCGGCAGCTTTTCAAAAGGATCGAGCTGTTCCCCACCATGAAGCCGGAAATGGCCTTGGGCACCTTCGCCCAAAGCGACGAAGGCTCTTCGAACGCCGATTCGGTTATCTGCAGCGTATCGTAACCGCATGAACGCAAATTCCGCATGATCGACTGCTGCTCGTCATAGCTGTCGGGAACCAACAGCGCATCGCGGGCATAGCGATCGAACAGGCTTTGCTTGGTCGCCTGATCGATCTCGGCGTTTTCGACCAGATCCTTGAGCACGCCATCCATAACGCAGGGCGGAGCGTGCAGATTAAGCAGCATTCGCTGGTATCTGCTCAACCGAACCGTTTGCGCGGCAAGGCTCGGATCCCGTTCGATCTTGTCGAACGGGACGTAGTAAAGCGCCCCCGTAGCCAGATGGTTCAGGCGATAGAAGCGCCTTCGCTTCGAAGCCCGCCCCTCTTCGATCTCCCTCAGTTCATGGTATAGATCGTCGGAAACCGCAATGCTGCCTTCGCGTACCTTATCGATGCGCTGGACCGCAACGCGCTTTACCAAAAGCGCATTCGAGAGCTTGCGAATCGAAACGCAAGCGCGATCGCCCGCATCGATGCCAAGCCGCTCCATAACGTGCAAAGTCGTCTGAGCTTTCGCTTCGACCAATCCGCCATCGTCTTCCCCGTCGTCGGCGAAGGAAGTCGCGACAAGGCAGCACTCGACCGAAGGGGAACCGCCCTCGCGGCCGACGAGAACCAGCTCGCGATTCAGAAACCCGTTTCGACGCGCCCAGCCTGCATCGACATCAATCCTGTTTGATGGCACGAAAGACCCTGCTTTCCCGACGATGACGATCCGGGCAATATCCGAATAGCCATCGAGGTTCGTGCAGCGCGGTTCACCGGACGGCATCTCCGCCATTGCGAGCACCTTTCTCGAGCACCGATACGATATAGGCGAGTATCTCCGCCGCAGCATTAACCCCGCAGCACGCAAGGATGCCCTCGAACTGCGCGTTCGAATTCACCTCGCAGAAAACAGGCTGCCCCTGCTCGCCGAACAGGATGTCGACGCCGGCAAAATCCAAACCGATCGTCCGGCAAACCGAAAGCGCCATGCGCTCGAACGGCTCGGGCGCATCGAAGGGTTCGGCCGATGCGCCGGCAGCGATGTTGGCACGGAAATCCCCGCCTCCCGACGATCGCAATATTCCCGCAATCACACGATCGCCGACCACTTGCAGGCGAACGTCGCGACCCCTGCTCGATTCGACGAACCCTTGCAGAATCGAAGCGCGCGCACCGAACGATCCGAGCACCGCTACGAGTTCGTCGCGCGAGGAGGCAAGGTGGACCTGCTCTCCGAACGACCCGCTGCTCTCCTTTGCAACAAGGGGCAGCCCAAGCCGCTCGATCGCCCGATCGGGAAAGGACTCGCCGTCCCACGAAGGCGGCTGAAAAGCCATCGGCACGATGATCGTATCGGGCATTTCGATTCCGCTTTCGGCAAGCGCCAGATAGGTGAGCGCTTTGCTATCGCATATTTCAATGGCATCGGCGCGGTTGAACACAGGCAATCGCTGCGCTTCGAGCAGCCGCGCCAAGCAGATGTCTTTATCCCAAAACAAAACGAAATCGGGCAGCAACGCGCGCTCGCGCGCATCCGCAAAATCAAACGGCGCCAATTCGATGTTCGTCTTCACCGAAAGCCCGATGCCCATCGCCTCGGCGGCATCCAGAAGATGGGAATACGTCGCCTTGAAGCGATCGGATCGCAAGAACCCGTTAACGACCAACCAACCTTCGATTCAGATCACCTCGCCTAGCCGAATCACCGCTTCTTCCAAGGAGCCGCATACCGCCTCGAACGCAGACGGACAAGCGTCAAAGCCGAACATGCGCACGTTCATTTCTATCTGAAAACAGCAGGCAGGCGACCTTCGCGCAACATCGGAAGAAACCCGAAAAAAGCCCGCTGCCGGAAAAACGGTATCGACGGTGACCGGCTCGATGCCGTGGGATTCGAATGCCCGTCGAACCACGGCAAGCAAGTCGTCCCTGTCGTCGATATTGCGGCCATGGCCCGTCCCGATTTCAACCATGCTCTGATGGCGTGCGGCCATCTCATGCAGATCGAGCACCACCTTGATTCCCTTTTCCTCGACAAAGCGCACGATCCGATCGCGATACGCACTCGCCTCATCGTAATTCGGATCCTCAAGCGAACTGCCGCACCGATATATGATAGGGCATCCTATGCGCTCGTTGAGGCATCGTGCAAGCCTTCCCGTATCGGGCTCGGCCTGCTTTATCGTGCCCTCGCGACCGTGCTCGACCTGATGAGGTGCCGAAAGAAGCACAAATCCAGCACCCTCCTCAACAACGTAGGAGCGATCTCCGTCCTCAATGCGATTATCGTCGAACATGCGGTTCATACCGATGCTCCTCACAAGCGCGAGCGGCCAAGGGGCCCATTATACCGCGCTCAGATACTCCGCAATGCCCTTCGCAGCGCGCTTGCCCGCACCCATCGCAAGAATCACGGTGGCAGCGCCGATCACGGCATCTCCTCCCGCAAACACGCCGGGGATCGAAGTCATGCACGTCTCGTCATCGGCAACGATGAGATGGCGCGGCGTGGTTTCCAGGCCAGGCGTCGTATCGGCGATGAGGGGATTCGATTTCGAACCAACCGCTATGACCAGCATATCGATGTCGATGACGAAATTGCTGCCCGCAATCTCCATCGGACGCCGGCGGCCGCTTGCATCGGGTTCGCCGAGCTCCATCCTCACGCATTCCAGTCCGCTGACCCAACCCTCTTCGTTGCCGAGCACACGAACGGGGTTGGTGAGCATCTGAAACGCGATGCCCTCCTGCTCCGCATGATGGATTTCTTCGGCACGGGCGGGCATCTCCTCTTTCCCGCGGCGGTAGACGATCGTCACCTCCGCGCCAAGGCGGCGAGCCGTGCGCGCTGCATCCATTGCAACGTTGCCGCCACCGACGACAACGCATTTCTTGCCCGCGTACACCGGGGTAGCGTATTCGGGAAACTTGTAGGCTTTCATAAGGTTGACGCGGGTCAGCAACTCGCTTGCGACCATGGAGCCGTTAAGCCCCTCGCCCTCGATGCCCAGATACGAAGGAAGCCCCGCACCCGTACCGACGAATACGGCATCGAAACCCATTTCGCCCATCAGCTCGTCGATGTCGTACAGCTTGCCGACAAGGGCGTTCACTTCGAACGACACGCCTAGATCGGCGATCGCCGAAACCTCTTTCGCCACAAGATCCTTCGGAAGGCGAAACTCGGGGATGCCGTAGGTGAGCACGCCGCCCACCCGATGCAATGCCTCGAACACCGTTACTTCGGCATGGCATTTCGCAAGCTCTCCCGCACAGGTAAGCGATGCGGGACCCGAGCCGACAACCGCAACGCGCTTGCCGGAAAGATCGTGCCCCGTTGCGCATTCGCTTCCGCTGCGATATTCCTCGAGGGCGGCTGCGGCTTGCTCGGGATTAGCAAAGGCCCAGTCGGCAACAAACCGCTCGAGACGGCCGATGCCCACAGGCTCTCCGTTCTTGCCACGGGTGCACACGCCCTCGCACTGGTTTTCCTGCGGGCATACACGACCGCAGATGGCGGGAAGCGTGTTGGTTTCCTTCACGACAGCATAGGCGCGGCCGAAATTGCCCTCGCCCACCTCGCGGATGAAATCGGAGATGGGAACGCCGACCGGACAGCCGCTCACGCACGGCTTGTTCGGACAATGGATGCAGCGAAGCGCTTCGTTGACGGCCTCCTCGGCCGAATAACCCTGCGAAACCTCGTCGAATGTTTGCGAGCGGATGGTCGGATCGAGCTCGGGCATAGGGGTCTTTTCCTTTTGCCTGTTCACTTGCAGTTTCTTTGCGTCTGCCATGGCTATTCCCCCTTCCCGTTCATGCAATCTCGTCCCTCGTTCGCCTCTCGGGCGGCATTCTCGAACGATCGGTACTGCACGCCGCGACGCATCGCATCGTCGTAGTCGACAAGATGGCCGTCGAAATCGGGACCGTCGACGCACGCATGCAGGTACTCGTCTCCCACCTTCACGCGACAGCCGCCGCACATGCCCGTCCCATCGATCATGAGAGGGTTCATGGAAACGAGCGTCTTGATGCCGTAAGGCTTCGTGGTTGCCGCCACGAATTTCATCATGATGACCGGACCGACCGCAAGCACAAGATCGTAATCGGCGCCCTCGTCGATGCGCTGCTGCAGCGCCTGGGTGACGAGGCCCTTGTTGCCGTTCGAACCGTCGTCGGTCATGATGATCTGCCGAGAGGAATTCTCGTTGATCTCGTCTTCGAGGATTATGAGATCTTCAGTGCGAAAACCCGTGATCACATCAACCTCGACGCCGTGTTCATGCAGCCATTTCGCCTGGGGAAACGCGATGGCGGTTCCCAAGCCGCCACCGATCACGCAGGCGCGCTTAGCACCTTCGAGCTCAGTGGGATTGCCGAGCGGCCCCGCGAAATCCAAAAGGGAATCTCCCGCCTTCATCTTCGCGAGTTTCGCAGTGGTGGCGCCCACTGCCTGAAAGATTATCGTCACCGTGCCGGCCTGCGCATCGCAATCGTTCATGGTGAGCGGAATGCGCTCGCCCTCTTCGTCGATGCGGAGCATGATGAACTGGCCGGGCCTGATCTTCTTCGCAATGGCGGGCGCCTCGATGACCATGCGGGTCACTTCGTCATTGAGCGCCTCAACTTCAATAATGGGATACACGGCGATCTCATCCTTCTCGTCTCAGATGCAAAAACAGCACCGATGCGTACGGAGCACGGTGCCGCTTCACTCATTAGTATCGACGGGTAATTATAGCAATTCCCTTATGCGGGATATGTTTCCAAACGGTTAAAGGAGCCGAAACACCGCGTTACAGGATGCGAACGGAAGGGAAAGCACCCGATACGGCTTCACGAGAACCCGGACAAGCGCATCTGTGCCAAAGCGCAGCCAGCCCGCATCGAAGGCCCGCGACCCGAATCCGCAAAAAGAGCGAGCGCGAGCGGCATCGAAGCCGTTCGCGCTCGCTGGGTTCGACAATCGGCCGCCAGACGCCTTAAGCCTGCCGCTGTTTTTTGATGTTGAAAGCCAGAACCGCACACAGGATGACAACCAACAGGCCGATGAGCTGCGACAAGGGGAACGAACCCTGCATAACGGCCATCACGGAGCCAACCACTGCAAGAACGACCCCGACGACGGATAGGACGAAAAACGGTCCGATCTTGGCGGAGTTCTTTGCCCCACGATGACCGAGGAAGCCGATGATCAGGTAGAAAACTCCTGAAATAACGAAACCCGCACCCATGGCAACCGAAAGCGCGGCGGCATCGACAGCCGATCCGTTCACGTCGATAGCCTGGCCGGCTACGCCGGGGATCGATGCCCCGAAGCAGAGAAACGCTCCGAGCAGAACCACGATGATCGCATAGATGATCATGATGATGGATACGACCTTCAACGCCTTTTGAGAACCTGACATCATTTTTTCCTTTCGATCCAATGAAAAGGCCGGCCGACGGCGAGCGCGAATACCCGAAAAGCCGCCCACCGCCGCAAGGGCGATTTACGCGAGCGGAGCATGGGCTCATGTCGACAAGACCTTCCACAGAGTATCATCGCACGCCGATCATGCACGCGATCCGTTTCGTGCTCCAACTTCTCGTTGCGTCTGTTGACATGGTATTTCGCCAATTCTTATCATGGAAATCATATTTTGTAGGCATATGTAACCAACATCCGCACAACGGCAGACGCGCAGGGATCGTTTTGAACATCAACCAGGTAAGATACTTTATTTCTGCGGTCGAACGCGGCAGTTTTTCCGCAGCCGCCGCAGATCATTACATCACGGCCCAAGGCATGTCGAAATCCATCGCCGATCTCGAGCACGAAATCGGGCTGCAGCTGCTCGTCCGGAAAAACCGAGGCGTCGAGCCCACCGAGTTCGGCGCCAAGTTCTACGAACAGGCAAAACTTGCCGAGCGCTGCTTCGACAATCTGGAGGGGTTCGCCCGCGACTACGTGCTGCCGGCCGACGGAGCGCCCTCCCTCGTTTTGCTGATCTGCGCCCCCAGCTTCATCGGCATGGGCAAAGTGAGCACGAGCGTAGCGGCGTTCATTCGCAAGAACCTGGGCATCAACGCGTCCATTTCGTTCGGACCGCCTGATTACTGCTTGACGGCCCTATCGGACGGAGCGGCCGATCTCGTAATCACCATCGGCAAAGCATCTATCGAAAACATCGACTGCGACCCCATCGGAACCATCCCCTGCGGGGCTCAGGTATCTTTGGACAATCCGCTTTCGCGGAAGAAGAGCATCCGGCTCGCCGATCTCGAAGGAGCGCATGTCGCCTTCTGGCCCGGCAACGAGTTCTTCAACGAATCCATAAAGAAACGCCTTGCTGAGAAAGGGGCCATGATCGACCCCATCCCCCTTGAAGCCGACCTCGAAGACATGACAAATCTGCTCGAACGCGGAGGAGCGCTGTTTCTCCCTTACATCAGCGCCATCGAAGACGAGGTTGCACACTCGATCGCCGTTCCCTTCGATCCGAACGAAGGCATAACCGCACCGCTGTGCCTTCTTGGCAATCCGAAAAACCAATCGTCGAAAGTGCAGGCACTCAAGCGCTTCTTCATGGCTGCGCAGCGGTTCATCTCGGAGTCGAAGGCCTCCGAGATCCTCTCCCAGTAGCGCCGATGCCCGCACGCCTTGAAGCTTCCCTCGCGTTTCCGTCGCTCCCCGCAAGTAAGTAAGTTCTTATTTAACTGGTATAATCGCCATGCCTCAACTTCTCGTTGCACTTTGTTGACACCCGCATAAGGGTACCCATAATGAACGATGCTGCCTTTTGCGAAAAGCTTCTTCAGAGGCAAACATGCACCCGTCTCCAGAGGAATCGCTGTGAACATTAACCAGATCAAATACTTCGTATCGGTTGTCGAATGCGGCAGCTTCTCCTCAGCCGCCGCCGAACAGTTCATCACGGCCCAGGGCATGTCGAAATCGATCGCCGATCTGGAAAGCGAAATCGGCGCGCAGCTGCTCGTGAGGAAGAACCGCGGCGTCGTTCCAACGGATTTCGGATACGAGTTCTACGAGCGTGCGCAACTGGTCATGGGCTGCTACGAAGACCTTGAATCGTTTGCGCGCAACCACAGGAACAAAACGGCAGGCACATCGGTTTTCAGCGTCTACATATGCATTCCCGCCTTCGGCTCCAAAGAAAAGGTCAGCGTCAACGTTGCCAAGTTCATCAGCACCAACCTCGGAATCGAAACCGAGATCCACTTTGGCTCCAAAAGCGAATGCCTTGCGGCCCTCGACAGCGGCGATGCAGACGCGGTCATCACCATCGGCAAAGCCGACGTTGCCGGCTACGATTGCATACCCGTCGGGAAGCTTCCCTGCGGGGTCCAGATATCCAAGCGCAACCCCCTCTCGCAGCAGCCCTACATACGCCTTGCCGAGCTCGAGGGAACCAGCGTTGCCCTGTGGCCTCATTACGATTTCTTCAACGACCATGTCAAGCAGATGCTTGCCGCCAAGGGAGCGCCGATCGATCCTCGGGAAACCGATCGCTCCATTCGCAGCCTCATCAAAATGTACGCAACGGGCGGCGCCGTCATTGTCCCGCGCATCGCGGCGCTCGACGTCGACATCATGCAAACCAAACCCGTGTCGTTTCATCCCGACGAGGGGCTCTCCGTTCCCATGTGCATCATAGGCCCCTTGGGAAGAAAGTCTCCCGCATTCCCCGCTTTCTGCAATCTGGCGGCAGCGCACAACAACAGCACGTCGACCGCCGCGACCGAACAGACGATAGCTCAGGTCATTCCCCCTGATTCGGATACCCGCCAGAGCAAAGCCGCACGCTGAGGCCGCTTGCCGAGCGCGTCTGCGAGCAACGAAGGAAGGGCGCCCCGTTGAGGAGCGCCCTTCCTTGCAGATACCGGCGATGCGACGCAATCGGCTACAGCATCGACGACAACGGCAGCGCCAGATTGCCCACCACGACGAGAACGACGAACAGAGCAAGCATGACGCGTCCGTAGAACTGGGCGAACGCTTCGCTTCCATGCTCTTTGCGAATCGCGTTGATGCTGATGACAACCGATGTTCCCGCAATGATGATTCCCACGCCGAACAGGTTTCCGTACTCGAGCAAGCCCATCTGCAACGCATCGGGAACCAGGTTCGCGCCCACCATGATGTTCGAGACCGAGCCGAAGAACGCCGCACCGATCATGCCGAGCGGATCGACCCGCCTGAACGTGCATATATAGAGGCAGAGCAGTATCCACGCCGTCGTGCCGTAAAGGGCGATGAAGCACTTGATGAAAAGGCCGATGCCTTCGCGGTTGATTTCAAGCTGCGCCATAACCTCGGTCTTGTAGACCGAACTGTTGTCACCGTATTCATCGAAGGCGGGATTGAGCAACGGGTCATCGTAAGCGATGACCGCCTGCGCCACATCGAAGCGCGTCAGCTGATACCCCGTTATTCCGAGATTCGGGTTCGTATAGCTCTCGTCGGCGGCGGCAACGAGCACGATGCTGTTCACGTTTTCGGAAGGCTCCAAGTAAATGCGCAACTGGTGCGATTCAAGCGGGAAACGAGGCGTCCAGAACTGCTTGTTGATCACCACATCGTAGCGAATAAGCTGATAGTTCGTACTTCCCTCGTGATATTCATCCAAAAGGGTAAGCCCGTTTGTCTTTCCCTTGTAGAAATGAACGGTCTCATTGGTGGCGAAATCGAGTTCGGGATCGCCTTCCCAGCGGTATCCCACCTGCAAGACAACCTCGAACTGCGAGTTCTTTATGTCAACCGCACGCACCTGCTCAAGGTAAACGGCGGTCTCCACGTGCGTCGCATCGCCCGAAAACTCTTCGACCTTTTCCTGCAGCTCTGGTGAAACCTCCTGCAGATACTGATTCCAGTATGCATCTTCCGCAACCTTGTCCTGGTACAGCTGGCAACAGGTCGCGATAAGGAAAATGCCGAATATCAAAACGACCGCCGCAATGCTACCGAAAAGCCGCCGCCTCTGCCACGGTTCCATATCATGCAACCGGTACTTCTTCTCCGGCTGCTTCTTTTCGTTCGCTTCCACCTTGCGCCCCTCTGCCATACGTTCGATTCCTCCCATTTTTGCAGCAGGCCAAACATCGATCGCTTCAACCCGCATTTATATCCGAGTCGTGTATTCTAGCGTCGTCCCCTGGGCGTGTCTCTCGTTCGGTCTCCGTTTCAACGAGAAGTTGGACGCCGCACCCGTTCAACGAATCGATGACCGAACGGCGCAACGCACTTCACATCGTTCGGCCTTTCGTATAATCAATGGAATTGCAGGCCGTACAGCAACGAACCGCGTCGTCGAACGCAAGCGCCCGCAGAAGCCCGAAGGAGAACCCGCCATGCCAGCACTCTATCGGATCACCGATCGCCTCGAAGCCATCGATCCCCAGCAAAAGACCAACCCCTCGGAGCTCATTGTTGAAGTGCTGCGAACCGAAGAGCTCGGCTCCATCGGCATCGGCGACGCGGATGCGCTCGAATCGCTTCGCAGCCTTGCTGCGTCTCAAAGCTCCTACGTCGATGTGTTCCCCGACTGCATGATCGGCTCTCTTTCCATACCGAACAAAGCGCAGCTGCTCGAAGACCCTTCGTGCTTCGGCTTCTATCTCGATGCAACGCGCCTTATCTTCGTCGACGACGGAGATCTTTGCGAATCGATTCTCAACGAGATAGCGAAAGCCCGCAGAGCGCAGAATCCGACGATCGCCCGCGTGCTCTACGAGTTTTTGAAGTTCGCCGTGAAGGACGACACCCTGTTTTTAGCCGACGTCGAAGAAAGGCTCGGCGATACCGAAGAGAGCATCCTCAACCGAAAACGGCACGTGACGAACCACCACATGCTGCAAATCAGAAGGAAGATACTGCGCCTCGATAGCTACTACCAACAGCTTTCGGATATGAGCAGCATCATGAGCGACGACGAGCATCACCTGCTCACCAAGGAGGAGCGGCGGCTGTTCCACCTGTTCTCCCAGCAGACCGACCGGCTTATGCAGCGCGCCCAATCGCTCAAAGACTACAGCCTTCAGCTGCGCGAGCTTTTTCAGATGCAAATAGACACCCAACAAAACGAAATCATGCGATGGTTCACGGTCATCACGACCATCTTCGTGCCGCTCACTCTTATCACCAGCTGGTACGGCATGAACTTCCAAAACATGCCCGAGCTCGCCTCGCCGTTCGCCTACCCCGCCATCATCGCCATCTGCGTCGTGCTCGTAATTGTCGAGCTGCGCTTTTTCAGAAAGAAGAAATGGCTCTGAGCCCCATGCCGCTCACGCCCGAGGACAAGGCCCGCACCTAGGCCTCCTCGCCGCCAAACGCCAGCTGCTCGGCTTCGGGCTCGCGCTTAGCCGGCTCGATCGATTTCGGATCGGGCGTTTCGGCCAGCAGTGCGCCGAGCGTGCGGAAATCCGTTTCCATGACATCGCGCTTGCTTCGATCGTAAATCGCCGCCGCCGGATGGAAGATCGGAAACACCTTGAACTTCCCCGCCCGCTGAAGCTTGCCGTGCAGCCGCGTGATGCCCACATCGGTCTTGAGAATGAACTTGGTTGAGAAATTGCCGAGCGTCACGATGAATTCCGGATCGATCGTGCGCGTTTGCTCGCGCAGGTACGGCGTGCACAGCTGGATCTCCTCGGGCTGCGGATCGCGATTTCCCGGCGGGCGGCACTTGAGCACGTTTGCGATGTAGATATCCTCGCGCTTGAGGCCCGCAAAAGCAAGGAGCTCGTTGAGGTACTGGCCCGCCGCGCCCACGAACGGCTCGCCCTGGAGATCTTCGTTTTTCCCTGGAGCCTCACCGACGATCATAACGCGAGCCTGCGGATTCCCCACCCCGAATACGATTTGCGTGCGGCCCTCGCATAACGCACATTTCCTGCACGCTTCAACTTCGGCCCTAATCTGATCCAAAGGAATATGCGGTTTCTTCATAGCTGTCCGTTCCATCGTCGTTTTACCCTCGATGCGCGCATCGCCGCCCGAAACGCCTTCGGGAGCCTTTCCCGTACCCGCCACACGCCGATGCTCCTCGATGCGGCGCATGCTCACCGAGCCGCTCATACGTATATTCGCGGCATCCGATGCGAAAAGCCGATGACGATCTCGTGCGGCACCGTGCCGAGCATGTTCGCCATATCGTCGACCGTCACGATCGAATCGCCCTGCCGCCCGACGACGACGACCTCGTCGCCTATCTGCGGATCGAGCCTGCGTCGGTTCCCGTATACGCGCATATCCACCTCGAACATACACTGGTCCATGCAGATGTTGCCGACCTGGCGACACCGTTGCCCATCAAGGATCACATCGATTCTGCCTGAAAGCTCGCGGCGATACCCGTCGGCGTAGCCAAGCGGCAACGTGCATATCTTCACGCTGCCGGGGCTTCGGTACTGCATCCCGTAGCTCACGCCCTCGCTCATGGGCACCAGTTTGACCTCGGTGATGCGTGCATGAACGCTCATGGCGGGATGGAGATCAACCATACGGCGCGTTTCCTGACACGGATAAAACCCGTAGAGCGAGATGCCCAGGCGCGCCATGTCGAAGTGAACATCAGGGTAGCGGATGATGGCCGCCGAGTTGGCCGCATGCACGATGCCGGGATTGATGCCCGCTGCGCGCATGGCGTTGATCGCTTCGATGAAGCGCTTCGTCTGAATCTGGAAATCGAGCGTTTCGGGGCAATCGGCTGTTGCAAAATGCGTGAACGTGCCGACCAGATCGAGCGCGCGGTGGAAGCTGACCTGCGTCATGAACTCCACGACCTCGTCGTGGCGTATGCCGATGCGGTTCATCCCGGTGTTTATCTTCAAATGGTATGGAGCCCTCACCCCGAACGCATCCGCCGCCTCGCCGTACTGTATGGCGAACTCGGGCGTATAAACCGTCGGCATGATTTTGTAGGCAAGCAGGAGGGGGATGGAAGCAAGCGGCGGCTCGGCCAACACGAGGACGGGAGCGTTGATAAGCGCCTCGCGCAGCTCGATGGCTTCATCAACCGTCGCAACACCGAGGTATTCGGCACCCGAATTGAGCGCGGTTTTCGCCACCTTCACCGCACCGTGCCCGTACGCATCGGCCTTCACCACGGCCATCAGCCGTCGACCCCGCCCGATGCATTGGCGGGCAACGCCGACGTTGTGCCTGATGGCTGCAAGGTCGACCTCGACCCACGCCCATCGGCGATCGCGTGCGGGAATAGTCGCGAGCTTTTCCGGATCAAAAGCGAGCTTCCCCGACGCCGATATGACGTCGCGCGCAAAATCGATGGGCTGCTTGACGCTTCTCTGGGAATACATGCTCGAATAATCGCTACGGTGCTCGCTCACGAAAAAGCCTTTCTCTTAGCTCGTCCCTAGTATAGCGCACGGGTCGACGGTGCAGCAGCGTCCGATCCGACTGCATGAAGAATTCTCGCCTTGCAGAACCGATTTGACGCACTCGCCCGCAATCCGTTCTCCTTTCGCATGTTTCGAGCTTCGGTATAATGTGCACGAAAGGGAGGGACGCCGTGACAGCCAGAAAGAGTTCATTGCTTATCGCCATAGGCTCAGGCATCAATCTAAGCCTCTACGGCATTGGCGTATGGAACGGGAGCACAACGCTGACGAACGGCGGCCTGTTCGGCTCCGCTGGTCACGAACTTATTGATTGGTATATATGGTTCGCGACAATCGGCTTGCTGGCGGGCATATTTCTCCGAGCCGCCATTTCCATGCTGACCGGATCCAACGGTCGGTTTCATGCGCAAACAACCTTCTGGGCCGTCGCCGCCGCAGCAGCATCGCTCTTAAGCGGCTTTTGGACCAGCAGCGTTCCCGCCATCTGCATCACCGCCTTTTGCACTGGATGGGCGTTCGCTTGCCTATCGGTGTTTTGGGTGGTGCAACTGCATTCCGCATCGTCCCGAACCCGTATTACCCTGCCGCTCATACTGCTCTGCTCGGCAATCATAAACGCCTGGTACGCCATCGCCCCCCAGAACCAACTGCATGCGTATCTTGGCTGCTCGCTCCTTGCATCTGCGGCCTGCAGCATTCTGCTTCTCGCTGGAAGCAGAAAAGACGACGCCCCTTCGCAGCATCGCATAACAAACGTAAGAGAGAAATACGTACCGGCCTTTTCCCGTTTCGCCGAAGTCGTCTTCTGCGTTATCGCATTGCAAATCATCGCCCCCGCCATGAACTACATGGGGCTCATGAACACGATAGACCCGGGCACTCAACTGGCGGTCGTCTGCGCTGCGCAAGCAACAGCCGCCATCGTTGTATTTCTCGCCTTGAAGCTGATCAACGCCCCGCTACGCTCGGTCCAGTTCTTCAAGTACGTAACCCCCGTGCTGATCATCGCCCTTTTCCCCGTTCCGTTTGCCGGACACGCGTACTCTCTCATCATGCTATTCGCGGGCTCGTGTCTGCATTTCGTCGTGGTCAACGCATTGTTCTGGGTTGACTCCATAACGATTGCCCGTAAAGGCAATCTGGTTTTCGAATTTTTCTACGCCACGGGACTTTTCGTTTTGATGGTTGTTTGCGTGATTCTCGAGCAGGTTATGCCGATGATCCTTCAGGCATCAAACTCGACCGAACTGCTCTTGGTGTTCGGCGTGTTTTTCTGCATCTACATACTCAGCATGGCATTCATGTTCGCACGGCGGCGCAAACGAGAGTCAGCTCATATCGAATCGCCGGCCCAATCAAGCGACGATGAGCCGTCTTCGCTTGCGAAGCCCCTTTCGGGGAAAAGCGCTTCGGGACAGGCAATCGATTCGCAAACCGTTTCGCATATCGTCCAAGACCGGCATCAACTCAGTGGCAGAGAGGCGGAAATCCTCGAAATGCTCTTGCGTGGCAAAAACGTTCCCGCCATTGCGGAAGAACTCGTCATATCGCAGAATACAGTGCGATCCCATGTGAAGCGCATCTACCGCGCAACCGACGTCCACACGAGACAAGAGCTCATAAGCTACTGCGAAAGCATCGACCTGACGTAAAATCACCTAGGTTACCGTCGAATCACCCATTTTGAGACACGCCTCCCCTGTCCGAAATCTTACTCTTGTTGAGCCCCAAGGGGGCAAAGACACAAAGAGGAATGAGGAGGATCTTATTATGGGAAGCATATCAAGACGTTCTTTTCTGGCTGGCTCCGCATTGACTGCAGGCGCGTTTGCCTCGTTTGGCATTGCAGGATGCGCTCCAAAGGAGCCCCAGACCGTAGCGGAGGATGGCGCCGTGGGAGCCGCCAGCAGCACCGATACGCGCACTCACGCCGCAAACCTCAACCCCCAGACCGATCAACCCGAAGTCGCCAACGGCACGTGCCCCTCGCTTTTCACCGGATGGTCCATGGGCTCGCTCGAACTTCCCAATCGCATCGTTAAATCAGCCGCTGGATATATCGGCGTCACTTCCCAGGGAATCCTCGGCGACCTGCATCTGCAACATTACGCCTCGCTTGCCAAAGGTGGCGCGGGGATTGTCTACTGCGATGATTTCGCCGAGCTGTACGACCATTTCAAAGCCATTCCCGACGTGGGCAAGTTTGTCGACTGGACAGAAGACGACTTGAAAGCCTTCACGCAGAACATTCACGACAACGGAAGCCTCGCCGGTTATCAGCTTGCCACGATGGGTCTCGTCTTCAGCGGCTTCGAGGAAGACCCCAACGCCTTGTTTCAGTCATCGGATTGCATGGATATGACCGCCCAGGAAATCCAAGACCTCATCGCGGACACAATCAAGGCGGCAGGCGTGCTCAAAAATTGCGGTTTCGATTGCGTTGAAATCAACGCCGCAGGCGAGAACATCGGCCAAACCTTCATGTCGCGCAACCGCAACAAACGAGACGACGAATACGGGCCGCAGACCTTCGAAAACCGCACCAGATTCGTATGCGAAGTCGTCAAAGGAATAAAAGATACATGCGGCGCAGATTACCCAGTGCAGGTTCTCATCAACGGCGTTGAGGAAAACGACAAGAACGTCGGAGACAACGCCCTCTTTACCACGGTAGAAGAGAACAAAGCGATGTGCAAACTCATCGAAGAAGCAGGTGCCGACTCTCTCCATGTTCGTATCGGGCCTTGCGGTATGCACGTTGCGGAATTTGCAGGCGATCTGTATTTTGCCGGCTTCGGCATCGAGGGGACCACAGGTTACGGCACCCAGTTCGATTTCGAGCGCCATTGGCAGGGGATGCTCAAGAGCGACCGCTCCGGCTTGGGAATCATGACAAAAGCGGCAGCCGAAATAAAGAAGGCCGTTTCCATTCCCGTTGGTGCCGTTACTTACATGGATCCTGCACGTGACCCCGAGTTTTTCGAAAAGCTTGTCGCCGAAAACGAGCTTGACTTCATCCTCATGAACCGCCCCTTGAGCGTAGATCCCGAGTACCTCATCAAACTGCAAGAAGGGCGCCTCGATGAAATTCGCCCTTGCACGCGCTGCATGCACTGCCACTGGGACGCCAGCGGAGATGGCAGTCTCACATTCAGCTGCCGTACAAACGCCGCACATCCCTTCAGGTTTGCCTCCGGCCAGCTCACGGGAAGCTATCAGCCGGAGCCTGCCGAAACCGCCAAGAACGTACTTGTAGTGGGAGCGGGCCCGGCCGGCATGGAAGCAGCACGGGTGGCAGCCGAACGGGGACATCATGTAACGCTCTGCGAACGGAAGAGTTCTCTTGGCGGCCTTCTGCCATTTGCCAGCAACGTAAAGGGCCCGCACGAGAACCTGGCTCCCTTCAAGACCTACCTCGAAAAACAACTCGAGGTTTCCGGGGTAGAGGTCATCACCAACCAAGAAGCCGATGCCGACTTTATCAACAAGCAGAATCCCGACGCAGTGGTTATCGCCGTAGGCAGCAAGCGCGACACGCTCGGACTTTCGGAGACCAGTGGCACAAACGTTGTCTCCATCGATGATTTCATGACCTCCGAAATTGCCGACAACGTCGTGGTGGTAGGTTCAAACGCCCAAGCCATCGACGTCGTCATGTACCTGATTGCCCAAGGCAAGCACGTTCAAGTCGTGACCCCCAGCGCAGCGAGCGAAATCGGCGCAGGGCACTCTTACTGGATCAAGACGTACACGCAGCCCATCATCAAGGCCCTTGGCACCCGCTTCTGGCCCGAAGCGACCGTCTCCAGCATCGGAGATGGCACCGTTACCGTCACTTCCGATTCCGGTGTCGAAGTCGAGCTGGCATGCGGCACGGTTATCGAAGCGTTGGACGGTCTTCCGAACACCGATCTCGCCCAAGGGCTATCCATGGAGGTATACACCGTGGGCGATTGCGATAAGCCGTTTAACATTGGCGAAGCCATCTGCGCAGGCAATGCTGCCGCACGGCAAATATAACGAGAACCCAGCCAAATGTTCAAGGCGCCCGCAAAGGGCGCCTTGGCGCTTTCGCAGAAAGCTCAGTGGCCTTCCCCCGCCATCATCGATACCGCATGGCCGAGTGCGGGAAGAACTCCCTCCCAATTCTCGCATGCGGCTTTCTTGCTACCGGGCAGATTGATGACGAGTGCGCGCCCCCGCTGCATGCAGAGCGCTCGCGAAAGCATAGCGTGCGGCGTGATTGCAATGCTGTGGGCTCGCATGGCTTCCGCTATGCCGGGTACGTTTCGGTCGCACACGTCTTGAGTGGCTTCGGGCGTCACATCGCGCAACGAAAGGCCGCTGCCTCCGCAAGTGAGAACGACATCGACCTCCAGGTTGTCGGTCGCCTCCACGATGGCGGCGGCTATATCGGCCCGCTCGTCCTTCACGACAACGTGGCTCGCGCACTCCCAGCCTTGCTCGGCAATGCGCTCTTCAAGCGCCGCTCCTGCCGTGTCTTGACTCAGATCGCGTGTGTCGGAGCAGGTTACGATCGCGAAGCGGACGGACTTATCTGGCATGGTCGAACTCCTTCTCATCGGCTTTGCACGAATCGGTTCGTAAGCCACGGTGCCCGGCGGCATAGCAGCCAGCCGTCAGGCACCGCAGCATGGAGGGCTTCTTAAAGGCTCAGCTCTTCGGCCACGTCGAGCAGCACGCACTCGACGACCGATCCGGCCGTGCGGGATTCCAGCCCCTCGGGCATAATGGCCATGCAGTTGCTGCGCTGGATGACTCCGAACAGCCCTGAGCTTTGGTTTCTCGCAGGCGCCACGATGTACTCGCCTTCGTCGTTTTTATACAGCGTCGAACGCAAGAATATGCGGCGCGGATCGTTTTTCTTAACATCGCGGGAAAGCCGCGCTTTGATGCGCGGGCGCTCGAAATAGCGATAGCCCTGCATCTTGCGCAAAGCAGGGCGGATTATCATCTCGAACCCGACGTACGCCGCCGCCGGATTGCCCGGCAGCCCGAACACCGGCTTGCCGTCGACGATGCCGAAGGTCTGCGCTTTGCCCGGCCGCATGTTAACGGTTGTCATGAGAAGTTCGCCCAAGCGCTCGACCACCGGCTTGATGAAATCGAAATCTCCGTTCGAAGCGCCGCCGCTCGTGATAACGAAATCATGCGTAGCGCAAGCGCTCTTCACCGCATCGGCGAGCGCATCTTCGCTATCTTCGACAATCGGAAGGATATCGGGAATGCCACCCGCCGCCTGCACGCTTGCGGCAAGGGCGAAGCTGTTCGAGTTGCGGATCTTGCCTCCCGTGGGAACCTCAGTGGGATCGACGAGCTCCGATCCGATGGAGATGATGGCAACGCGCGGGCGCTCGTAGGTGGCAACCTCCACGATTCCGCAACCCGCAAGAAAACCGATGCCCGCGCAGCTGATAACTTCGCCGGCTTCGACAATGGCCTCGCCGGCCTTCGCCTCTTCGCCTGCCTCGCGGATGTTCGAGCCGACTTTGGCAGGAGCCGAGAACGACACGGTGCTGCCCGGCTTGCCGTCGCCCTCTACGGGTTCGACGATCTCGTATTTCACAACCGCATCGAGCACTTCGGGAATGGGGGCGCCCGTCATGATGCGCACGCATTCGCCATGCTCGACCGAACCGTCGTACCAATCGCCAGCTGCTACTTCTGCGATGACCTTGAGCTGAACCGGATTCTGTTCGTTCGCCTGCTCGATATCGGCGGCATACAGAGCATAGCCGTCCATGGCGGAATGCGCGAATGGCGATATGTCGATGTCGCTCGTCAGCGCATAGGCGCTCACTCGTCCGACGACATCGAGCAGAGGAACGGTTTCGGTGGGAAGCGGCTCAACATGCGACAGCACAAGCGAACGGGCTTCTTCAAGCGAGATCATTTCCGGCACAGGTATCTCTCCCCTCTTAATGAGCGCGATGCGAATTCCAGCCGTCTGAGGCGGCCCCCTTTGGCTTCGCGCGATTCAATGCACGTCGTCCATTATAGCGCTAGAAGAATAAGTTTCATCAAAAGGTTTGCACCATGCTCAGAGTTGGCGATTCGCGAGAAAATCAGCTGGTGTGCACGCGCGCTGATCGTCAGGGAAATGCTTGGTGTTTCCCGTGACGAGAATGGCGTCCCAACATTGCGCGGCATCGTAGAACTTCTGATCATCAAGATCGCGGCAGAGCGGGAATGCGTATCCGCGCACAACGGGATCGGCGCAGCATCCAAACGTTCTTACAGTCCCAAGAATTGCATCGACCTCGGCTCGATCGAAGGCAAACTTAGGGCGCGCAAGCACCGCCTCGTATTCGCGATACATAGCGGCTGAATACACCAGACCGAACCGTCTTTCGATGCAAAGCCGAACCAAACGGGCCGGATTGCCGTAATCGAGATGCTGCCACAGCGCCGAAACGAGGACGTTGGTATCCAAGATAATGTATGTCATGTTTCGAGCCTAGCCCTGTGCTTGCTCTGATCGATGCGAGGAGATCTCTCGCTCGATGTCCTCCTCTGAGATCGGGCGGCCTTCCGTCTTATCCCATAGGGCATGCAAGGTCCTCATGGCCATCCACTCATCATACGAATGGACCGCATCGTTGAGGGTATCGAAATCGGAAAGGTCGATCATCATGAGATCGATTTTTCCGTTCGTGCTGATATACGCGCACCCTTGCTTCCGGGCCGCATCGCATATCGCCTTCGTTTTTTGAAGCAAGTTCGCTTGATGTATATATATTCACATGATGACAAGGCCGATGGCCGTCGGTAACCAGTTAAGCGCGGCTCGGGTCGGGCAAAACAATCTTGCCCGACCCGAATGAAAGCTCCGTGCGCTATCGCCTAAACGACAGTTTCCTTTTCGGCCATTCGCTTGCCTGCGATACGCCCGAATGCAAACGAGAAGCTCACATAGCATCCGCACCCCGGATAGTTACCCGGAACGCCGAAGATGTTCGAACCCGTATCGCACCCCGAGCAATAGAGATGGGGAATCGGATTACCCCAGACATCGAGAACCTGCGCTTCCGCATTGATCACCAAGCCGCCATGGGTCTCTGCCATGTTCATGGCCGGAACCTCCATGTAGCCTTCACCATCCATGTCCCAGCTGTTGTACACGTCGTTGTATTGCACGTTGTAGTGATACTGCTGGGCAACCTCGATCGGGTAGTAGTTGCACATATTGTATAGATCGGCACCGACGGCCATAGCGGCTCTGATGCCATCGCCTGTGCAGTCCTTGCACATATAGGTAGAGTAGCCGAGCGCTTCTTGGCAAAACCGCTCCTGCATATCGAGCCCCGCGGGAAATCCGCCCGTCGCCAGCATGACACCCTTATTTGCCTTGTAGAACACGGTACCGTCTTTGCCCTCGGCCTCGATGCCTATCACGGCACCTTCGCTATTAACCACCAGTTTCGCAAGAGCGGTCTCGAACACCGCCTCTATCGCATCTTGAGCCTCGATACATGCCAAAAGCGGATCGAATAGCTCAGGACCGGAATTCGCCGTATTGTCGGGCATTGCGCTTGCCCAATGCGTCCGAGGAACCGCTTCATCGAGGCTTACACCGAATTTTTCGTATTCGCAGCCGGTTGCATCGAGGCAGCCTCCGACCGCACCGTTATGGCCGCCATCTTCAGTACCCGAATTCGCTTCCGCCATGGCAACCTCGAAACACGGATATCCCAAGTATTCCTCGGCAAGCGCATCGAGCCAATCGACGTTCGGACCCGCAACATCGGCATAGGCTCGTGCGATCTCTTCGTTGCATGTCCCATCGGTGCAGGTCATAATCCAATCGAAAAGAGCGTCCGCACTATCGTCAATGCCCAACGCCTGTTGGATTTTCGTAGGGGCTCCCATTATGGCACCGCCACAGCGGGCCATCGACCCCCCGGGAAGCGCCGCTTTCTCAACGATGAGCACCGAGGCGCCGTTTGCCGCAGCCTCGATGGCGCACGCCGCTCCAGCTGCTCCATAGCCGCACACCACGACATCGGCCTCTTTGTCCCACGTGATCGACGGGTCGCTTTCTGTCGGTTGATTTGCCGAAGCAGACGAGTCGGAAGAGCCCGTGGCCGAACTGCATCCCACAAGCGCACTGCCTGCGGCGATGAACGCAGCAGCCCCCGTACCCTTGATGAAACTCCTTCGCGTTAACCGTCCCTCTTCTTTTCCCATATCATTCCCTTCTTTCCCGATATCTGGCGACGCACACGCACGCCGCACCTCATCGCTGCACCAAGGCAGCGCAATCCCAAACATCACGCCCTATCAGCTATGGCAGGTGTAGCATTCGAACAGGTTGGCATGGTGGCAGCTCGCACAAGCTCGCTGGGCCTTTTTCTCCCTATCGGCATCGGCTACGTGCATTTGATGGCAGCTCAGGCACGACAGCTCCGAATGGCTTTCGGATTCCGAAATTGCATGGGGGTTCACCACGGTTCCGTTGTCGTCGATAAGCACTGTGGAGGCGGCTGTGGTCTGCGCAAGTTCTGCAAGATCATGGCAGCTTTCGCACGATTGCTCCTGCACCGTCGTAGCCTTCAACGCCGCACGGCCCGCTTTTTCCATAGTCGCACCCTCGTGAGCCGATGAGAGCCCCGCAACGTCGGCGTGGCATGTTGCGCACGAGGCATCGGCTGCATGAGCGAAGGCTCCATACGCGGAATCCTCGAATGATGCGGATTCTTTTTCGTGGCACATTTTGCAGTCGCTATCTTCCGACCAGGTGAATTCAACCAAAGCCGCCGATGTGCCGTCATTGCCCTCATGCGCTTCGCTTGGCTGCTTGGCCTCTTGCGGCGCACATGCGAGCAAACCGAACGCGCAGAACAGGGCGAACACGCCGAGCAAAACTGCGTAGTTCGCTTTCTTTTGCAGAATCATCGTTACTCCCCTCACGAATCATTTTCTTTGATTCTAGGGAGCGGGTTCGCAGTGCAGCAAGCAATTTCGAATCAAAGGACATATCATGTTTCAAGGCTTTGCAATATGCCATTTATAGTTTTTTGATCAGGCTTTATTTCAGATTTTCTGACTTGGTTGCGTACGCTGTATGCATCCTCATATGCAATTCGTTCGTCTTCGCCTTTAGGAGCGCATCGACATCGGAATACAGTTCAGCGGTCAGTCTTCCGAGCTTCGCCGTTGTCAATGCTGCGGCTATCTCTCCTTTATCGGTGAGCGAAACCGTACGGCTGCGCCGATCTTCTCCCGCCAGCACGGAAACGAACCCGAGCGAATGCAGTTTTGAGATAGCGGAAGACACGGCACTGCGATCGAGTGTAAGAGCGTCGGCAATAGCGCATCCCCCCATTGCCGCCGGACGCGTTTCGAGCAAAGACAAACAGCGGTACTCGTTAAACGAAAGACCCGCATACTGCTGCACAATAGCTTCCCAACGCCGTAAAAGAGCAAGGGGGATCATGAGAAACGCAGGCGTCATGACAGAATGGCAAGCATTGTTTATTTCAACCCGCCCTACCCCAAGCTTTTCCGCAACCGAAGGAAATGCATACATGATCTCGTAAACATCTTCATCGGAATGTCCGCACCAGACCGTCGCGCGTAAATGATCGTAGAGAGCATCGAAGCAGTCCTCGACCGCTTGCGCACCATGCGGCGTTTCCGAAAGAACGACGACTCTTCCATCGGTCCTTTCCCGTCGCTTTTCGACAAGCGAGGCTTTCGCCAACTTGGCAGCAGCCACCACGACGGTGTTTTCGTTTCCCAGTACGTTGCGAGGAAACGATGCGAGGTTCATGCTTCCTCCATGCGAACGCACGGAGGAGAGCAGGCAGAATGCAAGGTACGAAATCCCGACGCGTGAAGCAACGACCCGCGTAATGCGCCGACGTAAATCAACGACGACGGTTGCAAGCTGTGGCGTAAACAGCACTTCGTCCTGTATCATCGATGCCCCCAAGCAATCGGTTCACGGTTTCGGTATTCCTCGCGTTTTACCTTTATATGACTCTTATACGGCTCATGCAATACCAGTATACGTCATATGCTTACCCGATGGATGAACTAACTGCAAAAAGAAACATGGGTGAGGAGATAGTGCGCCTGCGAAAAGCCGCGGGGCTTTCCCAGCAGCAGTTCGCCACTATGCTCGGCATGAATCGAACGCGACTCCGCGAGATCGAAAAGGGAACGGGCAATCCCAGGCTCAGCACCCTCATCCGCATAGCGAACGGCCTTGGCGTCGAGCTCAAGGATCTCGTCGATTTCGAAGCGTAGACAACGCACTGGCAGGGGCTGCAAATCGCAAACCGATTGTTTCGGCCCCCAAAAACCTCGCCTCTTGCCGTATCGAGGCGCAACGTCTCCCTTTGCCGCCCCGCAGCCAAGAGGCCGCCCGCATCAACAACGCCTTCCGTCACGTCCCAAAGTCGAAAAACGCCCGGCTCAAGCAAATGAACCGGGCGTCGAAAACGATGCGAAAATCCGAATCTAGCGCTTGATATTGTAGAACGCGCCCATGCCGGCGTAGGTTCCGGCAGCATCGAGCTCTTCCTCGATGCGGATGAGCTGGTTGTACTTGGCAACGCGGTCGCTGCGGCAGGGAGCGCCCGTCTTGATCTGGCCGGTATTGCATGCAACGGCCAAGTCGGCGATGGTCGTGTCTTCGGTCTCGCCCGAGCGGTGGCTCATAACGCACGCGTAGCCCGCCTGCTTCGCCATCTGAATGGCCTCGAGCGTCTCGGTAAGGCTGCCGATCTGGTTCACCTTGATGAGAATCGCGTTTGCGCAGCCCATTTCGATACCCTTGGCAAGGCGCTTGGAGTTCGTGACGAACAGGTCGTCTCCCACAAGCTGCACGCGCTCGCCGATGCGATCGGTGAGTTCCTTCCAGCCGTCCCAGTCCTCTTCGGCCATGCCGTCTTCGAGCGAGATGATGGGATACTTGTCGACGAGAGCCTCCCAGTAATCCACCATCTCGGCACTCGTAAGCTCGCGGCCTTCGCCGGCAAGCACGTATTTGCCGGTTTCGGCGTTGTAGAACTCGGTGGAAGCGGGGTCCATCGCGAACATGATGTCGCTACCGGGCTTGTAGCCCGCGGCTTCGCACGCGCGAACGATGTACTCGAGCGGCTCTTCGTTGGTCTTGAAGTTGGGTGCGAAACCGCCTTCGTCGCCCACGCCGCCGCCAAGTCCTGCATCGTGCAGCACCTTCTTGAGCGTGTGGTAGATCTCGGCGCACCAGCGCAGCGCCTCGGCGAAAGAGGGAGCGCCAACGGGCATGATCATGAACTCCTGGAAGTCAACGTTGTTATCGGCATGAACGCCACCGTTCAGGATGTTCATCATCGGCGTGGGAAGCATGCTCGCATTGACGCCGCCGACATACTTGTACAGGGGCAGCTCAGCGGCCTCCGATGCAGCCTTCGCTACCGCAAGCGATGCGCCGAGAATCGCATTGGCTCCCAGGTTGCCCTTGTTATCGGTTCCATCGATCTCGATCATGGTCTCATCGATGAGACGCTGATCGTCGGCCTCCATGCCGATGAGGGCATCGGCGATCTCCTCGTTGACATGAGCAACGGCATTGAGGGTACCTTTGCCGAGATAGCGCTCCGAATCGCCGTCGCGCAACTCGACTGCTTCGAACGCGCCCGTCGATGCGCCGGAAGGAACCGCCGCTCGACCGAACGAGCCGTCCTCGAGTACGACCTCGACCTCCACCGTCGGGTTACCGCGTGAATCAAGCACTTCGCGGCCGAATACATCGATGATGATGCTCATGTGCACTGCCTCCTCAGGGTATATGGGTTAGCGCGGCTTGCCGTGCAAATGCAAAGCCGCAACCTAGTAAACGATGCCATCATACTAAAACGGTTCAGAAAGCGGCACGTGATCGGCTATTTCGCTCACAAGTTCCACGGCAGCGGCGCAGGTGGGCACAGGCAGGACCGATCACTTGCACTTCCATCGGAGCGATGCCGCATAAGAGTAATCGATAATTTGCCCCAAGGGAGTTTCAAGCCAACCAGTCTCTCCGTGGGAAAAATGCGAAAGATCGGCTGATGAGGCAAACGTGTTGGCAAAAGCGCATACCGCTTTAAGCAGCTCAATCTCATCGGCGCTGAACCCAGCCAGATCGGACGGTCTATTCGACACGACAACCTGGCCTTCGCCTTGCTCGAGAAGCGATAGATCAACGCCATCGGTTAGCGCGGCAAGCATCAATTCGTACTGGTCGGGTACGGGACCGAACTCAGCCTTGGCGTATTTCAAGCCAGTAAAGCTTACGCCGGCATCCCTAAACGATGCAAAGTCTAGATAGAACAGCACCTTATTCAGCTTCGTTCGATATAGATCGCGCACATGGCTTGCAAGGAAAACAACCGTCTCGCGCAAACGTGCGGCCTCAAGCGATCTCATGCCGGTTTCAGGCGAGGCACAAGAAGCCATGCCATCGAGCAGTTCGATCCTGACGAAGGCATAATCGACAGATCCGCCGAGACAGCCTTCGATAGCCGAAAGGGCTTTGTCGACCTCGTCGCTGCCGAGCTTTTTGCGATTCCCGAGAAGCCTCTCCCTCGCATACCGAGGATCGCGCATATTGCGCAAAAGATGCGCGTGGGCAGCAGTCGGCAAGGCGCCGTGTTCGTACCTCTGGACGCTGGCGATGCCCATATCGAGAACCGCGGCAAAAGCTCGCTGGGTAAATCCGTAACGCTTGCGAAGCGCAACGATTTCTTCGGGCTGCGGTATATCGCGAAGATCCCTGTAGCGACGGTATTGCTTTTCGAGATTGCGATCCATCGTCGGCGCGTGCCCAATACGATTTCCGCATTCCGGGCAGATCGGATATTCGAAATCTTCGGTTACGGGCATGCCGCGCACTGCAACAGATTCCCGAACGATGCTGATCGGCGCATCAACCTCAGCATAGCATGCATCGCAAATCGCATGCACAAACTCAACCATCTCATTCTTCCTCTCGGTAGGGATAACAAAGAGGATGTTCGGCTTCATGAAACGATACGCAAACCGCTTTCACCGATCCGCACGAGACAAATACTGCTATCTTTATGTACGTCTCGATCGATGTAAGAAATACTCCGAACACCCACACATCATGGGGCCTTCCCTTGTTGTCGGCAAGCGGGCCCGACGAATAATTCTCCATACCCAGGTTTTGCACAACCCCGTAAACCTGCAAAACGCTATACCCGACCCTTTGAATATGCCGGCTTGTTTTACCCGCCGGGTTGCCGAGGCCCGCAATTACGAAATCATCGAACGCCACAGCTTTTATAAGCGCAAGGATCGATTCCACCTTCCATTTTTCCGCAATCATGAAGCCCCAATCAATCAATTGATGTATCGATTTTCTATCATAGCATACATGCTCCATTGATACATCAATTGATTGAATTTACCTAAAATCCTTGCCGCAGCCTAAAGCAGCGCGCCGAGCGCAACGCAGGCGGCAAGACCGATGCCGAGCACCGCGACAGAAGAGCCCGAGAGTCTTCTTGGGTTGAGCTCGGTCCGTGTATCGCCCATGCCGTAGCAGCGGGATTCCATGGCGATGGCAAGGTTGTCGGCACGGCGAAACAGCCCGACGAACAACGGAATGAGCACGATCTGCCAAGCGCGAAGGCGCTCGATCACGCTTCCGTCGGAAAACGCTGCACCGCGGGCCCACTGCGCAGCGCGCACCTGCCCGAATTCCTCGGCCGTCACGGGAATGAACCGGAGCGCAATCGAAACCATCATGGCGATATCTTGCGTGGGAACGCGAAAGGCGCGCAGGGGCTTTAAAAAGTCGTTGAGCGCATCGGTCAGATCGTTCGAGGTGGTGGTGAAGCATACGATGAAGCTGGCAAGCACCAGAAACACGATGCGCAGCGCGTAGAAGCAGCCGCGCGCAAAGCCCTCGGGCACGAACCCGAACGTTCCGAACAAGGGCACCGGCGCCGCCCCCGTAAGAACCCCGGCCGACACATCGCCCATCCCGTAGATTGTCGCCACATGGCCCACATCGAGAGCGAAGCTGTTGAACGCAAGCGTGAACGCCAGAATAACGTACACGGGCACAAGCAGCGAGAACATCCGCCTGAAAGGCACTCTGGCCAAAATCGTTGCGGCGAGACACGCCGCGATGCAGATGAGCAGCCCCGCCCACGTATGGATGAAAAACAGCGTGATGGAGTACGCGAGCAGCAAGACGAGCTTGACGCGCGCGTCAAGACGATGGACGCTCGTCGCGCCGGGTATGTAGATGCTTATGTTGAACTGCATGCAAGCAGTATGCCACAACCGGGGAAAAACGAAGAGGGCGCGGCGTCTACGGGGGTGACACCGCGCTCTCGTGTGCTTAATCGATTGTAGGTTTAGAACTTCGCCTTGATCTTCTCGAAGGCATCTTGGACGGCCTCGCCTGCATCCTGTGCGGCGCCCTTGACCGTCTCGGCTGCAGATTCCGCTGCATGCTTGACGTTTTCAGCCGCCTCGCTCGCGCTCTCCTTCACCTTGTCCATGGCATCGGGTGCTTCGGTCTTCGCGTCGGTTGCCGCATCCTTCACGCCGTTGCGCACGTCATGAGCGGTATCCTTGGCGGCGTTCTTCGCATCGGTTGCAGCGTCTTTCGCCGCGTTCTTCATATCGTGAGCCTTGTCTTCCACATCGTTCATCATCGTATTCACTTCAGCCATGATGGCCTCCTCTGGTCAAATGGTGGGTTCCTGTATCGTCAAGCGATGTTTAGTCGCCGAATTCCTGCTCGGTCGCTTCCTTAAGCTCCTCGGCTTTTGCCGCGGTTTCAGCCGCCTCGACGGAAGCGGTTTCGTCTCCCGCTTCGTCTGCTTCTTCAACGGAGGCCTCAGCCTCGAATTTAATGCTTTCCTCCATGCGCTCAAGCTCTTCGGCTGCACGCTTGCGCTCTACATCATCGTCCATGTCGAGCATCTTCTCGGCATCGGTCAATCCTGTTTCGCTCATGATCCTGCTCCTTTCTTCAGCCCCGATGAGGCGATGTCGCCGATGGGAACGGCGCTGTGTTTTTGTTAGTTCGATTGTATGGCTTACGGCAGATCGGTAGGCGTACGGGCGGCAACGGAGATCCAACGGTTCCGTTGCGAAAGAAACGAGGGGGTAACGCAGATACGCAAACAGCCCGAACGGCACTCGGAGCGAAAGGGACGGGCTTCGAGACGAGGCGTTGAATAAGCGGTATACTTGCATATCGGTGCAAGGGCACGGGAGGATATGCCGATGGGGAAACGCACGCCTGCGGTCATCAATCAGGCAGAGGAACGGCAGCGCTTGCTCGAGAGCGTTAAGCGCAGCGTTGCCAAAAACCCCTACCTGAGCATCGCCTTCGGCTTGTATTGGATGCAGACGACGCTTCTGTTCCAAAGCCCGTATCTGTTTCTTGAGGCTTCTCCTCTTGTCGGCTTCCCGCTTCCCAAAGGCACTATGCTGCTCGTTGCAAGCGTGGCGACCTATCTCACCTGGAGCATCTTGTACAAGCGCATCAACTCGATGAGCATAAAGCGCTGGTTTCCCTTTGCGCTCGGCATCGGCCTATCGCTGGGAGCGCTTCTGTTCACCTGCTACCCCGCCTTCACCGAAACCCACCACGACATCGCGGTCATCGTTTACCTGTTCGGCTCCGTGCTCATCGGATGCGGCACCGCCAACATCAACCTCGAGGCGAGCCGCATTCTCGGACACATAGGCCCCAAACAGGCGCTTTTTCATCTGGTGTTCGCACTGCTCATCGGAACGGCAGGCGCATATCTCTTCTCGCTTCTGCCGATGGGAATAGGAAAGATCGCCATCGTGGCTGTACCCGCCCCCATGGTGTACTGCCTTATGAAGAGCTTCGACGCCGTCCCACGTAAAATGGTTTACAGCCACGGGTTGAAAACGAAGGTGAAGTTGCCGACGAAATTCCTCGTAACCTCGGCATTCCAAGGTTTTGCGCTTGGCGTCATGCACAGCCTGCTCGTCAACTCCTTCGAGAATTCCGCACTGCTCGTATCGTTCGGATTCCTCGCGGCCATCGGGCTTGTGTTCTTCTGCTCGATCATGCTTAAAAGCGATTTTGACCTGCTGTTCTACCGGATCGGCTTCCCGCTTATGGCGATGGGATTTTTTCTGCTCGGCATCGTGCCGAGCACGATAGAGCTAGGCGCTGCGGTGCTTGATGTAGGGTACTGCTTTCAATATCTCATCAGCTGCTCGCTGTGCGCATATCTCGCAAAGGGGCTCGATCAGCCGCCTATCTGGATCGTTGGGACGAGCACCGCCTGCCTTCTTCTCGGCCAGCTGCTCGGAACCGTTCTCGAAGCCCTCTCCCCCGACCAGACGGTGCTTGCCGTCGTCGTCGCTTTCGTGCTCGTGCTCGCCGCCCTCTACATGACCAGCAGCCAGAACCTCAAACGCGGATGGGGGGCGGTAAGCCCCGGCTCCGACCACAAAACGGATTCGGGAGCCAACGAATCGCTTGCGATCCAACTGCTGGCAAGCGAGCATGGCCTCTCGGCTCGCGAGACGGAGGTGTATTCGCTTCTCGTCAAAGGGTACAGCCGCAAAGCGATCGGCAACGAACTGTGTCTTGCAGAAGAAACCATCAAAACGCACACCGGCAGGATCTATCAAAAGTTCATCGTGCACTCCAAGCAAGAGCTCATCGTGATGACGCACGAGCGGGCGGCAACGCTCGATTCCTGACGGAGAAAGGCACGCGCATCGGCGTCGACCCGAAAACGTCTGTTTGAGCGCACCCAGCCCAGAGCAAAAAGAGACGGTGCACCTTGCCGCCCCGATCCCGCATATCGCCCCGAGACGGAGAAAAGCTCCGACGCCCGAAGGCGCCGGAGCTTTCGGGCGAAGTTCCGCCCGTTTGCTGCCGAAAATAGAGCTTATTCGTTTTCGGCGATGTACTTGCCGGTCAAATAACCGAAGGTGATGCAAGTCATACCGTAGTTCGCGCCCTCGATCATGAACGTGTAGGTTCCCGAGAACATGTCGCCCACCATCGTGCCCACGTTGTACAGGCCGGGAAGCGGCTTGTCATCGGCGTCGCACACCTGCATGTGCACGTTGGTGTTCAACCCGCCGAGCACCGTCAAAAAGCCGAACGTCTCGCACATCTCGCCGAAGAACGGGCCTTCTTCGATCTTATGCAGATGCTGCGGATCCTTATGGAAGTCCTCGTCCACGCCCTTTTCCGCAAGCTCGTTGTAGCGGTTGACCGTCTCGATCGTTTCTTTCGGAAGGCCGAGTTTCTCGATAACCTCCTCGATCGTGTCGCCCATAACGTAGGTCTGCCCGTTGCCCTCAGCGGTTTTGGTCCAGCCCGCAACCGCAGCCGCAATGGCCTCTTCGCCGGTCATCATCGAGTCAACCGTCCAGTCGCCCGAAACGGCCTCGTGCTTCGCATAGCCCGCATCCCAGATCGCGTACGCTTTCTTCTCGGGAAGCAGCATGATGTTTTCAGCCGCCATAGGACCTATGCAGTCCTCGTTCATGTAGCGCTGACCATCACGGTCGAGCAGAAGTCCGAGATGGTTGGTGTAGAGGTTGCGCGGACCGGGAGCCCAATACGATCCCATCGTGCAATTCGGGAAGCTCTTCTGCCATGCGGCGCCGACCCACAGCCCCATCTTCTGGCCCTGGCCTTTGTAGATGCCGCCGTACTTGAAGCCCTGATCGTAGTCCGGTTCGCTGTCGTAGACCTTCGGGTCGACGAAATCAGCGGTCTCAGGGCAAAAGCAACGCATCATATCGCGATCTCCCGAGAAGTCGCCCGTTGCCAGCACGATGGCGTTCTTGCCGACGTACTTCGCATAGGTGCCGTCTTCTCGCTTGCAGATGACCGCGGTTACGCGTCCCGTGTTGTCACCTTCGCGAACAAGCTGCTCGGCAACGTTCTTGTAATAGATCGCACCGCCCAGATCTTCGGTGAGATGGCGGGCAAGCTCGTAGACCAAGAGCGGCTGCATCTTGCCTGTAACGACTTCCATGTTCTCCTCAGGAGGCTCCTGGCCGTTGAGATTCCAGCCCACGGCAGCCGTGCGCTGCAGGTAGAGGCTATCCTCCTCATCGGGCGTCCCGATTTCGATATCGATCGAGTAGCCGGCCTTTTCCATAAGGTCGATCGTCCAGTTCATGGCCGTCTCGGAGTTGTTGTAGTGCTGGTACCACTTGCGCTGGTCGACCTTGTGCATCTGGCAGAATATCTCCTTTTGGTACTGCGAGACGGGAACGCGCGGATACCCCTGCTCCTCGAACGCCTTGCAGAACACGGCGTTGTTCGAACCGCCGCGCGACGTCGGCTTGGTGGAGGCCGACACGATGACGACGTTCTTGCCCTCTTCGGCGGCGCTGTTCGCCGTCATGAGGCCCGCCGTGCCGGCGCCGACGACAATCACGTCGGCCTCGATGGTTTCGGCGATGTCGCCCTCCGCAATCGGCTCGGGCGGAATCTCGAACGACCATTTGCGCTTCATGGATTCTGCGGTCAGATATTCCTCCCCGTCGGCCGACACGGGCGTTTCAACATCCTTCTTGCCGGCATCGCCGCTCGGCGCGCACGCCCCGAGCGTGGCCGCAGCCACAGCCCCCATGGCAGTGACGCCAGCGCCTTTGAGGAAATTCCTACGATCCAATTCCATGTTTTTTCTCCCTTCCTGATGGTTTCACGCAGCTGGTTTCGCCCATCCGCACCCGTTGCCCGCGGATGGGGCGCATGCCGAACATGCGTGTAAGAGGATTTCCCTATCGGGGCTTGTGCCCGCTCCTCTCGCACCGCACTCTATGAAAAATCAGGAAGCAGGGTATCCCCCGCAACGGGGCTACATTCGGTTTTCAACCTTTGGCCCGTTTTGGGGGATAAATGACCTGGGGTTTCAATTAGAACGTGAACTCTGCATCCCAGTTGAAATCGCCCGACGTCTCGACATCAGCAGGCCAGTGATCGCACCACGCGGGAACCGAGGGGCTCGCCACGCGATCGACGCTCGGCGTGTACGGCTTGATGTCGATGACGGGGGTTCCCAGCTCGGCGTCGATGTAGTACGTGCTGACGCATCCCCGCTCGATATCGAGATCCGCCACATCGACAACGGATGCGCATACCGGGTTCGGTCGGATGGGAGAGCGGGTGGCGAAAATTCCCAAGGGGGCTTTCACCTTCCGGTAGGGCATTCCCGCGTCGAGAAGCGTGCGGTACTCGGGTTCATCGGCCCCACTCGCCCACCACAAAACAATGAGATGGCTGAAGCCTTCGAGACCGCGAAGGCCCGCTCGGTAGGCCTCGTCGATTGCGATGACCTGCCCGCATTCTCCCGAACGTATCTCGCCGATGGGATTGATGGTTATCTCTTTCATGAAGCTGCTCCTTTCAATTGGCTTAAGGAACATACAGGCTGACATCGTGTCAGGGTCAACAGGATGTTTCGGCGCAGCAGAAAACGAGCGCATGAGACGCACCGTATCGACCTGCAGGCTGATGCCGGGACCCTCGGGTCACCCGCACTGCAACAACAGACGAGCAGCGATCAGCTCCGCGCGGTTTTCGTTTGGACGGGTATCTGGAATTCCGTCAGGTATTCAGAAGGGTCATCCGCGTTCCAGCAGCCGCGATGGGCGATCTCGCGGGTGTTTCCCGCCATTTCGAGCGAAGGATGAGCTTCGAGCCATTGGGCGAACGACGCATACACCGAAGCGATGTTCTCGTAAGGACCGTATATCATGACCGAGGCAACCTCGGGGTATGCCTGAGTTCGGTAAAAGCGAACCGCCCCCGAGCCTTCGCGCATTTCATCGACAGCTACGGCAACTTCGATGTCGACGCCCTCGCCTTCGCCGCCTTCGTTATGAAACTCGCAGAATTCGATGTACGGATCGGAAACGGATATCCTTTCCGCCTTCATGTACGCGCCAAGCGCCTCCCACGCCAGACGCTCGTCATCGTAGGCGGAAATGGTCATCCGCAAAGAGACGACGTCGTAGGCAGGAACCGATACGAGCGATACCTCGTAGTCGAAAAGGCTCGAGCCTGTAAGCACCGCACGTCTAAGATTTTCCAAATCGGAGAGCATCCGCTCGCTTCGCTCGATATCTGCGCGAAGCTCCTTGCCCCTTCTTTCCAGTTCGTTTGCCAGCGCCTCGTCATCAAGCGTCGATAATCGCTTGATATCCTCGATGCCGAATCCCATGTCACGCAACGTTGTGATTTTGTTGGCATGGGGAAGCTGTTCCACCGAATAGAGGCGATAGCCGCTTTTCGCATCGATTTCAGCCGGCACGAGCAAACCAAGCTTATCGTAGTGACGAAGCATCCGCACCGATATGCGCGACAGCCGAGAGAACTCCCCTATTTTGAACATGCTTGCACCTCCGATAATATCCTCTTGCCGCCGATGCTCCGCTCCCGTTGTCAGGAAGCGCAAGCCGATGCGGTCCGTCGAATCGGTTGGCCGCAACCAGCCCCGCACACAGAAAACGGGGGCCGAAGCCCCCGTCTGATTTAGCTCTATGCTGTTCGCAAGCGCTGCGCTTACTTGGCCTCTTCAGCCTTTTCCTCAGCAGCGGTTTCAGCCTTCTGGGTTTCCTCTTTGGCCTCCGCAGCCTCAGCAGCGGTCTCGGCAGCCTCGACGGCGGCCTCGGTGTCACCCGCCTCATCGGCAGCTTCGACGGAAGCCTCGGCTTCCTCCTTCACTGCCTCCTCGATCTGCTCGAGCTCTTCGGCGGCCTCTTTGGCCTCTTCAGCCTCAACAGCCTTGGCCTCTTCGGTCTTCTCGGCCTTCTTCGGAGAAGCCTTCTTAGCGGCGGATTTCTTCGCAGCCGGCTTCTCTTCCGCCTTCTTCTTCACGGGCTCGGTCACGAGCTCGATGATGACCATGGGGGCATTGTCGCCTTTGCGGTTGCCGAGCTTCATGATGCGGGTGTAGCCGCCCTGACGATCGGAGAACATGCCCTGCTCGACCTTCTCGAAGATCTCGCGAACGAGCTCTTTATCGCCAAGCGCCGCAATGGCGAGACGGCGGGAATGAAGGTCGCCCTTCTTAGCCCAGGTGATGATCTTGTCGACATCGCCACGGATCTCTTTGGCGCGCGCATCGACCGTCTTGATACGGTCGTTCAGGAACAACGCACCGACCAGGCTCTTCTTCATTGCCTTGGTGTGGCTCGCGTCGGTACCGAGCTTGCGACCTTTCTTATAGTGTCTCATCGTTATCTAACTCCTATAGCTTCAAATTGAGATCCATCGAGATCAGCTTATCTTTGACCTCTTCGATGGATTTCGCACCAAAGTTCCTGATATTCAAAAGGTCGTTCTCAGAGAACTCGACGAGCTGGCGCACGGAATGGATGCCCGCGCGCTTCAGGCAGTTGTAGGAGCGAACCGAAAGGTCCAGATCCTCGATCTGCTTGTCGAGTTCCGCGTTGCTCTCCTGGCCTTCGGGAGCGAAGATCGAGGCAACCTCGCCTTCCTCTTCCTCGAGGGTATCGGAAAGGCTCAAGAACGCGCCCATGTACTGGTTGATAATGTTAGACGCGCGGCAGATCGCCTCAGTCGGGGCGATGGAGCCGTCGGTCTCAACCTCCAACACCAACTTATCGTAGTCGGTGCGCTGGCCAACGCGGGTGTCGGTTACGTTCAACGTGCAACGACGAACCGGCGAGAACAGCGAGTCGACATGGATGACGCCGATGGGATCCTCGGTGCGCTTGTTGCGCTCAGCCGAGACGTAGCCGCGGCCGACGCCGATGCGGATGGTCATATCGAGCTGACCGCCGTCGGCAACCGTGGCAATGACATGCTCGGGGTTGATCAGCGTGAATTCGGTGGGGATATCGAGATCCGCACCGGTGACCGTGCAAGGTCCTTCAGCCAATACGTGAGCAGTCGCCTCTTCGATGTCATCGGAAAGTGCGGAAAACACCAGGCCTTTCACATTCAGCACGATGTCGGTAATATCTTCGATCACGCCTTCAGCGGTGGTGAACTCGTGCTGCACTCCCTCGAGCTGGATCGCGGTTGCTTTCGCACCGTCCAGCGACGAAAGGAGCACTCGACGCATGCAGTTACCCAATGTGTAACCGTAACCACGCTCAAGCGGCTCGACAACGAAACGAGCAACGGTCTCGTTAATCTCTTCCGTTGTTACCGTCGGCCTCATGAACTCTGTCATATTGTGTAAGCCTCCTTCTAGTATGCCGCAATGTTATTTCGAGTAAAGTTCGACAATAAGCTGTTCGCGAATGTCGAGATCGATCTGATCGCGCTGCGGGAGGGAAAGCACACTGCCCTGCAGCTTCTCGATGTCGACTTCCAGCCATGCGGGGACTTGCACACGCTCGTTGGAGATGAGCGCACTCTTGATGACAAGCATATCCTTGGCCTTCGGAGCCACGGCGACAAGATCGCCCGGACGCACGCGGAACGACGGAATGTCGACGCGCTTGCCGTTGACGGTGATATGGCCGTGACGGACCTGCTGACGAGCCTCTGCGCGGGACTTGGCGAAACCGAGACGGTACACCACGTTGTCCAAACGGCTTTCGAGGATGCGCAGCAAGTTCTCGCCGGTGACGCCCTGCTGGCGGTTGGCAAGATCGTAATACCCACGGAACTGCTTCTCGAGCACGCCGTAGATACGCTTGGTCTTCTGCTTTTCGCGGAGCTGATTGCGGTATTCGCTTTCCTTCACGCGCTTCTTGCCGGCTTCACCCGGCGCATAGTTGCGACGCTCCAAGGCACATTTGTCCGTATAGCAGCGATCGCCTTTAAGGAACAGCTTCGTCCCTTCGCGGCGGCACAATCTGCAGTCCGCCCCTGTGTATCGAGCCATGTGTAGATCCTTTCAGTTAAACGCGACGACGCTTGCGCGGACGGCAACCGTTGTGCGGGATAGGCGTGCAATCTTGAATGCTGGCGATTTCGAGCCCAGCAGCCTGGAGCGAGCGGATGGCGGTCTCACGACCGGAACCCGGACCCTTGACGAACACGGAGACCTTACGCAGGCCGTGCTCCATCGCGGTCTTCGCTGCCGCTTCCGCAGCCATCTGCGCTGCGAACGGGGTGGACTTGCGAGAGCCCTTGAACCCGACCGTACCAGCGGACTGCCACGAGATCACATTACCCTGAGGATCGGTGATGCTCACGATAGTGTTGTTAAACGTAGATTTGATATGCGCTGCACCGACGGCGATGTTCTTGCGTTCGGAACGCTTGAGGCGCGTGCGCACGTTCTTCTTTGCTGCCACTTAATTACCTCACTTCTTCTTTCCGCCGATTTGCTTCCTGGGACCTTTGCGCGTGCGCGCATTGGTGTGCGTGCGCTGACCGCGCACGGGCAGGCCGCGACGATGACGCAAGCCGCGGTAGCAACCGATCTCCATGAGGCGTTTGATGTTCTGGGAAACCTCGCGATGCAGGTCGCCTTCGACCTTGAGGTTGTCCTGGATGTAATCACGCAGCTTGGTCAGATCGTCTTCGCTCAGGTCTTTCACGCGAATATCAGGATCGACACCGGTTTCTGCAATGATCTTCTTGGCTGTGGTGGGGCCAATGCCGTAAATGTAGGTCAAGCCGACTTCAATGCGCTTATCGCGAGGAAGGTCGACACCAACAAGACGTGCCATAGGTTATTTCTCCTCTTTCTTCCTAGCCCTGACGCTGCTTGTGGCGCGGGTTTTCGCAGATGACGAGAACCTTGCCGTGGCGTCGGATAATCTTGCATTTGTCGCACATTTTCTTGACCGAAGGACGTACCTTCATAATAAATTCCTTTCGGTTTGTGCAGGTCTAAAGCGACCCTCATCTTCTTTACTGTATAGCCACACCCAGCCGCAGGTGATTGTTGTCTCTTATGGCGGATCGGGCTGATCCACACGTTTGTTCTGCGCACTTGCATCGTGCAAGCACACAAAAACCGCACATTCGGAAACCCGAAGCGCGGGAACTTATCGCTTACTTGTACCTATACGTGATGCGTCCGCGATTGAGATCGTACACTGAAAGTTCTACCGTTACTTTATCTCCCGGAAGGATTTTGATATAGTGCATGCGCATCTTGCCGGAGATATGAGCCAATATCTTGTGGCCGTTCTCGAGTTCTACCCTAAACATTGCGTTCGGCAATGCCTCGAGGACCGTACCCTCAAGCTCGATTACATCTTCTTTGGTCAAAAGTGCTCCTTAAAGCAAATAGGTCATTAAGCGACAAACGTAGATGATATCAAAAATGCAGGCCACCATGCAAGCACACAATATCTTCGTTCACACAGGCTGCACAGAAGAATTGTCTGAAAGTATCGCATAATTCTCATTGACCGACTTCGGGCTCGCCGCTACAATAAGGAGTCGCGTTTCGCGGATGCAGCATGCACATGCTGTTCAGGCAAAAAGTGGGCCGTTAGCTCAGTTGGTAGAGCAGGGGACTTTTAATCCCAAGGTCGCGGGTTCGACTCCCTCACGGCCCACCACTTTTACCTTGGCTCTGCGCTGGAAACGCGTCACCTGCCGTTTCGCACATGGCGGAAAGGCAATCGCACTGGCCCATCGTCCAACGGCAGGACTCTGGTTTTTGGTACCAGCTATCTAGGTTCGAATCCTGGTGGGCCAGCCATTGCAGTTTCAGGCAAACTCCCTCCGGGGAGTTTCTTTTTTTTGAAGCGCGGCAGGAGCTGCAGACTGAATCTGACGTTCGTCGCTCGGATACGCCTAAATCCAGCACCGTTGCACGAATGCCCCGGATCAAGCGCCGCTGCACGAATGCAACCTCCCGAGCCAAGCGCCGCTGCACGAATGACCTCCCGAATTCGCCGCTGCTGCGCAAGCCCCGCAACACGTGCTCCGCACGGATATGCACCCCTGAAATCAGGTCTCGCCGAACGGACTCGCGCCGAGGGTGCTTCGCAAGGGCGCTCTGCAGAGGTTCTCTGCAAGAATCACCCATCCAACAAGCTTCCTCTGGAAAAACGATCCGAAAATGGCGGTCAAGGCAAGCTTCTGTCAAAGATCCGATCTGCAGCGGGCCCTTCGGATGCCTTTTTGGCGCACTTTTCAGCGTTCGAATTTTCCGACCTGCGCAAACGTCGACAGGTAAGCAGCTTAGACGCGACTTGGGCGCAGTTGAGGTGACAGAAGCTTGCCTTGACCGCCATTTTTAGCTTGTTTTCGCAAAGGGAAATTATTACATGGCTCTGCTTCAACGCAAAACGATGCGCAATGCTACCCTAACGCGAGTTGGCCGCATTGGAGCCTCGATACCCATCGCTAAATGCAATGGGCACATTATCGCCCTCGCATGGAACAAATCGACCTCCTGGTGCATGTATGATGTGAGGAGGTGATCATATGGCTGAGCAACTACGTTCGGAACAATTCATGCAGCAGGCCCTCGACTCGTGGGGCGGCGCGGTCTATCGGCTGGCGCTTTCCCACACGCGCTGCGCAGCCGACGCGCAGGATATCGCACAGGATGCTTTCCTCAGCTTGCTGAAAAGCACCGTGCTCTTCAACGGCGACGAGCATGTGAAAGCGTGGCTTCTGCACGTCACCACGAATCGTTGCCGCGAATACCATCGAAGCGCCTGGAAGCGCAAAGTCGATACCATGGACAATCTGGAGCCTCTGGCGGATCGGGCGGTTGGCGATTCCGCACTCGACGAGTTAACCGAGCATCCCGTATGGACGGCACTCGCGCAGCTGCCAGAAAAACTCAGAGAGGTCGTCCACCTCCACTACATCGAAGGATGCCCGACCGATTCAATAGCAAAAATACTGGACGTGCATCCCGCAACGGTACGCACGCGCCTCTTTCGCGCGCGCAAGCAGCTGCGCGATGTACTCGATCCGGAGCCTCGGGCAACGAGGGAAAAGAAAGGAGTAAGCCGTGAAACGCAATCTTTTTGACGACTACCGCGATCGCATGAGCAATGTCGCGCTTCCCGAAACCGCGCGCGCTCGCATCGATCAGGCCATTCAAGACGAACGTGCATCAGAGGCATCTGAGGTATCCGGGGCATCCACAGCGTCAATCCCGTTGCGGCAGAGCCGGCCCCCAAGAAGGCCCATCCGGCGCTTTGCCGTTGCAGCCGCGTGCGTCGTTGCCGTAGTGCTCGGCGGAATCCTTCTCGCGCCGACGGCGGAACACCTTATCGGCGTCGAAGAAAACTCCTTTACGCTGACAGCTTATGCCTATGGAACGGATTTCGACGGACCCGACAATATAAAGCTCGCCCTCGGCGATTTCGCAAGCTGGGGCGGTTTTTATAGCTTCGATGAATCCGATTGGAAGGATTCCGATCCCTACGAAAACGATTTCATACACGACACGGGCATGAAAAAAGGCTACATCTGCTCGACCTACTTCGATCTTGCCTGCGAGGGCACGGGCATCGAAAAACTAACTTACGAACTTGAAGGCGACGGTGTTTACTTCAATTTCGACCCCGCCCGCGATACAAGCACGGCACCCGAAGACTTCAGCCACAACAGCTTCTCCGTCGAACCGGGCGACCTCAAAGACCCTGGCAAAGGCTACATCTACATCGTTGCCAACGTTTCCGTCGACGAAGATCTCGCCGAACCAACGGCAGTAGTCGACCAATACCTGAAACGCATCGACGCCAATCGCCATGAACCGCTTCCCCAGGCCGAGCAGGATGCCTACAACGAAGCCCATAGCCAGTTAGAAGTGCTCGTTCAAACAAAGGCCGCCGAAGCGATCGGCAATGCCACCCTCGCCATCACGGCCACGTATTCGAACGGAACAACCGAGACCCACTCGTACCGCATCGCACCCGTCGACGATTTCGCTGAACGCTATCAGGACTACGTCGATGGAGGTCGCAAGGAAGATCGGGCGTCCTTCTTCGTCATCGAGCAGCTTGATTAACGGAGCAGCCTTCTCCGACAACACCATAAGTGCATCCGCATCCAGATTCGATAACCCGCGTCTCGAACCGGACATCCCCAGATCGAGACGCGGTCCGTCGGCCTCGATCGATTCGACCGCCAAGCTTCTCGCCAACATGCACGCCGAGCATCGCTCTTTTTTGCTCCTCCCCTGATCTTTTCTTGCTCCCTCCCGCTTCGCTTCGGACTCCGCATTGCTTCTCTAACACCTCACAAGCTCGTAAGCACCCCTTCCCAGTTGCGCGCAATCTCCGCCAAAACGCACTCGGATTTCTCGGACTGCCGCGAAAGACGGGCGCGATAGGCTTGCTTCCACGGTGCGCGCACTCAGAAGCGCACGAAAGCACACCAAGGAGGAAGCCGATGCCCGTCAACCCGATTCGCATGCTCGTATTCGTCGTATCTTTGCTCATCTGCGCAGCCGGTCTCATATGCGGTCCGCCTATCGCCTATGGCTCGCCCCATACCGATCTGCTCCAAGCGAGAGGCGTGGTTTCGGTTGATAGGACGACGTTCTTCGACGAGGGTAAATACATCAACCTCGCCGATCACGAGAACGATATTGAAATCACCGACTTCTCCGCCTCGGGCGGCAAGATGGTCGCCTTGGCAGATGGAGGATCGCGCTACGCCCCCGACAGAGACATTTCCCCTTATCGGGCCATGCAGATCTATACTGAAAACGTCTACGGAAACGCTGATAGAATTCCAGGATTCGGATTCCTTTGCGACAAAACCGCCTCTGCCGCAAACGGAGCAAGCGTCAGCGTTTACTACGACTACATCGGCGATATGAAAGACATTGCAGACGCTTCGTTCAGCGTTCCCGTCGCCCTTAAGACAACCTATACGATCCGCGACGGCAAATCCATCGACGAGGAGGGAGATTACAGCGAAAGCTATACCGGCCATCCACTCGTTCAAATACCGAAGTGCTTCAGCCATGGCGTCTTCTTCGTAGGAACCGACGTCCTCGACACGCGCTACGAATTCTTCGACGCGAACACCGGAAGCCCTCTCGAGCTCGGACGCATGTACGTAACCGCCACCTCGCTCAACCGAGGCGAGGGGTTCGCGGTTCCGAGCGACCGCGTTTCCGCCTGCTATGTAAGCAACGAAGCCCCCGCCGCCTCGCGCCTCTACAACCGAAACGGAGTGAAAACCCCTTACAGCATTCTACCAGGCAGCCTGCTCTACGACAAAACGGCAGAATACAACGACGGCTACACGACGTTCATCGGATGCCCCGACGTGTTCGATGGCGACGGCAGCAAAATCGACTTCTCCGATCTGATCGGCGAGGAGACCTTCTACTGGCGCTCAGTTTGCTTCGCCGTCGATTGCGGCGCCTCGAACGCAATCGATGCGAAAGCATACGCGATCAAAACCGCCTCGTGGTCGGGAACCGCAGGAATTGCGGGCGATGGCTATGCGACAAACGGGAGCATGTGGTTTGCGACCAATTTCATGACGCTCACATCAATCACGCCGCCTGCGCCGTCGAAAACCGCCGACAAGGCTGACGGCGTCCGATTGGGCGACACGGTTACATACCGCATCGCCCAGCAAGTCAACGACCTCGGCGCAACGAGCTTCATCCGTTACGATTCGCTCATCTTATCCGATGCCCTGCCGAGCACGCTGCAATACAAAGGCGCACGTTTGCTCGATGATTCGGGCGCGGAGCTCGAGGCCGCCGGAACCGCGCACTTCGATGAGGCGTCAAGACTCGTCACGTTCGAGTTTTCAAGAGACTTCTGCGAGAACGGAATGGCCATGGCAGGAGAAACCTACTATCTCGAAATCGCCGCCGAGGTTGTCGATTACCCCGACGATGACACGCTGTCGTTTTCGAACAGCGCGAAAAGCACTATCAACGGCATCGAACAGACAACGGAAGGAGTCGTGACCGAACTCGTTTCCCCCGAGCTCGCAATCAACAAATACAGCGATCCCGATCCCTCGACCGCCGACGAATACGAGTTTCTCGTCGGCGACGAAATAACCTTCCATGCAACGGTCGATCAAATTCGCGAGAACACGAGAGCGCGCGAAGCGATCGTCTCCGACACGCTGCCCGAAGGGTTGAAGCTCGTGCCCGGATCAGTGGAAGCAACCGGATGCGAAGGCGCCGAAACCATCGAAACCGAAGCGGGATGGACGGTAAAGCTGAAGACGTTCGACTATGGGAAGCCGATAGAAATCGCCTACCGCGCGACGGCGGCCGAAGAGGGGAACGGAACCGAAGTCGTCAACACGGCAGAAGCGCACGCGAAGAACATCGAAGCGGGTGTCGCCGGCGCCGAAACGCTGCCCGCAACCGACGAGGCGGAGGTTTTCATCAACTCGCCGCGTCTCGTCGTCGCCGAAGAGGTGTCCGTATCGCCTTCGACCGAGAACAGCTACGAGCATCGCGTCGGCGAGCCGATAACGTTTGCGCTCACCGTTGAGAACACCGTCGATGGAACCATCGCGAACGATCTTGCGCTGGCAAGCCTCGTACTACCCGAAGGCATGTCCATCGCAGACGGGCCCGACGCCGTTCGCATGGAAGGCATGGCGTTCGAAAACGAGTCGCTCAGCATCTCCTACCCCACCCACGGCGACGACAGCATCCACCGAGAAACCGAGCAGCGACTCGTCGTCGGCGCAACCGAAATCGAGGAAGATCGATGTGGAGCGTCCTTGACGCTGTCCTGCCTTCCCTCGGATACCCCCGTTCGTCTCATGTTCACTTGCGTTCCCACGGAAGAAGCGAACGGTCTCGAAGTGCTTTCCCGGGGAGTCGCACACGCCAAAAACGCCACTGCCCCCACCCAAAACGACCCGGCTGCCCGCGTTTGGATTAATTCCCCGCGCCTCGAAGTATCCAAACAAGCCCCTTCGCTCGCCTATCAAACGGGAGATGTCGTCACCTACCATATCGATGCGTCCAATACAGCTTGCGGCACCCTGGCGAACAACGTGGTCTTCGAAGACGTTTTCGAGACACCCGGCATGGAGCTGTTGCGCAACTCCATCGTGGTCAGCGATCAGGACGGCGACATCGTTACCGACCAAACTACCATTGTCCAGAACATCGGAACGCAAGACTGGAAGGTCGAGACGAACGGCGCGCTCGTCAACACGGGAAACCATCGCATATGGGATTGCGATTCGGGTGGAGCGCTCATCGAAACATCGGCGCTGAACCCTTTGGAAGTCGAGCGCGAACATGCCTACCGAATCGAATACCAAGCCCTGATTACAGACCAGGCGCTCGCTTCGCAAACGGCTACGAACCGCATTGCGGTCACAAGCGATGAAAACCTGCCGGCAACCGACGAAGAGACCGTTTCGGTTGCGGGGCCGGCCTTGGGCATAGCGAAAACCGCCGATAGGGGTTCGTACCGCATTGGAGAGATCGCAGAATACACGATTGAGGTAGCAAGTCTGCGAACAGGTGAAACAGCTCATGATGTACGAATTGGCGACGAATTCTCCTCGGACAGCCCGCGAGCCGCGATTGTGCTCGAAGACTCGGTAGCCCTTCGCGACCACCAGGGTCGCACGGTTTCGGGATGGGATATCGAGTGGATCGACAACGATACCGAAGACCATGTCGGCTTCACTGTCAACACGCATGCAGACCTCCCCGACTCATCGAAATTCATCGTATCCTACAAGGCGAAGTTCGCGGCGAAAACCCCATCGGGAACAGTGGGCAATACCGCCTGGACCGAAGCCGACGATGCGCCGCGCGCACAGGCCTCTTGCACGGTTGCCAGCGCCGATCCCGACAGCACCTCGCTCGTCATCGAGAAATCATCGGATGGCAAAGCATACGCGCCAGGATGCACAGCGCGCTATTCGCTCGCAATCCGCAACACCGACGAGGCGGAGCCAGCACGCAACGTTCATATTGCAGATGAGCTCGAAGCCGCATCGGCAGCGCAAATAGCGCGAGGATCGATCGTCGTTTCCGATGCCGACGGTAACACCGTCGAACCAACGCGCATCGATTATCGCCTATCCGACGACGGTGTGCCCACCGGCTTTTCGATAGAAACCGGAGCCAGCCTATCGTCGGAAAATGCGCTGATCGTTACGTACGAGTCGGTGATCGACCCACAGGCAACCGCAGGGGATTCGGTCAAGAACATTGCGACGGCCTCGGCGGACAACACCGGGGATGCATTCGCAGAGCACGAGGTGGCCATCTCCGATGCATCCGATACGTCCGATCCGGTTTACGGCTACACGACAACCGCCTACAAGACAGCGAACCCGGCATCGGGATCGGCGGTCGATCCGGGAAGCGTCATCGCCTATCTCATCACCGTTCGCAATACGGGAGATGACACGGCACCGACGACGCGCGTACGCGACTACGTTCCCGAGGGGACCACCTACGTATTCGAATCCGCCACCGATGAGGGTGCGTTCGTGCGCGCATCCGACGAGCGAAGCCCTTACATCGAATGGGTGCTCACCGATCTCGCCCCCGCAAGCGAGCGCACGATCGGCTTTTCCGTACAAGTAAACGAGACTATCGCCTCCGGCAGGATCATCAACGAAGCGCGGTATTCGACCACCTCGGCCCAAGAGACCGCAGGCGATCCGACGCTGCCCGAGCCCGAACGGATCACCGCACGCGTCGTGCACTCGGTCGGAGCCGAAAAACCTTTCGGCCCGATAGTCAACGTCGTCAAATCATCCGCTCCCGCAGCGGGGCAGATCGTACAGGCGGGAAACGAGATCGACTATACGCTCGTTGCCACGAACCAAGGTGACGAGGCGGCAAAAAACGTGCTCGTGCACGATCCTCTGCCGACAGGAGCAACGTTCGCAGGCGAATCAACGCCGCAGAATTGCACCTACGATCGCGAAAACAACCAGATCGAGTGGCTGATACCTACATTGAACCCCGGGGAGGCAGCCGAAGCTTCGTTCAGAATCGCCGTCGAATCCACTCCATCGATCCGCACCGTCGCAAACCAAGCTTCGTTCGCCTCCGAAGCGATAGATCTCGTCGGCTCGAACGAAACACTCGACAACACCAGCAACATCGTCGAACACCCGCTACCCGCGACGGCGGGTACGAGAGAAAAAGCAGCCTACCCAAGAACAGGCGATAGCGGCCTCGCTCTTGCGATTGGAGCCGTTGCCGCACTGGCTCTCGGCCTGCTCGTCACCGCCGCTTTTCGTGCAAAGCGCGCAAAGGAGGACAGGCGACCGCACCGCATCGACGTCGACGTCACCGCCGACCCGCGACCCCGAAAGACGCGCGCGGCAAAGCGAAGAAGAAAAAACTATTTGCGTTGGAAGTAAAACAAGAAAGCGCTTCTCGGATCGAATCAACCCGAGAAGCGCTTCCCGTACCCCTCGAAAACGCCGGCACACCATACGCCAACGAGCAACGAGCAACGAGCAACGAGCAACGAGCAACGAGCAACGAGCAACGAGCAACGAGCAACGAGCAACGAGCAACGAGCAACGAGCAACGAGCAACGAGCAACGAGCAACGAGCAACGAGCAGCGAAGCGCTACAACTCAAT
>NZ_LT962671.1:2136234-2359395 GCF_900199545.1 Raoultibacter massiliensis
AACGAGCAACGAGCAACGAGCAACGAGCAACGAGCAACGAGCAACGAGCAACGAGCAGTTTAGACCTGCTCCTCCCTCGTCCGCAAGGCTCGATCGCGTTCGGCGAGCTCCTCTGCGGTCTCGTGCCAGCACTGCGTCGGCGGCAAGCCGGGAATGCTCGACGCGACGAAAACCGGGTCTTCATGCCTTTTGCGCTGAGCCGTGTAATCGTCGAGTGCGCGCAGAGCCCATTTACCCAGCAGAACAATCGATATGATATTCACGAAGGCCATGGCGCCCATAACGATATCGGCGATGTTCCAGGCAAGATCGAAACTCGATTGCGCCCCCATGAAAATAGCGATCAGGCAGGTGATTCGGAACACGAACAACACGATCTTGTTATCCTTGATGAACCTGATATTGCTTTCGGCATAAAAGTAATTTCCGATCAAACTCGAAAACGCAAACGCGAAGATGGAGAACGTGATGAAATGGATGCCCAACTCGCCAACCGAATAGTTGATGGCCTGCTGGACAAGCGGCATACCGTTGAGATCGCCGGGCGTTCCACCGACGAAGAACACGAGCACCATCATAGCCGTGCACGAGCAGATAACGAGCGTGTCGATGAACACCGACAGCGTTTGAACGAGCCCCTGCTTGCAAGGATGGGAAACCGATGCGGCAGCCGCGGCGTTAGGTGCCGAGCCCATGCCCGCCTCGTTGGAGAACAAACCGCGCTTGATGCCGATGACCACAACCGAGCCGGCAAATCCGCCGAAGATCGACTGGAAGTTGAACGCCGATTCGAATATCAGGGAAAACACGGCCGGTATCGCATCGATATGCGTCGCCGTAATCCATACCGACAAAGCGATGTAGGCGATGGCCATGATCGGCACGATTATAGATGTCATGAAGCTGATGCGATGCGCACCACCGAAGATGACGAACGCCGTAAACACCACGAGCACGATAGCCAACGCCAGCGGAGCCTGCGATTCGGAATATCCGGGAATATAGTACTCGAGCGAAGAGCTCATGTTGAACGATTGGAGCGCATTGAACCCGTAGGCGAAGCATATGATGAGCAATATGCTGAACAGAACGCCGAGCCAACGCTTTCCGAGCGCCTGTTCGATGTAGTACGCAGGCCCTCCGCGAAACTCGCCGTTCGGCCCTTTGATCTTGAACATCTGAGCAAGCGTCGATTCGATAAACGCCGACGCTGAACCGATCAGCGCCATGAGCCACATCCAGAATACCGCCCCCGGCCCGCCCGTGGCGATGGCCGTGGCGATACCCGCGATGTTTCCCGTACCCACGCGGCTCGCCGTCGAGACCATGAGCGCCTGAAACGACGACACGCTCCTGCTGCCTCCAACGTGCTTGTTCTCGGTCAGCACCGCAAACATATCCTTGATGTAGCGGAACTGAACGCCTTTCGTCCGTATGGTGAAGTACACTCCCACGCCGACAAGCATGAAAACCAAAACGTACGTGTACATGGCATCGCTGATCGCGCCCGTTATACTGATGAGAAGATCGGTCATCCCGTCCAAATTCAGCACCTCCTCGTCTCGCTGACCAGCGAATTGTACCAGATCGATTGCCATAAGGGTACATCCGAGACAACAGGTTGGGCGCATAGCTTCGGATCGAATTCGTATGAGAATGCAAAAAGGGCCTCCGCAAGGAGGCCCCGATCGCCGATTTCTTCGCCGCCCTACTCGGCGGGAACGAACGTATCCCTATCGGGTGCAAACGACTGCATGGCCTCGATCGTGCGGGCGAACAGTTCGTCGAGTTCCCAGCCGAGCATTTCGGCGCCGCTGCGGATAACATCGCGGCTCACGCCGGCAGCGAAGCGCTTGTCCTTGAACTTCTTCTTAAGCGACTTCACCTCGAAATCCATAACGCTCTTCGACGGACGCATGACGATCGCGGCACCGATCAGCCCGGTAAGCTCCTCGGTCGCGAACAAGATCTTCTCCATCTGAAGCTCGGGCTTCGGCAGATCGGTATTGAAATCGGACGTGTGCGACTGGATGGCTCGAATGAGCTCCGGCGATCCGCCGGCGGCCTCGATGTCCTTGGCCGCATAGATGGTGTGCAGCTCGGGCTCGTCGTCATGCTCTTCCCAATCCAGATCATGCAGCAAACCCACAATCCCCCAGAACTCTTCGTTTTCAGGATCGTATTCGCGAGCGAAGTACATCATGGTCTGCTCGACCGTTTCGCCGTGTTCGATATGGAAGGGATCCTTATTATGCTCCTGCAAAAGCGCGAACGCCTCGTCGCGCGTCATTCCAGCTTCAAGCTTCGCCATGGTTCCTCCTGTTTCACGCTTATCCGTCTTATGCCCACTATAGCAATTCGGTTGACAAAGGCAACGCGCTTCTCCGTTAGAACGTAATCCCCGCGGCCGAAATGATAAGGCCCCACACCACGCCGATACCGTAGAGCACGGCAAGTATGGCGATGTTTCGCTTTACCGGGCGGTTCGTGCGGAAAAGCACCAGCAGGCCGACGCCCGCAGAAACAAGCAGACCCGACATCATGGCCCCCGCAGCCAGAGTCCCCTCGAGATACAACTCGGTGATGACAACACTCGCCGCGCAATTGGGGATGAGGCCTACAAGCGCCGAGGCGAACACCGAAAGGCCGGGATTCGCGCCGAGGAACTCGGCGAGCACGTCTTCGCCAACGCCCTCGATCGCCGCTTCGAGCACAAGCGTGATGATGAAGATGAACAACGTTACCTGCAGCGTATGCTTGACGGCGCTCTTGAGAATCCCACCGCCGCCGCCATGGCAATGGCACCGGTCTCGCTCGCACAGCTCGTGAATGCTCATGTCATCGGCTCCACGCCGACGTGCGATTCGCATGACGCCATCAACTAGAAAGCCCATGATCAGGCCGATCAGCAGCTTCGCTCCCAGTATCTTCAAAATGACGATGGGATCGACCTGTTCGGCGATGAAGATGGGCAGCATCTCATCGGAAGTAGAGAGGAACACCGCGATCAGCGTACCGAACGTGATCACGCGTCCGGCATACAGCGTGGCGGCGGCAGCGGAGAATCCGCACTGGGGAAATACGCCGAGCACTGCGCCGATCGCGGGACCGGCAGCCCCCGCCTTGCGAATAGCCGCTTCGGCCCTATCCCCCGCCTTATGCTCGAGCGCCTCCATGGCAAGATACGTGACGAACAAAAAAGGGACGAGCCGCAGCGTGTCGATCAGCGAATGCTCTAAGATATGCAAGACGATTTCCATGGCAGAGTATTTTAGCAGAATCAAAACCCACACCGGCCCCGCATACGCGTCCGTTGACGAATCGCAGAAAAAGGGAACGTCTTGACACACTTTGCGGCGATTCCCGCAAAGATCCGCGCTGTATTTGCGGATGCTCCGCCACGGGCAACCGCTACCGCGAGCGCAGCTCCCAAAACGCCACAGCCGAAGCAGCGGCAACGTTAAGCGAATCGACTCCGTGAGCCATGGGGATCTTAACCGTGTACTCGCATTGGGCGATGGTCGCCCGGGCAAGCCCATCGCCTTCGGTACCGAATATCATGGCAAGCCGATCGCAGGCGCGAAGCCGGGCGTCGTCAAGCGAAAGAGAATCATCGGTCAGGGCGAACGCAGCCGTCGCAAACCCAAGATCCCGCAGGCGGGCAAGCCCTTCTCCGGGCCAATCGACAACGGTTTTTCCAATGCGCGTCCATGGCACCTGAAACACCGTGCCCATCGAAACGCGCACCGCCCGACGATACAGAGGATCGCAGCATGAGGGGGTTACGAGCACCGCATCGACCCCAAGTGCGGCAGCCGAACGAAAAATGGCTCCCACGTTGGTGTGGTCGACAATGCCTTCGAGCACGGCCACGCGTTTCGCACGCACCAGAAGGTCCTCCACGCTCGGCAGCGGCGGACGGCGCATTGCAGAAAGAATGCCACGCGTGAGCTCGAACCCCGTCAGACGCTTGAGCTCGTCGGATGGCAGCACGAATACGGGAACGTCCTCGCTTGCACGCGCGATCACCTCCGCCGATACATCAAGCCATTTTTCTTCCATGAGAAACGAGACAGGCTCGTACCCCGCGTCGAACGCTCGCACGATCACCTTTTCGGATTCGGCAATAAAAATGCCCTTCTCGGGCTCGAGCTTGTTGCGCAGCTGCACCTCGGTGAGGCGCGCGTAGGCATCGAGGCGGGAATCATCCAGCGTATCGAGCTTCACTATAGACATGTCTTCGGTCCACCTCTCGTTCTTGATCGAGTTCTACCATATTCTACTTTTAAGCGGTGGCATCGTCGCACATTACTTCGTATCATCGAAGACGCACAAGGAGGTGCTCATGGACGCACGCATCACGGGGCGCTATATCGCCCTCAAACGAAGGGAGCTCGGCATCACGCAAGAAGAACTTGCCGAGCAGCTGGGCATCACCGGCAAAGCGGTTTCGAAATGGGAAAACGGCCGCTGCCTGCCCGACGGCGCGATCATGCAGCCGCTCTGCGAAAGTCTCGGCGTTTCGTTCAACGAGCTCATGAGCGGAAAAGACATCGAGACCGATCGGGAAAGAAGCACGGCAGAAACCGTCATGAAACAAGCGCTCGACACGATCGGGCAACTGCAGCGCGAAAAAAGAACGCTTATCGGCATCCTGGTCATCATGCTGGGAATCACGACGCTCACCATCGGGCAGTCCCTCGCCAAACTCCCAGCAAGCGAAGTGATGGATTTCCTCGCAGGATTCCTCGTAGGGCTGTCGATCGTCGAAGTGCTCATCGGCATTTTCTTCACGATCCGCAGCCTTGCCGAACCGCACTGAATGCCTCGACGGCTGCCAAACAACAACGGGACCCGAAGATGCGAATGCGAATAGTCTCGCGCGCCCCCATGCCCGCCATTCCTCGATCCTCGGAAACATTCCTTAAAAACAGGCAACGGAGGTTTTACGCCGTCGCTACAATGGCCGCATGACCTGCCGCGCAGATCAAAGCTGCAAATACTATTTCTATAGGTACTTTGCTTAGGGAATGCACGTTTCACGAGGAGGAACACATGAGAGCTCACGTAAAGATCGGCATCGTCGCACTCGTTGCAGCAATGGGCTGCGCGCTTCTCTCTGGATGCGTCGCGGGATACAACGATGGGGACGACACCCTGCACCCCATCACCAAAGAAGACATCGATGACGCAGCCGATGCGGCTGCGAGGCTGGCAGACGATATTTTCGGCACCGTGGGCGACGAGGTAATGTCATCGTTAAGCGATGCCCAGATCGACATGATGGATTCGTTCGGCGAGGCGATTTCCGCCATCGACGGCAGCATCGACAGCGCAGGCGCCGACAAAACCCAGCAGATCAATTTTATGGACGCGTCAACGGGCGAGACGGTATCCGTGCTCACCGATAAATCCGATATCGCCGCATTCGTTGCCGATCTCAAGGTTTCCTCGTGGAAGCCGGCTCCGCTAGAAAGCGTGCCAGCCGATGCGAACAGGGAGTATACGGTTGTGCTCATGCAACAGGAAACGATAAAACTGGGGCAAAAAACCGACGACGCAAAACTCAAGGAGCTGTTTTCCCTGACCTCGTACCGGGATTCGAACATACTCACGCTCGAAGGGGCTCACGTTTCGCTTGATTTCACAACCTCCGATGACACCCATGCGGCAATCGGACATTACGCGCAAAAGTAGCCTAGAAAGCAGCGGGCGGCACCGTTTCCGGAGCCGCCCACTTGGCGAAGCGCGGTATCCCAGCGCGAGCTACGCTCTTGAAACGAACTGGTCGTTCTTGCGCATGCGACGTCCGCCGCACTTGCGATGACCGTCGTAGCGGCGGCTGCGGCGGCTGCGATGGTTGCAGCGGCGGTCTTCGTCGTCGCCCTCGGTGGCCTTCTTCTCCAGCGAATCGGAGAGCTTCGCAAGCAGGCCTTCGAGTTGCGCGCGCTCCTCTTCGCTGAAATCGGCGAAGATGTCCTCGGCAACGCGCTCGTTGGCAGCGGCTCGCTTCTCAGCGATGGCGCGGCCCTCGTCGGTCAGGAACACACCCGTGCTGCGGGCGTCGTCGGCGCATGGGGCAACTGAGACGAAGCCGTTGCACTCGGCCTGGCGAACAACGTCGGCGAGCGATGCGGGATACATGCGCATTTCTTTAGCGAGGTCCTTTTGGGTCGCGCCGTCCATGGACAGCAGATAATGCATGAGCTTGCCCTGGCCGTGGCGGGTATTCATCGGACCGCTCTGATGGTACATGCGGCGCATGAGATTCGAACAGTGGCGGAACTGATCCGGCAGATTGCGTGCTTCGGTAGACATATGATCCTCCTGGGTGTCGTACTTCGTTTTGTCCGCGATCCATAATAGCGATGCATCAAGGCAAACCAAGCATCGCCATACATTATTCATAAAGTACGTTTAATCATCACATTATCCCAGATAAATAACTATTTCTTAATTATTCACATATAAGGTTAACTGAGGGCAACGAACTGGTACGTGCCGCCACGAAACGTGACGAAGCGCGCTTTGCGCACGAATGATCCAAAGCCCGCGAACGCACGGTTGTCCTTGCGAAAGCGCACATTGCATACCCGCCGCCCCCGCTATGCACGATGGCGTACGGCACGACGCCCCCGCAACTCGGCACGACGGCTCCCCGCAGTCCGGCACGACGGCTCCCCGCAGTCCGGCATGCGCGCGCAAAAAAGGAGGCCCCGTGGGGCCTCCTCGCAAGACAGTGCAGACACCAGACGAAATGCAGCCGATCCGGCCTACATCATCCCGCCCATGCCACCAGCCGCACCGGCGAGCGCGGACAGATCGGGACCGTCCTTCGGAATCTCGTTGATGGTTGCCTCGGTGATGAGGATCAGCGCACCAACCGACGCGGCGGATTGCAGCGCGGTGCGGGTAACCTTGACCGGATCGTTCACGCCCATCTCGATCATGTTGCCGTACTCGCCCGTTGCGCAGTTCAGGCCTTCGCCAACCTTCATGCTCTTCACGTGCTCGACGACAACGCTGCCCTCGAAGCCCGCATTTTGAGCGATGGCGCGCATCGGAGCCTCAAGCGCCTTGCGCACGATGTTGATGCCAACCTCTTCGTCCTTGTCGGCGGTTTCAACCTTCTCGAGCGCGGGAATGGCGTTCACAAGCGCGACGCCGCCGCCGGCGACGATGCCCTCTTCGACAGCCGCACGGGTTGCCTGCAGGGCGTCTTCGATGCGGCTCTTCTTCTCCTTGAGCTCGGATTCGGTAGCGGCACCGACCTTGAGCACCGCAACGCCGCCGGAAAGCTTGGCGAGGCGCTCCTGGAGCTTCTCGCGGTCGAAATCGGAGTCGACGCGCTCGAGTTCGGCCTTGATCTGATGGATACGATCCTCGATGGCCTTCTTATCGCCCGCGCCGTCAACGATGAGCGCGGTATCCTTGGTGACCTTGACGGTCTTCGCGTGGCCCATCATATCGATGGTCGCATCGGCCATGGTCATGCCGAAGTCCTTGTCGATAACCTGCGCGCCGGTAACGGCAGCGATGTCTTCGAGGATGCGCTTGCGGCGATCGCCGAAACCAGGAGCCTTGATGGCGACGCAGTTGAAGGTACCGCGCAGCTTGTTCAGAAGGATGGTAGCGAGAGCCTCGCCCTCAACGTCCTCAGCGACGAGGAACAGCGGGCGACCGGACTTCATAACCTCTTCCAGCAGCGGCACCATATCCTGAATGTTGCTGACTTTCTGGTCGGTCAACAGGATGTAGGGGTCTTTGAGAACGGCTTCCATCTTCTCCATGTCGGTAGCCATGTAAGGAGAGATGTAGCCACGGTCGTACTGCATGCCCTCAACGATGTCCATCTCGAGGCCGAACGTCTGGCTCTCCTCGACAGAGATGGCGCCGTCCTTGCCAACAGCGTCCATGGCCTCGGCGATCTTCTCGCCGATTTCGGCATCGCCTGCGGAGATGGTGCCCACGTTGGCGATCTGCTCTTTGCCGGACACCTCGGTTGCGGTGTTCTTGATCTCTTCGACGACCGCATCGGTTGCCTTCTGGATGCCGCGGCGAATGCCAAGCGCATCAGCGCCGGCGGTCACGTTGCGCAGGCCTTCCGAAACGATAACGTCGGCAAGCAGAGTTGCGGTGGTGGTGCCGTCGCCGGCAACGTCGTTGGTCTTAACGGCAACCTCGCGAACGAGCTGCGCACCCATGTTCTCGACCGGATCCTCCAGCTCAACTTCCTTGGCGACGGTCACGCCGTCGTTGGTGATAACCGGTGCGCCGTAGGATTTCTCCAAAGCGACATAGCGGCCCTTGGGCCCAAGCGTCACCTTGACGGCGTCAGCCAGCTTGGAAACGCCTGCTGCAAGCGCGCTGCGCGCGTCGGCTTCGAACTTGATATCTTTTGCCATAGTGCTCATTTCCTTTCGATGATCGAACTGCTTTACTCGCTGATATTCTGAGAAAAAAGCTGAAGGCTAGGCGAAAACCGCGTACAGGTCGTCAGCGCGCAGGATCAGAACGTCCTCGCCGTCAACGGTAACCTCGGTGCCGCCGAACTTCCCATAGATAACCTTGTCGCCAACTTTGACGGGCATCGGCAGATGCTTGCCGTCCTTGTCGAGCTTGCCATCGCCTACTGCGAGCACAACACCGGTCGTGGGCTTTTCCTTCGCCTCGGACGCGATGTACAGACCAGACGCAGTCGTGGTCTCGGCCTCATCTGCTTTGATGATCACGCGGTCACCCAATGGTTTAAGATTCATATCTATGCCTTCCTTTCGATCGGCTCTTTCTGAATCACGTCACGTTGCACTATTTAACCACTCGTTTGAGCGGAGTGCTAGCACTCTTGAGTAACGAGTGCTAAACAATGCGATATATTACCACCAACGGAAGCCAATGCAAGAAAAAATGAGATTATCTAAGCGCCTTTGACTAAGGTTTCACAAGGACTCTACAGTTCATCGACCCAAGGGCCTTCAGCCAGCCCTTACGCGCCCGGAACCACAAGACCGTTCTCGTAGGCAAGCACGACGAGCTGGGCTCGATCGTGGGCCCCGAGCTTCGACATGATGCGGGCCACATGCGTCTTCACCGTAGCAGGCGAAATGACCAAATCGGCTGCGATATCGTCGTTGGTGAGACCCCGGGCGACAAGGGCGAGTATTTCGCGCTCGCGGTCGGTAAGAACCGACAGCGATGTTTCGGAGTGCACTTTGCGCGCGCGGGATTCCACGAACGTCTCGACGAGCCTTCGCGTGATCGACGGCTGTATAAGCGCATCGCCCTTGGCTACCACCTCGATCGCATCGGCGATATCATCGGGCTCGGAATCCTTCAGCATGAACCCGCTCGCACCGGCCGAAAGCGCATCGTAGACGTACTCGTCGATATCGAACGTGGTCAGAATCAGCACGTGCGTATCAGCGAGTTCGGGATCAGCCGTGATCTCCGCCGTTGCCTCGATGCCGTTTTCGATCGGCATTCGGATATCCATGAGCACGACGTCGGGCTTGGTTTCGCGGACGCGCTCGACCGCATCGCGCCCGTTGCTCGCCTCGCCCACCACCTTCAGGTTCTCGAACGACGAGAGGATGAGTTTGAACCCGTTGCGCACAAGATCCTGATCGTCGGCAATCACCACGCGCAGCTCGGGTCCGCGGCTCAGCGCCTCATCGGCCATGCGCGCGGCCTCTTCGCTGCGCTGGCGCAGCCGCTCCTGCATTTCGCGGTACTTGTCGTTGTAGAGATCGGACCCGCCGATCAATTCCTCAGCCATGATTCCTCCCAGCTTCACCCAAGGGTATGCTCACGCGCACGGCGAATCCTTTTCCTGCGCGGTTATGCGCCGATATCGTACCATCGAGCAAGCTCACCCGCTCGTTCATGCCCTCTATGCCGTGCCCGTCGGTTTCTTCATCGTTGCGCCCGCGCCCGTCGTCTTCGATCGATAGGCGCGCCGCCTCGCCGTCCACGGCAAGGCGAATCGAAACGCCGCTTGCGTGCGCATGCTTCACGATATTGGTGGCCGCTTCGCGCGCGATGCCGAACAGAGCCACATCTATGTAGGCGGGCACCCGTTCGCGATCGAATCCCGAGTCGTCGTAGTCGACGTTCAGTCCGGCGTCCTCAAGGTAGGATACGATATCGCCCATACGTTCGGTTCCAACGGTCGGAGCCGTTTCGGCCTGCGCATCTCCGCTGCGCAAAACGCCGATCATGCTGCGTATTTCCTCGAGCGCATCCTTCGAGGTCGCGCGAATCGTGCCGATGGCCTCTTTGGCGGCAATAGGATCCTTGTCGATGAGGCGATCGGCCGCAGCCGCCTGGATACTCACCGCCGACAGCGAGTGTGCCGTTATGTCGTGGATCTCACGAGCGATGCGCACGCGCTCTTCCTCGACACGACGGGCGGCCTCCTCCTCGCGACTCTTCTCCGCCGCGATGGCGCGCCGCTCGGTTTCCGCCACGTATTCCTGATGCGTGCGCAGCGCGAACCCGCCGAGCGCGGCGGCCACCATGTAGGTGACGTTTTGCAATCTCATGAGGTCGGAAAGGCTTTCGCTGTTCGTGGGAAGCGCGATGAAGAGCAGCGAGATCACCGCCAGCACCGTTGCGACGACCGCCTCGGTTCGATCGCGCTCGTGGGCGATCGTGAACAGGCCGATGATCGGCCCGAGAACGGCCAGGGTGTACCCTACCAGAATCTCCTGGGTTCCCAAAAACGCTATCATGACGAAGATGAAGACGAGCCACGGCGATTTGCGCCGCGCAACGAGGGGAAGCGTCGTCAAGCCTATGGCGACGTAGGCGCCGGTCTGGGGCATCGCATTCGGAATACCGAGCAGCTGACGAAACAGCTCGTCGGGCATCACGACCGACGACATGGTCAAAAGAAGCTGTGCACAGCCGAACGCAAACGCGCCGATGGCAACAGCCGCATCGAACAGCCAATCGGCGGCTTCCATCTTCTTGGTGTTGAATAAAAAGTTTTCCATGCATGTATAGTAGGTTACTCGCCGCCCTTTTCGCCATACTCTGGCAAGAGTATATTCAAACTGTAACTATGTACAGGATACAGCGGCATCCGAAAAGCATGCGGGCGAGAAATACGAGGGAGCTCCAGCGGTTTGCGACGGTCCGTGGAGAGATTGCGTCGTTCGCCGAGGCAGGTGGTGACAAGAGGCGTTGCAGGGCCCTATACTCGGGTGTCTTCTTCACGAACACGCTATCGAGTGCTGCGCATTCGCCCATCGAAAGGATCAGGCTGCCGCAATGGAACGACGCGAATTCTTCAAGCTTGCCGGGGCCTCGGCCGCAACGCTTGCGATCGGCGGCGCCCTGTTCGGTTGCGAAACCGAGCTTGCCTCGCCTGCCGAGACGAACTCCTCAGGCGATGAAAGCGTTGTCGGCTCGCCGCAGGTTTCGTTCGAGGAAACCGTCGATGTGCTTATCGTCGGCAGCGGCATCGCGGGCCTGTCCGCCGCCATGCCTCCCATTGAGGAAAAGCGATCGGTCCTCGTCGTCGACAAGCGCGACCTTTTGGGAGGCGAGAGCTACGAAGCCAACGGGCTGTTCTACGTTTCGGGAACCGATATCCAGAAAAACGCCGGTATAGAAAAGACCGCCGAAGACGCCTGGAAGGAGCGCAAGTCCGAACTCGAGGAAGAGGGAAGCACCGACGATCTCCGGTTCAAGCAGAGCCTCGTCATGGCGCAAGCGGAATGGATCGATCATGCCGTAAGCGTCTATCAGGCATCTTTCGCCGACCCGAAGGACTACGCCAAAGGCCCAACGACCGAATCGTTCCTGCTTCCGAAAAAGGGCATCGGCGATATGGACAGCATCATGTCCCCCATTAAGGAAGGGCTTGCCGGCAAGGGCGTTTCATTCTCGCTTGGAATGAAGGCGGTCGCGTTCATCCTCGATGGCGCGAACAACCCCGTAGGCATGCGGTTTTTCTCCTCGAAATCCGACTCGATACTCGACGTGCGGGCTCGAAAAATCGTGCTGGCAACAGGCGGGTTCTGCTCGAACCAGTACATGATCAACCAGAACAGTCCCGACCAAACGACCATCGGATGCCTAACCGTCCACTCCGTCGGCGATGGCATCGCCCTCGGCGCCACCCTGGGCGGGCAAACAGCCGAGATGGACCAACCCGCGCTGCTCACCAGCGATGTTCCCCAAGTATCGGCCTGGGGCCTGTTCGGACCGAGCGTGAACGTTTCGCCGCAAGGCGTGCGGTTCGCTCGCGAAGACCAGGCGGGCAAATCGGCGACCGAATGCGTTTCGCAAGAACTCGGATTTTGGTGGACGGTATTCGACAAACAGCTATCCGAGGGAATCCTTTCGCGCAGCGTCGCCTACGTTTCAAGCAAATCGGCCAAGCGCCTTGTCGGACCGTTCGATTCCCTCGACGATCTTGCGTCGGCCATGAAGGTACCCGCCGATGCGCTTGCCGATGCGCTCGAAGCGTACGGCAACGCCGTCGAGGCGGGCAAAGACGAGGAGTTCGGCCGGCAAGCAGGATTGAAGCCGCTCGAAGGGCCCTACTACGCCATCAAGCAGTTTCCCGTACGCTACAAGACGCTCGGCGGTCTGAAAACCAGCGATACGGGCCAAATCGTCAACGCCGCTTCCCTGCCCGTGGCCAACGCGTACTGCTGCGGCTCATGCGCAGCGGAAAGCGCCAACGGCCTCGCGTCGAACGCGGCGTTCGGAATGATCGTCGGGAAGGCGATCGTCGACGAGCTTGCCGCCGAAGACGAAAAAGCCGAGAAGGAGAGCAACGAGGCGCAATCCTGAAAAGCCCGCAACGTACAAGAACCACCCTACCGGTAAAACGCCGCTTGGGGGCAAGGAGGCTCCATGGCGCGCTTGAACGCGAAGCGGCGCGTTTTCGCCAGCACGCCTTCCACCATGTCGCGATCGAAGCCCTCCCCCGCAATCTCATCGACCGACCTGCCGTGCTCGATTGCGGCGATCAGTATCGCATCCAGATCGTCGTAGGATATGCCGAGGCTCTTCTCGTCCTGCTGGTCGGGAGCCAGCTCGGCGCTCGGCGGCTTGGTGAATACGTTTTCGGGAATCGGCGGCGTTTCGCCTGCGTCGGCCGCTTGGGCGTTGCGCCAACGGCCGACTGCATAGACGTCGGTTTTATAGAGCCCGCCCATCGGGGCGAACGCTCCAGCGGTATCGCCGTACAGCGTTGAGTAGCCCATCATCGCCTCGCTCTTGTTGCCCGTGTTAACAAGCATCCACCCGTAGGCATTCGAGAGGGCCATCAAACACACCATGCGGCATCGGGCCTGCGTGTTTTCGGCGGCAAGCCCCGAAAGCTCTCCGCCGCATGCCTTGGCAAGCACGCGCTCGAACGCTTCGAACGGCTCGAGAATGGAAACGGTGCATGCGGAAACCCCCAGATTATCGGCCAGCTCTTGGGCATCCTCGACCGAATGCTCGCTCGAATATGGCCCCGGAAGCAAAACGCCGTGGACATGGCCGGCCCCGAATGCATCGGCCGCCATAACCGCTACAACCGCCGAATCGATGCCGCCCGACAACCCGATGACGGCATCGACGAATCCGGCTTCGTCAGCGTAGTTTTTCAGAGCGCGTACGCACGCGCGGTATTTTTCCTGAGGTTGCATGCCTTTGCCTTTCTCCGCCTTCGACTCAAGCAAGGTGCCGTCTTGCTTCATCTCGCCTTGTCAAGCATAGCGCGCGAAGGTTTCGATCGCATTGCCGATTCTCTGCCGCTACTGAATCGCGCGAATCTGCTCGGCAAGCCACTCCGCCCATTCGGTAACGCCTTCGCCCTTGGTCGCCGCTATGGGGAAAACGGGCGCCTGGGGGTTGAGCTGCTTGACCGACGCGTAGAAGGCATCGCTGTCGAAGTTGAACACGGGCATCGTGTCTACCTTGTTGAGAATGATCGCCTCGGAAGCCTGGAACACACCCGGGTATTTGAGCGGCTTGTCATCGCCCTCGGGAACAGAAAGGATCATGACCTTCATGTTCTCGCCCAGATCGAAATCGGTCGGGCATACCAAGTTGCCCACGTTCTCGACGATGATAAGATCAAGTCGCTCAAGATCGAGCACATCAACCGCGCGCCGTATCATATCGCTTTCAAGATGGCACGCGCCGCCCGTGTTGATCTGCACGGCTGCAATGCCCTGAGCCTTGATTTTTTCCGCATCGACGCTCGAGGCGATATCTCCTTCGATGACGGCGATGTTGAACTCGTCGCGCAGCGCGTCGATCGTGGCGAGGATCGTGGAGGTTTTGCCCGATCCAGGGCTTGCCAACAGATCGAGAACGAAGACGTTGTGCTGGGCGAACAGTTCGCGGTTCTTCTTTGCCAGCTCGTCGTTTTTCCCGAGAATCGGCTGCTTGATGTCAATCTGCATGACCTTTACGCTCCTTCGCTCGTATCATCGGACGCCCCATCATCCGGTATGTCCACTTCGATCGAATCGATCTGCAGTTCCTTGCCCGCCAACAGCTGGGTTGCAAAGCTCCCGCATTCGGGGCAGAGCATGTGCAGACGATCGTGTTCGTACTCGATGCCGCATTCGAGACACCGGCTCCTCGGCTGGATCATGGTGATCTCGAAATCTGCGCCCTCGCAGATGGTATTTTCGGAAAGCGCTTCGAAAGCGAAGCGCAGAGCGTCTTCGATCGCCTCGGTCATAACGCCAACCGAAAGGTTGATCTTGAGAACCTTATCGGCTCCCGCTTCTTTTGCAGCGGTTTCTACCGACTCCATGACGCCGGTCATGATGCCTAATTCATGCACGTGGCGAACCTTTCGTTTACGCAAACCCCATCCTGTTCGGTGGAATTGCGGCTATCCGTACCTGAAAGTGTAATCGGTGCTGCACCCGTTTTGCGTGCAGCACCGATCAGCGTAGCCAATCCTATCGCGAACGCCCATCCGCACGCGCCGGGAGCATCGCAGCCCCGAGCGAACCGATCGGCAAAGCGACCGACAAGGCGCCTACTTGTCTTTTTTCTTTTCCGCTTTCATGGCGGCGTATTCTTCCTGCCATTCCTTTTCTTCGGCTTCCTTGGCCTCGTACGCAGCGGTTTGCTCCTTGATGCGCTTGCCGAGCACGATGCGCGAGATCAGCAAGCTTGCTTCGTAGAGCGCCACGAGCGCAGCGAACATGAGCAACATCGTAACGGGCGATGCATCGGGCGTGACCATTGCCGAAATAACCATGAGCGCGATGTACACGGTTCGCCAGCTGTTGCGAAGCTTCTTATAGGGAACTACATCGAAGATGACGAGGTAGAACACGATGAGCGGAAGCTCGAACGCGAAGCCGAACCCAAGCTCGAACTTGATGATGATATCCAGATACGAGCTGGCTCGCGCCATGATCTCCCATCCTACCGCCTGCTCGGTGAGCCACTCGAATGCGGGGTTGAGGATGATGAGATAGCAGAACACCGTGCCGAAGATAAACAGGGCAACGGCGGCCGCGAACGTCGGAACGAACCATTTGCGCTCGTTGGGCTTAAGCGCTGGAAGGAAGAACGCAAGTATCTGCCAAAGGATTACCGGCATACAGGCCACAAGCGAAGTCCAGAACGCCAGCTTGAAACGCTGTGCGAACGGCTCGAACGGGTCGATCACGATAAGATCGGTTGGAAGATAATCGCGGATTGGCGCAATCAAGAACTCGGAAATCGTCGGTGTCGCAAGGTAGAAAACGCACACCGCAACAGCCAAGCAGGCAAGAATGCGCACGAGACGCATGCGAAGCTCGCTCAGATGGTCGAAAAGGGGCATACGCGCCGGACCGATAGGCATAGCTTATTCCCCCTTTTCCTCAGTCGAAGGTTTGCTGGTCGAAGCGGGCTTCGTCGCAGATTTGGACGCTGCAGGCTTGCTCGCGGTTTTCGAGGCCGCAGGTTTCGCCGCCGTCTTCGAAGCCGCAGGCTTGGCGGCGGACTTCGACGCAGCAGTCGACCTGGTTGCCGATGATTTAGCTGCAGTCGTTGAAGCCGCAGGTTTTGCCGCAGAAGCGGTTTTGCTCGCAGCGGTGGACGTCTTCGCCGCGGTGGCTTTCGACGCACCGGCTTTGGTTGCGGTTGCTTTCGATGCCGTTGCCTTGGCCGCAGTGGAGGTCGTGGCCTTCGTAGCCGCCGAGGCAGCCGGCTTCGCAGACTGAGCCTTGGAGGCCGAGGCGCTCTTGGCCGCAGTCGCGGGCTTTGCAGCAGCCGCCTTGTCTGCAGATGCCGTAGACGGCTTGGCGGCACTCCGGGCAGCAGGCTTCTTCTCAACCGATTCGGCCCCGTCTGCCTTCGCCTTCGCCTGGGACGTCGTTTTCTTTGCTGCAGCGGGTTTGTTGCCGTACAGCTCGTCGGCGCTCGGCTTGGGCTTCGCATCGGTCTTCCCGTCGGCCTTCGCATCGTCGGTCGCCTTCTTGGCGGCTACCGCCGCGCCTGCCGCCGTTGCCGTGCCAGCTGCAGCCTTCTTCTCTTCGGCAGCCTTCTTTGCTGCACGCTCTTTGTCGTATTTCGCTTTACGCTCCGAGAAGCTCTCGGTCTTCTCTTCCGATTTGCCGACTTCGCTGATCTTCGACAAAGCGTCAAGCGGGTTCTTGAAGGGCTCGTCGGAGTTGGGATCGTAAACCTCGGTCTTGATGACCTTGTTCATCTCCTCTTGAGCGCTTCTGAATTTTCCGATCGCTTTTCCCACCGTCTTTGCGATAGCAGGCAGCTTGTCGGGTCCGAACACGAGGAACCCGAACAGCAGAATGAGGAAAAGCTCGAATCCACCGATACCAAACAAGGTAACCCCTATACATTCTCATGGTGCAAGCTCGCCTTATTGCGTGCGCACCTCATCTATCCATAACCGAATCATAGTAGCACAAACCTCGTTGCGATACCGCTCGGTTGCGCGCATGAGCATTATTCCACAGAGGCGATACTACGTCGAGAGTATCGAAAAACCCTACGAGCCGCCGCCTATAACCATAAGCGCCATGGTCGGAAGCGATAGCGCCAATACCAAAATCACGGCCACAACGACGATAACCACCTTTTTTATCTTTTCGGATCTCGCGCGCTGGGCCTTGGCGCGCGCCTCGCGCTCCTGAGCTTCCCTGATGCGATCCGCTCTTTGCTGAGAAGCCGATTTTTGCTTCTTATTCGCCATTTACATCCTCAATTTTCCACGTATCTCGATCACGCGGGCGATGTTCTTCGCAACCTCGACATCCACGTGCCAGTGATTCTTTTCATACAGCATGGTGCCGGCAACCATGGTCATGAGCACGTCCGCGCCGCTGCATGTGTTGACAACGGCCGACACCGGATCGGACGAGGGCGTCTGATGCGATCCGGAAAGATCGACCGCAATGACATCGGCCTCCTTCCCCACCTCGAGCGAGCCCACCTTGTCATCGAGCATGAGAGCGCGTGCGCCGCCGATCGTCGCCATCTCGAGCATCGTCTGCGAATCGAGAAACTTGCCCACGTTGACCGCGCGCTGCACGAGCATGCCGATGCGCATCTCAGCGAGCATGTCGGTCGAGTCGGTTGCGGCAGGCGAATCGGTGCCGAGACCCGTGCGAAGCCCCGCGCGAATGAATTCGCTGATGGGAGCAACACCCATGCCGAGCTGCGCGTTGCAGCGCGGACAGGCCGCTATCGCCACGTTGTATTCTTTGAGTTTCTCGATATCCTCCGCATCGATATGGACGCAATGAATCGCCATAACGTTGGGCGCATCGAACGCTCCCCAGTTGAGAGCGTAGCGAATGGGCGTCGTACCTGTGGGAAGCCATGGGGGGATCTCCACGTAACCGCGCTTCTGATCCATCTCGTGAACCGAAAACGGTGACGAGCCGTACTTGATGAAGTTGTATTCTTCGCGACTGCCCGCTAGATGCATGGCAACCGGCATGTCGTGCTTGGTCGCCATCTCGGCCACCCGCGCGAAAATCGAGGGATGGCAGACATAGAGGGCGGCAGGCGCTATGCCGATGGTTATGCGGCTCGAATCGACCTCCTGTTTCCAGTGGGCGATATCATGCTCGGCGAGCTTCATCGCGTAATCGACGCGATGCTTGTCGAGCGCACCGACCTCACGGTAGATCACGCTACGCAGTCCGAGTTTCTGAGTCGCCGTGCAGGCGGCGCCCGTCGGCGTGATATCTGCCACGCAGGTGATGCCCGACGAAAGCGCCTCCAGGCCCCCGAGGATCGCCGAATCGTACCAATCGCCCGCCTCCATGCGATGACCCTTTTCGTGAACCGATTGGATCCATGTGGCATACGGAACGTCATGCACGACGCCGCGCATGACCGCGTTTTCGAGATGGGTATGCAAATCGATGAGGCCCGGCATGAGTGCCGCAAGGCCGAAATCCTTGACCTCTTCATCGGGGTAGCGCAATTTCAGCATGTCGGCCTTGCCGAGGTCGCGGATCTTCCCATCGCGAACAAGCATGGCACCGTTGATGATCGGCTCGGACGTTATGGGCAGAATATAGTGTGCGCACAATAACATAGGCGTCTCCTGAAAATCGTGTGGCACGTATTCTAGCATTGATGGCGATCGTTCTGATGGATGTCCATGCTATATTCGGTAATTCGGCAAACCGAAATCGGCAAGGCGAGACGCACATCGGCAAACGCAAGCGCCGCCCATTCCGAGCGGCGCCGCAAAGCGATCCCCTATCTTGAAAACGGCACAGCGGCCCCAGCGCGATGGTTACGCAGGGCTTCCGTCTCCGAACAGCAGCTGCCGCTCCGGCCCCTTAAGCGCCGCCCGGGCCTGATCGCGCAGGTTATTCATACCGCTGAGGAACTGGCGGTACATCACGACGGTGAGATAGCGTCCGATGGGCGTCAGCGTCAGCTCGTCGCTTGAATCGATTTCGAACGCCTTGTTCATGCGCATGAACGCCATTTCCATGGGAAGCCCGGCCTCGACGCTGCACCCGAAATCACGCTTGAACTGCCTCTTATCGAGGCGCAGCTTGTAGAGATCGAGCAAAAAGCGGTAGCGCATGAGGTCGCGCTTGCTCATCTTGGTTTTTCCCATGATGGACATGTGCCCGGCCTCGATGGCCGCATTGTAGTCTTTGATGCTGAAGTTGTTGACGTAGAGGCATCCATTCAAATGGGTGATGGATCCGCTGCCGATCGCCGGATACTCGTCGTAATTCACCTGGTATTCTTCGATCTGCGGCCCCTCGACGCGCTTTTTTTCGCGCTCATCGCCCCGCGTGAACGTCCATAGGGTCGTGCGGCGAAACAGGGGGTCATCGCCGCCCGCAAGGACGCCGTCGAGAATCTGGTAGTAGCGGTACTCGCGATCGTAATCCATCTTGCCGAGCGTCGCGGCCATCTTGCGCGTCGTCGCCGAAGAAACGTACAGCGGAGAGAACGTGGTCTGCCGGCATCCGCTCAGCGCTATCTTCTCCAAATCCGCCATCAGAACGTCTTCGGTCTGCGAGGGAAAGTTGAAGATCATATCGACGTTCAGGGAATCGAAGTACGATTCGGCCTCGGCGATGCGCTCCAAGATCACATCCCCGCTGCCGTACTTCTCGTAGCGATCCATCTGCTTGAGCAGGTCGTCATCGAAGCTCTGCACGCCCACGGAAAGGCGCTGCACACGGCCCTTCAGCTTGTCGAGCCACGGTTGCGTCAGGTGATTCGGATTGGTCTCCGATGCGACTTCGCGGATGCTGAAATTCTCGCGCGCAAGGTCGAGCGTCTCGCACAGCTCGTCGATCATGACGGTAGGCGTGCCGCCGCCCACATAGATGCTTTCGAAATCGTAGCCCAGATCTTTGAGCATCATCATCTCTTTGCGCATGTTCTCGAAGTAGGGGCGCGCCACATCTTCGCGGAACGGATAGCGATTGAAGCTGCAGTAGGGGCACAGGCGCTCGCAGAACGGAACGTGCATGTACAGCATGTATTTCTGGCCAGGTTTGGCCGCCGGCATCATGGTCTCGTCGGTTGGATTCAGCGCCAGATGGCTCTTGGTCATTGTATGGATCAGGCGCGAAAGTATGCGCTCGGAAAGCATGCGGAACTCCTATTCGGTTAGTTTTTTCTCGAACACATGATAAAGCTTCTTCGCCTGTTTGTGCGCAGATATGGGCTCTGTCTATAGGGAATACCGATATCGGCAGGTCATCGCACGCAGCGCTGCCGCTTTTCAGGCAAACGCCACCGCAGGCACGTTCGCAGGCAACCGCGCGCGGTTGCTGAGCCACCTCTCACGCCAGACGGGAAGCCACCAGGCGATTCAAAGATACATGCTCTTCAGCCGCTTCGATTGCGAGCTTGCGATGCAGCTCCGGCGGTATGCGAACCTGAAATTTGCCCGAGTAACTTCTGCTCGAAAGCGGCTCAGGGGGCGTCTCGCCCGCCTTTTCCATGTCGGCAACAACATCGTCTGCCAGTACGCGTATTCCTTCGAGAGCCGCCGTCGGCTCGCTGGAGAGCCACGATAGGGACGGCATTTCGGCCACGGTTGCAACATACTCGCCATCTTCTTCTGACCACATAACGCGATAGGCATATCTATCCGCAACGCCCACGCTACACCTCCTTCGACAGCTTATCGATTGCCTTGATCACCTGGCGAATCTGATACGGCTTAGCCATGCCATGGTCGTTTTGGATATTCACTCGAGGATCCCCCGCCCACGGCATCGCATATACACGATGCGACGTGCCCTTGATGCGAGGCTCGCCGAAATACAGGTCGCATACATAGACGGCATCGGCAAACTTGACTCCTCGGGGATTCCTGCGCATCGATTCTACGATGCGATCCGCCCTTTTCATAAAATGATACCACTATTGATACTATATTGATAGAGGGAGCGAGTGCGCAACATCGTTCGAACCACCTTTCCAGAACGCCCCAATAAAGAGGCGGCTGTCCCGAAAAGGCTTCGGTTAGGAACACCAACCGCATAACACCAGCATATCAAACAACACCCAACAGAGCGAACCTCAGAACCCCTCAGATTCGCATTTCGTGGGGCGCTTCCTGTTCGAATCCGAAGTTGCGCTGCTCCGCCTCGACGGCTTCGAAGACCTCTTGTTGCGAATGGATGCCCATCTTGCGGTAGATGTTGCGGATGTGCGTCTTCACCGTCTCCTTCGACAAAGTCAGCTCGGTGCAGATGTAGGCGCGATTGCGCCCTTTCGCCAGCAGCGAAAAAACTTCTCCCTCGCGCGCCGTGAGCTCGTATTGTCGGCAGACGAGCTTGCATCCCATCTCGAAGTTGCCGGGCAGCGCCTCCGCATCGCCGGGACGGACCATGCCCCATCCCGTCTGCAGGTTCTTCCTGTCGGACAAAAGCAGCGCGAGGGCGAGCAACACGAACACCATGACGACCGAAAGGCTGTAGGCCCCCTCGCCTGAAAGCGGAATGGCGGCAATCGTCAGCGCCCCGACGATCGAACCGGTGAGCTGGCCGAGCAGAAGAAAGCACGTCGTGATGGCGAACACCCAGTTCGTCGGCAACCCACGCTGCTTGATCAGGTACACGCACAATGCCCACATCATGATGTCGACAAAGCGATATCCCGTCATCTGCACGAGAACCGCACCGATGAAACCGGGCGAGAACAGCGACATCAGAAGGTAGCCGAGCGCCATGACGAGAAACCCGATCTGGTAAATGAGCTGGTTGAAGTCCATCCGAAAGAACAACGCGCACACAAGCAGAATGACAGCCGACAGAGCGAAGCTCGATGCCGTAAGCGCCACCACGGGTCCGTCGTAGTTTCCCGTCAGCAAAATCGTCTGAGCGATGCCGAGGGAGAGCCCCTGGGTGAACGACGTGGCGAGAAACCGGCGCGGAACATGGAGCCTATCGCCTGTTATGCAGGGATAGAGGTTTCGAACCGAACGCGCCTCCAGCCTGAGCAAGCGCATGCTGAGGATGGGGACGAAAAACGCGATAGCCCATAGAAACACGTCGGAAAACGAAGTTATGAACACAAGGAACACCGAAGCGAGCACCGTGCCCACGATGCCGTGAAGGATGGTTTTGCGGGGCCCCAAATGGCCGAGCATGCGGCCCCATTCGACATGAAAGCACGAAGTCGCCGCACCCATGATCAGTCCACCCAAACAGAAGGCGACCGTGTTGACCGCCGGATCGAGCAGCGGGGAAAACGTGAGCACGCCGCAGAGCAGCACGCCGAACGACATCGCCGCCGGTATCATGCGCAGATACCAGGCGCCCCTCGGCGCGTAGCGCTTGAACCTGAGCAACCCGCCCAGCACGAGAAACGTGACGGCGTACGCCGATAAGGGGATGATCCACCCTGGCAACGGCATGGTCGATTCGAGAAGGAACGCAGGGCTGAAAAACGTGGTCTGGAACACAAGCCAGACCCACGTCCAGAATAAGCCGAACCCGATCGAGAGACGGTAGTGGGCGACGATCTCCTGTCCGAAATCGCGCAGAATCGTCCTGCGCTCGCGCCGCTCGGTCAACGCCGCATCCTGAGATTCCCTCTTCTGCTCCATGCCCTCGCACCCCTACGGTCGCAGCCTCACGCGAAAATACTACCACACCTTCCCTACCTGCGCTCGCACCGCCCGCTCCCTACCCGCGCTCACGGTCTACGCCTGTCTACCCCTGCAGGGGTAGAAGGGGTTTTTCAGAAAGTTACCCGCACCTGGGGGATTCAAAACCCCACGTCAGGATCTATGGTGATGCCACGGAAGCAGTTCCGCTCCGAATTCGCGCCGCACGCCGAAAACGAGTGCGCGGCACGGACGAAACCACGCGGCGAGCAGCCGCACAACCTACTTCACGGGAGGAAGGGGAATCATGGAAAAGAACATGACAGGAGTATCACGCAGGCAGTTCCTCATCGGTGCAGGACTTGCGGGCATAGGGGCCGCAGGCGCGGGCCTTATCGGATGTGCTCCGTCAGGCGAAGCGCCCAAGGCGGGGGCGAACGGCACCGCGGGTGCCGGAGCGAGCGCCGACATCGCTTCGCTTGCAGGCAATCCGCTCGGTGCGAACGCGGCTCTCGAATGGTCGTTCATGACGCCGCCCGCAGAGATTCCAGCAGACCAGATCAAGGGCACCGAAGACGTTGACGTGCTCGTCGTCGGCTGCGGCTTCGCAGGCGCCATCGCATCGGTTACCGCCGCCGAATACGGGGCGAACACGCTCTGCATCGACAAATGCTCAACCTGGTCGGGTCGCGGCGGCCACATTACAGCCTACGGCTCGCGCATGGTGAAGCAGTACGTCGAAGAAGGCTGGTTCGAAGAAGCCGACTACGCTCACATCGTACGTCGCTTGACCGAATGGGCGACGGGACGCGTAAAGGAACCGCTGCTCTGGCAATTCGCCAAGAAATCCGGCGCGTGCATGGACTGGCTCGAAGACCTCGTCGCCGATTCAGGCCTGCACCCCACGCTGTGGGCGGGCTACTACAAGGGGCCCGACTACACCGAAGAACCGATCACGCACTTCTTCTACGATGACACGACCGACTTCGTCTACCTCGACGGCGTCTCGACCGGCCTCGGCATGGCGGTACTCATCCCCGCCGTCATCGAAAAAGGCGAAAAGCTCGGCGTGGAATACCGCTACGACACCCCGTGCGTGCGCCTGCTGCGCGACGGCGACGGCCCGGTGACGGGCGCGATCGTGGGCGAAGAGGGCAACTACACGCAGATCAACGCCAACGCCGTCATCGTGGCTTCGGGCGATTACCTCGACGACGATGAGATGCGCACCCGCTACCAGCCCTTTACCTGGAACGCTGACAGCCGCCTGTACATCCCCTTCGGAATTTCGACGGGAGACCTGCACAAGCAGGCGATGTGGATCGGCGGAGCCATGCAGGAATCCGAGCCGCACTGCTCGACGATCCACCTCGAGTCGGGCGCCCAGAGCTACAATTTCCTCCATGTGAACGCCGAGGGCAACCGCTTCATGAACGAGGACGTGAACACGCAATCGAAATCGTGCGTCAAATCGTTCCAGCCCGAGGGCAAGGCGTTCACGATCTACGATGCCAACTCGCTCGAATCGTTCGCCGAATCCTGCAACGACGGGCGCTCAGGCGGCATTTCGTCGGACCAGCAGTACCGCCGCTTCGGCGTGCCGTTCGACATGGAAGTCGAGCTGAAACTGCGCGAAGAGAAGATCAAGCAGGGTCTCCTGTTCCAAGCCGATACGCTCGAAGAGCTGGCGGAGCAGATCGGTGTTCCCGCCGACAACCTCAAGGCGACGGTCGCCCGCTACAACGAACTGTGCGAAAAAGGCAACGACGAAGATTTCGGCAAACGCCCCGAGATCATGTGGCCCGTCGACACGCCGCCGTTCTTCGCAGGGCAGCTCGTCTCCACGCTGCTCGCCGCTTCAGGCGGCCTGCGCCAGGATACCGCATGCCATATCCTCGACGAGAACAACCAGCCCATCGAAAACCTCTACGTCGCCGGTGCGGCAGGCGGTCAGTACTTCTCGAACGACTACCCCACCATCTGCCCCGGCACCAACCACGGCCGCTGCCTGACGTTCGGCCGCATCGCGGGCATCAATGCCGCAGGCGGCGATGCCGAAAAGGAAATCGCCAATCTTGAAATTCTCGCAGGGCCCATGCCCGAAGAGGATCGCGTCAACACGGTGACACCCTCCAAGTAAGCTATTGACGCACCTCTTGAAAAGACCGCCGAGCACAGGTTCGGCGGTCTTTTCGGGTTTTCACGGCACGGGTTTTCCACCCCGATGACGGCGACGGCCCGCCGATCCGGTTTCGCGCAGCGCTGCCATCGGGGCTGCGCATCCGCAGCCCAGCGGTGCCCGCCTCGTGCGCGCGAACCGCTGGAAAGGGCAGTCGCACGCGTTCGCATGAAACTGAAAAGGGCCCGCGATCGCTCGCGGACCCTTCGTGTTCGATACAGCGTATCGGCTTAGCGCTTGCTGAACTGCGGGCGCTTGCGGGCCTTCTTGAGGCCGTACTTCTTGCGCTCCACCATACGGGAGTCGCGCGTGAGGTACCCGGCGCGCTTGAGCTCGCCGCGGTAGTCGCCAGCCTCGAGCAAGGCACGGGCGATGCCGTGGCGCAGAGCGCCGGCCTGACCCGAAATGCCGCCGCCGTTGAGCGTAGCGATCACATCGAAGTGCTCCATCGTGTCGGTTACCTTGAACGGGGCCTTCGCGTAGTTCACGAGAGCCTCGCGACCGAAGTAATCGAGACCGTCACGGCCGTTGACCGTAACCTTACCGGTGCCGGGAACGAGACGAACGCGGGCGATGGCGTTCTTCCTGCGGCCGGTGCCGTAATACAAAGCTTCGCCTGCCATTAGTTATCCTCCATCTTGATCTCGCGGGGCTTCTGGGCCATGTGCGGATGCTCCGCACCGGCATAGACCTTGAGCTTCTTGCCCATTGCACGGCCGAGCGTGTTCTTCGGCAACATGCCCTTGACGGCATGCTCGATCACGCGCTCAGGATGCTTGGCCATAGCCTCCTCGAAGGATTCGACCTTCAGCCCACCCGGATAACCGCTGTGGCGATAGTACTCTTTCGAGCTAGCCTTGTTGCCCGTGAGACGGATCTTGTCGGCGTTGATGATAACGACGAAATCACCCGTATCAACGTGCGGGGTGTATTGCGGCTTGTGCTTGCCCTTCAAGATATGAGCAGCCTTGGTGGCGACGCGACCGAGAACCTGATCAGCAGCGTCGATCAAGACCCATTCGCGCTCAACTTCGTTGGGCTTTGCGTAATACGTCTTCACTTCATTCCTCCAAATTTCTTGCTCCCGCGACCTGAGAAGCTAACCCGGCCTACGGGCTGTTTGTTTTCAAAAGTTGCAGACGCATACGGATGCCGGGTTCCTACGCCGACGCGCCGGGCATGGTCTGGACTCCAGCCTTTTGCGCTTCCGCATCGTTTCTGCCACACGGGGCTTTTGAAAGCGAACCTTTGCATTGTAAGATGACGAAATGGGCACGTCAATACGAATAGGGGGAAATCGCCGCCAGCCACGGCAATTTCCCCGCAATTTCACACATCTGCGACCGCTGCGCTGAATCCGGTTTCCATGCGGATCCGCCCATCGCCCGCAGAGCCTCTTGCACTTACTTTCCCCCGAAAAGCCCGCCGAGCTTGCCGAGCAAATCGCTCGGGTTGTCGCCGAGGAAATCTCCCACGGTTTCCATAACGGCACCCATGTCGAGCTCCTTGCCTTCGAGCAGAGGCTCCACCACCTTGACGACGTCGGCAACCTCTTCGTCCGACAGCTCGAGGCCCGTCGCCCCCTTGATTGTTTCAGCGGGATCAACGCCGAACTGCTTCAGGCAATCGGGGTCCTTGGCGACCGATTCCATTAACTGCACCGCAATCTGCAGGATGCAATCAACTCGCATCGCGACCGCGCCTGCTCGGGCTGTGCGATTGAAGGCGGAACCGACGTTCTTTCCAAATCCGATCCCGAATCGGTCGCCGAAGCTGCCGCAAAAGCAACTTACGTCGGGGAATCCGATGGCGAAAACGATGTTCCCGCCCCCAGCGACGAAGCTCCCGAGCAGAATGCCTCGGGCGGAAAAGACGCGGATGCGGAGGATGAAGATCTCCCGAAAGCCGCATAATCTCGTCGCCGATTAGCCCGAGCTAACAAAAGTTTGCTATCATATATGCAGACGAGAAACCTGGCGCCCGATTTGCACGGGCGCCTTTTAGCTGTAGGGGAATCATGGATCCTTTGGCATTCATCACCGTGGTGACGCTCATCGCGGGCATGGGAGGCACGGGGCTCGGCGGCATCATCGGAGCGCTGTTCCGCACCGATTCGAGCCGCACGGTCAGCTTGCTTTTGAGCTTCGCAGGCGGCGTCATGCTTTCCATCGTATGCTTCGATCTTTTAAGCGAGTCGATCGAATCGGCCCAGGTGGTATCGGATCACGCGGTGTTCATCGTATGCGCGGCGGTTATTGCAGGCATTGCAGTCGTATACCTGCTCAACCTGCTTATCGACCGCAGAACGAAGAGGGAGGTTCCCCACGTCGCACGCGAAGAGCATCCGAAAACGCACGACGATCTCGATGAGCTCATCCACGCCGACCACCTGGCCGAACACCGAAAGCACAACGATCCGAAATCTTCGCTGTTCATGGCCGGCATCGTCATGGCATGCGCAATCGCGTTGCACAACGTGCCTGAAGGCATGACCATCGGCGCGGGCTTTGCAACCCAAAACGAGCTGGCTACGGGCGCGGGCATCGTACTTGCCGTGCTCATCGGACTGCACAACATTCCCGAAGGCATGGCCGTAGCCGTGCCGCTCATCAACGGCGGCATGGGGCGCATCCGCGCCATCCTCATCACGGCGGCAAGCGGACTGCCCACCGTGATAGGCGCATGGTTCGGCTTCTGGCTGGGCGATATCGGCCCGATGGGCCTCACGCTCAGCCTGGGTTTCGCAAGCGGGGCGATGCTCTACGTGGTGTTCGGCGAGATCATCCCACAGGCAATTCTCATGTACCGCTCGAAGCTGCCCGCCTTCTTCGTCATCATCGGCATGATGTTGGGCTTGCTGATCATCTTCGGGTAGGCGAACTGGTGCACCTCTCGACGCTTGACGATGTCTGCACTGTGCGCAAGAAGCCCGTCGAAACGCGATGAGGGGCCGCGCTCGCAGCACGACCCCGGCTCATACGATCAGACAGGCAGCAGCAGCCTGCCAACCCTTGCTACGAATGGCAAGTATGGCACTCGTAGACGTTTTGATGATGGCACGAGAGGCACTTAGCGGTCGCTTGCTCATCAGCTCCTTCGGCCGAGTGCATCGCATGGCAACTCGCACATTCAATCACTTCGTGCTCGGCGTTCGTCGGCAAATCATGCGGATCCACCGTCTTGCCGTTGTCGTCGGTCAAAAGAGCGAGATCTGCGGTAGCGGCTTTTATCTCCCCGTTGTCGTGACAGCTCAGGCAAACGCTTTCAGCCACCTCCGTTTTCTTCAGCTTCTTGGCCGTCTTGGTGAGATCCGTCGCATTCTCGTGCACATCGGAGAGCGCGCCATCGTCGGTATGGCAGGTCGTGCAAGTGCTTCCCTGCTGCTCGTGGGTCGCGCACAGATACGACGCATCCGTCATCGAGGACGCCTCCATCGCATGGCACGACGTGCAATCCGAATCGGACGACCACGCAACCTGAACCGCGGCGTCGTCTTTGCCGCCCTTATCCTGATCTCCCGCAGCGCTTTGGGGCGCGCATCCGCTTAAGCACAGCAGGCCGACCACGCACAGCATCGACGCGACAACGGCTGCGAGCGCAACACCTCGTTTCATGGCTTGGCTCATTGCTTCCTCCTTTCCTTGCATAGCGCATTTCACTATGCATTCGTTTCTGGTTCCGCGATTTTCGGCAACAAAACCTGGTTTTCAGCTTGGACGAACCATCCCTTAAGCGATGGGGTCTCCTTCGTAGGTGCCCGTACCCGCGTAGTTCGGGGTATCCGTTTCAGAGGTGTTTCCTGAGAAGGATCCGCCGCTGTTCGCAACGTTCGCCCCGTCGTTGTAGAGCGCGGCTTTCGCAAGACCGCTGCCTGTGCAATCGGAAATCATGCAGCCCGACTCGATGGTCACATAAGCATCGGGGCCGCTGATGGAAACAGCCGAAGCGCCGAAGTTCTCTGCATATCCCGAGCCGTCGGATGCGTTGCCCGTAAGAACAAGGCCCGAACCGAACGTCACGCGGGCGAGATCCGATATCATGACGATCGGGCTCGTGACACCCTCGCCCGACCCGTCGAACACGACGTCTTTGACCGTGATGGTCCCGTCAGTGATGCGCAGCATCTCGTTCGCCTGGCCGTCGGCACGGTAAACCTTGAAGGGCCCTCCGTCGCCGCTCTTGATGGTGATGCTCGTGCGGAAGCCGATCGTGGGGCTCTCGCCGTTTTCCGTGTCAACCGTGTCAGCCAAAAGCACGACGGTGCCCCCGCCGTTCTGATTCGCCTTATCGACGGCATCCTTAAGGTTCGTGTAGTACTGGTCGATGTACTTCACCGTCTTCCCGGCGGCAAGCGCCTCCGCATCGGGATCCGCCTTTTCGGCAGCCTCTTCCTTCTCGGGCTCCTGTTCGACCTCGGTCTTCGGTTCGACAGCGGGTTCTGCGCTCTTCTCTTCTCCACCCGAGCTGCACCCGAAGCAGGCGAGCGCAAGAACGCTCGCGACCAGAATGAGGCCTGCCTTCTTCGCTATCGTTGCCATCGTCTGTCCTTTCTCGTTTTGTCTTTCGTCGGTTCGGTTCCGAACCCGTTGAGGGAGGGGCGCGGACTCGGAACCGAACTCTCGGCATTCCCGTGCGGGGCCTCCCTGCACGGGCGGGAAATCAGTGCTACTTGGAGGCATCCCACGGTTCGAGCATCACGGCATGCTGTGCGGCGACACGACCAGTGGTAATGGCCTCGAGAATGTTGCCGATGTCGTAGACGAAGGCGTTGTAGGAGCCGAATTCGCCCGTGCTGTAGAGACGGGGGATGGGCTCGCCGAACGGATCCATCGTCTGGCAGTTCTCGTTGCGCTCGGGTCCGCCCTGCGTGTTGATGCTCGAATAGCCTAGCTCAATCGCGTAGTACGGCGGATTGTTCAATGGAAGCATGTGCTTGGCGTCTCGATTGAAGTCGGGGTCCTTTCCCGCCTCGCAATACGAGTTGTACTTTTCGATCGTAGCGGCAAGCGCGGCGCCGTCGATTCCATTGATCGCTTCGCTCTCGTCGTGGCACGGGCGTTCCGCTTTGATGTTCTTCGCAAGCTCCTCGATGGTTTCGCCCTTGAAGATCCACCCCTTCTCGACAGCGTTGTCGTTGGTGCCCCACTCGATGATGGGCTCGTCAGGGTGGTTGTAGTTCCATACGCCAGCATAGGTATTGATGATCCCCGCACGGCCCGATCCTTCCCACAGGGGCTTGGCGTCGTACATGGTCTGGTCGAACACGAGAAACATCGGAAGATGGAGATAGTCGCACGCCTTGCCGTCGAAATCGAAACCGGGCTTGTGATCCATGTCATGAGCGCCAGTCTTATCCTCCTTCATGAATCGGTTTCCGTTGTAGTCGACGATGCAGTAGTTGTACGGCGTAATGCCGTCGGTGGCATCGGTGCTGATCGAACAATTGGCCTCGATCGAAGGGAGCATGTAGCACAGCGCCGCGTGCTCGAGGGCGTGCATGTGCCAGATGTTCGCACCCACCGCCTGCACCATCGGGATGCCGTCACCCGTGTTGTGCGGCGTACCCCACGGGAACACACGAACGCCGGGATTGTTGTAGCTGTACTGAATCTGAGGGTTATTCTCGTAGCCGCCGCACGCCATAATGACGGCCTTATTCGCCTTGAAGTTGAGCGTTTGCCCGTTCCCGTCTTCGGCAACAACGCCGATGATCTCTTTGGTAAGGGGATTCTGGATAAGCCGCTTCGCAGGAGTGGAAAGGCGCACATCAACGCCGTATTCCTCAGCCGCCTCGTCGAGCGCCTCGAACAGATACATGCCGACTATGCCGTCACGGCCCGCAATGTAGCCGCCCTGGTAATCCTTCGGACGCTTGTGCCCGTCATTGCTCTCGTCGGCCCACGTGATATCGATGCCGAATGTCTCCATCCATTCGGGGGTTTCGTTGGCATGCGCCATATAGCCCCTGATAACCTCTTCGCTCGCACCTGCACCGAACGAGCCGTGGACGTAGGTTTTCGCCCACTCGTCCACGTCAACGCCTACGCAAGTATGCATATGACCGCCCGAGCAGCCTGTGCTTCCACCGTCGCGCTCGGCGGATTTCTCAAGCACTATGCACGAGGCCCCCTCGTGCAAACCGGCGATAGCGGCAAGCGCTCCCGCTCCGCCGTAACCTACAATGATCAGATCGGCCTCGTCGTCCCATCTCTCTGGCATCCAGTCCTGGCTGGCCTCCGCCGTCGAGCAGCCAACCATACCAGCAACTGCAGCGCCCGCAACGGCGAGTCCCGCACCTTTCAGAAAGCCCCTTCGCGTTACTTCAGACATCTCTACTCCTATCCTCGATCCCGACAATCATCCGCTTACCGCCTAGAGCTTCGTTTGTCGATGCCCAGTGCCTTCGGTCGACTTCGCCTACAAGGCTCTTGTCGTACCTCGCCGTGCAGAAGCGATGTCTGCATCCTAGAAACAAAGCTGCCGCAAAGCACCACACAACGCGGGTAATGCGCCTGCACAACAAGGGTAGTTTCAAAACTACCCGCAACGGGTAGGGCGAGAACTCCCTGATGAGACTATTGCTTTCCCCGAACGTGCTATATTGGTTGCAAGGATTTCGGGAGGAGCAACCATGGGGGAATTAAAGGCCATCACCTCATCACAGGGTATGATTTCGATCCTTGGTTTGAGCTTGATGCTTTCTTGGATCTACGGCCCATTCCTAAGCGGCGAAACGTTCTACATTTCCTTTCATCTGGGATTCGGATGTTCTCTTTTGATAGCCGCGCTCGTCTATCATCTGCACCCGCACGGCACGTCCCTTGTGAAAGCCGCTCCCTGGATCGCCGCAACGCTCATGCTGTTCGCGCCTCTTTCGGTATTCACGTTTGCAGACAGCAGCGAAATCGGCGAGATCACCTGCGGGGTCATCTGCAGCAGCGGAGGTGCCTACTGCTTCAGCCGCTGGTTTGCCGCATTCTGCACCGCTCCCCTCAAAACGGCGGCCAGCTACACTCTGCTCGCCTTCTCGCTTTCCTCCTGCATACGATTCCTGCTCGTACTCCTCTACGGCATCGCCCCGTTTGCAGTGGGCATCGCGCTTGCGATCGCACCGTTTCTATCGACTGCTCTGCTGCAGAGGGTCCCCGCAGCGCCCTTGCAAGGCGACGCTCCCCTTTTCGACCCAAGCGCCACCACACCAAAGCTCGGTAAAAGAGTGCTCGGGTTCGCGATTATCGGAATCGAAATCGTAACGTACGGATTCGTTTTCGGGCTCCTGCGCAACGGCATCAGCGAATGGTCGACGTCAACCAGCTCGATGCTCGTCGGCCATCTGCTTCGCATAGTTTTACCTTTGCTGCTGTTTTTCTGGCTCGCCGCACGCGCCCACAGCGCCAGAGGGGACGGATGGTTGCGAAGCATGCTGCTCATAATCGTGGTTATTCTTCTTGCGGGATTGTTTTTCGGCGGCATGGCCGAATCCGTGCTGTCCGCTATCGTGCTCGCCATGCGGAGCTTCGTTTCGATCCTCATTTACCTGCTTTTATTCGATGCAATGAAGCACACAGGACTCCACCCGTGCATTGTGTATGGAATAGGGCGCGCGCTCTACGAGCTGTCGCTCGTTGCGGGGCTCTTCGTTTACCGACAAGCGATGGTTACGGGATTCTCCGAATCACTGCCGTTCAACGTTATCTACTTTGCAATCTCGTGCGTAGCCCTTCTCCTGCTCAACAGCTTCTCGCGCACGACCAAGCTCGCACCCGCTCCGAGCATTCCCTTCGAACCGAATTCGATTGACATGCAGTGCAACCGGATCGCCACGAGTTATGCACTCACCAACCGGGAACTCGAAATCATGAAGATGATCTGCCGAGGGCGCAGCAAGAAATACATCGCAGGGGAACTGTTCCTATCCGAAGATACGATCAGGTGGCACACCAAGCAGCTCTACCGCAAGCTCGAAATCCACAACCGGCAAGAGCTGCTGACAAAGATTGGCATCGAATAGCACAGAAGCCGTTCGTCCAATCCCTACCCCGCTATCGTAAGCTCCGGATTGTCCCGCGTGACGATCGCCCGGGTTTCGATCTTTGCGCCGAGGTGCTCGCTTATAAGCGCTGCAAATTCATCGAGCGCCTCGTTCAGTACGTCGATGCGTGCAGGATCGACGCACTCGATGACGAGGATCGCGTTTTCGGAATCGTCGGAGAGCGCCGAGCGCTGACCGTCACGCCAATTCCAGCAGCGGCAGATCGCGCCCGCGTCATCGCGATAGCATAGCTCGCCAGGCAGCGTGGGATCCTCTTCGTCTTCACCGATCGGCATGAAGGCATCCCCGCCATCGGTGACGCCCAAACGAAAATCGCCTTCGACCGTATCGATGTCCTCGCCACCGACGGGCAGGGCGTATTTAAGGGAGATGGCGTTGTAGATATCGACCGAGGGCGTGATGGATCCGACGGGATTTCCCTTGAGAACGCGCTTGAGCAGGTTCTCGATCGAGCAGCGCGCACCCTTCTTCGTCTTGAACTTGCTGTACGCCTCGCGCCACACTTTCACCATCTCGTTTTCCGAAATGACGTTGCTCGTGAGGTATTTATCCGCCTGCTCGTTCGCTTCGGCCAAAAGGCGCTTGATCGCTTCGGTGTCAGCCGGATCAACCTCGTCGGCGCTTTTCATGCCGCTTGCAACGATGATGCCGATGGCGGCATCGGGAAACAGCTCCCAAAACGATTCTTCAGCGATGAACTTCTGCATACTTTGCTCCTATCGCTCTTGCGCAAACATCGTATATCACCTGATTATTATGCCATCCTCGACATAAGGAGCGAGCGGAAATCGAACCCGACATGATTTCGCAAACTCCGCCCGACTCGATCCCGCCCGTCCGCCAAACGCAAACCTATGTGATTAGAATGGCAACCTGATCGGCAGCGGAGTCCGCAAGCGGGCCGTCATGCCCTCTTCCTCGCGCGCGATCAAAGCAGCAACTTTTTGCATGGTAGACGAGCTGATCTCGTACGTTCCCGATGCCGAATCGGCTACGCGAATCGTCACGACTCCCAAGCTACCATCGTTTTCCTTCTCGAACATGATGCCTCCTTTCTGCGGCCTCGCGGCCTGACGTTTCCCGTTATCTCCGGGCAATTCCATGGCAACCGAAACAAGCAAACCCTGCACCGCGAATGAAAAAAGCGTTCATACGTCGCACCTTCAAAGCCCTACGGTGTCGACATACAAACGCTTTCGCGGTTTCCATCCGGGGAAGGAAACAAGTTCGTTATTCGGTTATCGTGCATTTTAGTGGATGAATATGCATTTTTATTTGCTAATACGGAGTTATTTACGGTTTCTTCATACACATTGCGAGAATCTTACCGCCCGTGGATGGCAGAGTACCGCTCGACGCAGAAAGGCCCCGCCTTGCAGCGAGGCCAGCGGAAGGGGAAAGAGTCGGACATCCACATTGCCAAGCGATGCAACATCATATCGAGCCCGGTGATATGATGCCGCATCGATGGGCAATGGCGCTTGCTCGATGATGGAATACTAACAAGACCACGGCCGCCGAAGCAATATACACAAGATTGCGATTTGATTGAGAAATTATTAATGATCACGCGAGCAGATGAAGAAGCGATCGTTCGGAGACTCCGCCTCCGAACGATCGTCGGGCAACTCAAAAACCTGAGAGCCAACCGTCCGATTTTCGCCATAAAAGACCGATCTGAAGGAGCGGATCGAGCGAAGGCCCACTCCCGAGAAACACGCTTTTTCTACTCCAACAAAATACCAGTTCAACATGCATACGAAAGCTGCATCTCGCAAGCTCTCATCCTAAGCTCCACGACAGTGATCGGATATGCAAGAAAACCACTGCCAATCGCTTCAGATCGGCCTTTTTCGGCGAAAAACGACCTGTTGACCTACGATTTTGCCATGTCTCGCGGTCGGCGCGCACGAGAAAGCCCCGCTCGAGCGAACGGGGCTTTGGCGCAATCCGCGATATCCGCAAGTTCTATACCGTGGCCAACGCCTGCTCGACATCGGCGATCAGGTCCTCGGTGCCCTCGATGCCGCACGAAAGACGGATGAGATCGGGGGAGATGCCCGCTGCCGCCAGCTCTTCATCGTTCATCTGGCGATGCGTCGCATTGGCGGGATGGAGCACGCAGGTGCGCGCGTCGGCAACATGCGTGGCGATCTGCGCGAGCTTGAGGTTCTTCATGAACGTTTCGGCCGCGCTGCGCCCGCCGACCACGCCGAAGCTCACCACACCGCACGATCCGTTCGGCAGGTATTTCTGCGCGAGCTCGCTGTACTCGTCGCCCTCGAGCGAAGGATAGCGAACCCAGGCGATCTTCGGATGAGCCTTGAGGTATGCGGCCATCGCTTCCCCGTTTTTGCAGTGCTGGGCCATGCGCAGATGCAAGCTCTCGAGGCCAAGGTTCAGGTAAAACGCGTTTTGAGGCGACTGTATCGCACCGAAGTCGCGCATAAGCTGGGCGGTTGCCTTCGTGATGAACGCGCCTTCCAAGCCGAAGCGCTCGGTATAGGTGACGCCATGATAGCTGTCGTCGGGAGTCGTCAGACCAGGAAACTTATCGGCATGCGCACACCAATCGAATTTGCCCGAATCGACGATGCATCCGCCAACGCCGACGCCGTGCCCATCCATGTACTTGGTAGTGGAATGGGTGACGATATCGGCCCCCCACTCGAACGGGCGACAGTTGATGGGCGTGGGAAACGTGTTGTCCACGATCAGCGGGACGCCGTGCGCATGGGCCGCTTGCGCGAACCTCTCGATATCGAGCACCGAAAGAGCCGGGTTGGCAATGGTTTCGCCGAAAACCGCTTTGGTGTTGGGCTGAAACGCCGCAGCAAGCTCCTCATCCGAGCAATCAGGCGCAACGAACGTGAACTCGATGCCCATGCGCTTCATGGTAACGGCAAACAGGTTGTACGTGCCGCCGTAGATGGAGGAAGACGAAACAACGTGGTCGCCTGCAGACGCTATATTGAACACCGCGAAGAAGTTCGCAGCTTGCCCCGACGAGGTGAGCATGGCCGCCGTGCCGCCTTCAAGCTCGCAGATCTTCGCCGCCACATGATCGTTGGTTGGATTCTGCAGGCGCGTATAGAAATAGCCCGACTCTTCGAGATCAAAGAGCTTTCCCATATGCTCAGACGTATCGTACTTGAATGTGGTGGATTGGATGATCGGGATCTGGCGCGGCTCGCCGTTGCCCGGCGTGTATCCGCCCTGGACGCAGACGGTGCTGATCGTTTCGCTCACGTGATGCTCCTTGTTATCTCGCTGTTCTCAGTGGATGCATTATATACCGCGAAGCGTTGCCGAAGCGTTTCGCGCATTCGAATTCCGAAATCCACAGGAGATTGCCGAGAAAACGCCTCCGGACCGCAGGTGGCGCCCACACCGTCGAAGACCCTTGATGCACCACGATTCGGGACGCCGCCCCAATCAGAGCGAGGCCCCAAGGCTCGCTCGAAGCCTAAATCTGCACACTTTTTGCCAGATTCATACACGGGTGCGCACCGCTTGGTCTCGGCCGCCTCACCAAAGCGCCGCAGAATCCCCTGTGACCTGGTTAAACGCATTATAGTACGCCGAAGGCAAGATTCAGCCCCACCTTTGTGCCCTGGCAAACGCGCTCAGATGTATGAATCTGGCAAAAAACGTGCATATCAAGGCCTTGGCAATGCCTGTCCGACGAAAATGCAAGAGCGGCTCGAACCCATACGCCCAAACCCGTACGCCCAAGCCGCCCTATCGATGCAAAGCGATGCAGAATCATCCGTCTTTCGCGCAAAGCCTAGTCGAATCGCGAAATGAAGTTCTCCACGGCCTCCATGTACTCTTCGCCATGCGTCGCATTGCCGATGTGAGCCGCTCCCTGAATGAGCGCCCATTCGCAATCGGGGATAAGATCGTACCCCTCTTTCACGACATACGGAGTCGCTTCGTCGTTTGTACCGGAAAGCATAAGCGTGGGAACCTTGATCTTATGCAGGTCCTCGCGAATGTCGAAGTCTTTCATCTTGCCCGTCACCACGAACTCGCTTGCGCCCTGCATCACGTAATAGCACTCGCCCACCATCTCGTCGCTCATGGCGAGCTGCACGTAATCGGGCCACGGATCGCAGCCCACCACATGACGGCGGTAGTACTCGTTGTACGCCTCTTTCGCCTAAGGCGTGTCGTAATCGCCTGTGCGCTCGGCCTCGGCAATAGCCTCCTGCATCTCTTTCGGCATGTACTCGATCAGGCGGTTCGCCTCGGAAAGCCATGTGGCGATGTTGACCGGGGAGCCGTTCACAACCATGGAGCTCACGCCTTCGTCGTTCTTGATCATGCACATCATGGCAAGCATGCCGCCCCAGGAGTTACCGAACAGATGGATGTCGTCTAAGCCCAGAGCGTCGCGTACGGTGTAGAATTCGTTGATCCACAGGTCGTAGTTGTAGAAATCGTCCTCCTGATGGGGGATCTTGGAATTTCCGCAGCCGATCTGATCGTAGAAGATGATCTGACGATCGTATTTATCGGCCATTTCACGGTAATTCTGCAGATAGTAGTGGGTATCGCCCGGGCCGCCATGAAGGATGAGCAGCGGCTTTTTGCACGGCTTCTTCTCCCCGTAAATCTCGTAATAGGTCTTGAATCCCAGGTAATCGACATACCCTGACTTCATTTCCGCCATACCGCAACCCCTTTCTTTCGGACTCCGCGCCCAAAGATGATCGGACGTATCGATTATACGCCTGCCCCTTCGCAAAGGCGGATACGGGTTGGGAACGGACGGGGGTTTCGCCCGCGGGCGACAATGGCGCCTCGGGCATTCATTCGCAGCAGGAACTGCTTGACTTGGTGGAGGCCGCCACAGACTCAATATGACGAAACTTTGTTTGCCTTCGCACGCGGATTCACTCGCTGGTATCATAGGGCATGTTCGTTTTACGGGGCTGCACCCCATGTTCCAGCTGGCATCATGCCGCACCCGGCTGGTGCTACGCTGACGAAGCGGCAAGCAGAAAGGACGCGTTATGCCGATCAGGATTCCCGATTCGCTTCCAGCAACCGAGATTCTCGAGAGCGAAAACATCTTCGTGATGACCGAATACCGCGCCATGCACCAGGACATCCGTCCTCTGAAGCTGCTGCTCCTAAACCTCATGCCCACGAAAATCGTCACCGAGACGCAGATCATGCGCAAACTCTCCAACACGCCCTTGCAGATCGACGTCGAGCTTCTGCAAACGATCAGCCACGAATCGAAGAACGTTTCCGAAGAGCACCTCGAAACCTTCTACACCTCGTTCGAGGACATCAAAGACAAGCACTTCGACGGCATGATCATCACCGGCGCCCCCGTTGAACGGCTCGATTTCGAAGATGTGGACTACTGGGACGAACTCACGCGCATCATGGACTGGTCGCGCACGAACGTACACAGCGTCCTGCATATCTGCTGGGGGGCTCAAGCCGGCATATACCATCACTACGGCGTGCCCAAGTACGAACTGCCCGAAAAGCTGTTCGGCGTATTCGAGCACAAGCTTGTGAAACCGTCATCCCCCCTCGTACGCGGGTTCGACGATGTTTTCATGGCGCCGCATTCTCGCTACACCGAAGTCCATGCCGAAGACATCGAGGCGAACCCCGCGCTCGAACTCATTGCCGTATCGGACGCTGCGGGCGTCTACATTGCCAAGAGCACAGACAGCCACCACTTCTTCGTATTCGGACACCCCGAATACGATACCGAGACGCTCGGTAAAGAATACGAGCGCGACCTTGGCAAAGAGGACGACGTGGCGCTTCCCGTAAACTACTACCCGAATAACGACCCCTCGCTTCCGCCTCTCGCGACCTGGCGGGCTCAGGCGCAGCTGCTCTATACGAACTGGCTCAACTACTACGTCTACCAGACAACGCCCTACGATCTTGGAACGATCGGCGAAGACGAGGACTAGGCGTGGTTACCGAGGAAGAGCGCGAAGCCGCGCGACGTCGGGCGCAAGCCGCGCTGCAGGCAAAACGAAAGCGCACGGATGCGAGGACCGATCCGTTTGTGCGAGCGGCCAACGAAGACGATGATGGCTACGATCCGTATTCCGATCGCATCGAGCAGGTCGACCCTTACGAGGAAGATCCGTGGAAGTAGCAACTTGAGCGCGAAGCTTGCCGAGAGAAGAAAACGAGGCGGTCCGTTTCAAACGGACCGCCTCGTTGTTTATCGCCTGAAGTCGATTAACCTGAAAGCAAAAGAAGCTTAGTAGTAGATCCCGAAGATGCTCTGGGCGAGGTCTTCGAGCGAGTCGCTATCGACAACCCAGGTGCTGCCGCTCTTGACAACCTCGATGGATACGAAGCTTTCGGTGGTGCCCGTCTGAGCCATCGCGTCTTTCAGCAGTTCGCCGATCTTGGCGTTGGCCGCCGCCTCATCGGCGATGTTCGCGATCTCGTCGCTCGCAACGAAGGCGTCGACGTTATCGGAGAAGATGCTCATGAACTCGTAGTAGTCTTTCGTCGTCACATCGGCGTACACCGTGCCGGTACCGTCGCTGTACACGAACGCATCGTCGATCTCGTAGGTAAGGTCGGACAACAGCCACTGCGAGAACTCTTTGGGATCGACGCCGATATCGCTCAGGCTCTCAAGACCCGAAGACGAAGCGAATCCCTCGTCAAGGCCGGCAGCCATCTCGTTGATGTCGGCATCGGTGGGGTTCTTCAGCTCGTCGAGCACAGCGCTCGCAGCCGCGATGGCAGCCTGCTCATCGGCATCGGTCGGCGTTGCGGTGCTCGAGTCGTTAGACGAAGACGATCCGCTGTCGTACGAATAGGAATACGAAGGGCCGGATGAACTGCCGTATTCGTTGATTGCCGCAGCCACCAAGATGCCCGAGAAGATGTAGATGATCAGCATGAGGATCGAGAAGACGATGCCGATTACGCCGCACACCTTTCCGCCCGTCGCCTTGCCGTCTTTACCGAACGATTTGACATACTGCGAAGCGAGCACGATTGCGACGATGCCCAAAATGATACTGATGATTACCGTTCCGGAAAACACGATAGAACAGATGCCGCAGATCAGCGCACCGAGCGCTTTCCCGCTGCCGGGACCAACCGGAGCGGATGTCGGAGGTTGAGGCGTACCGTAGCCGCCCTGGTAGCCATAGCCCATGGGAGGCTGCTGTCCAGGCTGGGCTTGATATGCATTGGGCATGGCCTGCGTGGGCTGCTGGGGAGCAGCATACTGGCCCGGGGTCGGCTGCTGCGGCGCGGCATACTGATTGGTTTGCCCAGGAGCAGGCGGCTCGGGCGCCGTGTACTGATCGGCGGAAACCGGCTGGGTCTCGGACTGCGGAGCGGCGGCAGAAGCCTGATCGGGAGCGGGAGTTTCCGGGGCAGACGGCTGCTGCTCGGGTATCCCGTTCGGGTTTACGTTGTTCTCTTCGGCCATCGTTCCTCCTTGAATTAAATGAGACCGTTGGTCATGTATTTACGGATTGATCATATTTAATGATATCCGCATACTAGGATTTACCCAGTATAGCAAACGCCAGAACTAACAAGTTACACAGCGTTGAACTACTTGCAAAAATCGAGGCGGACCCCCACGGCTTGAAAAGATCCGTGATGATCGGCGGTCCCTCTGATCATCACGCGAAAAACTTCGGATCGAGTTCGTCGAACGATCGCACGGCCACATCGGCGATCTCCGAAAGCTCGTCGAAGGTGCCTGCCAAATCGTTATCGTAGACCCCCACCGTCTTGTAGCCCGCACGTTTAAGGGTACGCAGGGCGTACAAGGAATCCTCGAATCCCCAGGTTTTCGAAATCTGCGTGCCCATGAGCTTGCATGCTTGGTTGAACACCGTTGGCTCGCGCTTGGACGCCCCCACATCGTCAACCGATACGATGGCATCGAGATACGGAGCGAACCCCGCGCGTTCGAGACCCGCCTGCAGATACGACTGCGGGCTCGATGAGGCAACGCTGCAATGAACCCCCGAATCGAATAGGGCCTTGACGAATTCGAGCGCGCCGAGACGAGGCTTCGCCTGGGTTCGGTAATATTTGAGCATACCCTCGTCGATCATCGAGACGACATCGTCGGCATCGATGCCTACTCCGTACTTCGCATGCAGATGGGCCCCCGCTTCGGGGATCGTCATGGGGCTGAGCTCAACTGTGAGCTCATCGGTTGAAACAATGCCCGTATGTCGGGCCAAATCGCTCTGCACGATATGCCATGCTTCCATCGAATCCAGCAACGTTCCGTCGCAGTCAAACACCGCACCGATCGCCATTAATACTCCTTCTGAGGTTACCATTCGCAAAAAGGATACCAAATCGACGGTCCGATGCCGCGTTTTCCGCAAGAGAAACGAAACCTGCGCGATGCAACCGAAAAAGAACCGCTCCTTTTTTGCAGTCCCTACCTTCTCAACAGGTATTTCCCTTCTCTTACAAAAGTGTAAGACATTCATAAGCACCCTGTAAGGTACCCGCAAGGTAGTCGCGCTATGCTGATTCCAGTGAAAACGAGCAGAGAACGGCAGGTGACTACCATGAATAGCGCGCACAGCAGCATACGTACTACCGGGTACAACGCCCCCACCCCCTATCGCAGCGCCATGCGCTCCAGGCGCGTAGTCGCCGCACCTCGACATGAGGACCGGTCAATCAGTTCGATTCTCGGAAAACTGCTTCTGATCATCGGAATACTCGCCTTCTGCGCGGTGGCGTTTTACGTATCGCGCGGCTACTCCATGTACAGCGAGGCGGTTGAGGCCACGAGCGTCGGCGCCATGGCCGAACAGATAGAAGCCACACCCGGATACACGACCATCGACAAGCTTCCCGAGAAGTACCTCGAGGCAGTCATCGCCGTCGAGGATCACCGTTTCTACCTGCATCCCGGATTCGATGCAATCGCAACCGGCCGCGCCCTGATAAACGATCTGAAGGCGGGGGCGTTCGTCGAAGGAGGAAGCACCATCACCCAGCAGCTTGCGAAAAACGAATACTTCACGCAGGCACGCGAACTCGAACGCAAAGTCGCCGAAGTGCTCATGGCCTTCGACATCGAACGGAGCCTTTCGAAAGAAAAGATACTCGAACTGTACGTGAACTCCATCTACTTCGGAAACGGCTACTACGGCATCCACGATGCAAGCGTGGGCTATTTCGGGAAAGAGCCTTCTGAGCTAACCGACTACGAGGCGACCCTGCTCGCGGGGGTGCCCAACGCGCCCTCCGCCTACGCGCCAACGGAAAACCCCGAGCTTGCCGCTGAACGCCAGCAGCAGGTTCTTCGCCAGATGGTGAAATACAAGATCATCACCGCAGAAGAATCGCAGGAGATCGCACAGGCTGCATGACCGGCGCGGCAACGCAAAGGCTACGCGATCTCATCGACTCCCTCGTCGACGAGATCTATGAGATCCTGCCGGGAATGAATGCCGATCTTGCGATAGAGGTTCTTCGTGTGGCTTTGCACCGTGTTGAGAGAAAGATACTGAAGTTCGGCTATGCGTTTTGCGCTATACCCCCGGAATACGTATTCGGCAATCTCCCGTTCTCGAGGAGTTAGCCCGTATTCCGAAGCTATGCAGTCGAGTCGAGCTTCAGATCGCGCCTCGGTCGCGCCAATCACGGAATCCCTTTTCGAGACGTCGGCGGTAGCGTCGATTCCCTTAAGCGCAAGAAAGCTCGCAACGAAAAACGAGCACACCGCAACGGCGACACCGAGGCCCAAAGAAATGAAACCAACCGTCGGCAACACGGTGAAGCCGGCGGCAAGCAAGGCGGTCGGTATCGCAAAATACCCGAACAAGCACGATGCCGCTTCGGGAATCACGAGGAGCAGAAGCATCGTTCGCGACAAAGGGCTCTTTCCCATGGCTGCCGCAACCAAGCTGAACACGAAAACTTCAAAGCAAGTACGAGCCGCGGTGATCGTTCCTAACCCCACCTGGAGGAACAAGTCGGAATCAGACAGCGAAATCATGACCAGCCCGGAAACCAAGCCGCCTGCCAATACGAACCATCCCAGAAAGGCAACCCGCTCCATCCTCACCGAAAGCAAGCAAATCGCCATGATGCCCGCAAGTTCGACAATGGTTATGAAGTGCTTGAGGTAAAGGCCCGTTTCGAAGCTGTTCACGACAAGCGTGTCGTACAAGCCTTTCACGCAAACAGCGATGACCAGGAGGATGACCAGAACAACCACAAGGCCCCTTGGAGCCGCCATTCGGCGAGAAGGCAACTCCCGACGAGGCCCCACCGGCCTAGAACCGTTCTGCAGCTCGCCCGCAATCGAAGATCTTACATACAGCAGCGGGACAGCCGATGCCAAAGGAACGATGGCGGGGAAAACCTCGGGGATCGGCGAAAGGGAGAAAAGGCCGAACGAAACGACCAGGCTTACCAACGATGAAACGCAAAGACAGTACACAACCCCTTTCGCATCCAAACCTGCAAGGTTTTTACAGCAACTTGCCCACGACAGGGTCAAGGCCACAAACGATACCGCAAAGGCAATTGCCGCGAGCAGGCTAACGACGTAAAGCAAATCGCTATCGCGATCCACGAACACCTTCAGAACCAAAAGCAAGCCCGACGAAGCCGATGCGAGAACCGAAACCAGCGTCACGGCAGATTTCGTTTCCAAACGGCGAACCACTGCTGGAAACAAAGCGGCGACGGCGATAAGCAGCAGAGCACCATAGTAGACGGGAACCCACATCTCGATTTCGGGCACAGCCCCAACAGCCGACAGATCGAAAAGATTCGCCAGATTAGCATGCCTGAAAAATTGCCAGAAAAAAGCCATCCCAACTGCCACCGAGATGAACGTTCGAAGCGAAAAGCACGTTGCCTCAAGAGACCGAACCTGCAAATCCGCCTGCGCATCCCGCGAAGTCGATTCGAGATTAACCATACCGAAAACCCCCGCCCTATACATAAGGAACGGTATAGCAAAACCACAGCAAAATCAATCGGCTCGAACCCACTAAGTTACACGAGGATGCTGAAAATAACATATAAATGGTGAGAGGAAACAGGCTTCCCACCACCCTCATGGGAAGAGCACTTTTCGCCTTTGCCCGAAAATCAAGAGCCTGTCCAAACCGAATCAAGGAGGGGCCATGAGCCAACAGCAAACAGCAGAAAGAAAGGACATGGGTAACGAGGTGCCGGATTCCGCCGGCGAACCGTCGACATCGATGTGCTTCGGAAGAAGGGAATTTCTCAAAGGAGCTGCCGGGATGGCCGGCATAGGCCTGCTCGGCATGGGCGGCCTGGCCGGGCTTTCCGGATGCGCTTCCCAACAATCCGATGCGAAGTCGGGCCCCGTCAGCTACACGCCAGGCACGTATCAAGCGCAAGCCGAAGGAAAACACGGAACCATCGAGATGTCGGTTACCTTTTCCAAGGACCGCATCGACAGCATCGAGGTGACGAGTCACTCGGAAACCGAGGATATCAGCTACATCCCCCTCAACGTTCTTCCCCAAGTCATAATCGACACCCAATCAATCGATGTCGATACGGTATCGGGGGCGACCCTGTCCTCCCAGGCGGTTATCGCCGGAGTAACGGATGCGATCAAGCAAGCAGGGGCCAATCCCAATCAGCTCAACCATTTTGATCCGCAGAGCATAGCTCAGTCCATGGCGCCCGGCACGTACACAGGGGAAGCTTATGGGAAATGGAAAAAGGGAAGCATCGAAGGCGAGCGGTTCGGATGCCCCGCGACCATCGAGCCAACCCAAGTCAAAGTAACCGTCGACGAAACGAGCATCGTTTCGATCGAGGTAGCCTCGTGCTCCGATACTCCCGGGTTTTTCGAGCCTGCAACCGAAAGGATACCGAAAGACGTCGTAGAACAGCAATCCGTTTTCGTCGACACCGTAACGGGTTCCACCCTGACCGCCGCCGCCATCACGGCAGCAACGGCAAAAGCGCTCGCGGAAGCAGGTGCCAGTCTAGCCGGATTCGCTAAAGCAACCAACCACGAACCGAAAGAGGAGTCTTACGAGGCGGATCTCTGCATAGTCGGCGGGGGAACCGCCGGATCAACCGCCGCTCTCAAAGCCGTCGAAGAAGGCCTGCGCGTGGTGGTGGTCGAAAAAACGGCCCGAATATCAGGGGAAGGCTCCTGCGCAACCGGGGCGCTAGCCGTGGGAAGCAAACTCGACGCGCAAGTCGGCAACCACGTCACCGTAGAAGAAGTGTTTTCCAACATGATGGATTACTGCTACTGGAAAAGCGACGCAAGCCTCGTCTACAACGTACTCGATCATTCCGGTGAAATGATCGACTGGCTTCAAGCTCATTGGGACGAATGCGGCCATAAAGGATTTTCGGCTCCCAAAGAAACATCGGGGACGAGCATCGCGCACGATTACGGAAAAGGCACCGAAAAATTCCAGCTGCTGTGGGATAACTACATCATCCCCGGAGGCGCAACGCTGCTGCTAAACACGAAGGCTGAGGAGCTTATAGTCGAAAACGGGACCGTCCGGGGCATCTCCGCGACAAAGCAGGACGGAACGACGGTGCGCATCAGCTCGTCCGCAGTGCTCGTCTGCACAGGCGGTTTCGGCGGAAACAAAAGCATGCAAAACGAAATTCTCGGCTCGTCGGACTTCTATCTGAACGGAGTAGCCACAAACACAGGCGACGGCATTTCGATGTGCCGAGAAGTTGGCGCCGTTCTATCAACGGAAGTCTCGCCGCATCTTGCGGAGTTCTGCAGTAACGACGTGCTCGACTTCTATGCCGGGTACATGAAATTCCTCAACCAGACCGGTTTTCTCATGGTCGATTCCGCCGGAGCGCGATACATGAACGAAACGTTCTGCATAACCCATGCCCTCGCCCGAGGAGCATCGGCAATGCGCCGAGTCGGATCCAGCTACATTATTTTCACCCAGAACGATTTTGACAAGCTGCTTAACAGCGGGGTGCACGACATACTCGGAGAAGACATCATAGCAGAGTATAAAATGCGTGAGAGAATCCTCGTCCCCTCCTACTACACCCTGCAAGATGAAATGGATGCTGCCCTCGAACACAACCAAGCATGGAAAGCCGACACGCTTGAGGAACTCGGCGAATTGGCGGGCTTCGATCCCGGCACCTACGAAAGAACGCTCGCCGACTACCAAGCGGTTATCTCTTCAGGCGAAGATACGCTGTTTGGCAAAAGACCCGAGCTTTTGCACCGCCTCGACGAAGGCCCGTTTTATGCGGTTCGAGTGATATCGCCGATTGACGGCACCTTTAACGGAATCAAAGTGAACGATCATCTGCAAGCCATCGGCGAAGAAAACAAGCCATCCCCCGCAGGTCTGTTCGTTGCAGGCCAAGACAGCGGCGGATATTTCTCCTACCCGTACACGGACTACGTGGGAGCAACTTGCGGCTACGCGCTGACAAGCGGAATGATGTCTATCGAATACATCAAGGATTACCTCGGCAAATAACGCACAACGCAAAAAGCGGCCCGAATCTTCGGGCCGCTTTCGCCATCGGAACGGCTTAATCCTCCACGCGGATGACCGAAGGCTCTTCGCGTAACACGTCATCGAGCTTCGCGATGTCGGCGAGCACGGCGCGGACGCTCTTCTCACGGGCGGTGTGGGTCACATACGTCAAATCGACGGTTCCCGCATCCTTTTTGCCGCGCTGAATGACCGAATGCACGCTCACGTTATGATCGGCGAACACGCCCGCCATTGCGGCGAGCACGCCTGAGCGGTCTGCCACGGCAAAGCGGATGTAGTACTTGGTCTTCAGATTCTCCATCGGCACGATGGGAATCGCATCGGTGCAGGTGCATCCGACAATCGGCGGAATGCCCATCTGGATATGGCGCGCCACCTCCAGCACGTCGCCCATCACAGCGCTTGCCGCAGGACCCGATCCGGCTCCCTCGCCGAAGAACATGGTCTCGCCAACGGCATCGCCCACAACGAAGATGGCGTTGAACACGCCATTGACCGTGGAAAGCTGGTGGTCGAGCGGAAGCATGGTGGGATGCACGCGCACGTCGATTCCCTCTTCGGTGCGATGGGCATGCGCCAGAAGCTTTACGCAATAGCCCATGTCCTTTGCGATTTCAAGATCGAGCGGCGTGATGTTGCGAATACCCTCGGCGTATACGTCGTCGATGGTCACGCGCGAGTTGAATGCGATGGATGCAAGAATCGCGATCTTGGCAGCTGCATCGAGTCCATCGACATCCGCCGTCGGGTCGGCCTCGGCGAAACCTTTCGCCTGCGCCTCGGCGAGAACTTCGTCATAGGGCATATCGTCTTCGGCCATACGGGTAAGCATGTAGTTGGTCGTGCCGTTCACGATGCCCATCACGGTGTCGATGCGATTTGCAATGAGAGAATGCTTCATCGGATCGATGATGGGAATGCCGCCGCCCACGCTTGCCTCGAACGCGATTTCCTTGCCGGCATCGGCTGCGGCGGCCATAACCTCTTCGCCGTAGGTTGCCATAAGGGCTTTGTTGGCCGTGACAACGTTCTTGCCGGCCTTGAGCGATTCGAGCACCACGTTCCTGGCGACCGTCGTGCCGCCGATGAGCTCGATGACGATGTCGATCTCAGGATCATTCACGATATCGGTGTAATCCTGGGTAAAAATATCCTCCACCCCGTGCTCGATCGCCTGCTCGGGGTTGCGCGAGCACACGCGCACCAGCTCTACGTCGATGCCGTAGTGGCGCAAAAACGCCTGCTTGTGGTTCTTCAGTATCTCGATGCAGCCGCCGCCGACGGTGCCGGTGCCAACCAATCCGAGTTTCACAGCCATAACGTTGTCTCCCTTAGTCCAGATCGCACGCCATCAGATCTTCGTAGGTCTCGCGCCGCGTGGTCACGCGAGCCTCGCCGTCTTTCACGAAAACGATCGCGGGGCGCGGCTGCCCGTTGTAGTTGTTCGACATAGTGTAACAGTAAGCGCCCGTGCCGAACACGCACACGATATCGCCGAGATCGGGATGCTGGATCGGCATGTCGACAACCACCGCATCGCCGCTTTCGCAGTGCTTGCCTGCAAGCGTGACGATCTCGGTGCGAGGTTGATCCGCTTTGTTGGCGATGACCGGCTCGTATTCCGCATGGTAGAGCGCCGTGCGGATATTGTCGGACATGCCGCCGTCGATCGCAACGTATTTGCGAATACCGGGCAGAGTCTTCAGGATACCCACGGTGTAGAGGGTCACGCCCGCATTTGCAACAAGACTGCGACCCGGCTCGGTGAGCAGGCGCGGAAGAGCAACGCCGAACTCGGCGCAATACTCTCTCACCGCACTCGTCACGCATTCGGCAAAATCATCGATCGTGGAAGGCTCGTCCTCGGCCAGGTACGCCACGCCCAAACCGCCGCCCACGTCAAGCTCTTCGATCCTGTAGCCGTACTCGGTTTCGATGCGCGCCATAAGCTCGACCATCACCTTGATGGCCTCCTTGAACGAATGGAGCGCGAATATCTGCGAGCCGATGTGCATGTGGATTCCCGCAAGCCGCACGTTAGGAGCTGCAAGCACGTCCTTCACGCAGTTGAAAGCCCAATCCTCGCGCATGGTGAAACCGAATTTCGAATCCTCGCAACCGGTGCGGATGTACTCGTGGGTATCGGCTTCGACACCCGGCGTGATGCGCATGTAGATGCTCTGCGTCACTCCGAGCTCGCCGGCGATCTTCGACACGCGGTCGAGTTCGATGCGCGAATCGATCACGATGCATCCCACACCCGCTTCGATAGCCTCACGAAGCTCGACGGGCGTCTTGTTGTTGCCGTGGACGAACACCTTGTCCATCGGAAAGCCCGCCGCGCGCGCAACGGCCAGCTCGCCACCGCCCGAAACGTCGAGGCACAGACCTTCTTCGGCGACGATCCTCGCCGCCGCCTTGTTGATGAACGCCTTGCTTGCGAATACAACGTCGGAATTCTCGTAGCGGCTGCGAAACGCCGTCAAGTACGTCTCCATGCGATGGCGCATGTCGGCCTCATCCATCACGTACAGGGCGGTTCCCTGCTCGCGAGCGAGTTCGACCATGTCGACGCCGCCAATGTAGAGATGATCGCCCTTTACTTCGGCGGTCATGGGCAGCACGTGCCCGAGCTCCATCGTCGTTTTGTTGTCGGCCTTCTTATTCAGGTCGGCTGCGGGTAGGGCCATGGGGTTCCTCTTTCCTCGTAGGCGGCTGAGCTTAACCGCCTCGCCTTCAAGGCCGACCGTCGCCAATCTAGTTGCCGATGCCGAACAACGCTAAAAAGCGGTCCCAGAACGACCCTTCTTCCATTTCGGGTTCGGGTTCGTCCTGCTCGGGTGCAACGATGGGCTCGGTGGCCATTACGAACTGCACCAGTGTAACATCGGTGTTTTTCGAACTGGTAAAACTTGTCGGCTCGAAATCGCTTTTACTGTATTCGGCGATCATCGTATCAATTTCTTCGCTTACTGTATCGGGCATCGCTTGAATCTCCGTATAAAGGCTACTGGTTCCATCGGCTAGCTCGCCTGCACCGCCCGCCAGATCGCCCGCACCCGACGAAAGCGAGTTCGCGCCCGCCGCCGCGCTCGCCGCTCCGCCCGCAAGCTCATCGGCGCCAGAAGCAAGCGACGACGCCCCAAGGGCCAGCGCCTTGATGCCGCCCACCAACCCGTTCGGATCATCGGCAGAGCCGAGCCCCGATGCGGCGGCGAAAAGCGATTGGGAGACGGCCGTATACGCTGCGTTGGCCGCCTCGACGGCAACGAGAGCCTCGAACGCCTGCTGCAATTCCCCCGCTTGGGCAGCCGTAGCCTGCCCGGCCGCGCCCATCGCCGCTTCCTGGCTTGTCGCATCGGGATTCGCATCATGGTAGGCCACGGCAAATGCCGCAACGTAGGTCTGCAGCGCGGTCTGGTAAGCCTGCCGTTGCGCACTCGTATCGATAACCGATCCCTGGGACTGCTGCGCCTGGCCTTCGAGCGCCTGCTGATACGCCTCAAGACCGCTTGCGATCGAGGACGTTCCCGAAGCCAAATCGCTCGCACCCGAAGCAATGCCCGAAACGCCGTCGGCAATGCCGGAGATGCCCGAAGCCATCTCGCCTGCGCCCGAAGAGAGGCTCTGCGCGCCGCTCGCAAGCTGCGACGCTCCGTCGGAAAGCTGCCCGACGCCATCGGACAACTGCGTGAAACCCGAAAGCAGATCCCCTTTGTCAGGCGAATCGATCACCATGGAAAACGGCACGGCCGCAAGGCTGACGCCGTCCATCTCGAAATCGGTCACATCGGCCGTAGCCGCAAACGAACCATCCTTGCCGGGCATTCCCGTAAACGTTACCTGCGTGTTCGAACCGGCAAGCGCAATCTGACCGTCGGGCGCTGCGACGTTGCTCGACTTGTCGGAAGCGAATACGAGCGTGATCTGCAGCAAGTAGTTCTCGAAGAACACGGCATCGACCGCATCGCTTCGCTTGGTTTCTATCTCCACCTCGAGCTTGCCGCTCTTGCCGCCGAGTTCGGACGCATCGATCGCCTTGCCGTCGAGAGAATACGCCACCGACACCTCCCACGGAAGGTTCTTCGACGCCAGATCTCCCTGATAGCTCAACGATTCGCCCGTCACGTCAACCGTCACCGCATCGCCCGACTGCTCGATTGCGCCGGTATCGGTGAGGTTCGTGACCGCCGAATAATCGCCGTAGTCGGTTACTTCCCCCGGCTTCTCGGGGTTGAGCACGTTGACGACGTAGATGCTATCCACCGATCCGTCGCCCGCCAGGCGAGCATAGACCACTTCGTCTTTGGGCGTTGCGTTCTGACCAGAGCCGCTTGCCGCCGAGGATCCCTCGCCAGGCAAGCCGGTTGAGCCGTCCGCTGATTCGGCTTGGCCGGCAACACCGGATCGGCCTTTCTCCTCAGCCCCGGCGCTTTTGAGCGACGATACGCCCAGCGCCCCGAAAGACAGCGCGATCGCAAGCGATCCGGAAAGAGCTATCCGCAGCAAACGGTTTGTTTTCTTGGCATCGTTCATGACGATTCCTCCTTATGCGAGGCTCGCGGGTCGAAAAAATTGGCGCGCCAGGTGGTTTTGCCGATAACCTTGTCGAAAATGCGCAGCGCACCGGGTAAAAACGTGACGACGAGGAAGAACGAGAGCAACGTGCCCCGGCACAAAAGCAGGCCGAGCACCGATACGATGTTGTTGCTTGACGTGAGCCAAAGCACGGCTCCCGTCATCGATAGGATGCTTGCCGACACGAGGATGCTGAAGAACGTATCGCCGAGTGTTTTCGCAAGCGCGGGCTTCACTTCCATCGCCTGGCGGTTTTTCCGGTAGTTATCGGTGAACAAGATGGCGTAATCGACCGTAGCCCCAAGCTGCACGGTGTTGATGACGAGGAATCCGAGGTAGTTGAGCGAATCGCCCGTTAAATACGGCACAGCCAGATTGATGAAGATGGCCGATTCGATGGTCGCAAGCAGGATAACCGGCAGCGTTGCGGATTTGAACGTCAACACCAATACGAGGATGATCGCGCAGATGGCGATAAGGTTCGTCACCTGGTTGTCAACGGTAACGACATCGCGCATGTCGTAGAGACTCGTCGCGTACCCGGCCGAGAGGCTCTCGTCACCGTAATACTCCGTCGATTTCGCACGAATCTGCTCGACCACACCAAACGCCTCGTCGCCTTCGTTTTCCGTATCTGCATACACGACGATGCGGGCGTAATGGTCCGAGTAGAACTGGCTCGTTATCGCATCGTCGAGGAACTCGACGGGGATCGTCATGCCGACGGTGTTCGTATACGAGAGGACCGATGTCACATGGGGGATCTGCTCGAGCTCGGCAACAAGCGCAGATTCACGGGCCATATCGTTGTTGGGAACGAGCACGACCGTAGCTTCGGCCTGCCCGAACGTATCCTCGATGGCCCGCGCGTCAACCGAAGCGCGCGTCTGGCTGCCCTCAACCGATCCCATGCCATAGGTGAACTGCGTGTTCGACTGAGCCAGAAAGCACGGCACGATGAGCGCGATGACGATGAGGAAAACGGGGATGCGCAGCGGCGCGAGGTACTTACCCGCATTGCGAAACGTCGGGAGGAATCGGCGGTGATGCGTCTTGTCGATCAGCTTATACGCCATCAAAGTGAAGGCGGGAAGGAACACCACCACGCATAAGAATGAAAGGACGATGCCCTTCACCAGCGCCAACCCAAGATCCATGCCAATCTGGAACTGCATGAAACAAAGTGCCGCAAATCCGAAGAAGGTCGTCGCCGCCGAAGCCGCGATCGAAGAGAAGCTCTTCTTCATAGCGGCGCGCATGGCCGATTTCGCATCGGGTTCGGTCTCTCTGAACCGCTGGAACGCATGGAGCAGAAAGATCGCATAATCAAGCGAAACCGCAAGCTGCAGCACGGGGGCGACCATGAACGCGATAAAGGACACCTCGCCCATGAACAGATTGGATCCCATGTTCATGAGCACCGAAACGCCGATGGCGAGCAGAAACAGGATAGGTTCGATCCACGAAGTCGTCGACAAGACGAGAACGACGAGGATGAGAGGCACGAGGATGAGTATGCCGTTGACGACTTCGGTTATGGTCATCGATTTCATCTCGGCGGTGCTGACCGCCTGTCCCGAAGCATGGCCGCCCTCGCCGATGATGGAATAGATGGCGTCAACCGCCTCCGATTCCCGACCCGAAGCGATGGTCACATCGAAGATCGCATGGCCGTCCTTGTAGTACTGATCCACCATGGAGGCATCGAGCATCTCGATGGGTATGCTCAAATCGGCCACGTCGTCGAGCCACATGACGTTATCGACGCCCGCCGCCGCGGCGAGCAGCTCCTTGTATTCGAGCGCCTCGGTGATGCCCACATCGTCGATCATCACGCGGGCATTGGGAACCGCCATCCCGAACTCGTCCTCCATCGTATCGACGGCGCGCATCGATTCGGTCGATTCGGGAAGGTAATCGGAAAGGTTGTAGTTGATCGGCACCAAAAACGTCATCACCGTGCCGATGAGGGCAAGGGCGATCGTCAGCCAAACGATCGGCTTCTTATGGTCGATGACGAACGATGCAAAACGGTCCACGGCAGTCGATGTCCTTTGCTGCCGCCAACAATGCATGCATTCGGCATCCCGCATCCGAAGCCCGCCTGATTCGGCAAACATGCAACTCGTTGGCAACACGGTGTTGATTATCTTACGCGGTTATAGTTATATTGCATCATGGCGATTCATCAACCGATAAATGATTGAGAAGTGTCAGCAAACCAACATTCGACCCCGATCTGTTGTCTATCGAACGAAAAATGCACAATCCGAAAGCGCTAAGGCAGGAACCCCATGAAGCAAGACCACCGCGTGCGCCTTACGAAGATGATGCTTCGCGACAGCTTCTTCGACCTCATGCAAGAAAAACCCGTAAGCAAAATTACCGTCAAAGAACTCTGCGATCGGGCGGGCGTCAATCGAGCCACCTTTTACTCCCACTACACCGACATCTACGCACTGTACGAAGAGATAGAGCGCGATCTGGCGCAGACCATCATGCACTCGCTGAGCACAACGATCAACGGAGGATCTCTCGAGGCCTTCAGCAAAGACATCTGCACGATCATCGCGCAAAACGAGAAGCTCTGCATGGCGTTCTTCGGAGAATACAGCGATCCCGATCTGCTGCTGCGCATCGTCGATACGTTCCGCGAGAGAAGCATCGCCATGTGGAGCCGGACGCGACCCGATTTGACAAGCTCTGAGCTCAGTCGTTTTTATACGTTCATGGCAAACGGATGCCTTGCGATAATTCGCTCGTGGGTACAATCGGGCATGAAAGAGGGCTCCGAGGACATCGCGCGCTTCATCGAGAAAATGGCCAACAGCGGTCTGGCGGCGCTGTAAGGCGAAGGCGCCAATCCGGCAGGCGTGACAGCGGATACCGGGTACACCGACGTCGCGGCAAGCGCCGATCGGAAGCGAGGAGGCAGATAAGGCGACAGGCGATGGGATCCAGTCCTACTCGGCGTGTTCGACGAGATCGATGAGCTCCTGCTGCGAGTGGACATCGAGCTTTGCATAGATATGCTTGACGTGGCTTTTCACCGTGTTGCGCGAAACGACGTAGTGCTCCATGACGAACCTGCCGTTGCGGCCGCGGGCAAGCATGGCGAATATCTCGGTCTCGCGTTCGGTCAACCCGCACTCGGCACCCAGTCTCGAGCAGCGCGCCTCGATGGTATCGGGAATTCCCGAGTCGGTCCCATCACGCTCGCCGACGAATAAGTCCCCTGCGCACCCGTCTCCTCGAGTAATCGACGGCGGTGCATCAGCGGCCTCATCGCCGGCAGTCGCACCGTCGGCGATGGCCGTGCCGCCCCCCGCAGCCATGACGCCATCCGCAACCCCACCGTCGCCCGCAGCCGCACGATCGCCTCCCCCCGAAAGCGCTTTGCCCTTTTCGGCGGCTTTTTCGTCAGAGGCGCTCCTGCTCGCAAGCGATGATGGGCGCCCGTCTTCAACAGTCCTTACGCCAACCTCAACGATCCCTTTGATGGCATCGACGAAGCTGAACTTCCTGAATCCGATCCAGAGAAACGCAACGAAAGCAAAGAGCACGATCGATGCCATGATGGCAGCAGGCTGGCTATCGACTCCGATCAGGTCGTTCGAGGTATGCCCGACGATCGCGCCCACATTCGTGCCGATCGCCTTCATGCAGCGCAGAAGCGCGAACGTCGGCAGAAGAGCAAGGGCATTTCGCCTGCCCACCGCCGCAATCACAAGCCACAGCAGAATATCGAAGCTCACGATGCCGATGCGGATGAGCGCATTGGCCGATGCGGTCTCCGAAAAGAACGTGAGCGGCGCGACGAGAAAGCCCGCGATCACCAGCAAGCAGGAAAATGAAAAGAGCTTGTCTTCCTTGTCGGAAACGCGGGAAAGGATCATCCACAGGGCAACGCCGACAAGCACGACCGCAATGATATCGACGAACGCGGGAGCATGCTCCACTTCGTTCAGCGTAAGCGCATACCCAGACGCCACACTGAAAAGCAGGGTGCAGAGAAACAGGCCGTGCGTCGGCGCAAAGAAGGATTCGGGGTTGGCAAGCTCCAGATCGATCGGCGCCTCTCTGCTTGCAATTCGATCGAGAGCGCCTCTGGCAGGGCGATACAGCAACGCGATCGAAATCGCACTGCACAGAGCCGCAACGATGATCCCCGCCTCGACGGGCAGCAGAGGCATAAAGGCTTGCACGACCGCTCCGAGCGACAGCCCGCCCGCGGCGGCAACGGTTATCGATAGCATCGAAGGCAGCTTGCAGAGGGCTATCGCGACGAAGGCCATTGCGCTCAGCGAGCCGATGCGCGAGAAAGCCAGGCCGACAACGGTGAAAGCGCCGTTGCCAAGCGGCATTGCCATCTCAAGAACGACGGTCGATGTCAGCAAACACCCCAGCGTGGCAATCAGAATCAACCGCTTGTCCAGCAGAGAGGGCTTGCGCATCGCAACAACGAAAAGAACGAAGGCGAACGCCGCGCCGACAAACGTGTTGATCTCTCGCGCAATGCCGAAATACGTTGCAACATGAGCGTACAGACTCGAATTGAGAACCTGCCCCTCAAACGACATCAGCAGCACGGCAGCAAGGCACAGAAGCGTTTCTCGCGTGACGCTTGCGCGAATCTCCCTCAGTCGGTCGCTTGCGTGTCCCATGGCCGGCTCCACCTCCTCGGGTATTGTACGACAAGTTGCCCAAAACAGGGTGGCACAGCCAAGCATTCTGTGATTGACCTCGTATTTTTCGAAGTAAATCACCCCACTGGGGGGAGCAGGCGACCTGTGAACGCCCGGTTTCGAAACCGCCCAGAGGGGGTGGTGCGAACAACGCAGCAGCGGCATACCATCATCTCGGAACGTCAAAGCGCACCGAAGCACAACGCCGGTTGCGCGAAAAGACACAAGGAGGATGACATGGGAACAACCATACAAACGCAGGGAATATCGCGCCGCAGCTTCTTAGGCGGCATGGCTGGCGCAGGAGCGCTTGCGGCTCTTGGGCTCGCCGGCTGCGCACCGAGCAGCCAAGCGTCGGGCGAGGCGAACGGCACCACCGCAAACCCGTCGGGCGCAGCCGCCCAGAACTCCACCGACCTGGGTGCCAACTGGCTCGGGCAGGCTCCTGAAATCGCCGAAGGGGACATCGCCGAAACGCGCGAGACCGACTTGCTCATCGTCGGCGCGGGCAACGGCGGCATGGCCGCAGCGGCATACGCAGCGGATCAGGGCGTTGATTTCATCGTCTGCGAGAAAGGCGAAACGGTGGGGGCAACGCGCCACTGGTTTGCCGCACTCGACACTCCGCCCTTTACCGAGCAGGGCATCTCCGTCGACCGCCAACGCCTCATGGGCGAGATCGTCCGCTATTCGCACGGCAACTGCGACCAGCGCCTGATCAGAATGTGGATGGATGAGAGCGCTGACATGTTCACCTTCGTCGATGGCATCATGTCGGCCGCCGGTGCCCACGTGATAGCCGACGAGTTCGACATGCCCGACGGCATGGGCGGCACGCCGTACTACACTCCCCCGTTCGAGCACCACTATGCCGATGAGAACGGCGGACGCGACGGCTTCGAAGAGCGCAACATCCTGTTCGAAAACCACATCAAAGAAGCTGGTCACGAGGTTTCCTACGGGCACAAGCTCGCAAAACTCGTCCGCGAAGACGGCGATACAGGCCGCGTGATCGGCGCGATCTTCGAAACCGACGGCGGCTACGTGCAAATCAATGCGGCGAAGGGCGTGCTCCTGACGACCGGCGGCTACTCGGCCAACCCCGACATGCTCACCGCGCTCTCCCCCGTTACAACCCAAAGCGTCACCGCACTCGGATACAACCAGAACAACACCGGCGACGGCATCAAGGCGGCAATGTGGGCCGGTGCGGCGAAAGACCTCACCTCGGCAACGATGATCTTCGATCGCGGCCTTGTAACGCCGGGTACGGTCGCGGGCTACACCGAAGAGAGCATCAAGGCGGGCAATCCGCAGTTCCCATCGAACGGCCAGTTCAATCCTGGAACACAACCCTTCCTCAAGGTGAACCTAAACGGCGAGCGCTTCGCCAACGAGTCGGCCGACTACGATTATCTGCCCCACGCGGCGGCGCAGCAGCCCGGCGGCGTGTACGTTTCTGTTTGGGATAGCAACTTCGGCGACGATGTGCAGCGCTTCCACACGCTCGGCTGTTCGGCGGGAACGCGCAACGGCGTGCTCGCCTACAAACAGGATGACGGCAGCTACGACCTTGACGGATACTTCGAGAAGCAGCTCGAAGACGGACGCCTCCAGAAGGCCGACACCATCGAAGAGCTCGCCGACCTGCTCGGGTTCGAAGACGAAGCGAAGGAGAACTTCCTCGCAACCGTCAAGCGCTACAACGAGCTCTTCGACGCGCAGGAAGATCCCGACTTCGGCAAAGAAGCCTACCGCCTCTCCGAGCTGCGCACGCCCCCGTTTTACGGCGCAACGCTCGGCGGCACCTTGCTCACCACCATCGACGGCATCCGCATCAACAAAGATTGCCAGGCGCTCGACACATCCGGCCATCCGATCGAAGGCCTCTATGCAGCGGGCGATTGCTCGGGCAGCGTGTTCAGCGGCTGCTACCCCGACCAGCTCCACGGCTTCGCCTGCGGCCGCACGATGACCGAGGCTTTACACGTAGTGAAGCTGGTGGCTGGAGCATAAGGCCGTTCGCGCCGATCCCGGAAAACGCACTTTCCGCAATGGCCTGCCGATTCGCCATCCTCCCTCCCTTGGGCGAATCGGCAGGCCCAAACTTACACCTGGACTTCGGGTCCGAGCCCCGCGCTCGGACTCAACATCTGAACTTGCGCCCGAGCTCGCCGCACCCGGACCCGCGTCCGAAAGCGCCGCCCACCGCCCTCCCGTCATCCGCGGTTAAGCCAGCGCCAACGTGTTCTTGCCTGAATCACAGTTTCCGGCCGAACTGCACAGTTTTTGCCAGATTCATACATGTTCGCTCGCGCCGATGCCGACCCCGCCGACGGTACGGCCTCCCATCTGGGAAAACAAAGGACCCGCTTCTGAAAGCGAGTCTCCTGGAAGACTTTTTGCGGCATATATGTATGAATCTGGCAAAAATCTAGCAGATCGAGGCGATCCGCTCGCCAGCCCGAATCCCGCCATCGGCATGCTCGGCCCGCCAACCCGAATCCCGCCATCGACGTCGGACGCTTCTCGAGGCCGCGCCAATGGCCTCTCGGCACCCCGCTTCGCCCGCCCCGAGAGGCCGGACGAAGCGGGGTGCGACGGCGCTCGCGTGCCATCCGCTCTTGCCGAATCCGAATCCGGCAAGAGCGGATGGCAAGACCCCGCAAATCGGCCAAACAACCCGAAAGCCGGCAAAGGAGCCACTAGCCAGCCAAAAATCTCTCCTTCTCGGAGGATAACCGCTTTGATGCGGTATACTTAACCCCATTGATATACTAGGATTTCCGAGCAATCGGATGGGAAAACGAAACGAGGGGCATCATGGCAAAAGCAGAACCGTCAATCGATCAGTGGCTCAAAGAAGCGAAAGCCGATCCGAAGGCCGACCAGTGCGGCATGTTCCTCACCCACAACGGCACCGTTCGCGTAACCCCGAAAGCGCAGGTTCGCGAGGGCGTCGAAGGACTCGGCGACGTGGCGCAGGTCGAGTTCTCCTACGATGCCGCAGGCGTTGACGCCGCCGTTGCCGAAGCGCTCACGTGGCCGGGCGTGTACTACGTGCGCGTGTGGCTCAACGAAGGCGTCCTCAACGTGGGCGATTCGATCATGTACGTGTTGATCGGCGCAGACATTCGCCCCAACGCCATCGATGCGCTGCAAAAGCTCGTCGGCAAGATCAAGAACGACCTCGTGGTGGAAAAGGAAATCTACGCGTAAGCGAGAATCCCGTCCATGCGAACCAATGAAAAAGCCCTCGAACGAGTCGGGGGCTTTTTCATTGGCACGAACACAAGCCGCCCGGCCCCGATCGCCTTCGCCCTATGAGCCTCCTCGGGCGATGGCGGCAAGCAGCTTGATGCGGTTCGCCTGGTTGAGGGCGCTCGTTCCCGGATCGTATTCGATCGTCGCGTAAGCGACCGGCGAGCCTCTTCCGTTCCCGATCTCGCGCAGGCGCTTCATGATCCCCTGGCCGCACACGTGGCCCGACAGACACCCGAACGTCCGCGCATAGGCGATGCCGTCAACGCCTCCCTCGGCAAACAGCAGCGCTTGACCCGCAAGTGCCCACCCCATGCCGCAGTCCACCCACTCCGGCACCACCTCGGTGCCTCGCCGTCTCAATTCGGAAACGCTCGGGCAGGGAAACCGTACGCAGGTCATCGTCTTCGCCGCGGTCTCGCAGCATGCCTCAACATGCTCGGCAAAACGCTCGCCTCCCTTTTGCAGGGCGAGCGCGCGGGCGGCGATCGGAGCAAGGTACGGAACCGCCGCCTCGCAGCCCTCTCGCTCAAGGCATCGCACCAGATCGTTGTTTATGCCGACGTTGAACACGGCACCCGGCGCCCCGATCACGCCGATCAGGGGACGCCCGAAGCGCTCGCACGAAAAAAACGGGCGCACGGCGCGGTCGAACGCTTCGAGCAGCGAAGAAAACGAGGTTGAGGATCCTTGAGCCAGCCAGAAGCGCATCGTATCGCGCCATCGGGCGATCAACCGCTCGAACGCCGCGCGCTTGCCATCGGGCAAATGAGGGCGCACGGCGAGCTCGACCTGCAACAAAGCGTCCCCGAGGACGAGAGCCTCGGAGAGCCGTCGAAGAGAGCCCGCAGGCAGCATCGAGGCCGCTTCTGCAATGCCCCGCACGCACCCGAGTGCAGGAGACGCGCTTTCGAAGGCACGTTTGATCTGCTCAGACAGATCGCCTGCGCGGCAATGCGGGCACAGTTGCGACACTATCACGTCGATGCGATCGGAGGAGACGGCATCCGCCGCCATCGCACCTCCCCCGCACTGCGTGTTTGCACCGCAACCTGCGCGTTCCCCATCGTATAAGCCATCCGCAACCGATAGAAGCTGCCCCACGCTCAGTATCGACGCGTAGCACGCATCGTTGTTGACCGACTCCATCCCGCGGGCGATCACTTGACCGCCCGAATCGTCTACGACAAGGCAATCCAATCCGATGCCCGCGAGAGCAGAGCGAATGAGCGGAGCATGGTGACTCGACAAGAAGGGAATGACGATCATTGCCGTGCGCCTCCCGAGAACAGCCCGTTGCGCGCGGCGATCATCGAGCGAATGCGGATGCGTACCGCAGCAAGGTCGACCATCTCGTCCACCTTCAACGCCGTCAGGGTGCGCCCGCGCTCTCGCATGATCGCACCGATTTCGTCTACCATCGCGGCATCCAGTCCGCAACCAAACGAGTAAAGCAGCACGAACTCGATATCCTCGCGCGCCGCAGCGAACCTCGCCGCCGCAACGATCGCTTCCGGATACTCCCAGCTGCCACCCAACGCCCCGTCACCGCGCGCCGCCCGCCCGTCGAGGTGCGCCACGGAGTCAACCGTCAGGACAGCGAACCCGAACGATCGGATCAGCTCGGGAATCCCGTGATTCACAACAGGGTCGCAATGGTAGGGCCGGCCGGCGAGCAAGACCGCGGGCTTGCCGCTCTTGCCCATATAGCGCAAGGTCTCGTCGCCCAACGCCGCAATGTCAACACGATAGCGCAGCAGCTCCCTCTTCGCCGCCCCGAGCGCCTGCTCCACTTCGCCCACCGGGATGTCGAACGCATCCGCCAACAACGGCGCAAGCCGTCCGTCGGCCCCGCCTCCATCGAGCAGTGCAGGCAGATGCGGGCTGATCAGGCGAACGCCCTTCCCGGCGATGCAATCCATGTTCGTGCTCAAAACCAGCGGATAGCCGGCTACGATCGGACAGTTCCGCTTCCCCTCATGAACCGCATCGATGTAGGGCAGAAAAACGGTTCGCACGCCACGGTCGACCAGATCGGCCGTATGCGCATGCATGAGCTTCGCCGGATGGCAGAGCGACTCCGACGGAATCGATTCGAGCCACCGGCCCGTGCGCGACGATGCCGCAAGGTCGGAAGGCTCGACCCGAAATCCCAAGCTGGTGAAAAACGTAAACCAGAACGGGTACAGATCGTACATGCCGAGCGCACGCACGAGCCCGACCTCGCCACGACGCGCCTTCGACTTCGAGAGGGATCCGTACGAGAAGAGCCGCTGTACCTGCGACGAAAACAGTTCGGGATAGAGGCTCTTCGCCGACGGCTCTCCCAAAGGCCGCTCGCAGCGATTGCCGACGATGAACCTCCGCACCGCGTCTCCATCAGCAAACTCGACTACGGTCAACGGGCAGGCGTTGCCGCAGATCTCGCACCGCTTCCTCGCTTTAGCGCACTCCAGCCGCCTGACTCTCGATTGGTCGAGCAGCGTGGATGCGCCGTCTTCGCCTGCACGCTCGCGGGCGATCAGCGCAGCGCCGTATGCGCCCATGTACGCCGCGATATCGGGGCGGCAAACATCGGCGCCGTAGACCTTCTCGAATGCGCGCAGCACGGCATCGTTTGCGAAGGTTCCTCCCTGAACGACGATACGCCGCCCGAGCATCGAGGCATCCTGCACCCGAATCACCTTGTAGACCGCGTTTTTTACCACGGAATAGGCAAGCCCGGCGGCGATCTCCCCCACGCTTGCGCCCTCCTTCTGCGCATGCCGCACGCGCGAAGTCATGAACACCGTGCAGCGTGTTCCGAGATCGACCGGATGCTCGGCACGCATGGCCTCTTCCAGGAAACGCTCCATGCGCACGTTCATCGACCAGGCCATCCCGCTGATAAGGGCGCCGCACCCGCTCGAGCAAGCCTCGTTCAAAACCAGATCGGATATGGCGCCGTCTCGAAGCCAGACGCATTTGATGTCTTGCCCGCCGATGTCCAGGATGAAGTCGACGTCAAACGCAAGCTCTTGCGCCGCGCGCACATGCGCGACCGTCTCGACTTCTCCGGAATCCAGCGCGAAAGCCCTCTTGAGCAACGCTTCGCCGTACCCTGTCACCGTCGCATGCGCGATGCGCACGGTAGGCGTCCCGTCGTGCTTGCGCGGAATGCTGCGCCACAGGTCGATGAGCATCTCGCGGGCCGCCTCGACCACATCGCCCGCAGAGCGCTTGTAATACGATCGCAGGATGCGGCCCTGCTCGTCGATCAAAACGTACTTGATCGCCTCGGAGCCCGAATCGATCCCCAGAAACACCCTGCCGCTCGCGCTGCGAAGATCGCTGCGCGGAGCCGTGCATCGGCTGTGCCGCTGCACGAACTCGGCGCGCTCCTCTTCCGATGCGAACAACGGGTCGAGCCGTTCCAGGGAATACCCTTGCCGAAGTGACACATCGTCCAGCCTGTCCCTCAAACCGCCCAAGGTGACCGTCGTCTCGCCGCCTCCGCAAAGCGCGGCGCCCTCCGCAACGAACAGGTGGCCGTCGCTCGGAACGACAACGTCATCGTCGCCAAGCCCCAGTTTGGCCTTGAAACGATCCCTGAGCGCTGACAAGAAATGCAGCGGCCCGCCGAGCAGCGCGACCCTTCCGACTATCGGCCGGCCGCACGCAAGCCCGACGATGCACTGGGTGGCGACCGCATCGAACACCGAACCCGCGATGTCTTCCTTCGATGCCCCCGCGTTCAAGAGCGGTCGAACATCCATCTGCGCAAAGACCGCGCATCGCGAGGCTATGGGGTAGATCTTCTTGCATCCGTGCGCAAGCACGTTGAGCGCCTCCGCGTTCACATCCAGCATACCCGCGATCGTATCGATGAATCCTCCCGTACCGCCGGCGCATGTGTTGTTCATCCTCAGCTCTTCGCTGCCGGACAAAAACAGTATCTTCGAATCCTCCCCGCCGATCTCAATGGCAACGTCGGCCTCGGGAATGCGCCTGCGCACGGCGGCGCGGGCGGCGATCACCTCCTGCACGAACGGCAGGCCGAGGATCTCGGCAAGCTGCATACCCGCCGATCCTGAAACGGCAACGGTCATCTCCGCATCGGGAAAATGAGGGATCGCGTTGCTTATCGTGTAGCGCAACGTTTCCTGGACGTTCGAGAGGTGTCTTTCATACGAAGAATGCAGAAGGCGCCCGGCTTCATCGAGCACGGCGAGCTTCACGGTTTTCGATCCCAAATCGATGCCGAGGCGCAATGCCCCGCGTTCGGGATCCGATGCCATCATGACTCTTCCCAGGGGTAGACGACGGTGATTTTCGCCTGTTCGCGTTCACGTCGCACCTTGGCCGCAGCAGCGAGCGCCACGATCTCGTCATGCTCTATCTTCTTCTTGTCCATGTAGGCCCGCTTGGCACGAGCCCTCATCTCATCGGTGATGGGCTCGCCGCACGACGGGCAGCAGGCATCGAGAAGGTTGATCTCACCCCCGCATGCTGCGCAAGTCGATTTCTTTTCGTAGCATTTCCCACATCGCGAACAATCCGTACAAGCAAACGTCATCATGGGCCTCCAACCGTCCCGGACGTTGCACGATGTCTCCGCCCGGCCTTCAAAACCGGAGTGCCGCACGCCAGTCGGCATACGGCACCCCGAACGCAAGCTATCGGCTAGCTGTACAAAGCCAAGCGGCCTTCCGTCTTGGCGGCGAGCTGCTTCATCTCCTCAAGCTCGCCAACGTGCAGCGCACGCGATATGCAAATGGCCGCACACGGCGCGTTGCCCTCCTCCTTCTCCAAGCAGTACGCGCATTTATCGAGACGATAAGCGTACGGCGACATGAACATCTCGTGGTGCCCATCGACCACGTCGGGCTTGCCGAGAAAGACGCGCATGTAGGTTTCGGTCACGGGCAGATCGTAGTAGCCTTGGCACGAGAGCTGACAGGCAGAGCAGCCCACGCAATAATCGAGCTCGACGAGCACACCAACTTTTTTAGCCATGATTCTTCCTCCATCATCAACGAGAAGCGTATTTTCAACCTATTCGGTGAACTTGCTCACCTTGCACAAGCTGCTTCGCATCGGAGCCGCACCGAAGCCCGGATCGGAACCGTCTGCGGTCGTCAGCACGTTCGGGTTAGCCTGATCCCAGCTGAAGCCGGGAAGGTTGAGCTCCTCGCACGCATGCTTGTAGTTCGGGCGGCACATGCTCACGGCGCCCTTGATCACGCCCTTGGAAATACGGGCCTTCGCCTTGATCCTGCCGCGCAGGCTCTCGACCCAGAGCCACTCGCCTTCGGAGATCTGGCGCTCCTTCGCGTCCTCGTCGTTGAGCTCGATATAGGGCCACGGCTCCAGGATGCGCTGATGGGCGATGTTCGTCCACGCCGAATGGTAGAAGGCGTAGTCGCGAGCGCCCGTCGTCAGGCACATGTCGTACTCTTTGTAGAGCTCGGGAGTCGAATACGGGCTCTCGAACGGCTCGCTGTAGCTCGGCAGCGGCGAATCGTATCCGTACGAGGGCATCTGCTCTGAGTACACTTCGATTCGCATGGTAGGCGTCATGAACTTGACGAGGCCCTTCTCATGCTGCTTCGTCGTGCGCTTCTCGCCGCCGTATTCGACGAAGTAGCCGATTTCCGCAGCCTTCTCGTAATCGTGAATGGGCTCGAGGCCGTTGGGGATGAGGTGGAACTCGTTGAGCCTCCACAGCTGCATCTCCTCGGAACTGTCCCACGGCCAAAGCTCGGGATCGAAGCGCTTACCCAACGCTCGCATGAAGTCCCAGTCGTCCCACGCCTCGCCTGGCGCCTGAACGGCAATCTGGGGAATGATGAACGGGCAGGGCTCGGGATAGAGCTCTTCGTCGAAGTTGCCCACGCGCTCGGACCAGTGGCGCGCGGGGAGCACGATGTCGGCGATCTCGGCACCGGGCGTCATGAAGTAATCCATGTTCACATTGAGCTCGAGGATGTCGTTGCACAGCGCGTCGTGGATCTTCGTGGCGTTCTCGAAGCAGCCGAGCGGATCGTTCGCGACCGAAACCATCACCTTAACAGGCCACGGCTCGCCGGTCAGCATCGCATCCCACACGTCGTTGGGAATGTTGGCGTTGCCGTACACCTGCGTGTACATCGGGTGCTTGTCGTAGCCCAAACGCAGTTTCGGGGGAACGCGGTCGTATGCCGTGATCTTGGGGTCGAGCATGAACTCCCAGAACGTGTTGAAGAGAATGCCGCCCTTGTCGTCGAGCGGAGGATTGAGCAGCAGCTGCAGGATCGTGATGGCACGGCCCGACTGCAACGCGTTCGACGTCATCATGCAGGCGCCCAGGTACGCGGTCAGAAGCGAGGGCTTGTCGTCGGTCGGGTTGGTGATGATCTCGAACATCTTCAAGATCTTCTCGACCGGCGCCCACGTTACCGCCGATACCTTTTCGGGAGTCCACACGGCGACTTCGTCCTTATAGGTTTCCAGACCGGTCTTGCACAGCTTTTTGCTGCCGTCTTTCAGCGTCACTTCGTATGCGCCCATAAGCGACGGCTTCACGCCCTTGCGGTCGAAATCCTCGGTCTCGGGGCGCCATATCGCGATGCCACCGCTCACCTTGTCCCACACCACGTAGTGCTCGTCGGAGCCTCCTTCGACGATGTCGGCCTCGCGCAGCATCATGCGAGCCTCGCTGTCGATCAGGAAGGGGGCGTTCGTCCAGGTGGAGAGCATTTCGTCGGCAGCTTCGAACTTGCCGCTTTGGAACATGAGGTTGGTGAGGCCGAGCGCCAAAGCGCCGTCGGTGCCGGGTCGGATGGGCACCCAGAGGTCGGCCTTCGCGGCGATGTCGCGGAACACCGGATCGACCACGACGACATGCGCGCCGTTGCGCTTCGCATCCATGATGCGCAGGCCGCTGTACTGACGCGAACGGATGGGGTTCGTGCCCCACATGACGATCGAGCCGGCGTTGCGATAGTCGCACGCCTCGTGCGGGTGGAACATGCGCCCGTAGGTCACGTGCGTCTGCGCAAGGTTGGGAAGCAGGCAGACGTGCGTCGGCCACACCTTGCCGCCGCCGTTCCACGTGTTGTTCAAGCGATCCAGGAAGTGGTTCGAGCCACGGCCCGTTCCTTGGGAGATGATGACCGACTGAGGACCGTACTGGTCGATGGTCTGGCGAATTTTCGCTTCGATATCGTTAATGGCCTCATCCCAGGTGATGCGCTCCCATTCGTCTTTGCCGCGAAGCTCGGTGTGCGGGTTGTCGACGCTCCAGCTCTTGCGGCGCACGGGGTACTTCAGGCGATCGGGATGCGCGTGGATCTCCTGAGCGGAGAACGCCTTCACGCACAGGATGCCGTCGTTGACCGGGCAATCCGGATCGCCTTCGACGCGAACGATGTCGTTGTTGTCGTCGACCGTAAGGATGACGCCGCATTTCGAATGGCAATCGAAACAAACTGTTCTGACTTTCTTTTCCATGATTCTCCTCCATTTTTCATCTTCGTTTTGCAGATCGTCCTGCAATCGCTTTCGGTGCAGACGCCAGCCTCGCAGCAGCCGCCATCACGGAAAGCTCAACCGCCCCGCTACAGGCCGAGCACGCCGGCGATGAAGAACACCCAGATCGCGGCAACCAGCACGATCGCAATCGATGTCTCCCATCCCGATTTCAGCGCCTCCCCGAACGTGTAGTAGCCGGTATCGAGGGTCATATTCATCGATGGGCAGAGCGGGATGATGAAGCTTCCCGCAGTCAAGCACACCATCAAGAAAACCGGTGCCACGGGCGCGATCCCCACTGCCTGCGCAAAGTACACCAAAGGCAGCGTAAAAATCGTCGTCCAGGTAAGGGCAATCGGAACTACGCTGTTGACCAGGTACAGAACGATCCCGATCATCAACAGCGAAACAAACAGCGGCAGATCCAGAATGCCCGAATTCAAGAACAAAGCCGCGATCCAATCGGCTGCACCCGTCGCCGTCACCGCGCCCCCGAGGCTCAGAACCGTTCCGAAGAACAAGATCAGGTTCCAGCTCGTCATGCTCTCGAATTCTTTCCAGGTAAGGATGTTCATACCCGGAACGAACAGCATGAGCATTCCGAACAGCGCAACGGTCGTCGCGTTGAGGAACGGAATCCAGTTGCCCAAAATCCACAGGACGGGGATCGCGATGAGCAGCACGAGGCTCTTCACATCGTGCGCCGTCATCTTCCCCACGTTGAACTGGTTGTCCATCAATGTCTTGATGTCGTCTTCGCTGATGGCCTCGGGGGGAAACGCCTTGGTTATGAACAGCCACGCCAAGGGCAGGATGATGAGCGCGATCGGCACGCCGTAGGTCATCCACTCGAGAAACCCGACGGTTATTCCCGCCTGCTGCTCCATGAGGCCGAGAGCCAACACGTTGAGAGAATGCCCGATCGGCGTGGTGAAGCCTCCGAAACAAGCGCCGAACGAAATGCCGATCATCAAACATCTTCCCAGGTTGGACGAACCCGCCTTCGCCCCGATAAGCCCCAGAAGGGGAAGGGCGAAGCTCATGCTCAGGGCAACTGCGCCGGTATCGGTCATGATCGCCGAGCACAGCGTCGTCACTCCCATGATCGCCAAGACGAGCTTCCTCGAATCGGCGCCAGCCCACATGATGAATCGCTTCGTGAGCCTGATGCCCAGGGTGCTTTTCTGCATCAGCGCCGTCATGCAGAACACCCCGAGCACAAACCACGTGGTCGGCGCGATGAAGCCCGACATTGCCTCGGGCAAAGACGGCATGACGCCGAGCACCACCAAGGCAAGCACGCCCAGCATGCCGGCGGCGCCGGTCGCCATGGTTCCGCACAGCCACATCACCACGGTCCCCAGCAAAACGCCCAACGACATCGTAGCTTCGTGAGACAAATCCGGACTTGCAGGCAAAAAGTACGAGACTCCCATTATCAAAAGACCTACCACAAGCCCGATGAGCTGCTTGGCGTCTTTCCCCTCGGTGATTCTTTTCAATAGCACCATGATACGTAAGCCACCCCCGTCACATCTTTCCCCGACCTTGTTCGAACGAGTTGCTGCTCCCTACGCTTGGAAAACCCGACTTATGCCACGGGAGGCTTGGGCGCGCCCGGAGCACTCGGAGCGCTTGGAGCCGAGCCCGGAGCCTTCGGCGCGGCCGATGCCGGCGCCTCTGGAGCCCCCGGTAACGCGGCGCTGCAGAACGGGCAGGTGACGGGCGTGAAGTTCGGCGACACGATCTTCTTGCCGCACTCGGGGCAGACAAGCGGCCCTTGGGTTACATCTGGTGGCCTAAAACACATAGTTTTCTCCTTCTCTTCATAAGTATTCGTCGTACATCAAACCAGGTTTCGAGGGGCCGGTTTGAGCATTTGGACATGCGATCCTTACGCCTCGCCCGCCAGCCGCTCGGGCTTCGGGACGGGCTTTCCGTCAACCTCGTTCGGGAAGCGCTCAGCTACCGAGACGGGCTTTCCGACGAAGAACGGGAACAGGATTCCGATGGCGGACACAACTGCCGCAACGAGGAACGCGTAGAAGTAAGCGCCCGTCGCAACAAAGATGGCAGCAGCCACCATGGGGCCGAGAATGCCGGTCGGCGCATCGTCAGACGCGATGAGGCCAATGTTGGCGGTAACGTACTTGTTGCCGAAGTAGGTGCGCATCGAAGAGCATTTGAGGCTGATCGAGCCGCCGAACGACAGGCCCATGATCACAGCGCCGACCACCAAACCCGTCAGCGGCTCCATCATGCTCGGCAAGAACGCAATGGCCAAAAGACCTACAACCATCAGCGCGTTCACCACGATGAAGGCCGTCTTCCTGCCGACCCTGTCGCCGAAGGCGCCGAATAGCGGCCTGCCGAACGCGTTGCAGACTCCGAATATGCCCATAACGAGCGCGGCCATGGCCACGGGCATTCCCATCTGCACGCCATGCGGGACGATGAGCGAGATGATCATGAACCCTGCGAAATGATTGCAGAAGTCCCATAGGTAGATCATCCAGAACTGCCGAGTGCGCAGAACCTGCCTGGGCGAGTAGCCCGTCGCGATGTCGTCCGACTCGTTCTTCGATGCCACATAGCCAGGAGGCGTGTACCCCAAAGGCGGCACCTTGAACAGGAGCGATACGCAGGTCACCATCACGAAGCAGACCACGGCCAGCACGCGCATGGCGATAACGTAGCCGTAGCTTCCGATGAGAAACGTTGCGAGCTGCCCCAAGACCAGCGATGCGAGGCCGAAGCCCAAAACGATAATGCCCATGGCAAGGCCGGCCTTATCCGGGAACCACTTGGGGGCCGCCGAGATGATGCAGTTGTTCGCGACGCCCAGCGTGTAGCCGCAGAATCCGCCGTACCAGAAGTACAGCCACGGCAGCGATTCGGTAAACGAGGTCAAGAAGAATCCCAGCGCGAGCAGGAAGCTGAACAGCGTCAACGCCCGCGATTGGCTCTTGAGCATACGGGACCAGAATCCTGCGGTAAGCTGCCCGAGCGCGAAGGTAACCATCATGATCGAGTAGGTGATGGTCGTCTCCGTTCGGACCCAACCGAAAGCCTCCTCGAGCGGTGCAATAAAAATCGACCAGGCATACAGGATGCCCAGAAACATCGTCATGATGAAGCCCTTTACCAGATAGCCCCATCGGTTTCCGTACTTAATCTGCTTTTCCGATTCGGTCATCAATCTTCCTTCCTCGATCGAAACCGCTCCCCTTACGTAAATCAACTCACAGAAACGCTCTTTTCACTGTTGATTTATCACCCCCGTCAGGATCGTTCGATACTGCCGTTCAAGCAGAAACGTCCATGCCCCTCGTCGCGCCATTATTTCAGGGGAGGTGCTCGTTGCGCCATCATCCGTCTGTTTCGCAACCGAAACAGACGGATGGGAATCGAACCCAAAATCGTGTTTACAATGAGTAATCAGCTGCGTTTTACCACGTCATAAAGATGGGGGCAGAAAAAGATACGCCGTGCGGACATGACGGAAGAATGCTTTCGGGTACTGATTGGCCCCACACCAATAAGACGGATATTACCCGATGATCAGATCATGGTAACAAATTATATGTTACTGTGGGCGGAAGTCTTTTGAGCGAATGCGCGACGAAGGACCGATTCAGGGGGAGGCTGACGTTATGAACGAACGTTACGTTGAATACTTTATCGATGTCTCCGAGAGCTTATCCATCACCGAAAGCGCCGAACGGCTCTACCTCACTCCGCAGGGGCTGAGCAAGGCGATCCGATCCCTCGAGGAAGAGCTGGGCGTTGCGCTGCTCATCCGCAGCGGCAAACGGCTCGCCCTCACCGACGCCGCGAAGGAGATGATCCCCCATTTCTACAAGCTCATCGACATCACCAACGAAATCGCGGGACATGCCAAAAACCACGCGATGAGGATCCCCGAGCAAGAGCGGCTGACGATATACATCACGCCCTTCATCTCGAAGTACCTCTCGCCGCATTTCGATTCGATATTCGGCGCAGGCGCCGCCGAGAAATACGCGTTTCGCGAAGTATCGCTGATCGGGGCCGAGAAGATGATGCTGCGCGACATGCCGAGCCACCATTTCTGCATCATCTCGTTCCCGAAGACCGACTACTACTGCACGCTGCTCGCAAGCATGATCGAGAAAGGCAGCCTCCGGTTCCAGCCGCTCGCCGAAACCGATCTCATGGTCGCGCTTTCCAACAGCTCGCTTTTGGCTTCGAGGCCGTCCCTTTCACTGCAGGAACTGAAGAGCATGCCCGTCGCCTGCTACGCCGATCGGGCACTGCTCGACTTCCTCGAACTGCACATCGACAGGAGGTCGTTCTCGTATGTCGGAAACGATTCCTCGGTTGTCTTTCGCAGAGTCGCCTCGAACGATGCGGTCACGTTCATCCCCAGCATCGCACGGCTCAAGCGCCTTCCCGAAGGCATCTGCCTGCGCGACATCAAAGACACGATGATAACCAAGATAGGCATCATAGAGGCAAGCGGGCAGAGCTGTTCGGCTGAGAAGGAGGAAGCGCTCGAGCTGATCCGATGCTTCTTCACCGCCAACAGCAAGATCGGATGCTTCAGGGTGGATCCCGACGTCCATTGCACGCGAGACGATGTCGACACCCAGGCCATTTAGCGGCGAAATCGCTCCAATATGCACAGTTTTTGCCAGATTCATACACGATCTCCGTATCCCCGCTTTTGTGCCGATATCTGCACCATCGTGACCTGCGAAAACGCTCATTCCCGTCTTCGCAGGCAGGATTCGGGGGATTTTCGGCGCCGAGAATGTATGAATCTGGCAAAAACTGTGCAGAACAGTGCGCATCTGCCGCTCAGCTCCCTCGACGAGGCTTCGCGGCCGTGCACGCCGAGGCTGACTGAAGATAACGTCGATCCCCTATTGCCCCAAAGCCTTCAGTTCTTGAGTCCAAGATCCCTGGATAACGCTTTCGATTCTTTTGTCCCACATAATGCAGACCTGGCATGACTGCGCCAAATCAGCAATGGGAACAAACGCTATGCGATCGCCGTAACGCTCCCGATGATGACCGAAAACGAGAGCCAAGCCCATACCGCATTCAACTTGGTACGCCAGCGAGGGAATATCCTTGTAATATGCCGACGCGTTGATGCCGTACACATCGGCTTTGAGCGCACGGCGATAATACGCGTTGATAGCGCCCATTGCCTTTGGGTCGGGGAATATCATCGGCTGCCTCGACAAGTCCTCGAGAGTGACGAACTCCCTGCTCGCAAGTACATGGCCTTTCGGCATCGTGGCGTAATACGTATCGCTGCCTATATAGACCCGGCAGAACGAATCGCCTAGATCGGAATCGATATCCAAAGTTACGCACAGATCGATTTGGCGCTGGCGAAGCTTTTGCATCAGATCACCGTATTCGAGCGCCTGGTATTCCGGGACTATATTGCTGTTCGATCTCAGAATCGCTTCGCTGATAAGGGGCAGCCGATCCCGAGCAGCATCATAGAGATACCCGATGCGTAAAATCTCCCCCTGCTTCTTCAGGCTCTCAACATGTCGAATCGAACGGTCGAAATCTTCGACGGTAATTTGGGAATCTTCGTAAAACGCTTTGCCTATTTCGGTCAGGCGAACATGATGGGTATCTCGGATGAAAAGCTTGGCTCCGATTTCCTCCTCGATGGCTGCAATATGTCGGCTGAGCGTCGATTGGGTTTGATAGGTTTCGGCGGATGTCTTCGTGAAACTCATGTTGCTCGCAAGGAGAAGGAATTCCTTCAGATACTCGATTTGCATTGCTCCCCTATCGCCTCGTGCAAAAACTGCATAAGCCATGCAGAGCATACAATACCATTCCGCCACCACGCGCTCTATATTTTTCCCGAAGGATTCTGTAGAGCTCGCAGAATCGCTTCGACGGCATCTAAACACGTTCATTTAGTTCAGTTAGGGGTGATGCTTGTGTTAGGCGTTTTAGGTATTCTTCTGGCAATCGCCGCCCTCGTCGTTTTAGCATGGCGACGCTGGAACGCCATCGTATGCGCGCTGATCGCCACATTGATCATCGGCGTCTTCAACGGATTCGGCGTTTGGGGAACCCTCACCGATTACTTTCTACCGGCAGCAGGCAACTGGGTTACCACCTTCATTCTCATGTTCCTCACTTCGGCCATGTATGCGAAGGTGATAGGCGACAGCGGTGCAGCCGACCGCATCGCACAATGGGTTCTGGACAAGGCTGGCGAGAAATTCATTTATCCGGTTCTCATTCTAATCTGCATGATTCTCACGTATGGAGGAATCAACGCCCTGGTCATCGTCTTCGTATTCTGGCCACTCGCCATGCCCATCGCCCGTGCGATGAACAAACCCCGCTACATCTTCCTGACCATCATGTACATGGGCCTTCTGGGCGGAGCGAACATGGCTATGCCAGGATCCCCGCAAACCGGCAACGTCGCCGCAGCGCAGATCCTAGGGACGTCCGTAACGGCAGCTCCGGGCTGGGGCATCATCGCCACCGTTCTGTGGTTCGCATTCGATGTCTGGTTTATCTATTGGCTTGATCGCTGGGCAACGAAGCGCGGCCATGCCTTCGAAGAAGGCGTCGGCCTTCCCATCAAACCGCGAGCGATCGAAACCTGTCCGAGCATGGTGCGCTCGGTCGTCCCAATCGTCGTTCTGCTCGCCCTCTTCGTCATCCTGGGCAATGGCTTCGGTCCGATTCCGAAGATGAGCGCCACAACTGCCGTCGTCACGGCAAACGTCATCGCCACGATCATCTGCCTCGCTTTGAACTTCAAGTACTACGAGAACAAGGAGAGCGGACTTTCGGTCGGCGAAGGTATGAAGAAGAGCGTGTTCGACGGCATCATGAGCGGGCTCAGCCCGGCATCCGCGATGTTCTGCATGGTCGCGTTCGCCTCAGTGCTCTCCGCAACACCTGCATTCCAGGCTCTCGTGGATATCGCAATGGGCTCTGCCGGAAACCCGTACTTCCAAGGATTCATCGCAACTCAGCTGCTTGGTATCATCTGCGGCTCGGCAGGTGCAACCTCAACGGCTGTCTGCAACACGTTCGGCGCCCAGTGGCTCGCCATCCCCGGCGTGAACGCCGATGCCCTAACCCGAATCGTATCGATCGGCGCCGCAGGCTGTTCCACGGTTCCCTATTCAGGCGGCCTGTTCGTAAACCTGGATGTGACCGGCTGCAAGATGAAGCACATCTGGCCGCAGCAATTCGTAGCATGCGCCATTCCCGCCATTGTACTGTGCGCCATCTGCGCAGGCCTGGCTTCAGTGGGGATAGTTTTCTAGCAAGCTCAATCGCCAATACGCTTGCCGGATATCGCTAAAGCGGCTCCGGCAAGCGACAAGAGTCCGAGCAAATGGAGGTAAGCCCATGTGCTACTGCTGCTGCAATTGCGAAAAATGCACAGGGGAGGTGCGCGAACCCATTCCAGAAGGCGTATGCCCTCAGTGTCGGCATCTCAACCCCCCTGACGCCTTTGCCTGCGAAGCCTGCGGCATGCCTCTCCCCAAGCCGCCAGGATACATACTGGCAACCGATACGGCAAACCAAACGCAATCGCCACCACATTTGCCCGACTAGATCAACCTGCAAGACGAAGAAGAAGCGAGAGGGAAAACGATGGAGAAAAAGTTTCAAACCATAGAGCATGAAAAACCATGGAGATACGTTACCGAAGACGGCCTGACCGTCACCCGCGGAAGCGCGTGGTCGGGCCCTGGATGCCATCTCGGGTGCGGCATCCTGCTTTACACCGACGAAAACGGGAAGCTCGTCAAGATCGAAGGCGATCCCGAAAACCCGTTCAACAAGGGGCGCCTGTGCGTACGCTGCCTCGATGCCATGGAAGCTGTCTACCACAAAGATCGCCTGACCACACCCATGAAAAGAGATCCGAAAGATAGGGGGAAAGACGTTTGGACTCCCATTACCTGGGATGAGGCGTACGATCTCATCTACGAGAAGTTCAATGGATTCCGTGAGAAATACGGTGCCGAAAGCGTTGCCTTTTTCCAGGGAACAGGACGCGACATCGCACCGTGGATCACCCGTTTCGCATGGTCATTCGGCAGCCCGAACAACGTGTTCGGCATGTCTGGCAACTCCTGCTACGGTCCGCGCGTCGCCGGTGCCATGTGCGTAACGGGATCATTCTGGGTAGGTGACTATTCCCAGCAGTTCGTCGACCGCTACGACGATCCCAACTGGAAGGTGCCCGAGGTAATCGTAGTATGGGGCAACAACCCGCTCAAATCGAACTCCGACGGCTTGTACGGTCATTGGGTCGTCGACTGCATGAAACGCGGGTCGAAGATCATCACCATAGACCCCCAGCGCATTTGGCTCGCAAACAAAGCGGAGGTGCATCTGCCGATCAGGCCCGGCACCGATGCAGCCATGGCTATGACTATGCTCAACGTCATCATCAACGAAGACCTGTACGACCATGAGTTCGTCGATGCCTGGACGTACGGCTTCGAAGAGCTCTCCGCCCATGTTCAGGAGTGGACGCCCGAAAAGGCCGAAGAGGTAACCTGGGTGCCCGCCGATAAGATAAGGCAAGCCGCGCGCATCATCGCCGCAGCAGATGGATGCGTGTTCCAGTGGGGCGTTGCCGTCGACATGCAGAAGAACGCCGTGGCTGCGGGGCATGCCATAACCTGCATTCAGGCGATCACCGGCAACGTCGACAATCCCGGCGGTATGATTTGCCCCGACTACATACTCATGTACTTCAGCGGCTGGGGTCGCGAGCTGCTCGACCCCGAAAAGAGAAAGAACCGCATCGGCGATTCCAAATTCCCCATGGTGGCAGATGCCTATTCTAAAGCAGATGCCGACGAAGTGTACAGAGCCATCATGACGGGCAAGAACGAGAAGGGCGAAGACCACCCCATGAAGGGCGCCTGGATCCAAACCACAAATTTCCTGGTGAATACCGCACCTGACCCCGAGTACCTCATCGAAGCGTTCCATAAGCTAGAGTTCGTAGCCGCAATCGACCTGTTCATGACGCCGACCATCATGGAATTGGCCGACGTAGTGCTTCCCGCTGCATCGTTCCCCGAGCGACAGGGCATACGAATCGGCGACGGCGTACAGCGCGCCGAGACGATCAATCGCGCAGTCGACCGCCGCAACGAGGGCATCGATGTACGCAGCGATATGCAGGTGAACCGCGAGCTGGGCAAGCGGTTCAATCCCGAAGCGTATCCGTGGGACAATGAGGAAGATATGTTCTCGAGCATCTTCGCGGAAACCGGCATGAGATTCGAAGAAGTCCGCGAACAAGCGCCCGTCTACCTGCCTTTCGAGTACCATAAGTACAAGACGGGAAAGCTACGCCCCGATGGGCAGGTAGGGTTCAACACCCGTACTGGACGAATCGAACTGTGGTGCACGCTGTACAACGGCTACGGACTCGATCCGCTGCCGGTTTACGAAGAGCCCACCCATAGCCCCTACCGCACGCCCGAAGAATACGAGCAGTTTCCTGTCGTATTGACCACCGGATCGCGCAACTGGAGCCTCTTCCACAGCGAACATCGGCAGATTCCACGCATGCGCGCGTTGCATCCCGATCCTACGGTACTCGTCCCCACCGATATCGCCGAGAAATTCGACCTCGCAGACGGCGAATGGGTCGTTCTGCGCAACCAGTTCGGATCGTGCAAGCGCAAGGTGGTCATCGATCAGACCATGGCTCCCGGAATCGCCAGCACCGATCATGGCTGGTGGTTCCCCGAAAGCGAAGGGCGCTCCGAAGAAGACGGTCTGTTCGGAGCGCTCGAGTACAACTGCAACACCCTGTTCCAGTTCGATCAGGGCAAAGCTGGATTCGGCTGCGATTACAAAAACATGCTGGTCACGATCGACAAGGTTGAGGAGTAAGCAATGGTACAGGGAATTTTGATCGATTACGAGTTCTGCACGGGATGCCACACCTGCGAAATCGCATGCGCCGTATCCCATGACCTGCCCAATAACCGAGCAGGCGTCGTAGTCCACCACGAGGGAGCCTGGGAAATAACCGAGGATGTATGGCAAGACACCTACCTTCCGGTATTCACCGACGTATGCGACCTGTGCGAAAAGGGCACGGCTGCACACGACGGCGCGCCCATGTGCGTACACCACTGTCAAGCAAACGTCTTGAAGATCGGCAATGTCGAAGAGCTGGCAAAAGACCTTGCAGCAAAACCGAAACAGGTTCTGTACGCCCTCAAGACGAAGGAATAGAGTCTTGGGTTTCCCAATCGATGCATCCGGCTTCTTTTGAACGAAAGGATTTCCCATGTGTTTCAGACCCGCATCCTTAAGCGCAGACAAAACTTGTCCGCTATGCGGAGCCGTTGCGAACGCAACCGACGTAGTTTGCTCGCAATGCGGAACCGCGCTGCCTACCGAACCCGCAATGCCAGGGGCACCAGGCGCGCCTAACGCTCCCGGTGCCCCTGGGGCACCCAAAGCACCTGGGGCGCCCAGGGCACCCAAAGCTCCCGGAGCATAAGGAGCAACCGGCAGACGCATCTCTTTCTGAAGCGTCCCAGGGGACTTCCCGTACAGAGGAAGCCCCCTGGGACGAAATAACCGAGTAGGTTAAGGGGGTAGTGCATGAGTGGGGTCACAATGCATGCAAAGCAGGTGTTCGGTTTCGTCGCTATGTTCGTTTGCGTCGTTGCGGGAGCGATGATTCCTGGCAGCGACATGCTCAGCCACGAAGGCATCTTGGCTCTGGCAATCCTAGCCGGCGCGATATTCATGTGGTTTTGCGGCAGCATGTCTACAGGCATGACGGGGGTTCTCGCCTGTTTTCTACTGTTGGTTTTAGGGGTCGTTCCCTCGTTCGGCGATGCGTTCTCGGGTTTTATCACCACGACGACATGGTTCGTCCTCGGCGTTTTCTGCATGACGCTTCTTATGCAGAAAAGCACCTTGGGCCTGAGGTTGACCAAACGATTCATCGCCTTGGCAAAAGGGAATTCGAAGAAGCTCGTCTTGATGCTTATGGTAGCCGCTGCAGCCATCTCGTCATTCATGACCGACACCGGCGCAGTTGCCCTGATGATGAGCTTCGCGCTCCCGCTGCTCGACACCCTAGGCGCAAAGAAGGGGTCGTCGAATCTGGGGCGATGCCTTTTGCTGGGCGTTTCATTCGGGGCGCTTTTCGGCGGATTCACCACGCCCATCGGACACAGCCTGAATGTGCTGGCGGCAGGTATATACACCCAAGCAACGGGGCTGCAAATCAATTTCTTGTCTTGGATGAGTTACGGCGTACCTATCTGCGCTGCGATTCTTCCCATCGCTTGGCTCGCCCTGATAAAAGCATTTCCTCCCGAACCCATCACAGAGGAAGCGGTCCAGAAGGTACTGGGTTCCAAATTCGAAACGGGACCGATGGACGCACTCGACAAGAAGTGCCTCGCTTTGCTCGTCATCTTGCCGACCCTGTGGATTCTTGGCAACTGGATACCGCTGTTCAACGCGACTACCGTCGCCCTCGCTGGCATGCTGCTTTTGTTCTTCCCGGGAATCAACATCGTCACCTGGTCAGAGTTTGAACGGGCAACCTCATGGAATCTGTTCATGTTCTTCGGCGGCGTATTGAGCATCGGGGCAGCCATCGCATCGACAGGCGCTGCCGACTTCATCGCAACGCTGTTTCTGCAATCGGGGATCACTGCCATGCCCGTGTTCGCCGCACTGCTCATCATCGGGGCGTTCCTCTATCTGCTGCACACCTTCTGCCCGACATCGCCTTCATGGGTGGCGATCTTCCTACCTCCCATGATAACCTACGCAACCGTGGTAGGAATACCGCCGTTCCTTCCTACCTTCCTGATCGTATGTCTGATCGCAGGAAGTTACCTGGTACCGCTTTGCCCGGCGCTGAACATGACGTTCGATACCGGATGGTATAAGTTTTCGGATACCGCCAAAGCAGGCTGGATCACCTCCATTGCATTCGTTGCTATCGCAGTGGCTTGGTCGTATGCGATGGGAGGAATTTTCGGAATCTACTAACGGCGCCCGTCCCACGCCTTCAAAATCTGCTCGCGCAGACGACAAAGCCCTCGCCGTCTGTGCGAGCCGTTTTACGCCGAAAGCAAATTACGCAGCTCTTCGCGGCTGTGCACGCCGAGCTTCTGGTAGATGCGGCGCGTATGCGATTTGAGCGTTCCATTCGCTATGCAGAGCTCCCGCTCGATCACCGCCGAGTTCTTCCCGACTGCGATCATCTCGAGCACTTCGGCCTCGCGCGGGCTCAGCCCGAACGTCTCGGCAATCTCGCGGCAGCGCGCAAGCAGCTTCGCCCGCGCATCCTCTTCGGCAATATCGCCCGCACCGAAGAATGCCGCACCCCACGAACCGAAACCGCCCTTCTCCGAAAAGAGCGCAACCGTTGCGATCACCACGAGAATCGTAAGCACCGCCGTGACCGCCGTCGAATCGACGGCAACCATCGCACGCTCCCCCATGAACATACGCGAAACCATATGGCCTGCAGGGATGGCGATTAACGTAACGTTTTGTATGCCGCAGAGCACAAGCACCGAAACCCCGTAGGTATGAGACAGGTCGCACAAAAGGATGGTCAGCACCAAAAACATAAGCGAATAACCGGCGGCGATGAAAAACCCCGCCACAGAATTCGTTCCCGAAAAAGAGAGAAACGTCATCACAAGCCCGCACATCATGAGCACGAACGGCGTGCGATACAAAAGCGTGAAGTCGAACCGTTTCGACACGAGCCGCGCGATGACGAGAACGATGAGCGATACGGCTATGGTCCCCAGCAAGAACAGCTCGCCAGAAGGCATGCTCGATTCGCTCTTCGCGCCGTACACGAACTGGTAGATGCCCAAAACTACGAGCAGGCGCCAGGGAAAATGGAGCTTGCCCCACGTATTTTTCGGCAGATCGGCTTTCGGAACGAGACTGAACGAGGCCCGCAGCGTCACCTGCGACAGCACAGGAAGCAGCGCAAGCACGATCGCCAGCCTCACGAGATCAAGGTCGAGCAGCACCCATGCGATGAAACTGCCCAGCAGAAACGCGCCCGCGATGTAGAGAACGACCCGCAGCGGCTCGAAGCAGCTATGAAGCTCGGCCCATAAAAGGATCGAGAGTGCCGAGCCGACGCCTCCCCCGACGACGGCGAGCAGGCCCAGAGGCACAGCGGCTTGCGGGAAGATGCTCGCCGCCATGAAAGCAAGACCCGAGACGATCATCGAAACCGTGCAGGTCGTCGCCGCATGGCGCTTGCTGTACAACGGCGCGAACTTCCGAGCGAACAGCGCAAAGGGAATGAACGCAATCACCATGGCCGCAGTGAACAGGTCCTCGCCAACCCAGGCATCGTAGGGGAACAGAAACGTCGAGCGATAGGTGACGATCTCCAGCCACGCGCGGGCAAACGCGAATCCGAAAAAGCAAAACGACCATGCGCCGAAGCCGAGCCGAGGGCCATCGGCCGAAGCGGATTCGCCTGCGCCCGAGCGCCCAGCACCCAAGTTATATGTGCCCCCTTCGATCATCGGCTCATTATAGCAACTGAACCGCTCGGCGAGACACCTTTGTCTCAACTCAGCGAATAGAGCTTTGACCAGCGAAAGCGCACTCGGGTTACAAATCGGGTTACAAAGTTACCCCGTAATTTGAGCCTGAGGGAGATTCGCAAATGCTGCCAGCGCGGCATACTCGGCAGCATCCGAGACCACGAGGGAAAGGATCGAAATGAGGATGAACGAGAAAACCACCAACACGAAAGCATCGAGGCCGCACGGCATCACGCGACGCGGATTCGTTGCAGGCGCGGCTATCGCAGGCGTGAACATCGCTCTGTTCGGGCTGTCGGGCTGCGCGCCGAGTGCATCCGCAGGCGGCGAAAACGGGACGTTCAAGGCGGGTACGTACACGGGCGTCGGCCAAGGCAAGTTCGCGCCCATCACCGTAGAGACGACTTTCACCGAAACGAGCATCGAAAGCGTCACCGTCGTCGACCACGAAGAAACCAAGTACATATCGGACACCGCGCTCGAAACCATCCCGGCCGCCATCGTCGAACATCAGTCGCTTGGCATCGACGCTATCGCCGGAGCCACACTGACGAGCACCGCGATCATCGCGGCATGCGAAGACTGCGTCAAGCAGGCGGGCGGCAGCGCAAGCAAGCTGAAATCGAACTACGAGGCCCCCGCACCCTCCACCGAGGTAGTCGAGCTCGAGGCCGACATCGTCATCGTCGGCGCGGGTGCCAGCGGAACAGTTGCTGCCGTAAACGCGGCACGGCTAGGCGCGAAGAAGGTCATCGTTCTCGAAAAAAGCTGCAATGTCGGCGGCAACGCGCTCGTCAGCGGCGGATACCTCGAATACGTGCACGCCCCCGAAGATCTCCGCGAGGAAATGACCGCCAACTACACCGCCGAGCTCGAATCGAACGTTGCCGCTGCAGCCGAAATCATGCCCGCAGCCGATCTTGAAAAACTCAAAGCCGACATCGAAGCATGGAAGGCATCCGGCTCGACCAAGGTATTCGACTCGGTCGAACTTCATGCTCTCCAGTACGCCATCCAAGGCGAAGGAGCCTACGCCGACATGTTGATTTCCGGCCAGCACATCGCCGAGCTCGACGATTGGCTCGCAGAAAGCGGGTTCCAGTTCAAGCCGCTCGTCGGCATCGTCGGTTACTCGTGGCCCCGCTGGACATCATCGGTCAACGGCACTTGCGGCCAGGGCTATTTCGAGTTCTACACCTCCATGATCGAAGAGAACGACTACCCCGTCGAGATCTACCTCAACACGCCCGCCCAAGAGCTGATTTCGGAAAACGGCGCAATCACCGGCGTTGTCGCCCAGGGAGCGGACGGCACCACCTATCGCGTTACCGGAGAGAAAGGCGTCATCCTCGCCACCGGCGGATTCTCGGGCAGCCCCGAGATGCTGCGCGAGTACAACACGCGCTGGGATTGGGATCCTAAGCAAATCATCCCCACCACCAACGCGTTCGGCCATACCGGAGACGGTATCAAGATGGCGCTCGCCGTCGGCGGCACAACGGCTGCCATGGACACGCAGATGCCCTTCCCCTTCGCGGATTGCAAGAACTCGACCGACGAGACGACCGTCGGCGACGATATCGACTGCCCGATCATCAACAAGGAAGGCAAGCGATTCATGAACGAGGTGCTCGACCGCTTCACGATGACCGAGCACATCATGGCCCAACCCGATCAGATGATGTTCATGATCAGCGACAAAGACACTTGCTGGATCGACGGCGAGGTCAACCGCTACGGACGCAACGTCGAGAACCTTATCAACCAGGGCCAGCTTTATCGCGCCGACACGCTTGAGGAACTCGCGGGGCTCATGGGCGTCGACGCGCAAACGTTCACCGAAGAGATCGAGCGCTACAACGAGTACGCCCGCACAGGCGAAGACCTCGATTTCGGGCGCACGAACTTCACCGAGCACAGCCCCATCGAGAACCCGCCGTTCTACGCATCGCCGCGCACCTGGGCCATGCACATCACAGTGGGCGGCCTGCTCGTCGATTCGACCACCGACTACACGGTGCTCGACGAAGCCGGCAACCGCATCGAAGGCCTCCACGCCATCGGCGAGACCACCCTCGGAAGCTGCGGCATCGGCGTGCAGGGCGAAGGGTACGCCATCGCCCAGGCCCTGTTCGGCTAAACCGCACATCCGGTTTCGGGGCGGGGCTGCACTCCGAAACCGGATCCCTGGAGCGCGTCCCCGCCCGACGCAAACTCCCAAGCCGCTGGGCAGGCCAGCTCCGCGCCGTCACCTGCCCAGCAGCTCAATGCCGGTCACGGCTCCATCCAGCGGCCCGAGACCGATCCTCGATCCGCCGATACTGCAGCAGCGGGGGCAACGCTAACAAGCCATCACAGAAAAAGGGAAGGCCTTAATATGCACACTTTTCCCCGATCTGTTGCGCTCGAAGCAACCAGAAGCAACTTCGGGCTTCTTTCGCAGCTAAGCTACGAAAGTTTTCCCAGATCGCTAAAAACAGCGCGACGGAAAGACCCGCAAGATAAGCCTCAAACGTAACAGATCGGGGAAAAGTGTGCATTCTGGCCTCCGACCAGAGGTGCGGCAGGAATCTTGAAGATAGGTTCAAGAGGAATATCGCACCCCGATCCCTGGCACAAAAGTGAGTTTTGGCATGGTTTTTTCGACGGAAGCCCGTAGCTATTTAACATCTCGCACGGTCGCGCGCCTGCGCCCCTCGCACGACGTCCGCGCCCGCGCTCGCCGCATTCGCACCCGCGCGGCAAGCGGCGCGAGGTGCTCTACTTATGATACGGCTCCCCGCGCGATATCTTGAAGGCGCGATACACCTGCTCGAGCAAGACCACGCGGGCCAGGTTATGAGGCAATGTGATCGGGCCGAACGACATCTGCTCGTTTGCGCGCGCTCGCACGGCGTCGCTCACCCCATCGGAGCCGCCGATGATGAACGCGATGTCGCTTTTGCCCGAAAGCGCCAGATCATCCAATCGGCGGGCGAAACCCTCGCTCGAGCGCTCTTTGCCCTCAATGGCGAGCAGAATCGCATGGCTCCCTTCGGGAACCGCAACAAGAATCGCCGCCCCTTCCCTCTCGCGGGAAGCGTCCACTCCCCCCGCCTTAGCAGGATCGATATCGGAGATCTCGCGAATCTCGACCTTCGCATACGCCTTCAGCCGTTTGAGGTATTCGCTGCACGCATCGGCCCAGAAGCGCTCTTTGAGCTTTCCTACCGCAACAACGGTGATCCTGATCATGACTGGTTCACCAAATCGATCAACTCGGCGCGAACATGGATGCCGAGCTTCTGATATATGCTCTTGACATGGGATTTCACCGTGTTCTCCGATACGAACAGCTTTTCGGAGATGACCGGCATGGTGTAACCCTGGGCAAGCAGCTTGAATATCTCGGTTTCGCGTGGCGTAAACTGATGCGCCGCGGCGATTTCATCGCAGCGAGAAGCGAGCGCCTCTTCGGGAGTGAGCTGCACCGCGGGATCCTCTTCCCTGCTGGCAAGTTTCTTGTCCTTGAACAGTACCAGCGCGGCCATCAGCAACAGATATACCGACACGAGTGCAACGGTGGTCAGCACGAGATCCCCTTGCTTGAGGGTTTCGGCGTTGACGAAGCCGACGATCGTGCCGGCAAGCTGTGCGATGTTCGTGCACGCAAGGGCAAGGCCGAACAAAAGCGTCGACGGGAGCTTGGTATCGTGGGCCGAATCGGCGAGCATGCACCAGAGAATGATGCCCGCCACCATAGCCCCCAGCTGAGCGAACGCGTTCACGATACCGCCCGCCGCATTCCATATAAGCGGCAGCAGCAGAAAGCCCGCTGCGGAGAGCGGCAGGGCGAACGCGTAGATCCTGCCGACGTTGAGCGGCTTTTTTATAAGCAGAGCGGGAAGCAGCAAGCACAGCACGGCAATGGCGCTGGTAAACAAAGAGGTCTGCTGAAACGATTCGAGTGGAATTTCGTTCTGCCCCGAAATTTGAAGCATAAGGCCGCTCATGAAACACAGGATGACCGTCCCGAGCACGGGATGCCAGAGCCCCCTGATCGCGCCGCCGAACACCGGGCGCGAATACTCGGCCTCTACAGGCGGCCGCGCATCGAGCGACTTTTTCGCGAACGCAGCCGAAACGACGAAGAGAATCGTCGCAAGGGGCAAGACGACGGGAGCGGGCACGAACGTGACCGCAAAGTAGAAAACCAAGCTCACCGCATTGCACAGCACGACAAAAAGATACACCGCACGCAGCGTCAGCGTTGAAGAGAATCGCGCCCACATGAGCGTGATGAGAGCATCCCCCGCCCCAAGGAACACGCCGCCCAGAAGAAGCCAGGGGGCGAACATGTCGACCGAAACCGCGGAGGAGAACTGAAACACCATCGCCGCCACGATGAAGCCGACGATTCCGACGCCGATCGTCACCAGAGAGGACACCGCACTCGACAAACGCAGGAACCGACGGGCGAGCAATGCGCATGCAAGATACACGACGATGCGCGCCGCCATTGCACCCATCGAGAACAAAACCCCAACGTCGTATCCAAGCGAACCAGCCGAAGAAAGCACCGTTGCCGAATGAAACGCCATGAAACTGAAAACGAGATAGAGCGCATACCCGCCGAAGAAAACCACGTCGCGCAGACGCAGGCTCCTGGCGATATCGACCACGTATCCCATTCGGCTCCCTTCTCCCATCCGCATAGTATATCGGTTTGCCGCGCCTCCGCACGTTGCAACCTGTCAACGAGTTATCGGGTATCATCTAGAGATACCCTACATTTTACCAGTTCAGAAGCTCATTTTTAATCGCCTCACCAGAATCAGGTGGGATGCGTTTTAACGTTTTTCGGAAAAATCACCAGCGAACTAGTGATGAAAAAGCACTCGCACATCCGTAATGTGCACCTCATCCGGAAGCCAAAAAGTGAGCTTCCACGACCCATAATGTATCTGGAGGGAGAATTATGGACAACGCTAAACTAAGTCGACGCGCGTTTCTCGGACTGGGCGCCACCGCGGCCGTTGCCGCCGGTGCCGCAGGCCTCGTAGGGTGCGCCCCCGCATCGAACGCCGAATCCGGCAAGACCGACGCTGCCGCTGACGGAACCGCGCAAGGCGGCGCCGCGTCCGGCAAGCCGGCGGATTTCACGCCGAACTTCATGTCGGCGCCGAGCGTTCCGACCGACATCAAGGAAACGAAAGACTGCGACGTGCTCGTCATCGGACTCGGCCTCTCGGGTTGCGCCGCCGCAAAGGCTGCCGCCGAAGAGGGCGCTAAAGTCATCGCCGTCGAGAAGGCCGCCGAGCTTTCCGCCGTTTCCATGGCCGGCGACTTCGGAGTCGTCGGTTCGCAGATTCAGAAGGACCTCGGCATCGAATGGGCAGGCAAAGACGTCATCGTCAACCAGCTCATGAAAGACATGTGCTATCGCCCGACCCCCGATTTCCTCGGCTACTGGTACGATCACTCCGGCGAGGACTTCGACTGGCTCATCGAAGGAGCTGATTTCGAGGTGCTCACGAGCACGGCAGCCGATCAGCAGACCGACAAGCCCAACTACATCCGCCCGAAGTGCTTCCCCGCGCTCGAAGGCTACGACTACACGACCGAGTACTATCCCTATTTCCACGGCACCATCACCACGAACCCGAACATGCAGTGGACGCTTGACGCCGCAGCCGCGAAAGCCGAAGAGCTGGGCGCCGAGCTGATCTACTCGACCTGGGGAGAACAGCTTATCGTGGACAACGGCAAGGTCACCGGCGCCTACGTGCACGACAAGGATGGCAACTACACGCAGATCAACGCCAAATCCGTCGTGCTTGCCACGGGCGACTGGGGCAACAACCAGGATATGCGCGATTATTTCATTCCCTGGGCCAACGAGTTCGTGAGCTTCTACACCACGATGGACGCCGCGGGCACCATCGGCAACACCGGCGACGGTCACCTGATGGGTCTGTGGGCCGGAAGCCACATGGAGCTCGGTCCCCACGCTCCGATGACGCACCACATGGGCGGCCCCCTCGGCGTCGACGGCTACCTGCAACTCGACATCAACGGCAACCGCTTCATGAACGAAGATATCCCGGGGCAGAACATCGCCGATCAGCTTTCGCGCGTTCCCGTGGGCACCAACCCGCTCACCGGGCAAGAAGACCTGCGCTCCTGGCAGATCTTCGACAGCAAGTGGCCCGATGAGATCGCCCACATGCCCGACGGCCACGGCTACGTGAACCACTTCATCCCCGAAGATCAGATCGACCAGTATCAGACCGTGCTCGCGGGCTTCGGGCTGGGATACACCACCAAGGAAATGGTCGAAGGAACCCAGGGGCTGATCAAGGCCGATACGATCGAAGACCTGGCAAGCCAGATGGGCCTCGACGTTGCAACGGTGCAAGCCTCCATCGACCGCTACAACGAGATGTGCGCCGCAGGCCATGACAGCGATTTCGGCAAGGATCCCCGTCGCCTGTTCCCCATATCCGAGCCGCCGTTTTTCGCGTATCCGTTTGGCAGCGCCGGCATGCTCGTGCTCATGGGCGGCCTCGAAGTCAACAAGAAGCTCCAGCCCCTCAACGACGCGGGCGAGCCGATCGAGGGCCTCTACGCAACCGGCAACGTCCAGGGCGGCCGCTACCTCGTCGAGTATCCCGTCACCGTTGCGGGCATCTCGCTCGGCACCGCGCTTTCCTTCGGACGCCTTGCCGGCATGAACGCCGCCGGAAAGGACATCGAAGCGACCACCCAGGCGTAAAGCCCGCTGGCACGCTTCGGATCGCAATCCGAAAACGCAAGAGCCGAAGCCGATATCTGAGGCTTCGGCTCTCCCTCGAAGCTCCGGCGCCGATCGCCGATCGGGTTGCGCCGGAGCTTTCCGTTTGCCCTCGCGGCCTCCGCCGGGCAAGCCCTTCGCTGCATTCACCCGACAGGCGATCGTGGTAGTATGGTTCCCATACGAAACGAGCGTGCTGTTTTCTTGAAAGCAGGGAGAAGGCCGCCATGGGCTGCGCGAATACAACCATCATCGACGGTCGCACATTGGCTGCAACCAAATTCGAGGCTCCACCGGTTCCGAGCGACCTGGTTGCTCGCACCTCCCTGATCGAGCGATTGTCCGATTACGCGGACAAAAAGGCCATCATGGCGATCGCTCCGAGCGGATTCGGGAAAACAACGCTGCTTTCATCGTGGAAATCAATCATCGAATCGCAAGCCGGCCAACCGAGCGTATCCTGGCTGACCCTCGACGAGATAGACAACGACCCCGCCCGCTTCTGGAACTATCTCGTTGCCGCCCTCGAACCTTTCGCCCCCGGCTTCAGGAGCCTTACGGCAAATGCGCTCTCTTCGAACGCCGACAAGGGTGACGACTACTTCGTCGATGCGATAATAAACGGCCTCGCAGCCGCACATCGCAAAGCGAACGAGGCCTCATGGGTGCTGATCATCGATGACTATCACGTCATCGACAACCCCGAGATACACGCTTCGTTCAAGTACTTCCTGCGCAACGCGCCTCGCAGCCTGCGCATTGCGATCAGCAGCAGAACCATCCCGCCCCTCTCCACCGAATCGCTTATCGCACGCGGCCAAATCCTCGCGATCGACCACAACGACCTGCGATTCGACAAAGACGAGGCCGAGCTTCTTTTTTCTCCGAGCGATCAGGAGAAAAACTCGCCCGGGTTCAGAGACGAGTTCGAGCGCCTCTACGAGACCGTCAACGGATGGCCTGCCGGCGTTCGGCTTGCATCGGCAGCTCTCAAAGCCCACGAAAACCCGATCGGCATCCTGCCCGATCCCAGCGCCTTCCACAGCTCTCCGGTCGCGTTCCTGGTAGACGACCTGCTTGCAGCGCTGCCTTCGCCGAGCAGGGATTTCCTTGTCAGCACATCGTTTTTGCGCAAGATGTGCGCGCCGCTGTGCGACTACGTGCTCGAGCGCTCCGACAGCGAAACCGTAATCGAAGCGCTGCAGAGAGAGAACCTCGTTCTCGAGCCCCTTGCGCGCGGCAACGGCTGGTTCGCCTATCGATCCCCCTGGGCGGAAGCCCTTAGAAAAGCCTTTTCCCGATGCGATCTATCCGAACAGAAGCGGTTCCATGCCCGCGCGAGCAACTGGTTCGAACGGTACAACATGCCAGGCGACGCGCTTGCTCACGCCTGCGCATCGAAAGAATGGGATCGCGTCGCCTGGCTTATCGAGAAGAATTACATGGCATTCGCGAACCAGAGCAGATTCAAGCTCCTGTCAAAGGCGCTGCAAAACCTGCCGAGGTCTCATTTCAGCTCGAGTCCCCGCATCAATCTCGCGCAAGCTTTTGCGCTGATCGGCTCGGACAGCCCGCAGGAGGCGCTCTATTACGTGCACGTTGCCGAACGACTGCTGTCCGTCAACGGGTCGGCCTACCGCGATTCGGACCGCGATCGGCTCCGCGCTGAATGCCTTGCCCTGAAAGCGACCTGCGCCGGACAGAGCGGCAAAGTGGTCGAGGGAAAAAGCATCATCGACAAGCTGCCGAAAGAGGGCATCGGCGACGATCGGTTTCTCAGGAGCTGGGTATACACCGCTGCAGGGGCCTCGGCAGCGCGTGCGAAAAACCCCGGCGAAGCCATATCCATACTGCGGGAATGCGTGACGGTTGCAAAGAGCGCCGGCAACGTCACGTCGTACTTGATCAACCTTTACTTTCTCGCACGGCACTACATCGACATCGGCGCCCTTGCGCTTGCCGAAGAGGTCGGGCTGAAAGCGGCGTCCCACCGGGGCGCCTTCGACACCAAGCAAAACATCTTAACGCAGCTCGGCAACGTGATCATCGGCATGATCTTCTACAAGCGCGGCGATTTCGACCGCGCCGTCGAGGTACTCGACGAGAGCAGGCGCATCCTTTCGCGCAGCAAAGGGACCGAATTCTACATCGATGCAGCTATCGCGCTCGCCCTGGTTCAAAGATCGCGCGGCGAGTACACCGCCAGCCAGGCGACTTTGCATGAGGCGATCGGCTCCGGCGGAGAAAAGCAGGCGAAGCGTTCCGTGCTCGTTGCCAGCGCATACCTCGCCCGCATTCAGCTCGATGCGGGGCAGAAGGCCTCCGCTTACCGGTGGATGATCGACTGCGATGTTTCCGCAGACGACGAAGACGGCACCCTTGCAGACCTTGTGGTGCTCGCGCGAGCGCGGGTCAAGCATGCGTACGGAAAAACCGATGAGGCTCTCGCCGATCTGAACAGCCTGATAGCCGACTCCTCCGAAACCCGAAAAAACGGAACGCTTCTTTCCGCACTTGTCTACCGGGCCATGATCCTCGGAGCATCGGGGCGCAAAGACAGCGCGCTCGCGTCCATGCGCACCGCACTCGAACTCGCTTCGGAAGAACGCATCATTCAACCGTTTCTCGACGAGGGATCCCCGATCATTCCTTTGCTTGAACGCTTTCCAAAGAGCAGCGCTCTGCCCGAGCAGGAGCGCGAACTCGCGCGAACCATCGCCGACCGCGTACGAAACGCGCAAGCCCCCGATCCGCAATGGCTGTCGGCCAAAGCGGTTTCCCCTCTCACCGAAAGGGAATCCGATGTATGCAAGCTTCTCGTCGCAGGCTACAGCAACAAGGAAGTCGCCCGATCGCTCGGCATATCCGAAAACACCGCGCACACCCATCGAAGCAGCATCTACGCCAAACTCGGCGTCAGCAACCGGAAAGGCCTCGTAGAGGCTGCCGGCAAGCTCCTGCTCACGTGAGGGAAGCAGGCTCGCGCGTCTCCTCCCTGTCTTCGACAAGCTGCCTCGTCGCTTCCCTCTCCATAGCCACCAGCTGCTTGTTCTTCTTGGCCAGCAGCATGCAAACGGCCGATGCGACGATGAAGAAGATCGCGATGGCGAACGCCCCCGTCCAGCCCAGGGCGCTTTCCGATACGTTGGCAACCAGAGGAACGCCCACCGCATCCATAACGGGCTTGCCCATGTAGATGATCCCGTAGAGCTGCGCGTAAAATTTCGGTCCGAGGTACTTTGCCGTGGCCGTCGAAAAGCACACGGTCGAAGAGCTGAGCGCCGCACCGAAGCAGAACCCGCCCACGTAAAGCGCAACCATGTTGCCGCCGCCCACGAGTATGATCACGAGCCCCGCTGCGGCAAGGAAGTTGATGAAGGGGTAGGCGAGCCGCGGTCCGATCTTATCGACGACGACACCCGAGGTAAGCTTGCCGCACACGCCTGCAAATGCAAGGAACGACATAAACGAGCCCGCCGCCGCAAGATCGAGCCCGTTGGCCATGAGGTACGTCGGCATATTCTGGAACGGCCCCTGCTCTCCGATGCCGATGAGCGCGAAGGCGGCGAACAGCAGCCAGAACGTTCCCGTGCGGAACGCCTGCTTGCGGTTGAGGCCGATCAGCTTCGCCGCAGCCGCCTGGTCGGCGGTCTGCGCCGCTTCTTCCTCGGTCATGCCGTCGGGAAGAAGCCCCACATCCTGCGGGCGCCATTTGAGGATAAACGCCGAAACGAACAGAACCACGAACGAGAGCACGCCCATGACGATGCACGCCATCTGCCAATTGCCGCTCGACGCGAAGAAGGACACGAGGTTGGTCGCCACAAGAGAACCGGGGAACATCGCGCTCATGATGATGCCCACGGCAAGCCCACGGCTTTTCACGAACCAGTTCGAAGGTATGCCCGAATCGATAACCATGCCGCCGAGGGCGTTCCCGAAGCCCATGATGAAATACGCGACGTAAAGCATCCACAGCGAATCGAGCGTGCCGATGATGAAGTAACCGCTCGAATAGATGACGGCCGAAAGGATAAGCGTCCGCTTGAGACCGATCTTGTCGATGATGTCGCCGACGATCAGGCTTGCGAACCCCACGACGAGCACATACATGGAAAAGCCCATGGCCACCTGCGTCGGATCGGCTCCGAGCATCTCGGTCAAGGGAACCTTGATCATGCTGAACGAATAAAGGCTGAACCCTTGCGTCACGATAACCGTGATGAAAACGACCAGCACCATAAACCATCCACGGGCAAAAAACTTGCCGCCCCGCTTTGCTTCCCCCACGGCGGACCTCCTTGAGAACGACCTAGAATGCGATCGCTACTATAGGTCGATTGCCCGGGATTTCTCTCATCTAGAACAGGTGAGGAAGGCGGGTGAGGCCGCTATGCTCGAACGGTTACCCCCAGTCAGCGCCCAAAACAACGAGGAAATCGCCTGAGAACGAATACGTCCCGTCGTTGAGCTGCGCCTTGCCGACACCGATGGTCGTGGCGATTTCTTTGGCCTCGTTAGCCTGGTTCGCGTAGTTGTAGATGACGATGGTCTGCGAGTAGTCGAAGCCGTCGGCGTTGCCCGTTTCTATCGTATAGCCGACATCTTCGAGCTTTTCGGCCGCCTCGTTTGCGGCTCCCTCGATGCCGTTGCCGTTCCTGATGGCCACGAAGCCGGTCTTCGGCTCCGTGATGGTCTGCCCATCCGTCGAGCCGGTCGCACCCGTATCCCCGCTGCCCGTGCTGGCGAGCACCGTTCCCGACAGCTCATCGACCACATCTTCGGTCGTCGGAGGAAGGCCCTGATCCACACGGCTCATCATTTCCTTCCACGCCGTCATGTTCGTGTACTCGTACCAACCGCCATCCACGTAGGCCGAAGTCGTCGGCTCCATTGCGGAATAGAGATCGGTCGAAGGATCGAGGCCCTGCATGGCCTGCGCAAGTCCGATGATGTCGAATACGCTGAGGTCGGTGGTCACGTACTCGGAAAGCGCGCTCACGGTATCGGCCATGGTGCCGATATCGGATGCAAGGATCTTCTTCGCGATGGCGCCAAGCACAAGGCGCTGGTTGGCCGCCCTGTACGAATCGCCGTCGCCGTAATCGTCGTAGGCGTGCCGCGCGCGGCACAGAATCAGCGCCTGATCGCCGTTCAGGGTTTGCAGGCCCTGGTCCAGATGGCCGCCCGCATCGTAGTCGTCGATCTCCATGGGCACCTCGACCTCAACGCCGCCCAGCGCGTTCACGATATCGCGGAAGCCATCGAAGTTGATTTCGGCATAGTGGGAGATGGGAACCCCTGCAAGCTTCGAGACGGTCTCGACCGCCATGGCCGGCCCGCCGATGGCGTAAGCGGCATTGAGCTTGTTTTGGCCGTACTCCCCCATGTCGATGAGCGTATCGCGGTGGATCGAAACGAGGGTGACCTTATGGTTGGGCGCGTCGATGCGCGCAAGGATGATGCTATCGGAGCGGGTTGGATCGTTTGCGTATTCGTCCGACGCTTCGCGCTCGGCCGAACCGTCGGTCCCCATGAGCAACATGTAGAACGGCTCGTTCGCGAGATCGGTCTCCACAAGCTGAGCGCGCAGGTCTCCATCGATGCCATCGCTCAGATTCGCGGACACCGTATGGAGGTAGGCGAACGCAACGCCCGCTCCCCCCAGGCATACTACGAGAACGACCGCTGCCACCACGGCAACTATCTTGCGGCGCTTGCGCTTCTTGCGCTGGCGGGTATATTCGGCTTGGGAGACGCGGCGGCTGTAACCGCTTTCGGCAGAGCCTGCGTCGCCGTCTCCGGTTTCGGGTGTGCGGGAATAGTGGCTGTAGGAAGGCTGCCTTCCGTAAGCAGAGGGGTCGAAACTATCGTAGCGGGACGGTCCGTCGCTTGCACCGCGGCGGGCCTTCCTTTGACGATCAGCATCAACGGGGGCGCTTCGGCGCCGTGCGTTGCTTTTTCTATCCATCATGCCAAACATTGTGCCCGACACTTCGCTTTCAACGCAAGACGAATTGCCCGTTTTTAGGAAAACGCCATAGGATGATTTCACCGAAACCGCGGTTTACATTGCTGCAAACAAGGCTTTCATCAGCAGGTACGAGAAACGATGCACGCTTGGGAGAAGATCTAATGCTTCTTTTACAGAAGCATTAGCGGTACATGAAATGCGCACAACATCCACCCCTGCGCAGAACCCGTAACCGAGCCGTTTCCTATCGCGTGCCCAGCCTTTTAGCCATGTATTCGTTCGCTGCAATCTCCACCGAATCGTCAAGCGCACCGAGCGGCTCGATGGGCGCCCCCGTGCAAGATGCCCTCGTTTCGAACGCCCGGCCGATCAGCCAATCGGCAACCTCGGGGTTCTTGCCCAGCAGAGGGCCGTGAAGATACGTGCCCACGACATTGCGGTACCGCACGCCATCGACCTTGTCGGCATCGTTGTTGCCGTGGCCCATCGGGGAGACAACCGTGCCGAACGGCGCGAGGCCCTGCCCGAGAAACGTTCTGCCCGCATGGTTCTCGTAGCCCACCACAGGCCGGTCAGCCAACGGCGAGCGCAACACGATGTTGTCGATGAGACGATCGGGACCGGCTTCGACGCGTTTCGTAACCATGTCGACGATGCCCAATCCCTCGACGCTCTCATCGCCGAGAAGCCATTCGTTGCCGAGAATCTGGTAGCCGCCGCAGATGGCAAGCAAAACGCCATCTGCTTCGACGTATTGTTTGAGCGCATCGCGCATGCGCAGCAGCTGCTTGGAAGCGAGCCGCTGTTCGCGATCGGGCCCGCCGCCAAGGAAAACGATATCGATCGTCGCCAAGTCGATTTCTTCACCGTGATTGACCGAGACGACCTCGACGGGCAGACCCCGCCACTCGGCACGCTTTGCCAGGCACTTCACGTTGCCGCCGTCGCCGTACAGATTGAGCAAATCGGGGAACAGGTGCGCGATCCTCAAAGCGTCCACGGTCTCACGCCTTCCTCTCTTCGGTGCCGCCATCCTGCTCGATCATGCGCATGAGTTCGCCGCGCACGACGGGCAGGGCCGTATAGTTTGCAATCAGATAGTAGCTGTATTCGCGGGAAAGCCCCTTCGTGCGATCGAGCATGTCGGCAGGGCCGTCAATCAGCTCCGATTCGATTCCCGCGTATTTGAGGCGCACCTGCAAATCGTTTTTACGGATGCCGCCTGCGAAGACGACAAGATCATCGGCATCGGCGAGCTCTTCGAAGTCGATATCCCAAATCCACGAGACGTCCCTTCCGTCGCCTTCCTTGTCGTTCACGAAGAACGCCACCGCGCGGGGACCTTCGTCCTGAGCGATGATTCGCAGGTTCTGATTGAAGCCGGTTGGGTTCTTCGCCAGATTCAAAAGGATGGGCCGCCCGCCCGCCCCAAGCCTTTCGAGCCTTCCGTTCTGCGGGTCGAACGCATCGATCGCCCGTTGAAGCGCTTCGCCGGAACAGCCGGCAAGCCCGGCTGCCACCGCAACCGCCGCAAGGTTGTACACCATGTATGCGCCGCTCAGCGGAGCATGCACTATGCGCTCGCGTGCGCACGCCGCTTCGGATGGCTGCTGGCTCGAAGAGTCCGATCGGGCGCCAAGCGCCGATTCGGATTGCCGCGATGCCGATACACGGGCTGATTCGGACGCGAAGCCAGGCCCCGAAAGGAGCGGCCCGCGCAAGCGAAACGACAAGCGGTCGGCGTCCAGCTCGATATCGTCTGCCGCATAGTCGAGCGCAGGACGCTCGAATCCGCAGGCAGGGCACCGATACGCCCCCAGCTGCCCGTATTGCCGATAGCCGTATTCGAGCATCGACGAGCACTGCTGGCACATCTGCGCGTCGGCGACGGTGTTTTGGGGAAGGCCCATGTCCTCGACGAGCCCGAACGAAATCTGCTCGGTTGCCTCGCGCCCCGGTAAGGCGGCCGCTTGCAAGGCTATAGCCTCGCACAACGGGTCGTCGGCGTTGTACACGAGCACGGTGTTCGGAGATTTGCCCAGCGTTTGAACGATGCTGTCTTGAATGCGGTCGATTTCGCCAACGCGATCAAGCTGATCGCGGAAAAGGTTCAGAAGCACCAGGTAATTCGCCTGAAGCTGCGGAAGCACCTTGGCGAGCCACAGCTCATCGCTCTCGAAAACGCCCCAATCGGATCGCTTTCCGTGCAGCAGCGCCGTCGCCACGCCACTATCGAGATTGGCGCCCGTGCGGTTGCAGATCACCGACATGCCCGCTGCCTCAAGAGCGTCGGCAATCAGATTGGTGACGGTCGTTTTCCCATTCGTTCCAACGACGACGATCGAGCCTTCGCCGAGCTTCCCCGACAGATCTGCAATAAGATGGGGATCGACGTAGAGAGCGATCTTTCCCGGAAAGTTCGCCGCCGGTCGCCTGAACACGTTTTTGAGCCCCCAGGTGCTCAAAGCGCTTATTCCACGCGCGACCGTAAGCTGTAACCCCATACCGGTTCCTTTCTCATTCGAAGCAACAAGTATAAACGGTTCGTTGTTCCCCTCGCGACCTTCATACAATTTTCAGGTAGAATGGCTGATGTGGATGCATGCGAAACCATCGTCTATACTTATTGCAGGAAAAGAAAAGCTCGCCGAGCTGTTCGTCAGGATCGAGCCGAACGATGCCAGAAACGCCGCAGAATCGCCCCCAAGGCCACGCCCCATCAGGGCGCGGGCAGGAGTATCGCTCCCCCGCTACAGCCCGGTTCACCGTTGACGGACGCCCCGAGCGAAGAAGCGGCAGCGCTGCCGACCGCTCGGCCCACGCGTCACGGCAAACAGGATCATACCGCCCCCAACCCGAAGCAACGCCTTACGGCAGAGATGCCGATGCATACAGAAAGCGCGTTCAGGCCGATCGGGCTTCCCGTCCTGCCCATTCAGGCGTCACCGGACGAAACGAGCGCCAGCCGGGGCCGACGCGCCAGCAGCATGCGCCGCGCGCGAACGCCCGCTATGCCAACGACGATCGGTATCTCAAAAAGGCCAACCGCAGCACATCGCTTCCCGTGAAGCCCGCCCTTATCGGCATCGCCGTTCTTGCCTGCATCGTAATCGGAATCGTCATCTTCGTTCAGAGCAGACCCATCTCGGTGATCGTCAACGGAGAGCAGCTCGAGCTGGGCGGAAGCAAGGATATCGCCGCGATCATCGAGGCGGGCTACGCCTCTCCGAAAACCGGCGATTTCGTCGCCGTTGACGGCGAGGTCCTTGAAGCGGGCAAGGGCGAGGCGTTCACCGCCTACGTCAACAGCAAGAAGACCAACGACCCCAAAACGAATTTGAAAGCAGGCGACGTGGTAATCGTCGCCGATGGGGCAAACGCGGTCGAACCATCGCAAGACACCGTCGAAACGGTTCCCTACGAAGTGATCCAGGAAGGAAACGGCCCCTTGCACGTAATCGAGGGGAAGGGCGTCGACGGAAGCAAAACCACAAAGATCGGCGATATCTCGGGCAAGACCTTCGTCGAGGATATTGCACCGCAAAATCCGGTCTGCCGCCAATACTACCCCGATACCGGCGACGACAAGGTGGTCGCCCTCACGTTCGACGACGGCCCCTGGCCCGACTCCACCGGAGAGGTGCTCGACATCCTCGCAGAAAACGATGTGAAAGCCACCTTCTTCACCGTCGGCAATAGAATCGACGACAACGGCAAGGCCCTCGTCAAGCGCGCCCATGAAGAAGGCCACCAGATATGCACCCATACGTTCGATCACGCAAGCGGCGACGGAAACGGCGTCGACCTCGGACTCATGTCGGCAGAGCAGCAGATCGAAGAGGTTACCAAAGGCTACGATGCCATCGAAGCGGCCATCGGCGAAAAGCCGAGCACGGTCATCCGCACACCAGGCGGAAACTTCAACGCCGATGTGCAGAAGAACCTTGCGCCTTACATCTCCGCAGAGATCGGGTGGAACATCGACAGCAGCGATTGGCGCTTGCCCGGTGCCGATTCGATCGCCGCGCAGATCGAGGGTGCATGGCCCGGAGCCGTGATCCTCTGCCACGATGGAGGCGGCGACCGTTCGCAGACGATCGCCGCAATCAGAGAGGCGATCCCCTACTTGAAAGAGCAGGGCTACACGTTCGTCACGATCGACGAGATGATGGAATACCCCGCAAAGCCGATGCAATCGTAAGCGCGCACAGGCTTCGTGCGAAAAAATTCGCTGCGTATCGCGACGTCTCGAAATCTGCGATCAGGGAAAACGCCGGCATCCGCACTATTCGAACGCGTCGGCGGCATCGAGTCAACGGGACGGCGATGCGCGCTCACCGATCCTCGTCGTGGCCTTCAACCATCTGAAGAAGATCCTCTTTGCTCGACACTCCGACCTTCGCATAAATATGACTTAAGTGCGTCTTCACCGTGTTCTTCGAGATGAACAGCTTCTCTTCGATAAAAGCGCTCGTATGCCCCGTCCCCCACAGTTCGAGGATCTCGGTTTCGCGAGCAGACAATCCGTATTTTTCGGCCAAAAGAGCGATGCTTCCCAGCCGCCCGTCTCCGGCTCTTCCCGCAGAGCCGGAACGGTCGGGGTCGCGCTCCCCCGAAGAAGACGGCGCGATGGTGAAACGAGGCGCACCTCCCATGACGACGAGTGCCGCGAAAAGGAGCAGAACCAGAGTCAGGATGGTTATCATCGTCTGATCGGAAATCGATTCGCTCACGATCTGGCCCAATGCTGTACCGATCATATGGCTGAACCACAACAAACCCACTCCGAACAAAGCGTGGATTCTCTTGGCTGCAACGCTGTCCATGATAAGGAACAGCGCAAGCGTCAGAATCAGCTCGAATCCGAACGACGCGATTCCATGAGCTGCGGCTCCAAGCACAGGATTGCCCGCAAGCGGAATCAACGACACGGCCGCCATGATGGGCAGCGCGATATAGAACACGACAGCCGTATCGAATTTGCGGGCATAGAAAACAACGAGCGTAGCGGAGACGGTGGCAATCACCGGACAACCCACTGAGAGCAGAAAATCATTGCCGAACTGCACGAGGGCGCCGTCGAGAATCCCCAAAGTTCGAACCGAACCGTAGGCAAACGACATGAGGGCGATAACAGCAAACAGCCTCACCGGCGCATGAAGAAACGAATCACCGATCGTTATGACCTGCGCGTCATCGGACCCCATCGACTCGACGCCCCTTGAACCATGCGCTCCATCTTCTTGCTGCACGGGCTTCACCAGCAGAAAGAAAGCCGCAAGAACGGGAAGAACGGAAGCGATCGGCAAAGCGATTTCGAAAGGCAACACGCTGATGACGAGGCACAACCCGGCGCCGAGACAGGTGAATACCGCAAGGCTGAACACGGTCGCCTGCCGTCCTTGGCAGATCAGTCTTTCCTGCCACGCGCATTTCAAGCCAGCCATGCCGATGCCGACAAGCAAATATCCGATCGACATCCACTCGGCCGCCAAAAACCCAGAACCCGCAAGTGCGATGCAGCACGTCCCCGCCGCACCGACGATACCGGCAAGGTAAACGATTTCCCGATGACGCTCCAGAGAAAAGAGCTTCACGGACAGCAACGCCAAAACGAGACCGGCCAGCCCCGTTGAAAGGCTTGAGACGATATGGGTGCTCGATACAAACGCGGTCGGCTCGATCGCTGGGAAAAGCAGCACCCCGTTAAAGAGAATGTATACCCACGCCGCTATAAAGGAATATCCGATATTCCGTGCTATCTGTTTCATGCGGCCATTATACAGGTAAAACGATCGGCGGCGAGAACGTCCCGCCGCCGATTTCCGTCAACCTTGCAAAGCGCTGCAGCGGCATCAGGCCTCGGCAAGCTTCTTTCCAAGCGTCATGCCCTCGGTTAGGCAAAAACCCAGGCTCATACCGCTAAGCGGCGTCGCGTAGTTCACAATGTATCGGTTGCCGGAGTTATTGCCGATCGAATAGAGGCCGGGCATCGGCGCCAGCATTTCGTCAAGAACCTCGTGTTCGGAGCTGATATCCAAGCCAGCCGTCTGGCACAACCCCATGCTGATCGCATCCGACGCGGCCACCGTCGCGTAGAAAGGCGGCGTATCGAGCGCCTTGAGAATACGGGGATCCATGGCGAAGTCTTCATCTTTCCCGTTTGCGGCGAACCCGTTGAAACGTTCGAGTTCGGCCAACGCCGTCGCCTTCTGATCATCATCGTAGATCCCGATCGCATCCAGAAGCTCTTCAAGCGTGTTTGCGCAGAACAGCCCGTTTTCGTCAGCTTCGCTGCTCGGCTGCGCTGCATCGATTTTCGCCGCATTCGACTCGAGGCTGTTGTAAGAAACGCCGTTTGTCTGGTCGATGCCGCCGTGGCATGGAGGCATCTTCTCTACGACCTCGCGCCAATTCGCATCCGCAATGGACACGACGTATCCTCTTGGCTGACGGGGAATCATGTAGCCAGCCCCCTCGGCCCCTCCCGCGCATTCGTCGCAAAAGCGCCTGCCGCTTTGGTTCAAGATAACAAAACCGGGGCCCCACGGAGCGCCGGTTCCAACCTGCCCCGTATTCATTCCCGCACGCGGACCCACTTCAACATGGCCGCCTGCCCACACGCCCATCTTCAAGCCATCGCCGTTGCGAACGCCGAACATCGAGCCCGCAGCCGCCGCTTCGATGCTGCCGTACGACTCGGCAAGATGGCGGTACTCGTCGTTGATGTCCCGCAGCATGTCCTCATCGGCCGAAAAATCGCCGGCAGCCAAAACAACGCCTTTGTTCGCCGTGAACCGATGGTAGGTCTCATCATCGAGCTTCTGGGCGATGACGGCGGCTATCCTGCCCGAATCGTCCTTCTCGAGGTACAAAGCCCTGTATGCCCAGTTCCACTGGGTTCCGTCCTCGATCGCCTTGTCCCTGTGATGCTTCATAACCTTTTCGCCCCAGTTCCATGTTGGAGCTCCTGTTTCGGCGGCGGGCCTGAAGTTGACGGTTCCAAGATAGTATTTGTAGCCAGACGGATCCATTACCATGTTCTCGGAATGATCGGCGCTGAAAACATGGACGTTCGCCGGATCGTTAAGCCAGTCGGGGTCGTCGAGGTCTTCAAGCGCCCAGTCGAGATATTCGCCCGAATGGTATACGTAGTCGCGGATCAACCGCTGGTTGGAGCGTCCCGCATTGCGGCGGAACAGTTCATTCATGAAGTCTTCCCTATCGATCTCCGTTGCACCGTGCTCGAGCGCCCATTGGCAGTTAACCGTGCCGACCTCCCCGCCAACGTACAGGAAGTCAGCCTCTGACTGGGTTTCGAGCACCGCAACGCTTGCACCGTTCATCGAAGCAGAACGCGCGCACCAGGTGCCCGACTGGCCGCCGCCGACGACCACGACATCGAATGTTCCGCCGTCGGCGATCTGGTCGTCCGCAATCGGATCGATCGGCGTGCGCCACGCCGCCGCAGCTTCGCTTTGCCAGCGATGGGCGGGAGAAGCACCGCCTCCCGACACCGTCTCGGCATTTGCGGCTCCCGATTCTGCCGCCTTCGGGCTGCAACCAACCGCAGCGCCCGCCATCAGCACGCCCGCTCCCGTCAGCGCAGCACCGCGTAAGAATCCTCGACGGCTCATTCCCTCTTTGCTCATTGACAACTCCCTCTAGTCGATCTCTTCCGCTCGTGCAGAATGCCAGCACCCTGCACGACTCCTGAAATCCGAAACGTTTCGGATAGCTCGATTGTGGGAAGAACGAGGCGCCGCAGCATCACCGCAATCGCCTGAAAGGCATCGCCCATCCAATATCACCGTTTTACGGTGATATCGTTGAACTGGGAATTTGGCTCCTAAAGGGTTTGGAAACGAAATAGGGCCTCGATCCGGATAGGGGTCGAGGCCCTCGTTATCGGCGCCATGCCCGCCCGTACAGAGGAGGATAGCAACAGTGACGTAAGAACCCAAAAGAGCAGAGACGCCGATCGGATAAGCTTCTCGCGCGCTTCGAGCGCGCCATGGCGGTGCGAAACTGGGCTTGGGGCAGCCAGCTTGCGCCGCCGTGGCGCGCTGCCGACTCGGGGGCCGGCAGCGGCGAGGCCCTTATTCCTGTTTCATATCGAACAGGATGTAGTGCGAGTTCCTCGTTGCGGAGAGAACTATCTGGCTCTCTCCGGTGATCTCGGCCGCATCTCGCTCCTGAAGCGCATGCCCGCTCACCGAGCCCAGGCCCTCTATCTGGATGAGGTAGGCCTGACGGCCCGGCGGCAGTTCATACGCAGCTTCCTTCCCGGCATCGAGACTGATAACCGAAACGTTCATATCCTGGTTGATCTTCACTGGGGCGGAACCCTTTTTCCCCGAGGCAATCTGGAGCCAGATATTCTCGCGATCCTCCCACTTGAAATCGTAATCGCCGTATGCGGGCTCGTATCCTGCTGCATCGGGAAGAATCCATATCTGCAAGAAGCGCGAGGGCTTTTCCGCATAGTTGAATTCGCTGTGAAGAATGCCCTTGCCTGCGCTCATGTACTGAACCTGACCCTTGGTCAGCGTGCGGCCATTGCCCAGGCTGTCTTTGTGCGTCAGTTCCCCGTCTACGACGTAGCTGATAATCTCCATGTCGCTGTGAGGATGGGTCGGAAATCCGCCTTGGGGATCGAACACGTCGTCGTTCACTACGCGCAGTGCGCCGAATTGGATGTTGTTGGGATTGTAGTACTCGGCAAACGAGAAGTGAAACAAGCTGTGCAGCCATCCGCGCTCGCTCTTGCCCATTTTGTTATGATCTATCACCTTAATCATGATGTGCCTTCCTTTCGTCGTCTGCATGCCCGACTTTTCTGAGCAAGCCTACGACCGTTTCGATATCGCCATCGCTCAATGCCGCCAGCGCTTCGTCGAGCAACTCCATATGGCGCGGGAACAGCTCTTCTATGACCGCACGTCCTTCGTCGGTAAGATCGACGATGAACGATCTTCCGTCTTCAGGATTCGTCGAGCGCCGAACGTATCCTCGCTTTTCGAGGTTTCGCACCACAACCGTGATGTTTCCCCCCGTTGAAAGGACCGCCTCGACAATCGCATTCACGGTAAGCGGACCTTTGTGCAGAAGGGCTTCCATAACCTCGAATTGGGAGAACGTGAGCCCGTATTCTGCAACCAGCCTTTTGCTCTTCCGATGCGCAGTCTCGTAGCTTCTGCTCAAGGCGATGACCAACATGCCGTCGAGCCGCTCGCGCCGGGCAGATAGGTTCCGCATCGGCGCGCCGTGCTGATGTTTCGCCTCTTCCATCGATTCCGCCTTCCGGTGTCTTCCGATACCTTCCTTTTGCTCTGCTGCTAATTTATCACTAATTAGTACTAATTGTCCATTATGATACCAATGCCGTTGCATTTGCGTCATAAAGGCATCACAGGCAGCACATATATGCTGGTGCGCGAACGGAGTTTAGAAAAGGGAGCCCTGCTCGGGAGGCGCTGAATACTCGTAAAGAACCTCATCGGGCCGATAATCGATGCGATGCGCCACGTAATCTTTAAGCGAGACGGCGTACACCCTTCCTTGTTGCTCCATAAGCGCAATCGTGCCCACCATGCCAACGCACGTGCCTGCAACCATCGCATCCGAAGGATTGTCCGGCTCGTTGATCGCGCAGGAGAGCACCGACGCATCGCGACTGTAGTAGCGATCGAGGTTGATCGGCTCCGTCGGATCCATGGAAAACGTTTCCCGCACCGTCCTTCTCATGAGCGCCGCCGCCTCGGCGGGATCATGCGCCTCCGAGGTGAGCAACCGGTACTTTTCGCTTGCGCGCAGGCTTTCGTAAATGCCGGGAATCGAGCAGAGCTTCGCCTCCCATTCGCGAGCGGCATAAGCGGTCTCGCATTCTTTGAGGATCATCGCCGATCGGGCGCCCTGCTCGAGCAATCTGAGCTCGCCGCGCGCAGCGGAAGTGATCCCGACTTTCAGGTGCCGAGGCGAAAAATACGCCAGGTACACGATGTGCGGCGTATCGTTGTAGGCGCGCTGCTGCGCGGAGATTCCTCCCCCGTTGTAGAACGAGGGGTTGAAGCCGGTCTTATCGGCGCACGCCGGACACGACGTTTCCTTGTAATCCGAGGGAAGCTCTTGGCGGTTTTCGCACATCGTGCGCTCCTGCGTCATGAGGTCGTAGGCTCCCACGCAATATCGCTCCGGATGCTTCGAGATCGTAAACGTCTGCCCCTCGATGGCGAAAACAGTGCGCGTCCCCGCCTCTAAATCGTCGATTGCGAGGTACGGCCCGTCGAAGTTCACACCGAGCAGCGAAAGCATCTGCATTCCCACAATGGTTCCTTTCCAGCAGCGCGCCGCTCTGGTCGCGCTGTTCGATGCATGCATTAAGTAATATGCGGGTTACTTTTTTTCGCTGCATATGATACCTGAGAAGCATCCATACGAAAAGCAAATCGCCAAGGAAACAAAATCCCCGCAGATTGCATCGCGGGCTTCCCGCCTACTCGAACCGATCGACGAAATGGCAGATCACGGCCGCCGAAGTGGGCGTGCAAAGCTCTCCGTCGAGCTTTTCCTCGCACACGGGAATGCCGCGCGCGATGATCGCCGCCGTGGCAGGAGCGGGAATGGCAAGCTCCCCGTGGGCGCACCGCACCGTTCCACTGCCTACCTGCACGGGAGTCGCCGTGATCTCATCGGGATCGAGCGCTTCGATCGCAAGCGCTATGCCGAGAACGTTCTCTATCGCTTCGCCATTGCCGACCTCATGGAAATGGGTCTCATCGACGGCGCAACCGTGCGCCGTTGCCTCGGCTTCGGCAAGGATCCGGTAGATCGCGCGCATATCCCGCTTGACGCGCTCGCTTACCGCAAGCGCGTCTATCGTCGAAAGCACCTCGCCCAGATCGTGATGATGGCGATCGGGAACGCCCGCCTGCGTTGCGCGCTTCGCGATCACGGTCCTGCGATCGGACGGCAAGAGCGCGAACAGCTCGTCGAGAATCGCCTGCCTGCGCGCTGTTTTGGTAAAGTCGAAATGCAGCTGTTCCATCTATTTGCCCGCTTTCACGTGATTGATCATATGCGCCTGGTACCCGGCACCGAAGCCGTTGTCGATGTTCACCACCGACACGCCGCTCGCGCACGAGTTGAGCATGGCGAGCAGCGCCGCCACTCCCCCGAAGCTCGCACCGTAGCCGACGCTTGTCGGAACGGCGATAACCGGGCACGACGCCATGCCTCCGACAACGCTCGCAAGAGCGCCCTCCATGCCGGCAACCGCCACGACGACGTTCGCATCGGCGATCTCGTCGGCATGGGAAAGCAGACGGTGGATGCCTGCAACGCCCACGTCGTAGAGACGCACAACATCGTTGCCGAGCATCTCCGCCGTGATCGCCGCCTCTTCCGCGACGAACAAATCGCTCGTGCCCGCCGCCGCAACGACCACGGTCCCGTTCCCATCCGCTTCGGGAGCCGCACCCACGATGCCTATTCGGGCGATCGCGCGGTAGTCGAGCGAGGGGGCATCGTCGCCCTGGGAATGCAGGCGGTCGGCCACCGCAACGGCCTTGTCTTCGTCGAGGCGCGTGATAAGAATCCGCTCCTGGCCCGCTTCGAGCATCGCCTGGCAGATGCCCGCAATCTGCTCGGCCGTCTTTCCCTCGCCGTAAATGACTTCGGAAACGCCCTGCCGTATGCCCCGATGATTGTCGACGGCGGCATATCCGAGCTCGGTTACCGGAGCAACCTTAAGCGCATGAGCCGCCTCGTCGGGCGACACGCTTCCTTCGGCAACCTGCGCAAGCAGGTGCCTCAAATCTTTTTGCTCCATGAGCTATCGCCCTTCTTTCTCGCGGGAATCTGCGGTGTCGCCAAGCCCTGCCGAATCCATTCGATGTCCCAATTTCAGCGCTACGCGATCGAGCTCGTCCTGCGTTATCCGCGTGCCTTCGGAAACCCTGGTCGCATAGCACGAAAAATTCGGCTTGTCGGCGGTTGACAGCCCGATCGTCCGCGAACGGGCACGGATGTCGTCTTTGGTCAAACCCGCTTCGCGAAGCGGGGAGATCACGCCGAGTTCCTCAAGCGCCCTGAACCCTGGACGGCGCGCGGGATCATCGCTCGCATTCGTCCCGTCGACAAGCACCGTCCGACCGTCGCGCGCCATGCGGTCAAGCACGGTGCCGAAGATGAAACGCTTGCATCGGTAGCAGCGATCCCACGGATTCGAGCATATCTCATCGCGCGACAGCACGTCGGCTTCTATCAACTCGAAATCGGCGCCAAGCTCGTCGACGACGCGGCGGGCATCATCGACCTCGAACGCCGCCTGGAATGCCGTTTTGACCATGTACGCCTTCACGTCGACTCCCGCCCTCGTCATCTCGGCAAGAAGATACGACGAATCGCAGCCGCCTGAAAACGCAAGCCCGTAGCGCACATGCGCATCGAAGGAAAGAGCGCTCGGCCCCGCTTCTGTCCGATGGTTATCCATGCATGCCATTATTACGAAGTCGCTTCCGTGATGCAATGCGGCGCGCTGAGCGAGCGATTGCGCCGTGTTCGCACCTTCCATATCCGCCTCCTATTCGAACAGGTCGGCTGCGACGCGCATCTTATCGATGATGCCCACGCCAAACGGACAATTCGGCTCGCAGGCGCCGCATTCGACGCACTCGCTTGCCCGATGGTCGAGCAGCAGGTAATGATCGCGCAGCGTATCGGGAACGAAGCCCTGCGGAAGAGCGAGGTCGACGAACTTGTTTACTTGAGCGATATCGATTCCGCTCGTGCACGGCGCGCAATGGCCGCAATACATGCAATCGCCTTCGATCGAGCTTCGGGGTCCGCCCGCGATCACTTCGCTGTAGTCCCTCTCCTCATCGGTGGCATCCGCATAGGCGAGTGCCGCGTCAACCTGCTCGATCGAGGCCAAACCCACCGGCACGGAAGCAACCGCGGGCCGCGTCAGGCAGTAGTGGATGCACTGCGCGGGCGTCAGAGCCGCGCCGAATGGCGAGCGCGCCTCATCGAGCAACATGCCTGCGCCGAGCGCTTTCATAACCGTAATCGCCACCCCCTCGGTTTCGCATAGACGATACAGCTCTTCGCGCCTGGCATCGATTCCCGTGAAATCGCGATCGTACGTTTCTTCGGAGAAGAGGGAGTTCACATCATCGGTGGCGGGAATCATATCGTAGGCAGGGTTGACGCTGAAGAGGATCACATCGACAATGCCCGTTCGGGCGGCCGCAATCGCGATGTCGGTGTTGTGCGTTGAAAGGCCGATGCAACGGATGGCCCCCGACGCTTTGAGCTCTTGAGCGTACTCGAGCAGATCTCCGTTGAAAACTGCATCGAAGTCTTCGCGCTCGTCGACGTAGTGGATCATGCCGACATCGACGTAATCGAGCTGCATGCGTTCGAGAAGATCTTGAAACGACGCGCGGCACACGTCCATATCGCGCGTCCGGAAGTATTGCCCGTCCTTCCACGCCGAGCCGATGTGCCCTTCGACGACGAAGCTTTCGCGCGGATAGTGCGAAAGCGCCCGCCCGACGTTGCTGCGCATGATTGGGTTCGAATTGTACACGTCGATGAAGTTGATACCGCCGGCAAACGCCCGATCGATGATCTCCTCGCACGCAGAGAGGGGTTTGCCCTCGAAGCCCTCGCCTCCAATGCCGACAACGCTCACCTCGATGCCGGTTCTACCCAATGCTCGTTTTTCCATGTCCTCGTCTTTCGCCTTCAGTGATTTCGTTTGACCCATTGAAACCCCTGGAGCGCACTCCAAGTCAACGGCAACAACGAAATACCCACAAACGACGGCTCCGGCACGCCGTACGCCATACGCAGCCAGCGCGCCCGCAGCAACCTTGCCGCGCGCTACGCGCTTCCCGCGCGATCTCGCCTTGCCCTGCGGACGAGCGGCTCGATGCTCGCGATGGCGATGCCCGCCCACACGAACGCAAAGCAAACCGCATGCGCGAACGTGAATTCTTCGCCGAACAGAAAAACGGCGGAAAGCAATGCGAGCGTTGGACCGATGTACTGCATGAACCCGAGGATCGTCATCGAAACGCGGTTGGCCGCAGCCGAAAAGAGCAGCAGCGGAACTGCCGTCAACACGCCGGCACCCGCAAGCAGGGCGGCGAGCAGGCCGGGGTCGGAAACCGCCGTGGCCGAAGGCATTGCAGGCGTGAACTGCCATATCGCAGGAAACGCAGCTCCGATCGCCAGGATGGCGACGCCTATAACGCCCGTGAGAAGCGATTCGAGCGCCATTCCTGGCAGCGCAGGATACCCGCCGCGCTTCTTCACCGTTCCGTATATCGAGAACGTGATCGCCAAAGCAAACGATATCCATATCGCTCCGCCGTGCGCCGCGATGAAAAACGCAACGCCTATCGCCGCAAGGGCCGTCGCGAGCTTCTGCCCCGGCGTCAAGCGTTCCTTGAACACGACGATGCCGCAGAAAATGTTCGCCAAAGGGCACAAGTAATAGCCAATGCTCGTTTCGAGCACATGCCCGCTGTTAACCGCCCACACATAGATTCCCCAGTTCAGCGAAACGATGAGCCCCGATGCGAAAAACGTCCTCAAAGCGCGGGCATCGCGTGCGAGATACAGAAACCGAACGCGCTTCACGAGCACGCACAACGCGATGACGAACACCGCCGCCCACACCATGCGCCATGCAAGCACCTGAAACGCGGGCACCCCCGAAACCAGCTTCCAGTAGATGGGCATGAGCCCCCAGATGATATGGCAGAAAAGGGCTTCGAGGAAGCCCTTCTTATCGGTGTGCTGTTCTTCGTCTGGCAAAGCAATCCCCTTCGTCCAAGAATATGATACCCGTTTTTCAGGGAGGCGAATCCCGCGCCTTGCAGAGGAGCTTGCCGCAAGGGCCGAACGGAGGCGAGCCTCGGAGCGCATCGGAACAGCGGCGCGCGGCGCGCGAAAAGCTTAATGATTTCCTAACACTGCCTTGACGATTTCCGAATCTCGATTTCGGATCATGGTTGCAGCACGAAAAACAAACCACGCCAAAAGGAGCCCGCCATGGAAACCGTCGCGACGACACAACGAAACGAAACGTCTTCGGCATCGATCAACGCTCCGTTGCTGTTCTGGCTTTTCGTCATCGGATCGATTGCGGGGCTCCTTGTAGAAACCGTATACCACGCCATCGTCTTCGGCGGATACGAAAGCCGTGCGGGGCTTGTCTGGGGACCGTTCTCCCCCATCTACGGAACCGGCGCCGTCATCCTCACCATCGTTGCCAACCGATTTTCGAACTCGAACGCCATAGCGGTGTTCCTCATCTCCGCGCTCGTCGGCTCGGCCGTCGAATTCGCAACAAGCTGGTTGATGGAAGCCCTGTTCGGCGCCATCGCATGGGATTACAGCGGCACGCTCGGCAACATCGACGGAAGGGTCAACCTCGCATTCGCGCTCATGTGGGGCGCACTCGGCCTTATTTGGACTCGCATCGTCACCCCGCGCATCGCCCGCGCTTCTTGCAGGATCGATTGGAGAAGCACGGCGGTTCGCGCGGCGAGCATCCTGGGTGCCGTTTTCATGGTGGTCAACATCGCCATCACCATCCAGGCCTTCGCACGAGAAAGCGCACGGGCCGACGACCTGCCCGCGGCATCTCCGATAGATCATTTTCTCGATCAGCAGTTTCCCTCGACGTGGATGCAGGAGCACTTCGAGAACATGAGCATCTGCGGATCGGGCCTTCGGCCGCGGTAGCGATTCGCCTCTCGCGATCCCCTCGCATCTTCGGATCCGATCCGATCGAAGCGCGCTGCAAGAACCCTCAGGCCCACACCACGCACGAAGGCCGCGTGATGGGGCATCGGGCAATCTTGTTGCCAAGAGCCCCGCTTGCCCGATCGATTGCGAAGACGACCACCTCGTCGCTGCGCTCGTTGGCAACGGCAAGCATGGATCCATCGTCAGAGAGCGCCATATGACGCGGCCAAGACCCCCCGCTCGAGTGGCGCGAGCGCAATTCGAGCGCCTCGCGTTGCCCGACGGAAAAAACCCTGATCTCGTTTGGACCCCGCACCGAAACGTAAAGGTAGCGGCCGTCGGGAGAGAACAGCGCATGGGCCGCAAGGCATTCGCCATCCGAAAAGCCGGTCGGCTTGACCGAATGCGATGCAAGAAAACGCCACGAGGGCAGCCCGGCTCCTTCGCGCCGAAAAAGCACCACGCGGTTGCCGAGCTCTGTTACCAGCACGGTGAGCGGCAGCACAGGATGATGGGCCAACATGCGCGGTCCTTCGCCTGCGGCAACGGGCAGCACGAAGCCAGAGGCTTCTTCAAGCGACCCGTCAGGCAGCACGGCATACGAAACGAGCGCATCGATACCCAGATCAACGGCCAGCAACGAAGAAGCATGCGGAGCGAAACCGACCATATGGACATGAGGCCCGTCCTGCCTTTCGGCAACGACGCCCGATCCCCTATGCGCAACAGGCCGAAAGCCCGGCTCGAACGTACCGTCGGCGCGCACGCGGCATCCGACTATCGAGCCGCTCTCGTAGTTCGCTCCGTAAATGCGCGCACCCGTCGGATCGAGGGCGATCTGGCAGGTGCCGGCTCCAGCGGCCCGAAACGAATCGACGAGGCGCAAAGCGCCTCCGCCCTCGATGGCAAACGAGGAAAATCGAGCGCAATCCCCTTGCTCGTTTGCAGCAAAGAGACGGCCGTTCGACAGCAGCAGAAACGAAGGGTTCTCCGTCTCGTCGTTGGTTTGCGCAACGGTGCACGCGCGGCGCACGGGATCGACATCAACAAGATAGACGCCCGCATCACCTGGGTGGGCCGTATACGACCCAACGTACAACCGATACCCGCCGAACGTTTCCATGATGCATCCTCGCTTTGCTCGCCCGCGGCAACGCCGCATCCGCCTACGGCTTAAAAGGATACGCGCGTGACGAGCTCGTAAGCGAAAACCGATTCGAAACCCTTGCCGTTCGGACACCTGCAAGTAACGTGTTGCGCCTATCTGGCCGCCGAATTCCCACGTATATTCGCTTCGGGCATCGCCAGTCTCCCTGCTGCCGAAAGCTTCGGCACATTCGGCATCGGCAGCGAAGCTTTGCACTTCGGGCATGATGTCGCCTGGCCGGCGAGCACGCACTTCCCATCGACCATGGCCACGGTACCGCATTCGACGCACGTTACGGCTCTTCTCCGAATCGGCCTGCACTTACCGCATGCCGGGTTGCACACTACGCACATTTCGCTCCTTTCAGCAAAGCGTTCCGCCTTCCGCAGAAGCCTCGTGCTGCATCGTCGCCCGACGCCATCCGTTTTACCGGCGACGGATCCGAAACGCCTGCCGCCCTATTCGCCATAGAAGAAATTCAGCAGCTCTTGGTGGGTGTGAATCTCGAGTTTCCGATAAATGTTCGCTGTATGCGTCCTTACCGTATTAGGAGAAATGAACAGCTTGTTGGCTATGAAATCGGCTTTGTGGCCACGCGTCAGATATGTGAATATCTCTGTCTGCCGAGGGGAGAAATCGTAAAGTCGGGCGATCTCTTCGACCCGATTGCTCAGCTGCCGCACATCCACCTCATCGCCGCCTGCAACAGGGATATCCTGTTCGATGCCTGGTTCGATACTGGCCGAGAACCCGCGCTTTATATCTTCGATGATCGTTGATTCGAGTTCGTCACTCGCACCGTCCGAGAGTTCGTATGCTATCCATGTCGGCGAGCACAGAAGAATCGCACCGAGAGCGAACAGCGTGACGACGAAGATGAACACGAGCACGAAAAGCGGCAGGGAAACAACGGATTGAACCGAGGCCGCAAAGGCGATGCCGCATCCCCCGACAAGGCAGACAACCGAAGAAAGCCCTACCCTACCGCACATGACCCCCAGATCGGCGCCAAATGTCACCGATACGTCGATGCACAAAACCATCGCCAAAAACAGGGCGAGCGATATCACCGCCCCCATGATAATGGACATGGCGATATCGGTTCCAGCACCCCCGACCACGAACAAAACGGCGAAAATCGCCAGCAAACCCAAGCAAACGTACTGGATGATCGTCGATCCTGACTTGCGCGAGAAGATCATCCACAAAACGAAAACCGCGGCCAGGTTGACCAACCCCATTCCGATCGGGCTGAAGGCGAAGCTCGCCTCCGAAGTTGCATCGAGGACCCCATAGCAAAAGCCCGCGGCCAGAAACACCGACCCAAGCAGCACGATGCGAGCGCGTAGCCCGCGCCTCTGCATAACGAGCGCCTCCACCACGATGCGAGAACTCACCTCGCACGAATCGCGCGGCGTGCAAAGGTAGAACGCCACCAGGCAGCAAGGGGGAAACGCCATCCACCCGATGCCCCAATACAGCGGCTTCACAATCCAGAGCACATAGTAAAGAACAGCAGAGAAGATAAGCGCCATGAGAATCGCAATGGTCATGGCATCGGTTTTGCGCGTAGCGTACAGGCCCATCCAGCATCGCACGATCAAAGCCAGGCAGAACCCCGCCAAGCCCATGGAGAGAGACAGCGTGATCCAATCGACATCGATCAACGACCAGACGGTTGCAGCGCACAGCACGAACGTCACAAGCGTGAGCACCGAACACGCAAGGGGTACGACCACCTTGTCCGAAAGCGATTGCATGGCACCCGGCGCAAAGCGCAGCGCCAGCAGAGCCAGAGCGAACCCGATAAAAAGCGAAAGCTTTGCGCCGGGAGGATAGAACACGCTTTGATTGCCGAACACGGCAAGCCACGCCCAAGCAAATGCGAACGCAGCGCCGAGCCATCGAATCGAAAACACCGTTTTACCCTTCACGTGCAATCCGAGCTTCGAAGCCATGATGCTATCCCCCTAGCGGCAGCACGGGTGCTGCCATTCATTGCGAGACCCCGCGACAAGCGTACCACACTCGCTCGCATGCCCGAAACGGCAAGCGCAGGTGCCCGCACCGAGCACCTGCGCCGCATTGCGCGAAGCCTTCTAGCCTGCCGTCCCCCGAACGAATCCATCCTCGTACGAGGCCCTGCCGAATCCCGTGCCTTAGGAAACGGGCTTCAGCTGGATGGCAAACCGATCGACGGCCGTTTCGACGGTCAGCGGCAACGCCACCTCCGGATACTCAACGATTGCGTAGCCCGCATTACACAGCGATTCGTCGAGCGAAGCGATCCATTCGCTCGCCGAATTGCTCTCGGATAAGCCCCGGGCAATGCCCACGCGCTCGACGAGCCTGTTTTCATCATCCAGAACGTCTCCCTTTCGAGCAAAGGTATTGATCTCCAAGCGCATTTTCATATCACCTCGCATTCCCTTTCAGATCATCTCCGCCTGCGCCGGCCCCATCGCAATCGGGGGTCTTCGGCTGCAAGCGGCTCTTCGTCCTAGTCCTTTGCCGCACGCCGCTTCGCAACGAACAACCTGATATGTTTGACGGCCATGCAGATGATCATCAAATATGCGGCATATCCGGCAAACGGATAGATCATGTTCATCAGCTCGCCGTACGGCAAAAACGATATCGCGAAAACGAGCACGCCCGCCACAATAGTGGCGATTATGTACCTCTTCGAGCCGTCCTTGCCGAACGCCTGCGAAACCGCCCAGAGGTTCGGCGTAACAGTCGTGTAGATGCCCAGCAGCAAGATGATGGAGAACACGCCGGCGACGGCGGGCATATAGTGCGCCGCAAGCGCGAGCGTCGGAATCTCCTGGTTGTACACGATGTCGATGTTCGCCAGCTGCGAGAGCGTGATGCAGATCGCACCGAGAGCCAGAGCAACGGCGCCGACCAAAGCCGCAATGATAGCCTCCTTCTTAGAGGTGGCATCGGCGCCCATGGCCGACCCGAACGAGGCCAGCGGATAGATGTTCATGATGCCGTACAAGATGCCGGAAAGCAGCCAGAAACCAGACGCCTTCAGCATGGGCGGATCGGCGCTGGCAATGAATTCGGGGGCCGTCGCCAAGCCGCCGGGGTTGGACGCGATCGCAACGACCGCGATGATGATCAAACCCGCAATGATGACGGGGCCGAGCGGCCCGAGCACGTCGAGGAGCTTCTTGAGCCCGAGCAGGACGGAGGCCAGCACGAGCGCAATCATGACGAGGCGGCCGACGATCTCGTTTACCCCGAAGTATTGGGACACGATCGACCCGACGCTCGAAACCATCGTTACCGTTACAAGGAACAGCATCGAGATGGCAAGGATCTCGTACACCCAGCCGAGATATTTTCCGCAGTAATACTGGAACACCTCTCGAGAATGGCGCATTTTCGTGCGAGAACCCGTAACCATGAAGCAGTAGAACAGCCAGAATACGAATCCGTAAGCAACGAGCACGCCCGCCAAGCCCCAGAATCCTTCCGATGTATAATACTGCAGCGTTTCCTGCCCGGTTGCGAACCCGGCGCCGATCATGAACCCGATGATCGCACCCGCGATTTTGAATACGTTTTTACCCTTAACCTTTCCGGTCCCCTGGTCGGAACCGCTTTCGGACTGAGCGATGTTCGTAGTGGTACCGTCTTCCATGTTTACCCCTCGCTTTCGGCTGTTGCCACTGAAACAGACCAACGATCGTCCGAATCTGCCAATACGGGAGCCATATCTCGGTAATAGCCTACTTTAAGGCATCGAGACGGACAGATCGCCTGACAATACGGCTCCTCCTCTTCCTTGAGACACAACGCGCATTTATCCAACTCGGGAATATGCGCAAAGCGCATTTGCAGCTTCTCTTTTCCCCTCATCTTCGGCTTGTCCCGAATGACCGTGAGCCACGTTTCGCCGAAGGGTACGCGGTTGATCTCCCTGCAGGCTACCTGGCAGGCCTGGCACCCGTTGCAGTAGTCGGTGTTGACAAAAAATCCTATCCTCTCAGCCACGGCAATCAGCGCTCCTTTCCGAGCTCTTCCTGATATCGCAGAGCGTCGAACGCATGGGCGAATTTCCATAATGCGGATCGCAGGGCTCAGCGGGAACCAGGATGTTCGAGTTCGATCCCTTCCAGCCGTGCCCCGGCAAGCCGAGCTCCTTGCAATCCATCTTCCAACCGGGGCGCGGCGTGAACACAACGCCCTTCTTCGCCTCGTCTGAAACAACCGCCCTGACCGTGATCGAACCGCGGGGAGACTCCACTTCGATCCAATCGCCGTCCCCGATCCCGCGATCCTTCGCATCGTCGGGATGCACCACGGCGAACGGATCGGGATACAGTTCTCGTTGCTGGGGGACGTTCGTCCACGCGGAATGGAAGAACATGTACAGGCGGTGGCCGGAATCGAACACGAGCGGGTAGCGCTGCGAGAGAGCCGGTGCGCTTACCGGCGATTCGGCGGGTTCGGTATAATCGGGCAGCGGATCGTATCCGAACTCGGCTGTGGCGCCCGACCAGAACTCGAAACGACCCGTAGCGGTTTCAAAGCCCGGCTGCCCATCGGCGCGGAGCATGCCTTTTTCGTGCTTGTAGTAATCGCGGTTTTCAGCAAGAAGATGAGGACGGATCTCGATCAGATCGCTCGCTATGTACTCATCCCACGTCATCTCAATCCCATACATGATCTTGAGTTTCCAGAGAAGCATCTCGCGATGCGACTCCCACGGCCACTGTTCAGGGTTGATGCCCTTGCCGTATTGCAGGATGAAATCCCAATCGTCCCAGCATTCGCCCGGCGCTTCGACCGCTGCGCGTGCGGGAATGAAATACCCTTCCGTCCGCTCGTCTTCAGTGGTCTCGATCTCGGACCACGTGGAGGTGGGCAAGACGATATCGGCAAGCTTCGCCGTCTCTGAAAAGTAAAAATCTTTGACAACCAAGAGTTCCAGATTGGGAGAAAGCAGCGCTTCCTCGATTTTCTGCGGGTTCTCGTAGCACATGAGCGCATCGCTCGCGATGAACACGAGCATCTTCACCGGGAAGGGCTTTTCAGTCAGGATGGCGTTCCATACTCCGTAAGGCCAATGCGTTCCGCCGAGCACCGGGAGCGCCGGATAATCTTCGGCTCCGATCATCTTCGACTCGGGAGCCAGCAAGTCGACGAACGGGTTCAGCGTGAGCTCGACTTCCGACGCTACACCCATGCCTGGATTGAGCACATAGCCGCCAGGCTGATCGACGGGCCCGAGCAGCCCGATCAGACAGGTAATGGCACGCCCGTTCTGAATGGCGTTGGAATGCATGCAGTTCGGCCCGAGGTAGTTGTAGAACTGCGACGGAGCGTACTTTGCCATCGTGCGAGCTGCCTCTGCGATGTCATCGGCGGGAACGGTTGTGATCTTTTCGGCGTATTCGGGAGTGAATTCGCTCACCCGCTGCGCCAGCTCATCGAAACCGTAGGTCCAATGCTCGATCCATTCGGCATCGTAGAGCCCCTCGCGTATGATTACGTTCATGAAGGCCATAGCCAACGCACCATCGGTGCCGGGCCGCGGGCGAAGCACGATATCGGCAATGTTCGACAGCTCGTTGAAACGCGGGTCGATGGATATGATCTTCGCCCCATGCTTCTTCTGGTTCTCCCTCATCACGTGAAACTGCTCGATCAGGCAATGAGGCGATATTCCCCACAGCACGTAGCAGTTCGTTGCGAAGGGGTCGCTTCTAAAACGAGCCATCAAATCGGCGCCCGTGTCCTGCCCCACGCCGAAAGAAAGCGCATTCGGAATGATGACGGGGCTCAGACAGACGTGCAGGGGCGCCAACCCCCAGGCGTGGCCGCCAAGCGTGTGGTTGAGGCGCATGTGCCAGTCGTTCGTCGATCGGCTGGTTCCCTGGCCGACGATGATGGATTCGGGTCCATACTGCGCTTGGAGCTCTTTGGTTTTGCTGATGATGGTCTCCATGGCCTCGTCCCACGAGATCCGCTCCCATTCGCCCGACCCGCGTTGGCCGACGCGGCGCATGGGATAGATGACGCGCGATTCGTCCTCGTGAATGAATCGTTGGCTCAAACAGTGGCCGCAGATGTTGCCCTTCGTGAAAACGTGTTCCCTGTCGCCCAAGATCTTTACGATCTTGTTGTCTTTGGAATAGACGACCACACCGCAGCGGTTGTGGCAGCCGGTACACATGGTTCGCGTACGCTTCACGGTCGGATCGCTTTCCGCCCCATAGCCCGATTTCGCATAATCGCGCACGTTTGCGTTGCTCATTGATTATCATCCCCCTATCGTATCAATCGGTTTCTTCTTGGCTTGCTCTGAAGCATCCCATCATGGACCTTCGTTTTTCGGACGAATGCAAACCCGTCCAAGATGAAACCGCCCCACGACGCAGACACTCGTTTGTTTGCCAGGCGAATGACCGAGATGTTCGCACGGTATATCGGCGCCGATTACAAAGTTGCGAACACCTGCAGTGCGTCAAGGGGAATGGTAGGAAGAGGAGTTAAACGCGGGAATCGCCGCGATGTACGAAAACGAGGAGACGGCTCAACGAAAAGCAGGATTCCTCTGGCCTCGCGCGACTAGTCAACGATTAATGAAGGTATTGACCTGCTAAAACCTATTCCAAAACGTATAAGACCGCGCAAATGGCAGACGGAGAGGCATGCACAAGCACCCGGTGCGACAGGCGATCGTCAAGAGCGGCTCCGAAATTTCGAGACGCTCGCACGAGACAAGAGCGGCGCCCGATCGGGCGTTCATGGATAATTGCGCGTTCTCGGCCATTTCGACCTTGCGGACAAATGGCTGTTTCGCTATACTTCTTGTTCGCGCTTCACTTGTGAAGCCGATTCGCCAACGTGGCTCAGCTGGTAGAGCAACGCACTCGTAATGCGTAGGTCAGCGGTTCGAATCCGCTCGTTGGCTCCAGAAAAAGTACAGGTCAGTCAGGGGAACTTGACTGACCTGTTTCTGTTTTCGAAGCCATCGAAAATCAATGTGCGCCAACCGCGTGCCAAAAACCCGAACCGGCCTTCTACAGCTTCTGGCCGATGTAGAAAACGTATCCGTAATGCTGCCCGTATTTCGAGTACAGATCCACCTCGTATCGGTTTTCCGCAACGAACGCTTCTACGGTTTCATCATCGGGATACTTCTTCAAAAGCTCTTCGAGCACCGCCTCGCGCGGAACGAAGTACTTCTCGGTCCAGCAGTATTCCGGCAGCGCGAAGGAGGCAATGAACCGATATCCGCATGCCTGCAGAATGGCAACGTTATGCTCGACCGAATCCAATCCGCTTCCAGCATCCGACCAGAACCCCTCGATGACAGCAGGATGCTCGGCGGTCAGCCACGAAGGACAGGTTACGGCGAGGTAGCCGCCCTTTTTGAGGAAGCCCCGCCAATGCGCAAGTCCTTTTTCGAAGCCGATATTATCGATTGCGCCCTCCGACCAAATCAAGTCGAGCGACTCCTCCTCGAAGGGAAGGTCGTCCATCGAACCGACGATTCCCCTCACCCGGTCTCCGACACCCTGTTTGTCGGCGTTCTCGTTGAGAACGCCGATGAAATCCGAAAACATATCCAAACCGACGATGCTGCCGGACAAGTGGCGCGCAAGTTCCATCGTTTGCGGGCCGCTTCCGCATCCCAAATCTGCCGTGTTCGAGATTTGTTCGAGATTGCCAAGGAACCCGAGGGCTTTGCACGTTGTTTCGGTGCTGCCGGGGCCCTGCCTCTCTAATCCCACATGGGTTTCGATCAACAGATCGATTATCGACGGCTGCTTGTTTTCCATAAGGCGTGCCTCCTTTTTGCCAAGCATACCATAGCACCGGCCGCTCGACAGCCGTCTCGCTTTTCGCACCGAAACGCTGCACGAAGCATGAGATAATCCTGTCATGCCGAACCATGTACGAAAACTCTTTGCATCCGCGCTCGCGCTTGCCCTTGCCGCAGCGCTCGCCCTTGCAGGCTGCTCCCACGCCCCCGCCACCCCGAACCAAGCCCAAGGCCTTGAACGCACCGAAAGCATCGCACTCTCGGAGATTCCCGAATACGCAGGCGAGCCCTCTGTGGAAGTCGACGGCGGTCAGCCCGGCTTCACTGACGAGGATATTGATGCCGCCAAAGCGGGTGGCCTCGAATCGTACAGCGAGCTCGACGCTTTGGGACGATGCGGACCGGCCGTCGCCCTCGTCGGACCCGAGACCTTGCCTACTGAAGAGCGCGGCAGCATCGGCATGGTGAAACCCTCGGGCTGGCAGATATCCAAATACGATTTTATCGACGGCAGGTACCTTTACAATCGATGCCACCTCATCGGCTTCCAGCTTACCGGCGAAAACGCCAACGAGCGAAACCTTATCACGGGCACGCGCTATCTGAACACGCAGGGTATGCTCCCCCTCGAAAACGAGATTGCCGCCTACGTCAAAGAAACGGGCAACCACGTGCTTTTTCGCGCCACCCCCCTCTTCCAGGGCTCCGAACTCGTTGTCCGCGGCGTGCAGCTTGAGGCTCTGTCGATAGAGGACGGCGGTGCGGGCGTGCGCTTCAACGCGTACTGCTACAACGTCCAGCCGAATGTCGAGATCGATTACGCCACGGGAGATAACAGCGGCGCCTCAGCCGAAGATGCAGAAGCAGCCGGCGAGGAGCGCGTCTACATCCTCAACACGCGCTCCATGAAGTTCCACGATCCCAACTGCAAATCGGTCGACGACATGGCAGAGCACAACAAGCAGGAGTTCACGGGCACGCGCGACGAGCTTTTGGAGGGCGGATACGAGCCTTGCGGAAGATGCGATCCGTAAGACGAGCGCGCCGAATCAGAGAGTGCCGCCGCCCGCCCGCAATTGCGCCCGGGATTCAAGCGTGCGGAGGTGCTTCACGATAAACCCGTAGCTCGCAACGTCGGCGATCGGAAAAAGCTGCAGGATAACGAACACGACGGTCGTGGAAAAGGCAATGAGGCCCTTGCGGTACGCAAGGACGATATTCGATACGGCAAACGAGCTCGTCGCCATGAGAAACAGGTAGTTCACCAAGCTCATAATCGGAATGAGCACGGCCATCATGGCTCCGAACATGATACCCAACGATGCAAGATGGATGCTCAGCGTCAGAAGAGAACTGGCGAACGCGAACAAAAACGCATAGGCGAACGTAACCACGAAATAGGGAATCATCAAAAGCTTGCACACGAACACCTGCAAACCCAACCCCCGCTGCTGATCGGGGCGCGAAGCAAGAGGTCCAAGCGATGCGAAAGCCACCACAACGCAGGCGATGGATACGAAAAACGCCAGAACAAGCGCGCCGACGCCCGCTGTCATGAGAAAGCTAAAAAAACCGGTGTCATTGAGCAGGTCGGAGTCCATCAGCAAGAACGGCAGCAGCATCGAAGCCGTAGAAACGTTCACCAACACCACGAACACAATCAGAAGAATTCTTCTCGCCGCCTTCATCGCGCTCCTATCGTTTATACGCACTCGGCCGCACATCGGACGAACAGCGCTGCGGCATCGCCGCGCCAATATCATTGCCACATGCAGGCTCGACCCTCGATCAGCGGGAGCACTTGCCGATCCACCCATCGAACGACGCTCCCGACGAACACCAGCAGCCCGGCGATAGCCGGGCTGCCAGCATGCTTCCCGATCAGGCTAGGCCCTTCGGCGGGCGTTGAGCTTCGCACCCAACGCGATCACCGAGCAGGCGACGGCAAACAGCGCTACCGTCAAAGCGGCATCGAGCATCGGATCGCCCGTTCGCGGGGCGAAGCCCTTGCCCGCGCCCGAACCCTGCGTCGGAGTCGGATTCGGGTTCGCAGGAACGCTCGCAGTGGTGTCCCATTTCGCATACAGCGTCATGTCCTGCTGCACGGCGCTCGCAAAATCCCATCGGGAGCTCAGCGAAGTATCAGTATACCAGCCTGCGAATCGATAACCCTCCCTGACGGGCGCCTTCGAGCCGGTCGGCTCAACTGCGCGCTGTCCCTTCTCAACCGTTTGGTCGGCGGGCTTCGGGGCACCGCCGTTCGGCTCGAACCGCACCGTCACCGTATCGGCAGCCTGCGGCCCGATGTCGGCGAGCAGCACGACGTTATGGGCAGATCCGCTGCCCCCCACGACAACCGGCTCCGAAGCGTGCGTCGCCGCGCGCGTCGCGGTAACCGTCACATTGGGAACACCGCTTCCCGTATCGGATGGCGTATACACGCCCGCGCCGTTCGCGGCAAGCTCTATGTTCGGGGTGTCGACGCTCCATGCATAGCGCTGCGGGCTCGCCAAATTCCATGACATCGCATAGGGACTGAACGACTCGCCTTCGCTCGGTGCGATCGCGCGGCCGATGTGGGTTGGGTATACCTCGGTGATCGTACCGCCATCAGCCCGTATCTCGTCCGCCCCCGGCACGCGCTGCGATACGTGCACGGCGGGAACGTTATCATTGCCGTTAAGCGGGTTGACGGCCAAAGCGATGCCCGTTATGGTCGAACCTCCGCTCGCCTCGATATGAGATTTGACCGCGATGCCCGAACGTTCTCCCTCAAGCGTCAAATCGGATCCGTCTTCAGCATAGACGCGGGTCCCGAGACCCTCCATGCTCTCATCGTCCTCATAGCTCAGCCATCCGTAGTTGCCGCCCGAGGCGTCTACAGTCGAATCGAGGAATCGGTACGAGCCACCGAGCGACACGATGCCGGCGGACACATCGCTTATACCGGCGGGCTTCGTCGCATGCTTCACCGTAGCGCGCACATCGCACCCGATAAACGGCGTCTCTCCAACCAACGCCGACGCCATGTGGATGCCCGCCGCCGTGCCCGTCGCCTCGAGCGCGCTGTTCTCGAAATACGCCTGAGGCTCAGGATCGGCGGTTCCATCGTATCCGTTATGGCCATCGTATATCTGCAGACCGGTCGTAGGCTGCATGGCCGATGTCGCCGTCGCGCTTACGAACGTGTTCTTCAGAACGGGCCTGCGAAGGATGGCTCCGATGGAGGCGCCTCCCCCTTGGCTGTCATCGGCGATCGCCACGATCGAAGCAACCGTGTTGCCCGCACCGTATACCTCGGTGGCACGCAGAACTTCGAGTGCGATGAAAGAACTCGTTGCCGTGATGCTCGCGTTGCTCGGAGACGACTGATCGCCAATGTAGAGGTAATGTATCTGAGCGCCCCTCTCGCCGCCGTCGGCAAAGACCTGCGTATTGCCCGCAAGCCGTGCCGTTTTCCAGATTATCGCGGTACCGTTCGGCGCGGTGGCACCCACGTACGTGTTTCCATCGAGATACACCGTTCCGTAGGCAGGACTTTCCGAGCTTGACAAGAACCCAATTCCCGCAGACCCAGGGGCCTGCTCCACGTACACCGAACCATCGAAAGCGTAGAGGTCCTGGCCGTCAATCGAAAACAGCACTTCAATATCTACGGAATCGGAGATGAGGGAAAGGGAGCTTCCATTGAGTATCATCGAATTGTTCGGAGCGGATTCGAGTGTATCGCGCACAAGCAGGAAGTAAGCGCTCTGGGCAGACGGAGCGGCACGGCCCGTAAACGAGGCGCCGTTCATGTACAGCGAACCGCACACATCGACGATAGCGGAATACGATTCGGGGCTTACATCCAAAACCGCAGAGCTCGAAACATCGAGCGCTCCGAGGATATTCAGATCCATGGTCTCGATTCTATCGGAGACGCGCACGTTCGCATCCATGTCGATCGTACAGTCGAGCCCGAACATGTCATCGGAGGAACGAAGCAGCACGCTCTGCAAGGCGCCAGAGCCCTGTATGGTGAGATTACCGCTCACCCCCTCGTCAACGACGAGGGAAGTGTCGGCATCGAGCGCTCCCCAGCCGCTTTGCGCCCCGCTCAAGACATAGGCCGTTTCAAAAAGCGTGAGCGTCGTCGCCCCGCCCGCCGAGATGACGATATCCCCCGAAGAGAGCGGCGCCGCAGAAACGCCTTCATCGAAGGGCACTGCATCGAGAGGTCTCGAACTAAGCGCGAAATCGTCTCCGCCGGCGTCGCGCCCTCCCTCATCTTCAACCTTCCCAACGTTTACCGGCAGGTTCGGCACGTCGATAACGGTTCCTCCGTTTTCCCCAACGATTGAGCCAAGCGGTTCCGCGCTTGGACGCACCAAAGAAGCGGTATCTGCAAAAGCGCCGATGGGAATGGCCATCATCGTCACTAGAATAGCGACGATCACACAGGTGAACACCCTGCTGCGAAGCGATGCTTTCATATGACATCCTTTCAATTCGCTCATCTATGCATTCATTTTTATATAAGTTATTACTAATTATGCCATAGATGCGCTAGAACTGATAGTAAAAGAGTAGGATTCCATGAGAGAGCGAACGGATCGCGTTGAGAGCAAACATGCAAGCGGGGCAGCTCGGCGATTTGCCGAGCTGCCCCGCACTAGATAATCGAGCGAAAGACGCGGATGCCAACGCCCCGCACGACCAAACCGTTGGCCTAAAGCCAGCCCGCCGCCAGAACGCAAGCACGCACGAGCCGAAAGGCGGCGAACAACCCGCCTACTCCTCCACCTCGATGGTGGTCGGATCGGCCAGCGTGCCGCGCTTATCCTTCACGACGGATGCAACGAAACCGCAGACGCCGACGATCCACATCAGGCATGCGAAGATGACGTTGAGCACCATGTTGTCCAGACCCGTGAGCAGCGCAAAGTTGCTGATGACGAGAAATGCGATGTAGCACAGCCCCACCAGCGCCAAAAGCGGTGCGATCGTGGTGGTGAAGACGTTGTAGTGATAGCCCTCTTCATGGTTGTGCTTGCGCAGATACCCCAGAACCGAAGCGCACACCAGCAACTCGAGCGTCATGATGCCCACAACGGCGATGGCCGAGGCGATAGCGCCGATCTGCGTGTAGGGGTCGAATCCGAGCACGAGGCACACGAGCACGACGATCAGGCCGAACGCCAGCTGCACGATCGAGGCGATGTAAGGCGATTTGTGCTTCGGATGCGTGCGGCCGAGCGCCTTGGGCAGCATGCCCGCGCGACCGAATGCGAACAGGTAGCGCGATGCCATGTTATGCGTGGCCAGCCAGCAGGCAAACGCGCTCATGATGAAGAAGAAGTTGAAGACATGGCCGGCAATCGGGCCCATGTAGGTGGTCACCACCGTGTAGAAGATGTTGCCCGCCTGATCGGATTGGGCCATGGCAACGATCTCATCGCCGCCCATGCCTGCGATGACCGACCATGCCGTGAACGCGTAGACCACCCCGACGAAGATAACCGCAAAGTAGGTGGCGCGCGGAACCGTGCGGCGAGGGTCCTTGGCCTCTTCGCCGAAAATGGCCGTTGCCTCGAAGCCGATAAAGCACAGGAAAGCGAATGCGATGCCCAACCCCGGAGCCCCGCTGAAGAACGTCGCCGGATCGAACGAAGCGGTCGTGTAGGCGGCAGGGCCAGCCTGAACAAGCACCGAGATATCGGTAGCCGCAAGAATCACAACCTCGCAGACGAGGCAAACCATCAAAAATTTCGTGCCGCCCTCGATGCCAAAGTAGCCGAGCAGAAACACTGCGATGTAGAGAACCACGGTAAGAATCCACCACGGAACCTGAATTCCCAATTCGATGTTCAGGATATCGGAGGCAAAATAGCCGCCCACCGCAGCGGTGTACAGGGTCAGAAAATTGTACGCCGCAACGGCGAGATACCCCGCCGCGCCGCCAAGCCGCTTTCCAAGCCCCATCGAGATGTAGGTATAGAAAGCACCTGCGTTGGTCACATGCGCGCTCATAGCCGTATAGCCGACGGCAAATAAAATGAGCAGCACGCCGATGAACAAGAAGTCCATCGGAGCGGCGATGCCGTTGCCGAGGCCGATGATAAGCGGGATGTTTGCAGCGCACGCCCCCAAGGGCGCCGCAGCTGCGATCACGAGAAACGCCAGGGGCACGGTGCCAATGACACCATGTCTGAGTTCTGTGGAGTGATCGGTTTCCTTAGCCATATCCAATCCTTTCCTATTTTCCTATTTGGGAGCCATGGGCAGACCGACCAACCGAAAACCCGATCGATTTGGACTTCGGCCAAAAGGATCCGTCCCCACCGCAGATCGCACTGTTCGGATACCGTTGCCCACGCGTTTCCAAAGCGCAAACAATGATACTCCCCCTTATATAAATTTTGCTCTCGCGTGCTCTAATTTTTCTCATCATGCGGCGAGCGGATTGAAAAGCGAGGACAATAGGCATAATCGGGCGAACGAAACGCCTCCGCTCGGCATCAAACCCGAACCCGACAACACCCCAACGTTTGTCAGGCTCTCATCAGAGTCTCTCTCGACCGGCTACGCGCCCTGCTGCCGACAGCAGCCAAGCGATTCCCGACCCTAAAAATGATGCAGATTTTCTACCATATAACTATGTATGATGTTATTATTTTGGAAGGTAGTTCAATCAAGGAAGGGAACCGCAATGAAATCCACTGTGCTGAAAACAACGAGAGCGAGCTTGGCAGCTTTCCTTGCCGGCCTCATGCTTATCGCATTGCCCCTGTTCGGATGCTCCGCGCCTGCCGAAGAGCCACAGAAAGAACCCGAGCCCGTCGAATCGCCTGACCCCGTCGAGAAGCAAGACGACGCGAACAAGGACGATGCCGCGAAGGATGGCGCGACCTCGAACAGCAGCGAACCAGCCCTTACCGGCGCGATATCCCCCACCGACACCAGCGCCGAATCCCCCGCACCTATCGGTCAGGCCGTGGAGCTCGGCATCTACTCGACGGGAGACAAGCTCTACCACGCCGTGTACGCCTCGATCGACAAGGTAACCACAACGACCGAAGACAGCGCCTATGTCGAGCAGTGCTTCGCCGACCACAACGCCGTAGCGCCCGATTTCATGCAGATCGACCTAGCGAACGCCGAGCTGCCCGATGACGTCGAGATATGCATCGTCGATTACACCGTGACCGTTCCCGAAGATTTCAATGCGGGCGAATTCGGGCTCTCCAACGTGCAGCAGACCCTCAAGGCATCCAACCCCGAAGGCGGCGGCATCCCCACCAAGGGCGGAAGTTACGTGGGCATGGGTATGGTCGATGAGCTCGAAACCGAAGCCGACGCGAAGTATTTCCCGGGCAACACCTACAAGCTTCGCGGATACTTCGCCATGGTCAAGGGATACGAGGATTACGTATTCGATGTCATGACCTATCCCGAAGGCACCGACAGCGAAGACATTTCCGGGAAGTCCATCTACGCCTACTTCGCCGCACGGTAAGCGCCACGATACGCCAGGCACGCCACGCAACCGAAAGAGCCCGCGCATAGGCGCGGGCTCTTTCGGTTTCCCAGGCCGCACATCACCGCAGCCCGCCCGCGCCATCCGCAAACGAGAGGGCGCTCTGCCAGTCCTTGTACCTTGCCGCGCAAAGGCGATTTCCGCATCGCGCCGAGAACCGATGCATCGAACCAAACCGATATCGAACCGTAGCCCATGCGGCACCGGCCCCCCATCCCGTTAAGGTATGCTGGTACATGCTTTACGAAGGAGGCAAGGGATGGACAAGATATCGCTTCGCAGCGCGATCGGCAAGGCAGCTCTTCTCGTCGGAATCATCATCTGCATGACCGTGTTCCAGGATCGGTTCGGATCGGAAAACATGCTGGTGGGCATTACGCTCATCACGGCTCTGCTCATGTTTCTCAAAACCGATATAGGGGTGAAGACATCGCAGGCGCCCCTTCTCATCGTCGGCCTGTTCGTCGCAATCGTATGCGCGGCACTGCTTGCCAACCTCAATCCCCTCGTGCTGCTCGCCTTCAACCTGGCCTTCGTCTTCGCTATCATGTATCTCACGACCGCGCGCATCGAAGACAGGTCGTATCTGCCGTTTATGCTGTGCTATCTTTTCATCCAGGGCATCCCAGTAAGCGAAAACGCCTTTTCGGCACGTTTGGCATCGGTTGTGATCTGCGGAATCATCATCGCTGGAGTCTACTGGGCGGTTCATGCGAAAAAACCTTCACCGGATGCGTCCGTGGGATCCATCATCCGAGCAATCGACGTGCATTCGCCGCGCTTCTCCTTCGCCTTGAGAATGGCCGTCGGAGTTAGTGTGGCTATGCTGGCAGGAGAACTTCTCCAAACCGATAAGGCCATGTGGATCGGACTTACCGTGTTTTCGCTTACGCAACCCGAACGGAAGGCCGTCATGGAGCGGTTCGGAAAGCGCATGCTCGGGACAGCGATCGGAGCAATCGTCTTCGTCGTGGTTTTCATCTACCTTGTTCCCGCAGAATACCAACCCATCGCCATCCTGCTGTTCGGCTACATCTACATGTTCGCAAAAGACTACGAGATGCAGATCATGTTCATCACCGTCAACGCCCTTGCAACGGCCGCCCTGCTATTCGATCCGAAAACGGCGATCGTCGGACGAATCGCACTCATCGTCATCGGATTCGCCATCGCCTTCGCTGTCAACGGAATACCGTGGAGCAAACTCACATCGGCACTATCTCAAGCCAGCAGCCATCAGGGTCAACGATGAAATAGATTCCCATACCCTTGTTTTCATGGCAGATGCAGCCCATCTTTTCGTGCAATTCATGGGCTGACGCCATATCGTCGACGGCAAAGGCAAGGTGGGTATCGTTGCCTCCGTTGTTGTACGGCTCGACGCACGCCCGCAAGAGTCCGCTATCTGCGCCTGCTATTCCTGCATCATGGCAGCAGAAGCCCAATGCTCGAAGAACAGTGCGACGTTGGCCAAAAGCACCTCGGGGTTTTTGTCGGATCGCGTAAACTCGTCAGCGATGTCTTCGACGGGGCACGCCTGGGCGAGCTTTCTCCCCTTATCGGTAAGCGCTATGTCGATGCGCCGCATATCGCCATCCGTGGGCTCGAATACGACAAGATAGCCCCGATCGCGCAGTCCGTTCACAAACGCCCGCGCCGCCTGCGTCGAGCATTGGTTCGCCTGCGCAACCTCGGTCAGCGTAGCCGTTCCGTCCCCCGAGGCGACGGCATCGAAGATGAGAAGCTGCCGCCCGGTAAAATGCCCGTACTTTTTTCTCAGGGTCATATCGATGCTTTTCTTGAACGAGAGCAACTCGTACATCTCCGTCTTACGCATCGCAGACTCCGCAACGTCTGCGCCTGCGACTTTCCCTTACGCGCCGGACCGGCAAACCCCGCAGGCTTCCCTGCCCGCATCCTGTACGCCCATCCGCAAGCGAAGACGCGAAAACGCCGCCGGCTCGCTTCGCAAGCCGGCGGCGTCCGACAATAATGTACTGTATTACTTTACTGGCAGCGGATGCCCGACGCGAGCATTCGAAAAGCCCGCAGCGAAGCTGGCAGCAATACAGCTCCCCCCCCCCAGCCGTTTCCGTTTGCTTTCTCTTTGCTTCCATACAACCAGCCATCGTGTTCACGGTGTTTTTCCTTATCATGCTAGCAATCTTTAATGCAATATATTACATTGTGTAGAAAAATGAAAGAACTTTCTTATTTTGTAACCAGAGCCTCACCAACGGCGGAATCAAGAAGGCCGCCTGCTCTAGGGAAGCAGGCGGCCGTATCAAAACCCTAGCGAAAGCGACTGGGTGAGATGCCGCCTTCGCTTCGGGGATTGACCTACCGCATAGCGCGCTTCTTCCGGCGCGACCGAATAATCATGCTGATAAGAACGAACACCGCCGCAACCACGGCGCCGCCAACGGCTAAAGCCATCGCGATCAGGGGCCCGTCTCCCGTTCTCACAAGATCCGAGAAGTACCCGCCGAGCACGACCGAACCCGATTTCCCGCTCGAGAACTCGAAGGACTCTCCGTCTTTCCAGTACGAGAGCATGCCCACGTTGTTAAGCGTCTTGGATGGCGGATTGTCCCACACCCTGAACTGCATGGTGATCTGATTGCCCTGGCCGAAGCCTTCGGGCACCGTACCGAAATCGATCACGAGCCCGGTTATGTAGTCGCCTGCGCCCAGAGACGGCGCGTTGAACGAAAACGGCTTGCCCGCATCGATATTAGAATGGAGCACGCTGCGCCCTTTGAGGTTGGTGTAATACACCACATCGTAGGTGACGCCCTCGGCGCCCGAGAACGACGGGAGGGAAGCCGACACGAAGTCGAGCCCCTTGTCAGGCTTGTCGGTAATGGCATAGCGGTCAAGCGAAGCGCCCCACTTGTTTTCGAAGCCCGTGAACGTGTACGTTACCGTTTCTCCCGGCTTGACGCTTTTCACGTTGGGAGCCTTCACGAAGTTGTAGTTGCCTTCTTCGGGGTTCGGATTGGGACCCGGTCCCGGATCGGGAGTCGTTCCGCCCTTCGCCGTGTAGACGAGCGTGATGGCATGGGAAGCCGTCACGCTTGGGATGCTCGGATTCCCCGTGCCCTGATCTGCACCGTTCAGGGACCACCCGCTGTAGGTGTACCCGCTCACCGTCGGAGGCTCGTACGAAAAGGGCTGCCGATGCGCAACAGTAGAAGAAGTGCCGCCCGGAATCGTCTTGCCCGATTCGTCCGTATAGGCAATCGAGACATCGTGATCGACGGGCAGAACGTTCGTCGAGGCAAGGGGGCTCACGCGTCCGAACGAATCGGTCTGGGTTGCGGATACCTCGTCTCCTCGCGCAAGAATCACTCCCGCCGGCACGTCAACCGTCCAATAGCCCGTCTCCACGGTCCGCAAAACGGCGACGTCGGCAGAGGCGAGTTCGGAGAGCGGCGCGAGCGAGCTTGCAACCCCCGTCGCCGTCTGTCCGTTGGCGAACGTGACCGTTACCGTATTGCCTCGATCGGCAGATCCAGTGACGGTCGTCACGGTTTCAAGCGGAGCATCGACGCTCGGGCTTTCAAGCGGCGCCGAGAAAACGTAGCTGATCTGCCGGTTTCCGTCAACGATGTTCGACACGATATCAGGGGTTCCCGGATGCAGCGCAGCACCGGGCGCATCCTGATCGGTCAGATAGCCGCGGTAGTCGTAGCCAGCGGGGATGCTCGGCACGGGCGCATCATCATAGGCAAGCTCGAACGTCGTACCCACGTTGAGAATCTGACGATCGGTCGCAGCCGTCGGCAGCGGTACCAGAGAGCCGTCCGAAGCCCGCGTCACCCACTGGCGCGAGAACTCGAAATCCTCAAGCCCGTCAGGCCTATCGCCCCCGCCACCTGGGCCGGGGAGCGATCCTCCTCCGTTATCGTAGCCGTAGACGCACCACACCTCCGCATCCGCCTGCACGTTGAAGAGCTCGGGTAGCGAACCGTCATCGACCATCGAACGGTTATCTGCCGTCGGGGCCTGATACTCTGCGCCTGCGTACACCATTCCGGTTACGGTCTGAGAGCCCGTTCCGGGATACCAATTGCCGTGGTCTATATCCTGCGACGTATCAGGCGCGACCATCTTGCCCGAACGGTCTACGTGATGTTCGGTCACCTCGTAAACGGACTGCTCGTATATATAGTGCACCATGCGGTTTCCATCGGTCATCGATGCGGAGAAGGCAGGGGAGCCGGAATGGGGCTTGGTCCCCGCCGGATCCTTGTCGGTGAGGTAGCCGACGTAGGTGTACCCCGCGGGCAGATTCTCTACGGGAGCGTCGGTTGCCCCGAGGTCGAATTCGCTTCCGATGTTCACGATCTGCGTATCGGGAGAGATTCCCGGAAAAGCACTGAACGATCCGCCTGCGATCGTACCCCATTGACGTTCAACGTCGACGTCTTCGATCCCATCGGGCNCTGATACGCATAGCCGGAAATGTCGGGCGCCGTACCGCTGTACGCCTCGCCCTCATCGACCTTGCGCACGTCCGCAGGGTAGCCGTCGATGGCATTGCCCGAACGATCGACATACAGATGGAACACGTTGATCGGATTGGAGAACTCGAAATTTATGACCGTGTCTTCGGTCAGGGCAGGAAGCGTGTAGTAGTAGGTGTTCTCGATCGCAATCGGCTCGACAGGCTCGCCGTTGTAGGTGATCCTTTTCAAAGCAGCGTTGGGATTCGGCTCAACGACGAATTTGAGCTCCTTGCCCTCCTCGACATAGCGATGCCCTTCTTCGAGCCTGCCTTTGCCAATCTCCCTTTCGTTGATTCTGTCGGGAATATACGGGTCGTACTGATTGTAGGTCCACGCCGTCACCGTGCCGAGACCGCTTTTCGTCACCAGGCTATCGAGATAGTAGTTCACCGCCTGGTGCTCGCTGCCGACAACCGCAGTCGGTGACGAAACCTCGGGGCCGCGAACGTAAACCTTGCTTGCCTTGGAATCCGCAGTGAACTCAACCGATCCGATGGTCTCGGGAACGAAAGCCTTCATGCCGCCAAGAGAATACGAGGGAAACGACAGGCCTTCGGCGCCTGCGTACAGAATTCCGTAAACCCCGTTGAACTGCCAGCCTCCGGAAGTAAGCGGAACAACGGGCAGTTTCTCGAAATCGACGAAACCGTATGACGATCCCCTTGCGTTGATGAGCGTATCGCTGATGGTAGACAGCGAAATGCATCCAACAAACACGTAGGAAGGAAGCGAGGTGATCTTCGTGCCGAATACGACCGTGCTGATATTCGAGCAATTGCCGAATTGCCACCCTTGCGATTCGAGATCGACGACGCCCGTCGCACCGAGATCGACGACGTTCGGCGTTGCTAGGGCGCTATCCAGCGTATCGCTGAGCGTGCGCAGGGATTTCGCCCCGGCGAAAACCGACCCGGGAAGAAACGTGATGCCTTTCCCCAGCGTTACCGTCGTATAGCCTTCTCCGTTCTTGAACTGCCAGCCGCCCGCGCCAAGCGTCTTCACACCCGTCTTTTCAAGGTCGAGCACAGTGGGATTCGCAAGGGCGTTTGCAGGAGTATCGCTTACCGACGAAAGCGCCTTGCAATTGTTGAACGCGTATTTTGGCACGTCGCTGATGTTCTTTCCCAAAGCAACATGCTTGACCGAGGTGCAGCCGTCGAACGTGTTGGAGACAAGCTCAGTCACGTTCGTGCTCGAGAGGTCGATGACGTTGGGATATGCCCGTATGTCGGCAACCGAGCCGCCGACAGCCACAAGCGATTTGCATCCAGAGAACAGCCAGAAGGAAAGCGTTTCGACATCCGGCCCGAACGTCACCGCCGTTATCGAGGTGCAACCCAAGAACTGGGAGTTTCCGACGAACTCCTTCACCCCGGCGCTCGCCAAATCGATGATTCCCGGATTGGCAGCCGCATTCTCGAGCGTATCGCTGATGGTCGTCAAAGACGAACACCCTTGGAACGACACCGCCCCGATAGTCTCTATACTGGTTCCAAGGGCGATCGTTTTGATGTTCTTCGCCCCGTTGAAGGCGCCTGCGCCAAGCCCTCCCGTAAACTGGGACATATCGATGGTGTCGATGTTGAGGCCGTTGAGATGCACGATCGAAGGAGCACTCGACGTGCTGCCGAGCTCGAACGAATCCTGGCTCCCGATGATCTTGAGCACCGTCGCCGCCGCAATGACCTCGTCGGAATACAGGCTCTTGAGCGTACTTTGGAGGTTCGCCCAGCTCAACGGCTTCTCGCCCACGTCGACCGTGAGCACGCCATCGGAAAGCGGAGCAATGCCGCCCTCGCTCGCGGCTTCAGCAGGCTCGATTGCCCGCATGCCCGCACTCAGCGATTCGATCGATGCGCCCGCCTCGACGTCGATCGGCTCGGTGCGGGCTACCGGCTCGCCTCCTTCGATCTCCTCCTCGAACTTGTTGTCTTCCTCCACGCCAGCCTCGGGCGCAGGCGGCACGTACTCGACGCCGTCCACCGTCTGCGATTCCGCCTTGATGCTGTACGTGCCCTCATCGACCGCCGAAAACTCATAGCGGCCGTTCGCATCGGTGCGCGTTGTCGATAATCCGTTGCCCGCTTCATCGCACAGCGTCAGGGCGAAATCCGGTATCGCCTGTTCGCCTGCACCGCGAATGCCGTCCTCGTCTTCATCGTGCCATACCGTACCCGACAAGGTTGCCGATCCGATACCGTCTTCGCGGGCATCCGCGTCGTCCGAGGGCGCTGCGCCCTCGGCGCTCTTCGGAGAATCGCCGCCCTGATCCGTCGGGTTTTCATCTGGAAGCGAGGCATCGCCCTCGGCCGGATCCTGCTGCAGATCCGCACCCGCATCTTGCGAAGCGGAGTCATCCGCCGCGGCTCCGTCCCGATCGGCATCGTCGGGCAAGCCCACCATGCCGTCAAGCGCGGTCTCGGTATAGACGGACGCCTGCGGATCTGCGCCCGATGCCTCTTCCCTTGCTTTGTTGTCGGCAGACGCCATCGGAATCAGCACCATGCTCAGCACGAGCATAGCCGCCAAAGCCGTGCTGATGAGCTTGCGCTTTCTCGTCTTGTTCATTACCCCACCTCCTGCTTTGAAACGGCTCTTCGATTTCTGATCCGTGCTTTCGTATTGTTTTCCCATCACGTGCCTCACTTATCGAACATCGAGATGAACTCGAACATGTCGGGTATCTCCCCCGCATCGCCAAAACGGTAAGCAACCTCCACGGTATCGGTCTCGGGAGATTCTTTCGCAGCCACGAACAGCTGCTTACCCTGCTTGGTCAGCTCGTATACCGAGAGCGTTGAACCATCGAGCGTTTCGGCGTAACCGCGTTGCGGCGCCCCGATCGATTCGGCGAATGCAATCACCTCGCCTCGCGCGGCGCCGCCTGTGAGCGAAAGCAAGGCGGCCTCGCCTTCGGCTCCGATCATGTCGGCAAGCGTCGCGATGGGCGCCTCGGCAGGCTCGGCCTCGGGGACGGGCGCGAGATGCGGTTCGGGAGGCTCGGCAGGCTCTTCGGATACGGATCGAGCGGGTGCCGGCTGATCGGCAGCCGATTCCACCGCGTCGCCCGACGCAACAACCCCCGCAGCGATTCCGGCAACAAGCAAAGCCGAGGCACCCCCGATCGCCAGCTTCGCTCCCAAACCCTGCCCAAGAGCAGCCGCGCCCCCAGCGCCTGCGGCAACCGTGGCGGCGCAGATCGTAGCGGCGTACTCAGTCAGCCGCTCTTCCATGTCGGGAGTGACGGCTTCCAGGCAATCCAGCTCGTAAATGCGCGTCAGAGTGGGCAGAGCCCCCGCAGGAATCGCCGCCGATGCAAGAACTCGACCGTCGGTTTCCTCTATTTTCTTTCTCAGAGCCTGCCGAGCGCGCTTCAGGTCGTTCGTCACTTTGTTCGCATTTACGCCGAGCGTCGCAGCGATCTCCTTGTACGAAAATCCTTCGAAGTAAAACAAAAGCAGCGCTTCTTGGTAATTCTCGTTGAGCTCTTTGATGAGCCCCATGATGAACGAGCGCTTTTCGGCGTCTTCGGCATATTCGGCAGGAAGAAATTCGGTGCGCGCCTCTTCGATCGACATAATGGCGTCGCGTGCTCCAGAATCACCGCCGAGCAGTATCGTGTTCTTCTCCATGGTGCCGTTTCTCCGATAGCACGTGTACTTGACGATGCTGTGAAGCCAGGAATCGAACGCATCGACATCTTTGAGCTTCCCTATTCCCCGATACACTTTGAGGACCGCTTCCTGAGCGCAATCCTCCGCATCATCGGCGTTGCGCGCGTAGTGAAGCGCCAGATACAAGATCTTCGAGCGGCATGAATCGATGAGCGCTTCGAAAGCCCTCCCATCGCCTCGCCTTGCTCGACCAACAAGTTTTCGCACGTCGGCCTGACGCGCCTTCTTCTCACCCATGTGCATTCCCTAGTCCGTTCTTCGATGCCCGAGCGCGAAACTTTACGCGCGCTCTATAGGTATAGTTCCCGGGCGGTGAATCTATCTGTCACCAAAATGGTAGAAAATCGTAAAATTTATAATTCATTACATAAACTGTGATAGATATACCTTAAACCATAGTGTTTTACTATTGTTTTTGGGATGCTCATAGTATTTACATAATATGTTACTTGTTTGACGGCAGACCAGCGCAACCCGGTGCGCCGCCTGCGCTGCGTGCCACGAAGGGCGCATCGAAGCCGAAGATTTCGCCCGCATGCGACTGAACGCCGTGAAAAGGCAGACGACAGGCGCAATGCGGCTTATTCGCCGCAACGGATCGAGCGCCCTGCAACGATTCGGGACGCTATCCTTTCGCGAGGTGCTTTCGCATCATCGCCATCAAATCGTCGATGTCGATCGGCTTGCCCAGATGATCGTCCATGCCCGCCGCAAGGCACCGCTCGATATCCTCGCGGAACACGTTGGCGGTCATGGCGATGATGGGAACGGCCTTCGCCTCGGGAGCATCGAGCGCCCGAATAGCCCGGGCGGCCTGGTATCCGTCCATTTCTGGCATATGGATATCCATGAGGATGGCGTCATACACACCGGGATCGGCTGCAACCAGATCGAGCGCCTCGCGGCCGTTTTCCGCGCTGTCGATAGAGACTGCAGTATCGGACAGCAGGGTGATGACGATCTCGCGGTTGATGGCGATATCCTCGACCATCAAGATGCGCTTGCCCGCAAAGGCCCCGTCGCGCGAAAGCGCTCGGTTAGGCTCCCCTTTGCGGGAAGACCCGGAATCGTCTGCTGGCCGAGCAGCCCCCACGCCCACCCGAACGGTGAACTGGAAATCCGATCCTTGTCCGAGCGCAGAATCGACCCAAATGCGCCCGCCCATCATTTCGACGATGTCTTTGGATATGGCTAGCCCGAGCCCGGTTCCCCCGAAACGCCGCGAGATGCTCGCATCGGCCTGCTCGAACGATTCGAATAGCTGCGCCTGCTGTTCGGACGATATGCCGATCCCCGTATCGCGCACGCTGAATCCGAGAACGCACGCGTCGAAACCGCCTTCGATCAAGCGCACCGAAAGATCGACGTGCCCCTCTTCGGGCGTGAATTTCACCGCATTGGACAACAGGTTCGTTATCACTTGGGCAAGCCGCTGCTCATCGGCCACGATCGCCGTCGGCACTGCGGGATCCACCTCGATCGATAAGAGCTGCCGCCGCTCGAACACCTTGAAGCTTATGACACCGATCGCCCGATCGATCAGATGCTTAACCGTGAAATCAGATTCGGCCAACGTGAATTTTCCAGAATCGATCTTCGACATGTCGAGGATGTCGTTGATCACCCCGAGCAGGTGGTTCGACGCGTCGGAAATCGTATCGAGGCAGTGGCGGGTGGTTTCGCCGTCCTTGCTCGTCTTCGCGATGTAGGACGGATTTTGCGGACATTCAAAATAAAAAAGAATGTGGAGGTAACAGACAATGGCAAAATCATTATTTGAGGAACTGGGCGGCAAATACGAAAGGCAAGGGGATTATTTGATACCGTGCTTAACTGTACCCGCCGAAGAAGAACAGGCAATAGGCATCTGGGGGCAACGGCATTTAGATTATCTAAAACAGTACCGTAAAGTTACATACACCAATCTTCTTACAAGCGGCAGGCTAAACGCCTACCTTGCCGACATCAACAGACAGGCACAGGAACGCTTTGAAAGGCTCATAGAGGGTATGAAACAGGCACAGGGCATAACGGAACAGCTAAAGGCAGAAAACGCCTTAGAATGGACAGGATGCCTCAATAACATAAGGGCTTGTGCGAGGGAGATTGTGGAAAAGGAAATTATTTTTGCATAAACAGATGATTAATGGCAGGGGGAAATCCTGCCGCTTTTTCTGCTTTAGTTTGTCAGCTTGACAAATAAAGGGTTAAGGAATATAATTAGATTCAGTATTATACAAGGAGTTAATAAATATGCGGCAAGGTATTCTTAAATAAACTGTCAATTTGATAGTGGGAACAAAAAGTAGCAGTCCCGTTTCACTTTTAATATGGGGCTTAGTTTTTTGTACCCAGTTTAAGAATACTTTTATCATGTAATTTTATATGCCCGAAAACATATAAGTGTTTTGGGGCTATTGGAGTTATTTACCCAGTGATAGGAGTATTTATCACTGGGTATTTTTATGCCCTTTTTTGGGTGTTGATAGGAGGAAAATCACATGAAAATAATTAACTTAGGCATTCTGGCTCACGTTGACGCAGGAAAGACAACATTAACGGAAAGTTTATTGTATACCAGTGGTGCAATTGCAGAACTAGGGAGCGTAGATGAAGGCACAACAAGGACAGATACAATGAATTTGGAGCGTCAAAGGGGAATCACTATCCAGACAGCAGTGACATCTTTTCAGTGGGAGGATGTAAAAGTCAACATTATAGATACGCCAGGCCATATGGATTTTTTGGCGGAAGTATACCGTTCTTTATCCGTATTAGACGGAGCAGTATTATTAGTTTCTGCAAAGGATGGCATACAGGCACAGACCCGTATACTGTTTCATGCACTACAGATAATGAAGATTCCGACAATTTTTTTCATCAATAAAATTGACCAAGAGGGGATTGATTTGCCAATGGTATATCGGGAAATGAAAGCAAAGCTTTCTTCGGAAATTATAGTGAAGCAAAAGGTTGGGCAGCATCCCCATATAAATGTAACGGACAATGACGATATGGAACAGTGGGATGCGGTAATTATGGGAAACGATGAACTATTAGAGAAATATATGTCAGGGAAACCGTTTAAAATGTCAGAACTGGAACAGGAAGAAAACAGGAGATTCCAAAACGGAACGTTATTTCCCGTTTATCACGGAAGCGCTAAAAACAATCTGGGGATTCGGCAGCTTATAGAAGTAATTGCCAGTAAATTTTATTCATCAACGCCTGAAGGTCAATCTGAACTATGCGGGCAGGTTTTTAAGATTGAATATTCAGAGAAAAGGCGGCGTTTTGTTTATGTGCGTATATATAGCGGAACATTGCATTTGAGGGATGTTATTAGAATATCTGAAAAAGAGAAAATAAAAATCACAGAGATGTGTGTTCCGACAAACGGTGAATTATATTCATCCGATACAGCCTGCTCTGGTGATATTGTAATTTTACCAAATGATGTTTTGCAGCTAAACAGTATTTTGGGGAACGAAATACTGTTGCCGCAGAGAAAATTTATTGAAAATCCTCTCCCTATGCTCCAAACAACGATTGCAGTAAAGAAATCTGAACAGCGGGAAATATTGCTTGGGGCACTTACAGAAATTTCAGATGGCGACCCTCTTTTAAAATATTATGTGGATACTACAACGCATGAGATTATACTTTCTTTTTTGGGGAATGTGCAGATGGAAGTCATTTGTGCCATCCTTGAGGAAAAATATCATGTGGAGGCAGAAATAAAAGAGCCTACTGTTATATATATGGAAAGACCGCTTAGAAAAGCAGAATATACCATCCACATAGAAGTCCCGCCAAATCCTTTCTGGGCTTCTGTCGGGTTGTCCATAGAGCCGCTCCCTATTGGAAGCGGAGTGCAGTATGAAAGCAGAGTTTCACTTGGATATTTAAATCAATCGTTCCAAAATGCGGTTATGGAGGGGGTTCTTTATGGCTGCGAGCAGGGGCTGTATGGATGGAAAGTGACAGACTGTAAAATCTGTTTTGAATATGGATTGTATTATAGTCCTGTAAGTACCCCCGCAGACTTTCGGCTGCTTTCCCCTATCGTATTGGAGCAGGCTTTAAAAAAAGCAGGGACAGAACTATTAGAGCCATATCTCCACTTTGAAATTTATGCACCGCAGGAATATCTCTCACGGGCGTATCATGATGCTCCAAGGTATTGTGCAGATATTGTAAGTACTCAGATAAAGAATGACGAGGTCATTCTGAAAGGAGAAATCCCTGCTAGATGTATTCAAGAATACAGGAACGATTTAACTTATTTCACAAATGGGCAGGGAGTCTGCTTGACAGAGTTAAAAGGATACCAGCCAGCTATTGGTAAATTTATTTGCCAACCCCGCCGCCCGAATAGCCGTATAGATAAGGTTCGGCATATGTTCCACAAGTTAGCTTAACAGCTTGCAAAAGTCATATAAAATGAGATTTGAAAGGATTAGAGACTAATTATGATGAAATGCGAATGGATATTGTGTCCTGTTTGTGGGAGCAAAACCCGTAATAAAATTAGGAAGGACACTGTTTTGGAGAATTATCCCCTTTATTGTCCAAAATGCAGACAAGAAAGATTGATTAAAGTTGACAACTTGAAGATAACTGTCATCAAAGAGCCAGACGCTTAAGACGCAGAGCCGATGAAATTGTGGAACAATTCACGAATCATCGGCTCTTTTTGTTTCGTATTTGAAAGAACAAACTCACCAAATAAAAAAAACGATATTCGGGTGGGTTATTTTGTTATACCCTAAATTACCCTCTGAATTTGTTTTTAAATTTGGAGGGATTTTTTTATGTCCTTTTTTCGGGCAGTTATCTATCTGCTCATACGAAGCAAAATTTATCAATACATAGCATATCAGAGAACGGCAGGAAACCAGTTAAAAAAATTTCTGCCAGTGCAACGGTACTTCTCACCTTGAAAGTAGAAGTACAATCTCCATACAATAGAATTACTATTTCCTATAACCGTAAAGGTCACAGAGCCTTTGCGGTTTTTCTTTTGTCGATTTTTGTTGGAAAGTGCCGTAGGGCTGTTTCTGATATGCGGTGTCGTTCTCCGCCTCTCCATCTGGATTTTTTACATTTCAAAAATTCAGATGGGAGGTATTTATGGTGAAATATGCACCAAGAAAGGTATATATCAGAGAAAGTGGCGGCTATGTGGAATTATCCTACACGGAGTTCTGCCGTTGCAGGGAATCCGACCAGACCTATATGGACAAGCTGTTTATCCCCATTCAAGGCTGTCTGCTTGAAGTCGTGAGGGAGCAATACACAGACTTCTACCGTGACAAGGAACGGTGGCGTTATCTGCAAAAATTAGATACAAAGAATAGACTGCTATCTCTCGACGGATTTACGGACAGCGAGGGGAATCCTCTGGACTTTATCACTGATGAAGCGGTGGACATTGCAGAAACCGTTGTCAATGCGGTCATGGTGGACAGGCTGAAAGCCGCCCTGCCTTGTTTGCACGTCAAATCGAACAGGTTCACCGCTTCGGCGTTGCAATCTATGTTGTTGAAATCCTCGTCCCAGAAATTCGCGCACAGGGGCGTCGCATCCATCATGGCGAGCGCTCGATCCTCTGCCTCCTCCAGGCTGCGCCTCAGCAAAAACGATGAAACGAGTGCGGCTACGACCTGGATCGTTTCCTCGTCACCCGCACTCAACGGAGAGAAGAACGGCGGCTGCACGACCGTTCGCCCCGTTACGAGCACGTAGGCCAGCGCGCCGTCTTGCGTGATGGGAGCCGAGACGAACGAGGGAAGCCGCAATGTTCGGCAGATGTCGGAGAAGCGCTCGCTCCCTTCGCCTTCGTTGACGAGCACCGAGCGTTCGATCGACGCCATCTCATCGGGAAGCGTTATCGACGCCCCCGCAAGCGCCGCTCGCTCGACGTCCGAATAGCCCTGCAGCACGATCGGCTCGAAAACCCCATCTGCCGCGGGCTCGAGAACGACCGTCTTCTGCATGTTCAGCGCAGCGTTGATGCGCTGTGCGACGGTTGCGATGACGTCTTCGTCGCACTCCTCTTCCCGCAGCAAGGCCATCAGTTCGGACAGCAGGAGAAAACCGCGCCGCTTGCGCTCGAGTTCGTAGCGCACTACGATGGATTGGGCATCGAGCTGCAGTATCTTTGCGACGTTTTGCTCGCACAGCAACCTCAGCGCGTCATGGGACAAAATCTCTTCGGGCCCCTGCGAAAAACCCTGAACGGAAGACATGCGCGCCACATCGGACCGCCGCTTTTCACCCGATTGTCCCATGCGTTTCGAGAACAGGCAGAACACACCCGTCCAATCGAGGCCCCGCGGCTCGCCGCCGAGCGGAGCGATCTCGACGCCCGTATACAGGCCGAGCAGCGGCACGCGGCCACGCAGGGCCTCCTGAACTGCAAGGGCGTCTTCCATATCGGTGCCCCCGTAACCCGCGCACCGTCCTGCGCAGTTGAGGTACAGGGCGAATACCGGCTCGCAGCCATCGAGGTTGTCGAACGCCTCGTCGATTTTCGGTTTCACGTAATCGAGCTCAAGCGACCTGCGCATTATCTGGAACCGCGTACCGGCAACCATATCGGGCTCGAACATCACGATGCCACGCCGACGCCGATCGATGCCGAAGCACATCCGGCTCGCGTAATCCGCTTCGCCGAAGGAAGTCCAGCTTTCGCCGTGGTTCACGCCGAACAACAGGAAAAGCGGGTATTGCTCGACGGCGAGCCCCGGACCCAAAAGCCCGTCCATGAAATCGAGCGCCGCCACGCCGTCGATCTCGAGTATCGTCGGGCCGTCGGACTTCGTCACCGTATAGCATTCCGAAGCAGGACGGCAACCGTGCATGATGGTCGCATCGATGCGAATGTCGTTCGAGAAAGAGAATGCGAGCGCATGGGACCGTCCCGTTTCGAAACCGAGCAGCTGCGTGACCGGGTTGCATACATGATCGCCCAGAAGCCCCGCCCCCGCCATATGGGGAAGAAAGCCAAGCTGCTCGCGCATCCCCTCGATAATCCACGTTGCCATGAGCAGACGCTTCTCGGGCCCCGAATCGTCGACGGCATCGTAGAAAAGCACGATCGAATCGTCGGCACCGATTCCCGCCTCGCGCAACCGATCACCCAACCGTGCACCCGCCTGCCGCTCCCCCTGCGCCAAATCGGGTACCGCGCAGACCTCGCAGCGGGCATCGTCGAGCCACACGCATGCCACACCAACCTGGTTTCCCGCATAGCCGAACCGCTCGTTGGTGATGATCCCCGCAGAGCCGCCGCCGTAAATCGGAACGCCGTCGCCCACGACCGATGCAACCGCTTCCCTCAACGTTTCCACGCGATGCCGAACGGTGCAGAACACAAGCACCATATCGCATGGCTCCCGCCGCCCGGCATCGGCCTTAGAGGCGAGCGCCGCCTCGCATCCCGCCGCATGGCTGTCAGGCAAATCGCTATAGCCAACACATACCCGCATTGTCGCACCCTCCTCAAAACCGACGAGGACCGCCTGCACGCCGGTCGCGCCGAAAACGCATGCTGCTTGATTGGTAAGTTCTTAATGTTTTATGATAAGCATTGTTCAGACGAACGCAATCGTCTTCACCCCAAAACAACCATACCTAATTCACATGCTCACATTATTTGCAGCGTAGTATTAAATGGTTGCACAGAAATGGATACAGGTTGTACGGGGGATTACCGGCACCGGGCGCGCAAGCGCCTTTTCTTATGGCCGAAGATCGCCCTCGCACTCAGCAAAGCACTAAGGAGCACGTATGGGACTAAGCCGTAAGCAGATTATGATGTTGGCCGTATTGATGTTCGGCACCTTCGTCACCGTTCTCAATCAAACCGTCGTCACGCCGGCGCTGCCTTCCGTCATGGCGGAGATGAGCGTCGATGCCGCCACCGCGCAGTGGCTTACGACGGGCTTCACACTCGTCAACGCCATCATGATCCCCATCACGGCATATCTGACCGACCGCTATTCAACCCGCAACCTGTTCGTGGTCGCCATGGGCATTTTCACCGCAGGCAGCCTGCTCGCCGGCTGGGGCCCGTCGTTTCCCGTGCTGCTCGCAGGCCGCCTTCTGCAGGCGGCGGGTGCGGGCATCCTCATGCCGATGGTCATGACCGTGCTCATGCTCACCTTCCCCGTCGATAAGCGCGGAAGCGCAATGGGGCTGTTCGGCGTGGTCATCGCTTTCGCGCCCGCCATCGGGCCGACCGTCGCCGGCCTTATCATCGACAACGCGAGCTGGCATGACATGTTTTTCATCATCGCAGGGCTTTCGGCTCTCGTCATCATATGCTCGCTGTTCGTGCTCGAACGCACGCCTGCACCCGACAAGCAAACCTCGCTCGACAAGCCCTCTGTCGTTTCATCTTCGCTCGGCTTCGGATGCCTGCTCTACGGATTCAGCGTGATCGGCTCGTACGGCATCAGCGTGCAGGCCGCCGCCGCTACCGTCATCGGCATCGTATCGCTTATCTACTTCTTCCGCCGCCAGCTGAAGATGGAGACGCCGATGCTGCAGGTGCGCGTACTCGCCAACCGCAAATTTCTCATCGGCACCATCATCGGCATGCTCGTGCAGGCATCGCTTCTGGCTGCGGGCATCCTGCTGCCCATCTACCTGCAATCGCTGCTCGGCTATTCGGCGACCATTTCGGGCCTCGTCATTCTTCCCGGCGCGATCGTCATGGGCGCCATGGGACCGATCGCCGGTCGCCTGTTCGACAAGCACGGGCCGCGCGTGCTGAGCCTCGTCGGCCTATCGATGCTCACGATAACCACGTTTGCCATGGCGTTTCTCGGCGACAACACGGGGATCGTCTACCTGACCATCCTCTACACCATCCGCCTGTTCTCGCTCGCACTCGTCAACATGCCCATCACCACCTGGGCCATGAACGCGCTCGACAACACGCTCATCAACCACGGCACCTCGGTCAACAACACGTTCCGGCAAGTGGCGGGCTCGCTCGGCACCGCCGTACTCGTATCCATCATGACGATAGCCACCAATGCCGGCGGCGCAACGATGGATACCGTGCATGCGAGCATCTTCGGCATCAACATGGCGTTCGCCGCAGCCGGCGTCCTTTGCGTGCTGGGTCTTGGCCTCACGATCGCGTTCGTGAAGGACAAGCCCGGCGAAACCGCCAAGACCGACGTCGACAACGCACGCCGCACCGTGCTCGAGAGCATCATGAAGCGCGATGTTTACGTGCTCGACGCCGACGCGACCGTCATCGATGCAATGCGCCTGCTCGTCGACAAGCACATCAGCGCGGCGCCGCTCGTCGATACCGCAGGCAATGCGGTCGGCTTCGTTTCAGACGGCGATATCATGCGCCATCTCTCAAAGCGCAGCCAGATGTACGTTGATCCCGTGGTCATGATCATGCAGATGGGACGCGACAGCACCGGCTTCGATGACAAGCTGCGCGAACTTATGCAGATGCGTGCGAAGGACATCGGCGCCAAGGGAATCATCGGTGTCGACATCCACGCCGATTTGCCCGAAGTCTGCCGCGTGCTCGGCGAAAACCATCTCAAAAAGGTGCCCGTGCTCGACGACGGGCAAATCGTCGGCGTCATCAACCGTTCGGACGTCACGCAGTATTCGATGAAATCGTACCTCGAAAGCGAACTGCCTTCCTAGAGCTCGAGGAACCTGGGGCGAGCGCTGGCCGCGCCCCAGGTTCCTTCAGAAACGCCACCTGCCATGTCTGGGGATATGCCTCGAATCCTACCACCGATCGGGAGCAGGCCCCGTTCGAGCGCTTCATGGCATGCTGTGAAGACGGCTCCGGTTCAGATAGCGCGGTTAAACGCACCTCGCAAAACTCCCTGAGAACTACGCTCGGAGCTATCTGAACGATTCGCTTCGCTTTTCGAATCCGCAAGAGCTAGTCTTCGGTCGAAATCCGGCGTATCCACGAAAACAATGGATGCCGAAATCCGATCCCCTTCCCTCTTTCAACGGTTATGAAGGATTCGCAATTCTGCACGAAAGCATAAGATCCTATCGAGTTTTCCGCATATGCGGTTTGCAACGATCTAGGAGGGATCAGTCATGGAAGCAAAACATACGTTGGATAGAAGAAGTTTTCTGGGAATTGCGGCAGCTTCGGCTTTGGCAGCCACCTCGGTCGGCCTTTCGGGCTGCACCGGCCTGAGCGCGGGCGATCAGACCCAGCCGGCCGGTTCGGAGCCGTCTAAAAGGTCTTGGGAGCAGACGCCCGATCCCATCCCCAGCGACCAGATCAAAGAGACGCTTGATTGCGACGTCGTCGTTATCGGAGCCGGTATCGCCGGGCTCGTATGCGCCCACTCCGCCGCCATGAACGGAGCTGAAACGGTGCTTATCGAGAAGATGGACACGTTCTCCGCACGAGGGCATGACAACGGAGCCGTCGGCTGTGCTCACCAGAAAGATCTGGGACTTTCGTTCGACACAGCCAGAATGCAACGGGACTGGCTGCAGCTGACCGGCTGCCGCACGAACGTCAGCCTGCTCAATACATGGCTCAACCACAGCGCCGAGCCCATGGATTACTACATAGAGCGCATGGCGGCCGAAGGCGTAACCGACATAGCGACGAACAAAGGCTCGAATATGGATTCGGACAACGTCTGCATCCGCGAATACCCCGTCTCGATCGACTTCGGCGCCACGCAGGTAACCGAAGACGGCGAAGGCATTCAGCATCGACTCCTCCGGTTCATCGAGACCTGGGCGAAAGACGAAGGCGCCGACATCAGGTACAGCACGAAAGCCGAGCAGCTCATTCGAAACGAAGAAGGACCCGTAACCGGAGTGGTCGCCTCTACGGCGGATGGATACATCCAAATCAATGCTGCAAAAGGCGTGGTGCTCGCAACGGGGGACATCTCGGGAAACGATGAGATGATGCAGGAATTCGCTCCCCTTGTCGCTTCGTGCGAAAACAGGCTTTACACCCCCTTCGGAGGAAACACGGGCGATGGAATCAACATGGCATGCTGGGTTGGCGGTGCGCTGCAAAAAACCACTGCGGCAGCCATGGCGCTGCCATCCACGAAAGCAAGCGGCGGACCGCTCGCAAGCGATGGCGTACTCGGCTGGCTCGCGGTCAACAAGCATGGTGAGCGGTATTTTGCAGAAAACTCAGGGGGGCCGTCCATCTGCTTTTCGACCATGCAGCAGCCCGAATCGGCGGGTTATTCGATCTTCGACAACGACTACGCGACGAAGCTTCTCTCGCATGCTCCGGATGGCGCCAACAGAAACGGCATCGAATACCTCGGCGACCTGTACGGCGTTAACGAGGGATACGAAGGCCTCGAGGATTGGATGACGAAAGGAATCGAAGAGAAGGTGTTCTTCAAGGCAGACACGCTTGAGGATTTAGCGAGGCAAATCGAGGCCGATGGGGACGCTTTCCTTAAAACTGTCGACGAATACAACGGTCTGTGCGAAAGCGGAACGGATACTCAATTCGGCAAGCCCTCGAACTACCTCACCACCGTCGAAACGCCACCGTTTTACGCCTCGAAGATAAAGGTAGCCGTGCTGGTTGTTCCGTTTGGCGTGAACGTCGACAGCCACAGCAGGGTCTGCGACGGCGACGACAAGCCGATCGAGGGACTCTACGCGATCGGAAACGTTCAAGGCAACTTCTTCACGGACTCCTATCCGATGATCTTTTCCGGAATCAGCCATGGCCGAGGCATGACCTTTGGCTGGCTGGTCGGCAAAGCTCTCGCTTCGGATACGCTCGTGTAAACGATCCCGACCTCCCTTGGGCCGCCCAGGCAAACGTCCTGTCGGCCCAAGGGCTATAATGGTGCTATTCCAATGGCAAGGGAGTCGAAACCTCATTGAGCACCAATAGATCCGTGATCGCATCGAACATCGCAAAGAATCCGCTGGGGATTATCGGGTTCGGCTGCTGGTGGGCTTGGCTTCTGGCAGCGCTCAACAGTCCCCTGCTGTTCTCCGGAGAGCTCACCAGCCTCCAAATTCCCACGTCGAGCCTCAATCTCGCCTCCGTTTTATCGGGCGCGATACTATCCTTCTCCCTTTCGTTCAGCATACGGAGAACCCCGCGAAAGCGAACGAGGCGCACGGCAATCCTCGCCTCGGCATGCGCCCTCGCTCTCTGCACGGCAGCAATATCCAACCTTGAATACCTCGGCATCTCGCCCGATTTCGCGCTGGTAACGGCCGGTGTGGCAATCGGCATTTCGCTATCGCTTCTGCAGATATTCTGGGGCACATGTTATTTCACCAAACTATCCGGAGCTGCAATCGGGATAGTGTCGGCGTCTTCGTTCACATTCGCCCTCCTTGTATCGTTTCTCATACTCGATAAAGGACCGATCAGCGTTTGGCTCGTAGCGCTCCTTCCGCTTGTTTCGGGTCTCCTCCTCATCAAGAGCGATTCGGAAACAAGCGACGAGAAACCGCGCAGCCAGCCTGCCGTCAAGACGAAACGGGGCATTCCGCTTCCCGCAAACCTCGTCGTCCTGATGGTGCTCTTCGGCGCTTCGTTCGGGGTATTCAGGATGCTCTTCCTGCCTTCCGCAGCCGCCGCAAGCTTCAGCTCTTTCTACTACATGGCAATCGTGAGCCTCATCCCCATGGCGGCAACGCTCATGCTGGTCGTTGCATTGCGAAAAGAATCTTATCTCGGCATAGCAATGACGATCGCACTGCCGTTCATCACGCTGGGAATCTTCGTGCTCTCGCTATTCGGGTCAAACAACCAATCGCTCGAACTCGCGCTTATCAGCGCGGGCGTTCGATGCGTCGATATCGTAACGTGGATCATGGTTGCCCATATAGCCAAACAGCCGTCTTCATCCCCATACAGGGTTTTCAGCTTCGGCAGGGGCATCGCCTGCTTGGGTGCGCTTTGCGGTTTCGCCATCGGGTCATGGCACGGCATAACGTCCGACCAATCGCTTTCGATTTCTCTGTTCGTCCTTCTCCTGCTTCTTGCCGCCTCGGCGTTCAGCGTTATGAAGGGACACCAAAACTTCCCCGACCAAGCAAGCTCATCCTCCGAAACGCCTGACGGGAAGCCTGCCGATGCCGAATCCCTTCGCACAATCGCCGAAGCCTACGGTCTTTCAGACCGAGAGCTCGAAGTGCTCGAGCTTCTCAAGGTAGGCAGAACTGTGGCCTACATTGCCAGAAAGCTCGTCGTAGCCAACAGCACCGTGGCGACTCATGTCAACCACATCTACCGCAAGCTCGACGTCCATAATCGCCAAGAGCTGCTCGACTTCATCGAATCGCATGCCGGCGGCAATCCGCCCAACGACGCCGAGCGCGACTAACGCCGGCTGCGAGGGTTCCTCGGAGCCGATCGCCGCGAGCGCGCGATTGGGACGGGATGCCTATCCTTTAGCCCAGAACGCTTTTCCCAGCGGAAGGAATTCCTCGCCGAAATGACGGTTGAGCACGTTTGCGCCCGCACCGTAGAAGCTCAGAAGCGAGATGACGAGCTCGCTTACCGCAGCGAGCATATGGGTGGCTTCCGCAGCAATGCCGAACGAACTCAACGCGAGGCCGATGAACAGGAAATCGATTGCAAGGAAAATGAGGAACAGCACCTTCGTCGTGCGCAGCGCTCCGATCGTCATGAACGCCGTCAGAATCAGGTACGCGAGAAACGCCACGCCCGTCTGCTTCGGATCGAACGCCGCAGCCGCTTGCTCCCCGAATATCCCGCTCGCCACCGCCCACGAAAACGCCATTGCGCACCAGAAGAACCCGTAGGCGATAAACGCCGTGCCTCCGAACACGTTGTTCTTCTTGAAATCGAAGACCCCTGCGATGAGTTGCATGCACCCCCCGAGGAATATCGCCCAGCTCATCACTCCCGTCACCCCGTCGGTTATGCCGAACTTCTGCGTGCATGCCACCAGCGTGATAACCGCCAGCCCGAACAAGCCGAGCGCGCTCGGGTCTGCCAGCCGATCAACGGATTGCGTCTTTTCATCGCTCATCGCGTGCCCCCATCGTAATCCATAGTAAATTTGTCAAAAAAGTTCCCGTCATGATACTGGCTTTCTCCCAAAAAAGTATGACGATACCAATTTTGTCAACAAGCGTGCCGAATTGTCGGTGAGGGTTTCGAGCGTTTTTCGATCGACCGCCGCGCACTTGCCGCCCGAACGTCGACGGGAACCTTCGATCGGCCGCCGCACGCTCGCCGATGGGAACCCCCGCCCGGCCGCGGCACGCTCGTCACCCGGACGCCGACGGGAACCCCCGATCGATGATTTTGCTCGTTTTTTGCCAGATTCATACATGCCCGCACGCCGTTCCATGCTGAACAATTCCAGGCAATTGGCGTGAACTGGGGAAACAGCTTCTCTTCAACCGATACCCAGAGTTTCGGAGCGCTTTCGAACCCGAACGATGTAGTAATCTGGCGATTTTTGTGCAATTTGAGCTCCGTCTGCCGCCACTGGGGTCTCCGGGCAACCCGGGGGCCATCGGTGCCGTCGGGGCCGCCCGGGGCCTTCGAGCAACCCGGATCCTCGCCGAGGCCCAATCTCAACCCCTACCCAACCCGAGCTCTCATTGGGCTTGGCCTGGAAACCGCTTGTGCATGTTTTGTGATCTCTCGGCGATACATGTCTCCTTTTTGATATCTTTTAGTGAAAGCTTTTACTAGAAGATTTCAGGAAACAACATGGATTCAGAAACCGAACTCGAAAACCGCTTCGCCGACCTCATACCCGATTGGCTCGAGGCGCTGAAGACGATGGCCTCGCAGAGCGAAGCGTTCGATCTGCTCAACCATGGAGAAGGCCATGCCATGCTCCTGCTGCTCAAGTCCGATTCAGGGCTTTCAGCAGGCGAAATGAGCCAAGCCATGGGGATCACAACGGGACGCATGGCAAACATCTTGCGTCGCCTTGAGGAGAAAAGCCTTATCGATCGGACGGTCGTCCCCTCGAACCGCAGAAAAGCCGTCATCACGCTCACCGAAGAAGGCCACGTCTATGCGACCGATCTGTCGGCGCACATGAAAAAACGCGCGGTTTCGGTACTCGAAGCACTCGGGCGCGACGACGCCGAAACGCTCATACGCATTTTGCGGAAGCTCGCTCGCGCCGTCCGCACCGACGATACGAGCGAGGCGGCAAGCCTCCTTGCCGAGCAAGCACCAGACGCATCCGGGCAATCGGCCGCGGCAAGCGCCGCGTCGACCGCCGCAGCCGCTGTCGCCGTAAGCGAATCCCCCAGCACAGCAGCACGCAATCGCAAACCGTAATCGAAATTCGAACCGAAGGAACCCGCATGGAGCATATCCCCCAACTCGTCGCCGACCTCGCACTGCTTCTGACCGTGGCCGCTGTGGTCACCATCGTCTGCAAGAAACTCAAACAGCCCCTCGTACTCGGCTACGTTATCGCGGGCTTCCTCATCAGCCCCGCCATAGGCTGGCTTCCCAACATATCCGACACCGAAAACATCTCAACCTGGTCGGAAATCGGCGTGATCTTCCTCATGTTCGGCCTTGGACTCGAATTCAGCATCGTCAAACTTTCAACGGTGGGCAAGCCGGCGATCATCACCGCCCTCGTTGAAATGGCCCTCATGATCGCAGCAGGCGTGGCATGCGGAACCCTGCTCGGCTGGTCGTTCTATACGAGCCTTTTCCTCGGCGGCATGCTCGCAATCTCCTCGACCACCATCATCGTGAAGGCGTTCGACGAGCTCGGACTCAAAGGGAAGAAATTCACCGAACTTGTATTCGGCGCGCTTGTCATCGAGGACATCGTGGGAATCTTCCTCATGGTATTCCTTTCGACCATCGCCGTCGGCTCGGCTGTCGATGGCGGCGAAGTCGCCCTCAAAATCAGCCAGATGGCCCTCTACCTGATCGTCTGGTTCGTTTTGAGCATCATCATCGTTCCAACCGTTCTCAAGAAAGTTGCCCAAGCGCTCAACGACGAGATCCTGCTCATCGTATCGATAGCGCTTTGCCTGTGCATGGTCGTGCTCGCCAACGCCATCGGATTCTCGGCTGCCCTCGGCGCGTTTCTCGCCGGCTCCATCCTTGCGGGAACCGTGCGTGCGCACCGCATCGAAGAGCTGTTCAAACCGATCAAAGATCTGTTCGGCGCCGTGTTCTTCGTTTCGGTCGGCATGCTCGTCTCGCCGGCGATGATCGTCCAGAACATCGGCCCCATCATCGCCATCACGCTCGTGACGCTCATCGGAAAACCGATCTTCAGCGGGCTTGGCGCACTGCTGTCGGGGCAATCGCTCAAAACGTCCACCAAGACGGGGTTGAGCCTCTCGCAGATCGGCGAGTTCTCGTTCATCATCGCCGCCCTCGGCGTATCGCTCGGCGTTACGGCTGATTTCCTTTATCCCGTCATCGTAGCGGTATCGGTCATCACAACGCTCACCACGCCGTTTTATATCAAGAACTCCGAGAGGGTCTACCGTCTGCTTGTGCGCGTATTGCCGCAAACGTTGCTCGATCGGCTTGAGAGGCGGGAGGAAAAAGCGGCCGACGAGAAGGACGGCAACGTCTGGATCGACTACCTCAAGCGATGGGGCATGAAGGTGGCTCTAGTCGTGATCGCCGCTGTGGCGTCGGGCGAGCTTCTCTCCAACGTGGCGAAGCCGATGCTTTCGGGATTCGTTCTCGAACCCGCGTTGAGCATCGGCTTGTCTGCAATCGGCATTCTCATAACGGGCATCTTCATGTCGAACCTGTTTTACAGCGGACGGAAAGGAGAATTCTGGATTCTTTGGGTCGAGAGCAAAAAGAACCATGCTCCCCTGCTCGCTCTCGCTGTGATCGGGATCATCGTCTCATGCGGCATGGTGATGTACATCGTCTTTCTGCTCGGGGGAGCGCGCACGCCCCTTTTCTTCGTGCTCGCTTTCGCCCTGACGTTCGTCCTCGCCCGCTCCCAGCGAATCCATTCGGGGTTCCTCAAGCTTGAAGCGAGCTTCATCGGAAATCTCAACGAAAGCATCCTCGCCGAACGCCAGGCTGAGCTGGATGACGAAGAACGGGCTTCGTGGGTGGAACGCCAACTCTATGTCGTGGAAGTCGAAACGACCAAAACGCTCATGCGAGGAGGAACCGAGCGCTCTGCCGACTACCTGTTCGGACTCGCATACAACCTCGATCTCATCGCCATCGAGCGCGATGGCAAGATGGTCGGATCGAAAGACCTTCCCACGCTCACAAAGGAAGACTTGCGCCGACGGATCAGCGATCCGAACGACGAACTCGGTATTCGAAAAGGAGACCTTCTGACCTTCTTGGGCGCAGAGGATGAAGTTGACGCCTATCTTCAAAAGCTGCTCAAGGAAGATCTGATCGACGATGAAGCCGAAGCCGCGAGCATCACGCTCGACGATTACCTCGCAAGCGGAAAGGCGAAAATCGACGCGTCCTGCCTCTCGTTCGCCATCGGCCCCGCAGCCTCGGAATTCAGGGGGCGAACCATCGCCTCGGTTGACCTCAGGGGCACCTATGGTTCGCTTGTAATCGCCATCGAGCACAATGCGCTCGTGAAGATAAAGCCCAGCCGCAACACCCGCTTCTCATCGGGCGATCGCGTATGGGTGCTCGCCGACAACGAGCTGTCGCAACCTCTCGTCGAGAAGATAGACGAGATCGAAGCAGATGCTACCCTTCGAGAAACCTTGTCCGCAGCGCTTCCGCTTTCTCGGGGGTGATGCCAAGCGCTTCGCTCAGATACGCGTCAAGGCTCCCGTAGCGCTCTTCGACCGCCGAAAGCGCCGCTTGCAGAAAGCGCTCGTCGGCCGAATTGAGCACGCGCACGCCTTCATCGAGCTTGCCCGCCAAACCGTACGAAGAAAGCGAGTCGAGGATCTCTTGGGTGCGCGACTCCATGTACTTGTTGGTTGCAAGGTAATCGGCGACGATCAGCTCGCGGGACACGCCGAGCACGTGGAGCAGCAGAACAGCCGCAAGGCCGGCTCGGTCTTTCCCCGCCGAACAATGCCACAGCACCGAACCTGGACGCGCGCCCGCATCGTCGCCTTCGACAGAATCGCCGCCAACGGATGGCTCGCCCTTAAGGAGCTCGTCGAAAAACCGCGCGTACCCGCGAGCGCTCGTCTCATCGAGCAGCATGCTCGGATAGATCTCGATCATCAGCCCAGCTGGATCGGAATCGATCGCCTTCATTGCCTTGAGCAGCCCTTTGACACCGCCCTCTCGCGTGATGCCGAGCGCCTGGGTATTGAGAATCGGAATATCGAGAAACTCGACGCCTTCGAACAGGTCTTCGGGATCAGGGCTCTTGAGGCGCTCTTCCTCGGTCCTCAGGTCGATGACCTTCGCAAGCCGATACTCGTCGATGAGGGCGGCGGCATCATGTTCGGTCGCACTGGCAAGGGCTCCCGAACGTATGAGCATCTTGCGCCTGATCGCCCGGCCATCTTGGGTTTTCATTCCGCCAAGATCGCGTGTGTTCGAAAGGCCCTCGAGCTCGATATGGCCGTCATCATCGACGAGCGCCCCATCGGGCAAAGCGTCTTCTTCGAACTCGATGCCTTCCATCGTCGGTATCCGGTCCATCGGCAGTCCCTTCTCGTTACGGCAGCGCCGTTTGCACTGCAAACAACCTGCGCCATCGGTACAAAGCAAAACACGCGCCGAGACAGCCGGCAAAACCCAGCCGACCCGGCGCGTACTAAAGCCCGCTATCAAAAATCAAGCTTCATGAGCCTGTCTATCGTGAGGATGTAGATCTTGAGCGCCGTTTTGAGCATGTCCTCGCTCACGCCTTCGTTTGCACTGTGCTCGCCTGCAATCCAATCGGGATGATCGAGCCAAGGCATGTTCGGCCCGAAGCTCGCGCCTGAAGTGAATTCGCGTGCGTAGGTGCCGCCGCCGATCGTAAACGGCTTTTCATGCATGCCGGTCGCGTCGTTGAAGGAATCGAGCAGCGCCTGGATCATCGGCGAATCGGGCTCCACCAAGAAAGGCACCATCAGAAGCGTGTTGTCGAACTCAGCGCCGATTTCCCTCGCGCGCGAACCGAGCTTTTCGATAAGCTCGTCGGAGGTGATCGAAGTGGGATAGCGAATGTCGATCGTCTGAACGATGCGGTCGCCGTCCTTCTCAACCGTGCCGCCGATAAGCGTGAGCGGTCCGAAGTGCTCGTCGGAGGTCTTCACGCCCACGCCGCTTCCGTCGGATGCGGAAAGCAGATCGTGCTGCAGCTGCAAAAACGCCCGCTCGTCTTCGGAGCAGAGATCGTGCTCGAGCAGGTAATCGACAATGAGCCCGATCGCATTGATCGTGCCTTCGGGCTTGGAGGCATGCCCGCCGATGCCTTGGGCGTCGAGTCGGGCATTGCCGTTCGCATCGGATACGGTGATGCGATCGGTGCCGGCAAGCTTTGAGGGATCGGCCTTCACGATGGCATAGGCTTCAGAGGGAACCGCGTTGGTCGCGTTTCCTCCCCCGAAATCGACGATCATGGCGTCGCCGCCCATCGGCATGCTTTCAAAGCGGCCGTCGAACCCGCCTTTCTCGCCGTAGCACACGGGGAAATCGGCATCGGGCGTGAACACGAAAGCGGGATCGGCGACGTGCTCGCGATAGTACGCGACGTCGCGCATGCCGCTTTCCTCGTTGCCGCCCATGATCATGCGGATCGTATAGGGCAGCTCGATCCCGTGCTTCGGAAAGAAGTGCATGGCGTACATGGCAACGACGCTCGGGCCTTTGTCATCGAGAACGCCGCGACCGATCAGGTAGCCGTCTTTGCGCGTTACCTGGAACGGCTCGAAGTTCCAGCCCGAACCGGCGGGCACAACGTCAAGATGGCCGATGATGCCGATCTGGGTATCGCTCTTGCCGGGAAGATCGGCAAAGGCAATGTGCCCATCCATGTTCGTCGCATCGTAACCGAGCTTTTCGGCGAGCGCGACGCCCGCTTTCAACGCCTCGGCAGGACCGGGGCCATACGGTGCGCCTGGTGCGGCGCTGTCCAAATCCTCGGTGCTCGGGATGCGCACCAGCGTGTCGATGTCCTCGACGACCTGTTCCCAAACCTCATCGATATACGCATCGATTTTGGCGCCCAGCTCTTCATGCTCCATGCCGACCTCCTGTCGCATTTGTCTGCACATCGCAAGGAATAAACCATGCAGACCTCGATTCTTCTTGGCGGCAGCTCGCGCTTCCGCTATAATCTCTGCTTGCGCCCGAGTGGCGGAATGGCAGACGCGGCGGTCTCAAAAACCGTTGTCGAAAGACGTGCGAGTTCGACTCTCGCCTCGGGCACCATACCGCACATGCACGAACCCGTTCGAGACGTCAACGCTCGGCGGGTTCGCTTGGTTCAGAAGCATGTCTCTACCTCAAACCGCCTCGAAACCGCTTGAATGCAAGCAGCCCCGCTCGGGGGCTGCTGCTTATTATGCGTCGCGCTTTGCGCGCATGCCTCTTTTGTTGCCGAGATGCAACGCGCCGTTGCGCGCCGGCGCTATGCGCTTGCTGCAGGGTTCTCGCACACGCCAATGAAGAGCGGGACGCCCTGGGACGAGCGGATCTCGAACAGGAACGGGCGATCGAGCGTGAAATCGATCTCCTTGAGGTTATCGGGCGCAGCGGACATCTCCGAAATGCCGATATCGGTATACGCGCTCGCCTCCGCGCCGTTTTCATCCCACATGATGTAGCTCTCCTGCTTGATATGGGAAATGTAAGCGGGCGTCGAAGTGAGGTTCGAGAAATCCGCCTCATCGGAAAACGGCGTTTTCATGCCGAGTTCTTCGAGCGGCGCAATCAGATCGAAAGAGGCATCGAACGTCGTCTTGGGCACTGTGTAGGTGATGTATCCGAAGTCGTCGGCTTCGGAGGTAAACGCATCTTCGAGCAGCTGCCCATCGGCAAGGATGTCGGTTGTGCTCACCCCTTCGGCGGGAAGCACGAACGACATGGTCGCTCCCCCGACGAAATCAAGGCTCGCACGCGTGTAGGTGTCGGTCTGCACGAACTCGCGCGGCTTGTCGATCCGCTGCACCATGAACTCGGCAGCCGCATCGCCTTGCATGCCGTGGAACACGTCTTCTTTGGTGTTTGACGCGTCGAACTGGTTCGACCAGCTGCCCTTGAAATACACGGTGTTGATAATCGAAAGCAGCTGATCGCTCGTTGTATTCACCTCGGGCTCGATCGTGCCGTTCGTGTTCGCGGCGATCCAGTTGGCGATTGCGGCATCGGCATCGGCCGTACCGAACTCGACCGAAAACGGCGTCGCATAGAACTGACGCGTAGCAACGTCGATGAAGCCCTGCTCGAACTCGTCGCCCTCGCGCATCCAGATGGAATTGGCGAGATCGATTTTCGAAAACGGATCGCCGTACAGCACGCGGAACAGGTTGCCCAGCTCGGTCGGCACCGCCGACGGGTCGGGAGCGCCCAAAACCGCGTTCATCTCATCGGCGGTCTGTCCCGCCGCCCCCTGCGTGGCAAGGGCGAGCGCATAGTACAGGCTGATGGGCGAATACGTGCTGTTCTCCGTTTCCTTCCCCAGCACCGCCGAGGCGGTTTTGTACGAGAACCCGGAAAGCGATTCGACGAACGCGGGGTCGATCGGATTCTCGTCGAGCGTGTTCAGCCATGCCTCGCCATCATCTTCATCGGGCGTCTCGGGAAACGTCGGCACTGCAACGGCGTGCGCATCCGCCTCCGAAGAAGGAACCCCGCCGGATGGCGCTTCGCCCTGTCCGTTTTGCCCGCCCCCCGCGCAGGCAGCCAGCATAAGCGCGCCGGCAACGCAGGCAATCGCCCCCAGCACGAGTAAACGTCGTTTCATTCGCATGCTCCCTTCGAACACAGGTCGGCCCCATCGGAGCCTTCCGCTTCCGCGCCGCATCGCCTCCCATGCCATGCCGGCGTCGTCTTTGCAGTATAGCGATGAGCCGCCGAACAGAGAGATCGCGTTGCTCAGCCGTCATTGCTGCTACGTATACGAACCAGCCGTCGAAACTGTCGGACTATCTTCTGCTTTCCTCGAAAATAAACGTATTCTCATCGGAAAGATCGGGACGGTACCGATAGCCCGCCACATCGAACGCACGCAGATCTCCCAGCGTTGCGATTTCGTTTTCAGCGCACCAGCGAACCATCGAACCGCGTGCGGCCTTCGCTGCCGTCGCCCGCTGCAAAAGGCTGCCGTCTTCGCGCACGCGGCCGAACAGGCACGTTACCGCCTTCACGCCAAGCGATCCGGCATAGGGGAGCACCGCCTTGGCATACTCAACCGACGCGAGATTCACAAGCGAATCGGTCTCTTCCGCAAGCGCGCGAGCCAGCTCGTCGCCCCAAAAGCCGTACACATCGGACGAATCCCCCACCGAAAGTTTGGCCTGCATTTCAAGTCGGTACGGCACCACGCCGTCGAACGGCCGCAAGATGCCGTAGAATCCCGAAAGGATGCGCAGATGCTCCTGCACGTAAGCCAACTGCGATTCCTCCATGACGCAGGGCGCCAGGTGCTGGTACTGAATGCCCTCGTAGGAGAACACGGCCGGAGAAAGCGCGCAGGCCTTCCCCCGCACATCCATCGTACGGAAGCGATCGTAGTTAAGGCTCGTCAGGGCATCGCTTGTTTTCCAGAGCTTTTGCGCCTCGTCGTAGGACAGCTCCCGAATGGCATGCATCAGCTCTTCGGCGCGACTGACGAACCGGGGAAGATCCTTCCACGCAAACACATCGTCAGCGACGTTCATCTTCTTCGCCGGTGCCACGATAAACTTCACGATGCCTCCGAATCGTCGTCTTTCGAACAGACTCGCGAAGCACGATACCACATTCCGCGCACCCGAACGAAGGGCGCCCGAAACGCCCCGGTCCGCTCCAATGCGCACGACGCCCTACTGGTAGCGAAGCGACTCCACTGGATCGAGCTTGGCGGCGCGGCGCGCGGGATAGTATCCGAACACGATGCCGATGAGCACGCAAACCCCCACGGCGCCCAAAATCACGGGAAGCGAGACGGCGGGCACGACCGTCATGCCCGGTTGCATGGCGCCCACCACCGCACCGAGCCCCCATGCGCCCAGCAGTCCGATGACGATGCCGATCACACCGCCGATCACGCAGAGCATGATGGCTTCGAGCAAGAATTGCTTCGTGATGTCGCGTCTGCGCGCTCCAAGCGATTTGCGCAGGCCGATCTCGCGTATGCGCTCCGTCACATTGGTCAGCATCATGTTCATGATGCCCACGCCGCCGACGAACAGGGAGATCGATGCCACCGACCCCATGAGCAACGAGAAGGACGCCATGGTCGTTTCCATCTCCTTGATGATCGAATCGAACGAGAACACGTACACGTCCTCTTCGCCCGAAAGCCCGAAATAGCGCGCCACCGTCGATGTGGTCGCAGCAACGACCGTTTCGATATCGGCACCCTCGCGCACGAAACCGGTGATCTGCATATAGCCCCCCATGGCACCCAAGCGCTGCACGGCCGTTGAGAACGGAACGTAGATCGTAGTGCCGTACGACATGAGCGTCGAAGATTGCAGCACGCCGATAACCTGGTAATCGTCGTTGCCGAGGCGGATGGTCTGACCGATTGCCTGCGCTTCGGCGCTGCCGAACACCTCTTTGATGGAATTCTGGTCGATCAGCACGTAGCGCGCGCCGCTTTTCTCCTCGCTTTCGGTGAAGAACCTGCCCGCCGCAAGCGTCGATCCGTTGGCGACGAAGTACTCGGGCTTCACGCAGTAAACCGTCGAATTCTCAACGGTGGTCGTCGCCGTGCCGACCGTCGTTCCGATTTGGGTCGAGCCCGTGATGAACTCGTAATCGGGCATCATCTGCTCGAGCGCGTCAAGATCGTCGAACGTGATTTCACGCGGAGAATTCACGCTGATCGCGACCTGACGGGCCTGCGCGAATCCGAGCTCGCCCATGAGCGTGTTCTGGATGCCGCCTATGAGCGAGGTCATCGCGATCACCGCCGAAATGCCGATAACGATGCCGAGGATGGTGAGAAACGACCGGCCCTTGTTCGCAGCAAGCGCATACCAGGTTTCGTATAGAAGGTCCCCGAGCTTCATCGTGCGCCCCCCTGCTCGAAGCCGTCGCGCTCGGCCAGCTTGCCGTCGCGAATGTGGATGATGCGATCGGCGTGGGCGGCAACATCGGGCTCGTGCGTGATGAGCACGATAGTTTTCCCCTGGTCGCGCAGGCTCTTGAACGTCGCAAGCACCATTTCGCCCGTTGCCGTATCGAGATTGCCCGTGGGCTCGTCTGCCAGGATCAAGGCCGGGTCGTTCACAAGGGCGCGAGCAATAGCCACGCGCTGCATCTGGCCGCCGGAAAGCTCGTTGCTGCGATGATCGAAAAGATCTTCGTTCAGGTAGACGCTGCGCAGAGCGCTGCGAGCGCGCTCTGCACGCTCCTTTTTGGGACAGGCTGTGTACATGAGCGGCATCATGGCGTTTCTCAATACGGTCGAACGCGGCAGCAGGTTGAACGATTGGAACACGAACCCGATGCGCGTTGCACGTATTTCGGCAAGCTCGTCTTCGTTATAGGCCGCAACATCGATTCCCTCGAGCAGATACGAGCCCGTCGTCGGCGTATCAAGGCATCCGAGGATGTTCATGAGCGTCGATTTACCCGAGCCGGAAGGTCCCATGATGGCCAAAAACTCTCCCTGCCGAACCGAGAACGAAACGCCTCGCAGCGCATGGGTCAATCCCGAAGCGCCCTCGTATATCTTGTGAACGTCGCGCGCTTCGAGAACCAGAGCCATGGCGTCTACCCCGCAACCGTTTCAACGGCAACATCGGCAGAAGCCGACGAACCCGCCGCGCCCATCCCCATACCCATTGAAGCGCCTCCGCTGTCGCCGACAAGCATGATCTCGTCGCCCTCGGCGATGGATCCCTTCACAGCCATGGTCAGTCCGTTCGAGGCGACGATTTCAATGGCGCGTTCCTGCATGTTAGTCGGATCCTCGGGATCGACCACGTACACGAACCCCTCGTTTGCCGAGGTGGTCTGCACAGCCGACACGGGAACCATCAGCGTATTTTCAATTTTTTGGGATTCGATCGAGGCCTTGGCCGTCATGCCGGGCTTCAGCCGAGGATCAGGCTGCTCGATAAGCAGATCGACTTTGTAAGTTACCGTTCCGCCGTAACCCATGTTCGCGCCGTCGGCCGATCCGGTGTCCACCGTGGCAATATGACTCACCGTGCCAACAAGCTCAAGATCGGGAATAGCCGAGAACGTGAGGACGGCATCTTGCCCCGCCTCGACCTTAAGGATGTCGATCTCGTTGACTTCAACCGAAACGGTCATCTGCGAAAGATCGGCTATCTGCATAGGCGATGCCGAGCCCGACGCGTTGGCCAGCGCCTTTCCCGGCTCGATGTTCACCGAGACCACGCTGCCGTCGATGGCCGCCGTAACCGTACGCTTCTCGGCCCTCGCAACCGCATCGTCGTAGGCCGATTGCGCATTCGACAGAGCCGTCTGGGCGCTTGCAAGCGAAAGCTCCGCCTGCCTGATGGCCGAATCGGCCTGCGCAACGTCGAAAGCAGGCGCCTCCGCCTCGGATTCTCCTGCCGCCTCAGCGGCTTGCGATGCGGCAGCGGCGGCGTTGATGCCTGCCTGCTTGGATCGATACGCTTCATCGACAGCCAGCTGAGCTTGAGAAACGCCGTTACGCGCCTCATCGATGCCCTGCTGCGCCTGCACGATCGCCTTATCGAGATCGTCGTTGACGATCGTATACAGCGTCTGCCCTTCGGTTACCGCATCTCCCTCGGCGACGAGCACTTCGCCAACCAAGCCGTCGACTTCGGGCGTTGCGCTCACCGACGAAACCGGTTTCAGCTTTCCCGAAGCCGAAACAGAATCGGAGAACGTTCCTTTCTCGACAAACGCAGTCGGCAGGGGCATATCATCGGCGGGGCCGGCCGCCATCGATGAGAAATACCATGTTAGGCCACCCGCTGCCGCAAGAACCGCAACGGTGCACGCAACGGCGATCGTAATGGCCTTCTTCCGTTTCGCCTTCTTGCGCTTTTCGCGTAAGCTGCTGTAGGCACGCATATCTGCCAACGCATCGGCGTCGACCGCAGCAGGAAGCTGGGGATCGTATGCAGGATATCCGTACCCCCCTGCCCCCTGCATCCGGTTCGGGTGCAGGGGATCAATCGGATCGTTGTCATCGTTAGGCACGGCAGCCTCCTCTTCTCGTATAACCAGCATACGAGTTGAAGCAGCGAAAGTACAGTGACAAAACAGTCATCATCGCGCGCAGGTCGCCGAGGGCGCCCCGTAGACCCGCGCCATCTTATTGCAGCTCGATCAAAACGAACCATCCGCAAGCGAATCGGCTGCCGTTTCCGCCGCGCCCCTTCGCGCCCCGCGCATCCTTCAAGCCGTCGTCTGGTCGCATCGGAAGAGCCTGAAGTCGAGAAAGCCCCTCGCGGCAAGGGATCGACGAGGGGCTTCGGAAAGGTGGCTCTCGGGAAGAAAGAGCCCGAATCGGTTGGGTGGCGGCCGAACCGAGGGAGCCCGAATTCGGCCGCATGAGAAAACGTCGTTGCACGGTTGCCGGCACGAGCCGACGCGCGCAACGTGCGTTAGCTGGTTGCGCCCCCCGCTTTACGCGCGGGAACGCTCTGGCCCGTTGCGGCCATGCGCTCTTCATGGGACATGCCCGCAAGCCGAACGACTTCGTCGATCGAGAGCCCGAGCGCTTCGGCCAAACGGGTTCCGTACTCCGGATCGGCCTTGTAGCAATGGGCGGCATGGCGAAGCTTGATGTTCTCGGTTACAGGTGCGATATCGGCAGCTGTGTTCGAAATCAGCAGCGCCCGCTTGTCCTCGGTCATGAGGCGGTACAGGTCACCGGGCTGGTAGAACGTATCATCGGTCGGATCGTCGGCAGGATCCCACGCGTCCATCGGGCCAAACAGATCGAGCGGCGGCTCCGCAGCTTCGGGCTGTTGTTGCCACTGGCCGTAGGAATTCGGCTCGTAACCTATGGTCGCGCCGAAATTGCCATCGGTGCGCATCTGCCCGTCGCGATGGAACTCGGCATAGGGGCACCGGGGTTTGTTGACCGGAATGTGGTTGTGGTTCACGCCCAAGCGATAGCGCTGCGCATCGCCATAGGCGAACAGGCGGCCCTGCAAAAGCTTATCGGGCGACAGGCCGATGCCAGGTACAAGATGCGTCGGTGCGAACGCCGCCTGCTCTACTTCGGCGAAATAGTTCTGCGGATTGCGGTTCAGCTCGAGCGTGCCGACCTCGATAAGGGGAAACTCCTTCTGACTCCACGTCTTCGTTATATCGAAGGGATTCTCCTTGTAGTTCTTAGCCGTCTGTTCGTCCATAACCTGAATGCAGAACCGCCATCTCGGGTAATCGCCGCGCTCGATTGCTTCGAACAGATCGCGCTGGTGGCTTTCGCGATCGCCCGCGATCAGGGCAGCCGCCTCCTCGTTCGTGAGGTTCTTGATGCCCTGCTCGCACTTGAGGTGGAACTTCACCCACGTGCGTTCGTTGTTCTCGTTGATGAGCGAATACGTATGGCTTCCGAACCCGTGCATATGGCGATAGCTCGCAGGGATGCCGCGATCGCTCATGACGATCGTCACCTGATGAAGCGCCTCGGGCAAACTCGACCAGAAGTCCCAGTTGCTCTGAGGCGAATGCATGTTGGTATGGGGATCGCGCTTGACCACATGGTTGAGATCGATGAACTTCTTCGGATCGCGCAGGAAGAACACCGGCGTGTTGTTGCCGACGAGATCCCAGTTGCCCTCAGGCGTATAGAATTTAATGGCGAAGCCGCGAATATCGCGCTCCGCGTCGGCGGCCCCGCGTTCGCCTGCAACGGTGGAGAATCGAACGAAAACCTCGGTTTCGGCGCCGGGAGCGAACACCTTCGCCTTCGTGTACTTGCTGACATCGCCCGTCACTGTGAAGACGCCGAAGGCCCCTGATCCCTTCGCATGCATGCGGCGTTCGGGGATGACCTCGCGATCGAAGTGCGCGAGCTTTTCGATCATCCAGTTGTCCTGGAGCATCATCGGGCCGCGTTCCCCCGCCGTCAGCGTATGGTTGTTGTCGGCAACAGGGTTTCCTGCTTCGTTGGTAAGCTTGGTAGTATCCGGCGCGGGATTCTGCACATCCGATTCCCTCATGGGTCTCTCCTCTGTTCGGGCTGCAGCGCTTCGTCTGCAGGACTCTGATAAGGCGGTCGCCCTCTGTTCTTATATGATTCAGTTTAACAGGTTCTTACTCCTTATTGATATAAATTATCAATAAGGATTTAATATCCATTATTTCGCTATGATTTTGGCTGAGAAACACCCCCGAACGCAAGAAGGCCTCCGAAAAGGAGGCCTTCGGATCGGGCGGATGATTATCGGCGACTGCAAATGGTCGCCGATAATCATTTCTACACCGTGTCGACGACTGTCTTTTCAAACGGCATAGCCACCTCGGCCAAGCCGCTATCGAGCGGATGACTGCGCCTCCACATCAACCAATGCCGGGCTTACATACGTAAATCCGCCGTACTCATCGTTGATGTAGCGAGCCGCATTGGCACCGGCAAGACGACCGCTCGTCCACAGCCAGCCTTGAGCAACGCCCCCAAAACCCACGTAGTTGCGATTGGGGTTCAAGAGAACCCCCATGGAGTCGGCTCCGATCGCATATAAACCTGATATCGGAGTCTCGTGATCGTCTTTCAGCACCCGAATATCGGTATCGACATCCAGCCCCCCGCAGGTCGAGAACGATGTATTGAATATCTGAATAGCGTAATAAGGGCCACATGTAAATTCGGTAAGGTATTGGGGGTCTTTTCCGAATGCAGTATCCTCTCCCGCCTTGCACAGCTTATTGTACTCCGCGACGGTCGCCTCGAGGACATCTACATCAATCCCGATCTGACCCGCAAGATCGGCGATGGAGTCACCCTTCCATGCCATGCCCTCTTCAATTGCATAGCCGAGCCCCTCGTACACCTCGGGAACGGGCATATCGGCCGGGATATCCCCTTGCGCACAGTATCCTTCCCACTTATAGATCTTGTTGAAACCTTCGGTTGCGATTTCCTGAAGCACATCATCGGAGACGATCGAGTAATAGTAGTTCCCCGAAGCAAAACAAGGCCAGGACTCATGGTCCTGATCGTCAGCGAAGCTTTCGTATTTCGCTTCATCCATGTAACGCTTACCCTCTTTGTTGACTGCAACGACATTGGCAGAAATGCCACATGCAAGCGGAATGTTGTTGAGCGTCCACGACTTGTACCTGCCCGTGCGGCCGTCCAGCACATCATCGTAGAAATTGATCGGATACTGATGCAACCAATGGTCGGTGCTCACATGCATGATGTTCGGACTCATTCCGATATTATAAGTTCCAGCACCGATATCAAGTGCAGCCTGGACCATCAAACCCGTGTCCTGATCGGTGCCAATGCGCTTCCGCTCTCCCCTCCATCGCTCATCAAGCAACGCATCGACCATGTCGGGGTTTGCGCTAAATCCTCCCGTATTCATAATGACAGCTTTTGCACTGATGACGTACTCTTTTCCTGTCGCTCGGTTACGGGCCTTAACGCCTACAACCTTGCTATCATCGGTGAGGAATTCGTATCCTTCCGTCTCAAGCAGATACTTGCCGCCCTGCGCCGCGATCTCAGCGAGCATTTGCTTGTAATAAGTGTCGAGCACCGCACGGCGATCCTCGTAGGTTCCCACATCGGCATTCGATGTCAAAGCAACGTTGTAGCTTGTTAAACCTTTGGTAAAAGGATTCGTCTTCCCCATATCGCCAAAAATCCAACCCATATCGTATAGCCAGTCGATAGTGCGGCCGGACTCTTCGAAGTACAAATCGATAAGCTCCTCTTTTGCCATCTGCTCACCGTCAGTTGTTGTAAACTGCTTCCAGATACCCTTAAACGCCTCTGCATCGACGAAAGGTTCGCCGCCGTTTTTAACCGCTTGATACTCGGGCGGATTGACTGCGCATCCTTCGTGCGTTAGCGCCGATTTTCCTCCGTACTTGCCGGCTCGATCGATACCGAGCAAGCTCACGCGCCCTCCCCCGTTGAGTTGCTGAATCGATTCGCATGCGCTCTTCATTGCCGCAATGCCACCGGTTCCCATCCCAACCACAAGCACATCGACGTCAATCTCTTCGGTAATCCCTACCTCCGATTTTTCGGGTGCCACTTGGAACTTGCTCACAGCAGCAGCATTCGACCCCCCGGCAACGAGCGCCTCTTGCAGCGCCTGCTTGATTGCCGATTTAACCGCATTGCTCGATGACGTAGCGCCGGCAACCGCATCGACCGCAATTGATTGGCTTTCGATTATCCGGGGGAACAGCAAATCTTTCACGCTTTGAAGAATGACTTCTGTTTCGCCATGCTCGAACCGGTCGGTTGGCGTCTCGATTTTGAGTATCGAAGTCTCATTGACTGTAATGGTTACCGGTAAATCCCATATCTGCCAATAACCCTTTGCCTTCCCCGTGTATTCGCCTGGTGCCATCTTGACTTCCATGGATCCAGAAGCGCCCATTGCATCATTGTAGGCAGTCGTGGAAGCATCTTGAATAGCAGACGAGGTAAAAGTAGCGCCGGCAACCGTGTCAACCTGAATGCTTTCAGAATCGATCATTTCCTGTTGCATCACGGCGATCGCACGACCACCGCGATTCGGTGTTTCGAATTTACCTTCGATACTTGCGTTTTTAACGGATCCGCTCCCAGTATCGACCGTCAGCTCAACCTCGACATCGCCACCATAACCGGGCGCAATGGCAGATGCCGTCACAGTCCCACTCGAGCCGGCAGCGTTCTCCGAGGCGCATCCGGCAAGCGAAACGAGTCCCGTGCCAAGCGCCCCAGCTCCAAGCATTCCAGCAGCAGCGCCTTTCAAAAACCCCCGCCTCGACACGCTTGTGCATGATCCATCGATTTCTCCCATAACCCATCCTTTCCTTGTAAACGACCATGGGAAAAGGCTACGGAAAATCCTCAGACAGAACATCGACTCCATGCGTCGATTTACCGGAAATAGCTGCATATGACATCTAGACCCCCTGAGTCTAGATGTCATTTCATCAGGTAATACAGCGCGATGGGAGACGGAGGCACGCCGTCTCCCATCGGATCCGCATTGACCGCCAACTACGAATCACCAGGTTCCTCGACTAATCCGATCAGCTCCTGCTGCCCGTGAACACCAAGCTTTTGATAGACGTGGGTCATATGGGTATGGGCGGTTCCCTTCGATATATGCAATTTCGCCATGATGACCGACAGGTTTCTGCCTTTTGCCATCAGCATCAACACTTCTGTTTCACGCGGTGTCAGCCCACGCTTCTTCGCTAAAGCGCGAGCGTTTTCTTCCATGGTCGCCTCATACGATAGAGCTGATCCGCTGGATGGGAGAGTGTTGAACAGGTTGTCGATGGTCCGTTCGGGAAACAACCAAAAAAAGCAGACGATCAGCGCCAGCAAAAGAATCGGAACAAACGTTGCGATCTGAATAACCTGAGCGTCAAGCGCACCGAGGGCAACTGAAGCAAATACAAGGCCAAACGCGTACCCCAGATTCTTCGCCGCAGTTAGAAAACCGAAATAGCGCAAAGGGGAGAACCCGAATACCTGGACCGTTCTCGCAACAAGGATCCAGGTAAGGATATCGAAGAATTTTCGACCTACCCCCGAAATCATTAACGCAATCTCGCCGAACGCTGCAGGAGAAATGAGGTAGAGAACGAACCCAACAGCGGTTATTGGAAGGATAAGCCTGAACAGAGAGACCGCACTCAAAGGCTTGATCAGTAAAAACGTACACAAAAGAATTAGCGCCGCGAGCAGATTGGCCCAGAACCGTATCTGAGAAGCCATCTCGGACGGCAAAGCATCATATGTAATTGACACAACAAGATTGTAGATAAGGGAAAACACCAAACAACTCAAAAGAACATTCGCCAACGCCCTCCCGCTGCGCATTCGGGCTTCGCCAGCCGCCGAATCTGAATCGGTATCATTCTTCGAAGATGCCTCTGCGGCCAACATCGACCCAGAGGGTTTTGCAAGCAAGAGAAAGGCCATCGCACCGAAAAGCACCAACGAAACGATAAAGAAAGCCGAGCTTGGTAACAGGCCCATGGCGATGCCTAAAAGAGAAGACACTGCCATTACGAACAGCGTATATATCTGTATTCCAGATGGCGGCAATTTGGTAAATTTTATACCCCAAACCGTCTCGAAAAATCCGCAGCATGCACCGATCAAAACGAAACCGAAATAAAAAAGCGCATCGATGGCATCAAGCTTCCCCAACATGACGCACGCCATGCCGAGAGTTCCTATCGCCGCAAATGCTCCGACAGCAGGTACAGCCATACCTGCAACACGATCGGGCATCATCCTTTTTGACAGCAAAGCCACGATTGCCGCGACAATTGCGGCAGTAAGGTACAAAGCAACCTGAAGACCCAACGAAGCCCCTGAAGTCCAGATTTCATTAGCCGAATACGCCAAATAGCCGGTAACCCATGCGCGGCAAAATCCAAACCCTAAAAGATCCCATCGAAAAGGAACGAGGACATCTCCTATTGGCTCTTTGGCTTCGAACACCCTTATTGCACCCCTCACGGCTTGCGCAACTCCCAAATCGCAATACTAGCACACTTCCACCATCGTGACGCCCCAAGCACACGTGAGACGCCCCGAACGCAAGAAGGCCTCCGAAAAGGAGGCCTTCGAAACCGTTTGACGTGTTTTTGCCGATTTACAGCGAAAAATCCTCGTCGCCGTTGAAGATGTCGAGCGCATCTTCAACCGATGCATCGGCAAGCGTGATGGCAGAGATGGCCTTGGTCAGGCGCACCGCCTCATCGAGCGAGCGCTGATGGATGTTGCGCCCGGTTGCGTTTCCGCATGCGCCACCAACATGGATCTGATCGTAGAGCTGGGTAAGGAAGGTCTCGGCGTCAACCGTGGAACCGCCGGCGCACACGAGGCCGCAGCGACCGGAAGCCATCGAGGCGATCTTGAGAGCTTCCGCCGGAGCGGTGCCGTCTTCGGGTTTCGGAGGATTGACCTTCACGAAATCGGCGCCCAGGCAAAGGGCAACGCCAGCGGCACCGGCGATGAGCGCGGGATCCTTCTCGGCGGTAACCGCCTTGCCGCGGGGGTAAATCCACAGCACGACGATGAGGCCGTTGGCATGAGCCTGGGCAATGAGTTCGCCTGCTTCGGCCATCATGGTGGATTCGAATTCGGAACCGAGGTAAATGGTGTAGCCGATACCGACGATATTCACGCCCGCTTCACGCATGGCGAGCACGGCATCGAGATCGTAGAGCTGCGGGGAATAGGGATCCTCCTGCTTCGTGCCCACGATGTTGGTCTTGGAATTCATCTTCACGAGGTAGTTGATTTCCGGATAGTCAGCCGCATACTGGGCTATCAGGCCGCGCTGGCCCGCCAGCACGCCGCATACGCCCTGGCTCCCGATCTTGAACAGATGCTCGGGTTCGGCATCGGCGATATCGATTCCCTCGCCGTAGAAATCGGCATTGAGATGCTCGATCTTCTGGTCGCACGCAAACAGCATGAGACGACCGGTGCCGCGCGTGGCCTTCATGAAGTTGTCGATGTACTCTTCCCGTGATTCCGGCATCACGTCGACAGGAACCTTCACCTGATCGCGAGTGATTTTGGGCATATCTTCCTCCTTTATAGGAATTCCCTTGTAGGAACTAAAACCATGGGCCAATTCTATAGGAAAAGCCCACGGGCGATGGGCTTTTCACAAGAAATATCGGGGAACGCTACGAACGCCGAATACCGTTGCTGCATCGAGGCGTCTAGAACCATTCCCGTTTGTTGAACACGTATATCTGCTCGAATTCGCTTTGGGACTTCACCAAGTACAGAATTCCCTCGATAAACGCGATGATGCCCATGACGGCGGCGGCCAAGCCGAAAGTGATCAAACCGCCCAGGATGGTTACGGCGAGCATGATGAACCCGGCGCTGTTGTACCCCAGATAGAACTTATGGATACCGAGCGATCCGAGGAAGATCGCCAAAAGGCCGGCTGCCACATGGTCCTTAGAGGCCACTACGGGAGCGTAAGGCTGCTGATAGTACTGCTGCTGCGGCGGAACGGCATCGTAGGGGTTCGGCGGCGTGCCGTACTGGTTGTACTGCGTGTTGTACCCGCTGTACGCATCCTGCTGGGGTTGCTGCCAGTAGTAACCGCCCTGCGCCTGCCCCGCTGCCTGCTGAGAATCGGCATACGGGTTGACGGGCTCCTGCGGAGAACCTGCGCCGCCCGGCGCAGGTGCAGGCTCCTGCCAAGCGGTTTGGGGTTGTTCGGCTGCGGGCGCATAGGGCACCCAGTTGGGATCTTGCGCAGACGCATCGGGTGCGGTGACGGGCTCCGCCTCGAGCTCGATCGTGCTGGCAGCCACGACCGTCGCCGACACGACCTCGGCCTCGGCCGGTTTGGCCGACTCGGGCGCCGCATCATCGGCAACGGCCTGGGCGGCAGCACTCGGCGCAGGCGCATTTTCGAGCGACGCTTTGGCCTTCGCCGCGTCAAGCTTTTCTTGCGCCGCCCTCAGCTCGGCTTCGGCGGCTGCTATCTCATCGGAAATCGATGGCTTTGCATCGTTGTCTTTGGTATCCATGACGGACCTCTCTCGATCGAATTGTTGCCACCATGATACCGAGCGGTATACAGGATAAGTTGTTCCGTCATAGTATCGTAAACCATGTTGCACGGCCGACACAGTGATTAACGCCAACGCGGTATTTCTTAAGGTATATGTGCGAATCCGATGCGCGTTTGCGAACGAAGGGCGCGCCGCGCCAAGATATCATTCGTCCTTGCCCTTGGATGCCTTGCCCACAACGTCCATGATCTTGTCTTTGAATGCGATGCCGAGCACGGCGATCACCGCAGCAACGACGAAAATAACGACGCTCTGCCAGATGCGGCCGTCGACCAGTCCATCCGCTGCATACGTCGATACGATCACGCCGGGTATTCGGCCTATGTTCGAGAGAACCACGAAATCCCTCATGCGCATGTCGGTAAGCGGAACGAGGTAGGTGAACACGTCTTTCGGAAGACCGGGAATCAGAAACAAGATGAACACGATCATGTTGAGCTTGCCCGACTTCTCGAACGAACGGAACTTTTCGAGGTACTTGGTGGGAACCATGCTCTGCACGAACGGCGCACCGAGCTTATGCACGAGCGCAAAGATAAACGCGCTCGATATGATGCAGCCGATCAGGATGATGAGCGCCCCGAACCACGGCCCGTAGAGCATGCCCGCAGCAACCTGGGTGACTTCGCCGGGAATAAACGCGACGACGATCTGCAAAAACTGTAGTCCGAGAAGAATGAACACCCCAACCGGGCCCGCATCGCGCACCTTGTCGATCACGCGCTCCACGCCACCTGGCTCGAAGAGCTCTTTGATGTAGGGGAAGATGAGCACGCAGACGAGCAGCATCACCAAGAAGAAGGCGATAAGCCCTGCGAATTTGATGATGTCGCCCTTCTCGAACGACTTGTTGCCGATTTTCACACGCTGATGCGACTTTTCGGCAAGCTCCTCTTTTTTCTCGTGAAGCTCTTCCCGCTTCTCGTGCACATCTTCTTTGATGGCGTGAATTTTGCCGGTGTTGCCGGTTGTTTTGCGTTCCGACGGCTCGTTGCTGCGTTTATGCGTCATAGACCCTTTTCTTTTCCAACTTCATCAGTCGTCGTGGCGTGCTTTGTCGTATTCCTCTTTGAAGGCGGAGAACATGCCTTTCGATTTCTTGATCTGCTTGCCGACCGCCTTGGCTCCCTGGTTGACGGCCTTTCCGATCTGCTCTCCAGCAGATTCGGTTTCCTCAACCTCGCCTTCGAGCGCAGCCTTCTTCTCGGCGGCGCCGCTCTCTTTTTGGAACTCTTCTTTGAAACCGACGAAGCCTTCCTTCGTCGCCCCGGCGCGCTCGCCTACAACTTTCGCTCCTTTGTTGACCGCCTCGCCGGTTTTCTTGACGGCCTTGCCCGCTTTATCGGCGGCAACCGCCGTTGCGGCACCCGCCTTCTCGGCAAGCCCCCCCTCGGCAACGATATCCTTCACTTCATCGGAAACCAGAATGGCACCGTACTCCGCGTTGTCGGTTTGCACGCCTTCTTTTCCGGTCTGGGCGATTTTGGCGCCTATGCCGCGTTTGAAGCCCGTGATAAGCTCCGCGGGGATCTCGCGCTTGCCCAGAAGCGCGTTCGACGTAGCGCCCGCGTCGGTTTCGACGCTTTCGACGGCACCCGTCTTGCGATCGAACACCACATTGCCGACAAAGCCGAATTCAGTGCCGTCTTCGGCGAGTATGGGCAGCCCGATCCACAAAACGCAATCGTCCCATTCGATCCCAAGCCGTTTGCAGGCGGCGCGATCGGTCGCTTCGGCCTCGAGCCTAATACAGATGCGGCCATCGATGAGGTCGTATCCGTCGATAGCGACGAATTTGTCCTTCCGACGAAACATCCACAGCAGATCGGGCCTCTTGACGATGAAGCCCACAACGCGCTTCTCCTTGGGATGAAACACGATACGGCGCACCTTTCCGATACGCCGCGTTCCCTTTTTGCCCCCGATCACTCGGGTGCCGATAACCTCGTTGGTTGTAATGGAGTTCTTAGCCATGCTTCAGTTTCCAAGGGCACCCGATCGCTCGGATGCCCTATTTTCTCGTGATCTGACAGGATCGTGAAAAGCCTGCGCGGTTCGCGCACCGCAAACCGCAGTGCGCGGCAAACCTCGCGTTTGGCTATTTGCCGTCTGCAGCGTCCTTCGCAGCATCGGCTGCATCGGAAACGGCGCCGGCAACCTTGTCGACGGTCTCTTCGGCTGCATCGGCCGCCTTGTCCTGCACCGGCTCGTCCGATTCGCTGCCTGAAATCTTGACAGCCACGGAATCGAGCGCGTCGTGCGCCTTCTCGGCAACGTTTTGCGCCGCATCGGCGGCTACGGGAATCTTCTCGCTAACCGCATCATGGGCGGCCTCGGCGTTCTTGGCAACCTGAGAAGCAATGCGCTGGCGTGCCGCTTCGATCTTCTCGCGAAGCTCGTCGTTCTTCTCGGAAAACACCGGCTTCACGTTGCTGGCGGCTTCCTGCACCTTAGACGACGCGTTGCTTACAACCTCCTGGCCCTTTGCGGCAACGTTCTGCGCCACTTCGGTGCCTTTGGCAGTTGCATCCTGGTAGAACTGCTGGACGTTCTCGGAAGCCTGGGCTCCGAATTCCTGAGCCTCGCCCCAAGCCGCACCGACCTTGTCGGATACCATCGCACGGGTCTCGGAACCGCTGCGGGGAGCATACAGGAGCGCTATGACCGCGCCGATCGCTCCGCCTGCGAGAAACGCTCCGAATCCTTTGTTACCCATAATTGCCTCCTTTGGGATTGCTTTCGATGAGCCACATTATAGGGCATCGCATCTGCAGGCCCCTTTAAAACATCCCTACCCCACGAAACAGTTGCCTAACCGTCACCGATGCGAATACGGCGGTTTTGCGCCCCGAACTTTTACGCGTACTGGCTGACCAAGCGGTCGAGAACACCTGAAAGGGAGAGACCCGCCGCCGCGCAAGCCGCGGGGAACAGCGAGAGCTCGGTCATGCCCGGAGAAACATTGGTCTCGATCACTCGCGCTTGAGCGCCATCCCAAATGACATCGATACGGCCCAGGTCGCGCAAATCGTAGGCGCGGTACACTTCAAGAGCCGCACGTTCGATTTCGGCGCGGATGGCCTGCGCCTGCGCTTCGTCGTGGGAGAGCGATTCAAGCCTGACGGGCGCATAGAAATCAACGGCATCGGCATCGAGGCGCGCTGCGGTATCGTACAATCCCGTCTTCGGCACGATCTCAACCGGGGGAAGCGCATGGGCATCCCACCCCTCGCCCAGAATCGATACGGCCATCTCCACGCCCTCGATCCACTGCTCGATAACCACATGTTCGTCGAAAGAGAGGGCGTCGAGTATCGCCTCGCCCAGATCTTCGATGCAATCAACGCGATGAACGCCCAAGGCCGACCCGCCATGAGCGGGCTTGACCGCCACGGGATAGCCGCCGATCACGCGCTCCTCGACCAAATCGAGCGCGGTTGCCGCTCCCATATCTTTGAACGCGTCGCGAGCGATGCTGATGCCCTGAGGCCATGACGCGATGGGGGCGTCGCCGGTAGCGGCACGGTAGGCCGCCATGGTCGTATGAAGCGAATCCTTGTTCCAGGTGCTTCGGCATACGCTTGCAGGCGAGCCGACGAAGGGGATGTCGAGAAACTCGAGCAGGCTTTGGATGGTGCCGTCTTCGCCGTGCTTGCCGTGCAGGGCGCTGTAAGCGACATCGGGGCGTTCGCTGCGCAGGGTCGGCACAAGATCGGACGTCGTATCGAGCGGCACAACCTTGTGGCCGGCCTCTTCGAGCGCATCGCAGACCTGCTTGCCGCTCGCCAAGGAGAATTCACGTTCGAACGAGCTTCCGCCCATCAAAACTGCTACCTTCATGCTGCTTCCTTATCGTCTCGTTTCGGCGCGCTGTCTGCAACGCCGGATCGGATATGCAAACGCACGCAGCTCGCCCGCCCTCAGGCTTACTGCGCTGCAGATTCCCGTTGTCCCTCTGCCTTGATGGCGCCCGCCTCGATGAACACCCGATACAGCTCGAGTTGATCTTCGATGACGGCGGCAAGGCGACGGATCGCCTCTTCAAGGTTATCCGGATCTTCGAAGCAGAAGGCGAGCCGCATGCAGTTCTGCCCCGCCGAAGCTCCGGGGAAAAAGCCATCGCCCGGCGTGTACGTCACGCCCTTTTCGAGTGCGACCGACAACATCGATCCCGTGTCGACGTACTCGGGCAGCGTCACCCATACGAAGAAACCGCCTTCCGGGTGGGTCCAGGTCGCCTCGGGCGGGAAATGCTTCTCAAGCGCAGCGAGCATGGCATCGCGCCGGGTCTTGTACGTTTCGACGAACTTCTGCAACGTCTTCTGCCAGGGGGTATCGGTGAAATAGTGTTCCACGACCACCTGGTTGAATGCGCTTCCGCACAGATCGGTGCCCTGCTTGACCAAGTTGAGCTTGGACAAAAAGCTCTTCGGGGCAACGACCCAGCCCGTCCTCAAGCCAGGCGCGAACACCTTCGATACGGTGCCGAGATAGACCACCTGGTCGTTCAAGGCCTTGAGCGGCTTGACATGTCCGCCGTCGTAGCGAAGGCGGCCGTACGGATCGTCTTCCACGACGAAGAAATCGTATTCCTCGGCAAGCTCGAGCAAACGCTGCCGCCGAGCAGGCGACATGGTGACGCCGCCCGGGTTCTGGAAATTCGGTATAGTGTAGAGGAACTTCGCCGCGCCCTTGCCGATTTTCTCAAGCTCGGCTTCGAGCAGATCCATCCTCATGCCCTCGCGATCGAAGGGAATGCAACGCACATCGGGCTCGTATGCGGAAAACGCCTGCAACGCACCCAGGTACGTCGGGCCCTCCGCCAAAATGATATCGCCCGGGTCTATGAACGCCTTGGCGATGAGATCGAGCGCCTCTTGGGCACCGCTCGTGATCATGACCTCTTCGGGCTTGCAGCGAACCCCCACATCGCGCATGAGATCGCAGAACACGCGCTTGGTTTCAACGCGGCCATCGGTCGATCCGTACTGCAGCGCGACGGCACGGTCGTCTTCGGCAGCTGCCTTCATGGCCTTTTTGATGGCGCTTGGCGGGAGCAGGGAGACGTCGGGCATGCCGCCCGAAAGCGAGATGATATCGGAGCGCGATGCAGCGGCGAACAGATCGCGCACAGCAGAAGTTCGCATCTTGTTGACGCGGTTGGCGACTTTGTCGGCCGTCTGATCGAATATGATATGCGCGGATGACATTGCTTTACTTTAGCATTGCGCCGTTGATTTTCTCGGCTGCATCACGAAAAGCCCGTAACGCGACCAAATCGTCGGTGAAACTCACCTGGACGGTCGCAAATCCCTGAGCTTCGTCGGTCCATTCCGTCGTTCCGACGAAGGTGGCATCGCTTCGGCCGCCCGCCCGAACCTGCATATCGATAACCAGATGCTCGAGCAGATGCGGAACCGACGTATGCCCGATGACGCAGCCGAAGGTGTCCCCCTCGTCGTTCACGCAGGCATGGCTCGCAAGGCTCGGATGATCCTCGCACATCGATGCAGCGAGCTTCGGCGTAGTATAGCGGCGTGCGGGATCGACCGAAACCTCGCAGACGATACGCCCCGGCTGCACCGTCAGCGCATCGATGCGAAGCGGCCGCGCGGCGTCCGTCACGGCGAAACGCCCCGATCGTTGAGCGAATCGAACAGCATGCCATCGTCTGCTGCAGGGTTCCCGCCTTCCGCATCGCCGCCCGAAGCGTCTCCGCTCGGCGCGTCGCCTGAGGCCGATCCGCCCGCATCCTCATCGCCGTCGCCCGCATCGGCGGCATCTCCCGTCGCATCCGGCAAGCCGTCAGGCGAACCCTCGCCCGCTTGTCCGTCTGCCGGTTTGTCGTCATCGGCATCGCCCCCCGCAGCGGCATCGCCTCCCGCAGCAGAGCCCGACGCCACCTTTTCGAATACGGTCGTAGGGAGGTCGGCTTCGCTCTCGGCGCCGATGTCGAGGCCGAAGAATCGCAGGAAATCCCTGACGACATCGGAGCTCCCTCCCTCGACGATCGTAAGAGTCTGGCGATCGCCCGAGAACCGGTACGTGCCCGAACCCGTTAGCTTGCCGAACGAGAATTCGATGGTTTTCGCACCCGTATCGAGCGCGTACTCGTAAGCAACCTCGTCGGTGAGATGCATCTGCTCGCCGTCGATCACGACGACCGCAGCCTGCCCGGAAGCCTGCCAGCTGCCCTGCACATCGGCCGCATCGTCGAAGCGGAACCATCGATCCCAGGAAAACGCTGCCAGAATCGCCACGATGGCGACAACGAGCAAGATTGCGGCAACGCGAAGCCACCGACGCTTCTTCGGTTGCTTCGCGTTGCTTTTGCGCCCCTTTCCCGCCGAAGACGCCTTCGAGCCTTTCGCTTTCGAGCCGCTCGTCTTCGCGCTTCGGGGTTCGCCCTTTACGCTTTTGCGCTTTGCCGTTTGTTTTGCAGCCACGTTCTTGGATCCGCCGGCCTTTACACCTTCTCGATGACTTCCACGCCGCCCATGTAGGGCACAAGCACATCGGGAACCTTGATGGAGCCGTCTGCCCGCTGGTAGTTCTCGATGATGGCAGCCATCGTGCGACCGACCGCGAGCCCGGAGCCGTTGAGCGTGTGCACGAAGCGCGATCCCTTGAAGTTTGCAGGGTCGCGGTACTTGATGTTCGCGCGCCGCGCCTGGAAATCGGTGCAGTTCGAGCACGAGGATATCTCCTTGTACCCGTTGTAGGAGGGCAGCCACACCTCCAGATCGTAAGTCTTCGCGGCGGAGAAGCCGATGTCTCCCGTACACAGCGAGATCACGCGATACGGCAGGCCCAGAAGCTGCAGGATGTTCTCGGCATCCTCGACCATCGCTTCGAGATCGTCGTAGCTTTCCTCGGGCTTGGCGTACTTGACCATCTCGACTTTATCGAACTGGTGCACGCGGATGAGGCCGCGCGTATCGCGCCCGGCACTGCCCGCCTCTTCGCGGAAGCACGGGGTGAACGCGCAGTACTTGAGCGGAAGCTGATCCGCTTCAAGCACTTCGCCGGAATGAATGTTGGTGAGCTGCACTTCGGCAGTGGGAATGAGATAGAGCCCCTCGGTCGTTTTGAACAGATCCTCTTCGAACTTCGGAAGTTGACCGGTACCCGTCAGCGTATCGGCGTTGGCCATCGCCGGGCACCACCACTCCTTGTACCCGCGGGAGGTGTGGGTATCGGCCATGAAGTTGATGAGCGCGCGTTCGAGACGGGCCCCAAGACCGCCGAGCAGAATGAAACGGCTTTTCGCAAGCTTCACCGCACGCTCGAAATCGATGATGCCCAATTCGGGGCCCAGATCCCAATGAGCCTTGTATTCGAAATCGAACTCGGTGGGAACGCCCCAGCGGCGAACTTCGGGGTTGTCGTTCTCGTCGGCGCCCACGGGCGTAGAATCGGCTGGCATGTTCGGCGTGGCGAGCAGCAGATCGTTCAGGGCGCCTTCGGTGGCCTCGCGCTTTTCGGAAAGAGCGGCGATCTTCTCGTTGATGGCGCGTACCTGGTCTTTGGCAGCTTCCGCCTCGTCCTTCTTGCCCTGCGCCATCATCTGGCCGATGGCTTTCGAGGCGGCATTGCGCTCCGCCTGCAGCGCCTCCTCTTCGGTGATGACCGCGCGGCGCGCCTCGTCGAGTTCGGAGAAACGCGAGGAATCCCATGAAGCGTTGCGGTTCTTCATCGCGGTGGCGACTGCCTCTTGGTTTTCTCGGACAAATCGAATGTCTAGCATACGACTGCGCTCCTCACGTCTCGATCGTTCTTTGTAGCCGGTTTCGCCCTAGTATAGCGCAGACGAATTATCGGCGGGGTGCGTTTTCTCCAGACGCATCCCGCGCACGGCCGATCTGCTCGGATATGGTTGCCAGCACCTGGGCCATGTCGATCGGCTTCGAAAGATGAGCGTTCATCCCGCAGCGCAACGATTCCTCCACATCCTCCATGAACGCGTTGGCCGACATGGCGATGATCGGCACCGTGGCGGCATCTTCGCGCTCGAGGGCCCGGATCGTCCGCGCGACCTCGTAGCCGTTCATGATGGGCATCTGGATATCCATAAGCACGACACCGTAGAAGCCCGGTTCGGAAGCTTCGAACAGCTCGCAAGCGCGCTCGCCGTTTTCCGCCCAGTCGACTTCGAGCCCGGCATCGGCAAGCAGCTCTTTGGCGATCTCGGCATTGAGATCGTTGTCCTCGGCAAGCAGAACGCGCAATCCGACGAGCTTGCTGCTTTCGCTCTCATCCAGCGCAACGCGTGTGCAAGGCAGCTTGGAAGCGGGCGCATCGGCCACAAGCAGGTTCTTCTCGTCTTCGGTCGCGCGCAGCAGCGTGATCGAAACCGTAAACGTAGTCCCCCGCTCGAGCTCGCTTTCGACTCGGATATCGCCGTTGAGCATCGTGACGATGTTCTTCACGATGGGCATGCCGAGCCCTGTACCCTGCACCGAAGATCGACCCTCCATGACAAACGGCTCGAACAGGTGCTCGATGTACTCCTCGCTCATGCCGATGCCATCGTCGGCGACGACGAACGTCACGTGGGTGTATTTCTTCACGTTGCTCGGCTTCTCCGACACCTCGAAGCTGATATGTCCGCCCGCCGGCGTGTATTTCGAAGCGTTGACCAGCAGGTTCAAAAGCATTTGGCGAAGCCTGACCTGATCGCCCACAAACGCATCGGCATCGATGCCGTACCGTTTGAGCGTGAGCGTTTGGTTTTTCGCATCGCATTGTCCCTTGATGCCGGCGGCCACGCGCTCGATCACGTCGGAAAGGCTGAACACCTCGCTTGCAAGGATCATCTTCCCGCTTTCGATCTTGGATATGTCGAGCACGTCGTTGATGATGGTGAGCAGATGGTCGGAAGCAAGATCGATCTTGTCGAGGCTTTCCCTGAGCCGCTCCGCGTCATCGAGGTTCTTGCGGGCGATCTGAGCCATGCCGACGATGGCGTTCATAGGCGTTCTGATCTCGTGGCTCATATTCGATAGGAAATCCGATTTCGCCTTGTTCGCCGTTTCGGCGGCAACCATCGCATCGCTCATCGAAACCTGCAGCGTCTTCTCGTCAGTCACATCCCGAAACACCACGAGCAGTTGCGGCTTGCCCTCGTATTCGAATGGCGTAACCGAATAGAACACCCAGCTCGGCCGTCCGCTCCATGGTTCCCTAAACGCGAACTCCCCCTGCTCGAGGCTCTCGATTTCCCCATGCCGTATGCGATCGAGCAGTTCGCGGCCCTCGTCCGAAAGCGCGATTTCGTCGGAAACGCTGCTTTTGCCCATGATGTCCGCCATGGGGAAGCCGAAGATTTCGCGCGCCTTGGCTACGATGGGCGTGACGACCGCATCGTCGGGCGAATACATGTTCACCGCCATATCGAGGCTTTCCGAAAGAGCTCCGTACAGGCGGGTTTTCATTTCGACGCCGCGTTCCTGCATGCGCTTGCGGTAGAACAGGTAGGACACGACGAGAACGATGAGCAGACATGTGATGGCTAGGGCGAAAACAACCTGGAAGGCAGCCATGACGGCGCTTCCCTCCGCACGCACGTTCTCGACGGGGATGACGTTGCATACGAACCAGTTGCCCGCATAGACGGGCGCAACGCACACGTAGCTTTCTTTCCCGTCGATCACGCCGGTGAACAGATCGCAGCGCTCGTCTGCAACCGCGCGCTGCAGCAGCGCGATGTAGTTCTTTTCCTGCGCGTACTGATCGTTGCGGAACAGCGTATCCTTGCCGCCAGCCGTCTGCTGCGACTCGTAGAGGAAATCGTAGATCAGCGTATCGGTCGTTATGGGAACCCGGGTTTCCTCGGTCGGAGGAACGATGATCTCCTGAGTTTCGCCATCGAACAGGATGAAGTAGCCGCGTCCATCGAACATATCGAGGCTGCGCTCCATCGAAAACATGCTGCTCGGAATCTCGACGTAAAGGGCTCCGACGAGAACCCCGTCGATGTAGAGGGGGTTCTGGGCGAGCTTGCCGCGCTGCCCCCCGCCCAGATCGTAGTTGGCCGAATACGAAGGCTTCTCAAGCGAGAGGGCCGTTTCGGCCATCTTGAGATCGCCGACCTCGAACGGCGCGCCGTCGGAATAGACCCCGATGCCGTCGACGCCCGCAAACGCAACGGATGCGAAGCCGAACCGGTTCTTGAATTCCTCCATCACAGGCCGCACCCGTTCGGGATCGGCGGTTTCGATGCCGAAGGCGCCAATCGCGTTCTGCACTGCAGTCATGCGATCGCTCACGTTGCTCGCCGCCTGCTCGGTAAACGTCGTGACCTGCTGCTCGGCCCCCTGGCGAAGCTTCTGGTCGATATGAGCAAGCAAGCTTACCGAGGCGGCGAGAACGGCCAGCACGACGACAACCGAAACGATAACGAACAAAACATAGTTGCTATGCTGTTTTCTCTTTCGTGGCCGCACGCTCTCTACTCCCGCTCATCATTCGACGGCCGCCCATAAACCAAACGGAGGATTTATGATGCCACGCCATACCCACTCTTGATCGGGCATAGTATACTCTACTAAAATATAGTTCTATGCGAATGGGCTCGTTCGATGACAATTTGTTGATCAGCCCTTATATAAATCGGAAAGGCACTCATGGATCTCGGAGAACTCTATCATTTCTTGTTTGAGACCGTCCCGGGCATCGGCGTGCTCGTCTTGGCCGGCTTGGTGCTGAGCATTATTGCAAGCGTCATCATGGAGCGGAGAACGCGCAAGCGGTTCACGAACCACGAGCCCACCGAAGACGACTGGTCGTTCTTCGATGACGATGATGAGGACGAGGACGAAGAGTCCAAATAGCGAACAACCCGTCGATAACGAATCGGTAGCACCTGCGCCGTTTTTTCTTCGCGCGCGATATCGTGTTACCTGTTACCCGTAGATGCCGCGTTGCGCAAGCACGCGATGACCCGAAGAAGGCGATGACCCGATGTCACTCCAAGACCTGCACCTCTACAAGCGCGAAGGCGACTACATTCCCCGCATCGCCGCCGTCCACGATCTGTGCGGCTACGGCAAGTGCTCGCTCGGCGTGGCCATCCCCGTTCTTTCCGCAGCGGGTTGCGATGTATGCCCCGTGCCGACCGGACTGTTCTCCTCCCATACGGCATACCCCGGCTGGTACATGCACGATACCACCGATATGCTCCCAGATTACCTGGCCGCCTGGAAAAACATCGGCGTCGAGATCGACGCGGTGTATTCGGGTTTCCTCGGAGCGCCCGAGCAGGTCGATCGCATCCGCGATCTGTACAACATGTACCCGAACGCTCTGCGCGTAGTCGATCCCGTCATGGCCGATCACGGCAAGGTCTACCCCACCTACACGCCCGAGCTCTGCGACGCGATGGCCGAGCTTGCCTGCGGAGCCGACATCCTTACGCCGAACCTCACCGAAGCGTCCATCATCCTCGGAGAGGACTGGCCGGGCACCGATATCGACGATGACACCGCCAAACGCATGATCGAGGGGCTGCTTGCAAAGGGAGCCAAGAACGTCGTGCTCAAGGGCATCCAGCGCGAGGGCGAAACCTGCATCCGCAACTTCGTCGCAGGCGAGAACTGCGAGCTGTTCGAGGCGAAGAACGAATACCTCCCCTACATGCTCCACGGTACGGGCGATCTGTACTGCTCGTGTTTGCTCGCCGCCATCATGGCAGGCAAGAGCTTGCAGGAGGCCGTCGCATTTGCGGGCGACTTCGTTCACGACGCGATGATCGTCTCGAGCAAGCAGCCCGATTTCAAGGAGCGCGGCGTGAGCTTCGAGCTTATCATCGGCAAGATCGCGGATCTGCTGAGGTAGCGGACCACGATTCTTTTTCGCACGCAGCAGGTTCTTCCCCGCACGCAGCGTCTCCCAATTTCATATCGGCGTCGAGGAGCTCCATTGACATGGCGCTCACCCGTGGCTACGTTGCGGGAAAGACTGCGCAGCGTTAATGATCTCGCGGGTGCGAGGAAGCAAGAACGAATGTCCGCGATCCGAGCAAGGGCTCGCATGAGAGAACCGACCGCGCCACGCCCCTATTCTTCCCACTCTCCCCATTCATCCGGGCGAATGGGAACGCCGAACGCGCAAGCGACAACCGCCACAACGCCTGCCCCGATCGTCGGGATAAGCAGTTGCAAGTCAGGCATCCAAGAAACCATGCCCGAAGCAAACCATGCGCCCAGGCACAGCGCAGCTATCATGAGAGTGCAGGCGAGCGCCGCACCGATGCCCGCGGAAAGCCGCGTCTGCCTCCGGCACAAAAGCGCTAGAATCGCAGCCGCCCCCATCCAGCCTGCCAGCACGCACCACGTAAGCGGTTGCTGTAGGAGAACGAGCATGTTGTGCTGCACGTCAAGCGAGCCGAAATCCCAAAACGCAAGCGCATTCCAACCCGCAAGGCTGTTCGAGCCGAAACCGGCAAGCACGATGCTCAGCGCGAACGCGAACGCCGCAGTGGCAATCGCCTCCCTCACCGAAAGGAAGAATCCCGCAACGAGCGGCGATATCGGATTGAATCCGAACGAGCCGAACAGAACTGGAGCAAGCGCCGCATTGGGTCCCTCGTCGCTCAACCGACCCACGAAGAACCACCATGCGTACGCAAGGACGATCATCAGAATGCCCACGACGAACGCTTCTTGGAACAGCAGCGCAACGGAAAGAGACAGAAGCGAAAGCAACGCTCCCAGGTGCGGCTTCAGCACCCCGGCCAGCACGAAGAGCGCGGACAGACCCCAGAACACCGGGCTCGCCCAGCCGCCTGCCGCCGAAATGTTGGAAAGCGACACGAAGCTCAACAGCCCCACGCCAAGCGCCGCCCAAATGCGGACGAGAACCGACTGCATCCTGCCCGTGCCGATTCGATCGAAGAGGCTGATGCGCTCGACGACCTCCTCCTCGTCTTCGGGTTCTTCCACAGCTTGGCCGACGAGCATTGCAAGCTCCTTGTGCCCGCGTGCGGAATTGCCGAAGAAACGGCTCATCTCTTCCGAGAAGTCCTCGACGTTGTCGTAGCGCTCCTCGCGATCAGGGTCGAGCGCGTAGAACAGCACGTCGTCAGCCTCCGCATCGAGCCCGTCGTAGCAAAGCGATGGAAGCAGCAGCTCGGCATCTTCGATTGCGGCTTCCGCCTTCGAGAGGTCGGGGGCAAGAAACGGGTTTTTGCCCGTCAGCATCTCGTAGGTAAGGCTCGCAAGCGCCCATTCGTCGCATCGGGCATCGAGCGCTTCCTGCCTCATCTGTTCGAGCGGCATGTAGCCGATCGTACCGCCGCCCGCCGTGCCGAACCCCGTTGCATCGGAGAGCGTGGCAAGACCGAAATCGGTCACTTTCACCTGCCCCTGGTGATTGATGAGCACGTTATCGGGCTTGATATCGAGGTGGAGCACCTGGTTATCGTGGGCAACTTCAAGCGCGTGGGCGATCGACGAGAAGATGGCTGCTATCGCATCGAGCGACAGCTCGTCGCCGTGCTGGCGCAGCAGGTTCGTCAACGTCATTCCGTCGACGTATTCCATGATGAGGTACGCCGTCGCATTGCGAACCTCGAAATCGTAGACTCCCACGATGTTGGGGTCGGAAAGCATCGCAGCGGTGCGCGCCTCGTCGAGGCCGGGCAGGTTTTCAAGGGAGACGGCCGGGACGGCACGGGGGTCGCTGCGTTCGTGCGGATCACTATCTCGGTACGATCCGTCGCTCCCGTACGGATTTCCGTAAATGGCCTGCACTTCTACCTGCAGAGCCCGAAACGCTTGGCTCTCGTCAAGCTGGATGCACTTGATGGCAACGCGACGCTGGATGCGCGTGTCCCAGGCAACCTGGACCGTGCCGAATCCGCCCGATCCCGCCTGCGCGATCGGCCTGTATCGATTGAGTATGAGCTGTTCGTTTGCCATGCGCCTTCCGTGCTGCAATTGTACCGGGTTCAGAAAGCTTCTCGTTCATGGGTTGTGCTGCGCTTATGATAGCGCATTCGGATGGGGGATGCATCTAAGCGAGAACGTGAGCGGCCAGTTGTATCGTTTGCCTATTGAACAAATTTGCTCAATAGGAGGTTCGATGGTCCAATACGAAAGAAATAACGGGCTCCAGCAAAGAAGCCAACCAGGCGCTCGTGCAGAAAAGAGGCACCTGGGTGCAGATATTTGCGGTTTTGCGTTCCCGCGAGCGCCCCCGGGCGCTGCGATTCTCGCCCCAAGTAAAAGCGAGTATCGGTAAGATCATAGGGGCACCAGTTCACGGAATCGCCGCATTGCGGCACGATAAACACTGACGCCGAACCCGAGAATCCAAGCATGCAAAACCGCAAAAACCTGCACCCAGCTCGGGGTTTTTCTCACGAGGCGGACCGCGCGCAAGAAGGACCGCCTGAGTGCGGGCTCTTGCGGTTCGGGCGCTGGAACCGCCGTTCGCATCGGGCTTCCGGCCCGCCTTGCGCCCAGTAGAAGGCGCGTAGCTCGCGCCAGCGCCCCGATCCAGCGCTATGGGCGACCCGTCGGGAAAGAGCGGGCGCACGCTTCCCCCTCGGCGCTCGAACCGCAGATTCCCGCACCCGGCCCCGGCGTTTTCTGCGCGGAGCACGGCGCATCGCCGCCGCACCGAAACCTGGGCAAGCAAAAGCGGGCCGCAAATCCATGCAACCCGCTTTATTGCCCGGAGGCAATTCACTTTGTTCGACGAGCCGTCCTTCTCGGAGCTCCATTCCGAGCCCAGCGAACGCCCCGTTAGGCCCGACCGTCGGCTTCCTCCGCATCGGCCTCTTCCGCATCGGCGCGGCTCGCGCGAGCATCGGAGCCCCTCTTCTTGAAAAAGCTGTAGATCCATTTCCAGTGAACGACCACGTGAACGAGAAGAAGCGCGAGCAGCGCCTTGGCCGCTATCGCGTGCAGCGGGTCCCAGAAGTAGTAGCCGTCGGCGTACAAGCCGAACGCGGGCAGCACCGCGCCCGAGATCAGCAGCCCCGACACGGTCACGACCATGAAGGCGGCCAGGATGAGCGCGTCGAGCGCGAGGTTCGCGACGCGCGCGGGCGCGGGAGAGCTGAGAGCCGTGCGCACGGTGTCGGCGACCCAGCCGGCGTGCTGGACGGCGTGGACGAAGAACACAACGAACACGCCTATCCCGAGCCACTCGTGCACGGCGACGCCCGTCAGCGCGGGGGTCGCGGCCGCGAGGTAGACGGCCAGGGCGACGGCGTCGACGGCGAAGAGCCTCTTCCTGTCCATCTACCTCACCTTCTTCACGAGCAGCACGAGGCCGACGACGAGCGCCGTGGGCGCGAGCAGCCACAGGTTGAGGCTGGCGTCGGAGGGGCTGCAGTAGCGCTCCGTCAGGGTGTCCCACGCGTGGCACTCCACGCTCGCGCAGGCCGCCTCGGGGCACTCCATCTCGTGGACGCCGTCGGGCTCGGGCACGTCTCCGAAGCCGTGGCACTGTCCCGACGCGCACGAGGTCGCGGGGCACGGGGAGTCCTCGGCTACCGCCTGCGGGAGCCCCACCGAGGGGTCGGCGAGCATGCCTGCGCCGAACACGCAGGCGCCGACGACGAGGAACGCCGCGAGGGTTATGAGGGTCTTCTTTACCATGACGAATCCTTAAAGAGAGCCCGGGGCCGTCCCCCGCGCAGCAGCGGCGGGAGGAAGCGGCCCCGGGCGGGGTTCCCTAGTGCGAGTTCTCCGCAGGCTTCAAGGGCAGGAACTTGAGGCCGAGGAGCAGGATGAGAGCGCCGAGGCCGAACACGCCGAGCGCGATCCCGAACTCGATCGGGGTCGGCCAGTAGACCATGCCCTGGTAGGCGCCCGCCATGCCGGCGGTCCAGTCGGTCACGGAGTACTGGGTCATGACGCCCGGCATGTCGAGGTTCGGGATCTGGAAGCCGCCGACCAGGAGCTGGACGCGCTTGCAGAAGATGCCCACGATGGCGAGCAGGCTCGCGACCACGAGCAGCGGGTTGGTGCGCAACCTCGGCACGAAGCAGACCGCGGCGGCGAGCGCGCATCCGATTATCTCGACCCAGAAGAACGGGGCGAGCGGGCCGGACACGAGCATGTCCACGACCTCGGCGCCGCTGCCGCCCGGGAAGGCGGAGGTCAGGAGGTCGCAGCCGAAGAAGTACAGGTCGACCATGACGAACGCGCCGAGCATCTTCGCCATCTTGACGACGTTCTCCTGCGCGAGCTCCATGTAGCCCGCACGGCGCAGCGCCACGACCACGATCAGCACAAGCGCGGTGCCGCACACGAGCGCGGAGGTCACGAACCACGGAGCCAGGAGCGCCGTGTACCAGAACTCGTGAGCCTGCTGCAGCCCGAAGATCCACGCCGTCACGCTGTGCACGAGCACGGCGCACACGAGCGCGATCACGCTGACGATGCGCAGCGCCTTCTCCGAGATCTTGCCCGCCTCGGAGCGAAGCGTCGCCCAGAGGTAGACGATCGAGAGGATCAGGTAGATCGCGATGACGGCGATGTCCCACATCAGCGGCGAGCCGAGGTTCGAGTAGGCGAACAGCTCCCACAAACGCAACGGCTGGCCGAGGTCGACGACCACGAAGCCGATGGCGAGCACCGTGCAGCAGATCGAGGTCCAGACCGCGACCTTCGAGATGCCGCCGAAGCCCTTCATGCCGAAGGCGCGGGGCACCGACGAGATGATGAGGCCGCCCGCGGACAGACCCACGAGGAACATGAAGCAGGTGATATAGAGGCCCCACGAATCGAAGTTGCGCATGCCGCTCTGGGCGAGGCCGCCGGTGAGCTGGACTCCCCAGAGGACGAGGCCCGCGACGGTCACGGCAGCCGCGACGACGATGGCGATGTTGAGACCCTTGCCCCCGAATTTGGCAGCAGGAGCCGATGACGGCGACGCCGTCTGGTTGTTCTCAGACATTTCTTCCTCCCTTTCTGCTTAAACGAGGTAGTAAACGGACGGATTGGTGCCGCGCTCGTCGAGCAGCTTCGTGTACTCGCGCTCGCGGATGAGCTTGGACACCTCGGAGTTCGGATCGTCGAAATCCCCGAAGTAGCGCACGCGGGCGGGGCAAGGCTCGACGCAAGCGGGCTCGAGGCCCTTTGCCAGCCTGTGCCAGCACATCGTGCACTTCTCGACCACATGCTTCTGATGCACGGGGACATCGGCGTCGCCCATAGCCTGGCCGATGGCGTAGCTCGGCTCTTCCCAGTTGAACGAGCGCACGCCCGTGTAGGGGCAGGCCGACATGCACATGCGGCAGCCGATGCACTTGTCGTAGTCCTGACGCACAGCGCCCGTATCGGGATCCTGGTAGGTGGCACCCACGGGGCATACCTTCACGCATGCGGGGTTGTCGCAGTGCTGGCACCCCACGGCGATGTTGGCCATGGTGAGGTTGGGATACGTGCCCGCAGGCGTGTCCATGTTCTCCCCGCCCTCGGTGAGGATGCGGTTCCACCAGATGCCGTCAGGCAGGTTGTTTTCCACTTTGCACGCTACTGCGCACGCATGGCAGGCAATGCAGGACTTTTTATCGATGACAAAACCAAGACGTGTCATTATTCGTCACTCCCTTCCCATACGCGAACGTCGCAGAGCACATCCATGAAGTTGTTGTTTACCGCAAACACGTCGAACTCGGTGGAGCTCAAAAGCGACCAGCCGCCCGATTTGTGCTGGTTGAGCTGCCAACCCTTGGGATAAAGCAGCGTGCCGGGACGGATAGCCTCGGAGAACACCGCCTTAGCCACAGCGGTGCCCCGGTCGTTGAAGCACTCGACATAGCTGCCGTCGACGATGCCGCGCGCCTCGGCGTCTGCGGGGTTGATCTTCACGAAGGGCTCGGGATCGATTTCGCGCAGAAGCGGCGTGTTGAACCACTGCGAATGGACGCGGTAGCGCGGACGCTCGCTCATGAGGACCAGCGGATACTTCGAGTACAGTTCGTTTTCCGGCCACGCCTCCAACGGCGGGAACCAATGGGGCATGCGGTCGCGCTCGATCTCCTCGGGAGTCGGCGTCTTGGTCGTAGCCGCACGCACCACGGGCATCTCGCGGTAAAACTCGAAGCGACCCGACGCGGTTCCGAACGCGCCGTCCTTGTAAGCGATATGCGGATCGGTTTCGGCATCGCCGGGAATGAAGCGCACCTGCTTCTTCTCGCGCAGGGTCTTCATGTCCATGCCGAGAGCGGTGCCGACCTGAGTGTTGAACACCTCGTCGAGAATCTCCGCATTGCTCAGCGTGAAGTATTTTCCAAGCCCCAGCTTTTCGGCAAGTTCGGAGACAATCTGGGTGTCGGGCTTGCTTTCGTACAAGGGGTCGATGGCCTTCTCGTTGTAGTTCAGCGAAGAACACTGTCCTGCGTTCGCCACTTCCTCAAGCTCGAACCACTGCGCGATGGGCAGTACCATGTCGGCGTAGCGTGCAGAGTCGGTCATCGCCGAATCGGCTACGACAACGTATTCCATCGCAGGAATGATAACGTCGGTCCAAGCGCAGGTGTCAGTATGGGTGTTCAACGGATTCGCCGAATACATCCACAGCATCTTTATGTCGGCCTTCTTGCCGCCGAACTGACCCTGCTCCACAACGTTTTTCAAGTCGACACTGGGGATTGTGAAGCCCGTACTCGCAGCGCCTTCTGGCGTGCCGTAGGTGGAGCCGACGCCCATATGGACGCCCCAGAACGCACCGTACGAGGCACCTGGCTTGCCCAGATTGCCCAGAAGGGCACAGAGCGTAAGGCCGGCCATGGTGGTGTGCGCACCATTGTTGTACGCCTGCGGACCGTATCCCTCGTAGTGGTACACCGGCGTATCCATGCAGATGTCGGCAAGCTCGTAGATATCCTCGACGGAAACCTCGGTCAACTTGGAAACTTCCTCGGGAGAATGCGAAAGGATCTCTTCTTTCAGCAGTTCGTAGGCGGTGCGGCATTTCACACCATCGAGCTCGTAGGTGCCCTCGAGATCGGGGGCGACGACCCCGGTCACCTCAACTAGCTCGCCGCCGACCAGCACCATGTACGGATCGAGCATGATCTCCTCGCCCGTCGTGGGGTTCACCTCGCCGGTCGCAGTGGGCTCGATGCCGGTATCACTGCGGCGCACAAACATGCCCGTGTCGCTGCGAACCAGGAACGGGGCAACCGTATGCTGCTGCAAGTACTCCACATCCTGCGCTTCCTTCTCAAGAACGATGTTCATGAGAGCGTACTTCAACAGCGTGTCACTGCCGGGGCGAATGGGGATCCACTTGTCGGCCTTAGACGCAATCTGCGTGAAAACAGGGTCGACGACCACCAGCTTGGTGCCGCCCTGCATGGCCTCCTTGACCAGATGCCAGTTCTGCACCTGAGCATCGGTGATGTTCGCGCCCCACACCACGATGGTGTTCGCGTTCTTAGCGTCAGTGGGCTCGTTGCCCTCCCACATCTGCAAGCCCATCAGGGGGCTGATATAGAGACCGGCTACCGCCTGCATTCCGTAGTAGCTGCCCATGTCCAGGCAAGGGCCGATGTTGCTGGCGTTCAGAAGAGCCTGAAGGCGACCGTATGCGCCAGTGATGCCAGCAGCTTGATTGCCCGAAGCAGTGAGGAACGCCACGGCGCTCTCGCCGTACTGGCTCTGGATGGCTTTGATTTTGTCGGCGATCTCGGTGAGAGCCTCGTCCCAGCTCACACGCTCCCACTGACCAGCGCCGCGCTCGGTGCCTTCGGCGCGGCGCATGGGGTACTGCACGCGATCGGGGTCGTAGATCCTATGAACATGGGAAAGGCCGCGCTGGCAGATGCGGTCGTAGCACTTCTCGTTGTACTCCGCGCGAGAGGTCTTCGTCACTCTGCCGTCGCGAACGTGGACGTTGACATGGCAAAAGCCGAAGCAGTTCGGGCGGCACACACCGCGGAAAATCTGCTCGCCTTCCGCTTCGACCTGTCCAGCGCTGTAGGTTTCCGCTAACGCCGTGAGCGAAGACGCACCCCCGACAACGGTGGCCGCTCCTGCGACAACTGCGGTGGTTTTGAGAAAGCTTCTACGAGTAAGTCCGCCGTACGGACTGTTCGCTCCTGACATTTCTCCTCCTCAAAGATTGTGTCAGGATATCTTCTGTTGGACTGTCCAGCGAAAACCCAATTCTTCGAGCTCCCCCGCGCGCAATCCTTCAGGATATCCCCCTGATACTCCTCTTAAGAATTGGCCAAATCCTTGTGCTGTCACCTTATCGCAATCTATTGCGACAATCAATATGACAGATTATCCCACTTTGAGGATAAATAAAGGATAAAACGCCCGCACTCTCCGGACGACTCCGCCGCACAAGCGGCTGTGACTCACACCTTGCGATGCGCGAGCCGCGCCTTGACCATCGCGAGGATATCGTCCTCGTTGAGCCCCGCATGGGAGCACGCGTTGATCATGTCGTCGATCAGAAGCTCGACGGGGCTGTCGGTCGCGCGGGCCGCGCCGATGTCGTTGCGCTCCGCCACGAATGTGCCGCGCCCTTTTCGCGTGGTGATGTAGCCCTCGCGCTCGAGATCCATGTACGCGCGGTTCACGGTGTTGTAGCTGATGTCGAGATCGACTGCCAGAGCACGCACGGTAGGCAGGCGGTCACCTGCTTTGTATTCGCCCGACCCGATCAGATAGGCAATGCGGTTCTTTACCTGTATCCAAACGGGAAGACCGGTGCTGTAGTCAAGTTCGAATGATTCAAGTGGACTCATGAGGGCAGTCTTTCGATGAAGTGATTGGCATGCATGATAGCAGACCTTTCACTTGCACAAAGATTATCCACGGGGACTACGCGCAGGCGCACCCTGCTTCTCCCCCGCCTCCCCGATAAAACCGTCGCTCAGAGCGCTCGGTACGGTGACGACGGTGCCACTCGACTTCTTCACCGTTTCGTACTGCATGAGCATAGTGCGCAGCTTCAGCGCCGCATCGGGATCGCCGTATACCTCGGCAGCCTCGGAGAGCATCTCCGCCAGATCGCGCTCCACGCCGACCACGGCCATACGGGCGTTCTTCTCGCGGTCCGCCTGCGCCTCGAGCGACATAACCTCCTGCAGCTCATCGGGGATGACAATGTCGCGCACCTTCACCGATATGATGTCGACGCCCCAGCTGGCAGCCTCTTTCTCGATGTCTTCCTTGATTTCCAGATCAAGCTGGTCACGGCGCAGAGCCACCTCGGCGACCGTCGAACGGCCCACCGCCTCACGCATGGCGGTCTGCGCGAGGAATGATACGGCGGCGTAGTAGTCCTCGACTTCGGTGCAAGCCTTCTCCGCATCCCACACCACCCAGAATAGCACGGCATCAATGTTCACGGGGACGAGATCGGCCGCGAGAGTCTTTTCCGCATAGAAGGGTGTGGCGATGATGCGCTGGTCGACGCGGATGGTGCCATGCTCGATGATGGGAATGGTGAAGTACAGACCGGGCCCCACAACGCGGTTCAGCTTGCCGAAGCGAAGTACTACCACCTTTTCCCAGCTGAGAGCAATGTGGGTCGAAGAAAGCACGAGCACTGCAATAAGCAACATGGCTATGAGCGCCCCAACGCCAATGCCCCCCGTCGCAACGAAAGCCACGCCGAGCACGATCGCGCACGTGGCCACGAATACAGCGATGCTGAAGATGATCGCACCGTTTCGCGACGATTTACGGGGAACGTACGAGGTAGCCGCTCTGGCCTCGGCCTCCTTATCGCGAACGTCATAGGGTGCGTCCTTCATCATGCGGGGGTTGCGTCGTCCCATGGTTACAGCCTTTCGTTTATCGGGAAGCTAATCCAAAGAAGAGCTCGGGCATTTGGGTCACATCGTACGAGGCGGTTCCGACGATGCAGTATCTTAATACGAATCCGCCTGCAAGGAGGAACGCGCTGATCCAGAGAAGCTGGGTACGGTAGTTGCCGTGGGTCACGAACCGCTCGAGCGCAAGCGGCACCGCCAATCCGCCCACAACAAGCCCCGCCCAGAACAGCCAACGCATATCGCCTGCGATAAGGGACTCGGCTGCAAGCCTCGTTCCCTCGCCGGCCATGCCCCAAGCCAAAAGCCCTACGAGGCAGACGGCCTCGAACGCAATGGCAACGCTGTCGACGCGGCAAAGCCACACGATGGGCTTGACGAACGCGTAGCGCGCTTCGACGAACGAGGTGGCTAACAGCACCAGCGCGATACCGCAGGAAAGCGATGAGAGTACGAACACGGCGGGGAGCAGGGGAGTCTGCCAAAACAGAATCGACGCCATACTTTGCAGCAGGACGCCCGTATAGGTCATGGTCGCAATTCCCGACGCTACGGAAACAACTCCAAGGACGATGATAGCCAAAGGCGGGATGTGCGGAGTCTCGAACAAAGCCAACAGCGCGAACGCGCCCGAGCAGACAAGCGAGCACACCAGGGCATAGGCACCAACGGTAATGGCAGAGGGGGTCGGCGTTGCGAGCAAATTGATGATCCTGTCAGGTCTGCCCAAATCAGCGAAAAGGCACAGCATGCCCGTTGCAAGCACGATGAAGCAGATTGACCAGCTTCGGGTGAAAAAATCGTCGGGCAGCGTAAAGGCCTGCCGCATGCGAACGCGGCGGTCTGGCGAAGAGGCCGCGCAGATCTCGTAGCCGAATCGGGACCGGGCGTTCGCGCACTCAAGCGCCCCCATGACGGTAAGCGCTCCCGCGCCCGCTCCACCCAAAAAAAGGTAGCATATTATGAGCGTGTTGAACATGCAGTCCGGAGTTCCAATCCCCTGATGAGGAAGCCTCCGGTGATTCCACCCAAAGCCTCCGCCCACCTGTTGCCTTCGCAATGCAACTCGACAGAGCATTATAGCAGCATCGCAGAGCGTTGCGGGCGCAGGCGCGAAGCAAGAAGAGCTCGATTCCGAAGCCCGGCGGGAGAACGTCCTAGTCGAGAAGCTTCTCGATATCCGCTTCGAGTTTTTCGGGTGCATAGGCCGGGGCGTAGCGAGCAACCGGATTGCCTTCGCGATCGATCAGGAATTTGCCGAAGTTCCACGTGATATCGCCCTTCTTGGAAAACGGCAGGAGCGCCTTAACCTTCTTAGCGAAGGATTTCGCTTCCTCATCGGCATGCTCGTCGGGGAGCTGCTCCTTGAGCCAAGCGAACAGAGGCTCGGCATCTTTGCCGTTCACATCGACTTTGGCAAACCGTGGAAACGTGGTGCCATAGTTGAGCGTGCAGAAATCGCTGATCTCCTCATCGGTGCCGGGAGCCTGCTTGAGGAACTGATTCGACGGAAAGTCGAGGATTTCGAACCCGCGATCGCGGTACTTTTCGTAGATCGCTTCGAGCTGCTCGTACTGCGGCGTGAGTCCGCACTTCGTCGCCGTATTCACGATGAGCAGCACTTTTCCATCGTATTGGGAGAGGTCTTCGGCATCGCCCTTGGATCCTTTTACGGTAAAGTCATGTACGTTCATGATCGTTCTCCTTCTGGTTCGAACGAGCTATATGTTTTCTTGCCACCAACATAACCGCTTTGACGCAATCCGTCCTGTTTTGTTGCCCGCTCGAAACCGGAAGGGCATACGGGTGCATAAAACAGCTTGTTTACCGCCTGCTTGCACGAGCGAAACGAATGCCCGTATCCAATGCCACAGCTCTCTTCGCTCGATATACTCTTACTATCTTACCTATCTGAAGCGCCCCTGGGACGCCTCGAGCACAGCACGAAGGAGTCGATAACCATGGCAGAGAACCAAAGGCCCGCCAACACCGTACGAGGAGTCGTCGTATCCTGCATCATCGCAGCCGCCGTCATCGCAATCCTCATTTTCACGATTTCGCTCACCAAACCGCCAACCTCCCACGCCACCCCGTTCGATTCGCACGGATTCGATTACTTCGCCCTTCAGGAGGCCGCTTCGGCGAAAAACGCCGAACATTCCGAGCTGATACGGCAGGAAGCAAGCGAATCCGCTCAAAAGACAGGCAGCATCGACTGGAAAACCGAACAGAGATCAACTCCGGCTGCGCGAGATCGCGTAAGCACCGATCTGTTCGTGTTCGACCTGCCGTCGTACTGGAGCAATCGCGTGAACATCGTCTACGGCGACGATGGAAGCGCTTCGGTTTACGCAAACGGCTTTCCCGAAGCGAGCCTCGTAACCATGAAGATAGTAGATGCCTCCTCCCCTGCCATCGAAAGCAGCACCGAGGCAAGCTCCACAACCCCTGCGGCAGAAGACAATCCCGATACGGCTCTGGTGTTCAGCAAGGAACTCGGCAACGGAAAACGTGCAGAACTCTGGATGACGAACTTCGCATGGATCGTCTTCGATATCAACCTGCCCGAAGCGACACCTGAGGGCTGGCATGCAGACCTGCTCGACGAATCCGTTGCCGATGAGCTAATCGACCTGCAAACCCTCGGGACCGTTCCCGCCGAGAAGATCATCCAGCCCGCCCAGGCCGACGGCACGCAGTTCGAAACCCAAGTCGACTGGGAAAACGCCGTCAGCGAGATCATTCCCACGATCGAAGTGAAATAAGACGCCCTGTCGCTGGAGGCGCACGCCGTTGTGAAGGCCGAATAGGGTGATGTGCCTCATCGTGTGCGTCGACGGTCAGAAAACGTCTGAGATGGTAAGACGCTTGCCGCCGAGGGGCGTCCGATATCAAAAGGAGCCCGTGATCGGGAAACGTTTATCCCTCGCAAACGCCTCTCGTCCGAACGTGCCTGGTTGACGAAGAAAGGGTGGTCGCCCGGTTCGAGCGACCACCCGTAAGCATTTCCCTTGCACCGATTCGATGCCGAAAACCCTTTATGCCGCGAAACGCCGCTTACTTGCCGAAGCGACCGCCGGTTGTCGGATAACCGTAAATGCTACCGTCTTTGATATCCATCTCGTCTTCCCAAGGAAGCTTATACTTGCCGGCTGCAAGATCCTTGACCCAGGTAAGGCCGGCATCGCTTTCGCCACCGGGGAGGGCGACGTAGCCGCGATGGCCAAGGTTGTAGATGTTGTTCTCAAGACCCCAAGAACGACGTGCCTGGTCGGCCTGGCAGGGGAAGATTTCGCCGGTGACGATCTCCCAAGGATTGCGATGGCCCTGAACGAGAACGGTACCGTCGTAGTTCGTGATCTGGCCTTCGCCGAAGTAGTAGAAGACGTTATCGTAACCAGCAAGGTTGACAGCCAGCGTGTACATAAGGTTATGCCACGCATTGGAGCGGTTGGTGAGGATCCACTGCTCGCAAACCTGCGTGCTGTAACCGGAGATGCGGATGTACACGTTGCAACCCTTATAGGCAGCTTCACGGGCAAGCTCGGGGATCATACCGTCATGGCAAATGCACACGGCGAGCTTAGAACCAGCAGGTCCGTCACACACAGGCATACCGAGATCGCCAGGATACCAAGGCTCGATCGGATTCCACGGGAACAGCTTGCGATACTTCAAGCAGATCTCGCCATTCGGATCGATGATGATAGCGGTGTTGTACGGATTCTTGTCGGGATCGGGGTTGCGCTCCATAATGGAGAAGACGCCGTAGATGCCCTCTTCCTTGCAAGCTTGGCCGAACGCCTCGGTCTCGGGTCCGGGAACGTCGCACAGGAATTCTTCAGTCAGCCATTTGGCCGTGTTGAGGCCCTGGGTGCTGTACTCGGGGAACACGATGAGCTCGAGGCCCGGATAACCGGCCTTGGTGGCATGGAGCGTGCGAATGATGCTTTCAATCTGTTTGTCGATATCAGCCCGGGAGTTGACGATCGGCACAGGGAACTGAATCAGTGCTGCCAGGAAGCCATTCTCAGGTTTATTCATACTTCCGATACTGCCCATAATTCTTTCCTCCAATCTCGGCGACGCGACACGCCTCGCCGTACGTTTCGGCAAGTGATTTCACCCGCCTTCGCTTTGTATGGGAGAACGAACTCCGCCCTCCCAAAAAACCCTACCCTCATGCGCTTAGTACAGGAACTTCCACCAATCTGCCAGAAGCATGTATCCAGGAACCCAGCATGTGATAATTCCTACAACGACGGTGTACCAACCGATGAACTTCGGCCCAAGGGTTATCTTCATTTCGGCGCCGGCGAACCAGTAAGCCAACCACAAAGTTCCCCAGATAAGCCATATAACCCCGAAGATCGGATCAGCCGTTACAAACGAAAGGTACGCACACGGCAACGTGTTTACCGCAACGAACAGGCAGTACCAGGCAAGCGGCCTTCCGTCGAGTTTAAACAGATTCGTACATCCCACGAACAGATAGGTAAAACCAAACAGCATATTGGTCGCAATTCCGTAGAAGTCGGCGCCAATGCCGTCTGCGCCAACCGCAACGACGGTACATGCGATATTGATAGTGTTGATCACCACGAGCAAACCGCCGGTAAAGAAATTCATGACCGCCATGGCCTTTGGATCCCACTTCTGAAGCGTTCCCACACCATTCATAAACAGAACGCAACCGACGTAGAGCAAACCAAGTCCTAAAGTCATTCGGATTACACCTCCCCCCAATTTCAAATTGAATTTGGATAATTCTGATAACCAGTGCATCCGATGCCCGACCATTATTACATTGGCGCTCAGTGAATTGTCAAGGATTTGAGTCGGAAATCATAGTGAAGCGCTCATATAATTGTTTCTCATTATGATCAGGTATTTTGCCTATCAAGAGCGCCAGTGATGCACTGCGCGAAAACCTCGTTTTTGCAAATGAAATTAAGGATTGCATGTAGTACAATTGTGTTACGTTTTTTACATTTTACAGGGGGTTTTATGAAAGAAACCATCTTGCACGTCAGGATCGACGCCGATTTGAAGGCCGAATCGGAAGTTTTATTCGAATCGATGGGAACAAGCCTTTCCGAGGCGGTCAGAATCTTCCTCAAGCAATGCACGCTCGATCAAAAGTTTCCTTTTCAGATCAAAAGCTTCGAAAAGAAGGGAGGCGACGAGGCCTTCGGTTTCCTGAACCTGTACTCGAAACCGCAATCGCGCGAAGTGGAGCGCGAAGCATGGATCTCGTCATTGGCCAAAAAATGATTACAATCATCGACGAGAGCGTTATTCTACGCTACCTGCTCAATGACGACAAAAGAAAAGCAAAGCAGGCGGCAAGCCTTATCGCCGGGGGGCACGCTTATTCGTATCCAGAGATATTCGCACGTGTGGCGGTTACCCTCAGAGACGTATACGGCGTTCCGCGCTCGCTCGTAAGCGAAGCAATGCTCAACCTCCTCGACGACATTCGCGTCAGCGAAGAAGACATCGTCCGCTACGCCACGCGCCTGTTCGGATCCAGCATGCTCGACTACATCGATTGCTTGCTCGTCGCCCGCAACCATCTTTACAGTCACGAAATCGTCAGCTTCGATAAACCGCTGATGAAAAATATGATCTAGCCTGTTTGAAGCCGTATTTGCCATCCGAAACCCCGCTTGCTGTGGTATACTTGGCTTGTATCTTTTCCGATACAAACAGCATCCGATGGCTAAACATTCCGTATCAAGACCTGTCGCTTGTGCGATACGGGTCATGAGGTCTGCCCGCAAAAGCCGACCCTATGCGAAGGAGTAGTTATATGGAGCTGCAATCTGTTTATGATCGCGTCGACGACGATCATGCCACCCTCAGCATCACCATCAAGGCCGATGACGTAAACACGCTCATCGACCAGTTCACCATAGCCTTGGCCTACCAGAACAACATCACGCCTGAAGAAGGCCAGAGCCTCGAAGAAGCATCCGCGGCGAAACTCGGCGCAACCGCAGTTAGCGAACGCCTACGGGCATCAATCATGGGGTATTCGTTCCCCTTCGCCGCCGAAGGAAGCAACGTGGAGATAGTCGGAAAGCCCTCCTTCACCGCGCATGGCCCCCTCGCCCGCAACGCCGACTTCGCCTTCGAGGCACTCTGCACGCTCAAGCCTTCGTTCTCGCTTTCCTCGTACGATCCCGTCCATATAACAGTGCCTCCGCTCGAAGTCACCGACCAAGACATAGAACGCTATCTCGATTCCCTCGCTCAAAGCCACGCCTACCTCGAAGAAGACGCAAGCCATGCGGAAATCAGGAAGGGCGATCTCGTCGAGTTGGAAATCGAAACGTTCAAAGACGGCGTTCGCTGTGATCAGCTTTGTTCGGAGAGCCGCACCTACACCACGGGGGCGGATATGATGCCTCCCGATTTCGACGAACAGGTCATGAAAATGAACGTCGGCGAAACGAAAACCATCGAGTACAAATACCCGGGCTTCACCCTCGATGAGAACTACGAGCCGGAAATCGAGCACTATACCTCGACGGTAACCGCCAAAAAGGTCCAGAAGCTGATTGTGCCCAACCTCGATGACGCGTGGATCCGCGAAAACATGCCCGACGTCGACGGGGTGCAAGGCCTGCGGGAAAGCGCCCGCGAGGCGATCTTCGAACGCAAGTCGATCGAATACCGCCACTACAAAAACCTGCTAAGCGCCAACGAGCTCGTCAAGCGCTTCGAGGGCGAAATCCCACCTGCCGTGTTCGATGCCGTTACCGCTGATATCCTACAGTCGTTCGAAGACCAGCTCGCCCAGCAAGATATGACGAAAGAGGATTTTCTGCGACAGCAGGGGGTAACCGAGCAGCAGCTCATGGCTCACTTCGATAACCAGGTGCGCGAACAACTCGTCAGACAATTCGCTCTCGATGCCGTAGCTCGGCATTTCGACCTCGATGTCGACGACAACGATCTCGACGAATACTTCAAAGCTGCCGCTTCGCCGGGGCTCGAAGCCATGATCAGACTTGACTTCGAGCGAAACGGCAGAATGCAAGAGGCTCGCCAGTCAGCCCTCCGCCTGAAGGCAAACGACTACGTAACCGAGCATTCCATTATGAACATCAGCTGATCGCACTCGCAACGCGCACAGGCCTCCGATGGATTTGAGATTCGCATCGGAGGCCTGCATCGCAGCGAGCGGACCCCCCCCCCGGACGTCGAGTGCGAGGGATCGGCTATCTTGAAAGATTCTCCGGATGGGTATAAACGGTGAAATGCCCATTTCGGGAAAAGGCGCAGAGAGCAATCCCCTGCCTATCGGCGAATTCGATAACCGCCGATGTCGGAGCCGACACTGTCGAAATGAGCCGTATGCCGAATACGGCGCACTTCTTTACAAGATCCAAAGCGCACCTGCTTGAAAGATGGACGAACCCGCTCGCTGGAGCGGTCGAACTGCCCAGCAAGGCGCCGATGAGCTTATCAACGGCGTTATGCCTACCGATATCCTCCCGAATACAGCGATAGCCGCCGGCGAGGTCGGCGAACGCAGCAGCATGGGTGGCGCCTGTACCGCGATGCATGCGCTGGGCGCCGAGGAGAGCGGCACTTGCCCGATGAACGGCTTCTGGCGATACCCTGAATTCGCCGGCAGTCGCGTCTGCACGCAAAGGCAGGCGGGGGCTTTCAGCGATCCGCCTCTGGTTTGAAGACAAGACCCTCACCTCCAAACCTGCTTCGCCGATACCGTCTTCGACGCAGGAGACATCATCGAGGCACTCGATCGTTCCCGAAGTGTACAGATACCCGATTGCAAGGTCCTTCAGATCTTCGGGAGTACACGACGCTTCCTCGATAAGCTGGCCGTCGTAGTAGATACCGACGGATTCCTCGACGGCAACGACTTCGGTGACCGGCACCCAATTGGCTTCCGCAACATACCAGGCGCTGTACGGCTTGCTGTAGCTATTGCTTTCCATGCAAGGTTCGCTATCGGTACGATCTTTGCAGAATGCCGAGAACATCATCTTCGGTAAGCGTATACAAATCGACATCGGCAATACCGGTGCGATTGACCGCTGCATCGGCTATGACGGGCAGATCCTCCCGCGTTATGCCGTATTCACTCATAGCGATCCCGCGCACGCCAAGGCAGTCGAACAGACTCCCCAAGCCATCAGCGAACGACTGCCCGCGACGGCCGCCGCAAGGATCGACGCCAAGATACGCCCCGACTCGATCGAGTTCGTCAGGCACGAACTCGGCTATGCGTCTGTAGTATTCCTCGGCAATCATGATCAAGCTTGCCCCGTGGGCAACCGAAGGAAACATGCCGCCGATCGTCTGGGCGATAATGTGGTGTGAAGTGGTATTGATAAGCGTCTGCGTATAACCGCTGCAGATATCCGCAGCGTAGGCGATCATCGCCCGGCCTTCGATATTGCCCGGATCCTCGACGACGACCGGGAGCCAAGCGAGCACGTTGGAAATCGACTCCTGCGCAAACACGTCCACCAGCCTATTCTCCCCCCTGTTGGTGATCGCGCATTCCGCCGCATGGAACAGCGCATCGACTCCCTGATAGATGGTTTGGTCCTTGGGCAGCGACACCATGAGTTCTGGGTCGATGATCGATAGAACGGGGCACAGCGCATCGGCGGCAAAATCAAGCTTTTCGCCCGTTTCCACCTTCGTGATAACACTGTACGGATCGGTTTCGGTACCGGTTCCCGCCGTCGTGGAGATGGCGACCACGGGCGCCGCGCAGGTTATTTCTTTTCTTCCACCCGTACCCGTATAGGCGTAATCCCACAGTCTTCCGCCTTGTCTCATCATCATGGCAACGGCCTTGGCACCGTCGATGCTGCTGCCCCCTCCCAAACCTATGACGAAATCACACCCGGCTTCCTTTGCAAGCTCACATGCTTCCCGAACCTCTTCGTCGGTCGGATTCGGCGTCATCCCCTCATATGCGGTCGCATCGATCTCTGCGCCATCGAGCAGCTTAATCACGCGTGCAAGCAATTCCTTCCGCTCGGGTCGCGCACTTTTACCCGTGCAGATAAGCGCATGCGACCCCGGAAGATCGAGCGACGCCAGCTCGTCTAACCGACCTGCTCCGAAAATAATTCTCGTTGGCATTTGGGCATCGATTTTCATAGCCGTTCCTTTCTCTGATTCAGCTACTGCTTGGTCTTTTCGAACGCCGGGTACTCCATCAAATCGGCTCCGCTGACAAGCCGTCCGCATAGCTCTTCAACCGATTCCTTCACCGCAGGCGTCAGAGGATTGAAGAACGTCGTGTCGGCTGGTTGGATACCCAGAAATATCACCACTTCGGCCAATTCACCCAACTGACCGAGAAGGAACGTCAGGGGAAGAGCGTGGGTGGTAATGAGGAAGCTCCGCGCGACGTCCTCCGCCTTCAGCCGGCGAATCGCCCCTGTGTCCAAGCCCATATGGGCAGCATCGACCACAACGACGGTTTTAGGCGCTATGCGCCTGATTGCCTGCAGTTCGTCTTCGGGCGTCTGCCCCCCGTCAACGACCGCCCATCCTGCTTCGGGGTGCTCCGACATCAGCTTCGCAAGCATCGGTCCCGCAGCATCATCTCCCCGCAATACGCTCCCCACCGTCAGAAGCACCTTATCAGTCATCGATCCTCCTGCCCATAAGGTACATAGCCGTCTCCTTCTCGGTCGCATCGAGCAGCTGAATGAAATCGCTCATCCAAACCAGTTCGGCCGAATAGGGATTCGTGTCCTTCCTCGTAAAAAGCTCGCGCAACGTACGCTTGATAGCTGGTTTGAGCACGGGCAGATGGCTCTTGTCAATCTGTATCTCGCCGAATCGCAATATGCCGCCGAGCTTCGAACGAGCCCGATCGTCTGCTATGTTTTCAAGCACCGATTCGAACGTCTCGATCGGGCAGGACAGCTTTGCGGAAAAGCAGTCCATAACGCCCGTATGATGTCCTACCGATAACGTGTAGTACATAATGTCCTGGGCATCCGGCGGAATATCGATTTCGCTGTCGACCAGCTTTGCCGTCAACTGGTACATGACAACCCGGCCGCCCATATCAGCTCCCAACGGTTCTCGACACGAGCAAATCTTTGAGGCTGGTCAGAACCTCCTTCTTTCGGGAATCCTTCTGCGCCGCAATAAGCAGATCGACCTCCCTCAAAGCATCGACTTCGCCGTTTTGAAGCACCTCGAGGAACAAATCGCACATATCGCCGCCCTGTCGGTACCCCGATAGACGACGTGCTTCGCGCTCAAGCTGAACCCGCAGGCCATGCGGAATGTCCTCGTATTTCAAGGGCACGTATTCTCCTTCGGCTTCGACCTCGTGTACCGCATGCTGCTTTTGGTCGAGCATGCCGAGCGCCATGGCGAAACCATACACCGTCTGAGCCGGCGTGGGCGGACAGCCCGGAATGTAGACATCCACGGGAAACAGCTTGTCGGTTCCACCCCAGACGCAGTAATTGTCGTGGAATATGCCGCCCGTGCATCCGCAGGCTCCGTACGAGACGATGATCTTGGGATCGGGGGCAGCCTCGTAGGCGCGTATGGCCGGAAGCCTCATAGCCCTCGTCACCGCCCCGGTATACACAAGGACGTCGGCGTGGCGCGGTGTGGGAACCACCTTGATTCCGAAGCGCTCCACATCGAACACCGGAGTGATCGAAGAGAATATCTCGATCTCGCAGGCATTGCAGCCGCCGCAATCTACCCGATAGACGTACACGGATCGCTTGATGTTCTTCAGCAACGTCGCCTTTGCCTTCGTAATTTCTTCGCTCAGCTTCTTCGGCTCGAGCTGCGCCTGCAGCTGAGTCGGTATACCTCGTTCAACCATAACTACCTCCTTCCCCTTGCGCGGTTTTCGTATGCGAGAGCATCATTTCTTTGCTTGCATGCCAAACAAAGGCCGACAGAATCGCCCGAAGCACCGACGCCCCCCATCTTGTCGAGCACGCTTGCTACGTACTCGACTTCTTTGCGCGGCGCAAAGTACTCGCCACAGCATGAGCATTCCTGAAGCCGATACGTGCACGAATCCACTAAATCCGCCTTGAGCATGACCGCCAGCTCGAATTCCGTCCCGAGCCTGATCGCATCAACCGGGCAGACCTCTTCGCACCGACCGCAGAAAATGCACCTGCCGTAATTGATCGTCCACGTAACAGTACCCGCTCCGCTGTTCAATTCCATTTGAATCGCATTCGGCGGACACGCCGTAGCGCATGCCGCGCAAGCAACGCAACGCAACGCATCATGCTCGGGTTTGCCGCGAACATCCGGAGCCTGCTCAATGGGCGCAAAAGGGTATTTGACGGTCGCATCGCCTGTCTTCAGAATGCCTTTCAGTGTTTTCAGCATCGCCGGCTCCTTACCAACGGCCCATCAGAGGGGATCGGGTGCGATCGCGACAATAGTCCTCGAGCTCCTGCTTCGTTATCACCGTTTCCGACTTCTTGCCGATGTCGACGACGGTCACCCGATCGGTACACGAGTAGCACGGATCTATGCTCCCCACGATAACGGCGGCATCCGCGATCGTGTTCCCGCGCAGCATGGAGCGAAGCACCGGCCAATTGCTGTACGTTGAGGCTTTCGCCCGCCAACGATAGCATTTTTGGTTGTTGCCCGTCATGGACCAGTGAAGATCTTCGCCGCGGGGCGCTTCGGTGAAGCCCACCGCAAACCGATGCGGCTCGTACTTCCACGATTCGTTCAAAATCGGACCCGTCGGCGTATTCTCGAGCCATGCCTGAATCATATCGAGACTGTCGAAGAATTCCTCTACCCTCACGAGCGTCCGACTCTTTACATCGCATCCGTCGTGCACGCAAGCCTTCTTATCCGTATACCGGTATCCGGCAAACGGGTGATCGAAGCGCGTGTCGCGGGAAAAGCCGCTTCCCCTGATTGTCGGACCTACCGGGCTGTAGTCGCGCGCGACCTCGGGATCCAAGATGCCGATGCCCGCCGTGCGGCTTTCGAAATTCGCTGTCGACAGCAACGCTTCTACCAGATGATCGGTTTCCTGCCGAAGCTCACCGAGCATCCAAATCGTTTTCATGCTCTGATCGGAAAGGATGTCCCTTCTTACACCGCCGATCAGGTTGATCCCGTAGGTCTTTCGCGCACCCGTAAGCATTTCTGCAAGGTTCATCGCTTTTTCCCTTACTCGGAAGAAGTGCATGAACCCCGTATCGAAGCCGCAGAAGTGGCATACGAGCCCCAGATTGAGCAGATGCGAATGCAACCTTTCGACCTCAAGCAGAATAGAGCGGATCACCTGAGCGCGTTCGGGAACCAGTATCTCCTGCGAATTCTCAACCGATTGGGCATATGCGACCGAATGGGCGCAACCGCAGATACCGCAGATGCGATCGGCAAGAAAAGGAACCGTATCGTAAGTCATACGCGCCTCGGCGACTTTTTCCATACCGCGATGAACGTAGAACATCCGGTAGTCGGCATCGACGATGTACTCCCCTTCGACAAACAACCTGAAATGGCCGGGCTCGTCGGAAGTGATATGCAGAGGCCCCATGGGAATAACCGTAGTTGTTCCCGGTTCAGCTCTGTTCAGAAACTCGTAATTCTCAAGATCGGCGGCAAGTTCGGGACGATGACGGTAATCCATGGAGTCCTTGCGCAGCGGATAGAGTCCCTCGGGCCAGTCGTCGGGAAGAACAAGCCTGCGCCCATCGGGAATGCCAATGGGCGTCAGCCCGAACATGTCGCGAATTTCGCGTTCCCCCCAGACGCACGCTGGAACTCGGGCAGCAACCGACGGAAACGTTCCCTCCTCGGGAGACACCTCGCTGCGGACCACGCATATGCAAGGATCGGATTCCTCCATAGAGAGCACGTAGTACAGGGCGAAGTTGCCGTTGATCGGACGCTCATCGTTGCCGACCACAACCGAAATCCACCCACCTCTTCGATAATAAAGGAATCGCACGACATCGGGCACCGAATCCGCCCTAACCGTCATGGTTACCTGTTCGTCGGATTGCCACGTCTCGCCCATGAGTGCCCCATGGAACTGCCTCCGGATTGCTTCGACGTGCGTCGAACCACGGCGTTTTTCCCTATTTCCACTTCGTTTGGTCACAAGAACCTCCCTATTCGCTTGGAAACATTGTCTTATCGGCCGTATGCAGCACGTCGCCGAAAAGCGGTATCTCGTACAGGTGCGACGCATCTTCCTGCATGACTATCGCCGTCGCCGATCCCACCCCGCTTATAACCGGAGCCGGCAAAGCCACGCCGAACCATAACAGCAAAGCCATGAGCACCATCTCGGGAACGAGCATCGTAGCGCCCACGTCTTTCTTTTTGGCGGAATCAGGAGCTTTGCCCAGCACCGACCGAAGAAACACGAGACTGAAGGCCGCAATCACAACCGTCAGCGCCAAGCAAATCGGGATGACAAGCCAAAGGTAACCCGCGTAGATGCCAGACAGCACCGTAAGCACCTCGCTGAGAAACAGCGCGAACGGGGGGAACCCCGAAAGGGCAAAAAGACCTGCACCCAGCAAAACCGCCGTAACAGGGGCAACCTGCACCACGCCGATGATCTTTTCAAGATTGCTGGTTTTGAATTTCATGATCACGTTGCCCGAGAGGCAGAACATGAGAGCCTTCGCAAGACCGTGGAATATGCAGTGAAGAAGTGCGGCGGCAATGCCGAGCGGGCCACCGAACCCTAAGCAAAGCGCGACGATGCCGATGTTTTCGCACGAGCTGTAAGCCAACTTGCGCTTGAGGTCATTTTGCGAAAAAACGGCAAATGCGCTGAACAGTATCGAAGCAGCTCCCAATATGAGCATGACGGTCTGGGGGAATTCGGGTCCGACCGCTTGCACCGCTAGAACGTAAAACCTAATGAGAACCAGCATTGCGCACTTAGCAAGGGCACCGGACATCAGCCCCGATAGCGGACTCGGCGCCTGCGAGTAGGCATCTGGCATCCAGGTATGCATGGGAAACAGCCCCGCTTTCGTGCCGAACCCGATCGCTGCAAACACGAACGCTATCCTGATGAGTGCCGAGTCGAATTGGGCAGCATATGGAACGAGGGATGTCCAGAATACCGCTTGATGCGGGTCGGCCATGATGTCTGCCGCATTCGCATACACGAGCAAGGTGCCGTACAGGCCGAACGCAACACCAGCCGTGCAAACGATAAGATACTTCCATGCGGCCTCGAGCGAGATCTTCGTATTGTACGAACCCACCAAAAATACGGTCGAAAGCGTCGTCGCCTCGATAGCCACCCACATCATGATCACGTTGTTCGATGTGACAACCAACTGCATGGTAAACAAAAACAAGCTGAAGAAAGCATAGAACCGCTTGGTTTGCGAGGCATCAAAGCGCCCCTCCCTGGCATCGAAACGGATATAGGATACCGAGCAAACGCCCGTCAACAGGGCAACCGTGCTCACCAGTCCAAGGAAGACGGCGCTCAGCGCATCGACTTGAAACCAGACATCGATAACCTCCACCGAGCCGCCGCCCCCGAACACGAAGGCGACAACGAACAGGCTCGACAGAAACGTTATCCCGATCGATACGATGTGCACCGCTTCGAACGCGATCCGGGGCAGCCTTATGGGAAGAACCGCTATCAGCAAACAGGCGACAAGCGGCGTCGCCATCGCAACGAGCAGCAGACTTGAAATATCCATGTTCTACCCCCTCAATTCCATAAGATCACGAGCGTCGAGCGTCTTCGCGATCTTGTATATCCTCAAAACCATGAGAACCATGATGAGGACGGCGAAGATGGCATCAGTGGCAATGCCGATTTCCACAAGCTCCGGCGCCTGTGGAGCAAGAAGAGCCAATGTTACATGCGAGCCGTTTTCCATCAGACAGTATCCGAATATCTGCTTCACAATGTTGCGCTGCGAGACGATGCATGTAAGACCGATGAAGAAGTGGGCAAGCGAAATGGCGAGCGCGGGCTTCACCTCTGCAGCAGTGTAGAGATCGATGCCCTGTATCGCCGCGAAACAGATCAGCACCTCTAAGGCGATCAGTGTGATGCTCTTGAACGGGGAGAGGCGCTCACCGAGATCTTGCGAATCGGCACCGAGCTTCCTCTGCAGAAACAGCAACATGCTCGGAACGAGCACGACCTTGGTGATGAAAGCCGATGCAGACCACATGAACAGAACTTCTGAATCCGTCGCAAATGCAAGCGAGACGAGAAGCAGTACGAGAACAAGCGATTGCAGCGCGTAAAGAATCGCCGACTTTCTAACCGATCGGGCAAGAACCACCATCGTCGACGTGACGATAAGCAGACCGCCGAGGGCGTTTACCCAAGCAAATGCAGACATGACACCATCACCCTAACTCAACCAAGTCACTGCAATGAACCCAGAGCAGACCGTCATAACCATGAGCACGACAAACACAACCGCCATAGGCTTCGGAAGCGGATGGGCGTCTTCGACCGTTTCAGACGGCGCGCCCGAAACTACCGAACCCATCCACTTCAAAAACCATGCGAACGAGCAGAGGGACTCGATGATCGCGACGATCACGATCACCAACAACAACACGCTTTGCGACGAGACCTCAAACCCACCGGCCAATATCATGAACTTGCTGAAAAACGGGCCGAACGGAGGAAGTCCGCCAATCGCCAAAGCGCCAAACGCGAACGCGATCGCCAAAAGCGGCATCTTTGACGAAAGACCCTGGAACTTCGTAAGAAGCCGCGTGCCCATCGTGTAGCTCAGGGCGCCTGCGACGAGGAAGAACAGGGTCTTGGCAAACGCATGGTTGAAAATATGGGCAATACCGCCCTGCATGGCCAGCTGCGACCCGAAGATCGCAAAGCCGAAACCAAGAAACATATACGAAAGCTGCGCGATCGTCGAATACGCCAGCAGACGTTTGACGTCCTTCTGCGGCAAGTACATAAGGAAACTGAACACCATGGTCACGATTGCTCCCACAACGACAACCCAGCCGACCTCGATCGGTACGGACCCCGCACACAAGAGCGCCCGAGCGAAAATGTACACGCCAACCTTCACCATCGATGCACCATGGAGATACGCCGAAACGGGGGTGGGCGCCTCCATAGCCGACGGAAGCCACATGTAAAACGGCAACTGAGCCGACTTGCCCCATGCCGCGACGAGAATCGCGATAAGGACGAACGCTTTTGCGCCTTCTCCAAGCTGAGCGATCGCCTGAAGCTCAAAGGAACCGGTCTCCAAGAACAAAACGGCGGCGCCGCAATAGAGCCCGAGCGATGCTATGTGCGTGATGATGAGCGCTTTCATCGCTGATTTTCTCGACGTGGCGTTGTTGTAATAGCCGATGAGAGACCACGAACATGCACCGGTAATCTCGAAGAAGACGAGCTGTCCGAGTATCGTGGAACTGAAAACCAAGCCGGCCATCGCACCGATGAAAGCGATGAACACCGCGTAGAACCGCTTCTTGTGCTCGTCAGGGTGTTCGCGATTTCCCTTATTCAGGTAAGCGAACGAGTACACGGTCACCAAAAACCCGATGCCCACGAACGCCGCAGCGAGCAGCGTGCTCATGGCATCGACGGTAAAGCCGAACACGACCACCGAACCGAACCACAGGCACGGAAGCGTGCTTCCCTGCATGCCCCCCTGCGCAAAAAGCCCCGCGGCAGCCAAGCACGCAAGAAGCGAGACGCCCGCAGCGACGGCGCAGATCCAGCGAGCCGCACCACGCGGCAGCGCAAGAATCAGCAGCATCCCCGCGAAGGGCACCAATATAGCCAAGAGCGGAAAGAACGCAACCTCGATCCCTGACAGCATGCTCATCACTCCTTCCACCTATATGCCCATAACGAGGAACGCAAGCGACAAGACAGAGCATCCCACCACCATCCACGTATGCTGGGATAGCAATTTGAACCGCACGCGTACGACCGTATTCTCAATGAGAGCGCACACGGTGAATACGACCGACATTTTCACGAAGAACACCAGCAGCCCTAAAGCCAGTGAAGCAGGAGTCATATCGACAGCGCTTCCGAATGGGAAGAAGATGGCAAGGAGCATACTGATCACGATGATCTGCTTAAGCGACATCCCCAGTTTGAGAAAGGCCAACGAAGGCCCGGAGTATTCGGCCAAGGGGCCTTCCTGAAGCTCCTGCTCGGCTTCGGCAACATCGTAGGGAAGCTTTCCAAGCTCCATATAGCATGCTACGCAGAAGGCGAACGCCGCAACGACCATTGCGATGGGCGAAGTGAACGAGAGAGACGAAAGAGCGCCTCCCATATCGCCGATGTTCGAACACCCCGTCGCAATCGCGACAGCGAACAGTGCGATGATCATCGACGGCTCGATAAGCGCGCTGGCAAGCAGTTCCCTAACACCGCCGACACCGGGATACGATCCCGAGCTATCGATCGAAGACAGCGCAAAAAAGAACCGGGGCAACGCGAGCATGTACACGACCACGATGAAATCGCCGAGCGCCGGTATCGGACAGAATCGAGTAACCATAGGTATCCCCATGGCAAGCAGCAAGACCGTTGCCAGGTAGAGCACCGGCATGATCCTGAACGGCGCACCGGAATCGATCGTGCGAACATCCTCCCTTTTGAACAGCTTCAGTATGTCATAGTAGTCTTGGAAGATGCTCGGACCCTTCCGCGTATGCATCTTCGCCCGAAGAACTCTGCTGACGCCCGAAAAAAGCGGTGCGGCAAGCAGAAGGGCTACAGGTTGCAGAATCGCTAGCACTATCTCATTCATGGCTCCCTCGCTTATCCGATCGCAACGGTCAGTATCAGGAAGAAGACGAGCGCGACAACGACGTAGGAGACGTAGACGCGATAATCGCCTCCTTCGACTTTCCGAGTCGCTTGGCTTAGCTTGCTGACGATTCCGATCACCCCATCGACCAAATACCGATCGGAGAGCGGCTCGGCTTTTCCGATTCCCCCCACCAGCCTTTCGTACAAGAACTCGACTTTCACCTTTTGCGCAGAAACCAGATCCCGAGCCCGGTACAACGCTGCAAAGAACATGCCCGCTGCAGAGGAAAAGCTCGTTGAGGCAGCGAGCATCTCCCGTTCGGGAAGATAGCCACAGTCCCACGGCTCCTTTCGCAGACCGGCGCCCGCCCTGCGCCGCACGACAGCACGCAGCCCTACGAGCAGCAATGCGAGAACGATCAGCAGCACGGCGATCAGGATAAAAGACACCCCTGTTCCCGCAAGCGGGTTCACCAGTTCCGAACCCAAGGCCACCGGGGCGGTCGAGGCCGCCATGCCGAGAACAGAAGCCGCGATTCGACCGATCGCAGGCGCGATCCATGCCGCGCCCACGCCGAGGCAGATGCATATCGCTGCCAGCAGCACGCTTCCCACCACCATAGCAACAGGCACCTCACGGGCTTCCCGCGCTTTTTCGGATCGCGGCGCACCCGAGAAAGCAACTCCGTACGCTTTAACGAAGCATACGATGGCCAAAGCTCCCGAAATCGCAAGCGAAGCCGCCGCTAGAACCGCCGCCGTCTTTATAAGGGGAGCAGCTCCAAGAGAGACGTCGAGCAGCGACTGGTAGGTGATCCATTCTGAAGCGAACCCGTTCAACGGAGGTATCGCGCAGATGGCGACCGAAGCGATGAGGAATACCGCAGCCGTCCAGGGCATTCTCCTGGCAAGACCCCCCATCGCATCAAGCGATCGGGTATGAACCCGGAAAATAGCCGAACCCGCGCCAAGGAAAAGCGCACCTTTGAACATTGCGTGATTGACGAGATGGTACAATCCGCCCAAAAGTCCCAAAGTCGCGACTATCGGCTGTTCAAGAGCCATACCGAAGATTGCCACCCCAACGCCGATCAGAACGATTCCGATGTTTTCAACCGTGCAGTACGCAAGCGTTCTTTTGATATCCCGTTCTGCCACCGCATACGCGATGCCGAACACCGCCGATACAACGCCGAGCATCATGACGACGAAGCCCCACCAAAGCTGGCAACCCGAAGCCCCCAACAAGTCAAAGCAAACTTTCACAATACCGAAGATGCCGATTTTCACCATACCGCCCGACATAAGCGCCGACACGTTCGACGGAGCCTCGGGATGCGCCAGGGGAAGCCACGAATGAAAGGGAACCATGCCAGCTTTGATGCCGAAGCCGAGAAACGCGAGCATGAAAACGATCGAGGCTGCCGCAGGCGCCATCGCAACCTGCCGGAAGTCGGAGAACTCGAAGCTTCCTCCTGCAGCGTTCGCCATCATAAGAAACGCCACCATGATCATGAGAAAACCGATATGAGCCATGACGAAATACACGAATCCGCCCCGTTGCGCCTGTTCGGAACGATCGAATACAACGAGGAAATACGATGTTAGCGACATGAGCTCGAAAAAAACCAGGAACCAGAATGCATTGTCGACTGCTACTACGAAAATCATGGATATCACGAACAGGTTCATATAAAACCCGATTTTGCCGATACCGCGACCCCGATACTCGTCGAAATACGAAAACCCGTATATCCACGCGGCTATCGCCAGCACCGAAATCACCGCAATCAGCAAGCCGGAAAGAGGGTTGCAGGAAATCGAGAAGTCCGCAAACCCGAAGGGGCTTACGGCCCTCAGCACCTGCGTTGGCCCTAACATCGATATTAAGCCGAACCCGAGGGCCAGGACCGAGGATACGACGCCGCAGCTACACGAAAGAAACTTGACTGCGCTTTCCTGACGATACAGCAGAAGGGAAACCAAAGCGCCCACAACTGATATGCCGCCTGCGCCCACCAACAATGTCAGACCCATTGCGACCTCCAAACCTTCGAGCTTTCAACCGATACAGCCTCCATTTCCTCTGCCGCGCGGAGCCTTCTTTCGCGCAAATCGGCATCAAGGGTTTCTTGGCCGATCAGAACAAGCGCACCTGTCGGACACGCATCGACGCAGCGAGGGCTTTCCGACGCACCTGCACACAGATCGCATTTCACCGCGCAGGCAGCAACGCCTGCCTCCCACTTGAGCAAAGGACTTGCCGAGCCTGGATATCTCGGTGTTCTGAAACACACGCCCGCAACACCCGCAACCGAAGTGCCCGACGGAATCACCGCCCCGTACGGACAGGCAATCGAGCACATTTTGCATCCGACGCACCGCTGCTCATCCACGCGGACAATGCCGTTTTCGCGTGTAATAACGCCAGTTGGACATATGGCAAGGCAGGGGGCGCTTGCGCACTGACGACAGAGAGAAACGGCGGACACACCCTTCGTTTCGACAACCGTCAACCGGGCAGCACTTTGGAGACCCGCTTTCTCATGAGCCGCAATGCAGGCTGCCTCGCACGTCTTGCAACCAATGCACGCATCGGGGTTTATGACTATATAGCGATTCACATCCGTCCTCCAAGCACGTCGTCAAGTGACTATTGCCGCTCGCCGTACTTGAGCGTGGGTCCGTCTTGGCGCGCCGCCTCGGCAGCAAGACGGGCCTTCAATTCGCTGTATAGCGTTTCCATATGCTGCTCAGCCCAAACCTGATCACCGATGGAAGCGACGTCACACGAGCTGTATTTGTCTTCAGGCGTACCCGACAGAGGATCGGTAACATGCATCGTGAGATCGTTGCATTTCCCGACCCACCATTGATAGGTCATGTATACGGCTCCAGGATTGACACGCTCATCGAGCGCGGCTCGCGTGATAACCTTGCCCCGTCTCGAATACACCCAAACGAGTTCTTCATCTCGAATGTCGCGCTTGCGTGCGTCGATCGGATTGATATGTACGTAGCCCGGCTCATCGGCAAGCTGCGCCAAAGCCTTGCAGTTGCCAGTCATCGACCTGCACGAATAATGTCCCACCTCGCGCACTGTGCAGAGCACGAGGGGATATCCCTCATCTGGCTCTTCCGTCGGAGCGCTCCAATGGTGAGAGAGCAGCAACGCACGCCCGTCGAAGGTGTTGAAGCTGCCGTCGAGATACAGGTCCGGCGTACCTTCTCCCTCGATATCGGGAATCGGCCACTGCGCATATCCGAGGCCCTCCATCCGCTCGTAGGTTGCCCCGTAGAACTGGGGGCAGAGCTCCCGAACCTCATCCCAAATCTCCTTCGTATTCCGATAGCGCATCGGATAGCCCATCCGCGTCGAAATCTCTTGGAATATCTCCCAATCATGCTTGCATTCTCCCTTAGGCGGCACGGCGGCCGTAAAGCGCTGGAACGATCGATCCGAGGCAGTGAAAACCCCTTCGTGCTCGCCCCATGAAGTGGCGGGCAGCACGACGTCGGCAAGCGCCGTCGTCTGAGTCATGAAAATATCTTGACTGATAAAGAATTCAAGATTCTTCAGCGTCTTTTCCATATCGGCGGAATCCGGTTCGGTCTGCAGCGGATCTTCTCCGAAGTTGTAAAACGCCTTGATGCTGCCGTCCCGCACGCCATGGGGAAGATCGGTAAGCTTGAATCCCTCTTTGTTGGACAGCTTCTCAGCAGGAAGACCCCATGCCTTTGCGAACTTCGCCCGCACCTTCGCGTCTTCCACCTTCTGGTAGCCGGGATACAAGTTCGGAAGCATTCCCATATCGCAGCTGCCCTGCACGTTGTTCTGGCCGCGCACGGGAGCCACGCCGCAATGAGGCTTGCCTATCTTGCCCGCAATGCAGGCAAGAGAAGCTATGGCGTGGACTGTGTGCACGCCTTGCCGCTGTTGGGTGACGCCCATGCCCCAACCGATAATCGACGACTCCGCAGTGGCGTACATCCTTGCAGCTTCACGAATTATTTCGGCCTTCACGCCAACGACATCCTCCACTGCCTCGGGCGGATACTGCTGGATTACCTCGAGCCAGGCTTCATACCCGCTTGTATGGGCATCGATGAACGCCCTATCGGACAGCCCTTCCTCGATAATCGTGAACGCCATCGCGTTCAAAAGCGCGAGATTGGAACCATTCTTCATTTGAATGTGGATATCGGCGATGCGGGCCGTTTCGATAACGCGCGGATCGCAAACGATGACGCGGGCTCCCTTTTCCTTCGCCTTGACGATTCTCCGCGCTACGATAGGGTGACTGGCGGCAGGATTGTATCCAAACAACATGATGCAGGAAGCTTCTTCGAATCCTGGAATGCTTACGCTCATGGCACCGCTTCCAATCGTATCCATCAGACCGATGACGGAAGGGGCATGGCACGTTCTCGCACAGTTGTCGATGTTGTTGGTGCCTATGCACGCCCTTGTGAACTTCTGCATGACGAAATTGGCTTCGTTGCCCGGCCCGCGGGATGATCCGGTGAGCATGATCGAATCGGGTCCGTATTTCTCCTTGATCTCCGACAAACGCTGCGCAGTAAAATCGAGTGCTTCGTCCCAGGTTACGCGTTCGAGTTCTGCCCCTTTACGGCGCCTGATCATAGGATGGAGCAAGCGCGGCGTCAGTATTTTCGTATCGTTCACGAAATCGTAGCCGCTCAATCCCTTCAAGCACAGATTCCCCTCGTTGGTCACTCCGTGCAGGGGCTCGGCATCTACGATCAAACCATTTTCGACAACAAGATTCATTTTGCATCCGGCACCGCAGTACGGACATACAGTCATGTGCTTTTCCATAAGGCAACCCCTCACTATAGTGTTACATCCGAAAACGATTCCATGAATGATTCAACGGATTTTGCGGCTCTGTCGCGCTTAGCCGCCTCCTCTGCCGCAAAGAACTTATCGTCGGCAAGAAACAGGCCATCGGTCGGGCATGCCTCTACGCAAGCCGGTCCCGCGCTGCGTCCAGCGCAAAGATCGCATTTGACAACAACCGGGGTCTGCCCCGAATTAAACGCAAGCCCCCCGAACGACTCGAGCTTCGGCCTGGATCCAATGGAGATAGCTCCGAACGGACAGGCAAGAACGCAGTTCTGACAGCCGATGCAGCGCTCTTCGCGAATGGCGACACGCGAGCCGTCTGAATGCAAGCATCCCGTCGGGCAAGACTTCACGCAGGGCGCGTCTAGACAATGGTGGCAGCCAATCGGCGCGGATACCTTTATCGTAGTAACAAGCCGAAGACGAGGTCCCGTCATCTCGCTTCCCTCATGAGACCGAATGCACGCCACCATGCACGTTTTGCAGCCGATGCACTTACGTGGATCCGCAAAGACAAAGCTTCTCGCTGCCATAAGCGTACCCCCTTCTCGCTTCTGGTGTCTTGCTCAAAGGCAAGCCCACTTTCGAATAGACCCTCTGCACAGAATATTCATGAACCCCCGAGTAGATTTTCACATCTAATCAGCCTCCAGGCAGGTTTGTCAAGAAAGGGCATCAACATTCGACGGCATTGTGAGGTTGCTGCGTTTTTGCAGGTTATTGATTCTTTATCAGGTTGTATCTTTTTGGAAATGCCTTCTGGAGCAAAACCAAACGCACTGCTCCCAAAGATTCTAGGCCATTTTTTGTGTATCACATTTGTTTTACGTTTTTATTAGATTTACATGCAAAATGCCTGATTCGGCATAGACTGGGCGCAGCTTTCATGCGAGTAATAGAAGTTTTTGAAAAAAGATGACTGTGCGACCACGCAAAAACACGCCCGCGGCTTCGTATTCCTTAAACGAAGCCGCGGGCGCCGACAAGATGTTGCTTTTTCTCTACCCGACGATTGAACGTACGCCGGGTTTCACTTGGGCCTCGTACGCTACTTCACACCGCCGGCCAAGGTCTTTGCGGCCTTGGCCGTACGAACAAACGATGGTTTCCATGCATTCAGCATAAACACATCCCTTTTGCATGCAGGAAAAATTGGCATGAATCAAAACTCTACCGCAGCTTTTCGGAAAGAAGCACCGCCAGGCTTACCGGAACGCGCGCATCTACAGCCTCGACATCGCAGATGGCGGCCTTTATTCATGTAGCAGGGCCCCATCGGCAAGAAATAATTTCAGAACCCGATCGTCATCATCGAGCTCAGGATGGAACGCCACCCCGAGCTGATTTCTGTACCGAACAGCCACTATGTCGCCGCCAACCCGGGCGAGCACCTCAACCTCCTTGCCCACCTCGGTAACAAACGGCGCTCGAATGAACGTCATGGGCACGTTTTCCTCCCCCGCAAAGGCGGCGTTCGCATGGAAACTCCCCAGCTGCCTGCCATAGGCGTTGCGTCGAACCGTTACGGGCATCGTGGCGAGCCCGCTTCGCCCGCCATCCGCTGCACCTTCAGCCCGATCGGCAAGCAGAATGAGCCCCGCACAGGTTCCGAGCACCGGCATGCCGCCTTTGATGCGTTCGCGAAGCGGCCCGCACATCCCCAGTTCATGCAACAGCTTGATCTGCACCGTGCTCTCTCCCCCAGGCAAGATCAGGCGGTCGAACGGCTTTTCGAGATCGGCTGCCTTCCTCAATTCGATGCACGCGCAACCCAACTGCGCGAGACGGCGTTCGTGTTCGACGAATGCCCCTTGCACGGCAAGAACGCCGACTGTTTGCCCATCCCCAGGCAGCGCTTTGCCGCTTGCATGCGCTATCTGCATCACGGCATCCTATTTCCCGCGCTCGGCCATCAGCAGATCGATCTCCTGCTCGTTGATGCCCACCATAGCCGCGCCGAGATTTTCGGACAGCGATACGATCATCTCGGCATCGCCGTAGTTCGCGACGGCCTTCACGATTGCCTGGGCGCGCTTGGCAGGATCGCCCGACTTGAAGATGCCCGACCCCACGAACACGCCCTCAGCGCCAAGCTGCATCATAAGCGCCGCATCTGCAGGCGTGGCAACACCGCCTGCTGCGAAATTCACCACGGGAAGCTTTCCGTTCTCGTGCACGAAGCGAACCAGGTCGCAGGGCACCTGCAGCTGTTTCGCCTCCTCGAACAATTCATCTTCGCGAAGCGATGCCACTTTGCCGATCTGGGCGTTCATCATACGCATGTGACGCACCGCCTGCACGACATCGCCAGTGCCGGGCTCGCCCTTGGTACGAATCATCGAGGCGCCCTCCGCTATGCGGCGCAAGGCTTCGCCGAGGTCGCGCGCACCGCACACGAAAGGGACGGCGAAGGCGGTCTTATCGATATGGTAGGTATCGTCGGCAGGTGAAAGCACTTCGCTCTCGTCGATGTAATCTATCTCGATCGCCTGCAGTATCTGCGCTTCCACGAAATGGCCGATGCGGCATTTTGCCATAACGGGAATGCTCACGGCGGCTTGGATGCCCTTGATCATCGAAGGATCGCTCATGCGCGAAACGCCGCCCGCAGCCCGAATATCAGCTGGTATGCGTTCGAGCGCCATAACCGCGCAGGCACCCGCCTCCTCGGCGATGCGCGCCTGTTCGGGCGTCGTCACATCCATGATCACGCCTCCCTTGAGCATCTGGGCAAGCGCACGGTTGAGCTCGCTTCTATCTTCGCCGTTCTTCGATTCCTCCTGCATGACCAGCCGCCTTTCCCTCGAATCCGTTCTCGACTACGAGCAAGGCTATCGCGTATATGACCTTAGTGGTATTATCAAAAATGGTTTTTTGAATATGGTCAGATTATAACCAGACGACAATAACGCCAAACAAGAAGGAACGGCTTTGCTCACCTACGCGCTCGAACACCGAGGAACGGACAGCCTGTACGAATACCTTTACAAGTGCATTCGAAACGACATAGAAACGGGCACCATCGCCGCCCACGAGAAGCTTCCCTCGAAGCGATCCCTCGCGCGCCATCTGGGCGTGAGCCTGATCACCGTCGAAGGAGCTTACACCCAGCTTGCAGCCGAAGGCTATGTATACGCTATCGAGCGGAAAGGGTATTTCGCAAACCCCCTCGTCAAGAACGCAGCAACGCCAAGCTCCCGGGCAGCGCGGCAGCAGAAAGCACACGCGCAAGCCGAGGAATCTGCGTCGAGCCCCCTTGTTGCCGACTTCACCGGAAGCTCCGTGGCAACGGGCCTTTTCCCTTACGGCACATGGGCGAAAACCGTACGCGAAGCACTTGCGGAAGAGTCGGAGCGAACGCTGCTCTGCGAAACCTCGGCAGCCGGGTCGCTCCGATTGCGCCGCGCGCTCGCCAACCACCTGAGCGGTTTCAGGGGCATGCAGGTCGCCCCCGACCAGATCGTCGTCGGCTCGGGGGCCCAAACCCTCTACAACCTGATCGTACAGCTGTTGGGCAGAACCATGCGCTACGCCGTCGAGGACCCTGGCTATGCGCGCCTTACCCAAATCTACCGCGCGAACAACGTGGCGCTTTCCCATGTGCCGATGGACGAGGGCGGCATCGAAGTCGAAAAGCTCAGACGTTGCGGAGCCGATGTGCTCCACATCATGCCCTCGCACCAATACCCCACCGGCCTCGTCACCGCGATCAGCCGTCGCTACGAGCTTCTCGGCTGGGCATCGGAAGAAAATGGCCGATTCGTCATCGAAGACGATTACGATTGCGAGTTTCGCCTTGCAGGCAGGCCGATTCCCGCGCTGCAGACCATCGATGCAAGCGAGCGCGTTATCTACACGAACACCTTCACGAAAAGCCTCGGGCCGGCCTTCCGCATCGGATACATGGTCCTGCCAGAACACCTTGCCACCCGCTTCGAGCAAGAGCTCGGATTCTACTCCTGCACGGTCAGCGCAATCGATCAGTTGGCGCTTGCGCGATTCATCGAAAACGGCGATTACGAACGGCACGTGAACCGCATGCGCACCCACTACCGCTCGGTGCGCAACGATCTCATCGCCGCCTTCAAAGCGACCTCCCTTGCCGATCGCATGAGCATCGAGGCCGAAGATTCGGGGCTCCACTTCATCTTAGGGATCAAATCGGCTGCAAGCGAGCAGGAGATTGCGCGAGCCGCCCAAGCACGAGGGGTAGCTCTCGCACCGCTCTCGTCGTTCTATCAAGATGCGGAAAACCTGCCGAATCTGCCTCCCGGAACCACTCTTCCCCGAAAATTCGTCATAAGCTACACGGGCATTGCCCGCGAGAGCATCGAATCTGCAGCCCGGGCGATCGCACAGGCTGCAGATGGGTAACATTGGTAGGTTTGCCGATTAGCATACCACGCGAACGCGGCGAATATCGTCAATGCTGTTGAGCTTTGCGATTGCCGCCTCGGGGGCTTCCTGATCGATATCAAGCAGCGTGTAGGCGAAATCACCGCGAGACTTGTTCGTCAGGTTTTCGATGTTGACGCCCTCTTCGCCGAACGCATTGGTGATCTGGCTCACCGTGTTAGGAACGTTCTTATGCATAACCGCAACGCGATGGCCTCCTGCGGGGCAGGCGCCCATATCGCAAGCGGGATAGTTGACGGAATTCACGATGTTGCCGTTCTCGATGTAGTTGACAAGCTCGCGCACGGCCATGATCGCGCAGTTGTCCTCGGCCTCGGCCGTCGAAGCGCCAAGATGAGGCAGCACGATGGCACCGTTCATCCTCATAACCTCCGGCACCGCAAAATCGGTGATGTAGGCGTGCACCTTGCCCGACTCGAGCGCTGCGGCCATAGCCGCATTATCGACGAGCGTATCGCGCGAGAAGTTTAAGAACACCGCGCCGTCCTTCATGAGTTCGCAGGCATGCGCATCCACCATTCCGATGGTCCCTTCCATGGCCGGAACATGGATGGTGATGTAGTCGCACTCGCGGAAGATATCGTCGAGATTGGTCACGTGATGCACCTCGCTCGACATGCGCCAGGCAGCGCCCACCGAAACATAGGGATCGTAGCCGTACACATCCATGCCCAAATCGATTGCCGTATTGGCAACCTGCGCGCCAATCGCACCGAGGCCGATGACGCCGAGCTTCTTGCCGAGTATCTCGCGGCCCGCGAACGCTTTCTTGGCTTTTTCCGCTGCTTTGGCGATGTTCTCGTCGTCGGCGTTTTCGCGGCACCACTCGATGCCCTCGACGATGCCGCGGCTGCCGAGCAGAAGGCCGCAGATCACAATCTCCTTTACGGCGTTGGCGTTGGCGCCGGGAGTGTTGAAGACCACGATGCCCTCTTCGGCGCAGCGGTCGAGCGGAATGTTGTTCACACCAGCGCCTGCGCGGGCGATGGCCAGAAGGCTCTCAGGGAATTCCATGTCGTGCATCGCGGCGCTTCGGACCAACACGCCCGTCGACTTGTCGAACTCTTCGGTGAGTTCGTAGGTATCGGGCAGCAGATCGGTTCCGTACTTCGAAATGTTGTTCAAGCAATGGATGTACTGCATGGATTCTCCTTCGCGCAAAAAATGGCGGACGCGCATCCTCGATTCCGCGAAGCGCACGACCTCGGCATCCCGTTAACGTGCGTATCATACCCCAAAAACTCATGATCAGGCATGCCGTATGCAGCAACGGGCATTTTGCTGGGCTAACGTCGGGCGTTTGCCGTTTCTTTGCCATGAAAGCCAAGCGCGAAGAGAAGAGTCGCGCCGAATGCGAGCCCTCTGTGAATGCAGGTCCTTTTCTAGCGCGAAGGCAGAATGCAGCGATGGCCCGCCGTCGAGCTGCACTGGTTGCAGGACGTGCACCGAGCCTGATACGAAGGATCGTCGCGCCAGCGGTTTACGAGATCGGGCTCGCAGATAAGGGGGCGGCACAGGCCAAACGCCGCTATGCCGTCCTCGGCAGCAAGGTGCTCCATGACGTCAATGCTACGGTTGCCGCCGGTGAGCACCACGGGAACGCCGACCTCGCGCACAAGCTGCTTGGCGTAATCGGCAAAATACGGTTTGTCGCGATAAACCTTCGGCTCGCATGCCCGCCATGCGCCGCTCACTTCGATCGCATCGACTCCGCTTTCGGCAAGCAGGCGCGCCGCCTCGATGCTATCCCGCTCGGTCAGCCCGCCCTCGACGCCATCGGAGCTGTTCAGCTTCACCAACAGCGGATAGTCAGCTCCAACCTCGTTGCGAATCGCGGTCACGGACTCCGTAATGATGCGTGCGCGATTTTCAACCGAACCGCCGTACTCGTCGACACGCTTATTGAGGAGCGGATTCAGAAACTGGCTCAACAGGTAGCCGTGCGCCGCATGTAGCTCGACGCCGTCGAAACCCGCCGCCCTCGCACGCCCGGCTGCAGCGGCGAACGCCGAAACCAGCATCTCGATGTCGCGCTTAGTCGCTTCGGCGGGCACGATTCCCGTCTTCGGGTTCGCGATGGCAGAGGGTCCCAAAATGCGCTTGCTCGGCGGATCGAGCCTGCTCGCCGAGCCGCCGTACACGATCTGCGAAACGAATGCAGCGCCGCTCTCGTGCACGATATCGACCAGCTCGCGATATTCGGAGATAAACGAGTCATCGTAGATTCCGAGCATGTTGGGGTTAGGCTGCTCGTCGGCCGTTACGTATGCGTAGCCTGCGATGATCGTGCCGACGCCGCCCTCTGCGAGCTCCTCGTGAATCGCCATGAGCTCGGAAGTAAGATGCCCATCGTCAGTCGCAAGGCCCTCGTAGGTAGCCGCTCGTACGAAACGGTTCTTCGCACGCATCCCGTTGATTGCCAGCTCTTCAAACAATGCACTCATAGGTCTCCGATCACTCGATAACCCCATGATAGCGCAAGTGGGTGGAACGAGCCGCCCCTGGTCGCTGTATCCGCAATCGCGCAAGTCCAGTCGATACAATCCCTCGCCACGTGCAAGAAGAAACGGCCGAACTGCACAAAAATCAACGATGTGTTGCGTTTAAGGACCGCTCGACCCCCACAGCCGCGCCGCCGCTTGCTAATCAGCGACGTTTTCCCAGGTCAATATACATACGATATTCCCAAAATCACTGCAGTGCGACGTCGAGCGCAACACAACGAGGAAAAGTGTGCACCCGGGGCTCGCCCCCACCGCCAAACCAGGATTGGCGCAGCCCTTACGCCTGACTTCCCCATGAGTCGAACATGTCGAGCAGATCCTGCTTCGAATTAACGCCGAGTTTTTGGTAAATATGGGTCGTGTGGGTTTTGACGGTCCCCGTCGTCACGAACAACTCGCCGGCAATATAGGGCAAGCTTCGGCCGCGGGCGAGGTATCCGAACACCTCGGTTTCGCGATGCGTTAGCCCATGCGCTTCGGCGAACGAGGCGATCTTCCCAACCATGAGCTCCTCTGATGTCGCAGGCTGCAAAGCCGCCTCAACCCGAGAGGCCGCTTCCCCCTGCGGCGAAACGCGGGTCTCCACCTCGTTATCGGCCAACGCACCCCGTTGCGACATTTCCCCATCCGAATACGCGCTCGCTCGCGCCACCAGCATGAAAAACAACACGAGCACACTGGCCCCGCACAAAACGTCGAGCACGAACGCTCCCGATCCGAACAGATCGCCAATCTGCTTTCCCAGCACGTTTCCGAGAAACACCACGCCTGAGATCACCGCCTGCCCGATGCTGAACGAAAGCAACGGCGACAGGCCGCTTTCCTGCGTGCTTTGCGTAACCACGAGAAACACGAGCACCTGCAGGAAAAACGCCGAACCCTGCACCAGCGCCCCACCCACCGCAACGCCCGCAACGCCGAACACCATGATGGCAACAAGCCCGATGGCGGTGAACGTTACCGTAATGCGGTACACGCTGCCGACCGAAAGCGTTGTGCGGCCCGAAGTCAGGGGGACGAGCGCCATGGTTGCAATGCACGCGCACACGACGATGCCCCCGAAAAACAGGCTGTCGACGCCCGCGTATCCCCGGCCAAGCAGAACCGACGTTATCAGATTGCCGATAAACGTTGCAATGAGCAACACGGAAAGGGATCTCCAAGGAAGCACGGAGGCCTCCCACGAACCCGCCGCGAGCTCGCCGAGCGAACCGGGCCCTTTATCAGATGCCCGAACGGGAAACACCTCCGATGCAACCTCGTGCCGTATCGTGGCATCGTTTCGCCACAGCGCCCATGAAGCCACAGGCAAAAGGCACACGCACGCGATCGGCACGGGGCCGGGAAGATGAGAAACGACCAAGTAAAGCAAATAGGCGACGAGAAACGAAAGCACAACCAGAGGCCGTATGCGCTTCGGACCCAACGAGTACCGCGCACCCCAGGCAACTCCGAGCAGCGTCACGCATACCCCGTCGACAATGCCACAGGCAATAACGACCCCCATCGCGTTCGCACGAACCGCCCACGCGATGCCCACCGCCGAAAGGGAAATGGCAACCGCGGCAACGAAGAACGCCGAACGGCGAACTACCAAGCGGCGGCGGCGCGACAGAGCCATCACGCAGAGGGCGAACGCAACAACCGATGCCTGCGAAACGAAAAATCCTATCTCGATTCCGATGCTCGCGTCGAGCGCTGCATCGGGCGGAAACATAACGGGGCTCAAGAAGCAGAGGAATCCCCACGACCAGAGAAATGCCGAACCGATGACGACGACGAAAGACCGGCGGCGCTGAACGCTGCGAGGCTCGCAACCCGATGCCGCCTCAGCCCTTTTCGCTTGCTTCGCTTCCGAAAGCGATTGGCCCATCGCCGCCTCCTTACCCCAACTCGAAATGTTCGGCAATCATACCGCAAAAACCGAGCAAGGAAACAAGTCTCGCAAATATAAGGCTTTGATCAGGCAATTAACAAATATCTACCGTTTCGTCAGATGCGCTTTTTCCGTCCTGCGGCCACACTGCAGCCATGCTCGAACGTGAATCGAGCGCAAGACCATCGACATCCTGGAGGGAAACGATGAAACAAATCACCGAAACCAGAAACGCATCCGAAGCAGAAGAGGCGAAAAGCGGTCTCAGCCGCCGCTCGTTTCTGACAGGCGCAGCGGCAACAGCCGGCCTTGCCGCCATGGCGGGTATCGTCGGATGCTCGCCGAGCGGATCGGCAAGCACGGCAGGTGCGGAAGCAGGCTCGACCGCAAACGGCTCGGGAACGCAAACCGCTGGAGCCATGCAGACGACCGACCCCTCGAAAGCCGTTTGGCCCGTCGTCGAAGAAGTAGAGGTTGGAGCTGCGGGCGAAGGCAAGATCGCCTTTGTCGCCGAGCCCATTTCCGAAAGCGACATCGTGGCCACGCACGACGTTGACGTTGTCGTATGCGGGCTCGGACCCGCGGGCGACGCCGCAGCGCTCTCGTGCGCCGAACAAGGGCTCAAAACCGTCGCCGTCGAAAAGCAGACGGTCGGCAACTACAACTCGGCCACCATCGGCGGCACGAACTCGAAGCTCAACGAGCACTGGGGCATGACCTACGACCTCGATGCCTGGATGGGCGATGCCATGGTCGACTGCGCGTTCCAGGGCGAAATGGAGCTGTACCGCCATTGGCTCGAAACGAACGGAGAAGCCGTTGACTGGTACATCAGCCATTTCGACAACCAGAACCTCGATGATTATCCGTTGACGTTCGCGGCGGGCGATTTCCCCGATTTTCGCGACCAATGGGATACTACGTCGCTCTCCCGCTCGTGGAACACTTCGTTCAACCTTCCCTATGCCCCTGGCGATCTTGCGGGCATCCTCGCAGGCATTCTGCAAGAGGCTGGCGTCGAGATCCGTTACAGCTGCCCCGCATGCCAACTCGTTACCGATGACGCGGGCAAGGTGACCGGCGTCATCGTGAAAAGCGATGAAGGATTCGAACAGTACAATTGCGCCAAAGGCGTCGTGCTCGCAACCGGCGGCTACGAATTCAACCAGCAGATGCTCAAGGAACGCTGCCGTCCGCGCGGCGTGCCGGGCGCCTGGCTCACCGGCGCTTTCGGAAACACGGGCGACGGCCACCAGATGGGCCTTGCCGTCGGCGCCGCCGAAGACGAGTTCCCGCAGGCGATCATGCTCGACCCCGAGCAGCTCATGCCGTATCTGCGCGTCAACAAGCTCGGCAAGCGCTTTACGCCCGAATACGAGCCTTACGGTCACCTTGCGCTCGCCATCCAGGCGCAGCCCGGAACCTACGATTACTACATCGTCGATGGGGACATCGCCAACAAGATCGATAAGATCTGGACGCCAAGCTCTTCGTGCTACGGCCCCAAAGAAGTCTGGGTAGCCGCAGCCACAAGCGAAAACGCACTGAAAGCCGACACGCTCGAAGAGCTTGCCGAACTGATGGAGGTGCCCGTTGACGACTTCGTCGCATCGATCAACCGCTGGAACGAAATGGCCGCCGCGGGCAAGGACGAGGATTTCAATTTCCCCGGCGAGATGATGATGACCATCGACACGCCGCCGTTCTACGCCACCAAAGAGCACGCCGACGGCCTGTGCACCGCAGGCGGCCTGCTCGTCGATACCGAGTGCCGCGTGCTCGACAAGGAACGCCAGCCGATCGACGGCCTCTTCGCCATCGGCCTCACCTCGGGCGGCATGTTCTACAACACCTACCCGCACAACCTGAACTGCCTCTCCCACACCCGCAACTGCCTCATGGGCTATACCGTCGGCAAAGTGCTTGGAGGCCAAGCGTAGGCTAGCCCAACAGCCTCTTTCCTCACATCCCCCCTGAACGGGCCCGCCATTCCTCGGCGGGTCCGTTGCGTTCGAAGCATTGCGGGAGCACGCTACGCTCCCCCGGCCCGCTCGGCAGCGAACTGCCCGGCTCGACGACCGCCCGTGCAGGCACGGCCGGGGCCCACGCCCCATATGGTAATCGGGTAGTCGTCGGAGAAGAAGCTGCCC
>NZ_LT962671.1:2359549-2373794 GCF_900199545.1 Raoultibacter massiliensis
CCCGCCATTCCTCGGCGGGTCCGTTGCGTTCGAAGCATTGCGGGAGCACGCTACGCTCCCACGGCCCGCTCGGCAGCGAACTGCCCGGCTCGACGACCGCCCGTGCAGGCACGGCCGTGGCTCACGCCCGATATGGTAATCGGATAGTCGTCGAAGAAGAAGCTGCCCGAGCAATTGCCCGCAGCCCACAAACCCTCGATCGGCTCTTTTTCGCCATCAAGTACCTGCTGCTCTTCGTTGATCTCAAGTCCCCCAAGGGTGATCAGCAGCGTCGTTCCCGAATGCACGGCGTAAAACGGCGGCTCGGTGATGGAGCTCAAGCATTGCGCGCGCTTCCCGAAATCGGTATCGACGCCCGCCGCACACAGCTCGTTGTAGTGTTCGATCGTAGCCTTTGCCGTTTCCCGATCGATGCCCCCCATCTTCGCAAGCAGCTCGTCGATCGTATCGGCCGAAAGAATCTGGCCTTCCTCGATGAATTGCCGAATCTCTTCGGGATTATGCAGAGGCGATCGGAAATCCTTGCATACGACCATGCCCATAGCAGGGCCATCGACTTCCCACTTCGCATCCCAGATAACCCATTTCATATGCCGTGGCTGCGCGTTGTGTGCGCGGCACACGTAAGCGTAGGGCATATCTTCATTGCAGAAACGCTCACCGAAATCGTTGAGATAAAGCCAAGGCTGGCGCGTCAACGGTATGGACGGCATATGCTCGAGCCCTTCGACGCCCTCATCGAAATACATCGGGCAATGCGGCGCGGGATCGATCGAAGCCCCCACCCACGCTCCCATGCGAATGCCATCGCCGGTATTGTGCGCAGGCGTTGTTATGTTGTAAATATCCTCCTCGTGGTTGGGAATGAACGCATCCATCATCTCGGAATCAGCCCCGTAGCCACCTGCTGCAAGCACCACGCTTTTCGCATCGATTTGGATATGCTTCGACCCATCTTTGTATATGACGCCGGTCACAGGGCCGCCGTCTTCGCGAACAAGTCGCTCCGCCTCGACGTTGAACCGAATTTCCACACCGAGCTCGTCGGCGTACGCCGTGAAGGCCTTCGCCCAGCCGATGGCGAACGGAGGCTCGTAGCCCGCTTCACTGCCTTCGGCGATAAGCTCGTCGGTCGGGACGATTTGGAACGCATCAGTGGCAAAGTGCTCGTACCAAGCGTCGGGAATTACCTGCATCTCTTCGGGCATCGGTGCGATCGCGATGCCGTGATCGGATAACATACCCGCAGCCCAGTCGAGTGCTTCGGCCGAATGGTCGACCCACGCCTTCACCACACGGTAGTCTCCCCGATGTCCACCCCAGCGAAGCACTTCCTGCAGCACGTCCTCTCTGCGTGCCGTCAGATCGATTCCCGCCTCCTTCTGAAGCGCACCGCCGATAGCCCCGTAGTCGATGCCGCGGAAGTTTGCGATTCCCGTCTTTTCGAGAACGAGCACTTTCGCGCCCTTTTCTGCCGCAGAACACGCTGCCGAAAGCCCCGCCATGCCTGCGCCGACAACGACGACGTCCGCTGTTTCCGTGCCGTCTATGCTCTCGATCGCCTCGGGGTCCTCCTCCCAAGTATAGGTCTTGCCCCCCGATTTCGCGTCGGCCGTCGCCTGCGATTCCTGCGGCGCGCAACCCGCAAGCCCAGCACCCGCCGCTGCTGCCACCGATACGACACCCAGGCCGAGAAAATTCCTTCTGCTCAAATTCATTGCGTGCTTTTTCATGGTTCCCTCCAATCACGTGCTTACATCCACGCGCCGAGTATGCAGCCCCGCCCCGTCGTCCGCTATCGGTGCAAAGTGCGTATTCGCAGGAAAACGTATCGGTAAAAAGCAACGATTGACCGAAAAAACCCGCTGTGCGACCATGAACCAGCGGGAGGTGTGCTGATGATCGCCACATGGTGGGACAATCTGAAGGAAAGCTGCGATATGCGCATGATGGCAGGCACTGCCGCTGCGGTCTGCTGGCTGTTGCTGCTTGCCGTATCGCCGGTGTTCTCATCGGCGCCGACTCTCATTGCGCAGGGCCTTTCGTGGCGCATCGCAGCGGTCGCCTTCAGTGCGGCACTGTTCGCAGCAGCGCTGATCGCGTCGACCCGCCACTCGGCATTCGGCAGCAAAGGAGCTTCTGCCGTTCCCCCCGCTACCGGAGCCGCATCGTTTCTCGGCGTCATGTTGCATCGGTTCGCCGAGGGCGACATCATCGACGTCTTTGCCGCCGCGCTGGTTGCGCTCGGCGTTGTCGGCCTCTGCCTTGGATGGGCCTCCCCGTTTTCCGCAATCAGGCTCAGGAAGCGCGTCGTCGCGTCCGCCGCAGGAGCGATCAGCGGATGCATTCTCTACCTTGCGATCGTCGCAATGCCGCAGCCGTTCGCCCTGCTTGTCGGCTCCTGCCTTCCGATTGCATCGGCGACATGCTGGCTGGCGCTTGGAGAAAGCGCACGCAAGGCGTCCGACGAGGAGAATGCTTTCCCCGCGTGCTCCGCAACGCCCCACACCCCGACAAGCGCGCCCGATAAACACACGATCCTGCACCCTTTCGGAAGAAAGCTTTCTGCCGCAATCGCCCTATACGGCATGCTGTTCGTCCTCGCTGGCCACGTGCTCCCCGAAACGGAATCGGCATGGGTCTCGTCGATCGTGCCCGGGATCATCAACGTGGCGGCGTTTTTGCTCGTCGAAATCATTCTGACGGCTTACATGGTCAAGCGAATCCACCGGGAGAACCCCGTCGTCGCATACAGGCCCGCTACCATCCTCGTCGCCACCGCCTTTCTGCTGCTGCCATTCTCGACCGCCGAGCTCTCGATTGTCTGCATGGCAATCGCGTTTGCGGGGTTCGGGAGCTTCATGGTGTTTTTCTGGATCGTCATGGGCAACGTCGCGCAGAAGTACCGCCTTCCCTATCCGCGGGTGTTCTCGCAGGGGTTTCTCACGCTCTTGGCGGGCATCGGCGCAGGAGAGATCGCCTCTTGGCTGTTAGTCGCGATACATCAACCTGGATTCGATTATGTGGCAACTCTGAGCATCGTTTCGCTCTTCCTGCTTGTTGCCATGGTGTGGCAGATGTCCGACGGCGCGCAGTTCGCCAACGAGACCAAGGAAATGGGAGGCGAATTTTTCGAACGGGATTGCCCCGAAGACAACGCGGCCGAATCCCCCAATCTCGAATCCGTCGCGGAAGCCTATCGGCTCTCTCCCCGCGAAACCGAAGTGCTCGCGCTGCTCGTCAAGGGGCGCAGCATTCCCTATATCTGCGACGAGCTGTTCATCGCCAAAAGCACCGCCCAAACCCACGTTCGGCATATCTACGCGAAGATGGAGATCACAGAGGGACGCCAGGAGCTCATCGACAGAATCGAGGCGGGATCACCCGAAGCGCCCGCATGAGGCAAGCGACCATCCAATCGTCAGTTTGAAAGCCTTCCGCAACCGCCGCACTCTCCCGAGGCATCGAAGGCAGAGAGATCGGCGGCACCACAAGGGTCTTCGGCGATTTCCCAGCAAACGCTCGCAATGGCAAGCCGTCCGTCTTCGGCTCGAAGTACGCGGCCTCGATCCAGCGTCCAAACCCACAAACCGTCCTTGCGCGGCATACGGTAGCGCGTCTCGTAGGACAGGCCCTCGTAGTAGGTCGGACCGATATCCTCCATCACCTGCGCCAAATCATCGGGATGGATGGTGTTGGCGACCAACCCGTCGATAGCATCGACGAACTCGTCGAACGATTCATAGCCAAGCATGGAAACCAAATGGTGGTTTGCGTAGAAGAGAGGGAAGCCCTCTTCGCAATAGCCGCCGATCAAACCGCACGGCACCGATTGCGCAAACAGATGGGAGGCGATGCTGCGATACTCCTCGGCCAGGGAATCGATCTTCCCTTTCGTCGTCGCCACGTTCAATACGCTGTCGAGCACCGCTCGAGACGACAGCAGAGCTTCTTCTTGGCGCTTCTGTTCCGTCACGTCGGAAATGCCCGCATAGAAGATGCGCCTGCCGCCTTCGCGCTTGAGAAAGTACGCCTTGAGGTGAAACCAGCCGAGCTCTCCCGAAAGCCGATATCTCCTGAACGTAGCTTCGGCGCCTGCTATGGGATGGTTCTCGGCACGATCGAACATCGCTAGAACCTTCGGCAGATCGTCGGGATGCAGCATGCGGTATATCCATGTTTGGCGTTCGCCCAGATCGGTGGGGTTGCATCCCGTCACTTGATAGTATCCGTTGTTTACCTGCAAAAGCTCGAAATGATCGTCGTACACGCCATAAACCGCCATGCCGCCGAGCAGGTTCTCGAGAATGGAGCGGCTCGCCACTCCCCCGTCCTGCACCAAATCGGCCAGGTCGATGTCATCCACAACGCGAGAGATCATGCCACGACGGTCGATGAGGTCTTCGTTCGAAAGAAGCTTTTCGAAATCGTCTTGGGGCATCGGCCGGTAGAAGTAATAGCCCTGCACGTAATCGCAACCTATGCGTCGCAGGAATTCGACCTGCTCTTCGGTTTCAACGCCTTCGGCTATCACGGGCATATCCATCAACCGAGCCATGCCGGCTACCGCCTCGAGGATGCCCTCGCTGCGATTATCGTCGTCGAAATCGCTTCGCAGCAAGCCCATATCGATCTTAAGCGTGTCAACGCCTATGTTCTTGAGCATGTTGAGCGAAGAGTACCCCGACCCGAAATCATCCATAAGCACCGTGAAGCCCCTGAGCTGAAGATCGTTCACCAGGCGGGATACGCTTTCGTCTTCAGCGTAGGCGCTTTCGGTGATTTCGATCTCCAGAAGGCTTCTGTCGATGCCGTGCTTTTCCACTATTCTCTCGAACTCATCCACGATGTCTATCGCGCGCACATCGGCGCGCGACACGTTGACCGAGGCGGGAACCGGATGCAGCCCGCGCTCGATCCAGTCGGCCAGCGCATGCGCCGTCGCATCCCAAACGTAGCGGTCAAGGTATACGATGAAACCGGTTTTCTCGAGAAAAGGAACGAATTCGCCGGGAGCAACCAGCCCTTTTTCAGGATGGTTCCAGCGAACCAAGATCTCGAACCCGACGATCCTGCCCGTTCTGATATTGCATTGCGGCTGCGCATAGAGAACGAACTCGCGCGCATCGAGAGCCCGCTGTATTTCGGCAAGCATTTTGGGTTCTTGCTCGAGCTCGAGGCCCATGCTTCGATCGTACCAGGCAATCCTGCGCGCGTAGGTTCCCTTGACCGTGTTCATGGCAATCATAGCCCGATCGCAAAGGGCGCTTACCGGCACGGCGGGATCGTCGATCATGCATACGCCTATGGCGGGGAAAAAGCTTACCTGCATCTCATGATCGGGCGCAATGGTTCCGATCGCGGCTTCAAGATCGCCTTCGCGCGAGGCACCTGCGGGCAGCAAAGCGACGAAGTCGTCAGACCCGAAATAGCCGACGAGACCGCCATACCGCTCGCAAAACGTCGACAGCCGTTCGGCGAGCACCCGCAACATACGATCGCCCACCTCCCGACCGTACCAATCGTTGAGCACTTTGAAGTGCTCGATATCGATATAAGCCACCTCGAACGCCCGCGCGCTATCGGTTTTCGAGAGCATACCCTCAACCCTGTCGAGAAAAGACCGAGCGCCCCACAAGCCGGTCACGGCATCGCGCTCGCAATCAAGCGCGGCGCCTGCGTTGCTTTCGAGCCGAGCGGCCCCGCGTTCCTTGCGTTTCTGCACGTCGGTGATGAAGCACATGATCGATGCGCAATCGGAATAGCGTCCGTCAACAAGCGGGACGATGGTGTACGAGACCCAATTCCACGCACCGCTCGTCAAACGCATGCGAAATTCTTCGCCGGCGATCTTTTCGCCTCGCTCGAACACGCGCTCGAGGCTCTCGCGACTCCATAAGGAGCGATATCGCTCCCGATCATCTTCATGGATCATCGAGAGGGTCGATTCGAACACCGATCGGTCGAACGTCCCAGCCATATCCGACATGAGATACTTTCCCGATTCATGGTACAAGACGCGGTAGGTCGCCTGCTTCAAATCGACTTCGATCAGCTCGTCATAGACCGAATTGTCATCGAGCTCGAGGAAAAGGTTCTTGCTCGATCCGTCGATGCTCCTGCTCGCAACGAGCATGCACGGCCCATGACCCGGCCACTCGACATCAACGCAAGTAGCTTCGAACCAGCAACGCATGCGATGGTTGAAAAGGACGCTGCGGCCAAGCCGCTCCTCGATCCCCTCTCCCCAGGGACAATCGGAGCACGGCATCTCTTCGCCCCGAACGACCTCGTAGCAGCGATCGCCAAGCTTCGCCGACGGCATGGCCTCCAGCATGTCTTGATCAAGGTAAACAAGCCGATGATGGCTGTCGATTACATACGTGCTCCACCGCCGCCGGGTGCCGGTAGTTGAGTTTTCGGCCATTCTTCGCCTTTCGCCCACGTGCCTTGCATTTCGTTAGTCGCCATGCTCGCTTTTCGCGGGGCCCGATCATAGCAACATAACCTCAGAGAAGCGCCGCATGGGCATCTGACGATGCAATCGCAAACGGAGGTTAACCATAAGTGTATCACTAATCGATATTTCGAGATACCGATCGTCCGGGCAAACCCGCGCACACGAGAACCTATGGCGGCGGCAGCCGAGCGTCTGCCTGCAACCTATTCGGCAAAGGATCGCAAGGCATTACGGCAGCCGACAGAAAAGCCCGACCGCGTGCGGCCGGGCTTTTACACGAAAGAAAGCCGTCCGAGCAGACTACGCGAAAATGAACGCCGCGAGGAAGGCAAGCGATGCAACCCACATAAGAGGCTTCACGTCCTTCGCCTTGCCCTGAACGATTTTGATAATGCAGTACGAAATGAACCCGAAGCCGATGCCGTTGGCTATCGAGTACGTGAACGGGATGCCGATGATCGTGACGAAGGCGGGAAACGCCGAAGAGATATCCGACCAATCGATCTCGCCGATCTCGGTCATCATGAGGTAACCCACAACGACGAGCGCGCCGCACGTCGCCGAACCGCTCACCATGCCGATGACGGGAGCAAGAAACGCGCACACGGCAAAGGCAACGCCGATGACGATGTTCGACAGGCCGGTACGCGCACCCGCCGCCGCACCGGAAACCGATTCCACGAACGAGGTGATGGAGCTCGCGCCCACGAAACCACCGACGGCGGCGGCAGCCGAGTCGACCGTGAGGATCGGCTTGATATCTTCGACGTCGCCCTTCTTGTCGACGAAGTTCGCGCGGCTGCCGACAGCGACAACCGTGCCCATCGTGTCGAAGAAGTCGCTCATGAGCAGACTGAACACGAACAGCAGCAAGATGGGCTGCATGAACACTTCGATGATGCCCATCATGCCGTTCGGCGTCGTCTGGAACGGCGCCGCAAACGCAGAGAAATCAGGGACGAACGTGAAGTCCGTGATCGGCGGCGTCACACCCAGGGGAATGCCCACGATGGTGGCGACCACGATGGAAATGAGCAGGCCCGCCTTGAACTTGAGCGCCGTAAACACGACAGCCACGATGATGGAGACAACCGCGACGATTGCCGCAGGGCTCGTCAGATCGCCGAGAACGATGAGCGTCGACGCGTCATCGGCCACGATGCCGCCGCCTTTCAGACCGATGAACGCGATGAACAGACCAATGCCGATGCCGATCGCGCGGCGAAGGGAAACGGGAATCGCATCCATCACCGCTTGCCGGAGGCCGCATAGCACCAAGACGAGAATGAGCACGCCTTCGAGGAAAATAACGCCCATGGCCACACGCCAATCGACCCCGAGCCCGAGGCACAGCGAATAGGCTACGATCGCGTTGATCCCCATGCCTGAAGCGAGCGCGATGGGCCGGTTGGCGAACAGGCCCATCGCGACCGTCATGACAGCTGCACCGAAGCACGTTGCGGTCAGTGCAGCGTTGAACGGGATTCCCGCCTCCGCCATCATCGCCGGGTTCACCGCAATGATGTACGACATGGCAAGAAACGTCGTCAAGCCGCCGATGATCTCGGTGGAAACCGAGCTGCCGCGCTCCGATATCTTGAAAAACTTATCCATACCCCGCATCAAACCCCCAATCCTTGCCCCGCCCGCTTCGACGGGGATGAGACAACAATAGGAGCATGATATCACCGAAAGCAGCGTTTTGCGTATATAAGCAGTAAGGTAATCGTCCAAGATGATTGCCGCCTTCCGCAAAAGGCGGCAATCAACCCCCTGTCAGAAGCACTCGCCGTCAAAAGCGCTTGCCGTTTATGCGCCTGCGCGCAACGGCCAGAGCGACCAGTCCCAGCGCAGCTAACGCGCTTGCAGTCGCGAGCGACAGCGGATCGCCCGCCTTGGCGAGCGGTGCCGGTGCCTTCGAGCCTCCGCCATCGCCGGGCACGACATCGTTGCTCGCATCGCGCGGCACGGTGATCGCCTTCACGCACACGTTGGTCACCGAACTGCGATCGCCCGCTCTCGCCAGGTCGCGCCCGTAGCCCGCAGGGTTCTCCCACGACAATCCGTCGGCCGACACCAGGCTCACCTCAGGCTCGCCCTCGGCGCCGAAGCCCATGAAATCGGGCTGCCTTCCCACCGATTCGGGATCGGGCGTATACGCTTCGACGGCGATCGGATACGCGAAGCTCGTATTCTCGAGCTTCACCACGACCGAGAACGCATCACCCGCACGTAAGGCAACGGGTTCGGCCAGGTCGACCGTCGCGTAACCTGGGTTCTTCCTCGTTCCCGACGTTGTCGACACGAGCTCGCCCGAGGTCGGATCGCCCGCATCGGTCACACCGCGATAGACCTCGATCGTATAAGCGGTGTTGCGACCCGTCGTGCACAGCTGCACGGAGCGAAGCGTCTCGTCGCGCTCGCTCGCGAACGCGTTGGCGGCATAGCCTGTTGTCGAGCCGTCAACCGAAAGGGAATTCAGCCATCCCGCCGCATCGTAGTCGTATATCTTCTCGCTCGAATCGGCAGGCTTGCCTGAAAGCGCCGCCTCGATCTCGAGGGACTCGTCTTCGTACGAGATCCAGTAGTAGCCCGCCTCGCCGTCGTCGGTCCCCCACGAGTTCTTGACAAGCCATGCACCGTCGTCATCGGGTCGCATGTAGGCGTTAAAGTTGTAGCGCGAAAAATCGTCGTCCCAGCCGACAATGGCAATGTAATGGTTCTCGGTGAACGCACCCTGGGACCTATCGGCATACCAGCTGGAATGATCCCAATTGTAATTCATACCCCTATCCGAGCAGAACGCAGCCGTCACCGGCCCGTTTTCGGCAATTTCCTCCTTCACTGCACGTTCGAGGTCGGCTTCGCTCGGTTGCTCCCAATACGACGCGGCGCCGGCGGCGAAGAACGACGCGTCTGTCAGCCGGACGTCGCTTGCATAACGCAGCGACTCGCTGATTTCGGGGTTCGCCCAATCGGTCACGCCTTCTTCCGCCACAACCGCACCCTTGCCGTGCGCCAAACTGCCCGCTATGCGGAAGGGTGTCGTGCCCGCACCGTACGGGGTGGTCACAGGAGCCGTAGGTGCCACGCCGAACGATTCGCGCTCCTCGTCTCCCACATAGGCGAAGTACGCCGCATGGAAGGGCGATAGGCCTTGCGCGACGAGCTCGTCCGAGGCGGCTCCGTCGTAGACGAGCGAGATCTCAAGCGATGCCATGGAAGCGAATGGCCCGCACAGGTCGGACTGCCCTTGATCGCGCACCGGCGTCGTCAGGCCCTTCTCGCGCGGGTCGAACGACGAAGCGTCGGCGGGGTTTTCGGGCTCCTCGCCGCCGTCGGTGGCGAACGCCTTGATGCACACGTTGCCGAAACGATCCGGGTTTACCTCCTGCAGATCGACCCATTGGGCCTTGCCCTGGCCCCCTACACCGACCGCCCCCACGAAGCTCTCGCCGAAAGACCCGTACACCTCGTCATCGGGACCGACCATCTCCACGGAAAGATAATTCCCCTCGGTCGAATCCTCCGGCGACGTGCCGAACCACTTCATCACGACGCTGAACTTCTCGCCTGCGGCAACCTGCGCGGGCTGGTCGAGATCGAAGGTGTACCACCCCAAAGAAGGCACGCTTTCCTGCTGCGAGCTTACAAGCGTTCCGCTTTCGGGATCGCTCGCGTCGGAGAGGTTCGTGTACACCTTGATGTCGAGCGTCGTATCGAAGCCCTTCACCCAAGCGCCCACCGCATCGATCGTCTGGGAGCGCGTAGCGGTGAACACGTTCGCCCCCATGACATCATGCCCCATCCCCGGGATATAGCTGGCCTCTATGGCATCGTACTGGTACGTCTCATCGTATGGGAGATCGTCGCTTTCCGCCTCGTCGGGGATCAGCGACGTCGGCTGGGCGATCGTCTTCTCGCAGTACGAGAAGTAGAAGATGCCCTCGTCGCCCATGATGGCCGTTTTGTCGCTACTTTCGCTCTTGACGCGAGCGCCCCACGAGTTCTTGACGATCCACGCGCCGTCCATTATGGGAACGATGTAGTCCTCGCCGTCTGCGCCTTCCTGAACCGTCGCGATATCGGAGTCGTAATCGCGGTTCTGCCCGGTGTCATCGTCGAGAAGCGGCGTGGCGAAGTTCCAGCGCGAGTACGTGTTGTCCCACCCGACGATCGTGACCGCATGGTTCGGCACCGCGATGCCGCGATCCTCTACGTCGGTGTCGGCATCGTAGACCCAGTAGTTCGGAGAGATCTGGATAACGGTATCGTCTGCAGGATCAGCCTCGTTCGCAACGGAAGCCTCGGCCGCAAGGGGCTCGACGTCCGCTTCGCCCGCCTCTTCTTCGGCGGCTTGCTTTAGCGCTTCGGAAGCTTCGCCTTGGTCGGCCCCTTCCGTGCCGCCAGCCGCCCCATCCGCAGTCGGAGCGGCTACGGGCTGATGGTGGTACGGACCATCTATGGGGTTCCCATCGGCGTAGTACAGCATCGATACAGCACCGTTGTCGTAGACCGCCTGCTTGGTTTTCTCCATGGCCGCGACCGAGGAGACTTCGTCGAAATCGCGGCCGACGATATTTCCGCCTACGACCTCGATCGGCGCGATCTCGGGATACACCTCGCAACGGTCGAGGCGAACGCGCGAAAGACTGTAGCTTCGCACCGCCGAATCGGCCATGGCTAAGGCGCAGCCCTCAAGCTCGCCCGCCGTGGCAGGGGTAAGGAAGGGCACGTCCGACTCGTTCGACAGCCCGCGACCCGCCGCGAGCGTTGCGGCAGCCGAATACGAGTTCCCAGCGGTATCGAAGCCGTACGGTTCTTCGTAATCTGGGGCTACCCGATGGTCGTTGCCCGACGTTTCCAGCTCGTCGCCGTCGAGCGTGTTGCCCTCGCGCTCGCCGTTGAACGTGCCGAACACCAGGTGGGCTTCCGACCAGTCGACCTCGTTACCACCCGCAGACGCGATGCCCTGCTGCACCAGACGCGCCGACTCGAGCGCGGCGATCGATGCGAACGACCAGCACGAACCCGTCTTTCCCTGATCTTTGATCGAGGTATAGGGAGCCGTGTATTTCTCCGGAAGGACGGAAAGCGTCTGGATACCCTGCTGCTCCGCCGAAGACGAGCCGGCGTACAGCTTGAAGCCGTCGTCGGTAACGATCGCGTGCTCTTCGTTGTATGCGATGGCGTTCGCCGCGATCTCGTCGAAAAGCCGCACCGCCGCTTCGTGTGCCACCCCGTCGCCCGAAGTGCTTTCTTGGGGGTTCGCCACAGCGGCTGCGGGCAAGAGCGTTACCGCGAGCAACCCCGCGAGCAGCGTACGGCCTGCTGCGCCCACCCATTTCGTTCGCATCGTCATACTTCGCCTTTCGATCGGATACGGTGCCAGATTGCATAGGGCTTCAATGTAGCAAATCGGCTGCAACGAATATGCAACAGGCTTGGCGATCCGCTGACGAACGGCGGTCGGGTTTCGAGACTCGGGCTGCGCCTCCCTTCGCCTTGGAAGAGCCGCTTCGCCCCGCAAGCGAGCAGAGCCGAACGAGGGAAAGGGGCGCGCACGCCCCGTACCCGACCGAGTTTTGGACGCGAACCTTCGGCTAGCGCAGCGCACGCCTCCGCGCAACGACGAGCGCAACCAGTGCCAGCACGGCCAAAGCGCCCGCAGTCGCAAGCGGCAGCGGATCGCCCGCTTTCGCAAGCGGGCTCGTCGGCGACCCCGCTTCGCCGTTCGCATCGTTCGGATCGAGCGGCACCGCGTCGGCGGGGCCCTCGGGGCCTTCGGGGTTCTCGGGATCCCCGGGCTCTTCTTCGCTTTCCGTAGCGAACGCCTTGATGCACACGTTGCTGTGCACAGGATCGGCAAGCAGCTGGCAATCGACCCATTCGACATCCCCTTGATCAGGGGGGACGATCGTACCGAAAAAGCTTTCGCCGCCATGGAGGTACACCGTGTTGCTATCCGTATTCTCCATGGGAACGTAGCTGTACGAAGAACCGCCGTCCGACGGCGGGGCATTCCATGACGCCACCACGCTGAACGTCTCGCCTTCGGAAACCGAGGCCGGCTGATCGAGATCGACGGTGTACCACCCGAAAGAAGGCACGTGCTCCCGCTGGGAGCTCACGAGCGTCCCGCTTTCCGGATCGCTCGCGTCGGAGAGGTTCGTGTACACCCTGATGTCGAGCGTCGTATCGCACTCCGTCACCCATACGCCGAGCGCATCGATCGACTGGGATCCCGTGGCGGTGAACACGTTCGCGCCCAGTATCTCGAAGGGGTCGTCGAAGATGGTCGAAGCGGTCGAGGCGTCGTACTGGTACGTCTCGTCGTATGGGAGATCGCCGCTTGCCGCCTCGTCGGGGACCATCGTCGTCGGCTGGGCGATCGTCTTCTCGCAGTACGAAAGGTAGAAGATGCCCTTGTCGCCCTGAAGCACCGTCACGCCAGAGTCGCTGTCCTCGGTGCCCCACGAGTTCTTGACAACCCACGCGCCGTCCATCGTGGGAACGATGTAGTCCTCGCCGTCTTTACCGGTTGCGACCTCGGCGATCTCGGGATCGTAAGCGCGGTTCTGCCCGGTGGCATCGTCGATAAGCGGCGTGGCGAAGTTCCAGCGCGAGTACGTGTTGTCCCACCCGACGATCGCGATCACGTGGTCCACCATGACGGCGCCGCGACCTGCAACGTCGACATCGGCGTCGTACACCCAATAGTTCGGCGAAAGCTGCAGGACGATGTCGTTCGCAGCGGTACCGCTCGCGGCGTCGGTCTGCGAGACGGAGGCCGCTTCGACCTCGGGACCCTCGCCCGCCTCGGCGCCTTCCGCGCCATCCCCAGTTTCAGCGGAGGTAGCGTCGACTTCGGAGCCTTCGCCCGCCTCGGCCACGGTCGCCTGAGGCTCCACGTACTCATGGTAGTAAGGACTGAACAGATCCGTCTCGGAGTGGTACAGGGCCGTTATTGCGCCGTACTCGTAGATAGCCTGCTTGATTTCGCCCATGGCGGCCACGTCGAGATCGCGGTCGACGCCGCTTCCGGTCCCGTCCCCGAAATCTATGAAGGGCGCGACCTCGGGATGCATCACCGAACGATCGAGGCGCACACGGGAAAGGCCGTAGTTTCCCACCGCCGATTCGGCCATGGCGAAAGCGCAGTCGGCGAACTCGTCATCCGTATCAGGGGTGAGGAAGGGCGCATCCGACTCGTTCGCCAGCCCGCGGCCCGCAGCGAGCGCGGCGGCAGCCATGTTCGAATTGCCGGCGGTATCGAAGCCGTAATACGGGTCTTGGACACTTTGATGGTCGTTGCCCGACGTTTCCAGCTCGTCGCCGTCGAGCGTGTTGCCCTCGCGCTCGCCGTTGAACGTGCCGAACACCAGGTGGGCTTCCGACCAGTCGACCTCGTTACCACCCGCAGACGCGATGCCCTGCTGCACCAGGCGGGCCGACTCGAGCGCGGCGATCGATGCGAACGACCAGCACGAGCCCGTCGTTCCCTGGTTCTTGATCGAGGTGTAGGGAGCCGTGTATTTCTCCGGAAGGACGGAGAGCGCCCGCGCGCTGCCCGCTTCCGCCGACGGCGAGCCGAGGTACAACTCGAAGCCGTCTTCGGTAACATACGTGCGCTCGGCGTTGCGCGCAGCGGACTTCGCTGCGATCTCGTTGATGATCTGGATAGCGGCCTCGTGCTCCGCATTGTCGCCCGAAGCGTCGGTTCGGGGGCTTGCCATGGCGGCCGCGGGCAAGAGCGCCGTCGCGAGCAGCCCCGCGAGCAGCGTG
>NZ_LT962671.1:2374002-2438639 GCF_900199545.1 Raoultibacter massiliensis
CCAAGATAGCAAATCGGTTGCAACGAATATACAACAGGCCCGATGATATATTGCCGAGCGGAAACGGCTTTCGGCGATGCGGTTCCTGTCAGGCCGAAGGCACGCATCGCTGGGCGAACCCACATGACAAGGCGGCAGCGCCAAACGGAGACGAGGCATGCGCCCAACTCCGCTTGGCACACACGTTTGGCCTATAACCCTAACCCCACGTTTGGCACATTCGCCGCCGCAAAAAGAGAACAGGCCAAGCATTTTCATTGCTTGACCTGCTGTTTTAAAATGGTGCGGGTGAAAGGACTTGAACCTTCATGGGGTTGCCCCCATACGGACCTGAACCGTACGCGTCTGCCAATTCCGCCACACCCGCATTTGTTTTGCCATTCGACCTCGGCCGAAAGCAAGTGAAAATGATACAGGACTTGGGTTCTTGAAGCAAGAGAGATTCGCAAACCTGCCCCACAAAATGCTCGGGAGCTCGCGCACCGCTGCCGCATCCGCCCATCGGCATGTTGACTTGGCTCCCGAACCCGACGGTCGCATCGTCCGCCTTCACTTCGATCCTGTTCGTCTGCATGTCATCGCCTCCTTCCGCATTCCCCGCATCCGCTTCAATCGATGCCGAATCGCGTGCCGTATCGTCACCCACCGCGTCGGCGGCAGACGGCGCATCCCCCTCGGAACCCGAATGCTCGGATCCCGCTTGGTAACCGTTTCGCTCGGTTGCATGATCGGCGGCTTCGCCCGCATCCTCCGACGCCGCGAAGTGGCTGCACCCCGCAAGAACGCCGATCGCCAGCGCGACGGCTGTCAAAATGGCTGCCGCTTTCCTCACTTCGCCTCACCTGCTTTCATATCCATGCCGGCAGTCGCAGCAACGGATCGCTTCGAGTTTTTCACCTGCGCATTCGCGCGCCCAAGCGCCCACTGCCGCACGAGCACCGCTGCAAACCCGCTCGCCACGAAGGTCATGCCGCCGAGCACGATGCTTCCCGTACCCATACCGGCTATCAGCGCGCCGCACAGACTCGTGCCCACCGTCGTGCCCAGATTGGTCGTTGCCAGGAACAGCCCGTTTGCAAAATCGGGCGCTTCCTTTGCAGCAGAGGTGATGAGATGCTGGTTCACATTCGACCCCGCACCGGCCAGCACGCCCCAAACCAACGTGACGACCGCCGTGAGCACGCTCAGGTTTCCCGTAAAGAAAAGGCATGCGTATACGCCCATGAGCAGAATCGGGAACAGCACCGCCGTGCGCACCGGGCTTTCGCTGAGCGCTCGGCCGCCGATCACGTTGCCCACCATGTTCGCAAGCCCGTAAGCCAGCAGTATCGCACTCACCATCTGCGGCTCTATGCCCGTAACCGCATTCAGGTATTCCGCAAAGAAGCTGTACACCCCGAACACGGCGCCGTTCAAGAAGAACACGGCGACGATAGACGCCCAAACGGTAGGCCGCTTCAACACGCCCACCTGCTCGCCGTACGTCAGCCGCTCCGTCACCTCGATAGACGGCACGAACAAGCACGTCGCCAGAAGCACCGCCCCGCTCACCGCCACGAACACCATCATGCCCGCGAACAGAGAAACCGTGCTCGCAATGAAACTGACGACGGGAACGCCGAGCACCATGCCCCCCGAGACCCCCATCATCACGCGGGACACTGCGCGCGGAACGTCTTTCGGCTCGACCGTCTGCGCGGCAAGCGAGAGTGCAAGCGACACGTATACGGGATGGAATATCGCAGGAACGACGCGGGCGACGAGCGCCACCTGAAAGCTGTCGGTGAACGCCTGCACAATGTTGCCGACGAAGAACATTCCGAGGACGATCACCATGAGCTTTTTACGGTTCACGCCCGAAAACAAAAGCGGCATGACGGGGCCGCTGATCGCCACGGCAAGCGCGAACAAACTCACGAACAGGCCGGCCTCGGTGATGGAAACCTGATAGTGCTCGGCGAGCATCGGAAGGATGCCCACCACCCCCATCTCGGTGTTGATGATGCTGAACACCCCCAGGGTAAGTATCAGGAGCATTCTTTTGCTTTTCAGTGCCGCCGTCATCTCTCAACTCTTTTCTTGTTTTAGCAGGCGGATAACATAATCAAGGCGGTCAACCCTTCTCTGCGCCGCATGCAGATCTTCCATGTACGTTCGGCGTTTTCCCCTGAGCATCTCGATCAGGTCGTCGATGCGGTCGTCGCAGCCGCGCGCCAGACGCCGCTCGATGCTCTCGGCATCGCATCCGCATTCGCCCAGCATTCTCTTCAGGTCCGCATCGGAATCGCAAGGCCAGCAATCGCTCGATCGTTTCATGGTTTCGCCTCCCATATGAATGGTAAGCATGCTCTTTAAAAATAGCCAATAGTTATGTACTATGTTTAAACATAGCTAAAAAGAATGATTGGACAGCACCCATGATAGAAACCCGACTGCTTCATTATTTTCTGGCCGTTGCTCGCGAACAGAGCATCACGCGAGCCGCCGAAGCTCTTCACGTCACGCAGCCGACCCTCTCAAAACAGATGATGGATCTAGAGCGGCAACTGGACGTTCAACTGCTTGTTCGCGGCAAAAAACAAGTCACGCTCACCGACGAGGGCGCCTATCTTCGCAATCGCGCCCAAGAAATGCTCGACTTGATGGAGCACACCGAAGCGGCGCTTCGCGACGAAGGGGAAACCGCGGGCGGCGATGTCTACCTGGGCTGCGGAGAAACGCGGATCATGGAGTTCGTAGTCGATATCTTCGCGCATTTGCGCGAAGACCATCCGAACATGCGGCTGCATCTGCACAGCGGTGACGCCGATGCCGTTATGGAGCGGCTTGACAAGGGCCTTCTCGACTTCGGCCTTCTGCTCGGCCCCCTGCATCATGAAAAGTTCGACTACCTTGATTTGGGAATGAGCGACGTCTACGGCCTGCTCATGCCGCGCGATTGCGCGCTCGCCGAGCAAAAATCGATCCCGCTCGACGATCTTCGCGATCTACCGCTCATCTTCCCCAACCAGCCCTATAGCGGGCATCAGCGGCTTGATTGGTTCGGAGCCGATTTCGAATCTTTGAATATCGTGGCCACCTACAACCTGCTCACTAATGCAACCTTTTTGGTAGAAGCGGGACTCGGCTACGCATTTTGCATCGACGGCCTCGTCTCAACCGACGGAAATCGCAACCTGACGTTTCGACCGCTCGACCCGCTCATGACGGTCGGTCTCAGCATCGCCGCAAAGAAGTACCGCGTGCTCTCCCCCCCTGCGAAGCTGTTTCTAGATCAGCTGCGAGAAGCGGTGCGGAAACACGGGAGGGCGGGGTAGCCCGGCAAAGCGCACAAGCCCGCAGCCTATTCCCCCGTCGCCATCTGAAGCAGGTACACTTCTTCGCGAAGACCGCGGGCGGTATTTCGATCCAACGTGCCGTTTTCACGCAACCGCTGAATCTCGTCGAGTTCGAGCCGGAGCGCCTCGGCCTCCACATCGGCAACGCGGGCCTTGATCTCTTTCAACTCGTCCCTATCAACCGAACCCCTGCGCAGCGAACGAGGATCGACCGACGACGCAAACCCCTCGGATTCCGCCTCGTCTTGGGCTCTGAACGCGGCAAGCATAGCGCGGGATTCGGCGGCAAGGACTGCCGCGCCTTCGGAAACCTCGAGGTCGGAATCGGCCATCTTCGACTCGTAGAATTCCAGGGAGCATTGCTCCAAACCGATCCTGAACGGTCTCGAAGCATCCTGCCACGCTTCTTCGGGCTGCAGGCGCTTAAGCACATGGAAAACAGTCCTTGCAAGCCGCACGACGGTAACTTTGAAACGCTCCCACAGTTCTCCGATCGTTTCGCGTCCTGCGTGACGACGCAGGAGCATCTTGCGCATGTGCTCGATCTGCTCGAGATAACGCTGCCCTTCGACGCGATCGACCGTTTTGCTTTCCATGCTCGATTCCACATACGAACGCTGGCAATCAAGCGCTTCCGCTCGAAGCTCGGCCATACACGCCGAGGAAGCGTTCTGTCTGCGCAATCTCCTCACGCGCTCCCGGTACTGCTGGATAACGATCTGATAGGCAACTCTCGACTCCTCGGTTTGCTGCGCCTCGAGCTCGCGTATGACATTATCGAGTATCTCGATACTCGCCGATCCGTCATCGCCTTTCGGCTCCGCCTCCGCCTTCGGCGCAAGCAGCGGCACGACGAAGTTGGCAAGCAAAAGCGTACAGAGAATCGTTCCCGAAGCAAGGAATATCAAAGTGTCGCGGTACGGGAACGCCTCGCCGGTTGCAAGGTAGAAGGGAATCGTCAGAGCAATCGAGAGCGTCACGGCGCCTTTGGGCCCGGCAAGCGTGGTAACGAGAGACCCCCTCACCGTCTGGGCGTTCAGAGAAAATGCAAGCTTTCCGGTTTTCGGATCGCGATGAAACGCCTCCATAGCAAGAACCCAGACAAACCGAATTCCTTCGACCAAAAGGGTGATGAGCAGCACGAACTCGATAAGCGTAAATGCGCTCACCTGCCCGCTGTCCCACGAGGGCATGATGGCTTTCGGCAACTGCATGCCCAGAAGCACGAACACCACGCCGTTGATGACGAACACAAGCGCATCCCACACGCTCGTCGATGCAATCTGAAGCCGCGCCGAAACGGGCGTCGTCTTGCGAGGCAAGAGCGTCATCAGCAAACCCGCTGCCACAACGGCCAGGATGCCGCTCGTGCCCGTGTGCTCGGCCGCGAGAAATACGATGAAAGGAGTGAACACCTCGAACACAACGTGTACCGTCGCGCTTTCGAAACCACGGCTGCGAATGACGCGCAGGGCGATCGTTGCCACGAGCCCAAGTACAAGGCCGATGGCGATGCCGCCGAAAAAGCTGATGGCGAACGTTGCCGTCGCATCCGCAATCGAAAACACCCCCGTTACGGCCGCTGCGATGGCAAACTGGAACGAAACGACGCCCGAAGCATCATTGATCAGGGCTTCCCCAGAAAGCAACGCCTTCTGGCGGTCGGACAAGCTGATATCTTTGCCAAGCGCCGTAACGGCAACCGCGTCGGTGGGACCGAGCGCAGCGCCGAGTGCGAAGGCGGCAGCAAGCGGAATCGACGGCTCAAGCCAGTGCAGCGCAAAACCCACCACGAGCACAGTTATCAGAACAAGGCCGATCGCAAGCGATACGATGGCACCCTTGTTCTCCCACAGCGCCCGCTTGCTCGCATGGCGGGATTCGTCGAATAGAAGCGGCGCGATGAAGAGAACCAGGAAAAGCTCGGGATCTATCTCCACCTGCAAAGGCGCACCTGCGATGACGGCTATCGCAACGCCGAGCCCAATTTGCACGAGCGGCAGGGAAACGCGAGGAGTGACCTGATCCAAGACGGTCGAAACCAGCACCGCCGCCAAAAGGAGCAAAATCAGCTCGAACATTTCCATATCGGATCCTTTCGCACGGTCGAGCGCACGGCAATCAGCATCGTATCAACCGTTTTGTTAGCATCAAGCAACTTCGAATCCGTCAAGAATACCACGCGGTCCGTCAGACGCTCGGATTTCCAGGCAATCTCACGATTACATCTGCATCCCGTTCAGTCCGCCCTTGAATCCGATGGTCCCGTGCAGCTCGACGATCTTTCCGGCAAGAGAGAACCAACCGGCGCTATGTCCGAAACGTTCGCCCCGATGCCGCCTGTCGATCAAGTCTTCGGCGGGCAGCAGACTCTTCGTTTGCCGAAGGCCTGCCAAAGCCTTCGGCAAGCAGCCGCCTCGCACTCGAGGGGCGCCCTTCCCGACATTCCGCAGACATCTGGCCACGTGCTTCCAAGGTAATGAGTTTTTCGAGGAAATCGGCGATCTCGCATCGGGGAGAAGGCTGAGACGGTTTAATCATGCCGTACACCAAGAAAGGGATGATATGACCGATATTCCTCGCACCACGAAGACGGGGCTCACGCTGTTCGCGCTTGCAGCATTGCTCACCTTCGGGTTCATCACGCTGCTCCAGTTCGTTCCCATGCCCTGGTTTTTCGGTGCGCTCATCGCCATGCACTGCGGTATCGCCCTGTTCATCGTGAGCAAGCGCCTGTTCAAGAACTGCACCTACATCGTGGCGCGCTACTATCGCTTCGAGTATCTCATGCTCGTGCCCTACCTGCTCATCATGGCGTACGCTTTTGCGAGCAAAGCAGGCATCGTTGCGCTGTTCGAGACCGAGAAGAGCATCATCACCATCGCCTACACCATCTTCTGCTTCATCATGACCGCATGGAATTTCCAGCGCATGCGTATAGATGTGCGCAACCAGCAAGACGAAGTGCTTGCTTTACGGGAAGCGCTCGGCACTGCGTAAAGAGGTTCGGGCTGAACCCCGCCGCACTTCCTCTACGATAGCTTTTCTTCTTCGGAAACCGAATCAACCTCGACCAAATCCATCATCTCCTGGCGGCTGTGCACATCAAGCTTTTGGTAGATCCGCCGTGTGTGCGATTTGAGCGTACCGGTTGCGATGTAGAGATCCTTGGCTATCTCGGGAAGGGTTTTCTGCGTGGTAAGCAGCCAGAACACCTCTTTTTCACGCGGCGAAAGCCGATAGCGATCCGCAAGCTCGGAGCAGCGCAGCGCAAACCTTCCCCTTGCATCGCCGTCTTCGGCAATCTTGTCGGCGCCGAAAAACGCGAGACCCCATTCCTCCGATGTTTTGCGTTCGAACAGCAACGCCACCGTTGCGATGACAACGAGGATGGTCAGGGCCACGATCACAATGGTATCGTCGGCCCGCACGGGAAGGATGCCCGAATTCATAGCACTTTCGAATAAATCTCCACCGACAACCGTGATCGTGGCGACCTCCTGGATACCGCATAGCACAAGCACCGAAATGCCGTAGCGATGCGATATGTCGCACAGAAGTATGGTGATGACGAGAAACATCGACGTATACGCGGTTGAAATGAACAGGCTTCCCACCACATTGCTCTTCGAGAACGCCAAAAGGGTAATCAACAGTCCGCATGTCATGAGAACGAACGGCGTCCTGTAGATAAAGGTGAAGTCGAAACGATGGGACAGCAGGTACGTTCCCAAAAACAGCGCCGCCGAAGCGATGATCGTGCCCCACACCGAGGGGCTCACCATCGAGATGTCGTCCGCACTGTGAAACCCGAAGATAAACTGGTAGATGCCGAGCACGATGATGAGACCCCAGGGAAAACGCATCTTACCCCATGTCTTCTTCGGCAAATCCGTTTTCGGGATCTTGGAAAATCCGATCTTGAGGCAGGCGAACGAAAGCAGCGGCAGCGCCACCATAACAAACGAAAGCCGCTCGACCCCCATCCCCACGAACAGCCAACCCATGATGGCGCCGAGGAAAAACGCGCCCGAAACGTAGATCACCACGCGAAAGGGATTAAAGCAGCTCTGCAGTTCAGCCCACATAAGAATCGAGAGCGCTGCCCCGATGCCCGCGCAGACGATCGAAGCGCCCGAAAGTCCCACGCTCAACCCGCCCGCACCCGCACCGACGACCCAGAGCGCCGCCGAAGCGATAAGCGAACCGGTTGCAACAGGCAGGGCCCAGCGCTTTTCGTACAGGGGCGCGATCTTGCGCGCGAAGATGGCCAACGGAGCGAATACCGCGATCATCATGAGGAGGAACAGATCTTGTCCAATCCACGCCTGATCGGGCACCAGCGACGAAAAGCGGTAGAACGCTATGTCATCCCACGCCCGAATGAAGGCAAAGCCGAAAAAGCACAGGGAAAGATGCCTGAGATCGCCGAGCTTCCGCCTCACCGCAAATGGCTGATCGGCACCTTGTTCAGCTTTATCGTCCAACATGGCTTCGGTTTGCACGGTTTCCACCCCCGCAAGCATTATATACAGCGACCAAGGGTTTCGCGGGTCGGTTTACACGCGGGTTACAAATTTACACCCCGCAACGCGCCATGGGGAGATGCGCGCCGTTCCGTTTGCCTGCATACTGCGACCCGAACGGCCAACCGCTCAAAGTTGGCGCACAATCCGCACAGGACAACCCGGGAGGAATTATGGAACCGAAACCAGCATCCGCATCATCGCATGCACCCATGAGTCGCCGCACGTTCGTCAAGACGGCAACGATCGCCGGCGTATCGATCGCCGTCATGGGCCTTGCGGGATGCGCGCCCGCAGCAAAAAGCGATCAGCAAGCCGGCTATGCGGCCGGCACCTACACGGCAGCCGCGCAGGGCAAGTTTGCGCCCATCACCGTTGAAATGACCTTCGAAGACGGCTCCATCGCCAGCGCACGCGTGGTGAAGCACGAAGAGACCGAATACATTTCCGATCGGGCAATCGAAGAAATCCCTGCGAACATCGTCGAGCATCAGACCCTCAACATCGACACCGTCACGGGATCAACGCTCACCAGCATGGCCATTCTCACGGCAGCTGAAGATTGCGTGAAGCAGGCGGGCGGCGATGCGAAGGCGCTCAAATCAAACTACGAACCCCCCGCGAAATCGACCGAAGTCGTTGATCTCGAAGCAGATGTCGTCGTTGCCGGAGCGGGAGCATCGGGCATGGCCGCAGCCGTTTGCTGCGCACAGCGCGGAGCAAAGGTCATAGTGGTCGAAAAGAGCTGCAACATCGGCGGCAACGGCCTGGTTTGCGGGGGATACCTTGAATACCCCGAGGCCCCCGTCGAACTGCGCCCCGATATGACCGAAGCGCAAAAAGCAGAGGTCGACAGCAAGATCGCCGCCGCAGAGCAATCTTCGATCCCCGCAAGCTACCTCGACGAGCTCAAGCGGCAATGGGCCGACTGGCAGGCCTCGGGGGAAACGAAATGCTTCGATTCTGCCATCCTCGAATCCGTCGAGTACAATCTCCCCGATTGCGAAGATTTCGACAACTCCCACCAGGTAACCGCTCGCGAGAAAGATTTCGGCGATTGGCTCGTCGATTCGGGCTTCAAGTTCAAAGAGACCGTCGGCATCGTCGGATACCCTTGGCCGCGCTGGGCCGTTCCCGCCGAAGGCCGCTGCGGGCAAAGCTACTTCCAATTCTACGATAAGGCAATCGAGAACGGATGCGACGTGCAGGTCATGCTGACCACGCCCGCAACCGAGCTCATCACGGAAAACAATACGGTCGTCGGACTGGTCGCCGTCGGCGAAGACGGGACGACTTACAACATCCGCTCCAAAAACGGAGTCGTGCTGGCAACGGGCGGCTTCTCGGGCAATCCCGACATGCTTCGCGAATACAACCAGATCTGGAATTGGTCGGACACGCAAGCCATTCCAACAACCAACTGCTACGGCCATGACGGCGACGGCATTACGATGGGCCTCTCAGTCGGGTGCGGGCTTGCGCTCATGCACCTGCAGATGCCCTTTCCCTTCGCCGACTGCCAGAACGCAACCGATGAAACCACCGTCGGAGACGACATTGATTGCGTGATCGTCAACAAGGAAGGCAAGCGCTTCATGAATGAAGTGCTCGACCGATACACCATGACCGAAAACATCATGGCCCAGCCCGACCAGATGATGTTCATGATTTCGGATGCCGATACGAGCCGCGTCGAAGGCGACAAGAACCGCTACGGACGAGACATGCAAAACCTCATCGATCAGAAGCAGCTCTACGTTGCCGATACGATCGAAGATCTTGCCCAGCAGATCGGTTGCGACCCGACCACGCTCAAGGAAACCATCGATCGGTACAACGAAATCGCCCGCACAGGAGATGATCCCGATTTCGGCAGAACCGTGTTTTCGGAATTGAGCCCGATCGAGAACGCACCGTTCTACGCCTCGCCGCGCACTTGGGCCATGCACATCACGACAGGCGGCATCACCACCGACGTCGTCGGAGGCTACCGCGCGCTTCGCGAAGACGGCACGGTTATCGAAGGCCTGCGCGCCCTCGGCGAATGCGCGTGCGGAATGGCGGGCGTTGCCGTCATGTCCCAGGGTCTCGCCCTCGCAAAGGACATGTTCGGCGAATAGCCTTGCTTCGCAAACGCAAGCCTTCATTGATGCAGAAGCCTGCGCGGTGCTGCGGCCCGCAGGCTTCTCGCTTTGCGGCGGCCTGAGAAACCGCCCTCTTCTTCTCGAATCGGTAACCGAACATGCACGCTCTTCGCGGGAGCACGCGTTTCGCTATAATGTTTTCCATCGGCGCTATCGAGGAGGCAATCGCATGCTGTACAAAACCATAGTCGTACCGTACGACAATTCGGAATCGGCCCATGCAGCGCTGCTTGAGGCGATGAAAATCGCCTCCATCGATTTCGACTCGAACGTGCGCATCCTCCATATAGTCGATACCGAACAACGCGTGATCGACAAGCTCGAGGAAAAGAGCGGAATGCCCGATGCTCCTAAGCCCTCGTCGGAAGCGCTAAGGGCGCTGTTCGACGAAGTAATCCGCGAAGCCGATGCCGAACTGCACGATCGCATCGACCCGGTCATCGCCGCCGGAGGCAATCGGGTAAGCATCGACATCGTCGAAGAGACGCTTCCCGGCGACCAGATCGTCGCTTACGCGAAAGAGCATGGCGCCGACCTCGTAATCATGGGATCGCGCGGCCTGGGCGCTTTGCGCGGCATCCTCGGCAGCGTCAGCAACCATGTGCTCCGCACCGCGCCTATGCCCGTCATGATCGTCAAGCAGTAACCGAACTTGCTTGCGCCATGAACGTCATCGCCCTATCGCTCGTTGCAACGGCAATCCTTTTCGTCTTGTTTTTGCTGGTGTATCGCACAAACAAGACGAGTCTTCTTTCAGGATTTACGTTTGGCGCGTTCCTTTTCGCGATGATCTCGACCTACGCGATCATCGTCATAACCTATCCCGAAAGCCCGTTTCTCCTCTACCCGCTTATCGCACTTTTCGGGCTTGCCCTCATCGTACCCCTCTTCGGAATATACATCCTGATTGCCTTTTTGCTGCACAATGCTCGCACCGTGTTTCGCAAGGAAGGGCGCTCGCTTTCCAATTCCCTGACGCTCATCGCCGCCATAGGCATCATCGTGCTTCTGCTTGTTTCTTGGGCAATGTCGTCCCAATCGCTGCCGATGTGGCTGCAAGCCCTTTGGGCAGGCGTTCTTTCGATCGTGACAATCTACACCTTCGTTGTGTTCGTCTTCCTTACCACTTCCGCCCTCTGCTCGATTGCTCACCCGAGGAAGGACAAGGATTACATCATCGTGCTGGGAAGCGGCCTCATCGACGGTCGCGTTACCCCGCTGCTCGCAGGACGGATTCGCCGCGCAATCCAATTCGCCCGCAAACAGGAGAAGATAACAGGCAAGCTCCCCGTGCTCGTCATGTCGGGCGGCCAAGGAGCCGATGAACCCCTTCCCGAGTCCGAAGCGATGGTCGCCTTCGCCCTTGCAGCCGGATACGATGCCGAGCATCTGATCGCCGAAACGAAATCGACCAACACCGCCGAAAACATGGCGTTTTCGAAAGCGATCATGGACACGCGCTCGCCACAGGGATATCGGGCCATATTCTCGACCAGCAGCTACCACGTGATGAGAGCGGGCATCTACGCCCGCAGGGCGGGACTCAAGATCGACGGGATCGGCGCACCGACGGCATGGTATTACCTTCCGAACGCACTGCTCAGAGAATTCATCGCACTGCTGGTCATGCGCAAGAAACGCTTCGTCGCCGTGGTCATTGCCGTGTTTCTGCTGACGGCGATCACTTACGGACTTCCCTACTACCTGCTGCAAATGCTCGAAGCAGCCACATAGGCGATCGGCAACCGCCCGCAACCCTATATCACACAATCATGCATATGAAATCACGAAACGGTGTCAGCGCCAGCACCGTTCGGGAACGCTCTTCGCATTCGCCCTGCCGCGAGCCTATGATGGTTCAATGGCGAAAGAACCCGAAGCTTTGCAGCCGCGCGCCCGAAGCGAAGAAAGAAGGAGACCATCATGCCGTCATTTGCGAACCCCTTTGCAGGCAACGTCGACCGTAAGATGTCGAACGCCGAACTCATGCAGGCCCTTCGCCTCGATATCGCAGGCGAGCTCGAGGCGATTTACCTTTACGAATCCCACTACTTGGCAACCGACGATCCCGCTGCCAAAAAAGTGCTCGCCGACATCCGCGACGAAGAAAAAGCCCACATGGGAGAACTCATCACCCTCATGCGCTACCTCGATCCAAAGGAAACCGAACTGTTCTTGGATGGCGAAGGCGAAGTCAACGAAATGCTCGAAGACCTGAGGATCGATGCCGCCCCGAAGCCCGCATCAGGCCCGACCGTCGGCGACCTTTCCGAATAACCCGAACAGGAAGTGATCACTATGGATTATCTGGCACGCGAAAGCGCCGATCTGCCCGAGGCCCTCTGGCAGCAGATCGACAAAACCGTCATCGACGCAATCAAGGAACAGATCGTCTGCCGACGCTTTCTCAAGCTATTCGGCCCCATCGGCCCCGGCCCCACCTCGGTCGCAGTTGACGGCGTTGCGAAGGAAGAAGTGCTCGAAAACGGGCTCGGCCGCATCGTCGGCCGCACGCAGCTCGAACTTCCCATGATCTTCGAAGATTTCACCATCCTCGGACGGGATCTCGAATATGCCAAGCAAACAGGCTACCCGCTTGATCTGTCAAGCGCTGCTCGCGCCGCCAAACAGGCAGCGCGTCGCGAGGACGAGCTGATTCTGCTCGGCAACTCCACTCTGGGAACCCAAGGGCTCGTGAACGCCAAGGGCGCGGCCAAAATCAAGAAAACCGATTGGAAGCAAGGAGAAAACGGCTATGCCGACGTAGCGAAGGCGGTCGCCGAACTGGCGAAAAACGGCTATCTCGGACGCTACGCTCTCGTAGTGAGCCCCGACGTGTATCTCGATCTGCAGCGCTTGCAGCCCTCGCTCGGCATGCTCGAAATCGACCGCGTGAAAAAGCTTATCGGCGACAACGTGTACATGTACGGGAGCTTCGGCACCGGCAAGGCCGTTCTCGTCTGCGCCGAACCCGAATACATCGACCTCGCCGTAGGCCTCGACTTCTCGGTGGGCTATGTTGAGCTCGCAGACTTCAACCACCACTTCCGCGTTATGGAAACCGCTGCGCTGCGCATCAAAGATCCACGCGCTATCGTCGTATTCTCGTAAACCCGTTTTAGCGCCACAGAGAAGGCCGCTGGAAAACCGGCGGCCTTTCCCTTTGAGCGAACCCTCGTCTCGCGCAAAGACGAGCAATCTGGACTCGCATGAGCGAACAGAGTAAGTAAGGGATGATCCGCCTACTTTTCGATCATCTTCTTGATGTACGAGACATCGAGCACGTTTACTGTCACGAACTTCCCTTTGTAGAACACGGCCCAGTTATTGAAGACGCAGGGCAGTTCTTTTGCTTTTTGCAGGGAATCCACCTGAATCAGCGATGCAGGAACGTCGTTGGATTCGCAATACTCGCGAATCTTTTCGATATTCTGGTAGATATAGGGGCATTGCATATCGTAGTAGATCGTCAGTTCTTCGCTTTCGATCTCTTGCTTTCTGGCATTTGGAGCGAACGCGGGCTTCGTGCCATCGAACGACAGTGCAAGCAGCTCGTATCCATCGTCAGTGGAATCCACAACCTCGAAACCGAACTTCTTCGCGAACGATTGGTCGGTGAGCCACCCCTTCTGCTTTTTCGCGCCGAGCAGGCATACGCCGGATTTGCCCTTCTCCTTGGCGTCGGCCAGGCAATGCTTCATCAGCGCCTCCCCGTACCCCTTGCCCTTGAAACTTCCATACGTCCACAGGCAGTACAGGTAGTAGTAGTTATCGCCGACGATGGGAACCCAAGCCGTTTCCAGGGGAGCGTATTCGATGAAAACCGTTGCTTTTGCGTTGAGCTTTCTGAAAACATGGCCTTCGCTCAACCGATCCGAAAGCCATTGCCGCTTCGCTTCGACACCGGGATGAAGCTTCTTGGTGCGGATGATGCAGCACAGATGCTCGCTGGCTAGATTCTCTGGAGTGAGGTTTACGAAATCGGCGTCCACGGACATCCTCGTTTCAAATCGAAGTGTTCTTCCATTATGCCGCAACATCGCTTCGATCGATGATTTTGCTTGCATTTATCCATGCTCACGCCGCCCGCCAAACTAAGCACTAAAGAAATCCCAGTTCAGGTGACTGGACAGAAGCTTACCAAATCAAGAACTTCTTACATTCCGCAGGACTGTCGAGACAATTTGGCAAAATCGACCCTTTGGCGTGCACGAATCCCAAAGGTTATCAGGGGAAGCTTCTCGAAATGACGTATCGAGACGCTTCGAGCATCGGGAAGCGAGCTCTACCGCAAGAAGAAGCCCACCACGATTTCGCAGGGTCCTACAAGGTTTCGTCGGAAAGCTTCTGAAGAATCCTCGCATAATCAAAGATAACTGAAAGTCCCAAAAGAATGCCGGCAATAACGATCTCTCCCGCATTGATGGGAATAAGGGTTGTCTCCCCTGACGATGGCAATATGCCCACGGTCGCCTGCCCATATTGCGCAAACCAAGGAAGCCCAACTGCGCCAAGCGTACTAAGAAGAACGTCAATCAGAAGCAGCAGCGCCGCAATCCGAATCACCCTAGACTGACGCCGAGAAAAGGGTTCGTCACCTTTCTTGAGTGCAGCAAAAACACTTGAGCCAATCAAAAGGCAGACGATTCCAATACCATCGGTGATGACAATAAGAACAATCTTTGCGACGGCTTGAAATATCCCATTAGATGATTCGGCGCTAAGCGCAGCAACGGCTGCCCCGATCTTGACAACAAGCAACACGGAGAGCAAGCAAGCAAATGCGATCAAGAATAGCCTAATCATTCCGCTAATCATCATCAACCGACGCAAAGCTTTCTCGGTTTCAAGCATATCCTCGTTGACCATAACTCCCCATTCATATTTAGACGAACGTAACTGCTACTTTTCACATGCGTAAGCCAATTACTAACTAATTAAGAATACAGAAGCCCGGTACAAAGTAGCAACAAAAAAAATGAACCTTGCTGCAATCGCCTAAGCCTCTTTGCAACAAGGTTCTCGACGCACGAACGCACCTTAGAGGCCGATGCTCAGGCAAACCCCAGCCCAACCGATGACCGTGCATGATCCGTACGGCGTTGCATCACTATGAAACAGCATTTGACTCCCCTTTCGATTCTAATTGCAGTTACATGTATGACTAAAGTATATAGCCATGGCTAGCACACAAGCAACTGCTATTTTATCGTTTGGCATTCAATCGATAATGGGTAACGTAAAACAAAAGCTTCGAGTATTGCTTTTACCTGTTTGACGTGATGATATGCGGGCGACTATCATTGCGATAGCAATAATCAAACCTTTTCGATCAGCTTTTACGCAAAACAAGCACGCCCTTTGCATGCAAACCCACACCGTATGGATAGAGAGAGGCGATCATGCCGATAATCATGAGACTCGACAAGATAATGGCCGATCGAAAAATGCTGCTGAAAGATCTTGCCGATGAAATAGGGATAAGCCACGTCAATCTTTCGAGAATCAAAACCGGCAAGGGCAAAGCCATCCGCTTCACAACGCTCAACTCCCTGTGCAGAGCCCTCAACTGCCAGCCAGGCGATCTCATGGAATTCGTTCCCGACGGAAACGTTTCCGAAGGCGGCCCCACCCCAACGTAAACGCACGGCGACCCCGCCGAAGCGAGGGTCGCACGACGCGGTCTCTTGGGAGCCGCATAGGTACGCAGGCGATCCGATCGGGAGGGAGGAGGAGCATCGGATGCGCCCGGTACGTGAATGGTTTTCGTTGATTTCGACCGAGCCGAAACCAATGCCGCTACTCGCCCGCCGCGGCCTTCGTTCCCGCAAGGCGGCCGAACACGAGCGCCGTGGCAAGGCTGATGCCCGCTTCGGTAACCGGATATTCGACCTTATAGCGGTTGCCCATGGTGTTGCCGGCAACGTAGAGGCCGGGGATCGGCTCCATGCCATCGTCGAGCGCACGGCATTCCGCATCGGTATCGAGGCCGCCCATGCAAACGAGCATGCCCGCATCGCCGAATTCGCACGCGTAAAACGGCCCGTTCTCGACGGGGAATAGGCGGCGCGGATCCTTGCCGAAGTCCTCGTCTACCCCTTTCGCGCATAGCTCGTTGTACCGCTCGATCGAGGCGAGCGCCGTCTCTTTAGGAAGACCCATCATCTCGACGAGCTCTTCGAGCGTATCGGCTTTGTGAGTAATCGCGGCCTCGAACATGCTGTCGGTCGTATAGCCGGAGAAACTCGCGCTCATCTCCTCGCCCACAACAGCGGGCCACTGATCGGCTTCGCTATCGGGGATGTAGTAGTTCACGTAGCCATGGCCCGTTCCCTGCACGCTCAGCTGCTCGGGCCACTTCGAATCGATAATCTGCCACGAACGCATCTCGGGCTGGGTGCTCAACTGGTCCATGATGTTCTGGCCGGGAATGTCTTCGTTCATGAAACGCTCTCCACGCACGTTGAGCTGCAAGAACGCATCCACGCCGAGCGCTGCGCCCATATGATGCGTCATCGGAGCGAGCGGACCCTTTTCCATGTGTGCGCCAGCCCACATGCCCATGCGGTGGCCGTCGCCGCTGTTGGCGACGTTGCCCTTCACGTCGACGTTGGGATAGAACGGGGCGATGCCTTCAACCCACGGCACATAGTAGTCGAGCATTTCAGGGTTGCCCGAAATATCGCCGCAGCACAGGATAACGCCCTTGGAGGCCTCGATCTTGGTGTATTCGCCGCTCTTGTCGTATACGTACGCACCCGTCACACGTCCCGACTCGTCGGTGGTCAGCTGCTCGGCGAACATGCCGAATATAAGCTCGGCGCCGTTTGCCTCGGCAATCTGCTGGCACGATTCGAGGCACCAGCCCACACTCGGTTCGGTGGTAACGGAGCCGTTGAAGAACGGGAACAGCTCCTTGGAACGATCGTAGCCCTCGAGCACCGGATAGCACTTCGGACGAATCACGTTTTCCTTCTCGCCGCTTGCCGGAGTTGCCGAAGTCGGAACGAGCTCGTAATCGGATTCGGAGATGAGCCAGTCGAAGTCCTCGCCCGAATGATCGTACCAATACCCCAGCAGCGAGGCATGCGGACGAAACGTCATGTCCTTCATGAGCTGGTTTACAACCTCTTCTTTGCTTGCGAGCTCCATACCGAGCTCCTCTTGAACCTTCGAGCCGTAGATGCCGAAGTCGCCGGAAAGCCCGATGGTCCCGATTTGCGCCTGCTTTTCAATGCCGATGACGCTCGCGCCCGCCTCGGAAGCCGCACGGGCGGCAACGATGCCCGAGATGCCCAGCCCGATTACCAGCACGTCGCAGCTCTTGGTTTCCTTAACATCTGCGGGAACTTCGGGCTTGGCCATGAAGGCGGGCTCTCCCGATGCCGGACCAGCCGCCGTCGATTGGCCGGCCGGCTCTTTCGCATCGGTTCCCGAGCCAGGCGCACAGCCGACAAGACCCGCCGCGCCCGCCGCCACCGCAGCAGTCGCTCCAAGGCCCAGAAACGCACGTCGACTCAAACCTTGCTTCATTTCGTTCATTATGATCCTCTCTCATTTTGCCGGACCTCCCATACTTCGCACGATCGGCGCGGTTCCGATCCTCCCGGTCGGCCGCATGTCCGGCAGCTTTCACTGCTACCGCCATCCTATGGGTGCCGAAAAGGCGACGCTACACCCGCGGGTGATGAAATCGGGAGGAAAGTAAGCTATCATCAATCTCACCCGTGACGGGTGGGAGGCGCTCCAATACGGGTTTTCGGCTACAATCTGTTCGAAGCTCTTGAATCGAGACGGGGGAAGAACCATGGGCTCAGCGGTCGCCCGCATACGCGATCTGATCGGAGGCGTCAGGCCGTTCCATATAGGCTTCGCCCTCTACCTCGCGTTCAGCTTCTCCTATCTGCACGACGTCATGCCGCTTATGGGTCAAGCCGGACTGACCGGCTCATCGCCTGCATGGTATCTCGGCATATTCTTCGCCATCAAAATCATCGTGTTCTCAATCTGCGCCATTGCCGCATACAAAAAGCCCGCGCTCTCCGCAACGGGCACGCTTTCCGCATGCGCCGCACTTCTCATCGTTATCGGAATCGCGCTTTCCACCATCATCCTGAGGGTGGGCGAATTCAGCTTCGGCCCTGCGGAAAGCACGCTTATGCTCGGCATCGCGGCGTGCCTGCTCGGCGTCGGCGATGCCCTGATGCTAGTGTTATGGGGAAGATTCTGCGGAACGCTGTCGCTTCGCGCGGTCTACCTGTTCGTGCTGTCCTCGTACATCGTGTCCCTGTTGTTTTACGCGCTCTTCGTAGAGCTTCCGCCGCTCATCATCCTCGTCATCGCGGTCGTCGGAACCGCCGTAATCCCCACAATGCTCAAGCGAAGCATGCAAACCCGCGCGATCGAAGCAATCGAACCGTCGCGCGCAGCGCTGCGCGGCGCACTGAGCTCGCTGTGGCGTCCGGTGTTCATCACCGCAACGTTCGCCTTCATGAGCAACCTCACCCTGTTCGTTTCGGGCCAGCAATCGGTCAACGTCGACGAGGCGCGCTGGACATCCACCGTGGTAACGTTGCTCGTCGTCGTGGCCATGATCCTGCCCGCACTGCTTTTCCCGAAGCGCATCGATATCGGAGCTGCCTACCGCATCGCCCTGCCGATTGCGGCGGGAGGCTTTCTTCTGCTTGCGTTTTTCTGGAACAGCGGCGGCGGGGTAGCCAATTCGATGGTGGCGATGGGCTGGCTCATCTCCGATGTCATTTCCTGGTGCATCATCGCGAATGTGGTGCACCAGACAAAACTGCCCGCGCTCATCCTCTACGGAGCAAGCGAAGCGGTCATCGGGTTCGCTTCACTGCTCGGCGTTGCAATCGGCTTCACGTTCTCGGGATTCATCGAAACGGGGGGCGTCGCCATTATGGCGCTGGCCCTTGTCGCCGTCTACCTGCTCTCAACCATCGTGCTGTTCGTGCTCAAAGACCGAAGCATCGCCGACTACTCGGCCGATCGAGAAGACGACGATGCATCCGAAGGCGGTTTTCGCAAGAACGGTCCCACCTACATCGTCGAAGACCGCGTTGAGCGCCGCTGCCGGGAAATTTCCAAACAGGCCCAGCTCACACCGCGAGAAAGCGACATCCTCGGCTGTCTTGCCCAGGGCCGTTCGACCCAGTACATGGCGGAGAAGTTCACCGTTTCGGAAAACACCGTGAAATCGCACGTCAAAAACGTCTACCAAAAGCTCGGCGTGCACTCTAAGCAGGATGTGATCGACATCATCAACGAGAAGCCAAAGGAATAAACCCTTATCGCACTATCGAAACGCAAGCGACCGCGCCAAAGCTACCGCGCAGTCTTCACGGCGCCTTTTTCGCAGCGGTTGCCCCATGCGTCGATGACCTCGCCATCTCGGTAGACGCAGATGATCTCGCAGTGGTTCGAGCACTTGCCGCACTCGATTTCACGCGTTTTGAACTCGAACTCGGCCACGTCGAAATCGAACGGACGAGCGGCGTCGGCGGCTGCCGCATGAGCCGCCCCCGATGCGCCTGGCGCAGCCCCGCGCACCCCGGCAGGAGCAGCATCGGCGGCAAGCAGCGCCGCACCGAAGGCGCCCATCAGGTGCCCGTCGGAATCAACGAGCACCTCCATGCCGAGCGCCTCTTCGAAAGCCCGCACAACCCCGGCGTTCTTGCTCACCCCGCCCTGGAAAACAACGGGAGCGACAACTTTTTTGCCCTTGCCTACGTTATTGAGGTAATTCGAAGCGACCGCCTTGCAGAGCCCCGCCACGATGTCCTCGCGCGAGTAGCCCATCTGGATCTTGTGCACCAGATCCGACTCTGCGAACACCGTGCAGCGAGCCGCGATGTTCGCCGGCCGCTTCGAGGCGAGCGCGATATCGCCGAACTGCTCGACCTCGAGGCCCAAGCGATGCGCCTGGCTCGAGAGAAAGGCGCCCGTTCCCGCAGCGCAGAGCGTGTTCATCGCATAGTCTACCGCTATGCCGCCCTCCACGCAGATGATCTTGGAATCCTGCCCGCCTATCTCGAAGATGGTGCGCACATCGGGATGCAGAAACGTCGTGCCCACCGCATGGGTGGTGATCTCGTTCTTTATTACGGCGGCCTCGGTCATGGCGCCGACGAGGCGGCGCGCGCTTCCCGTGGTGCCCACCGCCATCACCCGAACGAAGTCATGGTCTATCTGGCCTCCGAGATCCTCGATCACGCGCCGTGCCGCCTGCATGGGGTTGCCCTCGGTCCACAGATACGACCGGGCGATGATCGTGCGGTCGGCGTCGATCACGACGCCTTTCGTGGATATGGAACCGGTGTCGATCCCAAGGTACGCTTCGGTCACAGCAGAACCTTCTTCCTTCGTGCGATCATGTCGTAAAACGCCTCGAGGCGCGTATCGAGCCCCGTATCGCTGGTTTGCGAATCGTAGCTGAGAAACAGCATGGGAATCGAATAATCGCGGCTGATTCTCTGCAATACGGGAACGCAATCGATCTCGGGGGTGCATCCCGACGACTTCAGATGAACGACGCCGTCGAACCCTTCCTCCGCGTATCGCTTGGCAGCCGCAATGGTCATAGACGACGTGGGGCCCATATCGAATTTCACATAGTCAGAAATTCCCGCGCGCAGATTCTTCTCGTTGTAACGCAGGTTGCGGTTCGTCATGTTGAGCATGCGGTGCAGCTCCACCCCCATTCCCAGCAGCTTCCGTTCGACCCCGAGGTTGCTTGCCGCATCGGCGGCCGTGAAGTATTCGCCCACAATGCCAACCCGCACAGGATCAACGGGCTTGGATATCGGAACGGCTTTCATGGCATCGAGCCCTCTTCGCTGAGCATCGGCTATGTCGCGCTCGGTCACCGCCGCGCGCATGTCGTCGTGATAGGCGGCCAGCGCGCGATCGAACGATCCGGGTTCCACCTCGAAGCCCGCATGGGCAAGATAGAAATCATTCGCCTCGTCGAGGTTTTCGATCATTTTGAACACCGCAAGCATGCATCGAACGCCATGCGCCACCGAAAGATCGGGGTTGATCTTCTTCTTGCACACGCCGATGTATTCGTTTAAGGGTTTTCCCGTCAGCGTGGCGAAGTTGAGCATCTCGAATTCGTAGCCCATATCGCGCAGAATCGACTCCTGCAGCTCGCCGTAGTAGCCGAGCCTGCACGGCCCCGCAAACTGCACGAGCACATCGGCCCCCGCTTCGAGCGCATCGATGAAATCACCGAGAATATGCTTGAACGGCGCGCACACGAAATCGTTCGAATTGCGCGTCCCCTGCTCAAGCGTGCGCTTCGTCGGTTCGGGAAGCGCGACGTAATCGGCGTCGAGCACTTGTTCCACAAAGTATTTGAACGCGATGTCGTAATAGCTGTAGCGAAAAAAAGCAACCCGCGTGCGGGCGTGGCGGTCCTTTTTCTTCCGCTTGCGCGGCTCGACGAGCTTTGGGGGGCGAAGCTTGTCGAGCTGCAGCCAGATGCGCGCGTTGCGCACGTCGGCATCACCGCCGCGCACCGAAGCGCCCACGGCATCGGATAGCCCCGCATGCCCGTCGATCTTTTCAGAGTCTGAGGCGAAATCCGCCGCCTGGCGTGCGGCCCGCAGCTTTTCAGCCATTGAGATACCCTCCCCTTTGCTGGTAGCGCAAGATATCGATGAAGCTTTCAACGCGCGTCTCGAGCCCCGCCGTGCCGCTTTGGGCATCGACGGTAAGCGAGAGGATGGGCTTGCCCTGAATGCAGCGGGCCACCGCATCGTTGGTCATGGAATCGGGGCCGCACGGAAACGCGCTTACCAGCACGATGCCATCGACATGTTCGTGCAGAAGCGTCATCGAACCGACCAGTTCGCGATTGACGAGCCACGGCAGCGTTTCGGAAAACTCGAAGCTCTCGTGGAGCGCTTTCGCATGATCGGTTTCGTCGGCATAGAGAACGGCGGCACCCATGCTTTCGAGTAGATCGACGATGCCGCCGTTCACAAACGAATCGTGCGCTACGTAGGGGTGGGCAACGAGCAGAATGGCCAAAGGCGCCGCCTCGCCAGAATACGGCACGCCGTCGGCATCCCGCTCGCCTGCATGCTTGCGCGATTGCTCTATCTCCGCAATCCGCCGCTCCTGCGCTCGCGCAGCAACGCGATCCGCGCGCTGCTGCGCGGCATGGGCCGCTCGATATGCTTTCTTCGCATCGGCCGCACTCACGCCGAAACGCTGGCCAAGCGCTATGAAAGCGCTCTTCTCGTCGAGCTTCTCTTCCGTTTCGTTAACCAGCAGCGAAACGATGCGCACTCCCGCATCGGGAAACGTGTTTGCCACCAAATCGGGCAGCGCCTGATACTTGGTGCAGTACCCTTTCCGGTGCCCCTTGTTGACCAAGCTGGGAACGAACAGGGCATCGCATGACCCCTCAAGGCTTTGCACGTGACCGAGATAGAGCTTCGAGGCCAGGCAGCACTCGTCAACCGAAGCTCGCTCACCCGCATCGAATACATCCTTGTCGGAAACGTCGCTGATCACCACTTCGCGTCCAAGCTGCTCGAAAAACGTTTTCCACAGAATGCCGTAACGATAGTAGAGAAGAGCTCGGGGAATGCCGATGCGCCGGATATCGGCGCAATCGGTTCGCGATCGCAAAACCGCCGCCGTTGAAGCCGCCGCCTTGCGCGCCGCATCGAGGGACGCCGCAAGCGGCGTTTGGGACTCCGCAGGTTTGACGGCCTCCCGTCCAACGCCGTTCGCCATCGCCGAATCCCGTTTGTCTTTGCCGCCGTCTTTCGCCATCATCGGGCCTCGCTAGCCAGGGGTTCGCCCGTATCGCCTTGCCCCGCCCCGCCATCGGCAGCGCCAAGAGGCGTATACCACTCGCACGGATCGGGGGCGGCGATGCTCTTTACCCCCTCGATGATGATCTCGATGCCATTGACGAAAGATTCATCGGTATAGGCCGAGCGCACGACGCGCTGCCACTCGGGCAGAGAGTCCTCGTCGGGAAAATCATCCTGCGTCGCACTTCTGATCATGGCTGCTTCGTTTCCCGTAAAGCCCGTCAAAAAAGCATCGACCATCGCCCACGCTTTCCTGAAAATGTCTTCGGGCATGCCCTGGGACAGATGAAGGTTCACGATCTTTTCAGTATGCTTCGCCAAGCCGAGCCAAGCAACCGAATCATCCAAGCTGATCTCAGCGATGTTCGGATACCTGAGATACCCGTTGCGAAGCGAGGGCATCGTGCGCCTGAGCGTATCGTCCCATCGCTCCCCGGGAATCGGATCGGTATCGAGCGTATCCATGAATTTCGAGCACACGGCTGCAAGCATTTCTTCGCGGGAAGAGAAATGAGCGTAGAACGCCATGGCGGAAACGCCCAGTTCGGCCCCCAGAGCCCTCATCGTAAAAGCGCGATAGCCCTTCTCGTCGATCATGCGGAATGCGGTATCGACTATAAGCTCGCGGCTCAGCGGTTGTTTCTGCTGCTTCGTTTCTGGCATGGTACCGGCTTTCGTGCAACGCGTCGTTCGTTCGATATCGTTTCGAAAAGTATACGCGAGGCGCTCCTTCCTCACGCCGAACCACACGAAATCCAAGCATCGCCGCCGCGCATGGGCACCGCGCAGGAAGGCCGGCGCGCAATCGATGCGCGCCGGCCTTGGAAGAAAACTCACCGAGCCGAGGAAGAAGACTGCAGCAAGGCAGCGCGGCTTGGCACTTATGCGGCTGCCTCCTGCGACGGCGCATAGGAATGGCAATGCTCGCAATAGTTGTCGGTTATCTCCTTGTCCTTGGCGTGGCAGTTCTGGCAGGAATTGTAACCGCCGTGAATGGGATCGTGCGGATTCCAATCGCCCAAGCCTGCCGTGGTTTCGGCAAGCGCGTCGTACGTGCCGCCATGACAGCTCAGGCACTGCTCGTCAGAAACGTATTCGCCCGCAACCCCCGTCGTCGCAGCCGAAGACGACCCGGAAGAAGGCGAAGACGACTGCTCGGTCGCCTGCGGCGCGCACGCGACAAGGCCGAAGCACAGACAAAGCACGAGTGCGGCTATCGCAAGGGCCGCAAAGGGATATCGCTTAACGTTTTGCATGGGTTACGCTCCTTTCACGGCATGTTCGGCGGCAACGAACCCGAAGGTGACCGCACGGCCGATCGATGTTCCGGGAATATGGCGCGGGTAGTTGCCCGCAAAGAAGCTGCCCGACACGTTGCCGACAGCGTACAGCCCTTCGATGACGTTATCTTCGGTATCGAGCACCCGGCAGCTGCCATCGATCATCAGCCCGCCTCCTGTGGCAAGGATGCAGCTGTTCGTGGTAAGCGCATAGATCGTTTGCCCGGCAAACGGAGCCGTCGACTCCATGAAGCGGTTGAAATCCATATCCTTCTTGCTATCCCAATACCCGTTCCACAACCCGATCGTCTCTTCGAGTCCGTCGGGATCTATGCCGCACTTTTCGGCAAGCTCGCGCGGGGTGGAGGCCGAAAACGCCCATCCCTTCTCGATGAACTCGTCCATGGCCTCTTTTGCCCCTGCGATTTCCTCTTCGCTGGCGCCGAGCATGCCATCGTCGAAGATCTGCCAACAATTCGCACCGAAGCCGGGTTGCGCGTTCTGCGCGTTCGACACGGCTTGGAACGGCAGATCTTCGTTGACGTAGCGCATGCCCTTTGCGTTGACGTTGATGGCAAGCCAGATCGCCGTCCATACGCGCGCATCGTAGAAGGAATCGGGATTGCCCCAGCGGAAGTTCATGACCGGATGAGGCAGCGAATCCATGTTCGCGCCCACCTTGAGTCCCATCATATGCCCGTCGCCCGTCGTTCCCCAGCCGGGATTCCACCAGCTCGATGTCGCATAATCTTCAGGACGAACCCACGCCTGCATCATTTCGGGATTGGCATCGTAGCTCCCCGTTGCAAGAATAACGCCTTTTGCCGCGTTGATCTGAACGTATTCCTCTCCTGCTTTCGCAACGGCTCCCGTGATGCGCCCGCTTCCATCACGCGTGAGCTGGACGGCGGGAGTGCTGTAGCGGATGTCGAGGTTGTCGTATTGGTTTGCAACCTCCGCCATCTCGCGACAGACGTAAATGCCCGAAAGACCGGAGCGCACACCCGCATCGGGCGGAAGCGAAGGACTGTCGTAGAATCCGAGTTCGGAATCGATGAGCGGCATGCCGTTGGTGTTCGGCGCCTGTTCCACCTTTGTGATGACAAAGCCGTTTTCGCCTTTGTCGAGCATCTGCTGCCAAAAGTCGGTCGCTTCACCTGAATGGAACACGTAGGTGCGCGCCGGCTCGGGACGCGTGCGCCAATACGCAGAACGGTATATCTCATCAAGCAGCTGGGCGGGATCCACTTCCACCCCGGCATCTTTTTGAGCTTGGGCGTTGTAGGCGCCGAAGCATTCGAAGCAACCGCGACCCTTGGTCATCTTCTCGATGCACATCACCCGAGCACCCTCTTCTGCCGCCTTCAGCGCGGCGGTCAACCCCGCGATGCCCGCCCCGACAACAAGCACATCGCACTCTTCGGTCGACGAGATCTCGGATGCCGCGATTTCGCGGTCCTCGTAGGCGATCGGGCCGCGAGGGCCCGGACACTCTGCCTTCTTAAGAGGCAAAAGGGTCGTTTCGCCTGGGATGATGGTTTGATAGATGCTGGCAGCCTCTTCGGGTGACGCCGCATCATCCGCAAACGCAAAACCCGTGGTTCCGAATACGCCAAGCGCACCCGAAGCAAGCCCGACGGCTCCCGCACCTCGCAGGAAATCTCGTCTGGAAAATTCCTTTCCTCCCATTGCTCCTCCTTGGTAGCTCTTTCTTACTTTACAACGTAAAGCAAATAGTAGCGCCTTTTCTTTACATTGTAAAGTAGACTGCATTGCAAAGCGGTCTTCCCGACTGAACCCGAGCCCGCTTCCCGCTCGGCACCTTCGCACCCGGCCAGGGCGAACAGGACGCAAAAAAAGCGGGCCAGAGGCCCGCTTTTGAAAACAATGTGAGCTTCGCTATCCAGCCACCGCCATAAGGGCAGCTGCCGCCAGATTGGCGTGCAACCCGGCGGCAAGGATGAGAAAGCGCAACTCGCACCCGCCGACGAGCGCGCCGATGGCGCCGATGGCCGTTGCCGCACGCACGTCTTTCTTCTTGGATGCGAGACCGATAACAGCCATGATCAGCGGCAGCGCTAAACCGCATACCACCACCATGCCCCAGAAGTACGGAGCAAGCACGCCAGCGGTCAGCATTTCAGCCGACTGAGCAGCTGTGGCGCCCAAAGCCGTGGCGGTATCGGCGCCGAGCATCGCGGAAAAGAACGCTGCAAGCACCGCGAGCTCGAGCAGCACGAGCACGATGACGATGCGTTCCATGAGCGTTTGCGCCTTATGGGCGATACGCTCCTTTTTCGAGACGACCACCGAAATGAGTTCGACAAGTGCAACGCCGGTGTCGAACGCCGACACCGTGAACAAACACGGCAGAAGCCACGTATCCCACAGCGGCACCCCGCCCGAACTCATAAGCAACATGCCCGTGTATACCGCCACGAACGCACCGAGCGCGATGCCCGCGACGGCGAGCACGCGACGCACGGATCCGCCATGCTTGGCGTACCACGTCTCTTTCGACGAAAGCCTCTTCACGATGGGTGGCGTAGCCAAAAGGGCTGATACGCCGAACACGACCAGCGCGCCGAATGCGCCCCATGCACCATAGGTCATCCACGACGTGAAGTGGTCAAACGCGCTCCACATCATCATACCGCGCAACGGTTGGGTAAGCTCGGAAAGCAACAACAGCAAACCCACGCCGAGGCTTGCCACGGCAGCCCACATAGACGCGCAGATAATCAGACCATGGCGCTTGCGGTCGATGAGATAGAGCACCGCCGCCATGACGAACGTGCCGGCGCCCATGCCGCCCAAGAACAGATAGAGCGCTGGTTGCCATCCCCAAATTGTTTGAAGCATGAAATCACCTCCTCTTTCGCTGCGCGGCTATCCGCGAATCAGACACGACGGATCATTGGCGGACGCAAGGACCACCGCATCGGGCGCCTGCTCCTTCAGCTCCTCTATGGGGCCGTACTTCAACGCGTTGAAAATGCACGCCTGCACGCAATACGGCGTATCGCCTGGCTCAATGCCCGCACCCAGACAGCAGTCGCACTTGTCCATGGTTTCCGCATTGTAGCGCGGCACGTCGTAAGGGCATGCCTGGTAACAATACTTGCAGCCGATACAGCTGCTTTGATCCACCGAGACAATGCCGCACGCTCCCTTCGAAATAGCGCCCGCCGGGCACACGCGTTCGCAACTGGGCTGAGCGCAATGCATGCACGATGTGGATACGCTCACCTTTTCGCGCTTCGCATTGACGATCACCGTGATGCGGCGACGGTCGGGCGTTTCGTCCGATAAGCCATTCTGCTGGCGGCACGCATCAATGCACTTCTCGCAGTTCACGCACCTTGATGCATCAACGAGAAAGCCATACTGCACACCGGCGTTCGCCTCGTCGGCCACCGATGCGTCGTCGCTTGCCGTTGCACGACGGGGAGCCATGATGCCACCCACGATGACCGCCGAAGCGCCTAATGCAAAAGCGCCTTTCACAAGCGTCCTGCGCGAAACATCCACGGTTTGTCGCATGTCTTCCCCTTCCTACCGTATGTCCAGCTCGACAAGGGCGGGCTGCGGACTCACTTCGCCGCGCTCGTTAACCGAGCGCACGTGCATACGGTACGCGCCCGCTCGCGGCGGCGTGAAATCAAGCGTCCACATCACGTTTTGGTAATCGTTCGTGCCTTCGGTCGGGCGCGTGGTCCAGTGCTCGCCTTCATCAAGCGAAAACTGGACTGCCGCAATACGATGCCCGAAGTCGTACGCCGTACCGCTCAACCGCAGAACCTGGCCTGCCGTGCCTTGCACTGGGGGAATCATCGAACTTCTCCTCCGAGCAGTACGCCTACGTTCGGCAGGCTCTGATACGCCGCACGCGCCTCATCGGAATGAGGGTTCGCCGGTGGCGTTTCGCGCTCTTCAAGCGTGATGCTCACTATGTCGCGAGCAAAATAGCTCGCCGCGGTGGAGCCCAGCCACAGCTGGTTCACGCCGCCCATCACATCGGCGATCGGTGAGCCGTTCACGTCGAACACCAACGGGCAGTAGCGCATTCTGAGATAGTCCAGCGGCAGCGCTACCTCGTAACCATCGGACGAAGCAAATACGACCGTATTCACATCGGCGGAAGGCTGAGCCAGCTCGATGATCTTCAACGCAGAAATGCCCGTGACTTCGGCATTGGCGACAGCACGCCCGTCAGAGGGGTTGCCAGCGCACGAGCAGCCCATGACCACGTTTTGAAGCTCTTCCTTCTCGGAAAGTTCCCCGAACGTTGCCGTGTACGCGTTTTCGACATCGCCCTGCACGGCAATCGACCAGTCCTCTATTGCAACGGCCTTCCCGTCGCCCATCGGGTTTGCGCCGCACAAATAGGCCGAAGCCTCGCCCAGGTTCCTTTTGATGTCATCGGTTGACGTCACCTTGGATTGAGTGAAGGAAAACTCGCCCCCCACTTTGTCCATACGCACGATGAAATCGTTGACGGAACCGCCCTCCTGCCACTCCGCGGCCTGAGGATCGGATACAGGCTGCGCTTCGGTCGAAGCGGTGGCGGCCAGTGCAACGCCGCCCATGCCCGTAACCGCCAGTATCGAGCTTGCCCCCATGGCAAGCGTCTTTTTCAAGGCATCCATTCTCTACCTCCTTGCCGAAAGCCCGCCCTCGCGGGCTTTCGGACCGTATGCTTAAGACATCTGTTTGACGTTGACCATGACCTTATCGGGCTCGTAGCTCACGCGACCCTGGTCGGTGGTCGCACGGACCTGAAGCAGATAACCGCCCGTCTGCTCAGGAGCCGTCCAAGTAAAGTGCCAGTACACCCAGCGGTACTTATCGGAATCGGACGTATCGAAGCTCGTCCACGTCTTGCCGCCATCCATCGAGAACTCGACCGAGGTGACCTGCTCGTCCATGGCGTAGGCATAGCCCTCGAACTCGTATTCCTCGCCAGGGGTGATAATCAGTCCTTCCGGGGTACCCATAATGCCCGTAACGGGTTTGTTGCCGAATCCGGCATCGGTTTCCTTGGCGGGATGCCAATGTCCGATTGCAGTCGGCTCGCTCTCCAAGCCCATGCCGTCGTTGAGATGATACTCGTCATCGGAGATGTAAATCTCACTCACCCAACGCCCGCTGTTCGAAATGGCGTGCCCAGGCCACCACATGCGGCAGGGAAAACCTTCGGCGCGCGTAAGCGGACGCCCGTTGATCTCGTAGATGAGCAGGCCGCCCGATTCAAGGCAATCCTCGATGGACGTACCGCTACCGTAACCGGTAGGACCGTTGGTTCCCCAACCTTCGGCATCGTGGGCGGTGATGGTCGTAGCTCCTTCTTGCACGCCCGCCTGTTCGAGGATCCACTTGATGGGAATGCCCTTCACTTCGGCGTTGACGATCCACTCGCCGCCAGCGCCGCTAATGTTGCACTGCATGGTGCTGACGGTCGTTTCGCTGGGAGCGCTCTCGATCAACTCGGCCAGCGTCCACTCCCTCGGATTGTCCAGCATGCCCGTAACGGCAATGGACCAGTCCTCATATTCGGACGTATCGACAGGCTCTTCTTGGTAGGCTTTGTCCAAGGGCTCGCTGTTGGGTCCGGCATACTTCGTCATCTCGACGGTATCGCCCGCAAGGGTATCCTGGTCGTAAGCGAATTCACCCTGAACGTCCGCCACATCGACCATGCCGTTGAACGCATCGTACTTGGCCTCTTCCCACAGCTGCATGCCCGTACCGTCCGAGGTGACGGCATGACAGGTCATGCAGTCGCCCTTGAAGGAATCCTTGCCGTGGATACCGTGGATGAGATTGCCGAACTGATACGGACCCGCAAGCGTCTCACCCGTGGTTTCATTGTGGCATAGCAGGCAATCCGTGACATCGGTATTGGTGTTCAGCCCGTTTTCGATATCCCAATGGCGGGTTGGAAGCTTGTCCAAAACATCGACGAGGCCATCTTGATGGCACGATTCGCAGCCGCGGTTTTCGGCATCGAGGTAGTAGACGTTGTATGCGCTCGGAAACGCCCAAAACGCACTTCCACCGGCATCGCTTGGAACCTTCTGCACTTGACGGCCGTCCTCAAGCGTCTCCACCGTTGGAGCGTAATCCTCGCAGAGGCCGGTCATCTCTTTCTGGATTTCCTCCAAGCTTGCAGCGGATTTCTCGCCTCCCGTAAGTTCGACCGCACCGTTTTGCGGCGCATCAGTCGTCTCTTGCTCCACTGCGGGAACGCATGCGACGAGGGAGGCTCCCAAAGCGCAGCAGCAGAGTGCGGCACCCCATATGGCCGGTTTTCGCATCGCCATCGCCCTCTCCTTTCTTCCGTTTGAAATTCCCCTGGGCATCGGAACCGGAAGCACTGCCCGGCCATCACCCGTTTTCCGCATAGTATCATATATCATACAAATATACGATACTTATCGTATTATACTATGATACTTTTTGAAGGATAATAAGAAACGGCAAATTGCCGTCCGTTGCGCTATCGACCGCAACGGATAATCAAGGGACGGATGTGCACGACCGAAGAACCATCCGTCGCACCCGCCCAACCGAAAAAGATGCTTTCGCCTCCTGGCCCAACCGAAGCGAAAGACGCTCGGCGCATGTGCAAAGCATTGCGCATCAACGAAACGACTAACGTATCGAGATTTCCTCGCTTGAGGCATACGAACCGCTCTTCTGCATCGGCCTGGTCCCAGCTTTGCCAATAGCCAATGCACTGCACGCCAAGGGACCCTCGCAGCGCACGAGGACTCCTTCGCATTCGACTATATGCCGAGCCCTACCCCCTCGCGATCTTCTCCAGGCCCTCGAAAGCCTCTGATAGAGCGCTTGGCACCACCACAAGACCGCCTTTTTCCTTCACGCTTTCCGAAACGAAGCTCATCGCGCGCAGCTGCAACGCCGCGTCTTCACGCCCATAGGTGCGGGCGGCGTCCACGAACATCTCGGATACTTCCTTTTCCACCTCAGCTAGTATTATGCGCGCATTGTACTCGCGCTCAGCTCGGGCCTCGGCGGATAAGGCTTCTTGCAGATCACCGGGAATCTCGATGTCGCGAATCTCCACCGATGTTACGGTAACCCCCCATTCGCGCGTCTTGCGCTCAAGAATGTCAGCCACCTCCTGGTCGATCTGGGTGCGCCTTGTGCTCAACTGGGCGATGGCCACACCGCCCATCACGTCACGCAACGTGGTTTGCGCCACCCAGTACACCATGTTCGCGTAGTTTTTCACCTCGGTGCATGCCGTGCCCGCATCCCATACCGTCCAAAACAACACGGCATCTACGTTCACTGGCACAAGATCAGCAGTGAGCACATGCTCGGCTTTGAACGCCGTGGAACGCATGCGCATGTCAACCGTAGACGCCGCGTATTCAACCAGCGGAATCATAAACACCAAGCCCGGCCCCGCCACGCGGTTGAACTTACCCAGACGCATAACCACCGCGCGCTCCCATTCCATAACCACATGCATGCAGCTGAACAGCAGCGCCGCGGCGATGGCTCCCGCAACGGCAACGACCACCGAGGCAAGCGCCCAAGCTGCAAGCTCGCATGCCGCGAACACCGCAAGCGAAATGATCCACCGCAATGCCACTGCGCCCGAACGGCTGGTGACCTCTTGGTCGAAACTCGTATCGGCGCCGACGAACGCTCCGCTCGCCAGCTCGCTTTCATCCTCGTCGAAGTACGATTTCTTAGCCTCGGCTTCGTTTCCCATAAAGGCCCTTCCCCTCAAGCGGCGCTACGCAGTCCATTCAGACAAACGCTCGCGCAACCTCATTTCCAAATCTTCCCTGGAGACATTGCATTCTCTGGCCACGCGCAAAAGCTCATCGATCACCATGTCCACCGGAGAGCCCGGCGCCTCGATCGAACCGTGATCGATATCGGCAATGGTCGAGCGCTTGCCGCGACCGGAATTGATGAGGCCGTCGGCCTCAAGATCTTGATACACCTTGTGTACCGTGTTGTAGTTCACACCCAGCTGCACGGCCAAATTGCGCACCGTAGGCAACACGTCGCCGGGCTTGAGCTGACCAGATTTAATGAGGAAGTACATATGGTTGCGAATCTGCACCCATACGGGAACGCCCGATTTCTCGTCGATTTTCAGCGTATCGAACACTTCGGTGCATCTCCCCGTCTCTCGTATCCTACAGATATAGGATACCACAGGGCTCCCAGGCGAAGACGCGCAACCGATTCCCAACGGGATTCGCCTCCCGACCAGATCCTGCCAGCTATGAAATTGCCGAGGCCCCCGGCAAGCATGCCAGGGGCCTCGAGCAGCATGAAATCGCTTCGAAAAAAACGCTTTACGCAAGCGCCTTTTCGATGGCTGCGAAAAGCGCCTCGGAAACGGTCCACTCGTCGCCGAGCACGTAGGCGTTCTCAATCTCGCCGGCGTGCGATGCGAGCACCTTTGAGATGCACACATCGGCGCCGTCTCCCTCGTCTACGAGCAAAAGCGGAGAGAGGTTTTTGCCGCCGAAGGCGGAAGCCACGAGCGCGTCGGCGTACTTGCCGTCGCGTCCCGCAGTGATCGCCACGTTCCTACATGCGAATCCATGGTCGAGCGCCCATTCGGCAATGCGCTGAGAGGTAATGTAGCGATCCGCGCCTCCGATGCGCTCGACGGAACCTACCAGGGACTTCACTGCTTCGAAGGCCTCTTCGGAGACCGACCAACCGTCTCCGAGCACGATCGCGTTGGTGAAACCGCCGCCCTTGATGGCGTCGAGGGCAGCCTGCGGAAGCGCGCCCGAATCGTCGGCCAGAAAGACCGGGGCCTTCAGTGCATAGGCCACCGTCGAGATGGAGAGCGAGTCGGCCGCCTTCTTGCCAGTGGCGACGATCGCGGTCGAGCCCCAGCCGCCTTCGCCGGCCTCGTAAATCCTGACCGCGGTCTCGAGACGATCGGCGCCTCCCAGGCGAACCGCGTCGCCCGTGATCGCCTCGATCTCGCTAAACGTGCGCTTGGAGACCGACCACTCGTCGCCGATCACGTAGGCCTTCGTCGCCCCGAGGCGCTCGATCTCGGATCTGGTCTCGGCCGTAAGCGAAGAAGTCTCGGTGAGGAGAACCTGGCCGCCCGTCGCACCCGCGAGGCTCGCGGCCGCAAGCGCGTCGGGGAAGTTGTCGCCGCGGGCCACGACGACCGTCGGGCAGGAGCCGTCGTCGGGGAACGCGGCCTTCGAGACAAGGGCCATGGTGGCGTAGCGGTCGGCGCCGCCGAGGCGGTTAACGCTTGTGGTCCCGGGCTCGTCTTGTTTTGCTTTGACGGTCACTTCGCACTCGGCGCTCTTGCCGCCCGCTGCAGCCGTGATCGTTGCTTTGCCTTCGGCAACGGCGGTAACGACACCGTCCTTGACCGTTGCGATCGCCTCATCCGACGATTTCCACGTCACCGAAGGATCGGTTGCTTCGGCAGGCGAAACCGTTGCCTTGAGCGTTGCCGCGGCTCCGATTTCAAGGGACAGGGCGGTTTGATCGAGCACGATACCCGTTACGGCAATCGCCTGGGTAACCGTATACACATCGCCTTGGACGTCTAGCACGTAGCCCGCAGCTGCCGTGATCGAGCCGACGGCGAAGCCTTTCGCATCGAGCGTGAACGAAACGGCGCGATCGATTACTGCATCGGCTGCGTCCTTCTGAAGTTCGATCGTCCCGCCGTCCTTAACGTTATCAATGGCGGCCTGAAGCGTTTCGTACCCGATGCCATCGGTCGTAGCAACACTGTCGTTGCTCGTCATCAGCGTGATTTCGCTGAATCCATGAGGGTTCGCAAACGAAGCGATGAATTTGCCGTCAGAACCCTGGCTGAGCGCAGCCGTGTAAATGTAGGTGCTTCCATCGTCTTTGACGTGCCTTGCGAATACCGGGTCATCCGTCGTGCTGACAAAGCCTGCAGGAAGCGGCACCGATACGGTTGTCTGCGTTGTCACCTCAACCGGAACAGGCTCGCCGACGACAACGGCGTTCCTCCCCGAATCATCGAACACGATATCGTCAACGCTGCCTGCCGTCGTTGCGACGACGCGTGTTTTCGGCGTTATGTCGAGAGCGAGCGATTTCGCGCCGCCCTCTTCGGTATACGCCTTCGCGGCAATTTCCAAATACGCCTGAACGTACACCGTGATCGGCGCGGTGGCATCGGGGGAGATGGCGTCTTTCAAAGCCTGTTCCGCCTCCGCAACCGCATCGGGGGTCAGCTCTTCAACGGCGGCGTTCGCATGAGCGTTCAGCCCCGCCACTTCCGCCTTCGCCACGCTTTCGACGATCTCGTCCTTCTTGTCGCCGAGAGCCTCCTCGTTTTCGATCTTCACTTCCGGCTCCACGACAACGGGCTTGGCATCGGTTGCCGCCTTGCTCTCGCTAACCATGTATTGATATTCGGCTTTGTCGCTTGGCAAAACCGTCTTTTTGTCGACGAGATAAGCTGCGGGGTCAACCGTATAGTAGCCTCCGGACACCTCTACGGATACCTTCTCGGCATCGCCGCTCTGGCTGATAGCGCCCTGGAACTCTCCATTGTTAAGAGCAACCCTCAGCGTGTTGTCGGGATACGACGAAGAGTCAAGATCCGCTTTCAGCACGGCCTTGGCACCCTGGAACACCCCGTCGTCGACAATGAGGGTTCCGCCCGAAGAGAACACGTAGAGCGCATAACCGTCTTCCGATACGTAGGTGCCCCCTTTCACGGTAACCGTGCCCCCCGTGCTTACGCTCACGCAGGTGCTCGTCCAATCGAAATACCCCTTCTGCATGAACGTGCAATCCTCAAGCACCGCTTCCGCATCGGCGTGGGCCACTTCGATGCCGCCGCCGTACTCGGAGTCGACGGTTACGTTCTTGAGGCGCGCCGTACAAGGCCCCGTGAGCTTCACGTTCAGACCCCATGGACGGCTATTTTCAAGCGTCACGTTCTCCATGTCGAGCTCGCCGCCCTCGGCACGCAACATGCCATAGAGGCCGGTGCCCGCATCGGCGCCGCTCTTCGAAAGATCGATCGCTTTCCCATCGGCGATCATGGTTCCGTTGACGATGGTGAGATGACCCGATTTCAGCATTATTCCACGGTTGTTGATGTTGCTGCCATCGGTAACGGTGAAGGTCTTCTGGTTCAGGTCGATCGTTACATCTTTGTCGACGATAATGCCGCTTGCCTGCGAGAAGTCATCGAGCAGCGTCACGGTTTCCGCCGGCTGCGCCGCAGCAACCGCGTCATCGAGACTCGCATACTTGCTACCGCCAACCTGGGCAATGGCATTGGTGAGCACGGCGGTCTCGTCAGCCTCAACCGCAATCGCGCGACCGGTGTTGGTAGCGGCGTCAAGACGGTCGCCCGGATAGTGGATCTGGGCGTTGGCTGCAGTCCCCGAAACGGTTACGGTGATAAGCTTGGACGTTTCGTTAGCGCGGCCTTCGCCGATCAGGATGTCGCCGTTGGCCGGTGCGACGCCCTCGGAATACGAGAACGAACAATCGGCAACGCTTCCTGTCAGGCTCGCATCGCCTTCGGCGGTATAGCGGACGGGAGCGGCGTACAGCACGCTGTTCTCGTCGCCTATGCCGCAGTCCGTGAAGGCGGTGTTTTTGATATCGACCGCAAGCGACCCCTCGTTCGCCTTGAGCTTGACGTTCACTGCACCGGCAAGGTTGTTGGCAAACGTGCAGCCATCGATAACGATGGAACCGGCTGCGTTGCTGTACACAGCGCATGCCGCACCGGCAAAATCGCAGTTCGTCAGTTCATAGTTGTTGACGCCCGCCGCTCCGCTGATGTACACGCGCTGCCCCGTGAAGCCCTCGACGCTGTCGCAATTATCCATCTTGAGGGTGAACGTCTTGTCCGTTCCGTAGGTGCCGCCGCGCTGACCCCAAACCGTCGCGTTTTTCAGATTCGAGATGGTGAGCGTCGTATCTTCAAGCAAGCTTGCGTACGATTCGATCGAGAATGTCGCTTCGCCCTCAGGAGCCGCTTTAGTGCAGATCAGCGTAGCGCCGTTGCCCTCGATGGTCAAAGACCGATAGACGCTCGGATGATTCGACCCCATAACGATAAGCTTTCCGGGTTCGCATTCTATCTTCGCGCCCGAGTGATCCTTGACCGCCTCGAGAGCGTCTTTCATCTCGTCGAACGTTCCGATTTCCCCACCGTCAGCCGTCGTCGCGGTTATCGAGCCGTATACGCTGTCGGCGAACCAGGTTCCATCGTCTGCCCGTACCGCCGTGTAAAGCGCGCCATCGCTGTGCTCGGTCTGGTACGCATAGCCGCTGCCTGCGGCGCTGCTTATGGTTCCCTCGCCCCCGTTCACGGTTCCCGTATTGGAGAACCCGATGATATCGAGAGTGGCAGCGCTTTCAAGATACCCGAAACCGAATACGTAGCCGACGGACCCCTTGGCGGTTATGGCTCCCGAATTGGAGCAGTTGTAGATTCCGATTGTCCCGGTAGCGCCAGATGCGGTACCGAACATGCTGCCGACGTTGTAGGCGGCAGATCCGCCAATCTGAGCGCCGATCTTGCAGTTCACGAAAAGAGTCTCGTCTTCTGCATTCGTGTTCTTAACGCCGCCCACGATGCCGCCGACCCCATACGACGCGCCTGTCGCGACTACCGAGCCGCTCACGCTAACGTTTTCGTAGACTGTGCTTTCCGAGTAGCCGGCCAGCGACCCTATGTATCCGCTCGACGTGCTGTAATCGCACTCGGCAAGAGTCAGGTTCTTGACGGTAGCGCCGTACAGCTCGTTGAACAAACCCACGTATCCGCTCGCCTTGCCCAGCGCAAGCCCCGCAACAGCATGATCGCGACCATCGATGACGATGTTCGATGCCCTCCCGAGGCTCTCGAACGCAACGCCTTCGGGCATGACGATGTCGTCCGCAAAAGAAATGTTCGTGATGCCGGATTGACCCTCCGCTTCAAGCAGCACCTTCAACCATTGAAGGGCCATCGGAGTATCGACGAGATAGGAGCCATCGGCAGACACCTCGGGCATATTCGCTATCGAGCCCGTCAGGTTTTCCGGGTTGGTCAAAAACCCGTTCACTACCAAGGTTCCCTCGTTCGATATGCGCCCATCCTGGAACAGAACAGCCTCGGACGCAATTGTGAGGCTGGATCCGTTCGAAACGACGATCGTCCACGTAGAGGGCAGAATCGCACTTGAGCCGAGAACGATGTCCCCGCTCAAAATGAGATTCTTCGGATGCGCTGCATCGGCGTTGTCCAAAGCTTCCTTCAGCGCGCTTTCGGAATCTATCGCAAGATCGACTGGAGCCTCCGCCCTGCTGACCACGAAGAAATCGCCCTCTTGGGCTACCACACAGGTTGACAGGTCGACGCATTGCGTCGGATCGCTCGAAAACGTACCTCCCGTCACGGTGACGGCGTCCGAAATCGCGGTGCCGTTCATTGCTCCGTACGTCGCATTGCCGACGAACGTGCCGCCGGAAATCGAAACCGGTGCCGACGGGCTATCGCAGAACAAGGCTGATTCGGAAACGCTCGTGTACGTACCGTCCTCGATGGTCATGCAGCCGTTCGTCCGGTTCTCGATAGCCGCGCAAGCATTGTCCCATCCGCCGGAGTAGCCGGCTTTGCTCGATACGATCGAGGCAGAGCCCGAAAGCGCGCACGTGCCCAGATTCAAAAGACCGACCGCGCTCGCACTCGAAATCTTGCCGCCCGTAACGGCAAGCTCGGCACCCTCTGCGTTTTTCACCGTGCGCGTGCAAGCATTGGAGGCTTCGTTATAGTTCGCTATCTCGCCCGCACCGGCCTCGCTTCCATCCTGAATGGTCAGAGTGCCGCGATTCAGCAAAACATGGGCTTTGCTGTAGTTGTTCCCGTTGGTATCCAGCGATGCCTTGATGCTGTGCCCGTTCAAATCGAGAACGACGTCCTGGCCCGCCTCCACAGAGACTGCGGCAACTTCGGATTCGCCTGGAGAGATCACCCCCGCATCGATATCCGCGACAAGCTTTACCGCCTGGCCCTGAGAAGCACTCGATAGCGCGTCGGTCAAAGCTTCAAGCGTATCGACTTCGATCGGATCGCCTGCGGCAGAAAGGCCTGCCGCCCGATTCGGCTCCGCATCGGCTGTACCCTCGGTCGCCTTCGCCGAGCGAGAGCCGAATGGGGATTCTTGCCCTGCGGCTTCCTCGGAAGGAGCCGCTTCGTCTTCAAAGTTCTGACCGAGGTCCTCCGCGCTCCCGGATCGTGCTTCAACCTGATCTGTCTGAGAATACGGCGGTGCTGCATCCGCCTCGTCGCCCCACGCCGCAGAGGGGATCATGAGCGTTGCCGCCATGACGAACGCCATGAAAGCAGAGAACAGCCTCTTCGATCTCGCCCCCTTTGCATCAAGAGAGGTTTGCCTTGCTTGCGCCATCCCGGCTCCTTTCCGCTCATCCCGCATCGACGTCCCGAAAAACAAAACGGCCGAAACCTGTAGCCTCGACCGGTCTTGTTTCAGTTCGATACGGGAAAGGAGGCGCTCCGCGCATCCATCGATCTGCAACTGGCTGGCCGCCTACATGGTGTGGCCCCTGTAGCTTTGCGTCGCCGCCTTTCGGCGGGTTTGCATGGATTGATGCATTCTATAACCAAACAGCTTAAACTTCTAGTTGGCAATGATACCCCCCCCCGATGTTTGTCAAGACTTGTTCGTTTTTCAGGCGCAGCGTCGAATCGATTCGCCTCTTGGCTTCCGCAAGATCCTCTCCCGCACAACCCATCCCAAACCTCCGTTTTCAGCGCACCCAATCGCCAACCGCCCTTCCCGATAGGCATTCTATGCCGATAGGTCAGCTTTACTGGCAAGCAGAGCCGTTTTATGTTAATCATTAAGGGAGCTTTCGCGAATACGGCGCGCAAGCCGCAAACGGCATCCAACGGGCATCAACCATATGATCAGAAGATACACCGAACAAAACGTTTTCGAAGCGCTGCAGGACCGTCTTCGGTTCGTGTTCGAAGAGTTCGACAACGTGTTCGTATCATTCTCGGGAGGCAAGGACAGCGGCCTTCTGCTCAACCTGGTGCTCGACTTCAGAAACAAACACTTCCCCAACAAGATCGTCGGCGTGTTCCATCAGGATTTCGAAGCGCAGTACTCGGCCACGACCGAGTACGTCGAACGCACCTTCGACAGAATCGAAGGAGAAACGGAACCCTACTGGGTGTGCCTGCCCATGGCCACGAGAACCGCCCTCAGCAGCTACGAGATGTTCTGGTATCCGTGGGACGACGAGAAGGAAGACGCATGGGTCCGTCCCATGCCCGAACGCCCTTACGTCGTCAACCTCGAAAAGAACCCTATCGAAACCTACCGCTACAGGATGCACCAAGAAGATCTTGCCAAGCAGTTTGGAAGGTGGTACCGGATGGCGCACGGCGGCGGAAAAACGGTCTGCCTGCTCGGGATCCGCGCCGACGAATCGCTGCACCGCTACAGCGGAATACTCAACAAGCGCCATGGCTACGAAGGGAAATGCTGGATCACTTCGCAATTCAAGGGCGTTTGGGCCGCAAGCCCCCTTTACGATTGGTCGGTGTCCGACGTCTGGCACGCAAACGCGCTCTTCGGATACGACTACAACCGCCTTTACGACCTGTATCACATGGCGGGCCTCTCGCCCGATCAAATGCGGGTCGCCTCCCCCTTCGGAGATTCGGCGAAGGACAGCCTCAACCTCTACCGTGTGATCGATCCCGAAATATGGGCCAAGCTCGTCGGACGCGTGCAGGGTGCGAACTTCGGCGCAATCTACTGCCGCACCAAGGCCATGGGATATCGAAACCTGGAACTCCCCGAAGGACACACGTGGAAATCGTTCACGTTCTTCCTGCTCGAAACGCTCCCCTGCCAGCTGCGCGAAAGCTACGTGCGCAAGTTCAAAACCTCGATCGAGTTCTGGTACGAAACAGGCGGAGGCCTAAGCGAAGAGGTCATATCCGAGCTCTTGGAGCGCGGCTACCGCATAAGGCGCAACGGCGTTTCCAACTATACCCTTCGCAAGAATTCCCGCATCGTGTTCGAGGGCGACCTTCCCGACCACACCGACGACGTGAAGAGCACCAAAGACATCCCCAGCTGGAAGAGAATGTGCTACTGCATCCTGAAGAACGACCACAACTGCCGCTTCATGGGATTCGGGCTAACGCGCGAGCAGCAAAGGCGCGTCGATGCTCTCAAGCGCGAGTACCGGGCGGTAATCGGAAAGCGAGGAGAGAATGGAGCCTAGAAGCCCTGTATACAACGTAATCGCCGTACCGATCGAAAAGGTGAAGCCGAATTCGTACAACCCGAACTCGGTGGCTCCACCCGAACTCGATCTGCTTTACGACAGCATCAGGGAAGACGGCTACACCATGCCCATCGTGTGCTACTTCGACGAAACGGGCGACGAATACGTGATCGTGGACGGATTCCACCGCTACCGCGTTATGCTCGAGCACCCCGACATTCGCGAACGGGAGAGCGGCATGCTGCCGGTATCCGTGATCGACAAGCCGCTCGACTGCCGCATGGCATCGACGATCAGGCACAACCGCGCACGGGGATCCCACAACGTCGACCTCATGAGCAAGATCGTCGCCGATCTCCACGAGCTCGGCCGCTCAGACGCATGGATATCGAAGCACCTCGGCATGGACAAAGACGAGATCCTGCGCCTCAAGCAGATTACGGGGTTGGCAGCCCTGTTCAAAGACGCCGAGTTCGGCGCATCATGGATTCCCGAAGAAGAATAGCCGATTCGGCAGAAAGCCCCGAAACCTCGCATCGTCGCTGCTGCCCGAACCGGCGCAGCAGTGATTCTCCTTTCAGCCGATACCCGTTCGATAAGCTTCTCGGTAATATCACCAATGGTGTTATATAATGGCCTCATCCCAGCTCGCTCGCGGCAAGGGGCGCACGCCGAAGCGATCGGGATCCGAACCGACACACGATCAGAAGGAGCAGACATGACAAAACGCAGCAAGCCCCTCATATCCGTTTTCCTGGCCTTGACCCTATCGGCTGCATTGGTTCCCGCAGCATCCTCCTCTGCCTTGGCAGACACCGAAAACGAAGCGCTTTCCGCGGACTCCCCCGCAACCGACGCCGACGCTACGGACTCCGCCGCAGCGCAAGAAACCAACGGCGCAGAAACCACCCCCCCCCGAACCCCGATGACGGCGGCAATCCTCTAGCAACAAGCACCATCACCGATGAAGAAATCTCCGACGTTCTAGCCGAGATACCCAGCGAAGACGAGCAGCCTGCGGCGCGAAGCCTCAGCTTAAACGCATCGAGCGATCCCATTACGTACTTCTCAGGCGCCGACCGCTTCGAAGTAGCTGCGATGGAGGCCCTGTACGCCTACGGCTCCTCCGAGTACGCCATCATCGCCGGCAGCGAAGGATGGGCGGACGCCCTCTCCTCAACCAGTCTCGCCGGCGGGCTCAAGTGCCCGATCCTCCTTACGAACGCCGCTTCCGTTCCCTCGTGCACTCTCGATGCGCTCTCTCGGCTTGGCGTCTCGAAAATCATCGTTGTCGGAGGCCCCAACACCGTTTCCGAAAGCGTGCTGACCCAGCTTGAGAACAAGGGGTTTGCCGTCGAAAAGAGGCTCGGCGGGGCCGATCGGTACGCGGTTCAGCTGAACATCTACCAATACGGCCTGGATAAGGGCCTGTGGACCGATAGCCGCGTCATCATCGCATCGGGAAACGGATTCAGCGACGCCCTTTCCGTCTCTCCCGTGGCGCACAGAGACGTCGTTCCCATTTTCCTCGTGAACAACGGCGCATTGAACGCCGCCCAGAAAAGCACGCTTACCAAAGATGCCCGTGAAAAGGGCATGTTCAAGGAGACCGTCATCGTCGGCGGGCTCGATTCCGTGTCGCAGGCAACGCAGACATTCATGGGAAGCGTTTCCGCCTTGTCTTCGGGGATGCAAAACCACGTCACGAGGCTGGGCGGAGCCGACCGCTACGAAGCAAGCGCCAATATCGCCGCCTGGGCGACGTCGCCCGCGCAGGGATTCACTTGGGATGGAGCAGCCTTCAGTTCCGGTGACAAACCGTATGACGCGCTTGCGGGCAGCGCTGTGCAGGGAACGAGCGGATCCGTCCTTCTGCTCGTCAACTCCAAATCGAACAACCCGACGATAAAGATGGCGGCCGAAAACAAAGGCTCGATCTCCAGCATCAAATTCTTCGGAGGAAACGCCAGCATCACCGATGCCACCCGCTCGCTCATCCGAGCACGGCTCGGCTTTGGAACCGAGGGCGATCTCGTTTCGTATCGGGATTACAGCATCACGCTCGATAAGATGGCCAACCTGGAAGTAAAAGCGTCCGTCGGATATCAGAACTACAGCAAATCTCAGATTCTCGAATACCTCGACCCCGACAACTTCTCTTTCGGCGAGCAGTCCTTCTACCAGTTCGCCGTTCTTTCAGACGGCTATTCGCATGCCGTATCGGCAAGCCAAATCAACAGCTTCATCGCAAGCGTGCCCAAAGGGGCAAACGGAATGCTCGCCGGACAAGGTCAAACCTTCATCGATGCCGCCAAGCAGTATGGCGTAAACGAAGTGTACCTGCTCGCCCACGCCATCTTGGAAAGCGGATGGGGAACCTCGGAGCTCGCGAACGGCTACCGCTATAGCGGCGGAACCATCGACGGCACATACTATCCTGCGGGCACGTACTACAATTTCTACGGCATCGGCGCGTACGACGATACGCCTTTGAGCGGCGGGCGAAAGCTCGCAATCATCAACGGATGGAACTCCCCCGAAAAAGCGATCACGGGAGCCGCCCGGTGGATCGCGAAATACTACATCAACGATCAGCCCAACCCGCAGAACACGCTGTACAAGATGAAGTGGGATATCCAAAACGCCATGGCGCCGATAAACCCGAATCCCTGGCACCAGTACGCAACTTCCCGCACCTGGGCAGTCGGCATCGCGGCCGTCATGAGCGATTGCTACCGCTACAACAAGCTCGACATGGCGAAATCCGGCTTGGTCTTCGAGGTGCCCTCTTATGCTTAGCACGCAACCGACGCTCCTCGCAAACGACAAAAATCAGACCGCCCGATTCGACACCATCGTCGTTCTTTCACATGAATGCCCCTTCATTTCAGGGCAGCCATCTGCGGAAAGCTACCTCGAGCGGGAAATGCAGGTGCTCGCCGAGCACGCCGACCGGGTGATCGTGTTCGCCCATGAAGGATGGTTCGACGGCTGGCCCATCAAAGCAGGCCTGCCGGAAAACGTGTCGGCGTTCGGGATAAGCGACTGCGCGACGATACCAAGCGAATCCTTTGCCGGCAGGCTGAAACGCTTGGGATGCCTCGCGAAGCATCTCGGTGCCCTATGGTCCGAACGGCGCAGGATCACCTCGCGCGAAACGCTTTTCGCCGCCACCTCCTTTCTTCAGCTGGGCGACATGAAAGCGCGGCGCATGCTCGAAGTAATCGCCGAGCAGAAAATCGTCTTCTCAGGTCGCGTCCTTCTCTACAGCTACTGGTTCAACGAGCCGATCCTCGCCATGCAAAGCCTCGCCCGCCGCATTGAAAAGCAAAGCGGAATGCGCCCGGTCTGCATAAGCAGGGCGCACGGATACGACTGCTACGATTACCGCAGCCCCTGCGGCTACAACGCCTTCAAACGGTGGATGGCAGAAAAGCTCGATGCCGTTCTCGTCTGCTCGCAAAACGGAGCGAACTACCTGAAAGAAAGGGATCCCGAAGTATCGGGCGCTTATCGGGTCGGGCGCTTGGGAACGGCGGATACCCAGCCGCAGGACCCTTCGCGAAAAGGGGACGCCTTCTCGATCGTCTGCTGTTCCCGAGCCGTCTCGCTCAAGCGCGTCGATCGGGTGATCGACGCGCTTCTCGTGCTGGAGGAAAGAGGCCACCGTCTGCGGTTCACCTTCATCGGCGATGGCGATCAGCTTGGCGTGCTGAAAGAAAAGGCGGCGCTTCTGAAGAAGACGGAGGTCGACATCAAGGGCGCGCTGCCCAACGAAAAGGTGTTCGATTACTACAGCTCGACGTTCACCGATCTGTTCGTGAACGCAAGCGAATACGAGGGAATCCCCCTTTCCATCATGGAGGCGTTGAGCTTCGGCATCCCCGTAGTGGCAACGAATGTGGGAGGCGTTTCCGAAATCATCCATGATGGCGTATGCGGAAAGCTGATCGACCGAGATTTCACCGATGAGGACCTCGCCGACGCGATAGAAGCGTTCGTGGCGATGGACGAAAAGAAGGTCGAAGCCATGCGAGCAGCCGCACGGCGCAACTGGGAGCAATCCTACCGCTTGAAAACCAATGCAGAGGAGATGCTTCGGCTGGCATACGCCCTGTCTTCAGCCTCGGATTCCAAGCGAAGAGATGCGCAGGGAATCGTCTGATTTCGCTTCGCTCCCGCAGGGACTCCTGTTTTGCCGCCTCGATGCAATGCCGGTTGCGCAAAAAAACGACGAGACCCCCGCAAAACGGGGGTCTCTCGGGCCGTATGAGCCGAAATTGGTTTTCTGCCTTACGCAAGCGCCTTTTCGATAGCTGCGAAGAGATCATCGGAGACGGTCCACTTGTCACCGAGCACGTAAGCTTTCTCGACACCATCCTTGTTGGGCGCAAGCACCTTCGAAATGATGAACGACGCCGGTTCGCCTTCGTCGATAAGCAGCAGAGGCGAAGCGTTCTTGCCGCCGAGAGACGACGAAACGAGCGCGTCGGCGTACTTGTCGTCGCGACCCGCCGTGAGCATGGCGTTCGAATAATCGAAGCTGCAGTTCTTCACAGCCCACTCAGCCGTCATCTGCGAAGTCTCATAACGGTCAACGCCGCCAAGACGCTCCGTGTTGCTGACGACCTTCTTGATGCTGGCAACCGAATCGTCGGAAACCGACCATTTGTCGCCGAGCACGACAACGCGTTCGAAGCCGCCCTTGGAAAGCGCATCGAGCACGTCCTGCGAAACGGTGCCGTCCTTGGCCGCAAGGAAGATCGGCGCTTCGAGGGCGTAGGCAACCGATGAAATGGAAAGCGAATCGGCAGCCTTTTCGCCAGTCGCCACGATGGCCGTCTTGCCCCAGTTTCCGGCGTTGGACTTGTAGATCTCGTAAGCAGTCTCAAGGCGATCGGCGCCGCCGATGCGGGTCGTCGTACCGCTCATGAGCGCTTTGATCTCGTTGAACGTATTTTCGGAAATCGACCACTTGTCACCGAGCACGATGGCGTTCTTGGCGCCGAGACGCTTGATTTCGGCCTTGGTCTCGGCAGTCAGCGCATTGGATTCGGTGATAAGAACCTGCGCATCTTTCGCACCGGCGAGCGCCGAAGCGGCAAGCGCGTCGGGGAAATCGTTTCCGCGTGCAATGATCACGGTCTCGCATGACCCGGCCGTCGGGAAGGACTCCTGGGAGATGAGTTCCATGGTCTTGTAGCGATCATCGCCGCCGAGACGCGCAGCGGCCGTCGGCACGACAGGCGTGGCGTTCTTGGTCCACAGGGCGTACAGCGTCATGTCGCCCGTTACGCGATCGGACTCGAAGTCCCATTTCGTATCTTCCGCGCAGCTCTTGTCGGTGTACCATCCGCCGAAGGTGTAGCCCTCGTAGGTGGGAACGGCGGGCTCGGCAACGTAATCGCCCTTGTCAACCGTTGCCTTCTCGACAGCGGAACCGCCCTGGCAGTCAAACGTCACCGTTGCTTCAACGGCATCAGCCAAAACAACAGCGTAGGTTGAGAACTTGTCGCCGGCAAACGACACGACGTTCGTGGCGTAATCGGCCTCGACGCCGTCGAGAACCTCGGCCTTGCCGTCGTGATAGCGGACAACCTGAACGTCCTTGCCCACCAAACCGTCTTCGACCTTAATCTGGAACGGAATAGCAGCGGCGGTCTCGGTGACCTTCGCCTCGACCGAATCCCGAGAAGTGGAGACAACCAGCTTGACGCTCAGATCGTAGAACGAAATGGCGCTGTTTTCGGCGGCCACGCCCTTGATGGCGTCAGCCTCGTCAGGATCGACGTCGCCAGCCGCTACGGGAATAGACGAAACCACCATGGTTGCCGACACGTCGGCAGCATCGGCATCCTTGACAAGATCGTTGATCTTGCTATCCTTGCCCGTCTCGATCTTGTTGCCGCCGATTGCGCCGTCTTTGGCAGGCTCGTCTGCCTTGATGGCATCGCTCAGAGAATCGGCGATCGTGCTGAGGGCTTCGTCGTCCTCGGGCACGCCGGGCTTGTCGGCAGGAACGTTGTCGCCAGACACGACAGGAGCCTGAACCTCAACGTTGCCGTCGCCGCCTTCGATCTTCTTCTGGATCTGGTAAACACCGTCGGATATCTTCGAGCAGGCAAGGCCATCGATAACATAAGCAGACACGTCGCTCGAGTAGGTACCGCCCGCGATCGAGATGTTCTCAGATGCTTCGGCCCAGTCCGACGACTGACCCTTGGACCACGTGTAGGCGAGAACAGCCTCGTTGTGGACAGAAGAGAACTCTCCACCGTTGATCGTGATAGACGGAGCGCCACCGGGGTAGCTGCGGTTCACCAGCGAAATGGCCGCACCGTCGCTCACGAGACCGTCGCCCGTTTTGCCGGGACGCTCGTCTTCGCCGACGCCTTTAACCACGCCGCCGTTGAAATCGAAGCTCGTGTTGACGGTGCCCTCGCCCGAGCAGAACTGGATGCCCGTCGTGCCCTCGAGCGTACCGCCGTTGAGGACCAAGGTTCCTGCCTGCGGGTGATAAACCGCCGCCGAAGCGGTGCTCTTGACATCTCCGCCGTTTATGACGATATCGGTGCCATGGAACGTACCGTTACCGGAAATGGCATAGCCCATGGTGTCGATGACAACGCCTTCGGCAACCGTCAGGGAAACCTTTTCGGCAACAGCCGAAGCGTCTGAAGTCGTTCCGATGAGAGCAACGCCAACCGCACCGTAAGTTACCGCACTCGTGCTCGCCGTGTTGTCGAGGTTTTCCAACTTCGTACCGGCACCAAGGGATACGGCTTTCGCCTTGCTATCGCCTTTTCCGCCTACGTAGATCAGATAATTGTAGTTGCTCTCGGTATCGGGCTTGTATGCCTGGATGGCAACGTTCTCCGTAGCAAGGTTCGCGGCACCCGAAACGTGAACGGCCTTCCAGCCTGCCGTCTGGTTGCCGTTGCTGCGGGCATCGATCACGGTGCCGTTTTTAAGCGCATTGTCGCCAGCGCCCGCAAACAGCAGACCGTCTACGGTGCCTGCGTCATCGCCGACGATCGTGAGCGTCTTCGCTCCGAGATCAACCGTCACGTTGTTCTCAAAAGCAATCGGCTCGCTTTCGACATCGGTCAAAAGCTCGACGACGTCACCGGCGACCGCCTTCTCGGCAGCCTCTTTCAGGCTCGCATACTCATCGTTGCCGATCTTGGCGACGATGGGAGCCGGGGTCTCGTTGACAACGTATGCACCGTCAACGAGCGTGCAGGAGTATCCTTTGGCGCAAAAATCCTCCACGGTAGCGGAGAACGTACCGCCCGAGATCGATATCGTGCCGATGCCCGTGCTGCCACCCATCTGGGAGATGACCTCCGCATCGGCAGCAGCCGTGAAGGTACCGCCCGTGATAGTCAAATCGCCCTTGTTGATTTCACCGGGATTCATGCCATTGAGGATAACGCCATCGCTGCTTTCGGTTGCCGTGAACACGCCACCCGAGACCTTCGCGACATTCCAGTTGAGAAGCACCGCCTGGCTCACGTTCGTAAACGTGCCGCCCGTGATTTCGAGAACGCCGCAGTCGTCGTTCTTCACGGTGTTCAGGCCGCCTGCAAACGTACCGCCCGCAATGGTCAGGGAAGGCACGCTTTCGGGATCCTTCTTCTCGGCCCCGGCATTCTGATAGCCGTTTTCGATCATGCTGGAATAGTGGCCGTTCTGAGACACGTCGACGCCATCGTTGATGGTCAACGCTCCATGATTGCGGATGACGTAGAACGAATTGCCGCCCGCATCGGTCGAACTCTGTCCGTTCTCTTGGCTGCGCGTGTAGGCGCCGCCGTCGAGAACCGCCGTGGCACCCTCGACGTTTTCAAGAGCCGCCCTCGCGTGGGACACGTTGTCCACGGTGCCGGTTCCCTTAACCGTCAGCGTACCGTTGTTGGTGATGGTATGCTTGCCATCGACGTTCGTCAGCTTGCAGCCGCCAAGATCGATCGTCACGCTCTTTTCCTTGGCAATCGTAACGCTTTCGGTCGTATCGGCAGTCAAGACGATCGTATCGTCGGCTTGAGCCTTATCGATGGCAGCCTGCAGCGTGTCGTACGGGGTGTCGCCGATCTTGGCAACGCCCGTCGTCTGCGCCCCTTCGCCTCCTTCATCGCCTTCGGCCCATGCCGTATGGGGAACCATAAGCGTGGTGGCCAAGATGAACGCCAAGATGACGGACAGCAGCTTTCTCGATCTCGCCTCCTCCGCGATGCTCGAGATCTGCCTGGATATGGTATCCATCCTTGCTCCTTTCCCGGGGTCGTCGCTCGCAAATGCCGCCCGTATACGGGAAACGGCCGGATTGCGTCCGGCCGTTTTTACCCGCAATAGGACAACCATGCCTGAGCATGGGCCCCTGCAGTATCCGAAACCACCCGCGGAGCGGTTTCTTGCTTGTTGATTTTCGTATAACCCGATCGGTTATAGCTGCAATGATACCCCCCCCCGATGGATGTCAAGATTTTTTCGATAAGCAGCTAACAGATAATTAGGTAACAGTGCTGATAGGAAGGGTATTAAGGGTTTTCAGGGGCAGCGATCGATCCCGCAAATCAAGCCGAAGCAACCCAGGTCCCATGCGCTCGGCGGATAGACCCGTCGGCACAATGCGATCGCCTGCTGCAAGCCGCGCGCTCGTCCAACCGCTGTCGCGACCCGCCTGCGTTGGCGAATCGGCTATTTGATCTTCTCGTCGTTCACCTGCTGATGGCGAATCGCGACTGCGCGCACTATCACGTACACACCGAGCACGAACGCGCCAAGGTACCCAAGCGCACCCAAAAGCGGCACATCGAAGATCTGCGGCTGCATGGGCGTCGTGCACACGATGCTCGACCCCACGAACAGGCCAGCCGAGATAAGCGCAAGCGCCAACAAGCTCGCCACCTGGTACAGAGTTCCCTTGACGTCGTGAGGCAGCTTCATATCCATGGCTACTTTGAGCTGGCCGCGGTCGAGCATGTCGAGCGTGCGAGACAACTGCGAGGGCAGGGTTGCCATAGCCTCGGCCGACGCCGCCGTCGAGGTGAACAGCTCCTGCGCCTTTCCCTCGAGATAGGAAAGCGTCCACATCTGCTTTTTCACATGCACTGATACGATATCGACCACGTTGATGGACGGCGCGATGTCGGTAAGCACGCCCTCAAGCGTAAGAAACCCACGGGCGAGCATCGTAAACGAAGGGGGCAGTGAAAGGTTCTGCGTCCGCAATATTTCGATAACGTCCACGAACGCCATGCCGATGTTGATATCCGACAGATCGGCGGAAGCGTACGTATCGAGCATGCCGCCCATCTGCTCGAGCAGCATCCCATGATCCACCGGTCCATCCGCCTTCGCCAAGCTCAGAAGAGCCTCCTTGAGCGCATAGGGGTCGTTGAGAGCAACCCCGCGGAATACCTTGCCCACGATTGCGCGCTCGCTCGAAGTGAGCGTTCCGGTCATACCGAGGTCGATCCACACGATGCCGTCGTCGTTGACCATGATGTTGCCAGGATGGGGGTCGGCATGGAAGAACCCGTCGTCGATCACCTGCGTCACGTAGCTTTGGGCTATCCGCTCCCCGATGGCAGGCAGGTTTTTGCCCAGGTCTTGCAACCTTTTCTTGTTATCGAGCAGCGTGCCCGTTACGTATTCCATAACAAGCACCCTGTCGGTGCTGTATTCGGGATACGGAAGCGGGCTCGTAACGCCCTGCTGATCCTTGATTTCCTCGTGGAACCGTTTGAGGTTTTCCAGTTCGATCGTAAAGTCGAGCTCTTCGGCCGTGGTCCTCTCCAATTCCGAAACCAGATCATCGATGGTCAGCATGAGGCTGTCGGGAGCCATGTTGGAGAACTCGGCCAAAGCGATCAGGTGCTTGATGAGCGTGATGTCCTCGGCCATCTCTTGGGCGATGCCCGGCCTGCGCACTTTAACGGCGACCACGGTTCCGTCGTGCAGCGTCGCCTTGTGCACCTGTGCGATCGAAGCCGAACCGAGCGGCTTTTCCTCGATGGATGAGAAAACCGTCTGCCAGGAGGCGTCGAAAGATGTTTCCAGGCATTCCACCACCGTATCGAACGGCATGGGAGGAACATCGGCCCGCAGCTTTTCGAATGCATCGCAGTAGCCTTTGGGAAGCAGATCGCTGCGATTCGAGGCGATCTGCCCGATCTTCACGTACGTCGGACCGAGATCTTCGAGGATTGCCACGGCTTTTTCAGGGGTCAACCCCGACATCGCATGATGCTTCGCGAGTATCTGCCGGATTTCCTTCATGCGCTTGCCTGACGTTTTATCCTTCACCGTTATTTCGGCAACGCGCAGGAATTCCTTGAATGTGGCCATGGCTTCCCTTTCGACGAATCACCCGTTCAAACCAAGCTTTATCAAGAGTAAAGCATAACCGTGCACGGCGAAGAAAACCGTTGACAAAGAGAAGCTCCGGGTTCTGATCGCGCTCGGAACCCAAAGCAACATGCGCAGGGAGACCGCTGAAGCAGCCTCCCTGCACTGTATCCTAGGCGGCAGTGAACTCCGCTACATCGGCAAGGGGGCTTTCGACGCCCTCGTCGTTCACCGAGCGAACGAGCAGCCGGTAGAAGCCGGGTCTTTCGGGCGTATAGGAAAACGTCCAGTGAACCCACAGCTCCGAAGACGATTCGGAGACGTCGTAAGAGGTCCAATGCTCGCCGTTGTCGAGCGAAAACTGAACCGATACGATCTGCCTGCCGTAATCTTCGGCGTACCCGCTAAACGTTACCGGCTTGCCGACCTCGACCTGCATAGGAGCGATCATCGTCTCACCCTATTCCTGAGCGCCCGCAAGCACGCCTGCATTGGGGCTGTTGGGGTGCTCGTCGGTTGCCCCGGGAGCTTCGGGCGCAACCGCTTCGGTTGATACGACGACCTGCACCACATCGCGTACGAAGTAGTTGGCCGGCGTCTTCATCATCCAAAGCTGGTTGTTGCCGCCCACAGAGGCCGACAGATCCTCGTCGTTGATCTCGTAGCTGAGCACCGCATGACGACCCACCACATACGAAAGCGGGAACGTCGCCTCGGTGCCGTCAGACGAGACGAACGTCAAAGCGTTCGCACCTGGGTTCGCGCCCGCGCGCGAAAGAAGGTATTCGATCGGAACGCCTTTCACATCAGCGGTGATGATGGCTCGACCACCGGCGGGGTTGCCGCCGCACGTGCATGTCATAACTTTGTTGACCGATTCTTCGCTGGCAAGATCGCCCACGGAAGCAGTGAATGCGCTTTGCACGTCTCCCGTAACCGAAAGCTGCCATCCAAGCGGGTTATCGGCTGCGATGCTCGTCGACGCTCCGCAGATCGCCTGCGTGGCACGCTGGAAGAACGTCTTGATCACTTCGTTGGGCGTGATAGTGGTCTGGTCGAAGGAAAACTCTCCCGCCACCACCGCATCGGTGATCTGTGCGCTCTCGACCGTCGTGCCGGCATCTTTCGCTTCAGTGCCCCCGGAAGTCGCAGCAGCATCCTGAACAGGCTCGCTCGCCAACGCCGGCGTGGCAACCATGGAAACAGCCATGGTGAGCCCAGCGACGGCAGAGAGAGCGGTGCGACCGTATCGAGTCGTTGTCTTCATACTGGTTCCCCCTACTCTACCGTGAACATGAACTGGGTGTCGTACTGGCATACGCGCTCAGCCCCATCGGGAGTAATGCTCGTAGTGCGGATATCGAGAAGATACGCACCGGCCGCCGGAGGCGTGAAGTCCATCCTCCAATACGTCCAGTAATCCGCGTTGTTGTTCGGCGTATCGAGAACGGTCCAGGTCTCACCATGATCGAACGAGTACTCGATCTTTTCGATCGGCTCGTCCCATGCATCGGCGAAGCCTTCCAGATGCACGGTTTTAGCTTCGTCGCCCGAAAGCACCACGCCGGTGGGATAGTTGAGGACGCCGCTGTTGGGCTTCGAGTATATCTCGCCGGTCTTATCGTCGGTGAACTGACCGATATAGAGCTGGTTGTCGAGATCCTCTTCAGCCTTCGTCATGAAGGTAAGGTTCGAGATGCGCTTCGTGAAGTTGCCTCCGGAAGTTTTGTTCACCCAGATCATGCAAGGATATCCCTGAGTGTTGGGCAGTCTTTCGCCGTCCATTTTAGTCACGATGACCGCGTCGTTTTCAAGCAGCCAATCGATGCTCATCTGGGCGTAGTCGTAGCCGTCCGATCCAATGGGGCTTACCGTATTGGCACCCGCCTTGGGCTTTGCGTAATCGATGATCGCGGAAAGCGGAATGCCTTCGACTTCGCTCTGCATGATGGTGGCCTGGCCTACGCCGTTGATGGTGCAATCCATCTTCATAACCTGCTTCACGGTACCGAATTGCTCTTCCATTTCGGGAAGCGTCATCTCGGCCGGGTTCTCGCAGTCGCCGTCGATGGAGATGACCCAGTTCTCGAAAATAGACTCGTCGACGACAGAATCATCGGTGAGCCACTCGCTCGGCTCGTCTTTAACGGTTTTGAAGATGCGGTTTTCCGCCGGGGTGATCGTGGTCTGGTCGTAGGAGATGTCGGCTTCGAGATCATCGGACGCTACATCGGTGATGCCCTTGTACAGATTGTACTTCACTTCATCCCAGCGATCGAACTCGCCGGTGTTCGGGTTGATGTAGTGGCATGATTGGCATGTGCCCTCATCGTCGTCGTTGAACATCGTGCTCGTCATGTGGGTCGTATGGATGATATCGGCCAACTTGATGCCCGAATACGAATCGGAGTGACAAGCCACGCAGTTCTGATAGCTCTGCTCGGTGGGATACCCGAAGAATATCAGACGATGGTACGTCGGAAGACTCATGAGGGCGTTTTCCAGCGTATGGCACGAAGTGCAGCCGCGATTGTCGGCATCCAAGTAGGTGTTGTTCCAGCTCACTGGATCAGAGGGAACCGGCTGCACGAGAAAGCCGTTGCGGTCCGTGTATCGGCGAGGCGCCTCGGCCTTCGCATTGGCCTCGTTCTTTTCGGAATTCTTGTAGAAGTCGGGCAGCGATGCCACGCCGTCGACGAAACGCCCCGTCGTCGGGAACCCGCTGAAAGCCGACAGCTCGTCGACTCCCGCTTCGTCGGATTTCGCGCTTTTCGCGCTTTCGTTCGCGGCATCGGTCGACTTCGTTTCGGCGGTCGACGCCTGCGGGCTGCATCCCCAAATGGCAGCCGAGACGACCAAGGCGACCGATAGCAGCACGATGATCGATTTCACTTTGCTCTTCGAGCGCGCCGTAGAGCGCTCGCCAGCGTTTTCTTTCATTGATCCTCCTTAGTGGTAAGAAAGCAAAACCTCCGATTCTCCTTTCTCCTCCGATATCCTTCCTCTATCGCCTCGATGGCCCGGGCGCAATCGCCGAACTTCCCCCGTTCGTCGATTCGCCGTGCAAAAAGATCAGCCGTCTCCCAAACAGCTGCGCCTTCGCGGGCCATCGCAGTCGGCTATGGGAGCACGCCGAAAATCGTGGTGCTCGATATACGTCTTATCCAAAAGCGATTTTTCGTAAAACCCGATGTCTCTGTTGAATGCATACGATGCCGCTTCGGCGCTCCTGTATTCGCTGCGCAGCGAACCGTCTTCGTTGTAGTACCGATAAAACGCCGGTGAGCAATGGTTCTTCAAATACTCCAAAAACGTTTGTTCGAAACCATCAGCAGCGACGAAGAAATGTCTGATGCCATCGTCGTGCTGCCGCAAGAATCCCATGTCGAGCAGACGGGCGAAATCGCTTCGCGCACACGGATAGGAGACGTCGTAGCGCTGTTCGTGGATTCCGTAAGTGAATTCCGCGTTGCTGTGGAGGATAGCCTCAAGCAGCACTTCTTTCTGGCGGAAGTTCATGGTTTCGTCCGAGTCGATGATGATGCGAAACCGCTCACGACGCCGACTCATGCCGTCGAGCTTCGTCATGGTCCAGCGCTGCTCATCGACGATCGCTTCGACAGCCTGCTCGAAAAAACGAGTCAGATCGCGATAGCCGCCGCATTCGACGGCCAGTTCGTCGGGATCGCACGGCAAACCCGCCCGCGGGTCACCGGCTTCGTCGCACGCGTACAGCAGCTTGAAAACGGGAACGTGCGCTGAAAAGTGATATCCCTCGCGATGCAGAATAAGAAAGTACAGCAAGTAGGCAAGCACGTTGTTCCCAGCTGGAAACAGGCGAAACGTTTTGAAGTAATGAAGCGCAATGAGCGCATTGACCAGGGAGTGGTTGCCGCAATCGCCGAGATGCCGGCAGTCGGCACCGTCTAAGCCAAGCTCAGCGGCGCCTCCTTCGCGAGGCCAGAGACAGCAGCAGAAGGAATCGAGCGCCTTTTTGCGCAGATCCTCTACCGTATTGGCGTCGTGCTCCTCAACCTCGCTCACCTCTTTGATGGAGATTCCTTCCACAAGCCGCGCGTACAGCCCTTCGATGAAAGCGGCGGTAATCGGCTTGTCGCGGTAGTCTTCGACGCTCAGAAGGATCTTCCCCGCATTCGATACGAGCAGCTCGATGCCGTTGGTCGGCTCGCAGGCGTGAACGCACACCCGCTTCATCCGCTGCTTGTCAAGCGATACGTTCTCGAAACAGACCGCCAGCACGACCTCGCTTGCGGCAAGATTGAGCTCGTAGTGGCCGCCTTCGGGATCGGTGAGGATGTCCACGTAGTGGACCGCAAGGGCTTCGTTGATCTGAAACCGTTCGAGCAGCCGACCCAAGCGCCATGTCTGCGAATACCAGCTGTCGGAGGGGCATTGCTGCTCGCCCCTCTCGTCGAGCGGCGCATCGTAGGGGGTGGGAAGGTAGCGGCCCTGGCTTCTTCGCAGCTTGTTGGCGGCAAACCAGTAAAGCGAAGCATCTTCGACGGTTTCCCCCAGACCCGCGGAAAGAGACTCAAGGGTCTGCGCCCGCATCGAAGACAGCGAAAGGGCGCGTTCCAACAGCGAGTAATCGTCTGCCGTTACCTTATTATCCATGTACTCCCTCTTTTCCCCTCACTGCTCTATGAATGGTGGCAGAACCGATTCCATTACTTCAAGAGGGAACAGAATGACTAGAAAGTATTTTCTATGTGGCCGATCATCCTTTTTACCCGGATTGCAGACGGGGTGAGCCAGGGTGGGTTCAGACATGAAAAGCCGCCCGGCTGCCGAAGCTGCCGGGCGGAGTCATGCGGAAGGCGCGAGCGAGGAGGGAGGGAGGAGTCGGCACGCGCTTCGCGGGATTGGTTAATATGGGGCTTGCATCCGCCCGAAATCGCTTTACGCGTCGATCTCTTCGGCAGCGTACATGCCGGCCATGCGACCGCCACTGTAGGCGCACATGAGCGAGAAGCCCTCGTAGTCGCAGTACGGAGCACTCATGAGCGTACCGTTGTCGGCACCTGCAACGTAGAGGCCCTTGATCGGCATGCCCTCGCCGTCGATCGCCTGAAGGCGATCGTTGGTGCGGATGCCGCCGATAGTGACCCACGCGCTCGGCTCGTACTGCAACGCATAGAACGGGCCGGTCGTCACAGGCTGCAGGAAGCAGGCGGGCTTGTAGAAGTCCTCGTCTTTGCCTGCTTCGCAGTAGCCGTTGTAAGTCTCGAGCGTGTTCACGAGATCGGGGGCGCCGATAGCCTCGGCGAGTTCTTCGATCGTGTCGGCCTTGAACGCCCAGCCTGCCTCAACCGCAGCGTCCATGTTCGCCTGCACGTTCTCGAGCGGCTTGTCTTTGAGCGTCATCATACCGGTGCGCCAATTCACCTCGTCGGCTCCGCACAGCGTCCACGCATCGGTACCGGCGTTGAGACCGTCGACGTACGCCTGGTCGACCACCGCATAGTACTGACCGCCGACAAGCGAGATGGCTCCGCCGAGAGCGAGCGGCAGGTTCGCGAACTTGCCCTCGTTCGAGAAGCGACGGCCCTGGTTGTTCACCAGAAGCGTGCCGTAGATGCCGATGGTGAAGGCGGCGTTGCCGCGCTCGTAGAGGCCGTCGGCCTTCTGGTTGGAACCGGTGAACTCGTTGCCCGCGATGCCCCACTGCGTGGAGACCTGTCCGCCGGCAGCTTGCACCATGTCGATGCCCTCGCCGATCGAGAGGATGTTGCCAAGCGGGTTCACGAAGGTGCCGAAGCGCTCCTTCATCATCTCGACGTTGCCGAGGAATCCGCCCGTCGACACGATGACGGCCTTGCCCTTCACATCGAGGACGGTCTTGCCCTGCTCGCACTGCACGCCCGTGCACACGCCGTCTTCCATGATGAGGCGCTTGCCCGTCGTATCGAAAATGAACTCGCCGCCTTTCTCCTCGACCCACTTCTGAAGCGGGCCCATGCGATCTTCGCCCTTCGCCTGGGTCTTGGAGTCTTTCGGATCGGACTGGAAGTTCGCACGAACCGAAGCATGGCCCGCTCCGTAGTTGTCGGGGCGAAGGCCCGTGGCAACGCCGAATTCCTCGGTGAAACGGTCGATCGTGTCGCCGGAAAGCAGCACCGCCTGCTTGATGGCCGCAGCGTTCGTGGACCAGTGGCTGTACTCCATGATATGGTTGAAGGCTTCTTCGTAGGTAAACTCGATGCCGGCTTCCTGCTGCAGCTTCGAGCCCACCATGAACGGACCGCCCGCAAGCGAACCGTTCGCAACGCCCACGTTGTTGCCCTTCTCGATCACGATGACGCTCTTGCCCGCGCGGGCTGCTTCGACCGCCGCCCACATGCCGGCACCGCCTGCGCCCAGAATCACGATATCGCATTCCTTGGTCTCATCGGCAGTTGCCATCGCGTTCGCATCGGCGGCCTCATCAGCCCCCGCTTTGGTTTCCGAAGACGAGGCGCTCGGAGCGCAACCGGCCAAAGCGGCGGTTCCAGCCAGCGCAGCAAGCGACCCCATCGCCAAGAAGTTCCTACGCGTCAAACCTTTGGTTTCTTTCGTCATGTCGATCCCTCCTGAGGATTCCCAATCGATTGCCCGGCCCCGGGTTCTCTCGATCCGCTTTGCCGGGATGCGCCCTCTTCCAGCGCATCGCCATCATGCCGCGCAAGGTCCGCCTTGTCGCGGGTGAACCCCGGAAACGCCGGGTGATTTGCAGCTCACCCCGCTTGTCACCCCGCAATTAACCTGATCAAAGCGCCATGGAAGAACCGCGGTATCATCTTGCGGTACAATGGGCCAACCGTTTGATCCGGAAGGGATGCCGTGAAACCCAGCGATATGGCACGCGCTCTTGCGCCCGAAGAAAGAACCTCCGAAGGCGATGCTCTGTCGAGCACGCTCTATCCTTGGCGCTTCCTGGGAATGGGCCTTCTGATCGCATGGCTCTGCTGCACCCACGTTGTCAGCATTTTCCCCGGCGACGTCGATGCGGAAGCGCGCGGACTGCGCACCGTCTTCGATACCGGCATGCGGTTCGGCGATATCGCCACGTTTCTCGTACTCGCCCTTGCCGCCTCCCGCATCGGACCGCTCGGAAAGCGGATGGCGACAAGCGCCGCATTCGTAGTGCTCACCTCGATCGGAACGGCGTGCATCGGCCTGTGGCTCATCCCCAGCCAAGCAAGCGAAACGGTCATCGCCGCAGCATCCTTCGCCACCGCGATCGGAGGAGCTTTTCTCTTCTGCCTCTGGGCCGAAATATATTGCCAGATGGGAAGTATGAGAACCATCGTCTACGGCGCCTTGTCCTGCATCGTTGCAGCAATCGCCTCGTTCGTCATCGGCACCATGGCAGCCCCGTACGCCATTATCGCAACCGCGCTTTTGCCCATTCTCTCGCTTATCTGCATCGCGCTCAGCCTGAGCACCGTACCCGCTGAGCCGACGCGCCTCGCCAACACCCGGTTCCCGCTGCCGTGGAAGCTTTTCGGTCTCATGGCCATTGCAGGCCTGCTTTCGGGCTTGGTGGGTTCGCTTCTCAGCAATGCAGACGGAACCGGCGCCATCCACCGCGTTGCCGCGACGGGCTTGTCGGGCGTGGTCATCCTCGTAATGGTGTTTCTCAGACGCGAGCGCTGCGACGTGCGGTTCCTCGCGAAGATCGGTCTGCCGATCTGCATCATAGCCCTTGCGACCGTGCCGTTTGCCGGATCGTCATGGGCCTATGCCATTTCGTTTCTCATCAAGCTCGCCTACGTGTGGTTCACCTTGTTCGTCCTGCTCATGCTCGCCAACATCGCCTACCGCTTCGAGGTGCCGAGCCTTCGCCTGTTCGCCATCGCGCGGGCCGTCAGCGAGGGAGCGATCTTCCTCGGCGTATCGGCGCGGCGATGGGTGCAGCAAACCGAACTGCTCTCAAACGATGCCTTCCTGTATGCCGTGGCCATCGCAGGCATCGTCTTGCTGCTTATCTGCACGCTCATTTGGATGAGCGAACGGTCGGTAAACGCCGACTGGGGCGCCTCGGGAATCAGCATCGAAAGCAGCGTCCATGTTCCCGGGCCCCGCGAACAGCTGATCGTGCGCTGCGAAAAGCTCGCGCTCGAGCATGGGCTCACCGAGCGCGAAACCGAGATTCTCGAACTGATCGCCCAAGGGAAAAGCCGTGTGGAGATAGAGCAGGCGCTGTTCCTGTCGCAGAACACCGTGAAAACCCACGCACGCCACCTCTACGCGAAGCTCGGGGTGCACTCCAAAGAAGGCGTGTACGAACTAGTGAACGGTTAGCATCCGAGTTCATCGGCAAGAAGCTGCAGGAACAGACCCACATCGGTTACGATGCCGATTGTCTGCATGCTCCCGCGATCGCCCAATTTTGTGACCGCAGCAGGGTTGATGTCCACGCATACCGTCGTCACCGAAGCCGGCAGCATGTTGCCCACGGCAATGGAGTGCAGCATGGTGGAAAGCATGATGCATGCCCCCGCTTCCCGGCACCACGCGCGCATGGCTTGCTGCGCCTCGATAACATCGGTGATCACATCGGGCAAGGGGCCGTCATCGCGTATGGACCCCGCAAGCACGTAGGGAGTCCCCGTTTTCACGAGCGTGTACATAAGACCGCTCGTCAGCACTCCTCGATCAACCGCATCGCCGATGCTGCCGGCCGCCCTGATCCGATTGATGGCGCGAAGATGGTGCTCGTTTCCACCGGGCACGGCAACACCGCTCTGCATATCGATGCCAAGCGACGTTCCGTAAAGCGCAACCTCGATATCGTGGGTGGCAACCGCATTGCCGCCGAACAGCACGCTCACGTATCCCGCGCGCACGATGCGCGCAAGATGCGCCGACGCCCCCGTATGGACAATCGCGGGCCCCGCAACGACGATCGTCTTGCGCCCGTCGCCGTGCACTTCGCGCAAAATCGACGCGATCTGCTTGACGATTTGGGCTTTCGGCTTTTCGCTGCTCACCGTTGAATTCATGAATTCGAACTCGGTCTTTTCACGAGCGCGCTCCTGCGTGACCACGCGCAGGCCCGTTTGCCCGACAACGAACATATCTCCTTTGCGAACATCGCTTATGGGTACGCCGGTCGCAGTCTGCGTCACCTCGTCGACGCGAACGCCCAAATCCATCTCGGTACCCTCGACGTGCCGCCATTGGCCCGCGAGGCGAATATAGGTTTCAAGGTTGGTGGTGGAGTAGAAGTCTTCGGGGAAAACGCCATCGGCTGGCGCAGGCTGCAGGCACACGTCTTCGAGATGCACGGGCACAACGCCGAATTCGTGAATGGTCCGAAGTATTTCCGATAGGTGCTCGCGGCTGCGGCCGAACACCCGCATGGTAATCGTCGACGGATTTTCGTTTCCGCGGCCGATATCCAAAGAGAGCACTTCGAACGTCCCGTCCAGCTCGACGATGCCGTTCATGATGTTCGAAAGAATATTCGAATCGATCAGGTGCCCCCGCGCTGTAACGTCTTCGTGCAAATGCTGCTCCAGCATAACCCCATCCTTCCCTAGCTACTGCATCCATGGTAGCGCATCGGCAACGGAAGGCGGCGCATAAGTCGGCGGCAAGCACGGTGCAGGTCCTGCGAAGCTGCCGGCCCGGCAATCATCAAGATCCCGAAAGAGCAATGGCTTTCCCTATCGCCCAATCCCCAATTCGACATCGGTTGTTTTTTGAAAGAAGTATATATTTTGATAATTTTTGTAAAGTTTTGTAAACTCCTGTGATTTCGTGTAGGATCGAACCATGACACCATTAAGCAAACAGATCATCGAGCGCTTCGGCTATGACGAGCCAATCCTCACGGAGGATATACTCGACATGTATCCCAGCCTGTCACGCACCGCCATCTACAAGAAGATTGACGCGGCGATCACCGAGGAGTCTCTTGAGCGTTACGCACGCGGCATCTATTATGTGCCCAGAACAACCCCCTTCGGAAAGTCGGAGCCCTTGGCTTCACAAGTTGTCAGGCGTCGATGGATCAGCGATGGAGAGAACGTGTTCGGTTACTATTCGGGACAAACGCTCGAAAACAAGGTCGGCTTGTCCTCCCAGGTACCTGCGGTGCTCGAAGTAACTACTAACAAGGCGTCGATGAGAGTTCGCGAGGTCGAGCCCTTCGGCGGATGGAGAAAGGTCCTCGTAAGGAAGCCGCGAACCACAGTGACCGAGGAGAACGTCGACGCGCTGATGCTGCTTGATCTGCTAACCAGCGTGTCGCCCGCGGACCTCGGGTCCACCGAACTCGCAAACCTGAAAAAACTCGCCTCGAAGGCAGGCCGAAAGAAAACGTTGTCTTTAGCTGAGCTGTATCCAGCAAAGACATCAAAGAGGCTTATCGAGAGCGAGGCCTACAATGTATTTACATGAGAGCCCCCAAGCAATGCGAAGGCTTGTAGCAGATGCCGCAAAAGAGTTCGGCAGGGCGCAGCCTTACGTATACAAAGATTACTTCGCCACCTTGTTTCTCAGAGAGATGGTTGTTGAAGATCCCGATATCGTTTTCAAAGGCGGAACCTGTCTTTCGAAATGTTATAACGCCATCGCCCGATTCTCCGAGGATATCGACCTTGGCATCGAAGCGATCCACGCCACGGAAGGACGGCGCAAAGCGATGAAACGAGCCGTCCTCATCTGCCTCTCGAAAATCGGGCTCGAACCTTCAAACCTTGAAGAGACGCGAAGCAGGCGCGAGTTCAACCGCTACGAAGCGCCCATACCCCCTCTCGACCCCGCAGAACCCAAAGACGCATTCCTCTCATGACCCCCGCCTCGCCTGCAGAGAAGAGGCCTCTGCAGAGCTTTATCGGCGAATACTGCGAAGCGATGGGCTACCGCGAAGCCGTCGATGCCTACGGTCTTGAAAGGTTCGAGGTGCTCGCTAACTCAATGGAGCGCACTTTTACCGACAAAGTGTACGCGATCTGCGACTACTATCTTGCGGGGATCATCCCAGCCCGTCAATCTCGTCACATATACGACCTGTACAAGCTGCTTTCGCTTGTGAAGCTCGATGATTCGCTGGCGAACCTCTTCGAAACGGTAAGGCTGCAACGAAAGGGCGGATACCGCTGCCCTTCGGCCGAAGACGGGGTCGACGTTTCCGCCATCCTTCTCGACATCGTAGACAAGGACGTCTACCGCAAAGACTACGAAGACAAAACCGTGCCTCTGCTCTACGAAGAGATCGCCTACAACGAGGCTTCGTCTGCGCTGCCGAAAATCGCTGCATTTCTGAAGAAATAGGGCACTACCCGAAATCGGCCACGACTCGCAAGACGCACACCGATGCGAGGCCGTCGGTGCTCACCGGGAGCCTCCGAGCAAAAAAGTCGATGCCCGGATGCGCCCACAACAAGAACATCGATATGAAGACTCTGGTTTGTTTCTGAATGTATTACTCTAGTGATATAATCATGTGAGGAATTCGAGCTTCGCAAAGGAGGCCGCCCGATGATCCAAAACCCCGAACGCTCCTTGATGCTGTTCCACGGCTCGCCAGTACGAGTGGAAACCCCTTTGTTCGGCAAAGGAAACAGCAGAAACGACTACGGACTGGGATTCTATTGCACCGAATCAAGGGAGCTGGCGTGCGAATGGGCCTGTCCGACAACCGAAAACGGGTATGTCAACAGCTACGGGCTGCAGACGACCGGGCTCGCCTTCCTCAATCTCAACGATCCATCCTACACCTGCCTCCATTGGCTTGCCGTCCTCGTGAAATACCGGCGCTTCGACGCGACCACGCCTCTCATGGCCGAGGCCAAGGAGTTCGTTCTCGAGCGTTATTCGGTAGATTTATCCAAGTTCGATGTCGTCTCGGGATATCGGGCGGACGATTCGTATTTTTCGTTCGCACGGGCTTTTCTCGACAATCGCCTCTCTCTTAGCCAACTCCAACAAGCGCTTTTGCTTGGCGAGCTCGGCAAGCAGGTAGTGATCAGATCCAAACGGGCTTTCGATGCGCTGTCTTTCATCGATGCAGAGCTCGTCAGGGGTTCTGATTGGCATCCGCGACGAAGCGCGCGCGACAATCAAGCACGCGCCCAATACCGAAATCTAGCCCGCGATACCAGTGAAAGCAGCGTTTACATGCTCGATCTGCTAAGAGGAGCATAATAATGGAACGCTTCGAATACGCATTCATATCCCTCGGCGACGAAACCTACTGGGAAGACATCGCTTCGGCTCTCGCAGATGTCTTCGATATCGGAGTGAACGCATGCGGAATCGAAGGCCAAGCTGTTGCGGATGCATTCGTCGCAAGCGGCCTTGCTCGACAATTCGAACTCCAGAACCCCGTTTACGTTGCAGGAAGATCAGGGAGCGAGCTGCTCAATATGCTGATGCCGTATCTCGACATGCCAACACCCGTTGAACCCTCGGACCGCTTCGGCAGAACGCCGGAGTATTGGCTCGGTTGGGTGCTTGGATTGCACCAGGCTCAAACGGGGCAGCCCTATAAGCGAATATTCGAAACGATCCCTTTCGCCGAACTGGTCGACATGTATTACCCGCTTCACGAAGCACCGGAATCGAAATTCAGTGAAACCCTCAGGCAACGCATGCATCAAGCATCCGAGCACACGCGCCTGCGCCTTCAGCGCGATGCAGCCGGATTATCGCAATCGGAACTTGCAAAGCGCGCCAACGTCGGGCTGCGCTCCATTCAGCTGTACGAACAGAGGAACAAAGATATCAACAGAGCGCAGGGTGCAACCCTTGTTCGGTTGTCCCGCACGTTGCATTGCGATGTGGAGGACTTGCTGGAAGTCGGATAGGAAGCAGCCGCCAGCTTCGCCGACAAGCCCTGCCGAGCGCGCCTCCCTCACCTTCATAAAAATGACGATTGCGTAAAGTATGGGCAAATGCCCTGCGTTTATGGCAAGATGGAGTTTCCTTGAACCGACATGAAACCGAACCCGAAACGCACTGGTCACTAAGGGAGGATCAATGGGCTTTTTCTCTAAATTCGAAGGCCGCATGGAAGATGCCTTCGAAGGCGCCGCCGACAAAATGTTCGACGCGCCTATCTCTCCCGTGCAAATAGCCAAAAAAGCAGAAAAGATGATGCGCCGAGAAAAGATGGTGGGCGCGGGCAAGCAGTACGCCCCCACGCTCTATACGGTGCTCGTCAACCCCGACGACGATCAGCGCCTGTTCGGATACTATCCCACCCTCGCCGGCGAAACCGAAACCTACCTCGCCGCAAAGGCTGCAAACGAGGGCCTCGTCATGGACGGCCAACCGCTCGTGCGCTTCATCGTAGACGACGAGCTCAAGCACGGAAAATTCGATATCATCGCCGAACCCGTCGCCGCCCCCATCATCGCGCAGCTTCGCGCAGAGGAAATGCAGCGCTACGGCCTCGGCGGAGCACCCGTGCGCGGAGCGGCTGCCGCCTACGCGCAGCCAGCAGCCCAGCCTTACGGAGCACAGGGCGTCGCGGCGGCCGATCCCTACGCGCCGGGAAGAGGGCTCGATCCATACGCCGCACCCGCCCCGGCACCGTATGGCCAACCGCAGCAACAGCCTTACGCCGACGCATACGCCCAGCCCGACAACAAGCCTCCGCTGCCTTACGTGCCCGACGACGAGATCGATTACTCGATCGACTACGGCGAGTACACGTTCGATTCTCAGGATTTCGACGACTACCGCGAAAACGGAGCAGCTGCTCGTCCCATCGCCCGCAACGATCGCTATGACGATGGTTACGAGGAAGACGATTACAGCGATTACGGCTATCAGGAACCGGGTCAAGCGCAAGGGTTCGACGGATACGACGATCGCCATGCCGTCGCTTCGGCGCCCTTCGACG
>NZ_LT962671.1:2438845-2495869 GCF_900199545.1 Raoultibacter massiliensis
CGAGAGCGACTTCATCTTCACCGCCATATCCGAAGAGACGGGGCTTTTGGGTGCTGCGGGCATCCTTCTTCTGTATCTGTGCTTCGCTATCCGCGGCATCGTCACTGCTGCACGCGCCAAAAGCGATGTGAGCTCGTTCATCGCCGTGGGCCTCACCTCGATCATCGTGCTGCAGGCGTTCATCATCGTCGGCGGCATCACGCGCCTCATCCCGCTCACCGGCATCACGTTGCCCTTCGTAAGCCAAGGCGGCTCTTCGCTTCTGGCGGGCTTCATCATCGTCGGGTTTCTGCTCCGATGCGGCGACGAGGGCACGGGCGTGGGCACCGAGATGAAAACAGGCACCGCCTCGTTCAACCCGAACAGCGTACTCGGGCGCGTATCGCTCGGAAAGCGCCTCACCAATTGCATGCGCATTTTCGCCGTGATGTTCGCACTGCTCGTTGCCAGCCTTACCGTCATCATGGTCGTGCAGGCCGACTACTACAAGAACCTTCCCGGCAACAACCACACCATGGCGCGCGAAGCGCAAACCGAACGCGGCACCATCTCGACCTACGACGGCGTCGTCTTGGCCCAAAGCGTGAAAAACGACAACGGCACGTACGATCGCGTCTACCCGGCGGGCACGCTCGCAAGCCATATCGTCGGCTACTATTCGCAGCAATACGGCACAAGCGGCATCGAAGCCGCCTATAACTCAACGCTCAAGGGGCAGCAGAATTTCGCCACCTTAACCGACGTGATCAACGCCGCAAGCGGCATCAACACACCCGGAAACGACGTGACGCTCACGCTCAATTCCAAAATCCAGCAGGCGGCGCAAGACGCCCTCGGCGATTCTGCCGGCGCATGCGTGGTGCTCGACCCTGAAACGGGTGCGGTGCTCGGCATGGCATCGGCACCCACCTACGATGCGGCCGATGTGGAGACCCTGCTCGAGCAGGGCGATTCTTCGGGATCGAGCGCGCTCATCAACCGCGCCACCCAAGCGCTCTACGCACCGGGATCCACGTTCAAGGTGCTCACCCTCGCAACTGCGCTGAGCGACGGCGTGGCAACCGAGGATAGCGTGTACAGCTCGCCTTCGAGCATGGACATCGGCGGCGCCAAGGTGTCGAACTACGGCGACATCGATTACGGCGACATCACGCTCGCCCGCGCTACCGAAGTGTCTTCGAACGTGGTGTTCGGCCAAGTCGGCGTCCAGATCGGAGCTGACAAACTCGTTTCCGCCGCCGAAGGATACGGTTTCAACGACCTCATCTCATTCGATCTGCCGCTTGTCGAATCGGTGATGGCCGATCCCGCCGAGATGTCCGAATGGGAAACGGCTTGGGCCGCCGACGGGCAGCCTGTCACGGGAGGCGACGCAGCGCAGAAAAGCGAGCCGGGGCCTCAGGCTTCCGCCCTTCAAATGGCCATGGTTGCCAGCGCGATAGCCAACGACGGCTCCATCCAAACGCCCTATATCGTCGACAGCATCTACAACGCCAACGGCGAGAAGAGCTTCACGGCTTCCTCGAAAGAATACTCGCGCCCGATCTCCAAGGAGATCGCCAACCGCGTAACCGACATCATGGTGGGCGTCGTGCAGGAGGGCACCGGCACCGCAGCCGCCATCTCGGGCATCGACGTAGCCGGCAAAACGGGTACGGCGGAGACGGGCAAGGAGCTCGACGACAGCTGGTTCATCGGGTTTGCGCCCGCCGACAATCCGCGCGTCGTCGTCGCTATCGTGATAGAGGAGAGCTCGGAGAGGGATGCCGCGCTGAAAGCGCAAAATGTGTTAAGAACGGCTTTGGAAGTGCAAGGCCTTTTGTAAATACGGTATGCTGTTGGCGATAATACGACCAATCGCCGAACGCATGTGACCAAGAGGAGCTAAAACGTGACCGGAACCATGATAGGCAAGGTTTTCAATAACCGCTACCAGATAACCGAACGCATCGGTATCGGCGGCATGGCCGAAGTGTACCGTGCACAGGATAACGTGCTCGGCCGACTCGTCGCCGTCAAAACGATGCTGCCCCAATATGCAGCCGACCCGAGCTTCACCCAGCGGTTCAAGCAGGAGGCCGCGGCGGCGGCCAACTTGCAGAGCCCCTATATCGTAAACGTTTACGACTGGGGACATGACGACGATACGTACTACATCGTCATGGAATACGTTCGCGGCAGCGATTTGAAGACCGCCATCAACGAGCGCGGCGCCATCAACCAGCGCAAAGTAGCCGAAATCGGCTCGCAGGTATGCCAGGCATTGAGCGTGGCGCACAAGCTCGACATCATCCACCGCGATATCAAGCCGCAGAACATCATGGTCCAACCCGACGGCAACGTGAAGGTCATGGATTTCGGCATCGCCCGTGCGAAGAACTCCGTGAAAACCCAAACCTCCTCGGTTCTCGGCACGGCGCACTACATCTCACCCGAACAGGCGCAGGGCAAAGAGCTTACCGCCACAAGCGACATCTATTCGCTCGGCATCGTACTGTACGAGGCCGCAACCGGACGACTCCCCTTCGACGGCCCCGATGCGGTCAGCGTAGCTATGAAGCAGGTCAACGATCTGCCCGCTTTCCCGCATGAGATCAACCCCGATATCGATCCCACGCTTGAGGCCATCATCATGAAGGCGCTTGCGAAGAACCCGCTCGAGCGCTTCGCCACGGCAAACGATATGAAGCAGGCGTTGAACGATTATCTCGCCGGACGCCCCGTGGCGCTCGGCAGCGGCTTCGGCGCCGCAGAGACCGCCGTCATCGGCGGCATGGTGGGCGCAGGCATGGGCGCAGGCGCTGCAATGGCCGACGGGACGGCCGTTATGCCCGGCCTCAACAACGGTGCAGGCGTGAAACCCGTCACCACGCAATCGAACTACCGCGCGTCCGACACCGGAAAACCCAAGAACAACAAGAAGACCATCGGCATCGCCGTGGCGGCCGTTGCGGCGATCGTGGTGATCGCCGCTGCCGTGCTCGCCTTCTCGGGCGTGTTCGCCTCGGGCGATCCCATCCCCAATGTGAAGGACAAATCCGTCGCCGAAGCCACGCAGATCCTCGAGGATGCCGGGTTCAAAGTCGGCAAGACCACCGAGATCTTCGATGACGAGATAGCGTCGGGCAACGTGGTGAACACCGATCCGGAAGCCGGAACGAAACGCGAGAAGGGCTCGACTGTCAACCTGGTGGTATCCAAGGGAGCTGAAGAAGTCACGGTTCCCGATCTTAAGAACAAAACGCGCGAAGAAGCCGAAAAGCTGCTGAAGGAAGCCGGGCTCGAAGGCAAGGCCGGCACGCCCTCGAACAGCGACGATATCGAGAAAGACCATATCATCAGCCAAGACCCCGTAGCCGGCGAGAAAGCGGCGAAAGGCGACACCGTCACCTATATCGTATCGCTCGGCAAGGGCAACGTCGAGGTGCCCGATGTGCGGGGATACAGCGAAAGCGATGCCCGAGCGGAGCTCGAGCGCGCAGGGCTCAAGGTAACAACGAGTACCGCGACAAGCGATAGCGTAGAAGAAGGTCTCGTCATCAGCCAGAACCCGAGCCAAGGATCGAGCGTTGCGAAGGACACTACCGTCAACATTACCGTCAGCACCGGGAAACCCGCACCGTCGAGCTACTCCGTTTCGGCTTCGACCAGCGGCAACGGCGGCAGCGTCAGCCCTGGATCGATGAACGTTGACAGCGGAAAGAGCGTCACGTTCACCGTCAGCATCAACGACGGCTACGAAGTCTCCTCGATAACCGATACCAACGGCAAAAGCTATTCGCTCTCGTCGAACAACACGTTCACCGTGGAAAATGTAACCAACGATATCGCCGTCACCGTAACGTTCAAAGCCAAGGCAGCGCCTCCGACGCCGTCCGATCCCGATGGCGGTGGAACAGACGGCAACACCACTCCAACAGCGGGGCAGTAACGAGCAAAAGCAAAGACAGAGCACCTGAAAGGCGAATCGCGATGCGGTTCGCCTTTTTCGTTGAGGCACCGCCCGCACGACGATCGCGCAGACGATCGGATTCTGCGCTTGGACGGTTGCGCGCTTGGCCGCAAACCACCCGGCCCGACGCCCTCTATCGCAGCCTTTCGTGCAGGCTGATTCGCGCCGCCGCTGTGTTGCGCCTTCATTGCAGCCCGCTTCGCGTTTCCGCTTCGTGCGATGTGTTCATCTTCGACCATCTCCCGCAATCGTACGGTTAATGGTAGAATACTTCTCGCACAATGCCTCCGTAGCTCAGGGGATAGAGCATCGGTTTCCTAAACCGAGTGCCGTAGGTTCGAATCCTATCGGGGGCACCAGAAACTCGCAGGCCAGCCGCATAAAGCGACTGGCCTGTTTTTCGAGTTAAGGGTTGATTACCCTTAGTTTACCCTTCGCGTTGCTCCTTTCGACACGACTCGCCTTCGCGTCAGGCCTTTCGGCACAGTTCTCTTGCGCAATCGCGCAGATGAGCCCGCCGTAGGGCAAATCCTGGTTTTATAGGCCAAACCTTGAATTTTCGCCGAAAAAGACCGATCTGAAGGTGATTCGCCGAACGGAAAGGCGTTTTGCGCACCTCCTGGCGATCCACCGGGAAAACACAAGGAAACCGACCCTGTGAGCTGGGGGTTCCTACGACGAAAAACAACGCTTTCGACACTCGAAAAATAGGATATTCCATAGGGCTTCAGATCGGTTCTTTTCGGCGAAAATAGGCGATCCGGCTCGCAATTTGCGCAGTTCGCGCAATCTGCGCAATACGCACGGTTTACTCCAAGCGAACGTGCGCGACCCGCGCAGGGCAATCGCGCGCGCAGACCTTCGCCGCAGCGCCCCTGGCAAGCAAACGCATCCCATAAAGCGCCGCGCGTACATACCCAGCACCATACCCGCGCTCAACCGAAAGCCTACCCGCGTTTCTCCTCGCTCAAGTCGATGAGCTCTTGGCGGCTGTGAACGCCCGCCTTGGCGTAGATGCGGCGCAGATGGGTATCGACCGTGCTCTTCGATATATGCAGTTCCTGGGAGATGCGTTCGCTCGTGCGACCCTTAAGGGCGAAGGGAAGAATCTCCCCCTCGCGGTCGGACAAGCCGTACTCCCTGGCAATCGCGGCGCAAGAGTCTTCGAGGGAGTCGGTTTTCGTCACGATTTCGGATAGACTCCCGAAATCGCGCTCGGTGAACAAGAACACGTAGGAGAACAAAACAAGGATGCCGGCGAACACCACAACCGAATACGGCGTCACGTAGCCGGGCTGCGCGTAGTCGAACGCGTTCGCGATCGCCACGCCGATAAGCTCGCCTGCGAACAGCGCCACAAACCCCCGCGAGAACGACATCGCCGCATCGGAGCCCGTCAGCTTCGCGAGCACGAGGAACAGAGAGATGAGCACGGCAGAAAGCCCCAGATAGCCCGCCAAAACGATGGCCTCGCCAGGCACGAGCGACTCGGCGAACTGAGGGACGGGAATGAGCAGGTAGCCAGTCATCATGATGAACAGCGCCAAGCGATACGCCTTGTTAAGCGAAGCTCCGCGGCCGAACCCGTCGGAGCGCAGAAGCGACAGCGTACCCAGTGCGAAAGCGCCGAACAAGAGGAGGCTTACCGGATACGACGCCATAGCTGCAGTGCCCGGATCGGTGTTGAACGTTTCCATGAAGCCCGCCGCCATGCCGAACAGAGCCGTGCCCGCCATAATCTTCGCCGATAGCAGCACCGTATCCTTTGCGGCCTCCGATCCTGCAGCCGCCTCGATGCGGGCCGACGGCGAAACGCTGCCAGCGGGCTTCGGCGCCATCATGAGCGCCGCAGCACTTCCGAAGGGAAGCAGGTGGAGCACCAGCGACGACCCCTCGATCGGGATAAGCGACACGATGAGACCGACAAGAGCGCCTACCGCCGAAGCGACGAACACCTCAGGTGCCGATACCTTGGTTGTGGTCTCGCCGAACTCCCTTCCCCACGCGGCGAGCAGCAGCGCGCACGGAAGGCCGATCAGCGCACCCTCGAAGGGAAGCCAGTAAGCCGACGGCGACCCGAGGAACAGCGGAATGAACGAGCCGGCCACGCCCATCGCCGCATACACAAGCAGCATCGGACGGGCGAGGATCTTGTTGCGGAAGCTCGGCGTTACGAGTCTGAGAAGAACAAAGCCGACCACCATGAACAAAAGCGTCCCGAACAGCTCGGCGCGCTCGAACTTGAACGACCCCATAGGAATGGCCCGGTTCGAGCCCATGTAGAAAAGAAAGAATACGAACCCCTGATTGCAGGCGAACCCAATGATGCGGCGCAGCGACAGATTCCCAGCTGCTTGCGCTGGTTGATTCATTGCATCCCTCCTGCCTGCATCGCGTTCGTCCTCGGAAATCATGATAACAGGAGTTGGTTTCGCATCAGAGCGCTTGGCGGCAAACCGACAACGGCTCCACGTTTAGCGGCGCCCATGAAACACCCGAAACGCCTATTCGCGCTACGCGCCCGAATCCTTTGCGCCTTGCGACCCCAATTCCGGCTACCTTGCCAAACCGCAAAGCGCAAAACCCGACCTCACTGAACCTCCCTCATCACTTCCCTCAGCTCGGCATCGACGATATCCATGAGCACCTGCTGCGAGTTGAGCTCCATCTTCTGGTAGATGTGCATGATGTGGGTGCGGGCGGTTCCATCGGAAATCACAAGCGCCTCCGCGATATGCCGAGCGTTTCGGCCCCTTGCGAGAAGGACCAGCACCTCGCCCTCGCGAGGCGTCAGCTGATACCGGCGGGAAACGCGCGCGCATGCTTCGGCGAAAGCTATATCCGTATTCGCCTGCAGCTCAGCGGCCTCCTTCGCCTTGTCGATGCGTCGCGCGCTGTTGCGTCGGAACTGCAGAAGGCGGACAGCGCTCGAAATCAGCAGCACGCTGAACACGACGAGGACGATGGCCGTTCCCAGCAGATCTCCGAAGCGATCGGGCAGAATCATGATTCCGTAAACGCCGAGCGCCCAACCCGCGCGATAGGAGAAATAGGCGATGCACGTAAAAACGAACGGGGTGTTCCCCTTGCGGTAGTTGCGGGGCACCGTCCATACGAACAGAAGCAGAATGGAATACGCCACGGCAAGCGGGACAAGGTAGAGGGGGACGCCCGATGCTCCGAACAATGCCGAAACGTAAAGCCCGACAAGCACGAGCGGCAACACGAGAATGCGCAGCAGCTCAAGGAACTCGGTCTCCTGAAGGTATCGAACCAGCGCATAGAAAACGGCACCGGCGATAAGCGTGCCGATGCCCGACGTCACCTGAATAACGAACGAAGCATCGCCGCTGTCCTGCGTCACCATAACCGTGCTGTGCAAGGCGATGAGCAGAACTTCCAGCAGCGCGATGCTGATGCAGTATTCCCAGAAGGGAAAATCACGGGCGAAGCCTTCGCTGTCGCGCACTTCGGCCGCGATGTCCTCGCGCTCGACCTCGCGCATGCCATCGAGGTACTGGGCGTCCGACCACATAAGCAGCCCCACCGAACCGGGAACGAACAGCACAAGCGCCCCGACGGCCACCTGCCACTCGAAGGCGAGAACGAGAATCTGCAGCACGCCTGCGCCCGCAATGCCGAACGCAAAAGCGCTCACCGCCTTTCGAACGCCGACATCGAGAAAGAATTCGGCGTACACGACGAACAAAATGCTCGCACAATGCATCGCCACGGAGACGGCGATCGAAATCGGCTCGCTGAATGCGATCCCCATCGCCTGTGCACAGCGACCCGCAAGGCCCGCCGTCTGAACCGCGGCAAACACTGCAAGAAACGGCTTGTTTCGATAGAAGCGCTCTTTTCGCCGAAGCGTCCGATTCACGAGCACGGCGAGAACCGCCGCGATGAACAAGACGATCGATGCAAGTTCCGCAACGGATCGGGTTTCGAATACCCATAACGCCGTATAGCGCTCATATTCGGTGCCGGCGATGCACAGGGCCAAGCCGATCGTCGCCGCGACGAACCAGCCCCCACCAGAGCCCTGAGCTTTGCTTCCCCCCGCAGCCATCGGCCTCCCTTCCGTATCCGACAGCTATCATCATAGCAATTTCGAGAGAATACGATTGTAACGATGACGCATCGCGAGAAATCAGATTTTAAATCTGATTCAGGCAAAGCCCCTGCTTCGTAAGGTCTTCGACATGCGGAATGAAACCGCATACCTGTTTTCAAGGAAGGGAGAAACGATGAAAGAACTCACTCGAAGGAATTTTCTTCTCGGCTCGAGCGTTGCAGCCGCAGGAGTGCTGGGAGCGGGAATGCTTTCCGCTTGCAGCCCGAGCGCGGAAAGCCCGGCGGAGGCAACGGCGGAGGAGCCGTCTTTAAAAGAGGCGACTCAGACCAAAGAAGCCGACGTCGTCGTTGCGGGCCTTGGCGCCGCCGGCCTGCTTGCCGCCTATGGCGCGGCGACGGGAGGCTGCTCGGTCATCGCCATAGACGCCGCCGCATCCATGGATGGAACGACCAATACGCGAACCTCGGCAGCGTTCGCAGTCGGATCATCGCTGCAGGATCCGAGTCCCGAACCGCTCACCATCGAAGAATTCATGGACTATGTAAACACGGGCACGAACTACCAATCGAACAACAAGGCGCTCCGAGCCATCATCGAAGCGTCGGGCAAGGCGGTCGACGTATTCGTTGATGCAGGCATGCCGTTCAACGTCGATTTCACCAACAGCACCAAAGCGGACGCGATGATGGTGCGCGGAGGCTGCGTGTACGGCGTCGCCGGCGAAGAACGTGCCGAATACTTCACCAAGATCGTCGACGAAGCGGGAGTCGAATGCCTGTTCAACACCACAGCTGAAAGCATCATCATCGAAAATGGCAAGGTGGCGGGCGTGCAGTGCGTATCGGGTAAAGACGTCATCGACATCAAAGCCAAGGCCGTCATCCTCGCAACGGGAGGCTTCTTGGGAAGCGAAGAGGAAACCGCCAAGCATTTCGCAGGTGCGAAGATCGTCTGCATGGGCAACATGCTCAACACAGGCGCAGGCATCAACATGGCCATGTCGGCAGGAGCCCAACTTGGGAAGTGCTTCAGCATCTCGATGAACGAGTACGGCGGTGCGAACACGAAGGCATCCCCCACCTACTCGTTCAGACCCACTTCGGGAACCAACGAAGCCATGCGCCTTCCCGTATTCGGCGGCATCCTTCTCGATGGAAGCGGCGAGCGCTTCGTAAACGAGGGAGTCATGTGCGAGAAAACGATGTTCTGTTGCGAGCCGCTCGTGCGGGAATCGTATTACTACGCGGTATGCGACGAGGCCTTCATGAAGCGCTGGGAAACCGAGCCCTTGCCGACGTTTCTCGGCGACGAGCGCATGAAGGGCATGTTCGCCGATATCGTGGCAAGCGACATTCGCGAGCAGTTCGATAAGGCGGTTGACGAAGGCTGGGCCTTCAAGGCTGACACGCTTGCCGAGCTCGCCGAGCACTTCGGGCTTTCGAACCTCGAGCAAACCGTCGCCCAGTACAATGAATACTGCGACAAAGGTGCTGACGAGCTGTTCTTCAAAGACGCGAAGTACCTGACGCCCGTAAAGGAGGGTCCGTTCTACATCGTCGAGTCGATGCCCGCAGGATGGCTCTCGCTCGGAGGAATCAAGTGCAATGCCCGCTGCCAGGCAGTTGATCCCGACAACAAGGTCATCGACGGGTTGTTCGTGGCCGGTGCCGATGCGGATCTGTTCACATCTCCCTACTATGCGGCAGGATCTGCTAACGGTTTCGCAGTTGGATCAGGTCTGATCGCAGGTGAAGAAGCTGCAAAGGCAGTGAAGGCGTAAAACCGCTTGCAGCAAGCTATCGGGGGCCGTCGCTTCAGCGGTGGCCCCATATCCGAATGGCCGCTTTCCTTCTCGCGCCGCATGCGGCGCGTCCCTGTACTACAAGCTCGCTTATCCAAGGTTAAACGCTAACCTTGGATAAGAGGCCGATCCTACGCTTGTTTCTTCTTGGGGCTGCGCACTTTGGCAATGCACAGTACAAGTGCGACCGCCGCGATACTCGCGCACGCAAGGTACGCCGCACCCACCCCTTGCGCGGTGGACACCTGAAGCCCGTTTGCCGCATTGGACGCGGTAACGCTGGTCATAAGCGTGACGATGAGCGCCGTAGCCAAGCCTCCCGCAACCTGACGGCCCGTATTGGCGATGGCGTTTCCGTGCGCGATCAGGTCGTTTTGCAGCGCATTCACGCCCCACGTGTTGACCGGCATGTTGGCAAGTCCCTGTCCGCACGCCTGCACCGCGCACAGCGCCGCAACGACTGCCAAAGAAGCGCCGGTGCCCACCTGCGAAAGCGCGAGCATCGATCCAACCATCATCGCCATCCCCGCAATGGACATGGCACGCGGTCCGAACCTGTCGAACGCAATGCCGGAAAGCGGGCTCACGACGAGTCCCGCAAGTGCAGCGGGCAGCATCACAAGCCCGGTATCCATAGCGCTTGCCCCCAGGGCAGTCTGCAGCAGGATGGGCAGCGTGGTGTTGGTGACGAGCGCCGATGCGTTGATGAGCGTCACCACTATGGCCGCGATGCGGAAATCGGGCGTCTTGAGGGTCTGGATGCGAAGCAGCGGCTCCTCGAGCCGATTCTGCCTCCGAACAAACGCGACAAGCGCCAGCACGCCCGCCGCAACGGGAGCCAAAACCGCAACGCTCACCCAGCCGAACGACGAGGCGTTGGAAAATCCGTAGAGCAACCCGCCGAACGCCACAGTCGATAGAACAACGGAAACGATGTCGAGCCGCGGATGCTTCAGCTCGCCGACGTTTTCGAGCATCACGATGCCGCACACGAGAACGATCGCCGCAAGCGGAACGATGCATCCAAGCACCGCACGCCATCCGAAGGAATCGATGATGGCGCCGCCAACCACGGGACCAACCGCAGGCCCCGCCGCCATAACAATGCCAGCCAGCCCCATAGCCGTTCCGCGCCGCTCCTTCGGAAACACGATCATCGGCACGACAGCCACAAGCGGCAGCAGCACGCCCGAACCTGCAGCTTGCAGCACGCGCCCGAGCAGCAAAACCTCGAAACCGGGAGCCAGAGCGCACGCGAGCGTGCCTCCCATGAACACGATGATCGACGCGAAAAACAGCGAACGCGTGGGGAAGCGGTCGATCAGAAAGCCCGAGACAGGCACCATGATTCCGCTGACAAGCGGATAGACCGACATGATCCATTGGGCCGTCGTCGCATCGATGCCGAAATCGGCCATGATGATGGGAAGCGCAGGCGACATGACGGTCTGGTTGAGCAGAGCGAGAAACGCACCGAACACCACCACGCCGACTATGACGATCTGCTCCTTCGTCACACTCGGAACGGCGGCGGGCGATTGGTTTGAACTATGGGACATGAAAGAAAACCTCCGGAAATGCAGAAGCGCAAACAACCGCGGGCGACAAAGCGCCGCACACGGCAGGTGCGCAGAAACGTATAGGCTGGATAAACGGAAGGTTTCCTCAGATAAGCATCGAGGACAAGGGGTGCTCGCATACGGCAACGAGCACAAGCGGCTCTCCCGCGAACGAATCGCGGACGCGGTCGCGCCGATATGCTGCAATAAGCTCAAACGATGTCATAGCAGCGAGGAATTGTAGCGGTACCCACGAGGCGGGTCAACAGCCGCAAGCCCCAATGCGACCCGTCTCCATGAAACAAGACAACGCCCGTGCCCGCAAGAAGCCTTCACGCGCTTTCATCGATCAGATCGAGAAACTCCTGTCGGGAAAAAGCATGCGCATCGGCGAGAAAGGCAGATCAGCAGCTATCGAATCGCATTGGGAAAAATCAGCAGTCACTCAATTGGGCTAAGAAAAAAAGAAACCGATGCGCCGGCACTGAGGGAGGGAAGGGATGCAGTGCGGGCGCATCGGCTGATATTGTCCCGCGAGGGTGCGGGACTAACCATAAGGAGGGTTTTCAAACGTTAGTCGGCAACCACGGCTTTCTTGGCTGCAACTTTTTTGGTAGTCGTTGCTTTGACGGTTTTCTTCGCAGGAGCCTCTTCAAGCTCCTCCTCTTCTTCCATCTCGATGATCTCGTCTTCGGCTTCTTCGATCTTCTTGTCGCTGCCGAGACCTTCGCGAAGGTTCTTCACCGTCGACCCAACTGCAGCACCGAGCTTCGGAAGATGCTTCGGCCCGAAGATGAGCAACACGACTGCCAGGATAATAAGGAGCTCGGGAACACCCATGCCGAGAATTTTCATTTTTGTGCCTCCAAACACTTTCTCTTTCGCAGCCGCGCCTTTGTTTTCGTTGCTGCAATTTCGATTTGCTTAGTCGATGCTTATCGCTCACATCGCTTTCGGCTCGTGCCCGATCGCTTGACCGAGCATGTGGAGTATAGTGCCCTGAAAGCTCCGTTTCGCCTATCCTGAAAACTACTGATTTTCAAAGTTCGAGGTTCGATTTCTTGTCGTGCAAATTGAGTAGGGTTCCTGATCTGCGCTTATTGTACGTGCCTATACATACATATGTATAGCGTCTCACGAAGACCCCACTCCGGCTCCACAGGATCCCGATCATTTTTGCATATGGATAAAGAGAGCCCGAACCCCAGCGGCGGCCAAACGAAGCGCCCATACGGCTTACGAACCCGAAACGATACCCACTTCGCGCATATTCGCACCCTCGAAAGCCGGCTCGAGCACGTTGAGGCTTACGCCAATCTCCACATCGGGCACACAGGCACGCACGTCGTCGATGAGCCTATCCGGAAACGCGATCACCCCGTTTTCGACCGACCACTCGATTCCCCCCTGGATCTGTGCGAGCTTTTCAAGCGCCTCGCCTACGCGCGCAACATCCGTTCCGAATGCCTTAGCGCACTTGATAAGATAATCGTCCCCATCGAATCGATACGCCCGATAGCGTCCCGTTGCCGCCTGCATGCGCGGCAACACGCTGTTCTGCTGGTACAGCTGTCCGGTATTCTTATTGTCGGATGAGCAATAGTGAACGCCGATATCGAGACCGCGCTCCTTTGCGTACCGCAAAAGCTCAAGCGCCTCCGCTTCGCTGCCGGCGACGGGAATCCCACCCGCATACCAGTAGTTGTACAGAACATCGAACGGCTGCTTGCGCAGCGTGAAACCGCGCTCCTTGAAAGCTTCGGCATTGCCGAGCGGAAAGCAAAACTCCAAGAGATTGATGCCCTTGAGACCCCATGCTGCAAGCTTCTCGAGCAGCTCCCTCATCTCGTCGAGCGTACCGGGTATGACGGGCATCTCCACCATGACATCGGGAATATGATCGACGGCGATCCGCATGCGCTCTTCCACCGCGCGACGCTCGGCTTCGCTGTCTTCGAGCTTGATGCTGAACCTGATCTCGCGCAAGCCGCTCTCGCGAAGAGCATCCATTCTCGCAGCGTCAAGCTCGAAACCGCTCGTATACAGACGGGTATGCGCATTCGGATACAGATCGCGAGCTTTCTCGAAAAACGCACGCGTTTCATCGAAATGCAGGAGCGGCTCGCCTCCGGTCAAAGCGATGCAATCGAACGCGGCACCCGCCGCATGAGCCTGCTCGAGCTCGCCAACCGCATCGCGGCACTCTCGGCGATACAACTCGTAGTCTTCCTGATTGGGATTGAAACAGAAATAGCAATTCTTCGGGCACTTGAGGGAAATGAAGAAGGTAACGGTCCTCTCGCCGGTCCGGCAAGCCAGGCAGCCGGGCGATACCCATCCGTTTCCCCCGCGCAAGCTCTTGCCGCAATTCTCGCATGCCCACGCCGCATTCCCGAAGCGCGAACGCCGAGGCTGCGACTCCTCCCCCTCGAAGGCGAGGCCGAAATCCGAAACGGTTCGCTCGTAATCAGCAGCCACCTCGTCAAACGCGGTTTTGTATTCAGACAGATTCATGCGATAGCTCCTGACGCCACCCACCTACAGCACCCGATAAGCGCCTTTTTCCATGGTAAACCATCACGCGACCGAAATGCGGCCCGAGCGGGCGATTGCATGACAGCTGGAGGCATTCACCCCGAAATGATTAAATAAGCGTTCACAACTAATCGTTTACCTGCTACAATTCGCCTGCACAATTATATAGCGTCACCCCGTTGATACGTCCTGAATCGAATGAGACAGGGCGAGAAGGGGCCTCTGGAGAATTCCGACCACCAGATCGGATGCCGAAGGGGCAAGGCTGAAAAGCCGAAACTCTCAGGCCAAAGGACAGAGCAAAGCTTTTAGCTTGTCGCGTGCATTCGCTTCGTGCGTTCACGCGTTCGCGCTTTCCCTTGTTTTCCTAGGCCAATTGAATATCTTCGGGTTTCGCCTGGTGCAGCAACATATATGCATGAAGGAAGGAAAACCAGTGGAAGGCTTTTTCGACACGATCAACTCGGCGCTCGTCGCTATCGACGACTTTATCTGGGGCATACCGCTCATGGTGCTCATCCTGTTCGGCGGCATCCTCCTAACGGTGCGCTTGCGCGGCGTCCAGTTCCGCCAGCTCCCCCGAGCGCTGCGCTACATGGTAAAGAACGAAACGGGAGGCGAAGGCGAAGTCACGAGCTTCGGCGCGCTGTGCACCGCACTTTCAGCCACCATCGGAACCGGCAACATCGTCGGCGTTGCCACGGCTATCGTGGCAGGCGGGCCCGGTGCTATGTTCTGGATGTGGCTGGCAGCGCTGTTCGGCATGGCAACCAAATTTTCCGAAGGCCTGCTCGCCGTCAAGTACCGCAGCGTCGATAAGAAGACCGGGCATGTGCTCGGCGGACCCTTCTATTACATCGAGCGCGGCATGGGCAAGAACTGGCGCTGGCTCGCGAAGATCTTCGCGTTCTTCGGCATGTGCGTAGGCTTGTTCGGCATTGGTACGTTTACGCAGGTCAACTCCATTTCAGGAGCCATCACCGGCTTCTTCGATCCCAACAAGTCGATGACCGTCAGCATTCTCGGCATGGACTACTCCATCGCCACTGTCATCGGCTCGCTTGTGCTCGCCGTGCTCGTAGGCCTTGTGGTCATCGGCGGGCTGAAACGCATCGCCAAAGTATCGGAGCGCGTCATTCCCGCAATGGTCGTGCTTTACGTCGGATTCTCGCTCGTGCTCATCCTCACGAACCTCGACAAGCTGCCCGGAGCGTTCGTCACCATCATCGAAAGCGCCTTCGGCCTGCAGGCCGTCGCCGGCGGCATGCTCGGCGCGATCATCGTCGCCATGCAGAAAGGCATCGCACGCGGTATCTTCTCGAACGAAGCGGGTCTTGGCTCCGCCCCGATCGCCGCAGCAGCCGCTCAGACCAAGGAGCCGGTGCGCCAGGGCCTCGTTTCCATGACCGGCACCTTCCTCGACACCATCGTGGTCTGCTCGATGACCGGCCTCGCCCTCGTCATGACGGGCGCCTACCAGATCCCCGGCCTCGAAGGCGCCGCTGTCACGAGCGCGGCGTTCCAGGCGGGCTTGCCGTTCATTCCCGGCGAAGTCGTTTCGTTCGTGCTCATGGCCTGCCTCGTGCTCTTTGGATTCACGACCATCCTGGGCTGGGATTACTATGGCGAGCGCTGCCTTGAGTACTTCAGCAACGGCAACATGAAATCGGTCAAGGTGTATCGCTGGCTCTACATTGCTGCCGTGTTCATCGGCCCCTACATGACGGTTGCCGCCGTGTGGACCATCGCCGACATCTTCAACGGGCTGATGGCCATCCCGAACATGATCGCGCTCATCGCGCTATCGGGCGTGGTGGTGAAGGAGACGAAGGATTACTTCAGCCGCCTCAAATCGGCTGGCGACGAGGATCACATGGAGCCGCGTCTTGCCGATGACAACTGGGATATCCCGCCGATCGACGCATTGACCGATCGCTAGAAAGCGCGAAACGGCACTCGAAAGCGCGAAACCGATCACGATGCGCGGCGCCTGGAAACGGGCACCGCGCATCGTTAGCCCCCGAACCGATAGCCCGAACGCCATGCGGTTTGCAAATATTCGGGGTGCGATGGATCCTTCTCGATCTTCTCCCTGATCTTGCGAATGAAAACGGGTAGGCTCGACGTTTCGCCCACGAACTCCTCTCCCCACACCGCCTCGATGAGCTGCTCTCGAGTGAATGCCTCGCCAGGATGGCTTGCGAGCAGAAAGAGTATCTGGAACTCCTTGGGAGTAAAATCGATCCGCTTTCCTTCGATGGTAACGCGGTAGCGCTTGGTATCGAATTCCAAATCGCCCAGCATGACGCAGTCTTCCTGCTGTTTGGGCATAATGCGCTCGTTGCGCTTGAGGTGCGCATCGATGCGAAGCAACAGCTCATCGGGATCGAACGGTTTCACGAGATAGTCGTCGCCGCCCACGTTGAAGCCCGTTCCTTTGTCGGTAATGTCCCCCTTCGCCGTCAAGAACACGATGGGCACGATGGCTCCCCTGCCGCGCAGCTCCTGACACACCTGAAATCCGTCGAGCTTCGGCATCATGACGTCGAGGATAACGAGATCGGGTTGCTCGCGCTGGTACACGTCGATCGCCTCTTCGCCATCGGCTGCACAGCAGAACCCGTAGCCGCCTCCTTGCACAATGCGCCGGATAAGGTTTTGCATGCTCGGTTCATCGTCGGCAAGCATTATCTTCGCCATGCCCAACCTACCTCCTATCGTTTCCCGTCGGAATCCAAACGGTAAAGGTGCTTCCCTGTTTGTATACACTCCGCACCTCGACGGCTCCGCCGTGCATTTCAACGAGCTCCTTCACAACAGCGAGCCCGAGGCCGCTGCCCCCGTAACGGCGATACGACGACTTGTCGCTTTGCGTAAACCGCTCGAATATAAGCGAGAGATCCTCTTCCTTGATGCCGATGCCGGTATCGGATACCGCGATGGAAAGACGCTCCGTCTCTTCGTGATAGCTCACCTCGATGCTAACGCTTCCCCCCTTGCGCGTGAACTTTATTGCATTAGAGGCAAGATTCTCGACGATACGGCGAATCTTCTCCCAATCCGCCGTGATGATCGGCACGTCTTGATGAACGACCGTCGCCAGCGAGATGTTGCGCTGCTCGGCCAAAAAGCCGATGCTCCGTTCGACAAGGCCGATAAGATCCATCATGTCGAACGGCTCGACCGAAAGCTCGTTTCTGCCCGCTTCGACTCGGGCCATTTCGAGGATGTTGTTCACCATCTGCAGCAGCAGTTGACCGTTTTCCTTCACTTCCTTGACCGCCGCGGTTTCATCCTCGGACCTATCGACATTCGCCTGCTGCCATATTTCGGTGAACGCGATGATCGAGGTGAGCGGCGTGCGCAGCTCATGGCTCATGATGGCAAGGAAATCGGATTTGTACTGGTTCTCAGCCTGCAGTTCCTCGTTCACCCGAGCGAGCTGGCTGCGCTGCTTCTCGAGAAGCTCGTTCGCCGATTCGAGCTGAGCCGTCCTCAACTCTACCTGACCCTCGAGGTTTCCGTACAGCGCACGCAACTGTTCGGCCATGATATCGAACTTCACGGCCAGATCCTTGATTTCGCCGTTGCCCTTGATGCCTTCGAGGTTGACTTCGAAATTGCCGTTCTCGATTTGACCGACCGCGTTTTCCACCTCAGACAACGGCCTCGTGATCAGGCGCGTGATAAGCACGTAGACGGCCAGAATGACCATGACGATGATAAACGAGAAGTACCCGACCTGACGCGTTACGTTTTCCTGGATGCCCGCCATGTAGATATCGATGGGCATGATAATGCTCGTCACGCCGATAAGATCGCCGACCTCCATGCCTTCTTTGGGATATCCCGTGACATCGAGTTCGCCCGCGGGGTCACCGTGACAATCGAGACACGACTCCTCCAGATAGATGGGCGTCACGTAACGAAAAACCTCTTGGCCGTTGTAGGTTTCGATTCCGTACTTTTCAACGGCGGAACCGTCGTTGAACAGCCTGATCGCTTCTGATTCGTAATCATCAGACATCGAAGCCTTTTTGCGCGGTTCGAGGTTCGTATAGCGGATGACGTAATTGGTATCGCGCTCGAGAATCTTGGCGATGCTCTTGCCTGCGATGGCGCAGTAGAGCCCCTTGAAGTTGTACGATCCGTCGGAATCGGTGTCGATGCGCGCCTGGTTCATATCCATGAATTCCCATACCGCATCCATCTCGTAAGAAAGGATACGGGCCTTTTCGAGCATTTCGGCTTCGGCCTGCTCGCGCTGAGTAGAGTCGCTCCATACAACGTTGAGGGCAACGGACACGACCAGCAGCACGATCAAGACGATCGTCGTCTTGCCTCGAAGCTTCATCTTCTTCATCGGATTCGCTCGCCCCCGTTCCTCGCAAACGCTTGCACCCGCACCCACATCGCTTCAGCGGGCGCGGTGCAGCCTACTCCCCTTCGCTTCCCTCGAGCAGCTCGCCGATCACCTCAACATCGATTGGCAGAAACGCTGCGCACAGCATGCCGATGCAGCTGTAAAGCGAGCCGGGTGCATCCTCGCCAAGATCGGCCGCATACCGATCAATCCAGGCAAGGGGATGCTCCGTCAGAAACGTCCGCTGCGCCTTGAGCAGCCTTCGGTATTCTGCGGTATCGCCCGCCTCGAACGCCGCCTGGACTTTTTCGCTCAGCTTCACCATGAAATCGAGCTCGATGGCGATGTGATCGTCGGACACGTGAGGGTATTGGGAGGGCAGCATGTTCTCGCCGCGGTACGCTTCGCGTACCTTAAGCGTCGCCTCCTGGAACAGCACCCGCTCGTTCGTGAGATAGACGCACTCCCACGGCGGGGCCTTCAGCTCGTGCGGCCCGACGAGCACATGCATGTAGTCGCGCTTCGCCGCTTCGAGATACGATGCCCGATCCTGCTCGTATGCCGCTCTGCATTGCCCTAAATCAGCGCATGCGCGGGCGTAAACGTCGGATTCGGCGCCCCCGAAACAGTCGAGCGCCTCCTCGGTTGTATCGGAGAACATCGTGGAAAGCAGTTCCTCCGTCGGATCATCCCCGAGCGTCATCTGGAAAATGCGGTAGAGATAGGTTCGAGCGACAAGCGCCGTCTTTATCGTGATGTCATCCATCATCTTTCACCCCACAGGTTGTGTCATCAAAGCGCGAACGCATTCGCGCGTCCGCGCATCGGCAGTATGCAGCAAGGCCCCCGACCCCATGCAATGATACAGCACGGACGGGTCGGGGGCCGCAAGATCTGCGCCTTGCTACTTCACCGCAATATCGCGGGCGTTGATCAGCAAACTCGGCGTGGTCTCCGACGAATCGGGCAATCCGTTGATATCGGAAACAAGATCGTCGCCGTATTTCGCCTTCAGCTCTTCGAGATCGCCGAAATCGAGGCAGCGCATCGGGCAAGCCGCCACGCAGGCAGGACTCTCGCCCTTTTCACGAAGCAGGTAGCACGAATCGCACTTGCGCACGATGCCCTCGTCCTCCATGTACACCGGCTCGCCGTAGGGGCATGACGAAACGCAGGTTTCGCAGCCGATGCACATCTCGTCGTCATGAAGCACGACTCCGGTCTCCTCGTCCTTGTACATCGCGCCCGTCGGGCAGTTGGCCACGCAAGCAGGCGATGCGCAATGGTTGCAAGAAACAGAAGTGCTGTAGTACCTCACCGAAGGGAATTCTCCCACTTCGGTCGTTTCGACGGTGCGGAAAATCTCGCCGACGTTGTACAGGGCGTTCTTATCCCTGCAAGCGATCTGACACGTCTTGCAACCGATGCAGGCGGTCTGATCGAAATAGAATCCCATTTGTGCCATGGTTTACTCCCTTCCGACTATTCGAAGATGACTCGCTGCGGCCATTCGCAGTCGGGGTCAAGCTCGCCTGTGTACTTTTCGATGACGCAGTTGTTCGAATTGAACCCGGTATGCCCCTGCCCGGTCGGAATCGGAGAGGAGAGCGTGTTCGTGGCACCGGCGATATCGTCGCCATCTTCGTTGAGCTGCGCCCAAGCGCCTTCGCCCAGCCCGATCGTCTTCGGCATGATGCGCTGGGTCACAAAAGCCGGACGCACAACCGAGCCGTAGGGGCTCGAAAGCCGTACCGGATCGTCGTTTTCGATACCGAGCTCGGCAGCATCGGAAGCGTTGATCCACAGCTCCTGCGGCCAAGCCTCGCGCAGCCAGTTCACATTGTCGAACACGTGGTGCGAGCGGCGCTGATAGTGCTGGGTGAGCAGCTGGAATGGGCGACCGTTCTCAACGCCGTCCTCGTAGCCTTCGGTAACGCGAACGTATTTCGGCAACGGATCCTTCTCGCTGAAGCCAACATGATCGATGTAGCTCGAAAGCGACTGGCAGCAGATCTCGAACTTGCCGCTGGCGGTGGCAACCGGGTTGGCTTCGGGATCTTCGATGAACTTCGCGAAGGGAAGGTTCGCATACGCGTCGCCATCGCTACGTTCGACCTGATAGATGCCACGCTCCTTGAACTCTTGCAGCGTGATTCTGCCTTCCTGCGGCTCTCCGGCAACACCCATTTCCTTGATATCGTCCTCGGTGATGGTGAGCAACGGCTCCTTGGTTTTGCCATCGGACCCGAGCACCGTGCACCCGGCCAGCTTGTTGAACAGCTGCTGCGTCTCATCGATGTCGTAAACTTCTTCGGCCTTGAAGCCAAGCTTCTCGGCGATGCCGATAGCGATCTCCTGATCGCTTTTCGCCTCGTATAGCGGGTCGGTGATGTGCTGGCCGTAGATGAGGATCTCGCGGTTGCCGGTGAGCAACGTACCGGGACGCTCCCACTCGGTCGTGACCGGCAAAACGATATCGGAGTACTTCGCACTCGTGTTCAGCACGTAGTTCATCGTCAAGACGAACTCGACCTTCTTATGGGCCTCGATGCCCTGCGTCATAGCCTGACGCTGGTTGAGCGCGCCGCCCATGCCCTGGTAGATCATCTGAATGTTGACGTCGCGCGTCTCGCCCTTGTACATGGTATGGGTTCCGTTGAGAATGGCGTTCCACATCTCGCCGTTGTTGAGGGCGTACTGCTTCTGAGGATACGGATTCGCCGGAAGCTCGACCTTAACGCCCGCACCGCCCGAAGAAACCAGCGCGCCGCCGCCATTCGATGCGGAGTTGTGCATGGTGCCGCTTACCGATGCGCCGTCGCGGCCGATCTGGCCGCATACCATGCCGAGCGTGAGCATCGCATGCGGAAGGCACTCGCCTTCGTTGATGCGGGCGGGAGCGCCGCCTGCGAAGATGGTTGCGGGCTTGGTGGTGGCGTACTCTTCGGCCAGCTGCTTGATCGTTTCGGCATCGACGCCGCATATCTCAGCCGCCCATTCCGGAGTCTTTGCACCCTCGGCGGCAAACGCGCCCTCGCCCATCACGTAATCGTAGAAGTTCTGGGAGGGATCGGCAGGCTCGGAGGCGAAGGTGAACTCGTTGCGCTCGAGCGGCTTGTAGGTGTACTCGGGATAATCGCCGCTTGGCATGTGGTCTTTATCGAAGCCGACGCAGTATTTATCAAGGTACTCTTGATCGTGCAGACCCTGCGAAATGATATGGTTGATCATGCCGAGGATCATGGCCGTATCGGTTGAGGGGCGAATCGGAATCCACTGGGCGTCAAGAGCTTCGGCGGTCTCGTTGTAGCGCGGATCGATGACGACGAACTTCGTGCCGGCCTTCTTCGCCTGCAGGTAGTTGTAGGTGGGATTGCCCGCACTCGAATTTGCGGGGTTCGCGCCCCAGAGGATCACGAGCTTCTGCTTGCGCAGCGTCAAACGGTCGGGAGCGTCAGACGAGTATCCAGGGCTTCCCATGACCATTGCGTAGGCATCGGGCCACGCGCCCCACGAAACCTGACCCCAGCGAGGCGTATAGCCGCCCATAAGCTGGAACACGCGGGGAACTTCGGAACCGCCGAGCACGAACACCGACTCGGGGCCGTATTCGTCGTAGATCTTCTTGATTTCGGTTGCGACAAGCTCGTAGGCCTCGTCCCAGCTGATACGCTCCCACTCGTCTTCGCCGCGAAGTTCGCCGTGGGGCTCTTCGGGGCTCCAATTCTTGCGCTTCATGGGGTATTTCAGGCGGTCGGCGCCGAATACCTGCATGCGCTGCGAACGACCGCGCTGGCACGCGCGCTGCTGCGGGTAGTCGGGGCTGTCTTCGTGCGTGTCATCGGTCTTCTGCCGCAGCACCACGCCGTCTTTCACGAGCGCCTTGTTCAGGCAACGTCCGCCGCAGTTGTGCCAACACGCGGCGGTAACCCATGTTGCGCCCTCCTCGGCGTCGATCGGCTCGGAATGCTCGGTAACGGTCGAAGCGCTTTCCTGCTTCGGACTGCAACCTGACACGCCAAGACCGGCGAGCGCTGCAGCTCCCGCAGACAGCGCCAGGAACTTCCTTCGGCTCAGATTGCCGCCGATGGTGGAATCGAGAATCTTCCCCATAATTCCTCTCCCTTATATGTCGTGTTCTCTCGTCTCGCACGGCCTTAAAAGCCACTTGTCGGAGCAGAAAGGCCGCTTACGGAAAGTAATTATGAGTTTGTTGCGAAGGGCTTTCAATCCAAACGGCGCTTAAGATTGATGAAACATGATTAAGAAAAATTAAGGGTATGGCGCTTGGCAAGCCGAGCAATCGACTGTACACCGCCCCTCGTAGCGCATCCCCAAACAGCAGCGGACAGCGCAGTATGGAGCCTGCATTCCGCCCCGCTCGACGGCAAAGCGCGCTAAATTGCACAGAAATTGCCAGATTCATACATTTTGACGTCCATATGGATGCCGATCGCGCACCCGTTGCATGCCTATATGATTACGGCAAATCGTTTCCCCAGATCACAAGCTTGGCCGTAATCCCGGAAAACGATTGCAAACATCACGCATGTCGTAATCTGGCAAAAAGTGTGCAGAACGAAGCGTTTTACGCGACAGCGGGCTCGACCGCCTTCGCATCGCGCAGCCTTCTCAGCTTCTTCACCTCGACCGCCACGAAGAACGCCGTAGTCACACACGAGAGAAGGTCGGCGGTGGGCACGGCGAGCACGATCGCCACGAGCGGCGATATGCCGAGCGCAGGCAGCACCATCGGGAAGATGAGGTAGAGCGGAATGAGATAGATAACCTGGCGCGTCATCTCGAGAATCGCCGATTTGAACGGCTGCCCGCTCGATTGGAAGTAGCTCGAGCCCACGATCTGGAACCCGACGATGGGGAGCACGAGCGTATCGAGTTTGAGCACCGTGATCGCGAACTCCTCGAGATCGCCCGAAACGCCGAAGATCCCGATGATAGGGCCGGGGATCACGTGCACGAGCACCCAGAAGAAGATCATGAGCCCGGTCGCCCACACGCTTGCCCACTTCACCGTATCGAGCACGCGCTGCCACTGCTTGGCGCCGTAGTTGTAGCCGATGATGGGCTGCGACCCCATGATGAGGCCGATGACCGGCATGATGGCGAACATGATGGCCTTGTTCGCCGTACCGATCGCGGCAAGCGCACCCTTCGTTCCCAACGGGTCCATCGCGCCGTATTTGGCAAGCAGCTGGTTGAGCACCACCGTTACAGCGGTAGCGGCTACCTGCATGACAAACGAGGCAAGACCGAGCGAAAGGATTTTGCCGCACAGGCGAATGTCAGGCACCATGCACGAGCGGCGCAGGCGAAACGCCGCGTTCTTGTTAAGTATGAAATACCAGAGAACCGGCACCATGCCGCAAGCCTGGCCGAGAATGGTCGCGACCGCGCTTCCCTCGACGCCCCATCCGAACAGCATGACGAAGAAGAAGTTGAGCACGATGCACATAGTCGTGCCGAATACCATGGTGTAGAGCGCAAGGTTCGGCTTGCCCGCCGTGCGCAAGAAGTTATTGAGACCCATGCCGAGCGATTGGAAGATGAACCCGAAGCAGATGATCTGCACGAACGCCTTCGTAGGCGCGTAGAGTTCGGCATCGGTTCCCACCAAAGCGAGAATCGGATCGATGGCGAAAACCGCCGAGAGGGCGACGACGACTGCGATGACGATCAGCAGCATCGCCGAATTGCCGAGCGTTTTTTCGGCAAGATCGCGCCGTCCCTCGCCAAGCTGGATGGCCGTAAGCGCATTGCCGCCCTGACCGGCAAGCATCGAAAATCCCATGAGGATGGTCATGACGGGAAGGGCAAGCGTGGTAACCGCAATTCCCACATCGCCGACAGCATGGCCGAGAAACGCCGTGTCGACGACGTTGTACAGCGAGTTGAATATCATCGATATGATTGCGGGTATGGAAAACTCGAGAAGGAGCTTCCCTATCTTCATAGTGCCCAAGCGATCGGGCGATTGCTTTTCGTTTTCCTTCATGCTCGTTGCGTCCGACATGTGATCCTCTGCTTCGGTGGTTTCGGTTGTTCTCGGCGGTGGGCGACGGCAGTCGCAGGCTGCGGCGGCAAACGCGCCGAAGCGAATCCGTGCCGCCAATGCGTAAGGAGCTATCCTAGCACACGAATCCGATTAAGTGCATTGCGGATACCGCATTTCGAAGATAACGGTACAATGTTCGCAAGGCACAGTAAAGAGCTGCACGGCTGAACGCCGAAGCTGTCGGACAAACGGAAAGAGAGACGCACTATGAACGACAACCTCATCATTTCGATCAGCCGCGAATACGGAAGCGGCGGCCGCGAAATCGGCGAAACCCTCGCGTCTACGCTGGGGATCGCTTATTACGACAAAGAACTCATCAACCGCATCGTGCAGAAATGCGGCTTTCCCGACGATGTCGTCGAGGCGCATGACGAAAAGGTGCTCAATCGATTCCTCTTCACGCCGAACCGCTTTCTTACGGGAGCCGATCTTGACCAGCCCATCGCCTCGGCCATCCATGCGGCGGAAATCGACTCGATCCGCTCGGCGGCAGACGAGGGTCCCTGCGTCATCGTGGGCCGTTCCGCCGATTCGATCCTCTCCGCCTATCCGGGACTTATCAGCATATACGTGAGCGCTCCGATGGAAAACCGCATCGCGCGCGTCATGCGACGCAACAACCTGAGCGAAAGCGAGGCCAAGGCGCGCATCGCCCGAATCGACAAGGATCGCGCGCACTACTACCGCTACTTCACCGACAAGAAATGGGGAGAAGCGACCAATTACGATCTTTGCGTAAACAGCGGGAAGCTCACCGCCGACGACGCGGTAGCGGTCATCCGCGCCTACATCGACCGGATACGCCCTGCGCTGTAATCAGCCTCCGAAACCCAGCTGCCCGCAACAGAAGAAGCGCCCGAAGCCCGCTCGCGATACCGCTCGCGACGCTTCGGGCGCTTGCCGTTGAACCCAAAGGGCGAAACAACCAAGACTGCCGCAGCCCTTTCGCGGGATTAGCCCAGCCTGACCCCGTTGGGAACTTCGCTTTCGGGCACGGCGAGCACGGGAACGATGCCATCCTCGTATCCGATGTCGTAAATCATGCCCTCCGACACCTCGCCCGCCATCTTGCGCGGCGCCATGTTGACAACGAACAGAGCCTGCTTGCCTTCGATCTCAGCCTTCGGATCTTCGCGTTCTTCCTTCATTCCCGACAGGATCGTACGGGTGAAATCCCCGAAGTCCACCGTCATCTTGATGAGCTTCTTCGATTTCTCGACATCCTCGACAAGCACGATCGTACCCACGCGAATATCGATCTTATCAAGGTCGTCGATCGTGATGTTTGGCTTTACGGGAGCGGTCTTGATATGGTCGGTCATAGCTTTCTCCTTCATCGGGGCGCGACTCGCCCGGTCAAATGCTTTTTCATGCGCGTTTATTTAAGTGCGTCGGCGACCTTGCGCGCCGCCGCCGTGATGGACAGATGATCGACGTTGACCGTTATGTTGGCATACTGCTCGTAGAGCGGTTTGCGCTCGTCGTACAAATCGCGCAGACTCATGCCGATGCCGCCTTTAAGCACCACGCCGCGCTCCTGAAGATCATGCAGCCGATTGACGAGTTCCTCGAACGAGATCTGCAGATAGACCACGCGTCCGATCGAAGAAAGATGGTTCATGGCATCCTCGGAATACACCGCCGATCCTCCAGTTGCAATGATGCTCTTAGTGGCCTCGATGTCTTTGAGGATCTGGTTCTCCACCTCGATGAATCCCTCGGGGCCACATGCGTCGATGAGCTTCTGAAGCGTTTTGTCGCACTGGTTCTGGATAACCAGATCCGCATCGATGAAATCGTAATTCAGTATCTTAGCCAGCACGATCCCGAGCGTCGACTTGCCCGCACCGGGCATGCCGATCAGAATGATGTTGTCTTTTCTCTCTTCCGCCATAACGTTCCCTTCGGTTGACCAGACGCGTGCTTCCATGCCGCTTGAGCGGTCTTTCGGCAAGCGCGCATGCGCGCTGCGGCATCATCCGTCGCAGGGTTTCGATTATAGCAGCGCCACGGCCGCGAGTCGCGCTCCGTTATGGGTCTGAAACACACGGCGGCCCGCGCTTCGCGCGCAAGGCGCCACGCAACGCGGACCCCTATCGGTCGGCACGATCCGACAGGGATCCGCCAAGCAATGCGGCTGTTCCGCTAAAGCGACAGATCGCGGCGACAAAACACCGCAATCCCCGCAAGGAAGAACGCGATTCCCGCCGCATAAAGCGCCATCGCCCCGCCCACGGCAGCCATCTCGCCAGCCGCCAAGCCGTACGAATCGAAAAGCGTAAGCGGCGTGACGTTCCTCAAGAACTCGAACTTATCGCCCACCTGCGATACCGCTTGAATCAGATACGAAAGGATGACCAGTCCGCCGCCCGCCCACAGTGCGACGCCCGCGTTTGAAAACAGGCAGGCGGAAAGAAAGCAGAGTCCCGCCATGAACAGCCATAAACCGAACAGGCCCGCGTTCGCCTGCAACATCCCGCCCACATCGAGCTCTCCGGCGAACATCGCTTCCGACGATCCGATTTCAATCACGGTCATGAGCACCATGACGATCGCAAGCATCGCAACAAGAACCCCCGCCAACGTCGATGCAATCCTGGCCCTGCTGTTCGGGGTGGCCAGCAAATAGGCCATCGTTCCCTGATCGATGGGGCGAACGACGAGTTTGTTCACCATGATGAGCGCAAGCACGAACGGCATCAGCACGAGCAGAAACCCGTACAGGTAATTCAACAGGAAATCGAGCATCGTCGCGCCCTGCGTCGCCATGCCGAACGCCGCGAACAGCTCGGGCATGCTCTGCATCATGAGATCGAGGCTCTCGCCCAGCTTCGGATCGAACATGCTCACGATAACAACGATGTACATGGCCACGACAGCGACGATGATCCCGGAAACGAACAGGTTCGATTTGAGTTCCTTCCCGAACAGGGTTCTATTCATTGCCAGCCCCTTTCCCATCCATTCCATAGAGATGAAGAAACAATTCCTCAAGCGATTGCTCTCGCGCCGACAGGTCGGCGACTCCGTATGTTGCAAGGTCCTTTACGAAACCGTCCATCAATCCCGACACCACGACCTCGATTGCCGACCCCGAGGCGCGAGCCTCGGCATGCGACGCCAGGTAGCGGCTTTGCTCTGCCTCGCTCGAAAACGCTACCGAGAACACGCGCTTGCGAGATTTGCGCACGTCATCCATCGTTTCGATGGCCGCGATCCTGCCCGCCCTGATGAACGCCACGCGATCGCACGTGCGCTCCACCTCCTCGAACAGGTGAGACGACAGCATGATGGTCGCACCGCGCCTCTTCTCTTCGAGCACCAAATCGATGAACCTGCTTTGCATAAGCGGATCGAGACCGCTCGTCGGTTCGTCGAGGAGAACGATGCCGGGGCTTCCCATGAACGCGCACACGAGACCCACCTTCTGCTTGGTACCCTTCGACATCTTGCGGATCTTGCGCGATGGATCGAGCTCGAACAGCTCGATAAGCTCGCGCATGCGGCGCAGATCGCGAATCTTTTTCATGCCGGCCATGAATTCAAGGAACTTCGTTCCCGTCATCTCGTCCATGATGGCGATCTCGCCGGGGAGATACCCCAGATCACGCTGAATCTTCGCACGGTCGTCGAAGCAGTCCATGCCATTGATGGAGACCGCTCCCGACCCCGGCTTGATAAACCCCATGAGGTTTCGCATCGTCACCGTTTTGCCCGCTCCGTTCGGACCGAGGAATCCGAACACCTCGCCCTGCTCGACTGCAAGCGAAACGTCGAATACGCCTCGCCCGCCGCCGTAATCCTTCGTCACATCGCGCAACTCGATAACGGGATTCATAAGTATTCCTCCTTGTAGGCATACTGCTTGAACATATTGCACCACACGGCGAACTCGTCCATCAGCGCATCGACGTCGATGCGCTTGCGCAGGGCAAGCTGCTGATGCAGATAGCCGTCTGCCATCCAGACGATCATGTTGACCACGTACTTGGGATCGACGTCATCGCGAAATTTGCCGAAGTTCACGTGAGAGAAATAACGCTCGAACATATAGTCGATCTGTCGCTGCGTCCAATCGTTCATCGTGTGCTTGATATCCTTGTGCTGGGGATAGAACGCGCGAACCGAAAACTCGAGCATGTACGGAAACCTTTCCAGCGTGTCGCGTTTGCGCTCGGCCGCGTAGCGGAACAGCTCGAAGAAGTCGTCGATTTCCCAGTAATCGTCATCGATCACAAAGCCTTCGACCTTCTCCATCAACCGCTCCATGAGATACAGGTACAGATCGCGCTTGTTCTTGAAGTAGAAGAACAAAAGCCCCTTCGAGATACCCGCCTTGCGCGCTATGTCCTCGGTCGAGGCGCTCTTGTAATCATTGCTCCCGAACGTTTCGACGGCAGCACTGATTATGGCCTCCTGACGCTCTTCGGGTAAGCTTTCGAATTTCTTGAATTGATCGCCCATAGGCCTTCCTTTTACCAGTTCGCGAAGCTGATCAAGCTTCGCTATCGCCACTGATTAACCGAACGGTCAATCGGGATACAAGCCCATGGTATGCCATTGACTGGTTTTTAGAAGACCCCTTTATCGAATCTTAATGCGCTGCGGATAAAACTCTTAGAAGTGGATGAAGTGGCGCGGGTTGACAGGCGTGCCGTCAAGCTCGATCTGGAAATGGAGATGCGGACCCGTCGAGTATCCGGTGGACCCCACGTAGCCGATGACATCGCCCGCCGAAACCCGCTGGCCCATCGTGGCGGCCTGGCTGCTCATGTGCATGTAGATGGTCACAAGACCGCTTCCGTGATTGATCTTGACTGCTTTGCCTCCAGAGCCGTAGTCGCCAACGTACGACACGGTGCCCGGTGCAGCAGCCACAATGGGCGTACCCGTTGGGGCACCGAGGTCGATGCCGTTATGGTATTCGCCATCCCACGCGCCCGCCCATCCGAATTCGTTCGTCACCGGAGCGCCCGAGGGGATCGGGTGAGACCATCCCGCGATCGTGCTTCCAGATCCACCGACCAGCGCATCCGCCTCCTGGAGTCGCCGCAAGGCCTCGTCGGCAGCCAGGCTTTCCGATTCCTCTTTCGCCTTGAGCATAACGAGCTCTTCGTTCACTTGCTCGAGCTGGGCATCCATGTCCTCTTTCGCAGCGGCGATCTCGTCGCGGGCCGCCTTCGCGTTTTCGGCTTCTTGCTCGGCAATCGCTTCTTGCTCGGCCAGATCCTTTTCGGCAGCTTCAGCTTCGGCTTGCGCGTCTTTGCTCTCCTGAACCAAGGCGGCTTCCTGTTCGCTTATCTTCCCGAAAGAATCCCAAAGCGTTACTGCTTCGTCGAACGACGAAGCTCCGAGCAGCACATCGAGCATCGAAGCCGAACCGCCGCTCTTGTACATGTTCGTCGCGCATTGGGCAAGCCGCTCCTGGAAATGCTCGACAAGCTTGTTCGCTTCCCGCAGGCGGATAGCCGCCCTGTCGGCAGCAGCCTTCGCCGTTTCGTATTCCTCAGTTGCGCGATCGTACTCATCGTTTGCCTCGTTGAGCGACGTCTGCAGCTCATCGATTGACTTCATGAGCGCTTCCGCCTCGGCCTTCTTCTCGGCGCTCGTCGCAGCATAAGCCGTAGGAGCAGGTGCGACGAAGCCGAAGGCGGCCATTGCCGTGCAGAGAACGAAGCCGAGCGCCAATCGTGCCGCGCGCTTCCCGAATGTTGTTCTCATATATACCTCGAATCAGGGCATCTTGCATGATGCCCGCAATCGCTTGGCGGTCCGATTGCCAAGCCGAACCCATCGGCGCGGCTTGGCCGGTCAGGCCCATCGTCTGCAGCTCGCATGCTCCCAACAGCTCCCGCACGCAGCCGGCTCGATAGCGCCCGAAACCGAAAACCCACTATAATGTAATATGCTACTGAATGTAATAATCTAAGTAACATATTAACAAAACCTATAGAAATCAAGAACGCGAATGCCGCGCCGGAAGCGGGTATCGAGCCGCACGACTGCCGCCGCGAAGAGAAAAAGCGAACTGCAGCAAAGCGTTTTCCAGCACGCCGCCGCAGTCCGCTCTGGCATAACCTACCTGGCGCCGCCGCCTCCGCCGCCGAAGCCGCCGCCTCCGCCGCCCGAAAAGCCTCCGCCGAAACCACCGCCGCTGCTGAAGCTGCCCTCAGCCGCCGACATCGCAGCTTGCGCAGTGCTCACGGTGTTGGCCAGCGATGACTGGAACAGAGTGCTTGCCGCCGGCATTGCCGTACCGTGAACCCCGTGCGACGTGCTGTACCAGAACCACCACGGAACATATCCGCTCGAATACATCATGCCGTCATCCTGGAACAGTTCGGGAACCTTCAGCTGCAGCGCCTTGATGACCTCGCTCGCAATGCCGAAGATAAACGCATACACCATGAATTCGCCCCACACCTTCACATCGGTCGGGGGGCGCTCGTCGAGCGCAGAGAAATCTTTCAGCCAATTCCGAAGCGCCTTGCACTTCGCATCGAGGGTGCTTCCCTCCTGGCTCCTTCGCGGCATGTAGTTCGCAATCACCAAAAGGGCGATCACGGTGGGAACCACGAAAACGAGGGGAATGAAGTTCTCCATGAGCACCGATGCGCCAACCCCCAGAACGCCGAACGCGATCGCCACGCCAAGGATGAGCCACTGATAGCGCTCCCCTTTTGCTTCGAAGAAATCGCGCCTGTTCACGGCAGCGGTCACGATGCCCTGCCATGTTTTCAGCGCATCGACGAACTCCTCGGGGTTTTCCTTTCCGTACTGCTGAATGGTGCCGAACCACAGCGAATCGGCGCCCTTGGCAACCTTGTTGAACAGGATGTCCATGGCCATCTTGTCGATCGGATCGGTCAGCGCGTCCGCCACGGCGGGAACGCGCGTTAGGTAATAGTCGTCGACGGTCTTCGTGCGCCCGAACGATGCGGGCTGCTCGTAGCTTCCCTTGTTGATCTGGATCGCTCCCTTATGCGAAAGGTACATGAGCGTTGCCGTCAGATCGTCGTTGCTCTCGCGATTCCACCGCCACAGGCGGGCCATCACTACCGGATGGTCATGAGAAGACGGAACGTCGCGCCAGTATTCTTCGGTAAACTGGGGCTTGTGCTCGCGCCCGTATTTGAAGTACGCACGCAGCGCCCAGGCGATCAGCAACACCGCGATGATGCCGCATGCGATAACGAAGGCAAGCGAGAACAATCGATCTCGATTCGCCTGATCGGACCAAGCCTGCTCTTCCTTGAGAATGGTATCGAGGTGGTTTTGATCCCTTGCGGCAAGCGACCCCTCGCCCTTGAGGTTTGCAAGCCATTCCACGGGAAACGCCACACGCGCCTCGGCGTATTGGCCGGGGTTCACCTGAGGATTCTTATAGACGATCGTGCCGTCGGCGTTGATGGCCAGCGTTCCGTCGAGCGGACCGTGCCCCCATGCGCGCACGTTCTCGCCCGCAACGACCGAAACGTCCTGCGGCACGGGCAGCGAAAGCGTCATCGTTACGTTCTCGGAGGCAACCTCCCACTGGTCGCCGATGTACTTCCAATACGCATCGGCTACATCCTTGTACGCAACGACTCCGTTTTCGATGGTGTAATCGAGCGTGATGACCATCCTCTCGTCCGAAGCATGGAAGAACACGTACACGGAATTCTTGGGAGAATCGACCGAGTACGAATCGGTGCCGGGACCACCGGCGTCGCGCCAATCGAGATTGAAGGAGGTTTCACCGAGCTGGACGGTTTCGCCCGTTGGCATGCCGTCAGCATCGACTTTGGTAAGGCTCACGCCGTTCACCTTGAGCGATCCGTTGTCGGGAACGCTGTCGAACGTCCACCATACCGCCGTGAAGCTGCCGTCGAAGTCGAACGTCCGCTGCTCGACAACGTCGAGAGAACCGTCGGTGGACACGTTGGCGGAAATGTCTACCTTGGGGCATGTATAGCTTTTCGCATGCGCCTGTGCGGGCGTTGCGGAGATTACGGCGATCGCGGCAACCAAGCACAGTACGAAAACCGCCAGAGCAGCAGGTAAAAACCTCGCTCCCATTTGCGGACGGCTCATGTTTTGCACGTTCATCCTCCTTGCCAGATGAGGGTCCAAACGGTATCATTGCAAACCGCACCTTTATTTCGCGGAGAGCTGACCGAGAGGCCGAAGGTGCTCGCCTGCTAAGCGAGTACACGCCACAAGCGTGTCCGGGGTTCGAATCCCCGGCTCTCCGCCACTTCGAATCGCAAACGACGCTCGCACCTGCTGCGGGCGTCGTCTTTTTTCACGTACAGCTCTTGAGCATTGTACACTAGCCGCACGCCGATACGCGTTTCAACGGAACAGCGTCACCGATTCGGCAGCATGCGCGCGCCCGCCAAACCTCCGATCGAAACCCCCTTCCAGGTTTTCCCGCATCCGCACCGACGGGAGAAGCACCGACCCACCTGCCCGATATCCCGAACATGCCTATATCCGCAATCGTTTTCATATAGTATTGTTTTACTTATAATTAACCAGACAGGTGGACGTTATGCCGCGATTCGGCAATCATAGCAGCAGGGTTGATCTCCAGGTGTCGATCATCGTCGCCGTACTCGTAGCGCTCTCGTTTATCTGCGTATTCTCTTTTACGTACTCGATCACCTACAACAACATGATCGACATGCTGAAAGCCCGAACCGACAGCATCTATTCGTTCATCGAGGACAAGCTCGACAAGTCAACGTTCGAAACGATCGAATCGGGCGACGATGCAGAATCGGAAAGCTACCGACAGACCAAAGAGCAGCTCGAGACGGTACGGGAATCGACAGGCGTGCGCTATCTGTACACGGCGAAACGGACCGACGACGGCGAGCTCATCTACGTCATAGACGGGCTACCAAGCGAAAGCGAGGATTTCCGCTTTCCCGGCGATGCGATCGAGGAAGAAATCACGGGCGAGCTCGATCGTGCGCTCGCCGACGAACGGGTGTATCCCAACGACATCAAAGATACAGGCTGGGGCTACGTGTTCGTATCGTACTATCCCATCCATGAAAACGGCGAGGTGATCGGCGCGATCGGCATTGAATTCGATGCGGAAGCGCAGTACCAGGCGTTTCGCATGGTTCGAATCGGGACGCCCCTCATCGGGATCGTCTTCGGCCTTGCGGCTATCGTCTTCGCGCGGTTTCTATTCCGCAGGATTTCGAATCCCGCCTACAAAGACCTTTCCAACACCGACTATCTGACATCGCTTCGCAATAGAAACGCATTCGACATCGATATCTCGAACTGGGAAGCGGAAGGCGCCGCGATCGCAGGTGCATTCGTCATCGACCTCGATCGCCTTAAGCTGATGAACGATCGGTTCGGCCACTCTTTCGGCGACGAGTACCTCTGCGCAGCAGCCAAGCTGATCGAGCAGCTGTTCGAACGCACCGGTACCGTCTACCGCATCGGCGGAGACGAGTTCGCCGTCCTCTGCAGGGAACTCGACGAAGATCGCGCGCATCACCTCATGAGCGAGCTCGAAGACAAGCTTGCCGAAACCGCGCTCGGCAACGATATGCGCCTCTCCCTTTCCTGCGGATTCGCCATCAGGAAACCGGGCGAAGCGCTATCCAACCTGGTCCGCCGCGCCGATGTGCACATGTACGAAATGAAGCGGGAGCATCGGGGGCAAAAAAACCGCCCGCGCAACCAGGAAGCAGAACCGTCTGCGTAAATCGCCGCAAGCGAACATTGGCATTCGGCAACTCTTAGGAAACGCCTCAGTGCCGACTTTCCCGCAAGATTCAGCTTGGCAGCCTTGCTCCGCTATGATCGGCTCATCTGAAGATCCAAAGGAGCACCCATGAACATGCAAGCTATCGTCGTTACGAAATTCGGCGACGAAACCGTGCTGGAACCGCAATCGATTCCCGTACCCGATCCGCAGCGCGGCGAAGTGCGCGTCAAGCTGTTTGCCGCCGGGGTAAACCCAGTCGAATCGTATATCCGAGCAGGCGACTATCCCCGCCTTCCCGCACTGCCCTACACGCCAGGAACCGACGGAGCGGGAATTATCGATGCCGTCGGCGAAGATGTCGGCGGCATCGACGCGGGCGATCGCGTTTTCGTAGCCGCTTCGCTGGCGAAACGCAACACGGGAACCTATGCTCAGTACGTGGCATGCGATGCCGCCGCCGTGCAAAAGCTTCCTGATTCTCTGCTGTTCGAGCAGGGAGCGGGAATCGGAACGCCCGGATTGGCCGCGGGAGATGCCCTGTTCGTGCGCGCCGACATCAAGCCCGGAGAAATCGTGCTCGTGCACGGGGCCAGCGGCGGCGTTGGAACGCTAGCCGTTCAGCTCGCACGCAGGCGAGGCGCCATCGTATTCGGCACCGCAGGCGATTCCGAAGGAAAAGCGCTTGTCTCCCGGCTCGGTGCGCATCGCGTTTTCAACCATCGGGAAGAGGGATATGCCGACGATATCATCGACGCGACCAACGGACGGGGCATCGATGCCGTCGTAGAGACGAATGCGCATATCAACCTCATGAAAGACCTGACCATGATATCGAAGCGCGGGCGAATCGTCGTCGTCGGCAGCAGAGGCGTCATCGAATTCGACCCGCGTGCAACCATGGCGAAAGACGCCGCGATCCTCGGAATGGGCATCGCCAACATGAGCGAACGGGAAACTGCCGCCGTCATGCACGCCCTTGCCGCCGGCCTCGAAAGCGGGATGGAGATAGCCATCGATCAAACCTTTCCGCTCGACGAGGCGGCAGCCGCGCATCGCAGCATCGGCCAACGGGGCAAGAACGGCAAAACAATCCTTGAGATAACGCACGGCTAGCGCATCGGACAACACACGGAAACGCGTCTTTCGACACGCTGTTTGCATCGAGGTTGCAAGCCTGCCGGCACCCGGCCGGCTTGCCGGCAGCCCGCATCGCACGAACCGGCTCATGCGATGCCCGCCCTGCTTCCCTACGACAGGTATTTTTTAAGAATGCGATTGATCTCGGCGAAGTCGATCGGCTTGGTCGCATAGCCGTCCATACCCGCTTCGTTTGCGCGGCGGCGATCTTCGGTGAACGCGTTTGCCGACATGGCAACGATCGGGGGGCGCTTTTTACCGCTCGCCCGCGCTTCTTCGCAAATGGCCCGCGAAGCCGCAAGTCCGTCCATCCTTGGCATCTGAACATCCATGAAAACGAGCTGGTAATACCCCTCTGGTGCCCGCTTGACCTTTTCGACTGCTTCGACGCCGTCCCATGCGCACTCGACGATTGCGCCAGCCTGTTCGATCACCTCTTGCGCAATCTCCATATTGAGTTCGTTGTCCTCTACGAGAAGCACGCGCTTGCCCGCGCAATCGAGCGCCTGTTGGTGTTCGGGAGCGCGTTCAAAGTGTCCGTCTTCGCCGCATACGCTTCTCATCGCATGGTAGAGTTTCGATTTGAACAGCGGCTTCGACAAGAAAGCCGTCACGCCCGCCTCAAGCGCTTCGTCTTCGATTTCTGCCCAATCGTAGGCGCTCAGCAGCACGATGGGAGTTTCACCCCCGATCTCCTTCCGGATGCATCGAATGGTCGCCAGGCCGTCCATGCCAGGCATGATCCAGTCGACGATGATCGTGTGGTAATCACGGCCTGCTTTGTGGGCGCCAACAACAAGTTCGACGGCATTTTCGCCCGATTGCGTGCAATCGCCGGCGATCCCGATTGCCGCGAGCATCTCAACGGTGCTTTCGCAGATATCCGCATCGTCGTCAACCAGCAGCACCTTGGCTTCGGCAAGGTCGATAGCCTCGAACTCCTCATCGATATCGATTATCTCAAGCGGCAGCTCGACGGTAAACTTCGAACCGATGCCCAGCTCGCTTTCTACGGCAATCGTGCCCCCCATCATGTCGACGATGCTCTTCGTGATGGACATGCCCAAGCCCGTCCCCTCAACTCTGCTCGTCGTCGAGTTTCGCTCGCGCTCGAACGGATCGAATATCCTATCGGCAAATTCTCTCGACATGCCGATCCCGTCGTCTTCCACCACGAACCTGAGACGGCGGTAGGTTTCCCGCCCGTCGGGCAGCTCCGCTATCTTCACGCGCACGTTGCCGCCCGCCGGCGTGTATTTGATCGCGTTTCCAACCAGATTGAGCAATATCTGGTTGATGCGCATCGAATCGCCGATCATGGTTTCCTTGTCAACGTTGCCGACAACGACATCGAGACCGAGCTGCTTCGCCTTCGCTTGCGGCTGGATGATGGTCACAAACCCGTTGATGAGCTCGGGAAACGAAAACGCCTCGTTGTTGAGTGAGATGCGGCCGTTTTCGATCATGCTCATGTCGAGCACATCGTTGATAAGGCCGAGCAAATGCTTCGACGATACGGTGATCTTGCTCAGGCATTCCCTCACCCGTGCGGTATCGTCAAGATGGGTTCCAGCAATCGCCGTGAGTCCGATAATGGCGTTGAGCGGCGTTCGGATATCGTGCGACATGTTCGATAGAAACTGCGATTTAGCAGCGTTCGCCTCCTGGGCAACCGAAAGCGCCGTCTCGAGGTTGCGCTGCAGCCGCTCGCGTTGCTTGCGCTTCTTGCTAAGCTGCGCCAGATAGAACACCAGCGCTCCGAGCACCGCCGCCATCAGCACCGAAGAGGCCACAATGGTTCTGAAGATCACCTGATCGGCTACTTCGTACAGCGTATCGAACGATTGCGATGCATTGTCGAGAATCGCATCGTTTTGCCGCAGAAGCTGATTGATCAGCGGGTTTATCTGCTCGTCGACATACGTGGCAATATCCGAATCCGAGATCTCAGAATTGCCCGACATGGCAAGGAGCTCGTTTTTGAGCAGGACGAGCTCTTCGTATTCCCCCTGCATCGCTTCGACATCATTGTCAGTAAAGAGGGCTTTATCGGAAATGAGCTGCAGCTTGTCTCTGATGCGGCTATCGATGGTTTCATACGAGCTTTCCACCCCGGCGATGGCTTGATCGGTTCTCACGTATTTCACGCGCTCCGAAATGGTCTGCAACTGCATGAGCGCGGTCTCAACCTGCCCCGCAGCTACGGTGACCGGGTAGGGGTGCTCTTTGATCAGGACGATCTGCTTTCCGATCTCCCGCATGTTGAATAGAGTCATACCGTAAAACCCAACAAGCAGAAGGGCGAGAAGGACGGCGGTGATGGCGGAAAGCGTTCTGGATATCTCCCAACGCTCATCCGACGTGCGAGAACCGGTGAAATGCTCCATGCGATGCGGCTGCTTTCATCTCTGACTTTTCTGAATATAATACCTCGTTAATCAGGCAATCGAGGTAACGAATCGTATCCGTTACCTGCACGGATCAGGTCATTCGATGAAAGCAGCCGCTGGTTGTTCCCTGCAGGCTTAGAATCGAACCTGCGGAGCGGTCTCGGCGCCTGCAACGGCATCGAAGCTATCGCGGGCGCTGAAGCCCATCATCCCAGCGAAGAGGACGGCCGGGAACGTCTGGATGGACGTGTTGTACTTCATCACCGTATCGTTGTAGCTTTGACGCATGTACGAAATCTTGTCCTCGGTGTTCGAAAGCTCGCTTTGCAGCTGCTGGAAGTTGACGTTCGCCTTGAGGTCGGGATAGGCCTCGGCAACGGCAAACAGGCTCTTCAGCGCGCCGGTCAGCATGTTGTCGGCCTGCATCTTTCCCTCGCGGCTCGTCGCGCTCATGACGGCGCTGCGCGCGGCGGTAACCTGCTCGAGCGTTCCCTGCTCGTGCGATGCGTAGCCTTTGACCGTTTCGACGAGATTGGGAATGAGATCGAGCCTTCGCTGCAGCTGAACGTCGATCTGCGCCCATGCGTTGTCAACCATGTTGCGCAGCTTCACGAGGTTGTTGTACAGGGCGATAACCGCGATCACGAGGATGACGACGATCGCCAAAATGATGATCAATGCGATTTCCATGGTTCTCCTTAATGGTTGGGTGGCACTATTTTAGCATGCACGCAACCACCTTCCCAGACGCACAGAGCTCAAGCGCGTCTGGGAGAAATTCGTCAACCTCCCGTAACCTAGGCGTTCGCCCGTCGCGGCTTGCGCGGGCTTCCCGCCGTTCGGACCGATCGATCTACAGCGTCTCGAGCAGCTTTTCGACGGTCTCCCGCAGAAAGTCTTCGCCCTGCTCTTCTGCAAGCATTCCCGCAAGAAGCGCTTTCGCTTCATCGCCCTGGGGAATCATATAGCGCGATTCCCGATAGAGGTCTTCGGCTGAAATGCGAGCCGACATCGCAATGGCTTTTGCAAGCGCGCGCTGCTCGGAGCTTTCCGCCGATTCGGCAAGGGCTTTCGCCGCAGCCTCAAGTTCGGTCTTGCTTTTGGCAATCCCCTTGAGCTGCCCGACGACCGCATCGGTCTTCTCTTGCGGCGTCGGATAGCTCCGATACATGAGAGAAAGCGCATGCGAGGGGCACGCATCCACGCACAAGCGGCACCCGCTGAGGCATTTCGAAGCATCGACCTGCCCGTTTTCGGTGTCGGTTGCCCCAGTCGGGCAAACGAACAGGCACAGGCAATCCTTGGTGCACAGCTTGATGTTGCGCGAAGCATAGGTTTCAGGTGCGTACATGACTACCCCCTGACTTTCACGATTTTCGATTTGGGCACTTTGCAGATGGGGCACACGTCAGGCGGATTGTCGCCTACGAAAATGAACCCGCAGATCTCGCACACCCATACGCTCGTACCCTCGATGAGAGCGTCGCCTTTGCTCGCATATCGCTTCAGCAGCGAATCGAGCAGCGTCGTCGCTTTCTGCGACCAGGTGAGCGCTCGGAGTGCACCGCGGTCATGGTCGGCGTGGGCTTGCTCGAAAGCGGGGCCGAACCCCGAATCGAGATCCCCGCGCACGATGGCCTCGATCGCCTCCATATTCGCCGCATCAGCGGGCTCGGCATGCTTCGCATAGTAATCGGCTAGCTCGAGGAACTGCTTCTGCTGGTCGAAAAGCTGCTGTTTTTCGCAGGCTTTTGCAAGATTAGAGCATAGAGAACTCAGCTCCCCTCGGGAGAGCTCCTTCATAGCATCCATGATGATCTCCTGATCGGGTGAGTTTATTCTTCCTCGAAATTTTCCTTACCGGCGCCGCACAGGGGGCATGCCCAATCCTCGGGCAGATCTTCCCACTTCGTGCCGGGAGCAATGCCGTTATCGGGATCGCCCGCTTCCTCGTCGTACACGTATCCGCAAACAGAGCAAACGTATCTTTTCATGTGAACCTCTCTCGTCCTCATTGCGCGCCGCCCGCACGGGCGCGGAGCGAACCTCTTCGCAGGCGAACTTCCTCACGCATTTACCGATTTGCCCATTATAGGCTTATTGAGAATTAATATCAATAAGGAAAGAATGCCTTTTACGGGCGATCCAGCAGCGCAGAACGTCTGCTTCACGGGGCCATGCCGATCCCGGCGTCCGCCTCGCAAGGGCGGGCCGATCCTGGCGATTACCCCCCGAAGGCGGACCAATCCTGGCACCTGTCTCCGAAGGCGGGTCAATCCTGGTTTAGCGACAAAACGAGTCCGATCTGCACAGTTTTTGCCAGATTCATACATTTGCGGTGGCACCTAGCGCCGAAATGTCCTCCGATTCGCATTCACGGAATTGGGAGGAAACCGTTTCGCCTGATCAAAAAGCTTCGAGCGCCAATTCGGAAGAACGTCCCCCAACAGGCATGTATGAATCTGGCAAAAACTGTGCAATTCAGGCGCATCGATCGTCAAACTCATCCCAAACAAGCGCCGCCGAGGCAGCATCCCGAACGTTGGTGTATCAACCCGTCCAAACGAGGAGCGGCCGCAGGTCGGCCGAGTTCGGGGCGGGCCCGCAACGAAGCCAAACGCTCGCTACCGGGGGATCACCGCCGCACGCGCCGAGCTGAATGCGGTCGTTCGCGCCCACCACCCGCGATTGCGCGCTGCGGCGACGATTCGACATGCATCGTCGAACGTTGCGCAAACGGCGAATGCAGCCGACCCGCTTCCCGACATGAGCGAGCCCTCGACGCCCTCCTGATCGGCCAACCACGCAAGCATCTCCGCAAGCCCGGGCAAAAGGGATTCCGAAGCGGCCGCAAGGTTGTTGCGCAGCGGGACGTCTTCAGCGCAAACCGCCGCAAGCGCGGCCTCTTGGTCTGCAGCATCAAGTGCAACAGGATCGGCATCGAACGCGATATACGCCGCCGAAGTAGACACGCCGCCTTCGGGCTTCACGAGAACCGCAGCTTTTTTCATGGGATCGAGCGTATGGTGAAACACCTCTCCCGCACCCGTCAGACACGCGCATCCTCCGTGAAGGAAGAACGCCACATCGGCACCCAGCTCGCATGCGGCCTCGCGAATTTCCGGCGCATCGGCATCGACGCCCCAGAGCTTTGCGGCGCCGACCAAGGCGGCGGCGGCATCGGACGATCCCCCGCCTAACCCCGCCTCGTGGGGAATGTGCTTTTCGATGCGCACGGAAATCAATTCGTTTTCCGAGCGGCCGAGCTTGCAGGCAAGCAGAGCGATCGCCTTGTGCACGATGTTGTCCTCTGAAGCGATGCTCAACTGCTCCAAACCCTCGCGCGCGTGGCAAGATACCTCGATCTGCAAACCTCCACCACCTTGCGCGATGCAGTCCATATGGAGCACGTCGTGCAGCGTGAGCGCATGCATGACCGTCGTGGCCTCGTGGTATCCATCGGGACGCTTCTCTCCGATATTGAGAAACAAGTTGGTTTTCGCCGGCGCGACGAGCTTCACCATACCCTCGCGCTCGAAAGCGGCCAGCGGATCGGACACTACCATGGGTGCGTTTTCGTTCATGCTTTCTTTTTCTTCCTTTTGTTTGAAAAAAACGTGCTCAACAGATCCGCGCATTCCTCTTCACGGACCCCCGCTAAAACTTCGAAGACGTGGTTGAGACGCTCGTCTTCGTTGATTCGATACAACGTTCCCACAGCCCCCGCCTTCGGATCGGGCGCGCCGAACACGCAACGGTCGATTCTGGCTTGATGCATGAGCCCCGCGCACATGATGCACGGCTCAAGCGTCACGTACACGGTGCAGCCGGTGAGCCTCCACACGCCAAGCTCTTCCGCCGCCGCTTTCATGGCCAAGAACTCCGCATGACCTGCGGGATCCTGCGTGCTTTCGCGAAGATTGCACGCCGAAGCGATCACGCGCGGTTCGGCCAGCGGCTTGCGCGTGGCAGGATCGATGGGGTGGTAGACGACGATGGCCCCGATCGGAACCTCGTCGAGGCTTTCGGCCTTGCGGGCCTGCTCGATCGCAAGCCCCATGTACTCTTCGTCAGTCATGGCAACTATTATAGACGATCTCCCGCCCGCACTCTGCCTGCTCTTCGCCCGTCTCGAAGAACGCATCGAGCTCCGCTTCCTTGCCATACCGCTCGAGCAGCCGTCTTGCCACGACCCGCCCCGTTTCGCTCAAGTCGGGCCTGAACACGAACATCGAATCCATCTCGATCGGGGCATTCACGAGCAGGCGCATGCACACCTGATCGGTTACCAGCGCTTTTGCATAGTGCGTTTGGATGATGAAGCAATCCTCGCTTGTAGATACCTGTGCAAGCATCAGGTTCTTATCGTGCAACAGCAACTCGCACTTAATGCCGTGATTCCTGAACGCCGTTTCGTACAGCCGACCCTTATAGGGGCTCGTCTGGATTACGGTTTTACCCCGCAAATCGGTCTCGAAATCGATGCACTTCTTCCGAGCGAGCGGATCGTTCACGCTCAGCAGGACGGAAAGGCTGTCGTCGCAAAGCTTGATTGTCGGAAGGCCGAAGTCATCAGGCGGCTTGACGGTGAAAGCGAACTCCATCTCGCCCTCGGCAATGGCATCCCAAAAGGCATCGTGATCCCCGTCGACGATTTCGATTCTGATGCTCGCATCGCCCTGAAAGCTTGCCAGGAGATCGCGCTTCTGATCGTAGCCGACGTACATGCTGAGCAACCCAACCCGCACCAGCTCAGGCGCCGTCTTTTCGGCATCCCGAACATCTGCAACGCACGCATCCCACAGCCGGTCTTCCTCGCGAAGGTAGCGCAAAAGGATGCGGCCCGCCTCCGTCAGCTCGACGCCCTTCTTCCCCCGAACAAACAGCTGCGCGCCGATCTGCGCCTCAAGGGCCCTCATGCTTTTCGAGAGGCCCTGCCGTGACAAATACAGCGCGTTCGCCGCCTGCGTGATATTGCCGGCAGAGCTAAGCGTGCAAAAGTAGCGTTTCTGATCGGTATCCATACGGAACTTCGCCACAGTTTCCACCCCCATGGCCATCGGTTCATCCCATTGCCGCAAGCCAGCCGAAACGAACTGCCGTGCGGCCATCCCATGGGCTCAGTATAGGCAAAACGCCTGCATTCACAAGACCACATGTCTGATGCACAAGGACGCATGTCGAGAACGATACCCGGAACAGATCTCCTGACGTGGCCTTATACCGAAACGTAAATTCCGAGTTGACGTATAGAGGCGCCAAAGAGTTTCTTTTCGCTTCGATTCTCCGAACGTATAGTGCCGAATAACGCGAGCCGAGGAACTCGCACCGCACAACAACGCACAAGGAAGGGAGATTGCCATGGGAAATCTTACTCGTAGGGACCTGCTCAAGGGATTGGCCATCGGATCGGTAACCGTCGCATCCGCCGGAGCACTTTCGTCATGCGCCCCATCGGATAAGGAGGCCGGAGAAAAACCCGCGGCCGGCTCATCGCAGGAATCCGCAGCATATAAATACGCCAAGCGCCAAAGCGATGTCGCAAACATGCAGCAGACCGAAACCGACGTACTCGTGATCGGCGGAGGCGGCGCGGGCATCTGCGCGGCGCTCAGCGCGGCCGAACAGGGTGCAAACGTCGTACTTTGCGAGAAGATGAGCGTGCTCGGCGGCGCCACCATGCTCTCGAGCGGCAAGATTCCCGCAGTCGGAACCAAGCAGCAAACCGACATGGGCGAAAGCGACAGCATCGGCGCCTGCGTCATGGACATCATGCGCCCGAACAACTACAGCGTGCGCCCCGATCTCGTATACACCGTGACCGAGCAGTCGAAAGACATCGTCGAGTGGACTGAATCGCACGGCGCTGTATGGACCATCGATGCCGCACTGTACTACGGGCAAACCGCCCATCGCATGCATACGACCAACGATGCCGGAAAAGGCCTCACCGATGCCCTGATCGCAAGCATGGGCGAAAACAGCGCCATCACCCAAATGCTCTCCTGCGAGATCCTCGGCCTCGTGCTCGCCGATGACGAGGACGCCGTCGTAGGAGCGTACGGTAAAAACGGCAGGGACGAGGTCGCCTTCATTGCGAAGAACACCGTTTTGGCATCAAGCGGATTCGCCAACAACCCCGACATGCTCGCACAGTACTGTCCCGAAGCAGTCGACGCCTTCAAGATGGTTGCCCCCGGAGCCACGGGCGAGGGCATCCTTTGGGCGCAGGAACTTGGCGCCGAACTTCAAAACATGGGAGCCTACCAAGGACATGCATTCCATGGCGTTGACAACGACCAGACGCTTGAACAGGGAATTGCCAACAACGGCGGCATCATCGTGAACCAGGAAGGCAACCGCTTCATGAGCGAGTACGGCGGATATTCCGAACTCTCTCCGCACGTGCTCGCCCAAACCGATCACATCGCCTATCTCTGCTTCACCGACACCCAGGTCGAGAAGAGCGTGAAATTTCCCGAGTGGGAAGAAGCCGGCATCGTTATGAAAGCCGGAAGCGCCGCCGAACTCGCAGCGGCGATCGGAGCGGATGCGGCTACGCTCGAAAAGACGATCGCGGAATACCAGGAGGCAATTGAAAAGGGCGAAGACAAGTTCAACCGCGCCCACCTGCCCGCCGGCTTCGATGCGCCGTACTACGCGCTTAAGATCACCGGTGAGATTCGCCACACGCAAGGCGGCATGGCAACCGACGTGGCGGGGCATGTGCTGCGCACGGATAAAAGCCTCATCAAAGGTTTGTACGCCGCAGGCGGATGCACCGAGGGATTCTCTTCGCGCGGAGGTGCGGCCTACATGAGCGGCAACGGCCTCATTCAAGCGCTCGTGTTCGGCAAGATCGCCGGCGCGGCCGCCGCAACCGAAGACCGCGAGTCGGCAACGCTTACCGAGTGGACCAAGAGCGATATCGACGCCTACAAGTAGACGAACAGCCCCGTGCGGATCACCGACCAAGCGATCGGCGATCCGCACTTCTCGAACGCTATGACGGTTTGCATCTGAAGGAATCCGCTCTCAGCGTCGAATCGGCTCACCTGAGCGCTTCCTCGACGGCCCGAAGTCCAGATTGTCGCCCGACACTCGAGAGCACCGCCTGACACTCGAGAGCGCTGCATCGCTTCATGCTCGATGGCGAACCGGCCACGCTGCACGCCAAAGTGCGATTTTTCGCCGAAAAGAACCGATCTGAAGGAACCCTCCCAAACCGCAGAGAAAACGTCCCCTGCGGAGCACGAGAAACCCCAGCTCACAGCAGCGCCCGAAACCTTCTTGCCAAACGGCCATTCGACAACGCCTCCGAAAAGCCCCGAAAGCCGCCAAAATCCCTTCAGATCGATCGTTTACGGCGAAAAAATAGGATTTGGTGCACGGTTCGGGCTGGACTCCAATACCCGGGAACCTCTCACCCGGGAACATCATGCCTCCGTGGACAAGGCTCCCGAAGGCACGATGTTCCCAGAGGCAAGGCTCCAGGGGCTGTTCGGAATGCGCGAGGTTCCCGGGGCTGCCCGGGGCGCGCAAGACTGCCGGGGGTTCGCAAGACTGCCCAGGGTGCGCAAGGCTACCGGGGGGGGCGAGGCCGCCGGTGCGCGCACCTATCTCGAATGCAATGCGCCGCCATGCCCGCGCATCAGCGAGTTCGCACCGCAACCGCAGCCCTTCCCCCGCCCGCTGTTGCAGGTTTGATGCACCTTCTTCCCTATACTCGGCTCCATGACGCTGCATGTGCTCCGAAAAGCACGCATGCATCAATCGAGTTGGCAGACAGTAAGGAACAAGGATTATGGGAAAAAATCCGAACAGGCCGTTCAGATCGGGTCGATTCGCGCAAATCGCCATCTGCTTGGGGCTCTCGCTTGTTCTCGCGGCGGGCCAGACGCCCATCGTAGCGCTCGGCGACACGACGCCAAGTGCCGATAGCACAGCAGCCACCCAGCCAGAACGCATTCGAGAAATGCTCAACCAGGGCGACTATATCGAACACGAGGCGCTCGCTCTTGTGCGGTCGGACATTGCCGCGCCCACCAACGATGCTATGAGCATGCTCTCAAGCGCCGAAACGGTCATGGATGTTTCATCCGAAGCCGTTGCGGAGGTTGCCGGCAAGGCAGACGCACCCGCCGAGATGAGAAATGCTTCCGCGGGAATCAGCACATTCTCCGCAGATGATGAAGCAAGCACACCGTCCGCCGTCATCATCTGCGTGCGCGACGAATCGAAAAGCACCGAGCAGCTGATCGAAGAGCTGCTTGCAACCGAAGGCGTTCTCGTGGCCGAGCCCAACTACCTCGTGGAGAGCGCCGACAACGCCGGCGAAGGCGGCGCCGGCGCAATGACCAATCCCAACGGCGGTTCGGCAACCACCGACGAAGGCTCCTCCGACGACGCGAATTCGAACGACATCGGCCCCGCCAACAGAATCGCGCCGCTTGCCGCCGACGCCGCCGATACCCCCGTCCCGGAGGCCGCCGTGCGCGCGGTAGGCAGCGTCGTCGACGCCACGGAGTTTCAATGGGGCAAACGCAACGACGGCCGACTGGCCGGAAGCGCCTACGCAGGCGAAGACATCAACTACCCCGCTTGGAACCAGCAAGCCGGCGTTGGCGGCTCCGGCCCGATCATCGCCGTGCTCGACTCCGGCGTCGACGGCAGCAACCCCGACCTCGAAAACAAACTCTGGGACAGCAGCGCCTACCCCGAGCTCGCAAACTACCCCGGCGGCGATGCGCACGGATTCTCCGCCAGGGAGCGCAACAGCACCACCGTAGCCGCCAGCGACAGCTCCCACGGCACGCACGTTGCCGGCATCATCGCTGCGGAGTGGAACGGCGAAGGCACGTCGGGCGTATCCCAGAACGCGCGCATCATGGCGCTCAGGCACCACGACGACACCCTCAGCATCGTCGCATGCTTCGCCTACGCAGCAGCCGCCCAGAACGCAGGCGTTCCGCTCGTAGCCATCAACTGCTCGTTCGCCATCGGCGGCGGCGCGTCCACCATCGTCGACACCGCCATCACTGAAGTGGGCTTAGGCGCCAAGAAGGACCAGAAGGGCGCTATCTCGATCTTTGCAACCGGCAATTCCCACACCGATGTCGACAAGACCTTTTACTCGGGATCGCTCCTTTCCGAAAACCCCTACGTGATCGAGGTCAACTCGATCGACGCGAACGGAGACATCTCGTTGTACAGCAACTACGGCGAAAAGACCACCGACCTCGCCGCCCCCGGATCAACGAGCCTCTCGACCTATCCCGTTTCACAGCAGGTCTACAACGGCGAACTCGATTCAGCGCCAACGCTCTACGAGAGCTTCGATTCGCAAAGCGATGCAGCCACGGGAGTCGACCTCAATTTCAAGGTATGCAAGCAAAGGCCCGACGGATCCTACGAGCAGCCGAGCGACCCGGCGTCGACGACCGACGAGCGCTCTTTCGACGGCGATACGAGCCTCATGCTCGAATACACTGGCGATACCAACGCGGTGGGCAACCCCGTAACCCAGATGGTCATGAGCGATGCGATCAACATCAGCGCCGCTCGCGAAGCAGGCAGTGCCGAGTATTTGAGCATTCGATTCGCCACCCCCTTCGAAAAGGGGAAGGATCGCTCGGCTCAAATCTCGATCGGAGTATTCACCAAAGACGACGGGGCGGGCAAGCAGGCCGCCATGCTCTCGCAGGTTGCCAACTCCTTCATGGCAGTCGACGGAAGCTGGGGAGGCATGACCTTCAAGCTTCCCGACAGCGTCGTCGGCGCAGACGGCGTCGAGCGCGAGATCGACTACGAGAACTTCCAGCTCATAATCACGGGTACTTGCATGGACGTCGATATGACTGCCGGCAAACGCCTGACCAGCGTTATCGGGGAAAGTGTCCTCGTCGATTCCATAGGTATCGGCTCAACGACCGCGCCCTACGCCTACACCCAGGGCACCTCGATGGCAGCCCCCGAGGTAACCGGCGCTGCCGCCGTGATCGCCGAGAACAGCACCTCGCGCGGCATCGAGCTTGCCGCACGCGTGCGCGCCGCCGCAAGCCCCTCGGCAAACCTCGAAGAAGGACTCTGCCTTTCCAACGGCACGATCGACGTGCAGAAGGGCATCGACAATCCCGGGCCCGCCATCACGGGAATCGAGCGTTCCCAAGATGGAAAATCAATTTTAATCTGGGGATACTGGTTCCACGACGTCGATAAGCTCGAGGTAGCAGTCGACGGATCGCCCGCCGTCGTCACGAAAGTCGACTCGGGCGAAGGCGGCCAGATGGTTATCACCGCCGAGCTCCCGAGCGATTTCACGGGAGGCCAGGTGGAAGTTCGCGTGCGCAACACCGACACCGGCGAATACGCCCGCGAGTTCCCCGTGCTCGGTCGCAGCGCGACCACGACCTACTACGAGAAAAACCTCGCCCTCCCCCACGCGATCGAAAAGTGGGACAAGGCGCGACTCGTCGGCTACAACGGCGATATCTACGCCATGCCGCAGGTCAGCATGTTCCGTATGAACGAAATATACCCGTCGTTCGAGCGCTACAGCATCGATGACGATTCCTGGACCACCATCGATCTGCCCCAAGAGGTGATCGATTCGGTCAACCCTGGGGCAGATGGGGTGCACGGCATGTCCGCCACGCCATACGACGGCAAGCTTGCCCTACTCGTTACAGGCGAAAAAGAAGCGCTGTGGACGCTCGATCAGAGCGGAGCATGGAACTGCATCTGGGCGGCATCGGACGATGCAACTACGGAATGGGCCTCGTACGGCACGCTCGCAAGCGACGGCACGTACCTGTACTCGTTCGGCGGCTCCGAAGACAACGGAGACACCTTGTCGGTTCTCCGCTTCGATGGCGCGAGCGAATGGGAGTATCTCGGCGACCTTTCGCGTACCGCGTTCTCGCCCGAAGTCAGCTACAGCGACGGCATGTTCCTCGTATCGAGCGGCTACAACTCGAATGACCAGGGTGCGCTGCAATCAGGTGCCGAGTGCATCGAAATCGATGCCGACGGAAACATGGAGGAAACCGTGCTCGACCTCTCGCAGCTCTACACAGGATCGGGAGCCCAGCCCGTGGCGTCGGGCGCGATCAAAGGCGGATTCATGCTCGTCGGCCCCGAAAGCGACGACGGTTCAGCCGACACCTACGTTCTCGGAAGCACGCTTGCCAACGCCGCCACCGCATTCGATAAGCGCGCGTCCGATCTGGCTCTTCTCGCACCGTCCGCACTCGCCTACAAAGGCACGTTCTATGTGCTTTCGAAGCTTCAGGGATCAACCGAGAACAACGGCTACGCGTTCGTGGCAACAGGTGCGGAAACGAACGAGGCCGCAGGAGATGCCGCCGACACCGAAGGCCTGCGGTACTGGTACGAGCAGGCGCGCGCCGTAGACATGTCGAAGTACACCGAAGAATCGGCTGAGGTTTTCTACCAGGCCTACCTGCGCGCACAAGCGCTGCTCGAATCCAACCCCACCATCGACGAGCAGGCAGCCGTGGATGAAGCGGCAGCCGATCTCAAGCTTGCCATCGAAGGGCTTGTCGAAAAGGAAGGCGGCCAAACCGGCGGTCCGACCGACCTCGACACGCCCGACGCAAACAAAACCTACGACCTGGCCAAAACCGGCGACGACACCGCTTCTTTGGCCGCGTTCGCACTGGCTGGCGCAGGCCTAGCCGCACTGGCGGGAATCGCAGCGCTCCTCGTGCGACGCCGCATGAACCGATAAACAGGTACCGAGCAAAGGCTCGGGTACGAACCCAGCCCCTGGCGCGCTCAGCGATGCGCCAGGGGCTTTTCGTTTGCATTTGTTGTATTCTTGTTGCACCTACCTCCCTATCATGTCGGCGCTACGTCAGGAGCGAAAAACTACGACAAGGATGGATTGCGATGCAGGGCATGGAGCTGCTCAACCTCACGCTTGACGGATACAGCGCCGTCCTCTGCGCGATGATGGCGATTTACGTGCTGCTCGTCGATAACCGGCGCGATCGGGTAAACCAATGCTTTGCGGGAATCTGCTTTGCGAACGTCGTCATGGCAATCGGCGACATGACGACATGGCTGTGGGCACCGCCGCTCGACGCAGTCGAAGTTTCCGTTCTCACGATCGGAAACTTTATCTTCTGGGTCATGCCCGCTCCCATGTTTTTATGCTTCACGGGCTACATCGTTTCGTTTCTGCGGCGGCGAACCACGGTACCCGCCGGCTATCTGCGATTTTCCGCGGCGCTGTTCATCGTCTACCTTGCGGGATGCGTCGCCTCGCTCGTCAACGGCATGTTCTTCAGCGTCACGCCGGAAGCAGGATACGTGCGCGGCGATTGGTTCTGGTTCGGACAGGTGATACCTATCGTGCTTCACGCACGCAACGCATGGATCGTTTTTCGCTATCGATCCCATCTGAGCACCAAGGAGCTCCTTTCCTTCTCCGTATACGTTTTTCTGCCCCTTATTGCCGAAGCAGCACAGGTCGCCATCTTCGGCCTTGCGCTCATGAACACCGCCGTTGCCCTTGCCACAACCATCGTGTTCATGAACATCCAAGCCGCGCATCGCGCCGAACTCGCCGAGCGCAGCCGTCAGCTTGCCGAAGCGCGCGGCGACATCATGCTGAGTCAAATACAGCCGCACTTCCTCTACAACACGCTTACCGCCATCCGAGAGCTCTGCCTAACCGATTCGACCGAAGCGGCCCGTGCGGTCACGAGCTTTTCGCGGTTCCTGCGGGAAAACATGGCATCGCTCACCAGTAAAAACCCCATTCCCTTCGAACGCGAGCTTCGCCACGTGCAGACGTATCTCGAACTCGAACAGCGGCGCTTCGGCGATCGACTGCGCGTGGAGTACGCCATCGGCCCCACAGATTTCTCCCTGCCGCCGCTCGTCGTGCAACCGCTCGCAGAAAATGCGGTCCGGCACGGCGTAACCAAACGTACCGAAGGCGGCACCATCCGCATCTCCACAACGAAACTCCCGAACTCCTACGTTGTAACCGTAGAGGACGACGGCGTGGGCTTCGCTCTTGACCACGAGCAGGACACGGATGTCTTCCTCGGCAACGGCACGTTCGTGCCCGGCCAAAGCGAGAGACAGCATGTGGGGATCGCCAACGTGCGCACGCGCCTTGCCGCAACCTGCAACGGCTCGCTGCGCATCACCAGCAACCCGGGCAAAGGAACCGTCGCCCATATCATCATACCGTTGACGGGAGCATTCCATGACTAACCTGCGCATGATGGCCGTCGATGACGAGCCACTCGCACTCGGCGATCTCACCCGAGCGATCGAAGCCGAGGTGGACGATTGCAGCCTTCAGAGCTTCCTCTCCCCCGTCGAAGCCCTCGATTACGCCCGATCGCATACGATCGACGTCGCGTTCTGTGATATCGAGATGCCGGGTATAAACGGCCTCGCCTTCGCCAAAAGCCTCAAAGACCTGCATCCCGAAGTCCACATCGTATTCGTGACGAGCTTCGAGAATTACGCACTCGACGCTTTCGCCCTCCACGCAACGGGATACCTGCTCAAGCCCGTCGACGCGGAAGAGCTTCGCCGCGAGCTCACCTTCATCTACGAACGGCACCCGCACGCCCATGCGCGCATACAGGCGCGCACCTTCGGCGGCTTCGAAGTGAAAGTCGACGGCAAGCCGCTCGCGTTCAAGCGGTCGAAAGCAAAAGAGCTGATGGCGCTTTTGATCGATCGCCGCGGAGCAGGCATATCGAGTCGCGAGGCATGCGCGGCGCTTTGGGAGGACGAGCCCTATGGAGCCACCCAGCGCAGCTACTACCAAACAGCCGTGGCCGATCTGCGTGCCGCGCTTGCGGCGGCGGGTGCAGAAGATGTCCTGGTCAAAAGCTGGAACAGCCTGGCCATCGACCCCGAAGCAGTTGACTGCGACCTCTACCGATTTCTCGCAGGCGATCCGATCGCCGTGAACGAATACCGCCACGACTACCTTCCCGCATACTCCTGGGCCGAATTCTCCATCGGGCGAATCGAGGAAGAGGGCTTGCGGCGGCGGTAATTGCAACGGCATACGGCGCCAAAGATCCCGCGGCGGCGCCCCCTTCCCAGCGAGCCGCCATCGCACTCGCATGCCAGCCGAATTTCACGGCGAGCCCATAGGCGAAAACCCGCGCGCTGCATCCCGGGTCCTCCCGTCCGAACGGCGGAAGAACATTGCCATCTGCACGGCAATCCGCTAACATCCTTTACACGTGCTTTGGCAATCCGATATCAACGAAGCATCGGCGCGAAACCCTTTCGGGAATCGCACCGCAAACGATGGAATCGGAAGTCGACGGCAACACGGAGGAATGGCCGAGTGGTTGAAGGCGGCAGTCTTGAAAACTGTTAACGTTCACGCGTTCGTGGGTTCAAATCCTACTTCCTCCGCCATAAAAACGATAACGCCCGCACGGGCGTTTTTTTGTTGCAGGGCGGTTATTGCGCAGTCTTAGCCAAGACGAAACTTCGATGGCCGGCGTCTCGCATGGGCAGCTGCCCTCATGGGTTCGTCGCAAAACCTGGGCTACGTCGCAGCAGCTATGGCGAAAACAATCAAACCGCATTCGGCATAAAGACGGCGTTAACGAAGCCGCATTATAGCCCAAGAGCCGCAAGCGCCCCTGGTTGAAAACCCTTCACCCCCTTTCGATTTTCGTCGTCCTGCGCGCAAACCGCGCTCCACCCTTCCGCAACCCTCTCTTTCTACACGCTATCTGGCGGGTAGCATGAATATCATCCCGGGATGGATGCACTCAAAAGGAAGGGAGTTCCACCATGAAAGAGAACGAATACGAGGGTACCGGGCAAAGCGACAGCCACCACGCTTTATCGAGGCGCGGATTTCTCAAAGGAGCGGCTGCAACAGGAGCGCTAGCGGCGGCAAGCGCCGTGTTCGCAGGATGCTCCTCGCCGAACAAAACCGATTCGACTCCAGCCTCCGACAAAGAAGACAGCGCAAAAGCGGCATTCGAAGCCGAGGCCGCACCGATCGACCCCGTTGAGCCCCCGGCCTCATGGGACGGAGAAGCCGATGTGATCGTCGTCGGTTCGGGCGGCGGCGGCATGGCGTCTGCCATTCGCCTGGCAATGGATGGATACGATGTCATCATGCTCGAAAAGGACCAGACTACGGGTGGTGCCTCGCGGTATTCGGGCCATTTCGTCAACTTCGGCGGGCACAAACTGGCCGAAGAGGCTCAATGGGCGTACCCGAGCTACCCCTATGACCCCGACGCCATCGTCGAATATCTGAACGACCTTTGGCAGCAAAGCGCCGATCCTGCCTTGCTTCGCGTGCAAGCGGTCGAGGGGCCGCACTGCATCGATTGGATGGCCGATACGCTCGGCGTGCCCTGGGCGCCCGCCGACAGCACCCCGTCGGGCATGCGCAGCCTCCATTGGGACGGTCAGATCACCAAAACCAATGCCATCAAGATCAACGACCACACGTTCAACTACCTCACCGACTTCGCTACCGAACAGGGCGTCGATATTCGACTGGGCACCGAGGCGAAAGCGCTGGTCGTCGACCAGGGAGCGGTTGTCGGCGTAAAAGTCGCCGCAGCCGACGGTGAATCCTATCTTCACGCCGGAAAGGCCGTCGTGCTCACCGCGGGCGGTTTCGAGATGAACCGCGCCATGCTGAAGAAGTACCTGCCATCGAGCTTCGACGGCTTCGCAAACGTACCCTGCCCGCCGTGCAACACCGGTGAATGCATCCGCATGGGCATCGGCGCTGGCGCCGATATGTCCGGATACGATTCTTCGCATTGCTACGACGGCGGCGTCTGGTGGAAGGATTACGATCAATACGAAACCCGGATGACAGCGCACGTCAACAAGGATGGGAATCAAGCCGTGCGCCAGCCCTGGCTCCTTCTCAACAGTTCGGGCGACCGCGTTCCATACCTGGGAACAACCTATCAACCCTACCCCTACGCCCCATCCGGATCGCCCTATGTGTTCGGCCTGACCGACCAAGCCGTTGTCGAAATGATGCAGCCAGGCAACCGCACCTTCGTATGTTTTGATTCGAAGTACGAGGATCTCGTCTCCGAAAACTATTTCAAGCAGGGAGTTTGCAGGGTCGGCAAGATCATTCCAGACGACGACCCGCTCATCGATCGCGTACCCGAGTGGCAACGCGACTGGCGCACTGGGTTCGAGATGATGGTGGAAGACGGGGCCGTCAAGAAATGCGACACGGTCGAGGAGCTCGAAGAAGCGCTCGGGCTCGACAAGGGGCTGCTCGTCAACGCCGTTAAATCCTGGAACGAAGCGTGCGACGCGGGGGAAGACAACATGCCTACCTTCAAATACGACCCGAGCTGGATGATCCCCATCAACGAGCCGCCGTATTACGGCGCCGCGATCGGCGGAAACATCTTCACGACAAAATGCGGTCTGCGCATCAACGATAAAATGCAGGTCATCAACGTCGAAGGCGAAGTCATCCCCGGCCTGTATGCGGGATGGCATACGGCTGGCGGCGCCAACGGAGAAAGCAATATCGCAGGAAAGCCGTTCGGCGGAATGTACGGTGACGTTTGCCAATCGTTCGTCGGAGGATACATAGCCGCAGGCTCCATCATAACCGCAGACGGAAAAGACGCTTCGTAGCTGACGGTCGCTCCAAATGCACGCAAGGACGCACCCCCTCATCGAGCGGGGTGCGTCTTATCGAGAACAGAGCTCGCTGCTTTGGATTCGCCGCACCAACTCACTCACATACATTTGCCCGATATCATCGAAAGCGCTCGGATCATATATGAGCAGCATATCTGCTGCCACCGTGAACTCTTCGACGGAAAACATCCTGAAATCCTTACGCGACCGAAACGTCGGATGCAAAGCCTCCACGACCATCCCGAACCCATTGTGAGGAGTGGAGAACATATAGTCGGTATAAGTTGCAAACGGCTGATGATCGACCTTGATATCAACCCCCGCAACCTTGAAGTAATCAACGAACTTGCCCCCGGCGGATACCATGTTGTCAGTATTGCCGAGAAGAAGCGATTGGCCTCGCAGATCTTCGGCGGTAATCTCGGGTTTTTCAAAAAGCGGATTATTCTTCGTGACCCAGAAATATATCTTCTCGGTGCCGAGACGCAACACCTCGACCTCCGAAGGAAAGCCGAAATCATCTGGAACGCACGATTCGTCGACGCCCCTAATCCGAGGATACATGGTCATATCGACCTTTCCCTCGACAATAGCCGCCAAATTGGCATGCGTCGAATAACCGAAGCGTATGTCGACCTGAGCTTCGGGGTATCTGGAACGCAAGCTATCGCGAGCAGCTCCGATATGCTCCTCGAGCACCGGATAACCGAGCGTTCCAACCAAGAGCGCCGTCGAATTTTGGGAAAGGGCTCGACACTCGAGAAGAGCCGTATCCGCCATCTTCACTATTTCGCGCGCATGCTTCAAGAACAGCTTGCCGCCAGGCGTCAGCTCGAGAACCCCGTTTCTCTTGATAACGAACGAGATGCCTACCTCGCTCTCAAGTGCCTTGACGTGCGAACGCAAGGCAGGCTGAGAAATGAAAAGGTCTTCGGCCGCTTTTGTATAGTTGAGCGTGTCGGTAAACGCGATGAACTCTACAAGATGCGCAGTCTCCATAGCTCCCCATAAGAACGCCGATTACATCCCCTAGTTCATCATATACGAGAAAGGGTCTCACTGCATGGGTTTCTTCTCGCCAGAGCAAACCTCAACCAACTATCTGGTACCCGCCAAGCTGCGAGCGTCAAGAAATATCGGCGCTCCTTCGCCCATCCGCAAACCAAAACGACTCACGCAGGAAACGGAGCTCCCAGGTGCAGATACGCACGCTTTGCGAACGGCACTCCGAGGCGCTCGCCAAACGACGCTCGTGAGCAAAAGGGGCACCTGGGGACGGATAATTTCGGTTTTGTACGCTCGAAGTTCTCAGCTGCATTCGGAGACTTCGGGCGGCAAAAAACGACCGGCTTTCGACCTGGGATTCTTCTGGCATTACCGATCGGCGTGTCCTCGCGAAGCAAAATCCCAATCCGCGGAGGCAGGAAACAGCATACAAAACCGAAAAAACCTGTACCCAAGTCAAGGTTTTTCTCACGAGAACGCACGATTGCGCCGCCAAGCGTGCCCAGCGCAGCTCGGGGAAGCGCCTGCAGAGGATCGAAGGCTCGGCAGCAATCGGGACAGACGGCGCCCAGGCACTCGCCGGTAGGCGACGCGACTTTCTCCTCAGGGCCATCGGGCGCGCCAGCCGTAGCCAGCCGCTGCCCTACTCTGCCCGCGAGGCGATGCTCGCGTTGCTGTCGGCGATCTTCGCTTCGATGCGCTCTTTGTCGGCGCCCTCGGCGATCGTGGGCTGGTAGTTGTTGCGCTCGCTGTTCGACGAGATCAGGCAGGGGATGATTTCGACCGCATCGTCGGTCTCGATCCCGCCTTCGGCCACCGTGAACGTCTGCTGGAAGATATAGCAATCGGGGTCGAACAGCGTGCGGCTGCCCCCGTAGCAGAAGTTCCCCAACCCATAGATGATGTAGCGCCCGTTGTACTTCTCGTACCCCTGTAAAACGTGCTGGTGAGAGCCGACCACCACCGTGGCGCCCGCGTCGATGGCGCTATGCGCAAGGGCTATCTGATCGTCAGTTGGATTGTATTCTCGCATGACGCCCCAATGCATGAACACGATGATGATCTGGGCGCCCTCGTTCTGCGCAGTTTGGATGTTCGCCACCACCTGATCTTGGATACCGAGCCCCAAACTCAGCATGTTCGCGCCGATGAGTGCCACTTTGACGCCCTTCACATCCCGATAGGCGACGATCTCGTCACCGAAAGCGGTCACGCCCGCAGCATCGAGGGCAGCAAGCGTGTCGCCTCGGCTGTTCCATCCGTAATCGTAGATGTGATTGTTCGAAACGGTGGTCGCCTCCACGCTGCTGCGCGCGAAGATCTCCGCATACAGCGGCGCGCCTTTGTAGGCATATTCCTTGTCTTCGCGCGTCGTGGCCTCGGTGAGCACACCCTCGCAGTTCGACACCGTAAGATCGTCGGCCTCGAAGATGCTCTTCACGTTGGCGAAGAAATAGTCGGGGCCCTGCGCATCGTAATAGCCCGTGAAGCTCGACTCGTAGTCGAAGCTCTCTTCGGTTCCGAGCGTGCAATCGCCTGCGAACGTGATGGTTATGCCCGTCGGTTCTTCCTCAGAGGCAGCAGGCGGCTCGAAGGAGCCTTCCGAAACGGCGAGCGAATCGCCTCCTGCAGGCGCACCCGATTGAGGCGAGGCGCTCTGAACCAGCGCATACGCGCCCGCCACTCCCCCAGCGACCAGCGCGAGCAGCACGGCAAGCGCGATCAGCATGGGGCCTGTCTCTTATACACACCCT
>NZ_LT962671.1:2496029-2663586 GCF_900199545.1 Raoultibacter massiliensis
CGCCCGCCGCGAGCCGCGGCCCCAGGCCGATACGGATCCCGCCCGCCGCATGCCTCGGCTCCAGAGCGGTACGGCTCGCGTTCGACAAAGCCCGCAGCTGAGAGACGGCTCACCTGGCGGCCGTCTCTACGAGTAGGGCGTTTTGTGGGGCGTTTTGCGGGCGGCATGGACGACCTTTGTAAACGACTTCTCTGGAAAACTAGCCCACAGTCTACCAAATTCCCAGCTCAACCACCATCCTCCGTTTCGACCGATGCCCAAAAGCGGCAAATGGTTCGCTTCGACGATAGCGTGCGCGCGAATCCATCTCTAATCTGGGCGAGCATTGCACGTCGGACGAAGCCCGCGCACCCGCGCGAGATGGCTACACCCGTGGAAACCCACGGCGAAACGCAAGTCGGGAAACCTCGGCATAAGGTTCGACAGGCAAGCCTCGGCGCAGGGGCCACAAGAAGCGTCGAGCCCGACGCCAATGCGCAGAAGCGAGACACAAGGACGAAGAGAAGAAAGAAAGGAAGGGATAGAATGCATGCACAAAGAAAGCTCTTGGCCGCAACCGTATGCGCCGTGATCGGCATCGTCGGCATCGCGGGTTGCGCGCCAAAAGCAAACGAATCGGCAACACCCAGCGCACAGGACCAAGCGCAAGCCGAAGAAGCGCCCGAATACACCGACGAGCAGAACGCGATCATCGCCGGCGAGGAAGGAACCACCTACGACAACATCTCGCTCGACGCCTACCCCGGCAAAGACTACCTGGACACGCTCCACGAGATGTGGGATTCCAAAGCATCGGAGTACGTGCCCGAGATCCGCACCCTGCCCGACGGCCAGATGGTGCAGCGCACCCCCAGCGAGCTCACCGAACGCGCACGCCAGGGCATGACGCCGTACAACATCTACCGCCTCAACAACGACAACCGCGGCTGCAACAGCTGCCACGCCGACCTCAACAAGCTGCTCGAGAACCTCTCGCAGACCATGCACCCCTCGCCCAACAGCGAGATCCTCAACGCCGAGATGACGGTCGACCAGTGCCTGTTCTGCCACACCTACTCGCCTGGCTACATTCCCACCCAGTACGAGTTCGGCACGCTCATGCACAACGTCCACTACGGCATCGAGTTCGCCGACGAATTCGAAGACGAGTACAACGGCAACTGCTACTCGTGCCACGACGCCACCAACGACGGTTTGGGCATGATGCTTTGGGATCAGACCAAGTTCGAGCGCCTGCGCGGCGTAACCAAGGTCGAAAACGTCCAAGGCGAGTTCTCCATCGATCAGGATACGATCATGGAGCAGGAGGACATGTTCAACATGGATGCCTGGAACCGCCTGTACGACCGCATGCGCTCCGGCGCCGAGTACGCCGACACCCCGATGCCCGACAGCCTCTTCGACAGTTGGCCCATCACCGTCGACGGCGAAGTGAACGAACCTTACACCGCGATGCTTCCCGACCTCGTGAAAGAAGCCGAAGAAGCAGGCGTCGTGGTCACGAAGGTATCAAAGGAGGTCTGCAACTGGAACGGCACAGGCGCAGGCAGCGTGAGCAACGTCGAGATCACCGGCATCCCCGTCAGCTGGCTCATCGAGAAGGCAGGCGGCTACAAAGAAGGCGTCGACATCAACGGCGTGCGCGTGATGCGCGCCGACGGATCCTCCAAGCGCGCGATGCCGCTTGAGAAAGTCGACGGCGGAGAGGCGTTCCTCGTCTACGAAATCAACGGCGAGCGGCTGACGGCGGCAAACGGATTCCCCTGCACCAACTGGTGCGAAGGAGTAGATCCCGAGGTTAACTCCAAACAGATGAACGAGTACAAGGTGGTCACCGACGCCCCCGATTTCAACGATCACGTCTACGAGTTCGAGCATCACGACGGCAACCCGAACGGCTGGATCGACGCCGAGGGCAACTGGACGAACAAGCCCAACGCGACCATCCTCGACGTGCCCGAAGGCCTTATCATCCAAAACGGCGAACCCTACACGTTCCACGGCTACGTCGATGCCTATGACGAGAAGATCGTCAGCGTCGAGTTCTCGATGGACTTCGGAGCGACCTGGACCAAATACGAGCTCGGTGACACTGACGTGAACAAGCTCATCTGGTTCGATTACACCTGGACGCCCGAAGCGGAAAGCGCCTACTGCCTTCAGATCCGCGCCACCACCGAAACCGGGCTCGTGAGCCCCTACATCCAGACAGTCATGGTCAACGCCAAAGACACCGTGCCTGAGACCGACCAGACCACCGTCATCGAAACCGCTTCGCTCGTAAGCCCCAAGGTCGTCGCTGACGCAGTAGAGGGAGAGGAGTAAAGATCCCATGAGCAAAACCACCAACAAGATCATGGCCTCGATGGCCGGGGCGGTACTCCTCGCCTCCGGTGCGGGCGCAGCATTCGGCAACCTCGCACCCGCGGTCGCCGAGACCGAAACCGAGCCGACGGGAACCGTGCACACCGTCGCCGACTTCGACATCGCAAGCTCCTGGCTCGGGGAAGAAGCCCCATACAAGCAGATGTCCAACGTCGAAGGCACCTTCGAGTTCGACCAGGAAGGCGTCACGCCCAACGACGAGCTGTTCAACGTGTTCGGAACCGCCATCCTTTCGATGTGCTCCAAGCCCGCACCCGAGCTCGAAGCCGAGCAGACGGGCGTTGCGAACTACTACATCAACGTGGGCGGCAACATCCAGAAGAGCTTCACGCTCGACCTGTCGGAGCTCGACGGCGAAGAGCAAGAGATGCTCATGGGCTGCTCGTGCGCTACGGGCTCTCCTTTCGGGCAGGCGTCGGTCATCGGAGTACCGCTCGCATCGGTCATCGGCATGGCCGACCTCGAGGAAGGCGTGAACACCATCACCGCCTATGGCGCCGACGGCTTCGGGCAACCTTTGCCTTTGCAGTACGCGCTCGAGAAGAACGCACTGCTCGTGTACAAGGTCAACGGGCAGGAGCTGAAATCGTCGGAAGGCTCGAGCGTCCAGCTGTGGATGCCCGAGACGGTGGCGCGCTACTTCACGCGCAACATCGCTTCGATCGAGCTCACCCGCGAGGAAGCCGTGCCCAAGGTGCAGCAGGTCGACCCGACCTACCGCAACAAGATCGAGATCAAGAACTCATCCGATGGATGCACCTTCAAGGCCGGCGACCAGATCACCTTCGAAGGCGTCGCCGACGATTGCGGCAGCCCCGTCACCGCCATCGAATTCTCCTTCGACGGCGGCCGTACCTGGACGGCGTGCGAAACGGAAGGCGCCACCGCCGACAAGTGGGTGAACTGGCACTTCACCACGAGCTTCGAAGAAGCGGGCGACTACCAGATGGCTGTGCGCGCCCGCACGGCGGATGGTATCGTGTCGCCGCTCTCCGCAAGCCTCACATTCGAAATCGCATAACCCGACGGGCGGGCATCGGTATAGCAGCTACCCGCATCCCGTCCGTCTCACGCACATCGCCCGCCGAACACAGGCTCCGTTCGGCGGGCGATGCTGCTTGCGTGCGAATGCGCATCCGCGGCATGGCGCGTCCTGCCTGCCGCCATCCCCCGTATCGCGATGCATCGATGCGCACGGCGTTAATCGGAGCATGCAGTCGCCCGATCGCCACCTGCTCGCCCACGGGCCCTCTTGTGCGCTATACTGCTGTTCGATTCGAAGGGGGCAAACAAAACCATGAACGAGCAACGTCGCACCTCGCTTGCCTGCGGGGTTCTCTCAGCACTGGGGCTTTCGCTCATTTTGCTGTGGTGCACGCTTATGGGGCACACCCCCGGGTTCATGCTCTCGTCGCTGAGCCTCGGAGAATGGGTGAACGCACGCACGTTCTGGCTGCTCGGCATTCTCATCATCAGCATCCTGTTCGTTGCCCTGCCCCACCAGATTGCAGAACGCGAACGCAGCCTCACCTACCTCATGCCGGTGCTTTCGGCCGTGGGCACGGCATGCTTCGCCCTTTCGTTCAACCAGGATTTCTTCGACCCCACCGTGCTTGCAACGGCGGGCTTGGCCGTCGCGGGACTCGGTTATTTCTGGTTCGCCTCGCGCTACGTTACCATGCTCTCGAAGGCGCAGGGATTCGCAATGGCGGTCTGGTGCATCGTAGCCGCCTTCCCGTTGCGTCAGCTTGCGAGCTTGGGACTCGACAGTTTCCTCGATCCGGCACAGCAGGTCATCGTAGCCATCGCGCTTCCGTTCCTCTCGGCGCTGTTCCTTTGGGCCGCCCGTTTCGCCATGCGCGACCAACCGATCGAGCAGACCTCAGCTGCAGATAATCCGGCACCGCAAAATCTCAGGCAGGACGCGCCCACCCAGAGCATCCGCCATGCGCAGAGCGAACACGACATGATCATCGTGCTCGTCATCGTCGGCGTGCTGCTGGCGATAGTTCGCGCCTTCGGGCCCTCGGGCGTCTGGGGCGATTCGAACACCACGTATTTCGACGCGCTCGGGCGCATTCCCGCCATCTCGGTTCTGACGGTCTGCCTTGCCCTGTTCGCCTGGCTCACGCTCCTGCTCATGGCGAAGAAGCCCGCCTCGATCCGCTTCCAGCTGCCCATCCTCGTGGTTATCGCAGGGCTTTTCGTCGTCGTGATCCGCGCGCAACTCGGGGAGGAGCCCTCCCCGTTGCTCGACAGCATCGTGCAGGCAAACGACCCGTTTGCCCACCTTCTGTTCTGGTCGGCCATCGCCGCTGCGATTCCGGCGCTCGACATCCCCGAAAACAGAACGATCGGCATACCTGGGCTCGTGTATGCGGCAAGCTCGATCGTATGGGTTGTGTTTTTGCGCGGAAGCGCCGTTGTCGAAACGACCGTGATCCTCATTGTCGTAGCCATCGTCATGAACCGCTCGTGGTTTTCCAGCCTGTTCAAGCGCCGAGAAGACGATTCCGCAGAAACGCGCAGCACCGCAGCGGGCACCGAGGATTCCGTTTCGCGCCTAACCTACACCATCACCGAACGGTGCCGCGAAATCGCCGCCGAGTACGGGCTCTCTCCTCGTGAAACCGAGGTGTTCATGCTGCTCGCGCAAGGACGCACCTGCTCGTTCATCCAAGACGAGCTCGTATTAGCCGAAAGCACCATCAAAACGCACATGTCGCATATTTACGCCAAAATGGAAGTCAGCGGCCGACAGGGCATGATGGACCTCGTGTTCGGAGAATCGGATCGCAACAAGGGTTAGCGCAAAAGACTACGATGGTCGCAGCCTTTTGCCGAGCACGTTTATGAACGAATCAAGGAAGCGGGCTACGATTTTCAGTTCGTCCTCGCTCATATCCTTGGATATGAGCGAGGTTAGCTCCCGAAAAAAGCCTTCGTACGCTTCGCCGACCTTGCTCCCGTCTTCCGTCAGCAGAATCCGGACCGCTCGACGATCCTGCTCATCGACGTCAACCGCAATGTAGCCCAAGTGCTCCAGCCGGTATGTCAACTGCCTGCACGCCTGCGTGGTACCGGACCGATCGATCTCCGCAATTTCCGAGAGGGTCGGAGGATGCCCAAGCGACCACAGGCTATGAAGCAGCTGCGCTTGCCTCATGGTTATTCTTCGATCGAAAGGAAACCTCTTGAAGCGTTCGATGCTGCTGTTCATATCAAATACTTTTTCCAAGGCTGATCGTTCGATCTCGTTTCCCGACATCGTCTCTGGCAGCATCGCGTGCTCCTTTCGTATGATGCACCGCAAAAGCCGAGCAAGCGGGCAAAGCCGGTTCGGCTTTTGCAGATCCCTTAAACTTCGACGCCCAACGTAAGCAAGAGTAACGCGTCATGCTCTTGGGCGCGGGCAAGGATTTCCTCGGTTATCGTTTCGCCTTTCGCGAGCTCGAACCTGCCATCTGCGCTTACCACGTTCTCGGAAACCCGCTTGCCAACCAAAAGGTCCCGAACCGCCTTGTTTTCGTCGTCCGAAGAATCGAGGTCGGGTTTGGCCTGAACTGCCGAATCGGCCTTCGGAGCCGCTGGCTCGGATGGCTCTTTCGACGAGCCAACCGACACCTCCTGCACGCCGTTTTTATCAACGAACACGTAGCGCGGCGTGAAGAACAGAATCTTGCCTGCCGCATATTCGGAGCCGTCGCTCAGCGTTATCATCGTTATCGCACCCGATTTCGCATCGAATTCGAAAGCCGTCACCGAGCCGAGGCGATTGCCCTGATCCGAATACGCCTCTGTCCCAACAAGGCGGAATCCATCGTCAACCAACGATTTTCCCGATTTGTTGTCGGTGGACAAAAGCACGCTGTCCTTTCGAATCGTAATAAACGAGTCGCCGACCGCTACCGCCTTTTCGCGCGGAAGTATCGAAAGCGACCCAAGGCCCGAATCGCCGATGATATAGTGGCTTACCTTTCCTGTTTCGCTATCGACGCAAAGATCTTTCACGGCGCCGATCGTTTTCTTGTCCTCGATCGATACCACTTCGCGCAGAAGAATCGTCTTGTTGGTTTCCATGATGATGTTCCTTTCTCATGAGCCGCGCGGGATCAGCGGATTCCGCGCTGTGCTTGCTGTTGGTTTTCGTCTGATCGTAAAATCGAGCTTGCCTTCTGCCGATGTCCGATGCGATGCCGCAACGACCCGGCAAAACCTTTCGCCGCCCGCGCTCCCGCCATCAACCCGCCTTTCCGTCCGACAGCATGATGAGCAGCGCATCGGCCTTCGCCGTTTCGCCGGAAGTCAGCATCTCGTTCGCACGCAAAGAGCGGGCAAGTTCATGAGCCTTCGGCTTATCGCCTGCCGCTATATAGCTGGTTATCTCATCGAAGAGAGACCGTTTCCGCTCGTCTCCATCGGTTGCAACGGCAGCGCTCTCGGCGAAGAGCTTGGCTGCGATCGCCGCATGGCCCTTTTCCTTGAGCGATATCGCCTTTTTCCGATACGCCTCGTAGGCGCTCGGCTCGCTCGGCTTCTCCGCTTCCGCCTGCTTGGTTTCGATCGGCTGGGCGGCGGCTGCAGCGTTTTCTTCGAAGCGTGCATTGGTCGACGCTTCCCTGCCCATCGGTGATTGCTCGGTCTTTGGCGCTTCCTTTCTTGCCGGCGTTTCCTTGCCCATCGACACCTCTCTGCCCAACGGAGCTTCCGCGTTCGCCGGCGCTTCCGTACTCGTCGGCGCTTCCGCGTTCGTCAGCTTCACTCGCTTGCCCGCCACGGCAGTTTCTTTTTCGGAATCGGAAACCAAGATCGGCCGTGCGGCCTCATGCGCCGCAGCGGAAGCGGCAGCGCGCTTCTCCTGAGTGGCCTTACGTGCTTTTTCGGTCTCGTCGATTCGCTGTTCCCGCGCAACCGCCTGCTGCTTGAAGGATTGGACCCGCTCGTCGAACACCCTTTTGTTCTCGTCGTCTGGCAGCGCGCTCTTCGCCGCAACGGCTTTCTGCGCCGCAGGAGGCCGCCGACCGCTCGCAGGTGCCGCAGCAGGTTCGACATCGACAACGAACGGAGCCTCTGCCGCCACTGTCCGTGGGAGATCGCTTTCGGAACCGCTTCTCGATGGGCCCCTCGGCACAACGACGGCGTTCGGTTTCGCGTTTTCGGCCGACGTTTTGGCAAGGCTGTAGACAACGTAGTAAACCGCAAGGGGCACCGCTATGAAGCAGGCGATGTATATCGGCACCGCCCAGCTTTGCTCAAGCTGCACAACGTCGATGTAGAACAGCGCAGCGGCAAAAGCCAGATACCCGAATGCCGCGATTGCCGCTTTCTTCTGGCGCTTGTTCTTGATAAGCCTGAAGCAGACGATCGAGCCTATCGCAATGACGGCCACCATCAGCGCAAGCACAGCCCACACGTACTGCATGAGACAACTCCTATCTTTCCTGTAAGCGCGCCCTCAAGCGTCTCATTGGTCCAAGACCCTCTCGCCCGTCACGAGCAATCGTTCGGCACCTGAATCGGTGCAGGTGAGCAGCGTCACGAGATCCCTCCCCCGCTCAATGAGCAGGGTCGACGTATCCGTGGGAGCGATGATCTGCGTCGACACCACTTGATACGTCAACACGGTGCCGCCGTTTCGTATGTAGAACAGATCGCCTTCTACCAGCCGATCGATATTTGTAAACCATTCGTTCGTAGCCACGTTGTTATGACCCGCCAAAACAGAATGCGTGCTCTCCCCGCCCGTCGGCAAAGACGTGCCTTCGAGATGAGCGATGCCTTTCGATAGATTGGCGTCGGTCGACCCGATAAATATCGGGAGCTCAAGCGAAAGCTTCGGTATGAATATGCTGCCGTATACACCCTCGTCGGGAATCGGCGCCGCATAGGCGGCCACATCCGAACCCTCGCCGTCAGACTGCCCGCCTGCACCAGCCTGAACCGATTCGTTGTATGCAGCGACGAGCCGCGTCGCGCTCTCGTTGTTGATCCGCTGGGCGACGTAAGGGTACACGAGGACGCCGAATCCCATGCAGAACATCAGCAGGGCGGCAATCGTGCGGGCAGCGCTTCGTTTCGCACGATCCGCTCCCCGGCCCGAAGGCATTCCCGAATTTCGGGACTGCCCGACCGGACCCTCCCTGCGATGCGTTCGGCTGACAGCAGAGCTGCAACGCGCACCGACGCCTCGACGCTCTCGCTCGGACGAAAACGCACCGCCTCTGACGGCTTTATCCATCACGACCTCCTTCGCCTCGCCTCTTTCTCGACCACGGGCGCCACACAAGCACGATGACGAGCACCAGGCATGCGGCGACAAGCAGGCCTGCCTGCGCCAGATCTTTCTCCGCTGCCGTCATCGACTCGATGAATCCAGACGTTTCGGCGATTTCATCGAGTTGCCCGGTATAGGCGACCCTCTCCCCGATGATCAAAAGCCTGTGGCTGTTGACCATGTACGGATGACAGGTCAGAAGCGTCATGAGGTCTTTACCCTCGATGATGGCCAACGCATCCGATTCGCTTGGATCGATGACCTTCTTCTCCGTAACCCTATACGCAAGAATCTCCGATGAGTTTTTCACGAAGAACTCATCGCCTGGCTCAAGCTGATCGAGATCGGTAAACAACTTGGCTGTCGGCAGGCCCCTGTGGCCCGTCAAAACGCTGTTCGTCGATTCGCCGCCCACCGGCAGCGAGGTCCCCTTGAGCCAACCGATGCCCTTCTGCAAAACGTCCTCCGACGTCCCTTCGTATATCGGAGCCTTGATTCCTATTTCCGGGATTTGGATGTAGCCCATCACCTCGCCGACCGATAGGAAGCTCACTTCTTGGGATTCCCCTTCGTCTCCCGCAGACCCGAAAGGATCGATGATCGCGCCCTGCGTTTCGGCAAGCGCCTCGTTGTAGGAACGGGCCGCTTCGAGGGAATCGGCTTTGTCCTCAGCCGTCAGGGCATTGACGGCTTCTTCGTAGTTGGTGATGGCCGACGTCTGCGACTGCTCGTTGATGAAACCCGCTATAGCCGGATACAGAAACACACCTAAACCGGCGACGAACACGCATGCCGCCAACACCAGCTTGACGATCGATGCCCTACCCAATTTCCTCACCGCCCGCCGGCGAATCGGCAGTTGCACGATCAGCGCGCTTCTTGCGAAGGATCACGCGGATAAGCCACATGATCAGCATGAGCACGGCGAAGAACCCGACGATTAGAAAGTATTCGATGTACTTTTCAAAAAACGATATTTTATTCTGCGAGGCTTCCTCAAGCAGCTCGGGAACGTAATCGACGCGATGGCCGGTTACGAGCATGCGATGGCTGTTTATCATGTACGGATCGCAGGTCACAAGCGTACAGAGATCGCGCCCCTCCTGTATCCTCAGAGATTCGACCTCGTAGGGAAGCACCGAAACGATGGATTCCACTTCGTAGGCGAGCTTGCCCTCAAGAGAATCGACGATGAACACATCGCCTATTTCAAGCTTGTCGAGATCGCGGAACAACCGTGACGAGGGCAAGCCCCGATGCCCGGTCAGAACCGAATGGGTGCTTTCCCCGCCGACGGGAAGCGAGCTGCGCTCGAGATGGCCGATGCCGCGCTCGAGGATCTCGTCGGTTGCGCCGCGATAGATGGGAAGATCGACCTCGATTTTGGGTATCTCCACGTATCCGATCGCTTCGCCCGTAGACAGCACGCTCATGTAGACGACATCCGTTGCCGCCTGCTCTTCGGGCGTCATCTCATCGGTAACGCTGCCTTCGAGGTTGGCTACGAAACGGTTGTATTCCTCGGCCTCTTGAAGCAAGCGTTCCTTTTCCGCCTCGTCGAGCGCCGCTCTCTCTTGCTCGTAGTTCGAGATCACCCGCGTTTGCGTCTGCAGGTTGATCATGCTCGTAACAAGCGGATACGCGAAAGCCAGCGCGCCGATCACGAAGATGGCAACGTAGATGTACTTGCTCAAAACAAGCGAACGTATCGACGACGTGGCTTTCATCGCTGTATCTCTTCAATCCTCCTTCGGAGGAATAGCCCGCTCGTGCGGGCTATTCCGATAACGTTATTCGTGCAGCTGAATCGGTTACTCGGCCGCTGCAGGGCCTTTCTTCTTGCGGAACAGGGCGATTGCAACACCCATGAGCGCTACACCGACGATCGTGAACAGCACGGTGCCGATGCCGCCGGTCTGAGGAATCTGCAGGCCGGAATTGTTGAGAACCTGCATAGCGCTGGCGTCCTCATGGCTCGTCTTGGTGATTTCGAAGGCAGCAGGATCCCTGAGCAGGTTGTACTGCGTTCCGTTGTACGTCGGAGCCTTCGTCTCGACGAGGTAGTACGTACCGCCCTTGAGGCCCATGATCTCGAAGAGGCCATCTGCGCCGGACTTCAGGGTGATGTCCCCGCCAACCGTCGGCGTCACGAACTTGCTCAGATCGTTGGCATCCATCAGGTCTTGGGTCCACGTCAAGAACACGGTACCGGCAGCGTCGCTCGCGATCTTGAACTCCGCACCTTCGAGAACGACGGCGGTGTTGGATCCGTCGACCTTCTTGAACTGGGCGCCGCCCGTCCAAACCGTCGGGGTAACCGGCGGCTTAATCTCACCGGGTTCGGTAATGTGGCCGTAGTTGTTGTCGAAAGCAAGCTCGACGTCATTCGGGATCTCTTCGCCCATGATGGCGGTTTCGTTGATCTTGGTCCCGTACGAAACGTTGATCGTCTCGCCTTCGTAGGCATCAAGCGAAGCCGGAATAAACGCAATGGACAGCACGCGCGTGGTGGTGTTGTAATCCACCGTATAGTGCGTGCCCGCGGTAAGCGGGGTAGAGCCGATGGAGACAGCAACGCTATCGGCGATGTAATCGAGTCGAGAATCGATCGTATCGGTCATTCCGAACTTGACGTAATCTTTGATGAGAACGGGAACGTCCATGGCAACCGTCCATGTGACGGTTTCGCCGATCTGCTCCGTACCGCCGTTGCCTTCGGTCTTCGACACATCGGGCTTGGCGTTGAACTCGATCGTGATCATCGGATTGTCGGTTCCCGAAGCGGGCGTGAACGACGCCATCGGGCTGTTCGGGCTATCGAACGTGATCGTACCGGCAGACACGGTGAAGCCCACAGGGCGCGCATCGACCACGTAGCCCGTAGGAGCAACGGTGTTCACGAGCTGATACTGCCCAGCCGGAAGATCGGCCAAGGTGATGAAGCCGCTGGGAAGCGAAATCGTGCCCGCCGTTCCGATGCTGGTTACGGTTTCATAGGCATCGGTAACGGAGTTGTACTGCTGCACGAGGAACTCGCCGCCGCCGATGCGGGCATCGGAAGCGTTGACCGTCTCGACATCGAGTCCAGGCATCTTCTTCACGTTCTTCGGATACACGTGAAGCGCATCGGCGCCGGTTCCGAAGTAAGCGGTTCCATCGGTTTTCATCTGCGGCAGCTCGAGCAAGAACGGCACGCCGATGTACTCGGACACGTTCTCGGCAGCTCCGTTGACCTCGCCGAAGAGGTATTTGCCCTCCGCAAGACCGTTGACGTTGACGATGCCCGCAGCGCTCGATGCGGCGGTTTCGGTTCCACCCGTCAGGATCGTCGGGTTGGCGGCCACGTAGGCTTCGATATCTGCAATGGTCGACAGACCCTTGATCTCGGACATCTGCGCCGGGGTGGCGGCGTCGGATATCTTCCAGTACTTGAAGATGATGCCCGCAAGCGGGGTCGCACCTTCGAGGTTCGTCCCAGTGAAGTCACTGAGCTCGGTACCGTCGTGGTTCTCGAGACCGGTACCCGTCTCAACCTGCATCTTGTGGATGACGAGATCGGTTGCGATCGGATCGGCTGCCGACGCTATCGCCGGGACCAGACCTAATGTCAGAGCAACCGCAAAAAGCATGCTTATCAGGCGTTTGCCTTTCATAGACGTCCTCCTCCTTCTTTATCTATTCGTTCGCTGGTTATATTTATATATGCTCTTACATAATTGGGCGAACGGCACCTCCTTCTCATCGCGATCAGAGCTCGATGGTTGTTGTATCGATTGGCTTATCCATATGCATCACACCGACGCTCTCGCTACTCGGCTTCTCCTCCGCAGGAGAAACGCCGCAGCGAACAGAATCGCGGTCGACACCAAGGTGAGGAAGATCGTTCCCATACCGCCCGCCTTCGGCAATTCGGAAGCGGTCTTGTTCACGACGTTGTACGCTTTCGAATAGCGATCCGCATCGCTGCCGCTCAGCGCAACCTCTTCCAACGAGACCGCTCCAAGCGTTGACGCAACGGATCCATCGGCGCCGATAACAACCTCTATCGGCATAGTGAGCAAGTTGTACCCAGCGGGCGCCTTCGTCTCGGTTATGTGATACGTGCCCGGTTTCTGAATGGGCATGACGATATAGGGGTTGAGCAACGAAGTGGTCAGCTCGATGCTATCCTGCTCGACTCCCGACTCATCGAGAACTTTTTCGCCCGCAGTCGCACTGGTAAGCTCGAACTTCGCGGCATCGGTCACAATCGGATTCTTCGCCGAGTCCACCTTGTTGAGCTTCACGGGCTTCAAGTTAAGCGTGTTCACTACGCTGGTACCGCTAAAATCTTCGTTGGTCCCCGAGCCGACGACAAAGTTCGGATACGCGATCGAGGTCGTGTACACCGGGATCTCTTGTTCGACGATCTCATAGGTGTATTCGTAAGATTTCTGCGAACCGAAACTAAACGGCCACTTTCCGTGAGCATCCTCGCCGAACGTGATCGTTTCGACATCTTTGATGAACGCGCCCTTCGCGCCCGTGGTCGTATTGCGCTCGTATTGCTTGAGCGTCAGCGTAACCTCATCGGGCCTGAACCCGAGCCTGTCGTCGGAATCCTCCCAAGTCTTTTCGCCCTCGACCGTCGTCCAGTAGTCCGGATCCTGATCGTAGTAGAAGGTATGGGCGTATCCCGTTTGCAGCAGCTTCTCGTCGTTCATGTCTTTCGAAACCGTCGTAGGCTGAACCTGCGTTTGGGCATCGTCTAAGTGGGTTTTGAACTTCCAGTACGGCTTGATGCCCGCGGGAAGCCCCACATCGCCAACCGCTTCGTAGCTTTTGATCGAAGTCGTATCGTAGCCGTACGTCGGCGCCGCATCGGAATCGACCACAAGATTGCCGTCGCCGTCGCGGCTCGTACCAATCGCCATGCCATTGGCATCGAGCGGCAAACCGTAGAGGTCCTCGTCGAAAGGCTTCTGCGTATGGCTGCTGTCATCGTTCGTCTTCACGACGTTATCGGTGGTCGATGCGTACAGTTCGGTCTCCGCACCTTCGGGGTCGACGCCGACGCCCTTGTGGTTCATCGAGACGGGCGTGTACACGTTGTCGGCCACGAACGCAGCGCTCACATGGTTGATGTTCTGGTATTCCTTCGTCCCGTTCGGGCCGTCGACGTAGCGATCGTTGACCGCCCACACGATCACGCGCCCGTTATCGGGGACGTCGACCTCGTAAGTCAGGTTCTGCTCGGCCGAGCCCGAAAGCACCGGCGAGGAAATGAGATCGCCCTTGCTCCCATCGGCTGCAGCATTGTAGATCGCCATGAACTGCTCGTACGTCATGGCCGTATTGTCTACGACGAAGTTGGGATCGTCGGTGTCGTAGGGCACGATGACGTACTTGAGCTCGGTGACGTCGCTGTGGACGTCCGACTCAAGCTCTGCGCTCGCCACTGTCTTGGGAAGGTGGAGTTTGACCTCGGCAACGTTGGAGACTTCGCCCGTTACCGGATCCTTGTACACCTTCACGTTGTCTTTGAGCCCCGCCTGCAAATCGACGATGTCGATCGAGGGAGCTCCGCGCATGTACATCACTTCGTAGCAATAGCGGTCGGCCAAACCAACTTGGGCGTTCGAGGAAGCGTACGGCGTTCCGTCGTATTTCTGCTCCCAATCCCAGCCCCAGGCGATCGCGCCCGATCCGTCGTAGCCCCATTTGAAGATGTTGCCATCGGTATCGAGAATCGCATACGCCGAAAGGCTGATGTCGAACGTCTTGATGTAGGGAACCGACTGGAACGCCAAATTGATCCACATGGCATCGGTCGGATTGATGGCAGGGATAGCCGCCGTCCTCGATGGGTCGATCTTGTTCGATGCGTCGAGAAGATAGTATTTCCCGGTGGTAAGGCCGTTTACGCCATCGACCGTCGTTCCGGTTGCGTACTTGATCCGGTTGCCGTCGCCGTCGAGAATGTAGCCATCGTCGTCGCGCATCATGTACTTCTCATCGTAGATGGTGGGATGAAGCGCATCGATGCCGTAGCTGCGATGGCTTGCGATCTGGGTCTTTCCGCCACCGAGATACACCGGCTTCTTGTCACTCGTGTCGTAGCTTTGCGTATCGCCGTCGCCGATGACCTTGGGCCACTGCTCGGCTGCAGAGCTGTAAACACGTTGCTGCGTGTAGTGGGGGATGTTTCCACCTTCGGCGCCGAAGCCATAGTACACGCCGTTGCCCCACATCCACGAGCGCCCGTGCTGGTCGATGAACACGCCGTTGTGCATGGAGGACGTGACCTGCACGGCTTTGGGGGTGTAGCCGTACGCATCGATCTCAGAGGCGCTGATGCCGATCTTTTGGGGAGCGGTTTTGGCCATCGTGGCGTTCTTGTCGCCTGCATCGCCGGTGGTGGCGCCCCATTCCCATGCGGTTCCGTTTTCATCGGCTGCGACAACGCGGTCCCCTGCAACCGCAAGGTTGTACGCGGTGTCCACATCGACGATGGCCGCCCCATCGAACCGGCTGGGATCTATCTTCTTGAACGTAGAGGAGGCGCCTGTGCCCGCCTGCTCGCCGTACCCGTTGAGTCCCGCAGCCCACAGATCGCCTTTACTGTCGAGCAGATGAGACGAAGCGCGGCCGGTCGCAACCTTGACAACCGTTCTCTCTCCGCTGGCGAATTCCGGGCTCAGAGCCGCCAGATCCACCTCCCGAGGGGAGGTGACAAAGCTCGTCGTGGTGCCGACGCCCAGCTTGCCACCGTTGTTGTAACCCCACGCATACAGCTTGCCATCCTCGGCAAGGGCAAACACTGCCCCGCCGGTAACGTACACGTACGAGCTGCTCACGAACATGTCAACGATCTTCGGCAGGCCTTCCACCTTTTTGGGAATGGAGTTCTCCGACCTCGTCGAGCCGTCGCCCATCTCGCCCGAAGAGCCCTGACCCCAAACGTACACCTCGCCCGCACTGCTCAAGGCAAAACGAGTTTGGTAGCTCGCCCCGACTTTGATGATGTTGATGTTTTCTTCGATGAAGTACGGAACGCGCTTCATGCCGCCGTAGTACATCTGCTGGGTCGAGTTCTTGCCGATGCCCAACTCGCCGTAAAGGTTGTACCCGAACGTCCAAACGCGGCCCGACCCGTCGAGGGCCATGCCGCCCATGGCGCCGTTGGCAAGCTGTTCGAACTTGACGAGAGAAATCTGACCGACCGTGCCGGCATCGTTCGGATCGCCCGTCGGGCCTCTGCCTGCGCCATAGGGCGCGATGGTTACAAGGGGAGCCGCTATCAATTCAGATTGCGGCGTTAGGATTTCCGGGGTTTCGGAAGCCTGTTCGCCTTCCTGGTTTGCCTCGGAGTTTTCGGTGCCGTCTTCGACGGTCGCCTCGGGTTCGAATTCTATTTCTACCGTGCCCGAAGATACTTCTTGTTCCGATTCGCTGCCATCGAGTTCGGTGACCGATGCCTTTGCTTCACCGTTTTCGTCTATCTCGACGGAGCCGAGGGAATTGCCGTTCGAGTCTAGAAAATTACTTCGCGGTAAGCTCCCCCCCCCAGCGAATTCGCAATTTCAAAGACGAAATAGTCGCCGTTCGAGACTCGATGCGCTTGATTTTGCAGAGCCCAATTGAGCTGTACGCGATACGCGCCTGCATTATCGCCGGCCTCGGCGTCGATTTGAGCCGAATCGATGTCGACCCATGTTCCGTCCTCTGCCAACGCCTGATGCGTCAATTCGAGTTCAACCGATTCCGTGATGTCGCGCTCGCTTGCTTCGGCCCGCTCGCTTCCCGCTACAAGGGGAAACCCGGTAATGCAGAGCAGCACGGCGAGCAAAATGGCTAAAGCTCGCGCCGGCTGTTTGGAAGATCCGCTCTTTTTCATAGCGATAGCCGTTTTTGAAGAGCCATCCCCTGCTGATGTGGCAATCAAGTCATCTCCTCCTTTCTGCATGTATCCAGCAATGATATTAGAAGGATACCATTTTATTGGGAGAAGTGTAATCTCATATATAAAAATTTGTAATTTCTTGCATAAGTACTTGCGTATTGCCGCACAGCGCACAAGAGAGCAGATTGTTTTCCCTGATGAATTGCTTGTTCTGGAGAATAATCCCCGATTTTCCCGCGCGAATATCCTCCCTCGATCATGGCCTTGGGTAACCAAAGCGGTGCCGGAAGCGCCTATCCGGAAGAAAAAGGACCATTCGAAGCGTCGCTCGAAACGGCCCTGCCAGCTCGACGAAATCTATCGTGACGGCATTCGCCCTACCCGTTTCCGTACTGGAACGACGGATACAACGCCATGCCGCCGTCAACGAACAGCGTGATGCCCGTCACGTAGCGCGCCTCTTCGGACGCGAGCCATGCGGCGGCCGAAGCCACATCTTCAGGTTCGCCGATGCGGCCCATCGGAATCATCGAGACGGTCGTATCGTATTGTTCGGGGTCGGCAAACTTCTCTTTGTTGATGGGCGTGTTGATGGCGCCGGGTCCGATGCAATTCGCGCGAATCCCGCGATCGGCGTATTCGAGTGCGATCGTCTTGGTGAACAGCTCGACGCCGCCCTTGCTCGCAGCGTAGTGGGCGAAGGTCGGCCACGGTATCTTCTCATGCACCGAAGACATGTTGATGATGCAGCCCGGCTTGTCGTTTTCAACGAAATGCTCGAGCGCGCATTTCGACCCGAGAAACACGCCCGTGAGATTGGTGTTGATAACCTGATTCCAATCCTCAAGGGCGAGCTTGTCGGTTGGAGACCTGTTTTCCATGCCAGCGTTGTTCACCCATACATCGAGTCTTCCGTATTCGCTGGCTGCCGCATCGCGCAGTCGCCTTACACCGTCTTCCGAACCGATGTCAGCTTGGACCGCACAGGCTCTCCCTCCCGCATCCCGTATGGCGCGCACCGCGTTTTGCGCACCGCCTTCATCGGTATGGTAGTTCACGACGATCGACATGCCTTCGCAGCCGAACCGTATGGCGATGGCGGAGCCGAGTCCTTTCGAGCCGCCCGTGACAACCGCAACTTTCTCCCTCAGATCCGCATACATGGTTTCCTGCCTTTCGCTTTCGGTATGCATCTCGTTCTATCATCCGGAAGCTTCGCTATCGGGAAGAAACGCAAATCATTGACGAGCCGTTTCTGCTTGGTTGCGATTTCGGCACGGGACGCACGCTGATGCCCTTTCGCAGAAACGCCCTCACCCGCGCCCTAAGCGCCGAACGCTTCAGCTGCCTTTCCCACTTGCCGGCGCAGGGCCGAGAGCGCATCGAGATCCTTTTCGGAATACCGAAGCGAGAAGGGACCGTCTGCGCCGCCCAGCTCGAGAAACCTTTCCCGGCACACCGACCGGCCGCAATCGGTGAGATGCACCAATTTGCACCGCCTATCGGATTCGCCCCAATTGAATTCCGCGTATCCCCGCTCGACAAGGCTCGTCGAAACCGAGGAAGCATATTGCGACGTCACGCCGAGGGCTTCGGCGATAGCCCCGATCGACGGAGGCTCCTTCGACGTGCAGAGCATTAAGAGCATCGCAATCTCGTAGCCCTTAAGCCCACCGTATTCCGATCTGAGCAAAGCTCCTATCTGAGAATGAATGCCGAATATGTCCCACAACAACCCCGCATCGACACGATCCCAATCGCCAGCATCCATACGCCGTCTCTCTTTCTTCCATCATCAGGCACCTCGCATCTTCCGACCCCCGCTTCGAACCGAACGGGTCGGGAAGCCCTGTACGTTTTTCTTTCCTAAGTAATAAGATGGGTAAAATCGATTTTTCCGTCGCGAAAACAACCGATACGTGCCCGCGTCCATGGTTTCTCCATATTATATATGTTATTACATAAATAGGCGGGGGACATCGCCTGCCGAAAAGTGCGGTTTCCGGCCGCTCGGACACCGTGCAAGCAAGCCTACGGGAAAGGAGGCATCTTCTTTTCCGCAGGCGCCGAGCGGTACGCCGCAACAACCAATCCGACAACGATCGCCGCACTCAGCAGTACGATGAAAAAAAGCCCTGGATCCGACAACGAAGACATCAAGCTGCGGCCTGCAACCGCCACGATGACCACCGTCGAATTGATTCCGGCGTGCAACAGGAAGGGCGCCCAGAACGTCTTGTAGCGTTCGTACACCAAAGCGAGCGCAAGTCCGTAGAAGAACGCCGTCACACCCTGCGTCGCATTACCGTGGGCAAGCGCGAACACGAGCGCCGACAGCAGGCCTGCGGAAACGGGTGCCATCCATTCACGCAAGCGGCTGTAGAGCAAAACCCTGAAAACAAGCTCCTCGGTTGCAGGACCGATGATCCCGATAACGAGCACCGATATGACGGGATGCGCCGAAAAAACGATCGACTGCGTACCATCGTCGCCGAATCCGATCAGCTCGAAAGAGCTCAGAGCGAGAAACGCCATGGCGATTCCCAAAGCCAGGCACAGCAGAAGCTTCCAGAAAACAGGAAAGCGAAATTCCGACCAGGCACCTTTCGCCCGAAGCCGATTGCCGTCCATAATGCGGAATGCGATCAAAAACGGGACGGCCGCCACCTGCGATACGACAACCCCCATAAGGACAAGCCATACGAAATCGTAGTCGTTAACGCCGGCAAACGACGGGTTGGCCGCAACAAGGGCGCCGAGCGCAAGGCCGGCCAGCGCCTGCACGCCAAGGATAAGGAGAACGGGGTACGACGCACGCCAAAGACGGATGATTATCCCATCGGGCTTCGGCGGAATGGACGGATAAGGGTAAAAGCCCGGTTGCGGGCCGACCGTCGAGGCTTCATACCGACCGGCTGCCGCAGAGGGCCGTTGACCGGTCGCCCCCGATGCCGACCGGTCGAAGGACGCCGACTCCTGCCGCCCCGATGACGCGGCCAGCCAACCAAACGAGGGGGGACGGCGCAAAGCCTTCGCCTTGCGAGAACGATCCAGCGCAATGGCGATGCCGATCACCGCAAGAACAACCACGACAGCGGCAATCAGGATGACTAATTCGAATACGCCAAAGCTAATGATCCTCATGGCACTCAGCTCCATCGTCGGGTTTTCATCAGTATACCCGACTTGCTTTACCCGACTTTGCAGCGAAGGCGCACAGCAGCTGGAAACACCGTGCAAGCCGAATCACAGGATGTAGCGCGCAAGCTTCTGCATCTGCTCATCGGTTTTCTCCAGGCAGGCAAGAAATCGGTCGACCGGCATGTAATCGATCGTCAGATCGAAGCCACGCTTCTCGAAGAGATCGTAAACGGGACGCGCCGCCCGAACGAATTCGAAGAACTCGCTGCGCTCCGTTGCGAGCCACGTTTCGTATTTACGCTCATAGGGCGCAAGGAGCGAGGTTTCGCGAACCTCCCATATGCAGTTGACCAGCTTGACGGCCCGGCAGTTTTCCCGATCGAGATTGCTGTAGATGGCCAGCAGGTGCTTCGCCATCTGCAGGGCGTCGAAGCGGCGGAACCTCGTTTTCCGAGATCCCTTCCAATTGGGATCGCCCGCGACAAGGCTGTTGAACAGATCGATGAACACGAGGGCGTCTTCGCGCGGAATAAGGTAGCGGTCGGGATCCAGGTACGATACGCGGAGCATCTTCATCCAGCCGAGCATCCATTCGGCCATCTTCATTTCGCAGTACACGACGGTGTTTCCGTTTTCGGCCGTGAGACGCGCATCGAGGTTCGCCTTGTTGGGGTTGCCTTTCAGCGTGGGGAGCTGGTATTCGTAATTGATCGAATAGCACCCTTTGGGAGCGAGGAGGGAATCGATGATGTTGACCCGCTTGTTGCCCAGCACGTTGAACGTCATGGCGGATGACGATCTGAGCGCGCGCATCTTCTCGCCGAGCTCGATTCCAATGCCTTGCTCGTACTCGCGAAGGTGGCACTCCGCCATCTGCTCGACAAGGTTGTCCTCGAGATGCATCACGTAGTAGGGCGACATGGCTTCGCTTTCGCAACCGCCGAATTCCTTGCAGCCGTTCGTCTCCTCGAACCGCCTTTTAATTACCTCGACCACTGTCGTGGGAAAATCCATAAACCAGCTTGCCTGCCTTCGCCTATGTCAGAAATTTTGTATCACAGGATAGAGTATAAAGCATCGCTCCTTTGCACACGCAACGCTTCGGCATGCGCGAAACGCCGCCGAAGCGTCCCCTTTTCGACGGCTGGGCGGCGGTGCAACAGGCATTTTCCCGCTGGCGCTTGTCGATTTCTCCAGAATTATAAAATATGTTATCTATTTCTCGATATATGCTTTGACTTTAGTAACATATGATCTTATACTTTTCAAATATGTAAGTTATTATTTTTATGAGAACGCCATGCTATCAGAGGAGACGCCTATGCGAATCAAGACAAGACGGGGGTTCGGATTTGCCCTTTCGGCCGTCTTGGCGGCACTGCTTGCAACAAGTACGCTGCCTGCCTACGCGAACGAAAGCCAACCGGTTCCGCAAAACGAAAGCGGATCCGAAGCAATCGCCCCTTCGGCCGCGCAAGCCGAAAGCGGATCTGAGCCGATCTCGCCTTTGACCGCACAAGCCGAGATCAACGTTCCTTCGGGCGACACTCTTGTACTTGCAAGCCCTACCACGTTCTACTTTGACAGCAACCCCACGGGAACAGCCGGCGAATACGACGCTGGAACCAAAATCACATGCGCCGGGACCTTCGAGCTCCGGGTGATCGCCGATAACGCCGTCGTCCGCAACGTTGTCGGCCCCTCCGTTATCTCCGGAGGTGGGCACCTTACGATTAGAGATTCGAACACGGGATACTTTTCGGGGCTGGCAGCCTCAGCCGTAACCATTGCCGACAACACGACCGTCTCCATCGACTACACGTCATGGGTTTCGGCGATCAGCGCCACCGAGCTTACCGTTGAAAGCGGCAGCTCGCTTTCGGTTACCTCGTCATCGCTTTTGCTGAGCGGAACCGATCTGACGGTCAAGGGAAGCCTCACGCTTACCGGCATGGGCGCAAGCAGCAACGTCGACCTCAAAAACTCCCTGGTCGTCGATGGTGGAACGCTCAACGTTTCCTCCCCCGCCAGCAGATCCATATCGCTGGTCGGCTATGGTAACGATGCGCTTGTCAAGATCGTAAACGGCGGCTTTGCAAGCATTGCCAACACCGGCAGCGGCAACCCTATAGCCCTTGAGGCCGACGATATCGTAGTCGACGGAGCCTCAACGCTTTCGATTGACAGCGCAAGGGCGATCAACGCCGTCAACGACATCTCGGTCACCGACAGGTCGAAGCTTCTCATCAACCAAACGTTCACCGGCACGGGCGATGTGGGAATCAACGTTCAGGGCGCCCTGTTCACCGTCGATGGGAACAGCATCGTCGAAATCGGAACCGAATCGGCAACCACACTTGAAACCGCTCTTGAAATGAACGGGTCGGTTGGCAGTGGATCGCCTGCGAAGCTTTCCGTTACAGACGGATCGACGTTCAAGGCGTACGGAACAACCTACGGCATCCATGGGGCATTCGACGAAAACGAGATCTTCGTCTCCGCATCGACTCTGATCGCTGATGGATCGAGCGGCTACGGCATCCGCACGACGGGATCGACAGGCGCATTCAACGCCGAAGACGGAGCCGACGTCACGGCAAGCGGACTCTCTTCGGGCATATGCATCGACGACGGTACGGTATCGGCAACGGGCAGCGCCACAAGCGTCATCGCAACCGCCACCGAAACAGACGGCAACGAGTTTTCCGCTGGCATCTACGCTTCGGGCAACGTAACCGCTCACAGCAGCGCTACGATCGACGCCACCGGCACAGCCGGTCAGGGAATCTGCTCCTACGGTACCGTTGGAGCAACGTTCGAAGGCACCATCAAAGCCGCTTCCGACTCGTCGCTCGCAATCGATTCCGACTTCATTTACGCCGACAACGGCACGTTTGACGCCTACTCGCGCCAGCAAAGCGCGATCAGCGCGTACTACGGCGCCGACGCGGAAAACGGATCGTCCATTACGGCTAAAACCGAATCGGAGGGCTGCTGCGCGCTTTGGGTTCCCGAGGGAGACGTGATCATCCGCGCGTCAGACGTAGAACTGTACGCCGTCAACTGGAGCGCAACGCACGGCGCTCTCTACGTGCCGAACGGGACGATCGACGCGACCGATGCTTCGACTGTTGCCGAGAACTACCTCGTTCCGCTCACGATATCCCAGGATTCGTTCGTCATCCCGTTCGACGGAATCACCACGCGAACCGATTACGATAACTACGAATACGCGGGCACGCCGACATGCTCCATCGAGAAGGACGGCTCGGGAAGCAAGCAGGGCGTCACCACCTCGACGACCGCCACCGACATCACGCTCATCGCAACGAGGACGGGCGATGTCGGGTCGGAATGCGTAACGCTCTGCCCAACCAGCACCCATATCATCAGAACCACACCGGTTACGCTCGTTTCGGAAAACGAACCCGCTCGCCCGAACAAATCGCTCAACGTCGCACGGCTCTTCGGAGACGACCGCTACGGCACGTCCGAGCAGGTCTCAACCTACGAGCGCGTTGCCGCTGACGAAGACGTGATCATCGTGGCCGCCGGAAACGACTACCACTTCCCCGATTCTCTGGCAGCATCGTCGCTTTCGGGCATCGAGGGCAATGCGCCGATCGTCTTGACCGACAAGTACGCGCTGTCCGACGAAACGCGCCGCGTCATCAACGATACCCTTTCGGCGGGCAAGGTCATCATCGTCGGCAACGAGTATGCCGTAAGCGATGAGGTCGAGGCGCAGATCGCAGCGCTTCCCTCCGTCAGCGAGATCGAACGGATCGGGGGTGTCGACCGTCAAGAGACCGCCGAGCTCATCTACTCGGAGCGCCTCGGCAACCACTCCTCCACCGCCATCATCGCCCGCTGCGGTCTTTTCGCAGACTCTCTTTCGATATCGCCGTGGGCCGCTGCCACGCACAGTCCCATCTTCCTGACCGAATTCGGCGAGACCTCCTTGACTCAGGAAACGCAGGATGCCCTTGCGGCGGGCGACTTCGACCGCGTGGTCATCGTCGGCGACGCATACGCCGTCAGCGCTCGCGCAGCCGAAGAAGCCCGCATCGCCGCAGGCGTGCCCTACAGCCAGGTCGTAAGGCTCGGAGGCATCGACCGCTTCGACACCTCGTCGCTCATCGCCGCATGGACGACATCTGCCGACCGCTCGGACGGCGATCGCCTCACCTGGGAAAAACCTGCAATCACACGCGGCGACCTGCATGCCGACGCCTTGACCGGCGGCGCTTTGCAGGGACGCGATAGAAGCCCGATCCTGCTTACCACCACCGGCGCGCCCCACGAAGCCGTACTGCCCCACATCGCGTCGCACGATGGCGATATCGCCGAGATCCGCTTCTTCGGCGACCACTACTCCATCGGCCACGAAACGATCAAGGGCTTCGTTTCGGTACTCACGTACGACACGCTCGTGTGGAGGCCCGACGAAAGCGTCGCCATCGATCTAAGCTAAACGCAGATAAAGCCCCGTCATGCAAGAAGCCCCCGCCATCGGGGGCTTCTTCTGCTTCTGATACAGAAATCGCGTTGGACGCCTCAGGTTCCAAGCGCTCCGTTTCCGGCAATCCGCAGAACGCTTTCCTATCGCTTCTCGATCGATTCGTAGGGGCGTTTGCCCGAATGGGTGGTTTTGTATGCGGGGCGGATGATGCGCTTGCCCGAGACGATCTCCTCGAAACGATGCGCCGCCCAGCCCGACATACGCGCACAGGCGAACAGCGGCGTGAACAGATCCTCGGGAATGCCCATCATCGAGTACACGAAACCCGAATACATGTCCACATTGGCGCACATGTCCTTCTTCGTGCCCTTTTCCTTGAGGATGACTTCGGGAGCAAGGCGTTCGACGCTCTTGAGCAGTTCGAACTCGGCCTCGTATTCGGTGCCGACCGCAAGCCGCTCCGCAAACTTCTTGCAGATGACCGCACGCGGATCCGACACCGTGTAAACCGCATGGCCCATGCCGTACACCAGTCCCGTGCGATCGTAGGCTTCCTTGTTGACGATCTTGGCAAGATAATCGGCGACCTGGCCCTCATCGGACCAATCCTGCACGTTCGCCTTGATTTCCTTCTGCATGGCGAGAACCTGGTGATTCGCTCCGCCATGCTTATGGCCTTTAAGCGAGCCGATGGCGGCCGCGTACGTCGAATAGGCGTCAGTGTCGGCCGACGTGACCACGCGTGTGGTGAACGTCGAGTTGTTGCCGCCGCCGTGTTCGGCATGCAAGCACAGCATGACGTCGAGCATGCGGGCTTCATCGGCCGTGAACTGGCGATCGGGACGAAGCATCGAAAGGATCGTCTCGGCAGTGGATTGACCGGGAATGAAACGGTGCATGATCATCGACTCGTTGTAATACTTGGCGCGCTGCGCGTAGTAAGCAAGCACCATGATGCGCGGCACGCGGGAGATCAGCGAGATGGCGGTATGGATCTCGTGATGGGCGGAGCGATCCTCGGCATCTTCGTCGAACGCATAGAGCAGAAGAATCGAGCGCGCGAGGATGTTCATGATATCGGGGGGCGTGTTGCGCATGATGAGCGAGGCGGTGAAGCCATCGGGCAGCTCGCGTTCGGAATCAAGCACCGAAACAAAGCGATCGAGCTGGTCTTTCGTGGGCAGCTCCCCCATCAGGAGCAGGTAGCATACCTCTTCGAAGCTGAAACGGCGCTCGGGCGAATCATCCTCGAGCAGATCATACAGATCGTAGCCGCGGTAGCGGAGCTGACCTTCGTCGGGAGTTTTCACCCCGTCAGACACCACGTAGCCGTGCACGTTGGCGATGTTGGTGATGCCGGCGATGACTCCGGTGCCGTCCGGATTGCGAAGCCCCCGCTTCACCTCGTACTGCTCGAAGAACTCAGGCGCAATGGCGTTGACTTTCTGGAAGTTCTCGTAGAGTGCGAAATTCCTCTCTTCTGCGTTCATCCAAACCCCTTTCTGATTGCAGGACACGGCGTCGATACGATGCTTTTCGTCTTTCCCGCTTCGCCGAAACGAAGCCGAGCAGCCGCGATCGGAAACGATCTTCCCTCGATTCCAAATGCGCAACCGCCAACGCCGAGTGAGCGGCGCTCCCTTGATGCCAATATGATCGGTGTACGATGAGAGCCCTTGGGATATATCGGGCTATTGTACCTCGTGAGGAGTCGTTCTCCTATACCGAACCACACGTTTTTCGGGGAGGGGCAGTGCGGAAAACCCCACCCCTGCGCATCCGACACCCCGAATGACATGTGCGATTCAAAAACCAACGGCTGAAAGGGGAAAATGGTGAAAACAAACATTTTGCGACATTTTCGAAAAACCCTTTGACAATCACCCGCAATACTGGGAGAATAATCGAGCTGTCAAACGTGCGCCGTTACCTCAGCTGGATAGAGGGACTGACTACGAATCAGTACGTCGGGGGTTCGAATCCCTCACGGCGCACCATTTAGCAACTAGACGAACCTTCGGGTTCGTTTTTTGTTTGCGTGGAGCGTGGTTTCTTCAGCGGTTCGATTTTCCCGATTCGCATCCTTGTTCCGTTTACAAGTATTCTTACATTACCCGCAATAGATGCAACGATCCCGAATTGTATTATTTCCCGCAGATTCACAGCCTTTCCCGCGATAAGCCAGAACCCGGTTAAGAACGAATAAGCAATAGCAGCTGTCGCCAAGCAAAACTGCAAGGATAGCTATGCGTGCCAGCGCCGTCTAAAACGGCAAGAGCATCTTTTCTTTGGCGGATTCCAAAAAAATAAATGGAACTTTGCCTGGACTCTCTTCCGCGCCGCGCCTTGAATCAAACATCTCGCTTCGCTGGGTATTGCTCATCTTCGTTCCTCAACCAAATCAATGAGTTCTTGCCTGTCATGAACACCCGTCTTTTCGTAGATGTGCCGAGTATGGGTGACCGCAGTAGAATGAGAGATGCTAAGCTCTTGCTCTATGTAAGGCACGCTTCGCCCTTTGGCCAGGAGGAGGCACACCTCAGCTTCGCGGGGCGTAAGGCGATACTCCTCAGCAAGCTTCGCGACGCCGTCATCTACCGTCACTCCAGCAGTCTCGGACCGATTCTCATCGGAATCGACCGCGTTTGCCAAGCGAACGATAGACTCCTCAGATCGGAACGCCCGCTCACCCAGAAACACAGTGGCCGCCACAACCAGCAGCACCACCACAAACAAGATGCTTTGGCTTTGGCTCAGCATGGGTCCCACTGCGGTAACCGCCAGAGATCCGGCAGCCCATCCTATCAGCTTGACGCCTTGACCGATCCCGAAAAGCATGGCGGCACCTTGGGGGAACTCATAGGCTCGCCGCGCAAAAGCTGCCCAAACCACCAGCTCGAACAAACCGCTTCCGACAAACGCGATAAACAGACCAATCATCCCGAGCGGTCCTTCGAGCGTCGTGAGGACAAGAAATCCCACCGCCATCAAGGGCAAAACGACCCGGCAGGTGGAGTGCAGATCGAAATGAATCGAGAGAGCCGAGACGGCCAGAAGGACGAGCGCCGCTGCAGTCGCATTGCCTAACACCTGAAGCGATCCAGCCAGCTCGAAATCGGAAACGCCTCCCTCGAAAGATGCGAGAGATATTACGAAGCCGGATGAGAAAGCAAAGCCCGCAATGCCCGCCAGAGTGCGCCAAGACATAGATTCCGAAAAAACTCGCCGATCGCCACGCTTCGGACTGCAGACGGCAGCCGCCTGAGGATTGATGTCGGCAGGCGGCCGCCCTTCGTCGATACCTGCAAGCCTGTCTGAGCTCTTCAGCGCTCCGATCAAGCACAGCGCACTCAGCGCAGGGGCGATGAGGAGCACGACCACCGCCAAATACGGGGGGATCCCGTTCACGATAAAATACAAGCACCCAGCCAACAAAAAGTTCGCCGCAATGCACAGGGTCGAAACGCGAGGCTCTAAGGTGCACAGATAGGAGCCCCACAGCACCACCAGCACACCGCTGGCAAGCCCTGTGAGAACGCTGCCCAGAGAGAAGATCAGGGAAGCGGAGACGTCGGCCCATACGATAATGAGCAATGTTCCGACGGAGAAGACGCAGGCGGCCAATATGCAGAGCTTTCTCGACGGCAGATTCCCCAGCTTCTTGAAAAGCAGGGCCATGGCGAGACAGCCCGCTGCGACGGCAACAACGGAGAACCTGTAAGCACCGTCGGCCAAAGACGAATCGGAAAACAAAACGGGACTGAAAAAGGCAAGCCACACCCAAGCCCACCAGAACGACAGCCCGAAAGCGGAGGGCGAAAGATCCTTCAGGATGTCGAAGGACGCTCGGTTCTCGTTGTTTTTCGCCTGATCCACCAATCATCCTCGCTTCCAGCATTGTGAAGAGCCGATCTTCCCATCATTATAGAGAATCCTACCTTTACGTGCCGAACGCGCACAAAAAAGCGGGGACGCCGTAGCGCCCCCGTTAAGAAGAGGGATCGGAGTGTTGGCAACCCGTTACTGCATCATCAAATTTTTGATAACAGTGCGCCCCATGGTCACCGCGCGGCCGAGGGAAAGACCTGTTACATTGACGAGGTACTCGCCGTTGCGGAAAAAGTTACCCGAACAATTTCCGATAGCATAGAGACCTTCGACGATTGCGTCGTCTTCGTCCATAACGCGCATCTGCCCGTCGATCAGCAAGCCTCCCAAGGTAACGAAAACATAGGCGCCCAGGGGTGCCGCGTAGAAGGGAGGCTCCTCTATGGCCGTCATGCGAAGGGGTGACTTGTTGAAATCGTCATCGTGACCCTTCTTGGCAAGCTCGGTATAGCGGTCGACCGATGCCTTAAATTTTTCTGCAGGTACGCCGATCTTTCCGGCCAATTCTTCGATGGTGTCCGCGACGAGAATGTTGCCAGCCTCGATGTTCTCTTCAAGCATTCCAGGCTGCCAGAAAGAAGAGCCGCCGAACATACGCTTGCAGCCGGGCATGTCGATCTGGCGCGCCTTGGCCTCCCAATCGTTGTCCCAGATCGAGAAGCACACGCAATCGGGCTGGTGCGTCATGGCGTTGGTCGTACCTTCCCAAAGCAGATCCTCATTGGTGAAGCGCTCGCCTTCGGCATTCACCCACAGCCAGGGCTGACGGGCCAAAGCGAGATTGTTGACCGTGGTAGCAGACCAGTCGAACTTCATGGTCGCATGGGGGGCGGGCTCCATGGCACCACCAGCCCAGCAGGCCATCACGTGACCGTCGCCGGTAGAGGAGGCGGTCTCGTACATCATGATCATCTTCTTGGATTCGTAATCGAAAAAATAGTCTTTCATCTCGTCATTGTATTCGTAGCCACCCGTAGCGAGCACGACTCCCTTGCGACCAACGTACTTTACGTATTCGCCGTCAGAGTTCGTGGCGACAACAGCGGTTACACGCCCGGAATCGTCTTTGACCAGCTGCTCGCCCTTGACGCCGTAATGCCGCGGAAGTCCCGCCTTCTCGCACACGTCGTCAAAAGCCATAACCGCCATAACCGCAGGCTGGTTGCCACCCAAGTCCAAGCTTTCGGGAATGAAAGTGTGACAAGTGGAGTACGGGGTGTACATCCAGTCCTCGCGCGGACCCGTGGCATCCAAAAACATATCGATGCCGTAGCCGGACAGCAGCTCGGTAAGCCAATCGAACGCCTCGCCAGAGTTGTCCACCCATATCCTCACGACATCATTGCGTGATTTGAAGTTGCTTTTGTCCAGAATAGCATTGGTGATCTCATCCGCATCGATCTCCACGCCAGCTGAAATCTGTTGCTGGGATCCGATGGCTGCAAAATCTCCACCGCGGCCAATAGGCTGCTGCTCTTTTGAGATAAGCACCGCATCGATGCCTTCCGTTGCGGCAGTTGCGGCCGCAGCGAGACCGGACATGCCGCCGCCTACGATAACGATATCAGCTTCAACGGTATTCGCAATCTGGGATTCGTCAATCGGGTCCGGGGCAACATCCCATGAATGAGCGCCTGCCTCACCGGTACGAGGTGGTGCAGATTCTCCCGAAGACTCCGAACGCTGGCCGCAGCCAGTCAAGGCAGTGCCTCCTGCAACCGCAGCCGTTGCCGCTGCGGCAACAAGGAACGAGCGCCTATCGAGTGACGCATCGAGCTTCTTGTTGAAAAGATCCATGATTCCTCCTAATGCCATCGATTGTCGGCTCGGCACGCTTCACCCCGCCGATCCGTTCTTCAGAATCGCTTCTCCGAAACGTTCCCAGATCGGTCTCCCGGCTCGCACTTGCACGTTTTTACCGAACCGCTCCTACACCAAAATTGTTATCTAAACAGCTATTTCTGCAATCGAAGGTATCATCTGATTTATTCGAAAAAACCCTCGCATGAATCATGCGAGGGAGCAGCAAAACCCACAGGCAAAATCCCTGATTCACATCAATCTTTGCATCCGGCCGCCCATATCCATGCGGCTTTTATTCCTTGAGAATCAACGCGCCGGAAGCTCCACATATGAGATTCAACCCACGCAGAGCAACTACGCCCTTTGGTCGACTGCAGCCATCAAGCCCCCTCGGCCCCCTGCTCCCGCAGCACGCTTTCCCGCCGCGCCTTGTCGCGCGAACGCTTCCGCAGCCTGAGCACCAGGTACGCAACGCCGATGGACGCGTACATCCATGCAGTCGCCACCTGCTGGGCGAAAGCCCCGACCCATGCGGCGGGATCGGACATGAACGACATCATGAACGAAGAGCCGTCGTAGGGAAATCCGTAGAGAGCATGCCCGAGCGCAAGAAAGAAACCCTGTGCGATCATGAGAGCCATGAACGGGTATGCGAGCAGCTGGGTTTTCTTCCACGTTGCATGGTCCATGCGCTTACGGATAACCTTGAACGACGTGATCCACGGAACCAGAAACGCCACCGTCAGAAGCGGCCCGATAACCACCGCCGCAATGAACATGTAATCGACCACAGGGCTTCCCCATATGGTCGCCCACATGGGATTGGCGAACATGAACGGAAAATCGACGATGCGCACGAGATGCCCCATGATGACGATGCCGCCTATCACCGAGAGTTCCGATCGCACGGAAAGCAGGCGCTTCACGATAGGCGTGCGCTCGAGCGCGCCGACGAACATCACGACAAGGTAGAACGCCACGCCCGTAAACGACGAGGTAAGCAGCTGAGAGATCGCGTAGAGCACAGGCATCGTGCTCGGAAGGGCGCTCATCTGCGACTCCATCGCAAACGCCGCCGCGGGAGCCGACTCGCCCATGAGCGAGATGACCGGATCGTACCAGGTGACCGCAACGACGGCGACCGTCCAGAACGCGTAGAACCAGCCGGCGTGCTTGCGCAGCGGATTGGCGCACAGAATCGCGAATGCGAGAACGAACGGCGCCACCTGCACGAGGTTCGGCACAAACACGGGAACGAATGGGAGCATATCCACCTTTCGGACGAAGCCAACCTGCAGCATCTGACAACCTCTGCGATACAAAACACCCTGCACTTCTGCTGTTAAATGCCTTTTCAACTATACCGCCGCAAACCCGACCGCCATGTTGTTAAAACAACGAAAACGCACGCCAGCGGCAATTCCGGAAACCTGCTTTCGAACCCCCCCCCAGCATGGACACCGACATCTCGCCGTCGTAACATGTCAACCAACACACACAGCCTGCGAGGAACGGGAGTGAGCCATGGATTTCAAAGAAGTAGTCAAGCAACGTTACTCGTGCAAGAAGTTTGACGGCCGCGCCGTGGACGAGCAGCAGCTCGCCGCGATTCTCGAAGCGGGTCGCCTTGCGCCGACGGCGAAGAACCTGCAAGAGCAGCGCATCTACGTCGTGCAATCGGAAGAAGGGCTTGCAAAGATCGACGCCATCACGCCCTGCCGCTACGGGGCGCCAACGGTGCTCGTCGTCGCGTTCGATACCGACACCGTGTTCACCTACCCCGGCGGCGAGCGCGACTCCGGCATCGAGGACGCAACCATCGTCGCCACCCACATGTTGCTCGCTGCGGCAAACGCCGGTGTCGACAGCTGCTGGATCAACCTCTTCGACCCCGCTGTTGCAACGCGCGAACTGAAGCTTCCCGAAAACGAAGAGGTGCTCATGCTGCTCGATCTCGGCTACGCCGCCGAGGGCGCAGGGCCCCTCAAGAACCACTTCGACCGCAAACCGCTCGAGGAAACCGTGAGCTACCTATAGGAAGGCGCGCTCGACTCGCCCTCGCAACCTCGACAACGAAGCTGCGCGCCGGCCACCAATCGCGGCCTCATTCGATACGCTCGGACGAGGCCGCAGCTCGTTTGCGCAAGAGACAGAGAAACTCGCCGAAATCGGAGAGACGTCGAACGGCTATATCTTGCAGCCGAAAACAGGGGTTCCAAACTCCCACGACGAGCAATCAATCAGGCAGCAGTCGCCGAACAGCTCCGAACGAGCGCTTCGTGAGAAAAACAGCCACTTGAGTGCAGGTATTGTCGGTTTTGTACGCTTTAGACCGCCTTTGAGGGGTGAGATTGCACAACGAGGGAGAAGCTCCTGTTAGTAACATCAGAAGCAAACCAGATCAAACGCTTAGGCTCTTTCGGCTTCCGACTCGAGCGTTCTGGCCCTGGAATTCGAAGCGTACAAAACCGACAATACCTGTACCCAGGTCGTCTTTTTCTTCACGAGAACATGCCCATCGCCGTTGGCGGCTTTTTGAACAGCCGGCTCATGGGTAGGATTCCACGAGTCCGCTACGACAAGACCTCTGGCAAGATGCACGAACGCACCTGCGCCCACCGCCAAACACTCCGCATCGCCTGCCGCTCCCTATCGAAAGGCATCCACAGTCCGCTCTTATCGAAATATCATCAGGCTTCTGATAGAATCAGACGCTCGAAAAGGGAGGTGCGTTGGAAGTTCTGATCATCATGTGCGTTGGCGTGGCCGTAGGCGCTACGGTGTTCCCCGATCGCTGGCGCAAGGCTAACGAGAACATCGCACTCGGGTGCACGACGCTTCTCATCTTCTCGATGGGCTCCCTGCTCGGCGGGCGCGACGCGTTTCTGGACGAGCTCGCCACCATCGGGATCGCCAGCTTGGCGTTCTGCCTTATCCCCGTGATCTTCTCAACCGTTATCGTGTACTTTCTCACCAGCCACTTTATGGCGGACATCACGAAACGCCATGCCGAAGACGCTCACCGGCGCGCCTCCGAAAAGGGCGAGAAGAACAACGCCGAAGCCATCATGATCATCCTGGCCGTTTGCGCGCTGGCGGCAGGCACCCTCTACGGGCTCTCGCATGCGGGCATCGCCCCCCTCGATGCGCTGTCGGAGCATTCCGATTTCATCCTGTACGCCCTCATGTTCTTCGTGGGCATCAGCGTCGGCTCGAGCAGAGGACTGCTCACGAAGCTGCGCGAATACCACGTGCGGGCGCTTATCGTACCGTTCGGCATCGTCGTCGGCTCGCTGCTTGGCGGGCTTGCATGCGCACTGCTGCTGGGAATGCCGCTTGCCGTCGGTGGGGCCATCGCGTCGGGACTCGGCTGGTACAGCCTGTGCGGCGTCATGATATCGGGATTCGCGGGTGCCTCGGCGGGATCGATCGCGTTTCTCTCCAGCCTTTTGCGCGAGATCGTATCGCTGTTCACGATTCCCTGGATCGCCCGCCATCTCAACTACCCCACCTGCATCGCACCGGCCGCAGCCACAAGCGAAGACACCACACTGCCCATGCTGTCCCGCAGCACCAACAGCGAAACCGTGGTGCTCGCGGTTGCCAACGGCGTTATCTGCTCGGCGCTCGTTCCCGTGCTGATCGAGGCGTTTCACGCGATGATGTAGAATGCCGTACACAAAATCAACCCGAAGCAAACCTCACGCGCTCGTCCGCAAGCACTCGATATGCAGACCGAAAATGTAACAACCCGACAATAGGGCCCTGCGGCTTTATGATATCCTACATAAATCAATGCTGCTGAAGTTAAGGCGAAACGTCGTGTGGCTGACGAGGGAAAACCGCACACCCGCCACCCCGCAAGCCCAAATGGCATTCTTTTCACAATGACAACCGCAGATAGGGGCCCATCCAACAAACCATCAGTTCATCGACGGGATAGATCTACTGCTTATGACACGCTCGAACAAAAAAGCCCTTCCTTTGCCCAAGAAGCTAGCCGCTAGCCAGCTTCGAGCAATCTGCATCATCGGGTTCACCTCCCATATGATCCTACAGCCGTTCCTTTTCTGGCAGTTCTCCCTTCTGACCCTCGTCGGCACCAACGATATAAGCCTGCACTCTTTCACCACCATCGCAAACAACATCGTTTTTCCCCTCGCGATCATCTTGTTGGGAGTCGCCTATCGGTTTTCCGGGCACAAAAAGATATTCTCCACCAAGAACTCCGTGTGGTTCATGATTGCATGCTTCGTCGTCGGAATAGCGCTCGCCGTATCCACATCGCTTTTTTCGTTTGCAATCGAGTCGGTACTGGTAAGCCTCTTCGGAATATGCATAGGCATTGGCTGCGCAATGGGCATCTTCCTTTGGCAGCAAGCTCTTTACCGGCAAAGTTCTCGAGACGCCATGGCAATACAGGTAAGCGGAACCATCATCGCAGGCGTACTCTACTTCGCGGTACGCTGGCTGCCCGACATCGTCGTGCTTATGTCAAGCATCGTCTTTTTTCTCCCCCTGTCGGCAGGAATTCTTCTTTACCTGATTCCCGAAAACGACGAGCAGCCTTCGAGAGAGTTTCTGCAGCAAAGCTGGCAGCGATTCGCACTGTTTTTCAAAGAAAACTGGACGGCGATACTCATCATAGCGTCCATGGGTTTTGCCTGGGGGCTCTTCTACGCGCTCGCTCTGGTGGTCTCCGACAACACGTTTTTAGGAAATCTGTTTTCATTCGGACGCATAATCTCAGGGCTGCTCGCAGCCCTGTACATTGCGCGATTCCGCTCGTATCCGAGCATGGACATCCTCTCAAAGATCACTTTGCCGATCTGCGTGACGGTCGTCTTGCTGATGCCCCTGATCGAACACAACTATTTCTTCGTGCTCGCCGAGATGTTCTATGTAGTGTTCGGGCTCTCGTCGATCGTCCTTATGCTTTCCTGCAACGATGCCGCGCGAACGCGCACCATACATCCCGCAATCATCTACTGCGGGGTGCTCGGGCCGTTCTACCTGGTTCAAATGCTCGGATATCTTGCAGGCCCGATCATATGTCCCGACATGGCAAGCCTTCTGGGAACCACGCAAAGGTTGGTCGTAGCGCTGCTGATCGTATACGGGCTGTCCGTCCTCGGCTTCATCCATGCCTTTCGAAAGAAGAAAAGCAAGAGCACCAACCCCGCCCAAGACCTGGATAGCAGCTTGGTCGAACGGTTTTCACTCACCGAACGAGAACTGGACATCGTGCGCCTGCTTTTAAAAGGCAGGAGCGTGTCGTTCATAAGCGAGGATCTGAGCATCTCCGAAAACACCGTGCGCTTCCACATGAAGAACATCTACCTCAAAGCCGGCGTTCACAGCAAGCAGGAACTCATCGATCTCTTCGAGATCGGATAAAGCAAAGGCGAGCCGGCCATATGAAGGTCGGCTCGCCAACGTTGTGTCGATAGCCCCATCGAGGCAGCTGACGCAAATTGGGAGAAATGCCGGCTATTGCTGCGAAAGTTTCTTCGCGACGACATAGCCAAATACAACGCAACGGCTATGGCTGATAGCCTGAAGATCATGGGGATACGTGTCGCTGAACATCTCGCCCGAGCAGTTGCCGACAGCGTACAGGCCGGGAATCGGCATACCGGTCTTATCGATGACCTCCGAATCGACCGTCACCCTCAGCCCCGAAACCGTCACCAGGCACGAACCCGACTCTTCGAAAGCGAAGTAGGGGCCGGAGCTGTAGTCCATGAACATCTCTGTATCGCCGCCCCAATCTTCGTCCACGCCCTTCTCGTGCAGCTCGGTAAGGCGCGCCAACGTCTTCTTGAGATTTTCGGCATCGATGCCCGTAGCCTCACACAGCTCTTCCACCGTCTCTCCGCGAACCGCGATCGGCTCGAGAAGATCAGCAACCTCTTTCGGGCTCATGCGCGCAGCCGACATCGCATAGTTGCGATAGGAGCACCGGTCTATGATGGTTTCCAGGTCAGGACCAGCGAGCACCATAAAGTCATGTCCGCCCGTCTGATGCTGAATGGAATTCGCAAGGAAGTGGGGCGCGATACTCTCGTTGACGTAACGCAAACCTGATTCGTTGACTCGCGGGAAAGGCAAAGTGAGGCCCTTGTTTCCTGCATTGCTCGCCACAGAAGCACCCGGATCGCGCATCATAATGTGGGGATACGGATCCATCAGCCCACCGACGGACATTCCCATCATGTGCCCATCGCCTGTATTCTCCGTATTGGGAAGCCTCCAAGCCGCTACGCATAGGTCCTCTCGGCGCATGTTCTCGCACATCATATCCCAATTGTTCTCGTAGCCTCCCGTGCAGAGAACGACACCTTTGGATGCATTGATTTTTACATATGACCCCTGCTCGTCGCGAGCGATTACACCGACGACTTTGCCGCTGTCATCCTGAACGATCTGACAAGCGGGGGTGTTGTAGCGAATGTCGACGTTCTTGCTATTGGCAACCTCGATGGCAACCTCTGCAAAACCGTCCATTCCCTCCTCAAAGCGAACGTCTTCGCGATATGTCACCACGCCCGCAAACTCTGAGGTAGTCTCGCCGTTCGGACCAAGGCCCAGATACGGAGTCAGCTTATCTCCGACTTGGTCGAGCAGCCAATCGACCGCTTCACCGTTATTCGCGAACCAGCTCTTCCAGATGTCGGCGTTACAGCGATAAGACGAGGCTTTCATCATGTCGTTGAGTATCTCTTCCTCATCCCACGATGCCCCGGCCTCTTTGAACAGACGGCAATCCGGAGCGCCGATGCCCGTACCGCGAACGTTGTACGATCCCGTTTTCTCAAGCGCGATAACCTTCAAACCGAAGCTCGTGGCGGCGAGCATGGTTGCGATTCCCGCTAAACCGAGTCCGCATACGACCACGTCGCAATCCTCCGTCGATGCGACGTCCTCGTCTTTGATCTTCTCGCTAACGAATGCAACGGTTCCCGGAACAGGCTCGAAGAAGTTCAGTTCCGCACCTGCGTTCAACGTCTGCATTCCCTTGGTTTCAGCACCGCCTCCGTCAATCGCGGCGCTGGAAGCTTTCGCCTCTTCGTTCGTTCCCGCAGGGGCGCAACCCACCACGCCCAAAGCAGCACCCATAGTAAGAGCGGTTCCCCCCACTAGAAAAGAACGACGTGAAATCTTTTCGAACATTTCTGCCTCCCATCCTCCTTGCGCCTTCCGCGCAAACAACTTGACCGCCGTATCGGCATAACGTAATGTTGGCTGGTGCCATCATTCGGCGCGTCATCCACAATTCGTGAAATATGATTGCTTTTACGCAATCTCACCCGTTGCGCATGAGAGGATTTCGGTGGATCACAGCGTGTTTGAACGTGTACTGAAAACAGGGGGGCGAGGTTTCGCCGGCCATTCCCGAAACATCCTCTTCGCAATTGCCTCCTTTTCCCTGTTTTGGACATGGCAGACATGTCTGCTCTACCTTCCCGTCCTCAGACAATCATCGGAAGCCCAGCATTCGGTATGGCTCACCGGCGGGCTCGCCACAGCAACGCTCTACCTTGCGGCTGCGTTGCTTTCCCGCTTCTTGACGCAATCGATCTCGCGAACTCCGATAAGGGTGCTCTCCGTAGCAATCATGTCGATAACGACCGCCATCCAAATTGCATTCACAGCCTCCTGGCCTTTCGCGGATCCGTCTTCTCTCGATTGGAGTTTGCTGCATTTCGCAAGATCCGCCGGCTCGGTTCTCTACGCCATTCAGCTCGCGCACGCGCTAGCCTCTTTCCCGTCGAAAAGCGATCGGCGCCTCATCGTCTTCGCAGGAACGGTGCTCAGCCTGCTGCTGTATCTTCTGATCGACAATCTGGCATCGGCAGTTGCAGGAATAATCGTATGCCTCATCCCTTTCCTCGCAAGCATCGCCTCGGAACAGCGCATCCGAAAAATCTCCGACACGTTCGAAGAAAAGCACTCGGGAGATCGCGAAATCGCCACTCCTCGAAACAAGCTTCTTGCCTTCTTCATTTTCGGCATGTCCATCAACTACATCAGGGGGTCCGTCGAACGAGGATCTCTTATGCCGTTCGACAACTCCTCGATCATCGCACTGACGCTGGTAATCGTCCTCGTCGGCATCGTATCGACAATCGCATTCAAGAAAGTTCAACTGCGGTTCGTAACCGTAGCATGCATCACCGCGTCGATCTTTCTGGATATACTCGGCGCGCTCGACTTCGCTCTGCCGTTCGTTTCAGCCGGAATGTTCTTGTACATTATTATTTTCTGGCAAACGACGGTCAGCGACGCCGCCCTCGTTCCCGGATCGGTCACAAGAACGTTCGCCTTCGGGTTCGGTATTTACGGAGTAGGCCTGGCAATCGGCAGCAATCTATCGCAAGCAACCGTCCTCCTACCCGCAGGATTTGCTCAGACGTTTCCCTTGTTCGTCGCCTATGCTCTGCTCCTCGCCGGCTTCTCCATAATGGGCAGCACCAACGAAACGCCAACTGTTGCCGAAATTCCCCCAGCTGACGATTCCGCAGAAAAAAGCGACCTCGAGGCATGCCTCGACAAGTATTGCGAGCTTATTGCAGCCGAGAACGCACTTACGCCGCAAGAAAAACGAGTGCTGTGCGAAATGGCTCGATCCAAAAGCCTCCAAGCCATCGCAGAAGAATTCGGGGTCAGCGTCAACACAGTAAAAACCCATGCCTCGCATATATACCAAAAGCTCGATACCCATTCCCGCGAGGAGCTGATGAGACTCGTAATCGAAAGGAGCCGCAGCGATCTGCGCACCGGCAAACCTCGATAAGCCCAGTGCATCGGCAAAATGCCCGATGAAACCCCCACATAAAACGTGTGGCGTAATATAACCACCCCCTGCGTGTGTTACCGGGCAACCCGGCATTCGTTAACCTCGTCTTCGATTGGACAATCAGGTCCACATAGAGGAGGAGGAACAATGGAACTGAGCCGGAGGGATTTTATTAAGGGTTCGGCAGCGGCGGGAGCGGCAGCGAGTTTGGCTGGGGTTGCTCTTGTATCCGGATGCTCTTCTGCATCCCCGAGTCCATCTTCCGCCGAAGGCGGAGCCGCATCGAGCGCCGAAGACGTGAAATACCCCGAAGCCCGCAAGATCTCCATCGTGGAGTTCGAGTCCGATGTATCGCAAAAAACCACACAGCAGATAGAATGCGACATCGCAATCATTGGCGCAGGAGGCAGCGGCATGACCGCAGCAGTCAGAGCCGCCGAGCTGGGTGCCAGCGTTATCGTTTTCGAAAAAGGGTCCGTAGCCGGCGGAAGCACGGCCGGCACCGAGGGCATGTTCGGATGGGGAAGCAAGCTTCAAGAGCGCAGCGGCATAGAACTGGCCTCCGTCGGGGAATATGTCGAGGAAGAAAACATCTACACCAACTATCGTTCTGACGCGGTACTGTGGACAACCTTCATCAAGGAATCGGGCAAAACGGCCGACTGGCTCGAAGAAGGCGGATACCAATTCGATCGCGTCGATGTGTACAAATCATCCATCAACACATTCAAATGCTTCCATTTCTGGGGCGGCCAGGATGACGAAAACATCAGCCAGTCCGGCGCCACCTTGGTTGAGTTCCTCGAGAACCGCGCCAAGGACCTAGGAGTCGAATTCCGCTTCACCACGCCGGCCGTTTGCCTGAAAACCGATAGCGGGAAGGTAGTCGGCCTATATGCTCGTGACGAAAACGGAGACTACATCGAAGTCACTTCGAAGGCCGTAATCGCGGGGTGCGGCGGTTACGCAGCAAACAACAAGCTCATCGAGCAGCTCACAACCTGGGATATGACGTATGCCAATGCCGTTGCCACGGGAACCGGCGACGGCGTCATCATGGCGGAAGACGTAGGTGCGGGCACCTATATGACCGCTATGCTTCCGGCAGTGCATGTGGAAGGATATGTTGTCGCCGATCCCATTACGGTCGGTTGCTGCAATCAGCCCCTTCTCTTCCTGAACCAGAAAGGGAATCGCTGCATGGACGAAAGCCTTTTCATACACAGCCATAAAGCGCTGTTTGTCAATGCGGTTCTCACCCAGAAAAGATGCTGGTCTGTTTTCGATCAAGCAACCCTCGATAGATTCGAATCCGGCGAAGGCATCATGGCGGGCTGGCGCATGTACAAGCCAGGGTCGAACATTGAAGGCCTGGTCGCTCAGGTTGACGAATGTGTAGCAGCGGGTGCGGGCAACGCGTTTAAAGCCGACACGGTGGAGGCCCTTGCCGAAGCCATGGGAATCGACACCCAGAACTTCGCCGCAAGCATCGAACGCTACAACGAATTCTGCAGCAACGGCGTTGACGAGGATTACCTCAAGGATGCCCAGTACCTGCTTCCCGTAGAAAGCGGTCCGTTCTACGCCATCCGCGTCGACCCGACGGTCACCAACACCATTGGCGGCCTGGACGTCAACTACGACAACCAAGTGCTCAACGAGAGCGAAGAGCCGATCGAGGGCCTGTATTGCGTAGGCGTCGACGGCAACAAGCTTTACAAGGAAACCTACAACTACGGGCTTTCAGGCGGCCTGGTCAGCTACGCCATCTACTCAGGCTTACGCGCTGCGGAGCATGCGTGCGAGAACTACGTGAGCTAGACTAACCTTGCCAAGCATGTAACGCGTTGCATCGCGATTAAGGCGCGCATTGCCCCCAATGCGCGCCTTCGCTTTATGCTGTCTTGACGATAACCCGTCGTTCTCCGGTCATCCCCTGCCCCCTACTCCTGCCGCAGCGCCTCCACGGGGTGCAGCTGCGAGGCACGGTGCGCGGGGAAGATGCCGAACGCGAGGCCGATGAGTATGCTCGCTCCAGCAGCGACGCCCATGATCGTCGGCGAAACGACGCACGGAATGCCCGCGTACTCGGCGGCCGCGCACAGCGCTATCCCCAAAAGAATGCCGAGCACGCCCCCGAACAAGCTCATCACAAGCGCTTCGACGAGAAACTGAACCAGAATGTCGCCGCGCCGCGCGCCGAGCGCCTTCTTGATGCCGATCTCGCGCACGCGCTCGGCAACCGATACGAGCATGACGTTCATGACCCCGATGCCCGCGACCAGAAGCGATATGCTCGCCACGCCCGCGAGCAAAAGCGTCATCGTCTTGTTCACCGATCCGCTCGCACCCAAAAGCTCGTCTTGCGTATTTACGGAAAACATCATCGGATCGATGCCCTTATCGCGCTCGAGATAGTCGGAGACGGACCCCTTGGCAAGCTGCACGGCATCGTCGCCCACCGCCCGCACGTAGGCCGATTCGACCTTCCCGTCCGATCCCAACGTGCCCGCCGACTGGAACGGCACGAGCACGAGGCCCTCGGTGTTGAGACCCATCGATTCGCCCTTCTCTTCGAGCACGCCCACCACGGTGAACTCGTCGCCCGCAAGCTTAACGGCGCGCCCCACCGCATCGGTCGTCCCGAACAGATCGCGCGCAACCGCGCCCCCGATCACGCAGACCTTCGACTTGTTCTCGCGATCGATCGACGAGAGGTTGCGACCCGCCGCGAGCTCGAGGTTGCGCACGGGCAGATAGTGCTCGTCGGATGCCTCGACCATCGCGCGGTTCGATCTCTTCGTGCCCGCACTCACCGAAGCGTTGAGAAACTTCGACGGCGCCGCATCGGCCACGGCGGGAAGCGCCCGCACCTCGGCCATATCGTCGTATGCAAGCGATCCCTCGAACACGTAGGCCGAAATGATATCGCCCCCGAGCGCCTTCATCTGCTCGGCAACCTGCCTGTTCGAGCCGTCGCTCATGCCCACCAGCACGATAACCGACGAGATGCCGATCACCAGCCCAAGCATCGTAAGCGCCGTGCGCAGCTTGTTGCGGCCTACGTTTTTGGCGGCTTCCTTGCCTATTTGCAGCCACTTCATGCCGGAACCGCCTCCTCGAACAGCCTGCCGTCGGAAATCGTCACCACACGGCCCGCCTCGCGGGCAAGCTCGGGGTTATGCGTAATGAGCACGATTGTTTGCCCCTGTTCGTTAAGCGCTTTGAACATCGCCATGATCTCAGCGCTCGTCTTGGAGTCGAGCGATCCTGTCGGTTCGTCGGCAAGCAGGATGTCAGGAGAGCCGGCAAGCGCCCGCGCAATGGCCACGCGCTGCTGCTGCCCGCCCGAAAGCTGGGAGGGCGTGTGCTTTTCGCGACCCTCGAGACCAAGGCGGGCGAGCATGCCCCGCGCGATTTCGTCCGCTTGCCGAGCGCGCATGCCGCGGTAGACAAGCGGTACGCGCACATTCTCTTCTGCGCTCATCGATTTGAGCAGATTGAAGCTCTGGAACACAAAACCGATCTTGCGATTGCGCAAGGCGGCGAGCCTGCTGTCGGACATGTGCGAGACATCCTCGCCGTCAAGCATATAGGTCCCCTCGTCGGGCGCATCAAGCAAGCCGATGATGTTCATGAGCGTCGACTTGCCCGATCCCGAAGGCCCCACGATGGCGACGAACTCGCCGCGGCGCACCGCGAAGTTGATGCCGTCGAGCGCGCGAATCTCGGTATCGCCCATGCGGTACAGCTTGGATAAGCGGGTAATGGCAATCATGGCGCACCTCAACCTGCGGCCACGCGGGATACGAAACTGACGCCGCCGGCACTACCGTCGCCTTCGCCTTCGCCACTTGCGCCCGAAGAAAGCGCATCGTTCAAAAGGACCTCATCGCCCTCGTTCAGGTTTCCGCCGACCTCGACCATCGTCCCGTCGGACAGGCCCGTTTCGACCTCGACGGGCTCAAGCGAGCCGTCGGGATGCTGCACGAGCACGAACCGCACGCCTTCTCCCCCGTCGGTCACGGCGCTCACGGGCACCGTCAGCACATCGGCAGCCTCGGCCACCTTGATGCTCGCATTCGCCGACATGCCGATGAGGATGCTGCCGTCGTTTGGAATCTCGATGGTCACCTTGTACTTCGAGCCGGTCGCTCCGTAGGTGCCCACCTCGTTGATACTTGCGACCGTGCCCTCGTAGGCTTCGTCTTCCTTAGCTGCAAGCTTCACTTCGACCGCCTGCCCCACGGACAGATCGGCTATATCGGTTTCGGGCACCTCGAGCTCAACATGCATCGAATCGACGCGCGCAACCTCCACGTAGTGATCCTCGGTCAGCTCGTCTCGTTCTTTTTCGGGAAGGTTTTTCGACAGCACGACCAGATCGTAAGGCGCAACGAGCGAATCGCCGTAGGTGTAATCGACCAGCGAGGTACCGGCGGGAATACGCTCGTTGAGCGGTACCGGCGACGACTTGAAGTATCGCCATTTGGCCATTTTGAGCTTTTCGGTTTTGGCGGGCTTCACCTCGCCTGGCCCGGTGACGAGCTTCTCTATAGTGCCCTTCGTCACCAAAGCGGTGGGCATCTCCAGGGGCTCGGCAGCCCCCGATGCGGCAGCATCTTGCCCTATCAGCACGTATACGATTCCGCCTAAAACGGCAACGAGCAGCAGTACGACCGCTGCCTTGCCTATGGTTTTCGCCATGATCGTTTCCTCTTTCCAGTTCGCACTTCAACTATTCCGCAGACCCGTCATCGAATCCGGGATCGGTCGTTTCGAACGGCGTCGTCGTTACCTCAACACTCCCATCCCCACCCGCAGCGTCCTCGTATTCAAAGGTGCCCGGAGCCCCAGATGTACCGCCGGACGTCCCATCGCCGAAGCCCAGAATGCCCTGCGCGCCAAGGTTTTTAAGCAGCACGAGCCCCGCCCCCAGCATGATCAGAACAACCAATACGATCACTAGATTTCTATACGCTTTGCTTCTCGCATGCATTGCAACTCCTCTTATCGGCTCCAATGCTGCGCATCCTAACCAAACTGCCTTTAAAGAAACGTGAAACAAAAGGCCCGCTTCCGTGGAGATATCTCCACGCTCGCTTAACCTTCGTTTAACGAAACAGATGGTAGAATGGGCGCGAAGAGGTGCATGCATGAAAATTCTCATCGTCGAAGACGACCGCAACCTATCGCACGCGATCAAGCGATGCCTTCCCCTCCCGTACGATTCGGACCAGGCGTTCGATGGTGCAGAGGGTTATTTTCTTGCGAGCAAAGGCATCTACGACCTGATCATCCTCGATTTGATGCTTCCCGCATTGGATGGCTGCACCGTGCTCGAACGATTGCGCGAAGAGAGCGTATACACCCCCGTGCTCATCCTCACGGCAAAGGGCACGCTTGCCGATAAAGCCCGCGGGTTCAGGGCGGGAGCAGACGACTACCTGGTAAAGCCGTTTCATCGGGACGAGCTCGTCATGCGCATCGAGGCGATCCTTCGAAGAACCACGGGCGCATACGACACGAAGGACATCGTGTTCAAAGAACTCGTCATCTCGCGCTCGCGCCGCACCGTCGAAATCGGCGGCGTGGCGCTCGACCTCAAAGGCAAGCAGTTCGATGCGCTTGAATACTTGGTGAGCAACCGGGATCGGCTTATCTCGAAAACCCAGCTGTTCGACAGGGTATGGGGCTTTCTCTCCGACACCTCTTCAAACGTGGTCGCCGTATACGTGAGCGGCATCCGCAAGCAGCTGAAACCTTTCGGCTACGATACATACCTCAAGACGATCCGCGGGGTCGGCTACCTGTTTACGGAAGAGGACGCCCATGATGCAGAGGATCCAGAAAACGCACACGACTCCTTCGCTGATCGAGAATGATCGCCTCAGGCGCGAATCCATCCGCTATACCGCGCTGTTCTTCGTCGTGTTCGGGCTCATTTTCACCTTGCTCGGCATATTCGTGTACCAAACGGTGAGCTCTAATATTTTCAAAGCCGTCGACGAGCAGCTTTCGCTTCCGAGCTTCGGCGTCATCGTCGATACCGTTCCTTCCGCCGCCCTTTCGGTCGACAATCCGTACGGAGAATCATCCGACGCCGATCCAAGCGCAGACGACGTCGGATCAAACGATAGCCTCGGAGAGGTCTCATTGAGCGAAACCATCTACTCATCCATCGAGAACAACCCCCAGACCATCTTCCTCGCCCGCTCGAGCGACGGTTCGACAACCGATACGTACGGCATATACGCTTCGTACCCCGACTCCATCGAGGGATTGCCGTTCGATTCGTCGGTTTTGAACACACCGTATCCCATCGATCAGAACGGGCACCACTACCGAGCCGTCAACTATCGGATCGAGGGTAACGACGGCAGCGCTTCTTATATGCAGGCTATCGCGAACGTCGATTCGGAAATCGCCATCCTCAACCAGTTCACCGCCATGCTCGTCGGCGGCCTCGTCGTCGCGCTCGTCGTTTCCGCAGGTGCGAGCTATCTGCTTTCGCGGATGACGCTGCGACCCATCGCCGACGCCTGGGCGAAGCAGACCGAATTCGTGCAGAACGCCTCGCACGAGCTGCGCACTCCGCTCACCGTCATCCGCACCACCCAGGAGCTGCTGCTCGACAGTCCCAATGCGCGCATCGTCGACAAGTTCGAGGACATAACCCTGACAATCGAGGAGGCAGAGCGTCTCTCGCGGCTTACCGAAAGCCTGCTTGCGCTCACAGCGACCGACGCGGGACGCTTCGACCTTGCGATAGGCGATGTAGACCTTCGGAATCTGTGTGCCGACGTCGTTTCGGCATACGATGACATCGCGCTTCTACAGGGAAAGACGCTCGAATTTGCCGAAGGCGACGAGGCGGTAGTGCGCGGCGACCGCGATAAGCTCCGGCAGCTTTTGGCCATCCTGCTCGACAATGCGCTTAAGTACACGAACGCCGGCGACGCCGTGCGCCTGAGCGTTGCCGTACGGGGGTCCGACACCACGATCAGGGTGGAAGACACGGGAATCGGCATCGACGAAGAAGATCTCGAGCGCGTGTTCGATCGCTTCTACCGCGCAGATACGGCCAGATCGCGCGAAACGGGAGGCGCCGGGCTCGGCCTTTCAATCGCTCGGGGAATCATCGAAGCCCATGGCGGCACGATCCGTTTGGAAGGCAACGAGCCGAAAGGGGTCACCGCCATCGTGAAGGTGCCGATCAGGGCAAAGTAGGCATCATCACACCTTTTCCCAATACAGCAGAAACAAAAACTGCATTGTCCAGCGGAGGGCATTACCGCAGGGGCAAAACCATCCGAACCGTTCTCCAGTACCGGAAGAAAGCCCATATGAAGCGGGCTTTCTTCCGAACAAGTTAATTACTCGACAGAATCTTTGCTATTGCCTGCAAGAAACTCACCCATGCACTTGCCCATCATAAGGCAGTGCCCGTGAGCGTTGCCCTGAAGATTAATAGGATAGTCGATGGCATACATGTCGCCCGAGCAATTTCCGATTGCATACAGACCAGGAATGATGTTGTCTTCGGCATCAAGCGCTTCGAAATTATCGCTAATGTGAATGCCGCTCATCGTAGTAAGCATCGCGGGCACACAGCGCAGAGCGGTAAAAGGCGGCTCGACGATAGGATAGAGCAAGCCAGGCTCTTTGCAAAAGTCGGAATCCCAACCTTCGTCACAGAATTTGTTATAGCGATCCACTTCGGCGAGAAACGCCTCCCTATCGACACCCATCATGTCAGCAAGCTCTTCGAGCGTATCCGCACGCTTGTAGTTATCAGGATCGTTGGCAAGCCCATCCTCCACCGTCGCCTCATTATCGGTTGCCGCAAGGCTCGGATCGGATCCGACAGCACGGAAGGTATCCCAAAAACCACCACCGCCATACTGAAGGCTGTCTACGAGATCGGTAGTCCAATTTTTATCGAAGACAGACCAGGCTTCGGTGCTGCCATGGTTCAAAACGCCCACGCATACGTAGTGAGCCCACAAGCTTTCGTTGACGCAGCGCTTTCCGTCCTCGGTAACCAACATGAACGGACCGCGGAACATAGCGCCGCCCTGAAAATCAAGGCATGACGCCCATGGGCCTTCTTGCAGCGCAGCACCCGCCCAAGCAGCCATGTTGTGGCCGTCACCCGTGTTGGTGGTGATGGTCTGAATGTGCTTTGCCCTATTGACGATGGGCAAGAACTCCTCCATGTACTCATCGTTATAGCTTACATCGCCCGTTGCTAGCACGACGCCCTTCGTGGCACCGTACTGAACGTAGCCGTCTTTAGTCTCGCAGACGACACCGGTTACGCCACCCCTATCATCCTGGACGAGCTGAACGGCGGGAGAATCAAAAATAAACTGCACTCCGAGCGCCTCAGCTTCAGTCTGGAATATCTTTTCAACAAAAACCGCTGCGCCGTATTCTTCATAGAGGTCGCCCCCAAAGAGCCAATGGTAGTTCGAAGCCTCGCGCCAGACCTTTCCCTCGCAACCCACAGTCACCATGCACTGCGCACCATGTTTCTCAGCGAGATCGAGCAGCCAGTCCATCGTCCGTTCGGATTCACGAATGTACTTCGCGACCAGCGAATAGCGCGCGCGGCCACCGCAGACACCCATCCAACGCTGAAACTCCTCCGCAACATCAACCTCGACACCAAGCTCTTTCATGGCTTTGGATGAAACAGCACCCGTACCACCGATACCGTTGCCGTGGACATCGCCGCCTTTCTCCACCAAAATAGTCTTCAAGCCGTTTTCGGCACAGCTTAAAGCGCAGGCGCACCCCGAATAGCCTCCTCCGACAATGACGACATCAGCCTCAACGGTAGAGGCGATTTCCTGAATCGGATCGGGCTTCGTCTCCCACGTATGCTTCCCTACCGCCGAACCACCAGCATCTGTGGCAGTAGGCTGATCGCCAGGCACGCAACCTATAAGGCCCATCGTCGCCGACCCTGCAGCAATGACGGCGCCCCCCTTCAGGAAATCCCGGCGGCTAACGTTCGCTATAGTCTTCATGACATCTCCTCCTTATATAGAGCGAAGTTATGCAACGCAGCGATTCTAGAAATCAGGAGAAAAAGCGGCACCACCCGAATTAGGTGAGCGCACCCTTAGGCACCACTCAATATAAGTGGAATCGCAAAACGCTTCCATGAAGAGAAGCATCGTTAGCCGAGACCGGCTTGCTTTACTCGTCGATACCGTCGATGAAATCAACAAGCTCTTGCCGCGAATGGACGCCGATCTTCCTGTAAATATTCTTGATGTGGCTACGCGTGGTATTGTCAGAGATAAAAAGCTTCTTTGAAACGGCAGCAACCGAATTGCCGTGCAGAATATGAAGCGTAACCTCGCATTCCCGGTACGTTAGGGGGTCAACGAGGTCTGCCCGAAGAAGAGTCTCCGACAATCCTTCGACAGTGGAAAGCCCCATTTTCCCTTGCTCGACAACAGAAGCGCCATCAACCGGATCGCCGGCGGAGCCCCGCAAGCCATTACTCGCAAAAAAAGCTTTTCCCGGAATCACCAGCACGGCCACAGCGATCAAAAACGCAACAACGGCAAGAGCATTCTGAACGGAAGCTCCCGAAACGCCATCCGAAAAAATTGCCATCGCAACCAACTGACCAATCCACATGGATACGTACATAGGCACCATACAGGCAGCGTAGACGGGCGAAGGCGGCAACTCCCTTGAGCTGCTATAGACTGCTACGACGTAAAGCAACAACATGCTCATCAACTCGGAAGCGAAGACGAGACAACCCGTCGCAACCGCAAAAGAGAAGCTCGACATCGCAACAAGAGCGTAAAGGATGGAGGCGAGCAGCAACGGAAAAACGGCACGATACACGGATTGGATAGACGCTGCCGTCCTTCGCGTAAAAATAATTACAGACGCCAGCAAAACAGCAAGACATTGGCTAGCGATAAAAACCCACTGCGCCAAATCCACTTGACCGCCAATTGCCGTCGATGCAAATTCCCACGAGAAACCAAGAGCACTGCAGCAGATGATAGCGCCTCTTAAATCGGAAACGGTATGAACCACTTTTAGCAAAGTACTTTCGTCGCTTTGAAAAGCACCCGCCTCGGAACGAATCACGACGATGGCGCCTAACGATTTCCATAAAGAATAGGTCGCAAGACTAGGAAAAACAACCACAGCAAGAACCATGCGAGCGAAAGGAGGAACCGCACTCGCCGCAGCTATAAGGGCAACGGAAAGAATCCCGGAAAGCGGAATATAAATACTCGTATGGCCTTCGCCTTCAGATGCAAAAAACTGCTGCCACATGATGTAAAAGTAACCCGCAGCAGCACCAGTGAGAATCGATCCGACGAGATTCGTTGCCAATGGGCTGAAGCCGACATTAGGGGCAATATAAAAAACGCTTGCCCCAAGAGCGAGGACGATCCCGCAGGGAAAGGCGTGCCAGGAAGGGACGGAGAATCTGCTTCGCAGGATCCAAGCAAAAACAACAATGGCGATGATGCTCGCTCCAAGCTGGGCAAGACCGCAAAAAACATCGAGTTCAACGAATTCAACAACCGGAGAGGCTCCGACAAATACAGTGGTCCATAAAAAAGCGTAACCCAGATAAGGCCATTGGAGAGATCTGAGCAATCGTATATTACTAGTCATTTTCAGCGATCCTGTACAAAATACTTTAAAAGTCATGTTGCCGAGAGCAAAACCCCGCAATGCCACTAAGGCGGAACGGATGCCGCCACCCTGCAAGGCCGATGTCGTTCGCAGCCCAAACTCAAAACCTGGCAGACGAGAGATATCCCATGATCGACGAAATGTCGTGTCGAACAGAGCATTGCAACAGAATCATTATATTTCATTTGAAGGCTTCGCATAGCGCCCCGGCATGCGAAGCAAGAAAACCCTCCTGCAAAGGCAATCGCCTAAAAAAGAACCCCGCGAAGCGTCGGAGGGAAACACTTCGCGGGGGTATCCCGAAGGGGTTCTCTACATTGCTGCCAAGTACTTGCCTAGCACGCGCCCGTGCGTAAACGCCATGCCCATCGATGCACCTGCCGTCGGGGTTGAGTAGCCGGGACCGTACCTATGCCCGAGACAATTTCCAGCTGCATACAATCCCTTGATGGGCGTCGTATAATCGGACTTCAAAACATTCATGTCGCCATCCGTCACTAAACCGGCAAGGGTCACAAGACCGGTCGTGTTATGCCCCTCGTTCATCACCACCGCCCCGTAGAACGGCGGCGTGTCTACGGGTTTCATGAACACAGCGTCCTTCCCGTATAAAGAATCGACTCCGGCAGCGCACATCTGGTTGTACTCTTCGATCGAAGCGAGCGCCTGCTTTTTCGCGTCCTCGTCGTAGCCGAGGTAGCCGAACAGCTCGTCAAGCGTTTGGGCAGCCCACACTTTGAAGATACGCCATTCGCGATACGGAACCGCCACATCATGCACGTCGGCACCCTCGGCGCCGGCATCGATGCATGCCGCCATGTCAGCCTGCATTCTGCCCCAGTAATCGTGGATGTTCACGTAAGCATCGCCCCAGTCGGCAGCGCCATGATCGATGCTGCATTCCTTAAGCGACTCCAGGTAGTTCGCATCGGTCACCACGGCGATGGGGCCGTGAGGCTGACGAAGCATCATAGGAGCGTGAAGTCCGCACATGCCTTCATCCATAAAGCGTTTTCCATTCGCATTGATCATCGGGAACGGAGCATCACCCCAAGGGCCAGGCGTGTACATCATCGTATTCATAGACGGACGAGGATGGCATTCCATAACGCCACCAGCCCAGCAGCCCATCTTGATACCGCTGCCGTCGCGACCTTGCCCGATCATGTCTTCACGCTTCATTCCGTTACGTGCCCCGAGCTCGTTTACGTCATCGAGCAGGTTCCACACCATATCGGGGTTAGAGCTGAAATCACCCGTGCACAGGCATACGCCCTTAGATGCATTGAACTTGATGTATCCGTCTGGACCCTTAGCGATAACGCCGGTAACGTCACCGTTCTCGTTCTGCACCAAAACGGTTGCCGCCGTCTCCCAATACCAAGTTGCCCCAAGCTCTTCCGCCGCCAAGCGCGTATAAATCTCGATCTCCGTCATTCTCATGACGTCCGCAGGATCGCGCCCATCGATGGGATTGCTGTTGTGCGTCCCCATCGTTTGCAAGCACGACGCCCAACCTTTGAATCCCGAGCGCACGAGAGGATAATAACTTGCATCCGGCATCTCGTAAGCCGTTTGAACCTGGCATTGACCGGTTTCAAAATCGAAAAAGTCACTCGTGTCCGGCGTTATGGCAACAAGATTGTCCAGCATTTCGCCCGACTGTTCGACAAAGCTGCGTATGATATCCGCATTGACACGGCCCGCCCCGCGGCGAACGAACTCTCCGACGATCTGGCCGGTATCGTATCCGCCCAGACCCCGATCGCTCAGAAGCTTCGAATTGTATGCGCAAAGATCGACCCCGTTTGCGGAATAGGTGTCTTTCGGCTGCACTTCGATAAGAGCGACCGTCGCACCTCCTTGCGCAGCCGCGAGGGCGCACTGCGAACCCGCATGGCCGCCGCCGCATACAACGACCTCCACATCCACCGTCTTAACGATGTCGGCTTCATCGATCTGCGGCGCTTCGCCCAGCCAATCTTCCGAACACTGATAGCCAGTCTCTTCAAGACCCAGAACCCCACCTTCCGACGCACCCGCCGCAGAACCTTCGCCCGATCCGCTAACCGCAGGCGCACAGCCAGCCGCAAGTCCCGCCGTCGCCATGGCAGCAGTGGCCGCCAACGTTCCCTTGAGGAAATTCCTTCTGTCCAAACTCATTCATCCTCCATCTCGTTTACCCTTAACCTTGTCCCGGATAGCACCGGCAAGGCCAAAGTTACGACGAGAGGGTTTTTGATGCGTCACAGAAAGAGGGGGATTTGCAAAGATCACTCATCTTCTTGATCTGGCGAAACCCTGTCATTGATTTTTAGTGATACCGAAATCTTCGGCGAAATGAAATCAATGAACTGCTGTCGGTTATGCACGCCCATTTTCTGATACACATGCCGAACATGCGTTGCGACCGTGTTCTCGGAAATGCACAGGGTTTCGGCCATCCTCGATTGGGTGCGCCCCAGAACAAGCAGTTTGGCCACTTCCATCTCGCGAGCCGTCAGCCCGAACGAGTCCAGGCACTCCTCGAATCGAGCGCCGACATCCGACTCCGCACCGCGATCGGCAAGCCCATCGACTCGGCACGCCTTCGCGCCCAGCACAACCCAGATGTCGTCGCTACTCAACAAAAGCACCGTGGCAATGGTCATGAGGAAAGCGACAAGAGTCGCCTCCTGAGAGAAGAACGGACTGATCTGCTCCCCAGCGCCCGTGAGCCCGATGGCGCAAACCGCCCCTATACAGTAGCTAACGCATGTAAGCAGGCGCATAACCGCAATGGTCTTGATCGGAACCTCGGATTCGCCGTAGGCAACCTGTGAAAACACAACGTAAATAAGCACGTCGAACACCGTGAAACCCGCAATGATGACGGCTCCCGATGCCCAGAAATGCTCGGTTCCCACGAAAAACGGCATGAGCAGGCATCCCGCCACCATCGTTAGCAAGCCGACTCGGTAGATCGCACCCGCGCCTGAACCACGCCCGAGCATGAGCGCGATAAACAGGAAGATCGCCACTCCCCCGCGAAGCATCTGTATCAACATGCCGTTACTGCCATCAGCACTCGGCATCGTCATAAACGAGTTGAGATGCTGAAGGTATCCGAAGCACACGAATACCAGCATCAAAGCACCCAGCAACGTGTTCGATACACCCAAAGGCCTTCTGAGACTGAACCGTGGCTTATCCGCACTAGGCACTGCAGGCCTATCGCTTCTGCGATACGTGCGGTACGACGGATCAAGAAAGAAATAGAGCAACCCCGAAGCAAGCGGAAACAGGGCGAACAAAACGGCTGAGGCGAGCGGCACCATGAGCAAGGGCATCAAATCGAGCAGCATCGCACATGCAAACGCACCCGACACGAACAGCGTAGCCGTGCTGGCGCCTTGCTGAGAATAGGAAGCGCACCAACCGAGCTGAGCGAAGCCCATATACGCACCGCAAAGCACGCCTCCCGCAACAAGCGCGACCTTCGAACCCCCGATGCCCGAGAGAACGAAAAGAAGCGAGCCAAGCGTACCGATTGCCGCAAACGTCAAAATCAGCCTCGGGTCGTTGATCATTCGCTCAACCAATAAGCTCTTCCCCAAAGCAAACAGGCAGAACGGGATGCAGCAAGCGAACACGAGAATCGTGGCGATTTCAGGAAGAAGGTCATACGGACGGTTACCGATAAACAAAGCGCTCATAAACAGCGCGTCGAACCACGCCCAATGGAAACCCGATCCCACAATCGTCATCACGCCGGGCTTTCCGTACATAGATTGTTTGACGTTCAAGAAATCCCCTCCGCTTGCATTCCTCCAATGCATTGTAGCAAACCGGCCAATGGCGCATTGCTGCGCAGGAGCGTTGCCGTGCGAGTTCGCCAAGCTTGACCGAACGATCAACTTGGGCAGAACCTCGAAAAGCCAGAGGCTGCCGCGCAAATCTGTCAAACCCAACTTCCAAACACCGATACCCGCACCGGCAACTCGATACGGCGCAGATCCTTTATCTTAACCCCAAGATCCGCACTCACCGTCGGATCTACGTTCAGGCTTCGCCTTCCTTCCCTTCGCCTTCCACAAGAGCGATCAGCTCCCGTTTTTTATGGATGCCGAGCTTTCTGTACAAGCTTTTCGAGTGCGTTCTCACGGTGTCAACCGAGATACAAAGAGCCTCGGCAGCGTGCGGAACCGTGTAGCCCTTTACGAAAAGCGCAGCGACTTCCCTCTCTCGATGAGTAAGACCATATTCCAAAGCAACGGAATCGAGCGTATCCTCCCACGCGTCCGCAACACTGGAATTATCCTCGCCCAAGCGCCGCGCCGATCGGGTTGATGCGGTCCAAGACAGAGAAACGGCGATGGTCGCAGCAATAAGGATGAACGACATGATCGTAGTCGCAATAACCGCGCCCGAATCGGGAACTTGAAACGTTCGAGCAGGCAGAAGAAACCCTGCCGCAGACGTAGCTATGACCGGTCCCGACAGCAAAACCAACGTCGTAATCGCGAAGTACGGCAGCCGCGGCAGATCGTTTTTGCTGGCGGTTCCGGCAATCACCACCCAACAGAAAAGCATAAGGCATTCGCGCGTAGCCCGAAAGAAGCTGGCGGCGAACAGAGGGTCATCCCTCGAGAACGACGAAAAGCATAAAAACCCGCTCAGAATTATCATCATGAACAACGGCCAGATTGTTTCCGCGTTCTTTTTCAGCACCACGATCCACACGAAGCACAGCGCAAAAATGCAAAGCAGGATCATCGGCCAATACATTTTATAAGCAGAGAGCAAGAGCTCTTCCGTCATGGGAACGAGTACCCTCGCCATCATGCTTGCCAAAGTGCACAACCCCAGCAAAACAAGCATGTTCCACGGAATGGAACCCGTATGCACGCTGTCGATGGGCGGTCGGGATCCTCCGAGCGGCTTTCCTTTGGCAATGCCGAGATACAAGCAGAAGAAGGCTATCGGGTAGCATGCAAGCGATACCGCAATGATCGCCGCCGCGGGCACAAACGAAAGCGTCCACGTGGCGATTCCGTACAATGCGAAAGCCAACGAAAGAGCAACGCATGATTGATTCGGCTTTAAGGAACAGAAATACACCCCAGCTCCCACCATCACGAAGGCGCTTGCCGCGCCGTGAAAAGCGCTGCCCACATACGCCACGGCAGACACGGGCGAGAGCACAAGCAGTGTGGCAAGGGTGCCTACGGCAGCCGCAACCCCCAACGCTCGTACGAACGACTGCTCGGAGTAGGCAACCTTTCGATCGACAACGACGATGGCAACCATCACGAGAGCCTGCACCACATGAGCGAAAAAGGGAATGCCTCCATCCGTGAAACCCGGCCCGTTCTGAAAGATAGTCCATGCGCCCACGCGAAACGCAGCGAGACCAAAAGCGGCGGCAACCGGGTATCCCGACAATGCCGTTATGAAGCTGCTCTTTCGACGCTCGGACTCCACGAGAGGCATCGTGCGCTCCCATCCTTTCGATTCTCCCCTACTGGCTCCGCGAAAACAGAACGCTGCGAGTTTTGCACAGAGTCGCCCGACTCACATCATTCATGTGATCTTCGCCTAGCACCAGCCATTCCCCATGATTGATGCGATGCCCAGTGCATTACAGGAATATACCATCAAACCGTCTGATGCGCATAGCGCGCAGTTTTGGCACTAAGGAGAAGGGACCACGCATGGACATCACAAGACGTAACTTTATCGGAGCAGCGGCGGCAACGGCAGCCGCACTGGGATCGGCAGCTGCACTGGGGGGATTGACGGGATGCACGCCCCAGCCCGAAGCATCGAAGCCGGCAGGCGACGCGAAGGCTGAGGGAGCCGACGTTTCAGCCAATGCCACCGCTTTGAATCCCCAGGACGAGGGATATACGGCAAACACCACCGATTTCTCCGCCCTCTTCGAGCCGCTTCCTATGGGCGCCATCACCCTGAAGAACCGCATCGTGAAAAGCCCCGCTGGCTCGGATACCTGGGCACCTGAAGGCGATACCCTGAACGACAACTTCCTCGACTACTACGAGAACTTCGCCAAAGGCGGCGCATCCCTCGTGTTCGTAGAAAGCTCGATCTCGAAACTGATGGCCGTCAAGCCCCTCGAGCAGGCGGCAACCGGATGGCTGCTCGACGACATGAGCAAGATCCCCCAACTGATGGCGCCGGTAACCGAGCGCATCCATAAGCACGACGCCTACGCTGGATTTCAGATCGGCGTGGGAATGCTCACCGAGGACACCACGGTCATCAACGACATGACGCCGGAAAACATCGCCTGGCTCAAGGATCTCATCATAGAGATGTCCGTGCAGCTCAAGGCAGCGGGATTCGACGTTGTCGAGCTTCACTGCGCGGCGACCCAGATTTTGAAATACATGACCGTGGCGCGAACCAACAAGCGCACCGACGAGTACGGAGCCGATACCGTCGAGAACCGTACGCGCTTCATCTGCGAAACCATCCAGGGCATCAAGGAAGCCTGCGGGCAGGATTACCCCGTGCAGATCCTCATGGATGCCGTCGAGGAAAACGATGCGAGCCTCGGCAACAGCGACGGGTTCCTCTCGCTCGAGGAAAGCATCGCCGATGCGCTGGCGTTCGAAGCCGCAGGCGCCGATACCTTCTACCTGCGTCTTTCGGTGCCGGGTAGGCACATCGCCCAATTCGCACCCGACCTCATGTTCACGGGCTATCAGTGCGAAGGCGCCACGGGCTTCGGTACCCGCGCCGACTTCTCCCAGCATTTCGGCGGCATCGCAACCGGCCAGTACTCGGGATGCGGTTTGCTTCTGGGCGCCACGGCGGCATTCAAGAAGAGCCTGAAGAAGGCCTCCGTCTCGTGCGCCGGGTACATGGACCCGAGGACGGCCCCCGACCTCATGAACAACGCGGTCGCGCAAGGCGAGATCGACTACCTGATGATCACCCGTCCGCTGACCGTCGACCCCGAGCTGCCCAACAAGCTTCAAGAGGGTCGGCACGACGAGATCGCGCCTTGCTGCCGCTGCATGCATTGTCATGCCAAGGGCGGCCCCGCCGAGTATGCCTCCGACGGCAAAGAGTACTGCCGTGTAAACGCCGTCACGCAGCGCGCTTACACCGAGGAGATGCCCGAAGGCTACGCGCTCCTGCCCGCCGAGCAGCCCAAAAAAGTCATGGTCGTCGGCGGCGGTCCTGCCGGCATGGAAGCAGCGCGAGTCGCGGCACAACGAGGACACGAGGTATCGCTTTACGAGAAGAAATCCTCTCTCGGCGGACTTGTGTCGACCGCCCGTGCATTCAAAGGCGATCACGAGCGACTGGGAGATCTGGTGCAGTACCTTTCACGCCAGCAGGAAGTCAACGGGGTCGAAGTTGTCCTGGACACCGAAGTAACCGCCGATGTCGTTTCACAGGCGACCCCCGATGTCGTTGTGGTTGCCGTCGGAGGCGCCCGTGAGACGCATCTCGAAGCTACCGGCTCCGTCAACGTCGTCAGCGTCGACACGCTCGTCGGTTCCGATATAGGAGAATCGGTCGTCATCTGCGGCGCCGGTGCTCAGGCGATCGACTGCGCGCTGTTCCTGCTCGCGCAGGGCAAGAAGGTGCAGATGGTCCATGAGGGCGCGAAGGAGATCATCGACAAGGAGCAGTCCATGTGGGTGCGCGCCTTCGTCATCCCCCATCTGTACAGCCAGGGCGTCAAGATCTGGAACAATGCGAAGATCGGAAGCCTGACCGACGAGGGCCTCTCCATCACCCTTTCGACGGGCGAAGAGAAGACGCTCGGCTGCCAAACCGTGCTCGAGTGCTACGACATGGTGCCCAACACCCAGCTCGCCGACGAACTCGGCTCGGCATACGAGGTTCACACCATCGGCGACTGCGACACACCGTTCGACATCGCGCAAGCCATCAAGATGGGCAACCTGACCGCAAGGGCTATTTAGCCGTGCTTGCTTGAGTCAGAACACACCAAACAACGACTCGTATAGGCTGTCTCCGTCACATCGGCGGAGACAGCCTCTTTGAAAAACATCGAGTTCCTTAAGCTGTCGAAGCCTGCCAACAAGTTCGCCTTTCGGTGCTTGTTGGCAGACAGCCTTAGATCGCTTTTACCCTAGCCGATCTCGGCATTGAGAATGCCCACATTCGGGCTATTGGGGTATTCCATCCCCTCACCAGGGTTTTCAGGCGGGTTCGCTTCGCTAGTCACCCTCACCTCGACGATATCGCGGATGAAGTAGTTGGCTGGGGTGCGCGTCATCCACAGCTGATTGTTGCCGCCGACCGAAGCCGACAGATCCTCATCGTTGACCTGATAGGAGATGACCCCGTGGCGGCCGACGACGTATGCAATCGGAATCGCAAGCTCGGTCCCGTCGCTCGACACAAACGTGAGCGTGTTGGCCTCCGGACGCGCATCGGCGCGGTCCAGAAGATAGGACACCGGAATACCCTTCACATCTGCCGTGACGACAGCTTTTCCGTCGGCAGGGTTGCCGCCGCACGTGCAGGTCATGATCTGTTTGACGCTGCTCTCGGAAGCAAGTTCGTCGACTGCAGCCGTGAAGGCCTGATCGACGTCGCCCGACACCGCGATCTTCCATTCGAGGGGATTGCTCGTTGCGAAGTCATCGGTCGCGTTGCATAATGCTGCAGTCGCGCGCCGAAACACATCCCTGATGACGTCGTTCGGCGTGATCGTGGTCTGGTCGTAGGAAAACTCGCCCTGGGAGGCGTCGGCTTCGCTCAAACCCGACGCAACGCCGTCCGAGGCATCAACTGCCGTGTTTGCGGAAGACACGTCGTCTGTTCCCGGCAGCATCTCTTCTGCAAGAGCCGTTCCTCCACCTGCGAGCACAAGCGAAGCTGCCATGGTGCCGAGCAGCATGTTCTTCTTCATGTCTTGCATGGTCGCCTCCTTAGTTGACCGTAAACAGGAACTGCGTGTTGCGGTCGCAGACTCGCTCGGTTCCGTCCGCCATCGTGCTTGTGGTTCGAATGTTGAGCAGATAGGATCCGGCCTCGGGGGGTGTGATGTTTATGCGCCAATAAACCCATTTATCGAGATCGTAATCTTCCGTCATCTCCACCTCGGTCCAAGTCTTGCCGTGATCGAGCGAAAATTCTATCTTGGAAATCGGCTCGTCCCATCCATCGGCATAGCCTTCGAAAGTAAGCTCTTTACCCGCTTGCCCTTCGAGCAGAACCCCATCGGGATGGCTCAATACGGCACTGTTCGGCAAACCGATCGCTGTACCGGTCTGAGGGTCCTTGACCAACTGCCCAATTGGCATCTTGCCCATCGGGGTGGGGTCGCTTGAGAAAGTGATGTGCTCGAGCTGCTTGACCATATACCCAGAAGACGTACCGGGGAAGCATGTAGCAATCGGATAACCCTGGCTCGGCGGAAGAGTCTTGCCGTTCATTTCGGTTACAAGCAGAGCGTTCTCTATTTCATAGTACTTGATAGGCAAGTTGAGCTGATAGGCTCCGTCGGCCGATACAGTAAGCGCCTGCTGAACCCCTTCAGCGGGTTTGACGTAATCGAGGATCGCGGAAATAGGCACCCCCGTGAACTCCGCTTGGTAGATCCACCCTCCCGCAACGCCGTTCGCCAGACAATTTTGCTTGGCAACAACGGTCTCGGTACCGAATTTCTCAACGAGCTCGGTAACCGTCATCTCGATGGGATTCTCGACCTCGCCATCGATGGTAACAACCCAGCTGTCAGCAAGCGCTTCGTCGTAATTTTCGTCATCAGTCATCCATGAAGCAGGATCGCTCCCCTGCCGCATTCCCTCGAAGAATATCTGGCCATCAGGCGTGATCGTCTCCTGGTCGTAACTAACCGAAAGAGAAGCCTCTTCAGCGGTCAGATCGGTGATGCCGCGGTACTGATCGTACTTTACGTAGTCCCACATTTGAAAATCGCCGTTGCCGTCAACGAAGTGGCAAGAATCGCAGGTCCCGCCCATCTCGATAAAGCCCTCTTTGCCATTATGGATGCCGTGCATATTCGAGCTCATAGGCCGCTGATCGCCATGCACTTTGCTGTAATGGCAACCGATGCAGTTCGCTACGGTAAGCTGCGTTGGATACCCCATAGCCCCAACCGTATGCCATGTATCCATGCTCATAAGAGCATCCTCAATCGTCGTATGGCACGACAAGCACCCTCGGTTCTCAGCATTGAGGTACGTCATGTTAAATCCCTTGGGATCTGCCGGAACCGGCTGTACGGTAAATCCAAACTGATCAGTATAGGTACTCGGTTTGTTCGCCTCGGCGTTGCGCGCATTACGATCCGCGGCGTCCATCGCTTCGGGATACTGATCGATATTCTCGATATAGGGCCCTTCGGGATCGAACCCCGTTTTGTTGCCGACCTTTCCGTCTGCATACGGACTTGCCGCTGGCTCGCCTGCATCGCCTCCAGATTCTGATGACGAAGGTGCGCATGCGGCAAGGGCGCCCATCACACAGACAAGCACGAGGACGATCGCAAGCTTCGTCTTTGCTTTACCCATATCTCCTCCTCTGTTAGTACGTTTAGTAATTATGTTTAAACTCAAAATGGTGTTTAAACACCATTTTTAGAGCACAGAGTATTCTAGGAGACGCGCACGCCAAAGAACAGGTCGTTAATTATTCTATTTTATGAATGATTTGTTGCAGAGCGTGGCTATGGCAGCCTCGACGCCGCTAGGGCTTCAGAAGGTCAAATAAAAAAGAGAGCTTCCTCTCTAAAGCCCCGAGACTCCCATCGCCATCGGGATCAAACAGGGCAAGGTCGTACTGCCTGAAGAACACCGCAACCAGGATATCGGCAAAGTCCGCGATATCGGTCTCCCCTGCCAGCTCCCCGTTTCGAACGCCCTGCTCCAACATATCTTCGAACAAGGCCTTCATCGCCGCCCTGTTCCTGTAGGCATAATCGAATGCGGTCGGCGAAGAATAGATTGCGGATCTGTGTTCAAGATGGAGCCCGTATCCAAGATCCTCAGCAGACGGCTCCCCCGAATCGAACACCTCAAGGCAGTCGCGCATATCCGCAGACATAACTGCCAGTATTTTTTCATAGCAGCTCATATCATCGGAAAAGCCATCGATAAGCGCTCTCATGCTCGCTAGCGCATCGTCGGCTGCATAGAGAAGCAGGTATTGCTTGGCGGGATAGTGCCGGTACAGCGTGCCGACGGAAACTTCTGCCTTGTTGGCGATATCGATCAGCGATGTTGCATCGTAGCCCCTCTCGGCAAATAGCTCCCGAGCAGCGTTATATATCTTCTTATGCGTACGCTCGCTGCATTTGTATTTAGCCATACCACATTCCTTCGAACAATGGAGCCCACAGCGTATGGTTTTGGGAAGAGCAAGCACATCCCAAGACCATCAAGCAGACCGCTGGCAAAAACCAAGCTTCGAAAAATCCGTTGTAATAAGCTAGATCTACCTGCCACCGCACGCTGGCTCCTTCGACACGGAGGCCGTTCGGAAAGCCAAGCACGATTATCGACTGAATTCAGCGGTCGCTTTATCTTCTGGGCAGAAACACACAACATAGAAAATTATAGAGCACGGCCGATTCAATGATGCATTGTCCGCATCGATATCGACAAGGACTCCACTCCCATGAAGAATCGCCTCAAACAACAGAGCCCTGTGCGAGCAAGCGCCAAACCATATCGATTGCATTTGCGTTTTTCGGTAAAAATCTGGTTGCAGATTCCGACCGTTCGTCTGTAGCGGTTGACTAACGGGAATTATTAACTTATTATCGACTGTGCCTTTGAACAGGCTTATGTCCGCAACGATTGGGAAATCCAGCACGTGCGGCTTTTTTATTGGCTCAAGGAAAGGATATTACTTGAAGGTTCGAAAACCGAAACCTCACAGTAATTAGCCTTCGACTTCCCCTGTCGGCAGTCGAAGGACGACTGCGACAAAACATCGGTACGCAACACATCCCATAAACGCACAGCTTAACCTGCGCGTTTCCTCATGTTTGCGATGCGCTGCGCGCCGATGCCGAAACGGTAAGGGAAGATTATGCTCTATTTGTCTCAAATGCTCGGCCGACCGGTGGTCGATTCCACCGGCGAGAAGATCGGCACCATCGCCGATCTCGCCATCTCGACGGGCGAGGTGTTTCCTCGCATCACCAGCCTGGCCTTCCTCGGTCCAGGCAAGACTCCGTTCATGATCTCGTGGCGCAAGTACGTCGAAAGCTTCGACGAAGACGGCATCACGCTCGGCGTGGAAAGCCACAACATCCGCTTCAGCTACCTGCAGCCCGACGAGATCCTGCTTGCACGCGACCTGCTCAACCGGCAGATCGTCGATACGCAGGGCATGAAGGTCGTACGCGTAAACGACCTCAAGCTTTCGGAGTCGGGATCACAGCTGCGCCTGTTGGGCGCCGAAGTGGGGTTCCGCGGCATCCTGCGCGGACTCGCCCCCTGGCTCGAAAGGGCCGTTGTCGCCATCTCCAAGCTCTTTGGGAAGAAGATCGACGAGCAGATCATCGCCTGGAATTACATGGACCTGCTCGATCGCGACCTCTCCGAGGTGCAGCTTTCCGTCACGCACAAACGCCTTGACGAGTTGCACCCCGCAGACGTTGCCGACATCCTCGAGCAGCTCGATCCGCAGCAACGCGCAAACGTGTTCCAGCATCTTGACGATGCCCAGGCCACCGAAGCCATCTCGGAAATGGAAGACGAGTACCAGGCCGATTTTATCGAAGACCTCGACGATGCGCGCGCGGCGGGACTTCTCGGCAGCATGGACCCCGACGACGCCGCCGACATCGTCCGCGACCTCTCCTACGAGAAGGCCGAAAAGCTTTTGCGCCTCATGGGCGTTGAAGACGCCACGGAAATTCGCAGGCTCCTCGGCTACAAGGACGGCACGGCCGGCGGCATGATGACGACCCAGTACGTCGCCGTTCCCGAAACCTATACCGTCGGCGAAACGATCGAGGTGCTGCGCGAGCTCGATGAGGACCACCCCACCGTCCATTACGTCTACGTACTCGACGATTACGAGAAACTCGTGGGCGTGCTTTCGCTGCGCACCCTCGTGCTGACCGATGATCGCACGCTCATCAAAGACGTCGCCTACGAAGACATCATCAGCGTGCCGCCCGACGAAACCGAGGAAGAAGTTGCCGCCGACATCTTCAAGTACGACATTCCCGCCATGCCGGTGGTCGACGAGCACGGAAGCCTGCTCGGCATCGTCACCGTCGACGATGCGTGGGATGCTATCGAGGAGGATGTAAGCAGCGACAAGGCGAAGAAGCTCGGCCTCAAAATCGCGGGCATCGTTTTGGTGGGCATCCTCATTCTCGCCCTCTACACGTTGGTCTTGTTCCAGATCATCGGATATTCTTGGAGGTAAGCCATGACACCCAGGAATCGCTCCGATAAGCCAACGAGGGAATGGGGCATCTTCCGCACGGGTAGGATCGGCTCCCCGAAGGTTCAAAACAACGAATCGATCGCACCCGCCGAACCGGCATCCGAAGCAAAAGCAACCGACAAGCGTCCGAGCAAACTCTGGCTGCTGCTTGCCGCGATGGGCCCTGGAATCATCACTGCCATGGCTGGAAACGACGCCGGCGGCATCTCCACGTACTCCACCGTCGGCGCGAAGTTCGGCTTCGCAACGCTCTGGGTCATCCCCGTCATGTGCGTGCTGCTTGCCGTGGTGCAGATGACCGCCGCCCGCATGGGCGCCGTCACAGGAAAGGGCTTCGCTGCGCTCATCCGCGAGCGCTTCGGCATCCGCCTGACGGCACTCGCCATGCTCGCGCTGCTCATCGGCAACGTGGCCACCACGTTTTCCGAGTTTGCGGGTATCGCAAGCGGCATGGAAATGTTCGGCGTTTCAAAATTCATATCGGTGCCGATAGCCGCTGCAGCCGTCTGGCTGCTCGTCGTGGGCGGCAGCTACAAGCGGGTCGAAAAGGTGTTCTTGATCCTTTCGCTCGTATTCGTCACCTACATATTCGCCGCCTTCATGGCCAGGCCGAACTGGGACGAAGCGCTCATCGCCACCGTCGTTCCCCATGTGGTGAACGATACGAGCTTCATATCGCTGGTGATCGCGATGATCGGCACGACCATCGCGCCCTGGATGATGTTCTTCGCACAGAGCAACGTCGTCGAAAAGGGCGTGGGGGTGAAGGATTTCTTCTCGCAGCGAGTCGACGTGATCTCGGGAACCATAGCTGCCTGCCTGGTGGCGTGGTTCATCATCGTGACGACGGGCGCAACGCTGTTCCCCGAAGGAATCGAAATCACGAGCGCCGCCGACGCCGCGCACGCCCTCGCTCCGTTTGCGGGGCAGTATGCCGAATCGTTGTTCGCCATCGGCCTCATCGCTGCATCGTTTTTGGCCGCTTGCGTGCTTCCGCTCACCACCTCGTTCGTCATCTGCGAAGCGTTCGGCTGGGAGGCAGGCGTGAACTTCTCGTGGAAGGAAGCTCCTCTGTTCAAGGGCATCCTCACGTTCGTCATCATCTTCTCGGCCGCGGTGGTCATCATCCCGAACATCGATCTTTTGGGCGTCATGCTGACGGCGCAGTTCGTCAACGGCATCATCCTGCCGGTGCTGCTCGTGTTCATGGCCATTATCGCCGCCGACAAACGTGTGATGGGAGCCTACAAAAGCAAACCCATCTCCCGCATCCTCATCTGGGCGACCGTCACCATCGTCACCGTGCTCACCATAGCGCTCCTCGTGATGCAGGTACTCGGCATCGGAGATGTGGCAGTATAGGATCCCTGCGCTTCGCCGCCGAATCGATACACAGGGGTCCATTGAAGCTGGCACGAAAAACGCATCAAACTGCACGGTTTTTGCCAGATTCATACATCTGCGGCGCCCAATGCCTTCTCTAAAACGCATCGCAAAAACCCCGCGAGCTGTTCGCCCTGTTCACAGAGCCGCAGGCAGGAGCATTGGAAAGGAAAGCAAAACGCCGATGTATGAATCTGGCAAAAACCGTGCAGTTTGGCCGCCTTTCGGCTCCTAGCCGCAATCGGCGAGCACACGCAAGCGCCTAACAGGTGCGGCATCGCGCAAGCCGGCATGCTGCACTCATCGCCTGCACGCAAAACGGCCCCGGGCAAAACCCAGGGTCGCCTCTCGTATCGCAACAAGCAACAAAGAAGCGCATGTCGCAAGCGCACCGAACGCAGCGTTTTGCTGCAGGCAGCAACGATAAGATTCCGCGCGCCGCTTACGGCAAGCGACTATGCTGCCAGCTCGGCCAACCGAGTGCTCTCCTCCGACAGCTTCTTCGACAGATACTCGATGCTGCAATGCGCTTCGCGGGCGCAATCGAGCAGAAGATCGACCGTCAGGCTGTTGAGGTATGCGTTGAAACTCTCCTGGATAAGCGCATAGGAGCGACGTACCTTGCACGCCTTCTCGCTGCCTTCGCTCTTGCCCGACGAATCCTCTTCGGGATAGAACTGGTTGCAGTCGGCGGGGTCGCGATCGCAGGTGCTCTGATCGCCTGAGCATTCATCGACCTTGATGGCATCTTCCATCGCAGAGATTATCTCCAAAAGCGTGATGTCCGAAGCATCGCGTGCAAGCGCATAACCGCCGTGCTTGCCCGGCTTCGCCTCGATGAGGCCGGCGTTGCGCAAAAGCTGCGCGAGCTGGATGAGGTAATCTCGAGGGATTGACATTTCACGGGCGATCTCTTTCGAAGAACGCACGCTTCTTTCCGCCGCTAAATAGAGGATGGTGCGGATTCCATAATCCGTAGAAGCTTTGAGCTGCATCCTTTCCCCACTTTCTGCCGTTTCCGACGTTAGACCGTTGCACGCCGTCTCTTCCCAGACGGGTGCGGCTTCCGCGCTGCACGCGAAAGAGCTTTCGTTTCGGTTGCATGACGAACGCAATCGATAAGCGTTTCGCTAATCATTGCCCTGAAACAAGCGAAGACGCCACAGCGTCTCTCTCATTCATCCAGGCCCATCGGCGCAGGCGCCTTCGATACCGTAATCCGACCTGCGGATCTGCACATGATTCACAACCTCTTTCCTTACCGCATCGAAGTCTACACGGAATGTAAGTTCTTCCGCAAGCAATTTCCCTCATTTTCTGACAAATAGATGGGAAAGAGTTACATTATTAGCAATATCTCCATAATTCTGACCTGTTTAGTATGATATTGCATATTATTGGGCCATAGGGGCAGCCGCCCTCATGGATGGATGGATGGATGGACAGACGGATGGATAGTCTAGCTGGACGCACAGCCTCCCTCCCCCGGCGGTGTTCCGCAAGGCGCGGCAGAGCCGTTGCGCCGCCCGGAAACGAAAGCGATCGCTTCGCCATACCGAACGACGGAGCCGTTGCGTCGCAAACCTTCGAGCACTATGCTATCGTAGGCACAACGGAGGTGGGAATGGACAAGATGGCAGCAAGGGCTTCAGCCCTCGAAGCAAGAGACCGCATCGCGGCGGAAGAGCGCGCCGAGAAGTGCGGCTCGATTTGCAGCGAGCTCGCCTCGATCCTCGACGACGCACTTCGCTCGTACGAAAACGTAACGGGAGAACCCGGGGTCTGCTACCATCAGAAACCCTTCGCGGTTGCGCTCTACCAATCCATGAAAAGCGAGGTCTCGATCGACCGCTTCATCGAAACGGTGTACGATCGCGGGCTTTCCGCATGCTTTCCCTGCATGATGCGCCCTTCTCCCACGTCGGAGGGCAAAGGCCCGACCATGGTGTTTCGAGAGGTTTCGCGCGAGCAGTACGAACTCGGCGGCGTTGCATTTCTCGACCGCCCCCTGCGATCGTTCGATACCGACGATCCGGATATCTCCCCCTTTCCCGCAGTCGATCCGCCGTTGCTCGATATGGTCGTCGTGCCGCTCGTGGCCTTCGACAGCAAAAACAGCCGACTGGGATACGGAGGAGGCAACTACGATAAGTTTCTCCCGAACCTCCGAGACAATGCGATCGTCGTCGGCGTCGCTTTCGAGGAGCAGCGCATCGATGAGGTTCCGTGCGACCTGCACGATCAAAAACTCCCGAGAATCGTAAGCGAATGAGCATGAATGCGAATGCAGGCGCAAACGCAAATGCGACCGGCAGGGATGAAAACCGCCCGAAGCTGTTCGACAAGAACACGCTGGCCCTCGCCCTGATTGCCACTGTCGGCTTCGGCTTTCTGCAAGGCGCGCGCCTGCTCGACCTCAATTCGGGACCGTACAGTTCAAGCCCTTTCGCTCTGGTCGGCCTCGCGTTTGACGGCTGCACGTTTCTTGCCGTTGCGCTCATGTCGTACTTCGTGCGCATCGAAAGCACATTCAAGCTCTTCTGGACGGGCATCGGCGTCGCAGCAGTATACGCAGCGCTCATCGTCTCGGGAAGCCAATCGGATATCGTGCTCGTCCTCATGCAGGCGGCCTCCGGAATGGGTTGGGCGCTTATGATCCTGTGCTGGATGCAGGTATTCACGAGCTACCGTCCGTTCCATTCGCTTGTGATGATCGCACTCGGCTACCTCATCGATACGCTCATCCAGCCTGTGTCGAGCGCGCTGTTCCCCGGCTATCGCCAGATCGTCCTCCTCGTCGTATTCGTCGCTTCGGCCATCATGTTGTACTACTGCCTCGTGCACAACCAAGCGATCGCGCAGCGCATGAAGGAAACCGTTGCGCCGAAGACATCGATGGCTGAGGCGTTTTCGCGCACGCGACGCGCCGTGGCCAGCACGCTCGTATTCTCGCTCGTATGCGGGTTCATCATTCAGATGGACATCTTCTCCGATCTGCAGTACGCGCAAACCGATCTCACCGCATGGCTCGCCATCGGCGTATCGATCGCCATGTGTGCGATCCTTGCCGTATTGAAGCTGAAGAAAGCCAACATCGACTATATCTGCCCGATAGCCGCGCTCTGCCTCGCTTCGATTCTGCTGTACCGAAGCCTCGATGGAGGCGACGGCTATTTGGCAGGGGCTATGCTCACGACGTTTCTCATGTCGTTTTACGTGCTCTTGTGGCTCACGTTCATCAGCGAAGCCTACGAGCGCAAGCTGCCGGCTTTCTTTTTGCTCGGGTTGGCTTTGGGCGTCGCACGCCTCTCGATCGCCGCAGGGCGGCTGCTTGCGCAGCTTCTCTTCGAGCCGCTTGCCTTGGAGCCGCACAACGTCACCATCGTTGCCATTTGGGTTCTCGTCGTCACCGTTTCGCTTATTTTCGCAAGCTATCTGCGGTACAGCGCCAAGCAGAAGGAGCACCGGCTCGACGATGCTCCCGACGAGCTGACCGACTCTGCTGCCGCCCAAGCCGATGCGACCGAGGCCGCGCTTGATCTGCTGAGCGAAACGTACAGCCTATCGGATCGCGAAGTCGAGATCATCCGCGAGTTCTCGGCAGGGCGCAGCGCACGCTACATCGCCGACTACTTCGTGCTGTCGGAGCACACGGTTAAAACCCACCTGCGGCGGGCATACGCGAAGATGAGCGTCCATTCGCGCCAAGAGCTGCTCGACCTCATGGAGACGATGGAGGCTCGGCGACTGCGCGGCTAGAAGACCTCTTCGCCATCGCCCATTCTACGCGCTTCACCGCTCAAACAAACGAGCCGCCACGATGATCGCAGCGGCTCGCAAGGGAGGAGGGTGGTGCGGAAAAGCCTATGCCTCGGCCAGCGCCGTTCCGGTCAAACGACCCATCGTCAACGCGCTCGAATTCGAGCAATGGCGCACGAAGCTGCGATTGTACATGTAGCGATGCGTGCATTCGCCGATAGCGTACAGGCCTTCGATGGTCGATTCGTCTTCGCGGATCACCTGGCAATCGCCGTTGGTGCGCACGCCGCCCATCGTTGCCACGAACGACGGTACGAACGAAACGAGGTAGTACGGGCCGTCCTGATACGGCACGAGCATCTCGGCTTTCTTGTTAAACTCGCCGTCGACGCCCGCTTCGGCAGCCGCCTGATAGGTGGCGAACGTGTCGGCGAGCGCAGCGGCGTTGGCTGCAGCAGCTAGCTCTTCGATGCTTTCGGCCTTGAGCACATCGCCGGTATCGATGCCCTTTTCAATAAGGGCCGCCACATCGGCATTCGAGCTGTCGAACAGCACATAGTACGGACCAGCGGCATTATCGGTCATCGCAGTTGCAAGCGCGGTGGTCGGACCCGCCTCGTTCACGAAGCGCTTACCCGAGGCATCGACGAGCATTTTCGCGGATGCTGCAGCGCCTTCCATGCCCGTATCGCACAGTTTCGCAAAACCGGGCTCGGCCTCGGTGAGCGTGCGGGTCGGCATGATGACGTTGGGAATGACCCAGCAGTCGTCGTAGAGCGCAGCACCGACCGCTTTGCCCATGGTCATGCCATCGCCGGTGTTCATGGCATTACCGAGATACTGGAAGCCCATCTTGTTGATAGCGGGAACGAGTTCGTCGCGGTACTCGTCGCTGCCCCCGAAGCCGCCCACGGCAAGCACGACGGCCTTCGCCTTGATATCCTGTTCCTGCTTCCCGTTCTTGACCGTGATGCCGACAACGGTATCGCCATCCTGCAAGAGCTTGGTTGCCTCGGTCGAGAGCATGATCTCGACGCCGAGGTTCTCGAGTTCGGCCTGGAATGCATCGGCAACATCCTGGCCCGCCTTGATGGAAGGGTCGGTCGGCGCGTCGGGCTTCACCGTATCGGTGCCCACCTGCTCTTTGGTAAACGACTCCTTGAAACCGATGCCGAGCTCGTTCACCCAATCGATGGTCTTGCAGCTTTCTTCCATCATGCGCTGCATGCGCTCGTAATCCGGATACGGTGCATCGACCTTTCCGATTTCGGTTGCCGCCTTATAGCGCTCGGTGAAAGCCTCCATCGTGTCGGGTTCGCCGTCTTCGAATTGCCAGTACTCCTTGTTTTCGGGAACCTGGGCGATCGAAACATTGCCAAGCGAGGTGAGAAACGTCGACATGTAGAACGGTGCCTTGTCCGCAAGCGTAACCTTGGCGCCGCCAAGCGCCGCCGCGCGGGCGCACGCTGAACCGGCAAGGCCCGATCCGATGATGACGATATCGGTTTCCTTCGCCTCTGCGCCTGCGTCGCTCGAACCACTCGTCGGATTCTCGGTCTTCGGGTTCGCGCCGCATGCGGTCAGTGCAAGCGTGCCGCCGAGAACCGCCACGCCTGCAACGAATTGCCTTCTGCTGAATAGTTTTCTTCCCTCCACGGAAGCTCCTCTCAAATCGTTTGCATCCATCGCTGCCTTGCGGCCAATGCGCCGCGGCAACGATGGAAACTATAGATACTCACGAGGAGTTTGCTGTCGCACGAAAAGGTTCAAGGGTGTCGCACGAAACGTGGTAATCGTTTTTCCGCAATCGTTTTTCCTGGTCAAGAAGCTCATGCAAACGAAGGGCCGCCGAATCGCTTCGACGGCCCCAAGGCTTGTGACTATGCGGGTTGCGGCTTCTATGCAGCCTTCTTCTTGCCGCCCGGAAGCTTCACGCCGGTCTTCGCCAAAACGATGACCGCAATCACGATTGCCGCCGCACCGATGACAAGCGGAATCCACGGATTGCCGATGAACGCCGCGATGATGTAGCACACGAAGCACACGACCATGACAAGCGTCGCGTACGGAAGCTGCGTTGCCACATGGCGCAGATGGTTGCACTGCGCGCCGGCCGACGAGAGGATCGTCGTATCCGAAATGGGAGACACGTGATCGCCGTAAACCGCTCCGCCAAGCGTCGCGCCGACCGCCACGAGGAACAGCGAGGTCTCGGCCGGGAAAACGCCGATCACGATGGGAAGGATAAGCGCGATCGTGCCCCAAGAGGTGCCCATCGAAAACCCGATGAACGCCGCGACGAGGAAGATAACCGCAGGCAAAAATGCGAGATCGACGCCAACGCTGTTCAGGAAACCGCTCACGAATTCGCCCGTTCCCAGAAGGTAGCGGCACGTTCCGCCCAAGCTCCAAGCAAGAACGAGGATCATGATCGCACCGACCATGGAACGAACGCCCTCGGCAATGCCCTCCATGTAGCCGGCCAGCGTGGTAAGCCCGCGCGGAAGGAACATCGCAGCCGCCACGACAAGCGATACGCACACGCCGATGCACAGGCCCGATACGGGATCGACGCCCACGGCCTCGGCGAATTCGACGCCCTCGAAGAACCCGCCCACGTAAAGCATTCCCAGAATCGAGAAGATGATAAGAACGACGATGGGGATGATGAGATCGAACACCTTGCCCTTGTCAGACACTTTGATGCCCTTGAAATCATCGATCGTCTGCGCCGCCGCATCGAGTACTTCGCTTTCCTCGGCTACCACGGTCGGCAGGTCGTTCTCGTACGGAGGCGTGTTATCCGGATCGGCTCCCTTCGGAATACCCGCCGTCGCAACCGACTTGAGCACCTTATCGCCCGGGATGCGCTGCTTGTCGGCCATCGAACGATGTGCCTCGAGCTCGGCGGTCTTCATCGGCCCGAAATCGAGATTGGTGATGCACATGAAGAAGACGAAGCCAATCGTAAGCAGTGCGTAGAAATTGTACGGGATCGAAGCCACAAACGTGGAGAAGCCGCCTTCGCCCAGATAGCCGCCAACCGCTACCGCCCACGAAGAGACCGGGGCGATGATGCAAACGGGAGCCGCGGTCGAATCGATGATCCACGCAAGCTTTTCGCGACTGATGTTGAAGCGATCGGTTACCGGACGCATGACCGCGCCAACCGTCAGACAGTTGAAGTAGTCGTCCACGAAGATGATGATACCGAGTGCAGCCGTGAGGATCTGGGCCATCTTCGCATTCTTGATGTGGGTCGACACCCATTCGCCGTACGCCCTGGAGCCGCCTGCCGCCGCAATGACTACGACGAGCGCCCCCAACAACGCAAGGAATAAGATCAGCGCCCCGTTCCCGGCTATCTGCTCAGCCATCATCTGCGGCACCATCGTAAACGACGAGATGAGCTGTTCGAAGCCAGCACCGTTGAGCGTGAATTGGTAGATGATCATACCCACGAATACGCCGATCGCCAACGAAGAATACACTTCTTTGGTGATAAGCGCGAGGCCTAAAGCCAGGATAGGTGGAATGATCGACCATATACCAGTGCTGATAAGGTCAAAGCCTTCCATATGATTCCCCTTAATCGATACGGTACCAAATCGCGATCCGCAATCCCGATCTCCCTTTCGGGTGCCCCTGCCCATCGTGCCGCAACAGCCAGGCTATGCCATCCGAAACATAGAACGGTTTTCGCAAACCACGCAGTTCAATGCGAATCAGTATAGCGGGGATGACCCGCAACAAGAAGGAGAAACCCCGCAATTTCGGCCATTCGAGAAGGTGGCGGCTTGTGCGGAACATGCCGAGCAGCGCTTTGAAGTCTCGCTTGAGCCGCAAAGCTTCGAAAGCCGAAACGGTCGGCATGGGACCGAACGACTCTCGATAGCATTACGCACGCAAACGCCTCCGAAGCGCTGCCGCAAACCTTAGTCCTCGATTTCGTGCACGTATTCGCGGTCGATCGCACCCTCTGGGTGCGGCGGATCAACATCGAAGGGAACCTTCGGCGTGACAAGGCTCACGAGCGGCACGATGACGAGCGAAAGAACCATGGCAAGGGCCCCGCAGTTGATAGGGGATTCGATGAACGGCGTACCAACAAAACCCGCAATCATGTTGCCCGTGGTCAGCCCCACGCCCACGATAAAGCTCGCCCACACGGCCGCCTTCGAGATGCGTCCCGAATACAGCCCCCAGAAAAACGGACCGAGAAACGAGCCGGCGAGAGCGCCCCAGGATATAGACATGAGCTGAGCGATAAACGTAATCGACGAATTGTACTGCACAAGAGCCATAACCGCCGACACCACTACGAACACCACGAGCAGCACGCGCATGTACAGAAGCTGCTTCTTTTCGCTCATATCTTTCACGATATTGTCTTTGATGAGGTCGAGCGTGAGCGTCGAGGACGAGGTGAGCACGAGCGAGGAAAGCGTCGACATCGAAGCCGAGAGCACGAGCACGATCACGATGCCGATGAGCAAATCGGGCAGCGTGGAAAGCATGGTGGGAATGATGCTGTCGTACACCGGCGTACCCGCCGCGGTCATCTCGACCTGATCGCCATACAGGCGTCCGAACCCGCCGAGGAAGTAGCTGCCGCCCGCCACGATCATCGCGAACACAGTGGAGATGATCGCACCCTGCTTGATGGCGGGTCCGCTCTTGATCGCGTAGAACTTCTGCACCATCTGGGGCAGACCCCACGTTCCCAGGCTCGTGAGAATGATGACGCCGATCAGGTTGAAAAGGTCGGGTCCGAACAAGCTGACGAAGGGACCTGCCATCTCGGATGTTTCTGCAGGTATGAACGAGAGCTGGTTGATGGCCTCGGTAAAGCCGCCGTTGTTCACAAGCACCGCAACGATAACCGCAACGATGCCGAACAGCATCACGATACCTTGGATGAAATCGTTCACAACCGTTGCCATGTACCCGCCAAGCACCACATACACGCAGGTGACAACCGCCATTCCGATCACGCATACCTCGTAGGGCAGCCCGAATGCCATACCGAACAAACGCGAGAGACCGTTGTAGACGCTTGCGGTGTACGGAATGAGAAACACGAAGATAATGGCGGCCGATGCGATGCGCAGACCCTTGCTCTTGAAACGCTCGCCGAAGAATTCCGGCATCGTGGAGGCCTTAAGCCGATGCGTCACCTCACGCGTTCGCGGACCGAGCACCCACCAGGCAAGCAGGCTGCCGAGGATGGCGTTGCCGATGCCGATCCATACGGCTGCGATACCGTACTTCCAGCCGAACTGCCCGGCATACCCGACGAAGATAACCGCCGAGAAATAGCTCGTTCCGAAAGCAAATGCAGAGAGCCACGGACCCACGTTGCGGCCGCCGAGAATGAATCCGTCGACGCTCGACGTATGCTTTCGGCAATAGATGCCGACGCCCACCGCAACGCCGACGAATATGAGGACCATTAACACTTTTTCGATCATGGGGTTTCCTATCGATTCGATACGTACTCGGACTGAGAGGCGCACATGATTTTGCCTTTGCTCTGTGCGGATGCGCGGTTCGGCGCAGGGAATGAACCTACGACCGCAGCATCACGAGGCAAACCCATGTGCTACAGGTATCGATAGGAATAATAGTAATAGTACGAAGTCTGTGCATAAGGGGAAGCGACGGCCTGCGAGACCGCCGAAGCGAAGGTGATATGTTCCGCTGTCGATAGCACGTCGCTTACTTTATCACAATAAAGCGCAAACCGTTTGAGAATTTCGCGCACGAACCGAGCGGACCACATACAGAGCGAGCCGGCGATATCCGATCGATGAGCGATGGCGCCGTATCGGCCTGCAGCCGTCTTTCTTATCGCATCGTTAAACTACGTTAACTGAAAAACGTGATCCGGCTGATCCCTGTTAACAAATTCGGATACACTACTTAGACCAGTCGGCAGATCCGCGCATGGTCGCCATCCGGCTTTTAAAATTCGCGATTAACCGGCTTGTGGATGCCCGCATCGTCAACACCGCCACGTCGACCCCGATCCCACCGCCCGGACTTTCGCTAAGCACAGAGCAGGCCGCCCTCAGGTGCTCCATGATCAATACGGATCCGCTCGTCACGCTCGTATTCTCCGACGGGAGGAAGAGACCGACGAAAGCGTACCGCAGCGTCCCTCGCAGGGCATAGGGGCCATCTCTACCCCCTTCCCGCCTCCGCATCGTAGACTATTTCGAGCAGTTCGGTACGCGAATGGATGTTCAGCTTGTCATAGATATGGGTCAGGTGGGTCTTGACTGTCCCCTCCGACAACTGCAACGTCTTGCACATGTTTTGCCGCGTGTCCCCTTTTACGAGAAGAACGAGTACCTCCCCCTCCCGAGCAGAGAGTCCGTAGTCCTCCGCCACGTGGGCGCACCGCTGTTCGAGAGCAAGCTTCAGCGCTCTCCCGTTCACGCCCGCGTCCAACCGTTGCTCGCCCTGAAGGGCGAATTCGTTGATCGCACCCTCATCGCTGGACGAGCGCATGTTGACTCGGTTGAACACCTGAGGATAAACGATGCAGACGACAAGGAGAAGATAGAACACCACGAATACGGCAGACTCGGCCGCAATCACATGATGCTCCAGGAAAAAGCTCCATGCGAGACCCGTCATGCTGCAAGACACCAATCCGACGCCGAAAGAGCGGTAGGCCGGCCAACCGAGCGAGCGTGCCGCATCGAGCGCGACAACCCAGAACAGTATATGCGCGTAGTTTTCGATCGCCACAAGCAGAGAGTTTACAAGCTCCTCGGGCACGGGAACCAGCAATTGGCGCGACGACATCAGCACAAACCCAGTAACCAGCACAAGAAGAGAGCTCTGATATCGCAGAGCCAAAGGCTTTTCGCATGACGCGATGAATGTCGCACGGCAGCAAAGCACCACGATCAGGCATTCGACGAGCGCCGTTACGAGCTGCTCCCCCTCGCCCGCAAACTGTCCCGTACCCGCTTTGCCCCATATGCCCACTGTGCTCATCGCTCCGCATGCTACAAGGCCGATACCGCACATTACGCACAGAGTGACGAAGTACGCCCGAACCGACCCCCGTTGGTCGGCATCGGGTTTTTCGTCGCGGACTATGCGATAGCGCACGAGCATGCGGTTCGAAACGGCAAGAACGCAGGCGGTTGCAATGGGCAGCAGATACGACCAGACGATAAGGGACGCATCCGTCAGCAGAGAATTGAGCACTTCAACGAGAATGCGCTCGGCGATTTGCGCCGCCACAAGCACATAAAGAGCCTCGCGCTTCCCACATACACCCATCAGGTAAAGATAGATGGAGGAAACGATCCAGATATGCCCCACGCCGATGAGCGCCGATCCTGCTGCCGCCACAAACTGAGGGTCGAACAAAGATTGATGGAACCCGAACGAATACAGCATCGTGCCGCCAACCATGCAGCAAAGCATAAGGGGGACGGAGCGCTCGAGCGGACAGTTGAGCTGGCGGGGGAACAAAAGGAAGGCGGCGGCCATCGCGATGCGGCCCGCATAGCACGCGTAGTGAGCGATCTCCTGCGAATGGCTCGTAGCCGAAGGACTCGAGAACACATCGAGGTACCCGGTTATGTCGACCCAAATACCTACAAGCACGAGCGCCGCAAGCGCCATCAAAGAAGCCTTCCGGGCCTTCGACATCTATCCAACCCTCTCGATCCTGCATCGGACAAAGTGCATGATATCACAACCATCTCGGCATTTGCTGTTATTTGCCCGATGCGAGAGGCGGAGCAACACACACATAATGCACGTTGCCAAGCCCCCGCCGGGGCGCACTGTACGAAACGCGGAAGACGCAAAGAGCGCAAGAGTCTTCCCTACATGAGGAGGAAAACATGACCAGTAACGCCTTCAAAGCCGGCTCTCTAAGCCGCCGACACTTCGTCGCAGGAGCAGGAATACTCGCACTGAGTCTGATGAGCGGCTGTACGCCGCCCAACACAAAACCTACTGAAGCCAAGATGACACCAGGAACCTACAGCGCCTCGGTCGAAGGACTTTACGGTCCGTACACCATCGAAGTCGATGTTTCCGAAGAAGCCATCCTTGACGTACGCATCGCGAGCACCCACGAATCCATGTATATGGGACAGCGAGCCCAAAGCACGATCGCCGCAAATGTCGTGAAGCACCAAACAACGGAGGTCGACAGCATCACCGGCGCCACGATCACCACAACCACCATGAAGGAAGCGATCCGCGACGCGCTCACGCAGGCGGGCGCAAACAAGAAGATGTTCAGCGAAGACGCCACGACCCCCGCGCCGGCGAACGCCTCCGGTGACATCGCGGATTTCGATCCCGATGTCATCGTGGTCGGAGCCGGCATCACGGGAATCACCGCTGCGCTCACCGCCGCCGACCGAGGAGCCAAAGTCCTCGTTCTGGATCACAACAGTCACTTCGGCGGCTCGACCATGTACAGCGGCGGCTATTGCGCAGCCGCGGGTGGCGAAACGCTGCCGAAGTACGGCTACGAAACGAACCCCGACGAGTTGTACGCATGGTTTTTGGACGGCGACGAATCTACGTTTCGACCCGAGCTCTCATACGTGGCAGCGTACAACAGCGGCCCTGCCTTGGACATGCTCACGAAATACGGCGCCGAATGGATTGAAGGCGGACCGATCGGAGACGGTGTCGGGGCGCACGCCAATGCAGCATCCACCGGCAATGCGACCGAAGAGGTTGATTACTTTGCGGCGTATGTGATTTCCCATGAGCAGCGAGGCCTGAGCATCTTCGAAGATACCGCCGCCAGTATCCAAGAATTCGTCGACAAGGGTCAAATGGTCTATCTGCTCAACACCAAAGCGACCGAGCTCGTCACGAACGACGCAAGAGAGGTGACAGGCGTGCGCACCGAAGCCGGCGAAGAGTTCAGCGCGCCCGCCACGATCCTGTCGTGCGGCGGATATTGCGCCAACGAGGAAATGCTCTCTCAGCTCTACGCCCGCTGGGCGCGTTCGGGCAGCCCCTCATCCATCGGAAACATGTTCGATGCCGCGGTCAAGATCGGCGCAGTACTGCACGATATGGACTTCTGCCGCACCGACGGCGGCACCCTGCCGGTTCTCGAGGGCAACGGCCAAAGCGTCATGAGGGAGATCAAGCACAACACGCCAGGCATGGTCTGGCTGAACACCGACGGCGTTCGCTTTTGGAAAGAGGGGTCGAATGCGGCGCGCGCATACTTCGACACAGACGAGAACACCGTCTACTGCGTTGCCAATAAGGCCATCCTGGAAAGCGACGACATCCTCTACTACGGCAACTACGCCACGTACGTGACCGACAGCAACAACGAAGAACTCGAGCGCATGGCTGAACAGGGGGAGGTCGTCTTCAAAGGAGAAACCGTCGAAGAAGCCGCCGAGAAAGCAGGACTCGATCCAAAGGTGGTCGCCGAGCAGATAAAGCGGTACAACGGGTTCTGCGCGACGGGCATCGACGAAGACTTCGGAAAAGGAGAAGATTCGCTGATCGCGCTCGAGGAGGGCCCCTTCTATATCTTCGAAACGATCCCCAACGTCAAAAACACCTACGGCGGCCTCGTCATCGACGATTGCGCTCGCGTTGTAGACGGCGACAATCAGCCCATCGTTGGCTTGTACGCGGCAGGCGAGACGGCCGGCAATTACAACATCGTGCGCCCGTCGGCCTCGTACTACGGCGGAAACCTGCATCGCGGTTGCACGTTCGGCTACACGGCAGCGCTCAGCGCCGTGGCGGATTTCTCCCTATAACGAGAACTCGAAACAATAGCGAGGTGTTTCGAGCGTTCCGAAACACCTCGCCGCGCAGGTCGGGCAGGCGAGCCCACTGCACGCGGCCCAAGGCCTTGCTTCTACGCCGAACCGCCCTCGAGCGGCTAATCGAACCACGCCTGGTCGTCGGAAACCTCGCGGACGAGCAGACGGCCAAGATCGGCACGATCCTTCGCCTCGTGGTACCTGAACGCCATTCGGCCTCCGTCCAGCTCGCCAAGTATCTCGATCTTGCCCGTCACGTGCGACATGCAGTACCGAAACGACTTCCCCAGGCCGTTCTGCAGCGCCTTCGCACCCTCGACGATGCGGCAACCCTCTCTCAGGGGAACCTGGAACTGGCTTTTTACACCCGACACTGGGCGACATTGGAACACGTAGTACGGTTCGGCACCGATGGACGTCAGCTTCCGAAACAGGCTCCCGAGCACCTCGGCATCGTCGTTGACGCCGCGCAGGAGCACCGTTTGGTTGCGCACGGGAATGCCGAGGCCAAGAACCGCCCCGACGGCCTCGGCGGCCTCGGGCGTGACCTCGCGCGGATGGTCGAACTGGGTAACCATGAAGATCTGCTTCTCCGCCCGACGCCTCTCGAGGATGCTGCGCAGTTCGCCGTCGGTTGTTATGCGGGACGGCAGCGTGACGGGCACGCGCGTTGCGATGCGGATGAAGTCGAGATGCGGGATGCCGGCGAGCATCCCCAGGATGGAATCGATTCGTTCGTTGGAGCACATAAGGGCGTCTCCACCGCTCACGAGCACGTTCGTGACCTCGTCGTGCTCGAGCAGATACGCTTCGATCGCCTCGAGGTCGCGGGCGGTTCCCTCATCGGGAAGGCCGACGAGCCGCTTGCGAAAGCAGTGCCTGCAGTACATGGCGCATTCGTTGGTGGAAAGCATCAAAACGGTCTCGCGGTACTTGTGCTGAATCCCGACAGCAACCGTGTTGTCCGCCTCGCCCGACGTGTCGAGGCTGCCCGATTGGTCTTCCTCGCGCAACGACGGGATGGCGAGCCTGCCGATGGGATCTTCGGGATCATCGAAATCAATGAGGGACAGATAGTACGGCGGCACAGCCATGGGTGCGCGTTCGAGGATTTCCGACATCCTCGAACGCGCACCTTCGTCAAGCTGCAGGCGATCGCCCAAATCCTCGAGAGTCCTCGCGCATTCTCTCATCTCGTCTTTCCAGCCCATGGCGTTCCTCCTTCGTGCCTCCGTGCGCGTCGCTTCGGGCGCCCGCATTGAAGGAAACGCGAAGCGACCCGCCGAAACGGCGCTGGCGTATGTATGATGTCTGATCGCAGGCCCCGTCCACCGGACTTTTCGCCCAGGGCGCCTGCAAGGCAATGCGTGCCGCGAAAGGGCACGATTCTCGTTGACTATATTATGCTCGAAAAAGAACGACGGCGCAATCATCCAAGGACAGAGAAGGCTCGGACGGTTCGATCCCTGCATCAGGCCAGGCAGCAGCAGGCAGAAAGGCTTCCCCTCACTCCTTGCTTTAGTATAATTGTTCAGACGATGTGCTCTATGCCCGATGCATCGAAAGCCGCACATCGGGCATGATGGGAAAAGGAGGGCGCCGCCGCATGTTAGACATGCTGGGAAAAAAGATCAGGCAAGCGCCCCATGCATAAAACCCCGACGTCGCTCGTTTGCAACGTCGGGGTTCGTCTTTGCTCGCATGTCTAACGGGTACGTCAGTACCGGCTATCGAAAATGCGCTTGGTCTTCTTTTCAGAACGGGGTAGCTCCCCCATGGGAACGCCCTTCGCATCGGGCGTGCAACCGATCTTCGCCTTGAAGATCATCGAGAGCTCTTCTTCGCAACGCTCCTTCGCTTCGCCTTCGAGCTCCGTCTCGAACAACACCGTCAGGATGTCTTTTCCGCTGATGTTTTCGATCATCACTTGATATTCGGAAGAGGCGCCGTCCGTAATTTTGATGACTTCCTCGATCTGGGCGGGGAACATGTTGCAGCCCTTCACCTTCACCATGTCGTCGGTGCGGCCGACAAGGGTGTCGATGCGGGGATGTGCAGAGCCGCAGGCGCAATCGCCGGGAATGATCCGCGTGAGATCGTGCGTGCGGTAGCGGATGAGCGGTGCACCCTGCTTGCGCAGCGTGGTCAGCACGAGCTCGCCCACTTCGCCATCGGGGAGGGTGCAACCCGTATCGGGATCGACCACTTCGATGTAGATGTAATCGGACCAGATATGCATGCCGTGATGCTCGTCGCACGAAATGCCGATGCCCGGGCCGTACACTTCGGTGAGCCCGTAGATGTCGTAAATCTCCACGCCAAGCTCGTTGGCGATGCGATGGCGCATCTTATCGCCCCAGCGTTCCGACCCGATAACGCCCTTGCGCAGGCAGATCTTATCGCGCAGGTTGCGCTTGCCGATCTCCTCTGCCAACAGCAGGGCATACGAACTCGTAGCCGTGATGACCGTGCTCTTAAGATCCTGCATCATCTGAAGCTGTTTGTCGGTGTTGCCTGGACCCATGGGAATGGCCATGGCGCCGAGGCGCTCGGCTCCGAGCTGGAATCCGATGCCCGCCGTCCACAATCCGTATCCCGGCGTGATCTGGATGCGGTCCTTGTTCGTGATGCCAGCCATTTCGTAGCAGCGAGCGAACTGGATGGCCCAATCGGTAACATCCTGCTGGGTGTAGGGAATGATGACGGGCGTTCCCGTGGTGCCGCTCGAAGAATGGATGCGCACGATCTCCTCGTCGGGCACGGCCTGCAAGCCAAGCGGGTAGGCGCTTCGCAGATCGTCCTTTTCGGAAAACGGCAGCTTCTCAAAATCTTCCTGGGTCTGCACATCCCCAAGATCGATGCCCTCGAATTTGCGGGCATAGAAGTCAGAACGCTCTTTCAGCGTTTTGAACTGCTCTTTGACGAGCGTGAATTGTTCTGGAGTCATGTTCATAATGGGTTAACTCTATCACAAGAGCGTATGGTGCTGCGGGGGGATTTTCCATCTTGGCAGGATATCCCCTAGTCGTACCAGGACCATCGCCCTTTTCCGTTTCGCTTGCTTGCGTACAGCGCCTCATCGGCGGCGCGGTACAGCTCTTGGAAATCGCCGAAGCCGCCCACTTTCGCCATGCCGATCGAGCAGCTGAACGGGATCGGCTGATCCGAACCGTGTTCCGCCCACGCTTCGATAAGCCGCGTCGCAAGCCGCTCGGCATTGGAAGCGCTTGCCCTGTCGCACAGCATCACTGCGAATTCATCGCCGCCCACGCGCCCGATGATCGAATCATCCCGGAAGGCGCCGCGGAGGGCATCGGCGAAATCGATGATGACGCGATCGCCCGCCAGATGGCCGAGCGTATCGTTGACCGCCTTGAAATCATCGAGATCGATCATACAGAATACAGCGCTGGAAGCGCCCCGCGCAAGCCGCTCGTCAACCAGCCGCTCAAAAGCCATGCGGTTGTAAAGGCTGGTCATCGAATCAAGATCGGCACGTCGTTCGAGCTCTTTGGAATACTCGAGCGCCGCGTTGGCCCGTTCGGTTGCAGTCTTGGGATAAAACTCGTTGATCCTCTGGTCGAGGTTCGGCGTCGAATGGTGGAGATGGACAAGCTTCAACGCATTTCCGACTCTGCGATACAGAATGCTGAAGCGCGTATCCATCTCCACAAGCAGCAGCTTCGGTTCGCTCGGACGCTCGCGCACCCAGAGCGTGCCGAAAACAAGGCACACGTCAGGATCGATCACGCGCGCTTCGTAATATTCGTCCAGAATATCGAATACGACATCGCCCGCTTCGGAACGGTCGTTCGTCAGGTTTTCGAAAAACTGCTCTGCCGTCGAGCAGAACTCGTGACGACCCGTTCCGATAACGGAAAGATTCTCGATATCGAGAACACGCGCGATGGCCTGGTCTCCCTCGTCGGATCGATTGATGAGGTATGCGCGCCAAAGCTCGCGCGTCAGCTCGATCGCTTCGTCCTGAAAAGCCTCTTCTTCGGTTGCCGGCATGGTCACCTACTCCTATCCTATTCGGAGTGCGTCTCGAAACAACGGAATGCGACGACCCGGACCCTGAGTCCAAAACGTACAAGGGCGATTATTTCCATTACCTTTTCGCTAATCGTAAGTATAATGCAGGACGCTGTGTCCAGACAGTTGCAAGACGTATTCGATATGCACGGATCTCGACGAACTCAGTTCGAACCGGGCCGCTGCGTCCTTCAACTTCAGAATCAAAAACACGTGCTTCCGCAGAGAGCAACGCTCGCGAGGCAATCCCGCAAGCCAAAATGGCGGCCCCGACAAAACCGTCCCCGCCCTCTGCCCTTAAACCTCCTTGGCCCAAAATCACACCGAATGCGGTAGACGATCCCACCGCTTCGGTGAAGAACGCCGCATCGACTCCCCCTATTCTTTCCTTATCGGACGAACAGGGAACTATTGATCTCGACACCCTGTTGCAAAGCCGACAGACAAAGGGTTAGGGAAACGAAAGAGAGGGAAACCAATGAAGGCAATACACGGTTCTTTGGATCGACGCGGGTTCTTGAAGGGCGCCGCACTCAGTGCAGTTGGCGTCGGAGCATTGGGCGTTCTGGGAGGATGCTCGCCTTCCACAGACGCCCCGTCAAACGGGAAAGACGCCTCACAAGGAGAAAGCACACTCCCCTCATGGGAGAATCCGCCCGCTGCCATACCCGAGAGCGATATCTCCGAAACGAAGGACTTCGAGATCGTCGTTGTCGGAGCAGGCGTTGCGGGAGGCGCAGCATTTGCTCGCGCCTGCGAAGGCGGCGCTAAAGCAGCGCTCGTCGAAAAGATGGATACCTTCAGCGCGCGCGGCATGGACAACGCGGCCATCGATACGAAAAAGCAAGCGGAAGCGGGCATCGTCCTCGATAAGGCGAAAATCGTCAACGATCTCGTCACTGCAGGGGGCTACAAGGTTAACGGGCAGCTTATCAAGCTGTGGGCAGACCAGTCGGGCCGCGTCTACGACGACATCACCGAGATGATTGAAGGTCAGGGACTCACGGTAGCCATCGCTTCGCTTGAAGAGACCAATATGGATGCCGATGGCTTCTGGAACAGAACGTATCCCGTCACCCACACATTCGGCGTTCCAGAACTCGGAAACGGCGCAGCACAGCAGAACATACTCTCAAGCTTCATAGACCGAGGCACGGCCGCAGGAGGCGAGGTGTACTACAGCTCACCCGCCCAACAGCTCATCACCGATGATTCGGGACGTGTTGTTGGCGTCGTCTGCCGGCAAGGCGATGACTACGTTCGATTCAACGCAAGCAAGGCGGTTGTTCTAGCTACGGGAGACTACGCCGGAAACCCCGAAATGGTCGACAAATGGGCGCCCCTTCTCAAGGAAGCAGCTACCAGCGTCTACACTCCAGCTGGAGCCAACACGGGCGATAGCGTGAACATGGCTTTCTGGGCCGGAGGCGCCATGCAAAAAGGAGGAGCGGCGGCCATGATCCACCCCATCATGGGCGGTGGGGCCTGCGGTACCTATTCGTTCTTGCGCGTCAACAAAGATGGCGGTCGTTTCTGCAACGAAGACACGCCGTTGCCGGGCATCACGAATGCCTATATGGTCGCCCCCAACCACACCGTATGGACGGTGATGGATGCCGACTTCGCTACGCAGGTCACGCAGATGTCGAAACTGAGCATGTACAACGGAACCACATCCGGCCCCTTCGATCCGACGCTCGGGATAACTCCGGAAGACGGCATGCAGCAGACCATCGAAGCGGGAACCTCGGTAACGGGAGATACTATTGCAGAACTTGCCAAGGCGATGGGCGTTCCCGAGGAGGCCCTCGAAAAGACCGTTACCCGCTACAACGAGCTTGCCGATCTTGGGCGAGATGATGATTTCGGCAAAGACGCGGCCAACCTCTTCCCAATTAAGAAAGCACCGTTCTACGCATCGCAGGTCACCGCAGTTCTTCTTAGCTGCACGACGGGCCTCGACGTAGACAGCAATCTGAACGTATGCACCGCTGAGGGCGCGGCGATCGAAGGTCTTTACGCGATCGGCAACACTGCGGGCAATTTCTTTGCCGATGGATACCCCATGGTTTGTCCCGGCATAAGCCACGGACGCGCCATCACGTTCGGGTACGTCCTCGGGGAAGCCCTCGCCCAAGACAAATCCGTTCAAGAAATCTAGAGACGATCGCCCCTGACCGGAAGGCGGGCCTCATGTGGCCCGCCTTCGCACGCGAGCGCACAGAGGCACACGACTCAGAGGCCACGCGTTTGCTCTGCCGTGACAAGATCGACAAGCTCTTGCTTCGAATGCACATCGAGTTTTCTGTAGATCGCTTTCCCATGGGTTCGCACGGTGTTTTCGGAAAGCTGAAGCTCCTTGGCTACCGAGGCATAGCTCATGTTCCGCGCCAGCAATTCCATAACCGCCTGTTCGCTCTGGGTGATCGCATGACGCCGTGCCAGTCTTTCGCAACAGAAAGAAAGCTGATCTTCGTCCATCGCAACGATAACCGATGATTTCCTTCGCCGCTTCATCAGCACTAGGGGTATAGCAAGCAGATAAATCGCCACAAGCACGATGCCGATAATGTAGATCGTGCTGTTTTCTCCCCCGGCTTCTCGAGGGACCATGCCAACCCACGTACCGAGGGCTACCGACCCGAACACCCCCGTATACCCAATACCGAACACGCAGAACGGATGCAGCGCGCTTTCCTGGGATGTATTTGCGCAAGTCGCCTTAAACAGCGTCACGACGAAAAGGTAGGCGCAGCTTATCAGAACGATGAAAACAATCCGATACTGTGCATCAAGAAAGGGTACCGGGATCAAACATCCCGCAATTATCAACATGATCGGGGAATAGAGACGCTCGATATCAGGCTTTTTCGCTCCAGTGACCTTCATGACGCCCACCACCACAAAAGATACTACGATAAGACCGAGCAGAGAAAACATGTTGATGATGGCAGGTCCATTGAAATCGACGAACGACACCTCTCTCATGGCATTGAAGACAAAACCGAGCATCGTCACGCAGATGAGCGGGCGCCATGGGTACGCCCGCAGTCCTTTGATAGTAGTGGCGACGAAAGGCTTCGCCTGGCGCTCATAAGCCGTCTTCAACGCAGACCATAGCGTGCCGATCGCTACGGGAAGAAGCATTCCTAACACAATATAGGCAACCACCGACTTTATGAAAAGAAGGATCAAACAGATGCTTCCCGAAATGATTCCTGCAAAGAACAGCACGTACATTACCGAAGCCGCGTCAAAGGACGAGAACACCTCCCCCCACAGAAGAAAGAACATTCCGTTGCTGACGCCGATCAGCAACCCTGCCATGAGAAAAAGATACGCCATCGGCGATACGGCAGATGCCCAGATGTAAATGAAAAACCCGCCGAGGAAAAGCAGCGCACCCACAACCAGGATTAATTTAGCTTGGCTTGCTTCGAAAAGCTTTACCAAGCTTGCGACTGCAAAAACGAGGGCGGTAACGGCAATGCTCACGCTAGCAGCCCACCTGAAAGGATCGATCAGACGATCGTATGTGGCGATATCGATGTTGGGCAAAAGCGGAAGCGGGACGCCCCACAGGAAGTAGACGTTGATCGAAAGGAACACTCCCCAGCCAAGGGCGAGAAACAATCGCTCTTTGTTCGTCGCCGCCAGCTCGTCTTTCACGTCAACCCCCAATTGCTTTATTTCCGCCATACAAAAGTCGGCATCTTCTCAGCCTTTCGGCTACGATAGACAACTGCTTAAGGCGCTGTCTATCGCGCGCAGGTTCATGTCGACGAAGCGCTCTTTCACGCAGGCGGGGATGGCGCGTTTGAGATCGTCCACCGAGATCGGCAAACCGCTTTCGGACAAGGCGCACGCGAGAAGCATCACGTTGAGCGCCTTGCGGCTACCCGCGCTTTCCACAAGCGCAGCGTCGTCGACCGCAACGAAGGTTCCACCCGTCTCCCCGATTATGCGGGCAAGGTTTTCCAACACCTCGCCTGCAAGGTAGGGCGTGTTCGAAAGCGCAGCCGACACTGGCTGTATAGCGGTCGATGCGCACACCATCGCGCCGCCCGGCTTGAAATACGGCAGCACACGCGCGGCTTCGGCCGGCTCGAACGCAACCACCAGATCGGCCGTGCCCAGCGCGATGAGCGGCGCGTAGACCTCCTCGCCCCGATCGCCCATGCGAACATGGGAGACCACGTTGCCGCCGCGCTGGGCCATGCCGATGGTTTCCGCGGTGCGAACCTGCCAGCCCTTTTCCTCGGCGGCCTGCGCAAGCAGCTTCGCCGCGAGCACCGTACCTTGTCCGCCCACCCCGGCAAGCAGTATGTTAAGCATGGGAAGCTCCTTCCCCGCGCTCCTCGGCGCCATCTGGTCGTTGCCCGGGAAGCAGAATCGCATCGAACGGGCAGATCTGCGTGCACAGCCCGCACCCGTTGCACAGGCTCCGATCGATGAACGCCTGGCCCCGCCCGCCGCTCGCCGGACCGCGAAGCGATGCGTCGAAGCCTATGCCGGGACACCCGATTTCGGTGATGCACCGCTTGCAGCCCGTGCAGGCGCCCGCATCGATGGACACGGGCTCCCCAGGCTTGGAAAGCGAGATGCACGGCCCTTCGTAGATGATCGCCGAAGGGCCTTCGAACTCGATCGCCTCTTTTGCAGCCGCCGCACTTTCCTCAAAGACAAACGGATTCGCATGGACGATGCACTTGAAGCCGACCGCCTTGAGCACGGATTCGATGGAAACAGGTTGGCTCTTCGGACCCATGAGGGTGACTCCCGTACCTGGATGGGGCTGCGATCCGGTCATTGCCGTGGTCGCGTTGTCGAGCACGGCAACCGTGATGTCGTGCTGGTTGTACACGGCGTTCACGATGCCCGTGAGGCCCGAAGCGAAGAAAGTCGAATCCCCTACGAACGCCACGGTTTTCTTTTGCGGCTCGACAACGGAGAATCCCTGCGCCATCGTGATGCCCGCCCCCATGCACAAACACGTGTCGACGGCATCGAGCGGCATCGCGTTTCCAAGCGTATAGCAGCCGATATCGCCGCACAACACCGCAGGCGTCTTGCCGAGCGCGCGCTTGATCGCGTAGAAGCTTCCCCGATGGGGACAGCCCGCGCACAGCACGGGCGGACGCACGGGAAGTGCTCCGTCGTAAGCGAGTGGAGTCGTTGAATCGCCTGAAACACGAACAGATGTTTCACGTGAAACATCGTCGCCCAAGGGGCGGGCGGATGCGGCACCGAGAACCTGCTCGATGCCCAGATACTTCGCGAGGCGCTCGAGGGCATCGTCGACGGTGTTCTCTCCCCTGTCGCGCGTATAGCCGTTCAGCTTTCCGAGCACCTCGTAGCCCGCATGCAGCTTGCCGCACATCGCCAGCAACGCATCCTCGATCACATGGTCGAGCTCTTCGAACACGATGATCTGATCGAGCCCGCCGGCAAAATCCTGCGCAGCATGCTCGGGGAAAGGAAACGGCATGCCGATCTGCATGAACCGGTATGCAGGCATATCGACGCCGGCTGTATGGCAGCGTTCGGCGAGGATGCGCAGAGCCTCGCGCACGTACATCGTGCTCACGCCGCCCGCCACGATGCCGAGCTGCGGAGTCTCGCCCTGCTCGGTCGCCCCTCCCCCCTCAATCGGGTTGAACGCCGAGAGCGCCCCCGTTGAGGCATCCTCGGCAATCTGCTTCAAACGCTCGTTGATTTCCCCATGCGCCTCGAATGCGCGTTTCGGGAAAATGACCCATTTGGAATCGCGGACGAAACCCTCTTCGGGAATATCGCGCGCAGTCGTCACATCGGGAAATTCGAGGAAGGTCGATGCGTGGCAAACGCGCGTCGTCGGCCGCACGATAACCGGCGTGCGGTAAGCCTCCGACAGCTCGTAGGCGGCCTCTATCATCTCGCATCCCTGATCGGGGGTTGCGGGATCGAGCACCGGCACCTTGGCAAAAGCCCCGAACCTGCGGGTATCCTGTTCGGTCTGAGACGAGATGGGACCCGGATCATCAGCGACGAACAGCACGGTGCCGCCTTTGATACCGACGTAGTTCAGGCTCATAAGCGCGTCGCTTGCAACGTTGAGACCCACCTGCTTGCAGGTGAACAGCGTTCTCGCCCCCGCATAAGCCGCTCCCGCCAACAGCTCGAGCGCCGCCTTCTCGTTGGTTGACCACTCAACATGGATGCCTTGCGCGCGCCCTGCCGCGTGTTCGGCGGCAATCGTCTCGATGACTTCGGAAGAGGGGGTTCCGGGATATCCCGCCGCCACGCGAACGCCCGCCTTGAGCGCGGCGTGGGCGAACGCCTCGTTGCCCATCAGTAGTTGCTTCTGCATAATCTCGCCTGCTTCGTCTTGATCGGTAAGACGGCATGTTGCGGGTGCGAGCGCCCGAATCGAGCCGTCTAGGATTCGATTCGCCCATTGTACCGCAGATGCGTTTTTCGATGAGCCGCGCAATGCGTCGGCTCGGTAAGCCGCACGCCGCCATAATCCGAGCGAATCGCGCCCGACACGAAAGCAGGTGGTTTCCGTAAAATGCCCCGTATGCAACGTCGACTTAGTCATGAGCGAGCGACAGGGCATCGAAACTCGGCGATTAGGCCAAGGCGCCCGATTCCCGCCCGGCGCAAAGGCACTCGACCCAACAGCCTATGGCAGCGCTTGTCCAAACGGAAGAAGGCCCGAACCGAAACGGTCAGGCGTCAACCGATCTGACCGTTTCGATGAGCTCTTGGCGCGAATGTACGTCGAGCTTCACGTACAGCCGCTTGATGTGCGATTGCACCGTTCCCTCGGTTATTCCCAACTCAGAGGCCGTCGCCTTGTAGCTGTACCCCTGAACGATGTAGAGCATGACTTCGCTCTCCCTCTCGCTCACGCCGTAGCGGCTCGTCAACTCGTCCACCTGACGCTGCAGCTGGTTCGACGCCGCTCCTTCGAAACCATGCGCCCGCTCGCCTCGCGGATAGCTCAATGCCATCGATCCTGAGAAAAACGCGAGGCACAAAAACACGATGATTCCGACCGCAAGGGAAGCCGGCCTGATGAGGCCGGCGTAATCAACGCCGAGCGCACCCGAAAACACAGGGACCACCGCAAACGACAGGGCGTCTGACACGACATTCGTCGATACGAACACCGAAACGAACACGGGAATCACGGGCAGGTTCTCTTCGTAAACCAAGGTAAGCAGGTAGAAGTATAAAAAGAACGAAAAGCTCGCGCGGGCAGCAGAGGAAACTCCTATCCCAACCAAGGCGAACACGCCGTCATCGAAGGCCAATATGATAAGCTGCCCGATGCAAAGCACCGTAAAGATGAAAATCCAAATCACTCGCGTCGATCGCTTCGACGCAAGCAAAGCGTACAGCATGAAGGCGATGATGGTCGTAACAACGATGGTGGCAAAATCTTTCGCATAGTAGAGATCGATGTTCTCGGATATGGCAATCGAACCGGAACGGGCGATGCCGACGAGAAAGCAGCTGAGAAACATCGTTATAACGAGGCTTGCCAGCGATCCGAGAGGAAGCGACCTGAGCACGGTCGGCAGATCCATGGAAGCCGCCGAGTGCCGAGCGTCGGATTTGGGAACCAGAAACCAGCACCAACCAGCCAGCAAAGGACAAAGAATCGGAAACAGATACGGCCACGGCTGCGGCAGGTACTGCAAGAACCCAAGGACGAAGCTGCCGACAAAGGAAGCCGCAATGCAGATGCTCGAAACATGGAAATCGGCCTTCAGCAAAGGCACCAGCACGAACGCCCACGCAACGACGAGAACGGGAATGCAGACCGCATAGAACAATACGCTTGCGACAAGCAGCAGAGGATGCAGCACGTCCATCTGGACGGCAAGGGCTACGCCGAAGTTTGCAACTGCGGTCACCGAGGCCAGAACCGCAACCGGCCAGCGAAGCTCGTAGACGCGTTGCAGGGCGTTTTTCGCCGCAAGCGCCACTGCAACGAAAAGGACTCCGACGATGAGAAATATATAGTAACTGCTTTGGGCCCAGGGGATTGCGCTCGAGGCGGCAACGAGAAGCGTGCCGGTCGCCTGAGTGCGCAGAAGCGGCCACAGGAACAGCATGCCCAGTGCAATGGTGATTCTTGAACGCGTTCTCAACGAGTTCCCTTTTACCTGGATTGACAAAATACGACGATCTCCACCTGCGGCAAGTATACCATAGGAGCCGAAAGCCCCGTTTTGCCCCAAAGCGCGGCAGGGCGCCCGCCTGCACGCATGCAAAACGAGCGCCTGAACCACACGGCGAATTTGAAGCCTTACGCTTGAGCCGCCGCGTATTTCCCCGCCTCGTACCCAGCGGTATACCCCGACGTCATGCCATAGCCTTGGCAAACTCCCCCGTATGCGAGGTAGTTGATTTCGTTGCTGCAAAGCACGCCGAAAGAATCCTGACCGATCGCATAGAACCCGTTGATCGGAGTCTCATGATCTTCTTTGAGAACGCGGAATTGGGTATCGACGTCGAAGCCCCCGCCCGTTCCGTACATGACGGGCATCGCCTTGATGGCGTAGTAAGGCCCCGACCCGACGGGTACAAGATATTCGGCGTCCTTCCCGAAATCATCGTCACTGCCCTTTTCGCACAGCTCGTTGTAGCGCTCGACCGATGCAGAAAGCGTTGCCGGATCGGCACCGATCGCCCCCGCAAGCTCTTCAACGGTCTCCGCTTTCCACGCGATGCCGGCATCGATGCTCGCGTCGAGCGCCTCTTGCACCTCGGGCGTCGGCACATTGAGGTCGAATCCGCCTTGCTGGCAATACGCAGCCGTCCTCTTCACTGCCGTGAAACCTTCGCTCATAAGCTGATCGACTTGGTCTTGAGACCATACGCTGTAGAAGTACGGGCCGACCTTCCATGCGTTCGGAGGCATCATGGTTCCTATGCCGTTCGCGATTGCGTATTCGTTCCCGAAGCGATTTCCCTCTTTGTCGACGGCAAACGAATTGATGGAAACGCACATCCAAAGAGGAATATCATTGTACGTCCATGTACTCTGCCTTCCGGTCCTCGCGGTGATCTTCCCATCGATGAAGTTGATGGGGAAATGGGTGAGGAAACGGGGCAGCGCGATCTCCATCGTAATCGGCGACATGTCGATGTTGTAGGTGCCGGCACCGATATCGAGACCGGCCTTGATCATCTTGCCGTCGTTTTGCGTCGATCCGTTCTGCTTCCAGCTGCCTGCCCAACGAGGATCGAGCAGGCTGCTCATCAGTTCAGAGCTTCCGCCGAAGCCGCCCGTGGATATGATTACCGCCTTTGCGTTGATGACGTATTCCTTACCCGTTACATTGTTGCGAGCCTTGACTCCCTTGACCGCATTGCCGGCCTCATCGTATATAAGCTCGTAGCCTTCGGTTTCAAGGAGAACACCACCGCCCGTGGCTTCGATTTCAGCGACGATTTTCTTGTGGTAGCTGTCTTTCACGGCGCGACGGTTCTCGTTGCTGTTGCTGTATTTGTCGATCCCGTTGGTCGAGAAGTAATTGAACACGACGGCGTAGTTCGATTCGGAGAAATCGTTCGTGTCTTTGACGGTGCCGAATTCCCAGCCCTGGTCCACATCGAGCCACTGATTGGCAGCGCCGGAATTGTCGAAGAAGAATCGGACCATCTCTTCTTTGCATTTCAACGTTCCGTCCGCACCCGTTGTGTCGGTAAACCAAGTATTGAGGTAGTCGTCGTAGTCGACAAGCGGCTCGCCGTTGCGCTCAGCCAAGATATGCGGGGGGTTGACCGCGTTCATCTCGTGGGTGAGCAGCGATTGGCCGCCCAGATAGCCCGCCTTGTCGATACCCCATACCGAACAAGCCATCATGCCGTTCTCTTCCATGAGGGCTTCCCGCGCCCGCTTCATGGCGACGATCCCGAACGAACCGAGGCCCACAACAAGCACATCGACGTTCATCTCTTCCGTCTGCCCCTCTTCGGTTTTCGGCGGAACCACATCGAACGCATCGATTGCCCGAGGGTCCGAGCCCCCTGCCTCAAGCGCCTGCTCGAGCGCTTCGCGAACGGCCTGCTTCACTCCCATGCTCGAAATGGTTGCACCGCAGATGGCATCGACCGAGAACGACTGCGCCTCGATGATGCGAGGAAACAACCGCTCCCTGCACGCGTCGAATATCTTTTCCGTGTCACCGTACTGGGTTCGATCGGTCGGCACCTCGATGGCGGTAATCGCCGTCTCGTTAACCGTAACGGTGACAGGCGTTTCCCAGATACCCCAATGGCCTACATACGAAGCCGTATACTTGCCCGGCTCCATCCTCACTTCCGATTCGGAAGCTCCCGCAGCGCTCGACGGCGAAGAGCAGGCGGACAAAGACCCCGCGACGCCGACGGTTGCCGCTCCGGCAAGTGCGCCTCCGATGAACTCCCTGCGCGATAAGCTCTTTTTCATGACCCCTCCTTGGATCGTGTTTCCCGATGGCCCTTACTCGATCGGGCCATCTTGAAACTACTTGATCCGCAGAAAGAACCGTTAGCCATAAATCATGGGAAACTCGTCCGTATCGCCCTCCCATATTTCATGTCGAAGCCAACCATCGCCGCCAATGCAATCAGAACCACCCGTGAAAACGGGTGGTTTGCTCTAGGGGTATAACCCCAAGGATTACCAGCCAGCGCCTAAAGACGCTGGCCTTCACTTGTGTTCAGGCCGTATAGCTTTTGACTCGCAACAAGCCACTTAAAGTGGCAGCTTGCCTTGTCCTTTGATGAACGGGTCTTCGTATTCTTTAACGCTTAACTTGTCGAGTGCAATGTCGTGCTTTTCTTGTTCGCGAATGTATTTTGCAATAGCGGCCTCATTAAGACCTACCGTGCTTACGTAGTAACCTTCGGCCCAAAACTTCCTGTTACCGAACTTGTACTTGAGATTGGCATGCTTGTCGAAAATCATCAGGGAACTCTTTCCCTTCAGATACCCCATAAAACTAGAGACGCTTATCTTCGGCGGAATGCTCACTAGCATGTGAACATGATCAGGCATGAGGTGCCCTTCTAGTATCTCAACGCCTTTGTATCCGCATAGTGTGCGGAGTATGCTCCCAATGCTAGTCCTCAATTGATTGTAGATAATTTTGCGCCTATACTTCGGAGTGAAGACGATGTGATACTTACACATCCACTTCGTGTGCGACAGGCTATGCGACTGTTGCGCCAAATTAATCACCTTCCTAATTCGCTGGACGACCTGAACAATCGCCATTGTATAGGAAGGTGATTTTGTATAACATCTGTCGCGCACCCGCATAGCGGGTGGTTGATATCGTCCGCGCTTTGCGCGGCCGACGGGCTAAAGCCCTAATAGAAAACGAGGGGCGAAGCTGCAGCTTCGCCCCCAGCGTACGCACCTGAATGCGCATGTGCGCTTTTTGGCTTCGACCCCTATTCGTCGACGCTCATCGTAAGCAGAAGAAGAGCATCGCTCTTCTGGGCGTCATCAAGTACCTTCTCGGTGATCTTCTCGCCTGCCTCAATGACGAAATCCCCGTCCGTGCTCACCACACGCTCGTTGAGCACCTTGCCAAGCAGGAATGCCTTCAACTCGGCATCGGAATCGGTTTCTTCGGGTTGATCGACAACCGGCTCTGCCTTGGGTGCCGCTTCGGGCTCCGCAGAGATCGGCTCGGCCTTGGCTTCTTCGGTTTCCCCAACCTCCTCGACCACTTCGACCGCCTCAGGTTCTCGCGGCTCTTTCTCGGCGGCGGGCTCGCCCTCGGCGTCGCTTGGCGCCGCAGCGCGAAGATCGGAATCCGTCTTGGTGCCATCGTCGACGAATACGAACTCGGGCGCGAAGAACACGAACGCCTCTTTATCAAATGTCGCGCCATCGCCAAGATCGATCTTCGTCACCATGCCGAACGTGGTGTCGAACTCGAATCCCCTGATCGTGCCAAGTTGATTGCCTGCACGCGAATACATCGTAACGCCAACGAGATCGTAGCCTTCGCAAGCAAGGGTCCGCGCCGCGGGATCGGTTGTCGAAAGGAAGTCGTCGCGCGTTTGAATGGTCAGGAACGTATCGCCGACAGCGACCGATTTTTCGAAGGGAAGAACGAGCGACGAGTTCGTGCTCGCACTCGACACGATGTAGTGGCTTACCCCGCAGGTGTCGCAATCGATGACGACCCCTTTCACGGTGCCGATCTGCTTGCGATCGCCGATGGAGACAACCCCTTTGGTTACTATCGACTCGTTCGTTTCCATATGCATCCTTTCTCAGCCGCGCACTGCGCAAGCCCATCCTATGTACGACGCTCGAAACCGTGCCTCCGCACGGATTCGGTACAAGCTATTTTGCGGGGTCGACGCCGCCCTCTACCACCTGGACGCTCGACTGCACCGAAACCTGATACGTATCGGTCGACAGCAAATCGTTCGAAACCATGACGCCATCGCGATACAGCACCCGATACGACTCGGCAACGTAGTACGTCACAGGATCTTCGGGATCGAGTCCGAGAGAAGCGGGGTCACCGTATACCCTGTAGGCGGGAATGTCGAATCGCTCGATGATCCTCGACGTGGGATCGATGACGTCGCCGTCCGCACGCGGCGCACCGTACAGCTTCACGTCGACCGTCTGCCCGAGCGCATCCACCCGAATGTATACGCTCGTCTCGGCATTGTTTTTGATGCGCAGGTCTTTCTGCCCGTACGACACCGTAGCATCGAGCCCGATCGGCGAATAATCGCTCACGATCGTATGGGGATAGCGCTCGACGATCTCAAGATCCGCTTTGAGCGCAGCGATGTAGAGCGCCGTCGACACCTGGCAGATGCCGCCGCCGCGCCCTTTCACGATAGTTGTTCCATCCACAACCGATGTTTCGAAATACCGCTCGTCCTCAGAAGTGTTGCCAAGCGTTTCGTTGAACGAGAACGTTTCGCCGGGCTTGATTTCTATTCCGTCGAGCGTCTGCGCGGCAAGCTCGATATTCGCCGCACGATTGGGATCGTCGTCCTGCGAAACGGCGTTGTATTCACCAAGACAGACAAGATCGGAGGTATCTCCGTCTTCGCCCGCCACCTCGTCGATAAACTGATGATCGTCTTCATCAGTCCCCTCGGCGTACTGGGATGCGATCTGCTGTTCGGCGGTCACCCAGAGGACGGGATTTCCGAACGCCATGACAGAGGCAACCAGCACGCTGCACCCCAAGGTGATGGGAATGAGAACCTTCGACATGCTCAGCCCGCGAACAGACCGCTTCCCTTGCGGCTGCACCGATCCGTTGCCCGCCGATTCCTCGGCAGGCCTCCTCGCGCTGTTTCGAAGAGTCGCCTTCGGAGCGTTCGGTTTTACGTGGCGCCCGCTCATCGCTCCGCCATCCTCAGCACGGCATCGATCTTCAATGATTCGATTGCAGTCAAATCCGAAGCGCTGTTTCTGAATTCGGTTGCCAAACACACTGCCTGCTCAAGCTGGTTCGCCTTCACGTAGCACGCAATCTGCTCGATCATCGCCTTGCGATAAACCGCCCGATCGTTGGTAAGCTCAGCGCATTCGGCATACAGCTTAGCCGCCACCGCAAACAAGCCCTTGTCGCGCAGCGAGGTTGCCTTGGCGAAATAGCTCGAGGAATCGAACGTCGTGGGCTCAGGCTCAGGCTCAGGCTCAGGCTCAGGCTCAGGCTCAGGCTCAGGCTCAGGCTCAGGCTCAGGCTCAGGCTCAGGCTCAGGCTCAGGCTCAGGCTCAGATGCAGTATCGCCCATCTGCGGCAAAACAGATTGCTCGACATCGATCGGACAGGTTTCCTCCATCAGATCCGCCCCGAAGCCCTCCATCTCCTCGCAAGCCGCCGGCTCTTCGTCGACAGCCTCGATCGCCTCTTTTGCATCGGCCTCGTCGAAAGATGCCTTCGCCAGTTCTCCGCTGCGCTCCTGCACAAAATCGATTCCAGCCCGAGAGGAAGGCTCCTCCTCGACTCCTAATTGTTGGAAGATGGGAACAGATCGCACGCGTCCCGATGCATTCGCCTGATGCGTTGGACTAACCATAGCTGGGCTTTTCGCGGGTGCTCGCGAGGTATCCCTGCGTGAATGCGATACCGATTCGCGCTTTGCTTGCGCAGCCTTAAGAACGATGAAGTAAACGGCGATGGGAACGAAAAGGCATGCCACGGCGAGCGCGGGAGCAGCCCACCGCTGCGAGCCCTCAATGGCAAAAGCGCAGAACAGAACAACTATCGCGGCCAACGACGCAAAGGCGCAGAGCGTTGCACGGAGCTGAGCCCTCGTTCCACTTTGCTTAAACCCGATGATCGATCCCCCGATGACCACAAGGGCCATCAAGCCGATCCCCAACCACGACGCCTGCACGTTACATTCCCATCTTCAAGGCGCAAGCAACCGCGCGCTCCATGCCGCCTGCACTTATTCATGTAGAAGCATTGTATAGTAACCTCGTCTACTATGCGTAATTTAGTTCGCGCTAGATCTGTTTTTATGAAGAAACTCCCTAATTCGTTACTTGGTTTATCTCAGAAACCGAACCTTGCCACAACCTGCGGTTGCACCACTCCCGAATGCATCGGGTCAAGCCGCTTCACCCAGGAAAAGCTTTGCTTCGGTTTGCGGCTTATCTCCGAACCTGTCTATTCGCTATCGCCGTCGCAGAAAACAAGCAGGAGGATGCACGCCATGCGCATCCTCCTAACAACCATTCTTGAACTTCAACCGGCTTGAAGCTCGCCGCCCGCTTGGCGTTCCGCTTGGTTTTAGCGGTCTGCGCCTACAGGCGGTCTAGCAGCTTTTAGACGGCTCGCGCGGCAAGGTTTCCGGCCGCGATCGCTTCGGCGATGTTCCACGGCTTGTTGCAATCCCCGACAGAGTAGACCTCGAATCCCGACACGGCGTCTGCAATGCTGGAATCGGGGAGCATGTCCATGGCCTCGATTATCGTATCGCACTCGATTGTGAGGTCGACGCCGGTATCTCCGCTCACCACGACGCTTCCATCGCCCACTGACTTTATTTCCGCATGAGGCCAAACCCTCATACCGCGAGCGTAAAGCATCGGCAACGCGAACGTCTTAACCCAATTCGACTGGCCCTTGTCCACGTCGTCCATCCCGTCGGGCGTGACCATGGTAACGTGCTTTCCTTGAGCCATTAGGTACAGCGCGGTATCAACGGCCTGGGCGTTAGACCCTGCAATAACGATCTTGTCGCCGATGTCGGCGGTAAGAAAGTCGGTTATGGGCACGATCTTCGTCCCCGCCGTCTCCGACAGCCCCAGCGAATCGCGAAGACCTCCCGTCGCCACGATCACAACATCGGGATTCTTCTCCTTAACGAAGTCGGCATCGACCTGCTGCCCTGTAACAACGTCGACGCCCGTCACTTCCAGCTGATGCGCAAGGTAGGCACGGAGGGCATCGAGGTTCTCATGGGGTCCTTTGACCGCATGCGCGAAATCAAGCAGTCCTCCAACAGCGTCTTTCTTCTCGTAAACGGTTACGGCATGCCCGCGCAAAGCCGCGATGCGAGCAGCTTCCATGCCTGCCGGACCCGCCCCGATTACCATGACGTTCTTGGCAGACGATGCCTCGGGAAGATCGAAGCCCTCAGGCATCCCATCGCGATACGCTCGCTGCGTGCACGCGTTGACGCGGCAGTGCTCGTACACCTTTCCTTCTTCGTCGTAGTCGAAATGGCAGTGCAGGCAGCGGGTGCACGGAGCAATCTCGTCGAGCTTTCCTTCTTTCAGCTTATTCGCATATTCGGGATCCACCGTAAGCGGACGATTCATCAGCAGGAAATCAACTTTGCCGTCGGCAAGCGCCGACTCGAAGTATTCCGGAGCGTGCGCAGGATCCATATACGTAACGGTTCCGACGGGTATCGATACGGCATCCTTGAACTCCTTCGCAACATCGAGCATCATGCCGCATCCTGAGTGATCGCTGATCAGCTTGCCTTCCCAGTGACGGGAAAAATCGAATTGCGTCCCGTATGCAGTGGTGCCGTCTATGCCGTAACCGGTAAAGTACAGATCCGAGGCGAACTGACATACGTGCATTCCCAGAGGCCCCAAGCGAACATGCAGGCTATCCGCCCCGGCCTTCTCGAGCAGCTTCGCTATTTCCAGATTCTCCTCTACCGTTGTCATAAGCGAGCTGTCCCCAAGATTCAGATCGTTTTCTTCGATGCCGTTGATGAGAACCTGAACGACGAAGTCTTCACCGCACTCCTTTTTAATGCCTTCGATGATTTCGCACACGAAGCGGGAGCGGTTTTCGAACGACTGCGGGCCGTAATCGTCTTCGCGGTGATTGCGCATGCGAGAAAAGAACGACTGACCGATATTGTTGCCGGCCGCGTTGATTTCAACGGCATCGAATCCGTAGTCCTTCAGCTTCTTGGCAGCCGCCACGGTATCCGCTTGGATCAGCTGGATCTCCTCAAGCGTCATATCCCCGGCAACCGCAGACGCAAAGGCGCCCGAGGCATCCTGCTTGGTTCCGCTGAAAACGATGCCCATGCACGAGAGCTGATATCCCACGAACGCACCCTCTTCATGAATGCCGTCGGCGATTTTCTGGAAGGGGATTTTGTCCATCGATTGAGCCCGTGCGTTCGGAAAATGCTCGAACTTATCGGCGCAGTCTTCCATCCATACCAGATCTATGCCGCCTTTGGCAAAACTCGTATAGTAGGAAAGGATTTCCTCTTCGTTGTTCTGAGTGTCCGAACCCGCCGCCGATTTAACCATGCGATTCGACAGGTCAAGCGAACCGATTTTCACTCCCGAAAACAACGTTGCGAAATCCGAAGCCCCCTTCGCATACTCGTAATCCTGCGGATTGAGCTGCGAGGGAGCCTGCCGTATCACAATCGGCTCATCGGCCGCGGCGCTGCCCGCAGATGCTGCAGCCGGAGCCTTTTCGGCGCTCGGCGCACACCCCACGAGGCCGCCCCCGATAAGCGCTCCTCCCGCTGCCGTAAAAGCAGCCCCCTTCAAAAAGCTCCTTCTCGATAACCCTGTTTTTTCGCTACTCATTGCACATCCCCTTCCTTGAATCTCATCGTAGGTGCAATTCCTTTCGCTTGCGGAATCCGCCGGCTTGCGCCAATCGGATCCCGATGCGAAAACAATAAGCCGATGGCGATTCGCCGGGCATTGCTCAAAAGGATGATTTCTGTTCCGAGCATGATCGCTCAAAGGGTTGATGCCCATATCACGTGGGAAAACAGCTTCTTAGAGACAAGAAAAGCCCTTATCTTGGATAGGTCTCGGGGTTCAGGAGATCGATCAACTCGTCACGCGATCCGACGCCGATTTTGGCGTATATATGGTTCGCGTGGGTTTTCACCGTTGATTTCGAAATGAACAGCTTGTATCCGATGTTGGTATAGCTGCGACCCTGCAGAAGCGCGAGAAGCACCTCCGTTTCCCGCAAGGTGAGATCGTAGCGCTTCGCCATCGAAGCGGAAAGCGCTTCCGGTATCGAAGGCGACGAGTCTTTTCCGTGCGCGCTTTTAACCGACTGCAGCAAATAGACGACGATCATCACGATCACCGTCGCAAGCAGCACGACAACGCATATGAAGCTTCCTACTTGGACCTCCATTGAAGAACGCATGACCCTGCCGCACACGAACACGAGATCCTTAAGGATAAACAACACGCAAACCAATTGGGAAAACGAGGACCCCAGGGCTTTTCGCAGCGAGGAGAGGATACCGAGGAACGCGACATCGACTTGCGAGTAAACAGCGAAAAGCAAAACCCAGAGAAACCCGATCGAACTATCGACCACCGATGCGACAACAAGAAGAACGACAAGCGAGCAGGTGGACAAAAGCCAGTAAAACGCCGATACGAAACCCGAGTACGATCCGAATCTTTTCGCCAACACGATAACGAGCCCCGAAACAAGCGGCGAGGCGATCAGGAGCGCCTGCGCGCCGTATTCCCTGTAAGCCGCCTCGTCCATGAACAACAGTCCTTGCACGAAACGGGCCGCCAGAACAGCGATAACAACGAGTTTTATGGCATCCCAGGCTTCCCCGAGCGACGACTTCGCCTCTTCTTCGGCAACCCACTCGAACGGCCGCTGCAACTCGACGCGAAGACACCAAAACGATAGTCCGAGCACGATCAGGCGAACGGCGAACGCGCAAAGGCTTCCAACCAAATCGAAGCCCATCGCCAAAGGCGGCAAGCAGGCGATGATCGTCGATATGCCCGAAGCGGCGGAAATGCAGACGAGAGTTTTTACCAGGGACTTTTTTTCGTAGGCCCGAATCCACAACCGACAATAAAGCGCATAGCCCGCTGCAAAGAGAACGCACGATGCGGAAAGGAGCGCGGTGCTCTGCCGCCCATCCGCCATGAGAACGAGAAACGCCTCCTGCACGACGAAGGCCGCTGCGAGCAAAACGAGAGAAAGGGCGAAGAACCCCTTCGTTTTATCCTTTCGCGCTGCCGTCAGCAGGAAGATGACGCCCCAGGAGGCAACCGAAGCAAGCCCCAAAGTCACCTGGTAATCCATCGAAAGCTGTGAGTAAAAGCTGTACGCGCGCTGAAAAACAAGGATGAGGACTACGAAGCCGAACGAAGTCCACGAATGCGTTTTGCCGAAGCCCGCTCCCATCCCTCTCCTCTCGCCGCAAACAAGGCACGCACGTATCCGCCAATTCTACCTTATCGGAAGCGGCCTCCCAAAAGCATCGATCCTGCCTGCGAGGCGTCAGAGAGGAGATTGCCCTTATCCGCGTTGACGATTGAACCATCTGGCATAGACGGAAGATATCCTACACGTTCGCCATGCCCTCTTTGAAATCGACGATCTTCTGACGCGCTTCATCGCAACCGGTGCCGAGCATCTGCACGGCAAGAATCGCGGCATTCTTCGCCCCGTTGATGGCAACGCAGGCAACCGGAACGCCCGAAGGCATCTGCACCATCGAAAGCAGCGAATCGAGCCCCCCGAGGTCGCTCGTCTTCATCGGCACGGTGATAACGGGGTTCGGGGTGTATGCGGCAACGACGCCGCCGAGGTGGGCGGCCTTGCCAGCCGCCGCAACAATAACGCGAATGCCGCGATCGACCGCGGTCGATGCCCATTCGTGCACTTCGGCAGGCTTGCGATGGGCGCTTGCGACTTTTACTTCATAGGGAACGCCGAACTCCTCGAGCTGCTTCATGCACGGCTCCATAGCGGGCATGTCGCTTTCCGAACCCATGATGATGCCGACGAGCGGGGCTTTGTTCTCAGCAGACATTCGAACTCCTTCGTTCACGATAGTGCGCGTTAGCTTGATTGCACTAGTGTAGCGAACCCGATTGGCGGTTACCATCGATTAGAGCTCATTTCCGCAAACGGAAGCCCTGCAGCAGCATCGTTTCGCCGCATCATTTCCGATTGCGCTCGGCCCTTTTCGCCCCCGTTGCCGCCGCGCGCCCCATAACCGCAAGGGCAGCGAGGGCCACGATGCTCGCCGTCGCAGCGAAAGGAACGTCTCCCACCGACGCAAGATCCCCCCTCACGCCGAAGGTTTCGCCCGACGCATCGACCGGCAAAGGCTTCGGATCGGCAGGATCGGGATCGGGTTCGACAGGCTCAATCGGCTTGGCAGGATCATCGGGAAACGGCGTGGAGTCCGCAAACGCCTTGATCAGCACATTGCCGTAGGCGATGCTTCCGCCATCGGTCATAGCGGGATCGTTGCTCAGTCCGGATGCGTCCTCCCAATCGCCATCCGAGCCAAAGAAGCTTTCACCCGGATTGACCACAAGAGAACTGTAATACTGCAACCCGTGGTCTTCGGCATACTTCTGAGTGAGACCTCGCTCGATGGGAACCATCCATGTCGTTCCCGCCCGCGAAGTTGACGAAGAGCAGATCGATTCGACCACCGAGAAGCTCTCCCCCTCACGCACTTCGAGCTTGTTATCAAGCTCGATGCGATGGAATCCCGCAAAGGACGGCGTTGTCGCCTGCGTTGCCACAAGCTCACCGTCTTCGGGATTCTCGGAATCGGGACCGAGGCGGTAGACCTGCACCGATACCGAAGAATTCGGGGTGTACGTTATCGCAGAGACCGCCCCCACCGTCATGTCCTCATCGGCGGTAAACCGATTGGCAACCTTGATTTCGGCTGAGCTTGTCAATGGATGAGTCAGAGGGCTGTCGTGCCCCACGATATCATGCTGCAACGTGCGATCGTACGCCGCATCCGAAGAAGCCATGTGATATGCAACGAAGGTTTCGATCGTCTGATCGTAATACGAAAGATAGAAGTAACCCGTTCCGTCGATTCCCCACGTCATCGAATTTCCCGGGCTGCCGTTCTTGCTGCCCCAGCTGTTCTTCACGATCCATGCGCCATCGGCAGGCGGCTGCTTGTCCGGATCGTCGCTGAACGACGCCTTGGGAAACGAGTCGTCCCAGCCAACCACCGTAACGCCATGATTTGCCGGGAAATACTCATTGGTGTACTGCGCCCATGTCGTATAGTTGAAAAACTCGCCGTTGCCGCTTTGCCCCGGCGAACTCACATCAGCCGCATAGCCCATGTCAAGCGCGCCGGTTTCCATAAGGGCCTGCTTTGCCGCATCCGTTGCTCGCTGGTCGTATTTATAGGACGTCGATCCATCGTCGTTATGGGTTATGACGGCGGGACTTGGCAGGATCTCCGCCTCCTCGAGCTGATAGGCGCTTGAAAACCGCAAGCTTGAAGCCACAGCCCAATTGCCGTCCTTCACCGGTTCGGAGATAAGGTTTCCTTCCTTGTCTACGCCCTCGGAAAGCTCGCCCGCATCGTTGGTGTACGGAACCAGCTGCTCAGTCACAACGCCTTGCCCCGCAGCCAGAATCGCAGCTGCCGTGCTGATGCCGCCGCCGATGTCCAAAGGGCTCCCCCCTGGACGAACGACCGCGCCCTCGCCTGTTTGGTCGCTGATCAAACCTGCCGTTTCCTCTGCGGTAATCGCGGTGCTCCTAAACCATGCGAGATGACGCTCCGAAAGATCGATCGACACTGCATCCGCAACGCCCTGCTTGATGAGATTGCTTTCACATGCCGCAACAGCCGCGAACGCCCAGCACGAGTTCCAAGGATTCTGCAATTTCACCGACGTAACGGCGGGTGCACCGTCCGATGTTCTTAAATCGTACGCCGAAGGCAGGCTGCTCAGCGGAGCTACTCCCGCATCGCCCTCAGAGTAGTTCGAGTACGAGGGATCGATACCGTATCGCGAACCGGGTTCGGCTATGCTTTGACCAGCCGGGCCTCCCGTCGGCCAAACGAGCATGTCGGCAAGCGGCGTGCCGCCCAGCGTAAACGTCGACGCATCGTCCGTATCGGCAAATGCGACCGCCGGAGAAAGCAAAACCGCAAGGGCGATGGAAACGGCCAGGGAAAGAACCCGTTTGCACCAGCGCGCCGTTAAACGGCGGTCGATCCGCTCGCCTTTGCCTTTGACGTTTTGCGAAGATCCCCTCATAAGCCCGTCCTTGCATCGAGTACAGAATGATTACTAATTGAGTAATATATTTCACTCTTGCCCTGCAAGTATACATGGTGACGGGCCCCTGGCGCCAGCGCGCTTCGAGAAGCAAGCCAAAACGGCTTCGACGGCCCGACAAGATTGTTGGCGAAACTCAGAATCGCCCCAAGGCAAGCTATCGATCGCGCTTCGGCAAACCAACGTAGAACGACATGGCTTCGAACCTACAAAGGGAGAGGGCTGCTTGCGATTCCCATATCGAACTCCATTGTCCACGCAGTCTTCCCATCGCCCCGCCTGCCTCGGTCAGAGGACCCCGAACCGTTATGCCGCAGCGTCGATCAGATCGATCACCTCTTGGCGCGAGTGCACGCCTAGTTTGCGGTACACCATCGCCGTGTGCGCGTGAACCGTACTCGTCGATATGTAGAGCACCTCGGATGTCTTCTTCATGCTGTACCCAAGCGAGATGCAGAAAAGAATCTCCTTCTCGCGCTGCGTCAAGCCGAAGCGATCCCCTATCCGATTGCATACGTCGCTTCTGTCGATGCTGCGATCCGCATCGGTTCGGGTCGGCGAAAACGTCATCTTGGCAATGCTGCCGTTGACGAACATGACGCAAACGAACACAAGGCAGAGGATGAGGCAGAACCCGAGTATCAATGCATAGCCAACAGCATATTCCCCGATCAAAGCGAGCGTATCAGGAGCATAGCTCTCCAGGAAAATGCGGACGGCGTTTACTGCGAGAGACGGCACGAAGAGGGCGACGACGTAGCAGACTCCAAAAACGGGCAAAGGATCCAAATCCTCTTGGTAGACGATGACCATGAATATGATGAAAAACATGATCTTCGTCATACGGCGGAACAAGTACATAACCTCAAAGCAAAAGTTCGTTTGAACGGCCAAAACGAATACGGCCATGAAGAAGCTCAGGAAGATGACGGCAAGAAAAGCAAGGCAGGCATACCAAAACAGCTTGTTCTTGAAAAACGGCGTCTTTCCCGATTGAACCGCTATCAGAGCCAGCATGAGGCTGAGTATCAGCGGCAACGCGTACGTCAGGGGCGACTCGCTGGTTATCACATGGTATCCCGGAACGAAAATCTCAACGTAGGATATCAAGTTTATGGCCAGCACGAGCAAGGACAGCGGAATCAGCCATGTTTTGCGTTCGGTCCGACGCCCGGTCCCCTCAAGGCACTTCTCCGCAGACCCGACGGGATCAAGGCCTCCGCGCAGTCTCGCATAGGCAACGTAGCACACGCTCGATAAACCCAGGCTTGCGATGGGCACGACAACCCGGAATTCACTGTTATTGAGATTGCTCGGAACGACAACGTAAGCCAGCGCCATCGCTATGAGCATGAGCACGACGATCGTGTTGAGCCTTTGGGAGAACATGAGCTCTTTGATTTCAACGACCCACGAGAAGAAGACCACGACGAACCCCGCTGCAAAAACCACAAGGCACAGTGCGCATGCAATCGCCGAAAAAGGCTGGCCTGCATAGCCCAAGACCGAATGAACCGCAAGCAGGCTCGCCGAACCGAGAAGACCGAACGCGAGAACGACGCCGCGCCGTCGAGCGAATCGGACAAATCGCCTTCGCCCAATCGAAGCCAACAGCACCAAGCCGATAAGGACGGCCAAAAAGAAGCAGTAGGCGAGTATGCCGTCGACGGATTCGATTACGGCGAAATACGATTCTTTGAAAAACGCCTTCGCGATGTACATCCATGCGAACAGGAACCCGAAAACCAACAGGACGCCCGCACGCCACTCAAGCGAAGAATTCGCCGCGATCTTTCCTGCAGCATTCGAAATCGCCGTCGAGTCTTTTTTGTTTTCGTCTTTAGAAGGAGCTTCCCAACCCCCACCTGGTAGCCGCATTGCATGCCCCCTTGCCCGAGCCTCCCACCTTCGAGGTTCGTGCCTCGCATTCTAACATGGTCGGCCCGCCAACCTCGAAAGCAACGCCACGCAACGTTCCACCCCAGGTTCGCCGACATGGCGAAACGTTATATTTAGACACTTTTTGTCGAGCGAATTAGGCAAAAAGTGTCGGCTGCTCCGACTCTTTTCACCCATCTTTATCGAAGACCGAAAAGACAGCGCCCCATACGATCTAGGTGCGCTTCGGAGCAATCCGAAAAGAAATGGAAAAAGGTGCCAGGGAGGCGCCGATACCGTGAAAAGGGGACCATATGATCGATAACGGGAAATCACACGATGCAGCATTGAGCCGACGCACGTTTTTAGCGGGAGCGGGCGCCGTTGCAGGAATGGCAGCCCTCGCCGGCATTACCGGTTGCGCGCCCTCGACCGCCACCGAGAAAAACAGCGCAGCCGGTGAATCGACCGGATCGTACGCCTTCGCGAAAAGGCAATCGGACGTTGCCGACAGAGAACAGCTTTCTACCGACGTGCTGGTTGTCGGCGGCGGCGGCGCGGGCATCTGCGCCGCAATCAGCGCAGCCGAAAACGGCGCTCAGGTCATCCTGACCGAAAAGCTCAGCCAGCTCGGCGGCGCGACGATTCTATCCGGAGGCGCCATCCCCGTCGTTGGAACGAACCAGCAAGTCGAAGCAGGCGTGGAAGATAGCATCTTCGCGATGGCTACCGATATTTTGCGACCGACGAATTACACCGTCCGCCCCGATCTCGTGTACACCGTGGCCGAAAACGCCAAGGACCTCATCGAATGGACCGAAAAGAAGGGCGTTGTCTGGAACCTCGATGAAAGAGGGCGCTTCGGGCAAACCGCCCGCCGCATGCACATCGCCGAAGGCACCGGCGAGGGACTCGTCACCACCCTCATCGAGCATATGACGGCCCAGGATTCGATCACCCAGATGCTCTCCTTCGAAATCGAGGGCCTCGTGCTCGACGATGCCGACGCGGTTGTCGGCGCCTACGGAAAATACGACGGCAAAGACTACGCGATAACCGCCAAAAACACGGTGCTCGCCACGAGCGGATTTGCGAACAACCCTGAAATGATCGCACAGTACTGCCCCGAAACCGCAGATGCCGTAAAAGTCGTGGCCATCGGCGCAACGGGCGAAAGCCTTAAGTGGGCAGAAGAGCTCGGCGTCGAGCTGCAATGCATGGGAGCCTACCAAGGCCACGCGTTTCGCGGAGTGGACAGCAATACAACCGCAGGCCATCAGGCCCTCGCGACCAATGGAGCCATCATCGTCAACGCCAACGGCGAACGCTTCGTGAACGAGTACGGCGGCTACTCCGACCTGTCGCCCCATGTGCTCGCCCAGCCAGACCACATCGGATACATATGCTTCACCGACATCCAGGCAGCGAAAAGCAAAGAATTCCCCGAGCGCCAATCGGCCGGCTACGTTGCAACAGGTGCAACCGCCGCAGAGCTCGCCGATGCGCTCGGCATAGACGCCGCTGCGCTCGAGAAAACCTTCGAGGCCTACAAAGAGGGCATAGCGAAAGGCGAAGACAGCTTCAATCGATCCCACTTGCCCGAAAACTTCGATGGGCCCTACTACGCCATGAAGATTACCGGCGAAATACGCCACACGCAGGGCGGCATGCCGACCGATGTGGCAGGACACGTGATTCGTCCAGACGAGACCCTGATACCGGGGCTGTACGCCGCGGGCGGCTGCACCGAAGGTTTTTCCTGCCGCGCCGGATCGGTTTATTCGAGCGGCAACGGCTTGATCCAAGCGCTTCTCTTCGGAATGATCGCCGGGAAGAACGCGGCAACCGAAGACAAGGAAACGGCTCAACTTGCCGTCTGGGAGCAAGGCAAAACAAGCGAGTAGACCGAAAACCGCCGAGAGAGCGCCACAACGTCGGGAGCCGCGAACCAGCCGGCTCCCGACGGGGATTATCAGCAACGAAGGACTCGCACACCCATCCCCTACTCTGGGGGATATCCCAAATCCCCAGGTTTGCCCCCATCCCCCCTTCCTCTTCCATCGTAAAACAAAGAAGCTCGGTGCACTTACAGGGAGAAGCATCGGGCGTCTGATCAAACGATCGAAAGGGATGGAAATGAGTTTAGATCGAAGGAGCTTCATCAAAAGCGCAATAGTAACCGGCGGTCTTGCCGCCATGGCAGGGCTGACGGCATGCGCCGCCGAGCCGGGCAAGGAATCGGATGCCCAGCCTTCGACAACCGAGCAGACGGTCATCGAGCCGTCAGAAACCAAAGAATGCGACATCTGCGTCGTAGGCGCCGGTCTGTCGGGGCTCTCGGCATGCGTCCAGGCAGGCGAACTGGGGTTGAACGTCATCGCACTCGAATCGGGCGACGATGTCGGCGGCGGTGCGCGCATGGGCGTCGAGGGAACGTTCGGTCTCAATTCCGAAATGATGAAAACGGCAGGCGTCGAGGTCGACAGCCTGGCGATACTCAACGACGAGCTTTCGCAAGCGCAGCAACGAAGCGACGCGTTGCTGTGGAGGGAATTCTTCAATGTGGCAGGCGAAAACATCAATTGGCTCGTAAAGCAGGGCGTCGAGTTCAACGGTACGATCGACAACTACCATTCGGGTAAGTTCAACACGTTCCATTGGTACAAAGACGGCAAAGCCGCAGCAGGCTACGTGCCCGCAATGTCGGCTCGCACGAAAGAACTGGGAGTCGACGTCATCGTCAACACGACCGCCAAAAAGCTCATCGCCGACGAGAACGGAAAAGTCACCGGCGTCTATGCCCAGCAGAAAAACGGCGACTGGCTGCAGGTGAACGCAAAAGCCGTCATCCTTGCAAGCGGCGGCTTCGGATCGAACGCCGAGCTGGTTTCCCGCATCGGCTACGATCAGGATCGTCTGGGTTGCATGTTCGAAAACGCACAGGGCCACGGCTACCTTATGGCTATGGAAATGGGCGCTGTCGACACGATCCCCGGCTGCTGCGACCAGAACGCTCCCATGCTTGCCGGCGTTCCGCAAGGCCAGACCAACATGCTGTTCTGCTTGGAGCCGGAAATCCCCTGGATCAACGAGAACTGCGAGCGTTTCTACGCCGAAGACATCGTCGTCACCAACATGTCCTACTCCAATCCTCCCAAGTGGAACCAGAAAGACTACTTTATGATCTGGGACACGAAGATGCTCGAAGGCTACAGCTCCTGGGGCGTCGACTCGACGGGCGACTTCACGAGCCTCGTAGAAGCCGCCGTGGAAAACGACGACGGTTCGGTCTACCGCTGCGATACCATCCGCGAACTGGCCGAAGGCTACAACCTGGACGCTGACGCACTGGAGAAGTTCGTGGAGGACTACAACAGGATGTGCGCCGAGGGCACCGACGAACTTTTCGGAAAGAGCGCCGAGTACATGCAGCCCATCGAGAACGGCCCATTTTACATTGCGCGTCCCATCTGGGTTGTCTTCTGCGTGGTCGGCGGCATCGGAACGAACCACAACGCCCAGGTCGTCCGCGATCGCTTCGAGCCCGTCGATGGCTTGTACGCAATCGGAAACGACGGATGCATGCTCTACCGAAACATCTACACGATTGACACGCCGGGCACCTGCAGCGGCTGGGGCATCGCTTCGGGCAGAAAAGCCGTGAACCACGCGTTCGAAACCTATGTGAAGTAAACACCGAGCAACGGGTTGCGCCGAGCGTCTCTCCCGCCCAACCAACGCAGGTGCAACCCGACGATCGTCCAACAGCTGACGGCGCCAGATGCGGGCGCAAACGAGCTTACCGCTTGACGCCCGTACCGGATGCCGCCGCCACCAGGTCCAGGCACTCTTGGCGCGTATGCACGTTCATTTTCTTGAAGATATGCTTGTTGTGCGTGCGCACCGTGCTTTCCGAAACGTAGAGGATCTTCGCTATGGCGGGAATGTTTCGCCCGTTCGCCATAAGCTCGAGCACCTCCCGCTCCCGCTCCGTAAGCCCGTATTCTTGAGCAAGATTGGCGATCGCGGCGTTTTCGGAAGCAGTCTCTGCCTCGGCTTCTTCAAATCGGGTCTTACTGAACGGCAGCCTATCGACAAGCAGGGCAAGTAACAAAACGAATAGGCAGATAAACACCGACGCCATGTATTCGGAAAGGCCCGACTCGCTGTTCAAAGCATCGAGTGCGTAAAAGCCGAGCACGTTCAGCACGCAGACGAACCCCGCCAAAAGGCAATATGCAGCGACCGCTTTTCTCGCATCGCCTCTGCCGTAGTCGCGACATACAACCTGAAGGAGCAAAAGACCCGTCGTAAACGCCGTTGTGGAAGCGCCGAACGCGGCAAGATGGAGCGGATCGCTCGCGAGGGGAATGCCCAAGCAGAACAAACCTACGATGGGGATGAGACACAGAATCGTCTCTTCCGCGTTGACGCGGGCGCGGATGACGAACAACGCGAAGAACAAAACGACCCCCGCCAAAACGACGGAAACCATCTCGACGCTGCTGAGCAAAACGATGCCCTCTTCCCACAGCACCATCCGCGAGACGGATGACACGAATCCGAGTGCGCCGAGATACAGGATGAGCAGTCCCTTTTCGCTGATTATCTGCCAGACGAACCGCAAGTCGGCGCCCCAGGAAGGATGCGTTGGCGCAATGGCGTTCTCGCTCTTGGAAACTCCGAGCAGCAGGCTGAGGGACAGCACCGAAAGCACCAGGAACGCAGGCGCCGCAGAAGCATCGCCAATAAAGGCAACGCACAGAAAATGGATCAGCGCTGCGAGGATCGACGACGAGATGAGATAGATCCACAGGTCGTTCTTCTCAAGCCTAACCGCCTCGTTCACCCACGCAGTGAACAGTATCGCGCAGTAACATGCCAGCACGATCATGGACAAGACGGATACGAACAGCTCGCCCGAGAGCGCCCAACTTGCCACGAGCAATGCCGCGCCGACGAGAAACGACGCCACGGAAGCAACGAGCAACGAGCGGCTTGCATCCTTCTTGCTTCGCAGAACGAAAAAGCACATCGCTATCGTTGCGAGCGCAAAGGGAAGATACGTTGCCGCACGAAGCCATTCGTGCGAAAGCAAGTCGGCGGAAAACATCAGCGTCGGCTCGCGCAACGTAAACGAGTTGGCCGCGACGAAGAAAGAGTAGCCTATTATCAATCGAGCGTTTCTGTTCATTGGTGCATTATAGCCAATATACGCCCGCGCGGGCCAACTTGGCTCTAAACCCCGCCGAGAAGCGTCTACGGTCGCACTAGCCCAAATCCGACGCACCTCTAACCCGAACGGCTTTGACTCCCATTGGCTTTCCAGGGGGTTTCACTAGACGCGCGCCGCAAAACGAGCACGTGTCGGTGCTTGGATCATTGCTTTTTCCGCATTTCAAGCACGTCCCGAACGGACGGGCGAATGATTCTTTACCTGGACACTTGCCGCAATGTACGCACGACAATCCGCACATTGAAGCCCCCCTTCTCTTCTCTTTGCATTGGGCGGCTGCCACCTTCATGATGACAGCCGCCCAATCACGTACACTCTTTGCAGCTCAGCGATCTATTCCACTGCACTTGTCCAATTGCTAGTCGACCATCTCGGGTTTCTTGTAGACTTTAACCGCATAAATGATTCCGAAAACCACGAGAACAGCCCAAATCGGAAGCGAAGCCATCATGAAAGCATTAGGCCCAACGAACCCGAAAACGACCTGAATAAGAGCGAGAATCATCGAAAGGAAGAACCCAAAAAGGCGGCTCAGCCCGTTATAGATCCCGATCGCAGTCGGAGTGGCCGCAGCACCAGCGGTTTCCGAAATGGATGTGTTCACCTCCGCCATACCGGCACCGCACTGGGCGCCGATCAGCGCTGCCGCCACGTAAACAACCACCAACGAGGTCGTCATGCTTGCAACCACGTATCCGATAACGCCAAGGATGACAACGGCCAGCAACGACCACCGACCGAACAGAGAGCGAAGCTTAGCCCACACAAGGGAGATCAGCAAACCTGCAACCGCCGACACGGCGAGCGCTTGACCTGCTTCGACGGGACCACCGATACCCAAAGCGATAAGCTGCTGCGAAACTCCCAGGTTGAACGAACCTGCGATAAGCATGTACAGAAGAGCCATAACGATAACGAACCAGCACTGGCCCGAAAGCTTGACCTTCTGCTTTTTGCCGCTCTCTTTGACCTCGAGCTCCGATTTGCTCGGCATTCCGACGATCACCAGAATCATCGGAATCACAAAGATGCTCATGGCGATGAAGTTCAACCGCCAGTCGATGGCACCGAGATATCCCGCTGCGAAAGAATAGACGATCGAGCTCGCCTGCATAACCGCAACCGAAGCGGCAATCAAGCCAGCGCGCTGCGCCGGCGGGAAGTTCGCCACGATGCAGCTCGTGTTGCATCCGTAAACCAAACCGACACCGAACCCAGACAAGAACCGCATGATAACGAACAGCCAAAGGCCGCCTTGCGGGAATATGCCAGGCACGACATTGCATACCATGGTTATTGCGATACCCGCCACACCGAGCGTCTTGAGCGAAAACCTCTTGCTGGCAGGACCAAAAAGAAGGCCCATGATAAACGCCGACAACATCAAGGAAGTCTGAATGCATTGAACGAGCCAGTCGGGATATACCGCACCGGATGCGGCGAACGACTGCTGCATCGTGCCAAGCACCGGCATGATGAGGCCGGCGGTGTTCGTCAAAGGGGCAAACGACAAGCATGCTGCAACGAGAAGCCATTTCGGCGGGCTTTTCTTTGCGGGCTTGGCAACCGCCTCCGACGCTCCGCTGCTTTCGGAGCTTGTTTTTATATCTTTGGTTTCCATATCTCCTCCTATATAGTGAAGAACATTGGTTTTGCGCCTTAGCAAGCGCTCCATAAATCGAATACCAGGTCTTGCGACACCGCCTACCGCGCCGCAATCGATCAGAACATTGCGTAAGCGAGAGGAATGCCCACTACGGCGACCGCCGCAAACGTCGAGAACGCACAGATCAAAGCTTGCGGGACGATCTCTTTCGTCGTTATCCATTCCGTATTCGCCGCCAGAAGAGCTCCTGTGGGACTCGCACTCGGCATAAGCAGCCCTATGTCGGAGATGAAACCCAGAATTGCCGCCAGCGCAAGAGGGCTTGCGCCCACAGAGAGCGAGAGAGAAAACGACAAGGGCACGAGAACGGCACCGCAAACCGAGTTGTTTATTACATTGGTGATTATCAATCCGACAACCGCGATGCCGAGAGCAAGGGCGTACGGAGTAGCGCCGGCAAGCATGGGACTCAGCAGATTGAGCAGTGTCGCTGAAAGCCCGGCCTGCTCGGACGAAAGAGCCAAACCCAACGTTATCGCCGCCGCGATCATGAACACCATATCCCAATATATGCCCGCATTCGCCAGCTCTTTGAACGTAAAGAACGGTTTCCCTTCTCGGTCGCGCAGAAAGATCACCACTCCGATAACCAGCAGAATGCTTGCCGGAAGACCAAGCGTGGAGAACAGCGCTCGCACGGTATCGTTGGGTATGCAGCCCGGAACAACGGTTATCGCCAGCAAACCGACAAGCGACCACGCAGCAATCTTCTGCTTGGCATCGAGAGGATCGCGATGCCCCAGAGGCATTTCGAAACCCTTCAATTTACCCATGTCAGGACGAACGACGAAACGACACAGCAGCAGGTACACGCACATGATCGTTAATCCGAGAATCAGGGCGAAAATCAAGTACGTAAGGTAATCGTAGGAGGTGTATGCTCCGTCCGAAACAGCGAAGAGATACCCGAACGTCGCAACTACGCTGGTCTGAAACGGAAGCGTCATAACACCAACGCATGTCGAAAAAGCAACGCCGACCAGCATCATCTTGATCCATCGGTCGCCCTTCTCATACCCAACCTTTTCCGCTATGAGATAGACAAAATTCCAACAAATGATGATCGCCGCAAAAATAGCTCCCGTCATAGACGTGAAATACGCCGCAGCCATGATCGCAATCGTTATCGCCCACGGCCGCCCGCGCAGCAGCTTGAAAGACACTATCCTGTTAGCGATATGCTCACCGAGGCCAGAACTGATCATAATCGACGAATAAACCAGCATCCAAAGAATGATCTGGATCGTACCGTTGCCCATCGCCGATGCGAACACCGCGGTCACGTTGTCGAAGTAACCCGTAAATCCGAACAAGATCAGAGCAATCGCGCTCGACCAGATCATCTCCCCATGAAGCCAAGCATAAAAGGCGCCGATGAATATTCCCAGTATTTCCATTCCCATCGGAGTCATAGCCCCAATGGGCGGAATAAACCTGAACAGAACCATAATCGCGATAGAGATCGCTGCATTTCGTATATGCTTCGCATTCCCCATTGTGCGAACCGCCCCCTTCTACGAGATAGAGCAGATGGTTTCCGCGATGTCGAGCAATCACATGAAACCATATGCGCCACCCCGCCAACGTTCCAATTTAGAATCGTCGCATCGTTAAACGCCGGCCGACATCCCACCGATGCCGGCCTGATGGCGGCCAACCGAGCGCAGATTCCGCCAGCCAGCCGCCTTTCAGCTAAACAGAAAAGATTACCGAACGCGGATTATCCGTAAGCAAAGCACTCAATTCTTCGAAATCGCCAAACTTCATGCAGTTCGTCTGGCAATGATGTACGCAGGCGGGAAGCTTCCCTTTTTCCACGCGATCGGCGCACATGTCGCAAAGCTTCGTCGGCGTAGGCAAAAAGGTGAGTTCCCATTGCCCGTTGCGATTCTTGATGGGGCCGTACTGGGAAATCTTAATTCCCCACTCGCCTGCTTCGAGCTTCTTGTCTTGAGCGCAGGCCATCTCGCAAGCATGGCACCCGGTGCAGTACTCGTAGTTGATAAACAATCCCATTTTGCTCATCTTCCATCCTCCCTTCTACGCGTTCGCCGGCGGCTCGACGAGGCCGCGATACGTCAGCTCATGGAATCCGCCGTTTACAGTCTGCTGACCAGGCGTGATCCTGCTGTTCTCATCGGTGCATTTGTACACTTTGCAAAGTGTGCCGCGATACGGTGCGCCGAAACTGTACGCGCCTGGATTGCACTGCTCAACGAGATTGTTGATGTTCGATTCGAACACACCGTAGAACGAAGGCTCCTCAGGATCCTGTTCGGGGAACCACCAACCATGATCGGCCGACACACACCCTTCGAGCATTCCGTCGTTAACCCAGGCGCGCTGGCGGCAGCGGCCAATTCCGTTTTCGATCCATACCCATTCGTTGTTTTCGATTCCGTACTTCGCGGCATCTTTAGGGTTGATCTCGACGATGGGATCGGGGCGCGTAGCGCGCATATGGGGCTGATCGCGCTGCTCGGAGTGGAAGTATTCCCAGTTACGAGCACCAGTCGTCAACACAAGCGGATATTCCTCGAACAACTCCGGCGTCGAGTACGGGCTCTCGTCGGGTTCCTGGTAAGTCGGAACCGGCGAAAAGCCGAACTGAGCGAACAACGTGGAATACAGCTCGATTCGACCCGTCGGGGTGCCGAAGCCAACCGCGCCGTCGGGACGCAGCTTGCCGCTCTCGTGCTTCCCGTACTCGTACTCGGGCCACAGATATCCCGTGTCGTCCATCAGCTCGTGCCACGTAGAAGTCGGATGGTCGGCGCACGTGATGATGTACTCGAGCAAATCGACATCGTCGTTGATGTTCTTCTCCTTGAAGAACTCGGGATTCATGCGCTGACCGACCAGCACGCAGATCTCTTCGTCGGATTTGCACTCATAGTATTCCGAGATCTTTCGCGTCGCGCGAACAGGCGTGTACCACAGACGAAGCGTATTGCGCTCCCAGTTGAACGCGACGGGCAGGACCAGATCGGCAAGCGCCTGGATCGTCGGCGTCATATGGTAATCGCATACAACGGTGAACTCGACCTTCTTAAGCGCATTGTAAGCACGCGGTGCATCTGCAGACATGTTGGCGATAGGATTGGTGCCCGTCATCCAGCACATCGTCAGAGGATAGGGCTTGCCCGTTTCGAGGGTACGCAGGCACTCGTCACCCAGACCGACGGTCGTCATGCCGGCCTCGCGCATGGGATAGCCCTTGTAGCCGATGCGCTTCTCCATGGTTTCGGGCGCAATCTGCCCGTCGGTACTGCCGCCCGCATACGCCATGAGAACGCCAACGCCCCACGGGTCCGAAGCGATAACGTTGCTGCCGGGCTTTTCGTAGTTGCCGGTGATGGCAAGCATTCCGAACATCGCAAAGTACGCAGAAACGCCGTTGCGCTTGTGGTCGTTCGATACGGCAAAGGGGAAGGCGCACGGACCGTTGGTCGCGATGAGACGAGCGGCCCGACGAATGTCCTCGGCATCGCACCAGGCGATTTCCGCTGCGCGCTCGGGAGTCCACTCCGCACAAGCCGCAGCATACTCTTCGAAACCGTAGCACCAATACTCGACGAACTCGTGATCGTAAAGGCCCTCTTCGATGATGACAGTATTCATGGCCATGGCAACCGCGCCGTCGGCAGCGGGGCGAATCGGGATGTAGACCTCAGCGCGCGATGCAAGCCAGTTGACGCGAGGGTCGACCACTACCAGCTTCGAGCCGCCTTTCTGCATGCAGTCGGTAATCCATGCGCCGAAGAAAGCGTCTGCGTTGGAGATGAGAGGATTAGACCCCCAGATCAGAATCGTACCAGGGAATTCATACTGAGGATGATCGTAGCGTGATTCGTTGAACTGACCCATATCGGGCTCAGGCAGACCGCCCATGATCGCGCCCGTTGATGCAGAACGAGGAAGGGCACACGAATCGCCCGAGAAAAGCGAGCAGAACACATTGGGGCTGCGAAACGCATTGCGCACCACCCACGGCATATGGAAGCACACGTTGCGGCCTGTGCCTACGAAACCGAAAACTGTTTCAGGACCGTACTTGCCGGTAAGCTCGTTGTACTTCTCTTCAATGAGATCGAGCGCTTCGTCCCAGCTGATCCGCTCCCATTTATCCTTACCGCGATCCTCCTTGGCACGCTTCATGGGATACTTCAGGCGACCTTCGCCGTAAGCCGCTTCGGTCAAATTCAAGCAACGTGCGCAAAGCCTACCGTTGTTGTAAGGGAACAGCGGATCCCCTTCTGCGTGGTCAAGCTTTCCATCTTTCATATAGTAAAGAATGCCGCAACTGTTGTGGCATCCAGGAGGAGTGAACTGGAAGCTACGGCAAACCGTGAACTCATCTTCCTCCCATTGAAGCTCGCCCTTATGGTAGAGCTCCTCAAGTGATTTCCTCTCCAATGCGATCTTCTCCTCTCTGAGTGTACGCCCGGAAGCCTTTCGGTTTCGCGAGCACCTGTTGATGAAGGCTGCGCAAGCCAGATGAAAAACGAAGTCGAAAACGCTGCCAAACCACTCGCCGACTTCTCGACCCACCTTTCATGGGAGGTATTTTAGAGAGCGCCACTACGCTACGTGGCCTTATTTTCTCCACTATGAATACGGTTTCATTGGGCGAAAATACAATGAGCCTTACAGGTAGTTCCGATGAATGAGATAGTCACGAACCTCGTACCAATGCTCGGGCTTGACGAGGTAGTAGAGATACGAATCTACGATGTCGTACCGGGCGAGGCCGCGCCCGACTATTTTGAAATGCTCGATGTTGAGATCCTTGGAATAGCGGGACGCGTCTTCGTTTCGCAAAAAGGCGTCACCGTACAAAAGCCCTTGCAGGAACCCATACGCCTGAGGCGATGCCTCGTGCTTGCATGTAAATCCTGAAGGCCTTCCCTTCACCTGATCTTCGCTTGTTTTGGAGTAATGAACCTTCCTGAACGGACAGCGCAGCATGCAATATTCGTTCACCATCACCTCGATCTTATCGGGGCGCGAAAGCTCACGAATGAATCCTTCGTCCTTCGTCAGATTGTAGCTCAAAACCACTCTATCAAACCCTGCGAGCTCTTGCTCGATCGCCTCTTTGCTTTCGATTTCCTTAGTGGTCGAAGAAACGCGGATTAGCTGCGGATGATTGCTTTTGACGTACGCGTTAACCTCATTCGAGAAAATGATCACCCCGTTGCGTACCGGCGAGGATGCTGCAAGAGCCTCGGCTATCTGTCGACTATACGCATCGTCTTCGATTGCGGCAGCATCGACATATTGATTGGTAAACGTGGCGTTGCATCCGACACCGAGTTCATTATACATGCTGATCAAATTACGAATTTTTCCGATATCGGACAACGGTCCGAAATTGTTTCTACCACCGCACCACCGACTTCCGGAAAAGCCTCCGTATACGCTTTCGATCGCAACGTCGTCGAAAAAAATATCCCGGGCATCGCGGTAAAACGAAAGAAACAGAAGGTTTATCTCCGAAAACTCGGTCATTCCGGGCAAAGTAACTTTTTTCATGAGACCGCCTCGCACTCGAACCTGGGCTTTCGGGCGATTATGGCATCACCAGCAACGAGACGATCCCCCATTTTCCCTCATAAGAAAAGCTTTTTATTGTAGATTTGCACAACGAAAACCCCCTCATCGATGCTCCCGTGGAGCCGCCTGCAAGCAATGCAACGACGATCTGAATTCAGCAGACTGAAGCGCTCTCAAGCGATAGCAAGCGAGAAGCCTCTCGCGCGTATGGTGCCTGTCCAGGTCGAACCCGAATCTTCGCTCAATGCTCTTTATGCGGTACAACACGTTGTTTCGATGCATATTGAGCGCCGTCGCAGTGGGAGTGGCCTTTCTCTCGCATGCCAAGAACCTGTAGAGAAGTACCAGATCCGAAACATCGGAATCAACTGTCGAAGCAATGAGCTCGTCTATCTTCGAATTGACTAAGCAAAACGAGAGCAGATCGTCGTCTATGCGCACGCTCTCGTCTTCGAGACAGATGCAGAATGCCTCTTCGAAGCAAAACGAACTCTTCTCGCTCTCTCCATCGAAAGGATTTCGGAAAGCTCTTATGCAACGACGGTATTTCTCTACAAGCTTCGTCTGTCGATAGGCAAGAGGCAGATCGAAAAGAGATTCGAACTGATCGGATAAAAACGTACGGCATCCATAGCGGTGGTTGAACGATTCGAACTCTTGTGCCAAATCGTACGTTGCCCTGCCTTCGCAAAACTCTGTTGTAAAGAGAAGCACCGTTCGATCTTCGTAATCGAAAACGAGCGCAGAGGGAAACTTGACCCGCAGCTTAGAGATCAGGTAATGCGGCTGATCCGTATAATCGCCCCAACTGCGATTGACGCAAGCAACGCAAAAGCATCCGCGCGTTTCGACGCCCACGTTGGACATCTGATTGGATACGTAATCCCGATTGCAGAGGGGATCGCGTAGAAGCTTCAACAGAACGGAACTGCCTGGACTGAATAGCTTGGTATCCCTTTTCTCAGCATGTTCAACCAGCCGTTTGCACATGCCCGTAAACAACGCGAACATGTCTTCGAGTCCTGGCGTATAGGGCTTGCTGCTGCACACCAATACGATATGACCCCAGTATTTTCCCTCAAGACGAATAATATCGGTCATGAACCGAAACGGCACACGTTCGGTGGGACCGAGAACGTCGATGCCCTTCTGCTCGCGCCAATCGGAGAGGAATCCGTGCTCTTGAGCCTGCTCCATAACAAACGGCCCATGAAACCCAAGCTGAATAAGCTCTCGACTATAGGCATCGGGCGGAGCGGTATTCTTGGTGTACGCAACCAAACCGTATGTCGCGTCGGAAATGTCGAGAAACGTACCCAGTATCGCCTCGCTAACATCAACCATCTCTTGCAACGTACCCCGACGATCGATTATCCCCATGAGCCTTTCTATCCAAAACCCATACCTGAAAAGCATGAGCTGGATACGGGACTGCACTTCCATAAGCGAAATATTTCTCTCCTTATGGACAAGAACGAGCAGTCTTTTAACCACCTGAGAATCGAGCGCCTCAAGCGCGGATCTTTCCCTGTCTCCCTTTTTGAGCACCAAAATGCCGATCGCATAGGGGTTCGCTCTCATTTCCTGCTCGACATTATCGAGTCGGAGCAGATAAAGCAACGTCGATTGCTTTTCCGCCGAAACGACCGCGCCCATAAGCTCGTCCTGATCATCGGCTATCGGGACGGAGCACCAAGTGATGCGGCGACGCATGTCGGCTGGCTGAGATACAACTTCGAAGTCCGCCAGAAAATCGACAAGCGCATTTATCGTAGGAGCTGTAACCGGACTGAAAAGGTTGGTGTAGTCGATTCCCATTCTCTCTTCCCCCAAAAAGTCGAAGCGACTATCCGACGGCATTTGAAATTCGGACGGATAAAACTCCGCTATCATTCTAATCTCCAATGGGGAACAGGGCTACGTCTTTTTCAAGCTCGCTTACGTGCGCCTACGAAAACCACAACGCGCCCGCCGCATAAAAGACGGACGCGTTGCACTGGAGGTTTTGCCTTTTACTCGGTCGGCTTCCCTTCGGGCTTTCCTGGAGCCGCTGGAGCACCGGGGGATTTCGGGGCATCGGGAGCGCCGGGGGCACCCGGGGCACCGGGGGATTTCGGGGCATCGGGAGCACCGGGAGCACCTGGGGCACCGGGGGATTTCGGGGCATCGGGAGCACCGGGAGCACCTGGGGCACCTGGGGTATCGCCAATGGTAATGTCAGGTGGTCTGAAGCACATGGGAATCATCCTTTCGTTGTCGACGCGATGCAAAGAATTTTAATTTGCACCATCGTGCTTTTCCTCACCATTGCGAACACTCTTAACGTCATCCTATTGGGAGTTTGCACAATAGACCGCAGGACGCACGCACCGCAGGGCTTCACAATCCCGCAACATCTCGCTGCACCCCCGCAACGCATGCCCTTCTATTCGACCCTGCCGCGCCCTCGTATGATCGGCTCGTTAGCGGAAACGATGGGAGGAGCCATGAAAGAAGGAAACAACATAACACGAAGGAGCTTTCTCGGAGGCGCAGCGATCGGCGCATTGTCGCTCGGCATGCTCGGAGGATGCGCGCCCAAAGCCCAAGACAGCGCAGAGGCAACCGCGCCCACAGCAACCGGCGAGCTCATTCAATCGGTCGACAACCAAGCGAAATACAGTTTCGAAATTCCCCCTGAGCCCATTGCCGACAGCGACATAGCAGAGACTACCGAGCACGATGTCGTGGTCATCGGATCCGGCCCCTCGGGGCTGTGCACGGCCCTTTCCTGTCTGGAAAAAGGCGTCGACGTCGTCCTATTCACCGCCAGCTCCCAGCCCATCGGGCGCGGCGGTTCGTACCAGGCATTCGGATCGAAATTCCAAAAGGAAATGGGCGTAGAGTACGACAAGCACTCCCCTGAACTCAAACGGGTTCTCATGATGGAGCAGTATTCCGCAGGCCATGTGACCGACCAACAGAAATGGTCGCGCTGGATCGAGAACTCTGCCGAAACCATGGACTGGATGCTCGACATCATGGAAAAGCAGGGTCTGCACGTCATGCTGGAAAACGGCTACGAGGATCCCGAGGGCTTCCTCGACTCCCCGCCGTCCTCGCACTGCTTCTACACCGATGACGATACGTGCGGCCCGGTGACCGGTGCGCCCAAGGTAGCCAAGGCCTTTGCCACCGAGTACGAATCCCAGGGCGGCGAGATCCACTGGAAGACCCGCGCGCTGTACCTCATCCGCGACAACGACAACACCGGCCGCGTATCGGCCGTCGTAGCCGAGCGGAAGGACGGAACCTACGTGAAGTACGTTGCGCGCAAGGGCATCGTCATGGCAACGGGCGACTTCTCGAGTAACCGGGAAATGATGGCGAAGTACGCGCCGTTCGCCTACGACGCTTTCAAAGACGTGCTGGCGTTCACCGACAAACAGGACGACGTCAACTACGACCTGATGGATTCCTTCGTTGGCATATACCCTGGCGACGGGCATAAAATGGGCCTGTGGGTTGGAGCCGCTTGGCAAAACGCCCCTGTTGCACCCATGATCAACTGCGGAGCCATTGGACCGAAGTACCATTATGCCGCGAACTTCTGGGGCATTAACCTCGACGCGAACGGCAATCGCTTCATGCGGGAAACCACGAACTTCGCCTACGCCGCCTACCCCGTCCTCATGAACCCCGATCACTGCGCCTACTACGTATGGGATACCGGATATGCAAGCCGCAGCGAACATGGCTGGTCGCAGTGGGGCTGCTCGTACAAAGACACCAACGGGACGCTGCCCCTCACCCGCGAAGAGGAAATCGCCCGCTGGGAAAAGGAAGTCGAAGCCGGCAACTGGGTCAAGGGCGACACTCTCGACGAACTGCTCGCACAAATGGAAGGCCTCGACGTCGAAAACGCCAAAGCGACCATCGAACGCTACAACGGCTATGCGGAGAGCGGCCGAGACGAGGAATACCAGGTGAATCCCGATTTTCTCTTCCCCATCGCCGAAGGGCCCTTCTACGGGGCCAAGACAAAGATCGGCAGCGACTTCAGCTCGGGCAACAATCTTCCCAGCTTCCTGACCATCTGCGGAGGCCTGCGCACCGACGAGCACAACCGCGTATGCGATTCCGACAACCACCCCATCGAAGGCCTCTACAACGTGGGCATCATGACAGGTGATTTCTATGCGGGCATCTACAGCTTCGCCGTCTTCGGACAGAATCACGGCGCATGCTGCCTGACGCTTCCGCACCTGCTCGCCTCGGAATTCGCCGAAATGAGCTAGGCGCCCAACTCCCCCGAAATCGCCTGACTCGCTTCGACAGCATCGCGACCACATGCGCGGCGCTGTCGAAGCGCGGTAAGCCCCGCCCTGTCCCCAAAGCATCGGGCGGTGTATCATGGCTTGAGGGAGGAAACCGACGTGACCATTGATCAGCTAATCATGTTCGTTGCCGTGTGCGAAAACGGCAGCATCAGCTCGGCAGCCAAAAGCGTGTTCTCTTCAAGGCAGGCCGTTTCGAAAGCCATCTCATCTTTAGAAGCGGAGCTGAACGCCGCGCTGTTCACCCGATCCGTGGGCGGTGTCGAACTCACTTCCGCAGGAAAGAGCGTCTACACCGAAGCGAAGATCATTCTCGATTCGAGGGCTCGCATGCTCGCCTTCTCCCTTGATACCGAAGACCAAGAGGAAGACCTGCGCATCGGGCTCGCCTACGGCGTGATGGGAGCGCTCGGAACTTCGCTCATCGAAGACTTCGAGCGGCAGCATCCTGCGATCCGCCTGATCCTCAGCGACGATTCCGATCTTGCCGTCGAAGAGAAAACCCTCGCCGGAACCTACGACGCATGCTTCGCCATCGAACCGATAGAGCGAACCAGGTTCACCGTGTTTCCCGTGTTTTCCGAAACCGTATACCTACAGGTTTATGCAGGCCATCCCCTTTTCGAGAAAGCCGAGATATCCCTCGACGACCTGAAGAACCAGCGATTCATCTGCCCGGGCCCCCAGCAAAAGGGAAACGAATCGTTTCTTCGATGGTGCAGCAGCGCAGGCTTTGCCCCGTCGATCGCAGACACGCAGGGCATCCATGAGTTCTCATCCCTCGAAACGATAGCCATGCGAGAAAAAGCCCTGTTCACCGCACCTGAAAGCATAACCGTTCTCGATCGGCCCCACGTTCGTACGATCCCGATACCCGAAGATCCCATACGTTGGGAGGCGTCGATCGCCATCCCGCGGGGCACCGCCATGACCCGCGGCCTCACCGCGCTCGTTGACTTCTTCTCCCAAGCGAAACCCGACACGGTCAGCCGGCAAGATCCCGCGTAGGAACAGACCGACAGCAAAAAACGGCTCCTGGCTTCGCCCGCCAAGAGCCGCCTTCCCGCTAGCGCGCTTTACTTGCTTTCGCCCAGGATTTCCCTGACAGAGTTTCTTCCCGAATAGAAGTTGTACGCCTGCATGCCTCCCGAAAGCTGGATGTTGTACGTCTCCTTGTACAGACAGCAGCTATCGACACCCGCGCTGAAGAGGCCCGAGATCGGTTCGCCCGTTTCGTCGAGCACGCGGTTCTGCCGATCGACCTTGATGCCCCCAATGGTTGCGCTGATGAACCGATCGGGATGAACCGCGTAGTACGGGCCATCGCCGATCGGATGGAGAATCTCGGCTCCCGCACCGAAATCCTCGTCGACTCCCGTTTCGCAGAATCCGTTCCAACGGTCTATCGTCGCCTGCAGAATAACGGCATCGACTCCGATCTCCGAAGCGATATCCTCGACCGTCTCGCCCTTCTTCACATTGTCCGTTCCCGCAAATTCCTCGAGTTCGCCCAGAAGACCTTCGAGCTTATCGCCCTTCTGGTATTTGACGAACCCGTAATCGATACCCTGATTCTCCAGCCGATCGATACTGTTCTGGTCGATGAGCGTCCACGTCTTCTTCTGAGTCGACATGGCGTTCAAGGTCAACATGGCGAAGTATTTGGCAAACGTGTCTTCAGCCATGAATCTCTCGCCAATCTGGTTGATCATAGGGAGGCATTGGTAATTGGTGGCGATGTTGATCGGCACCATGTCCTGGGCGCCCGTCGGCGTCTGAACGCACATCGTGTTGATGAAGCACACCGTGCCTGTTGCTGCACCCGCTTTTTTCATCATACGGTAGCCATCACCCGTCGCTGGAGTAACGAAACCTCCCGAAGTGCTCCAATCGATTCCCGAAAGCTCGGTCATCAGTTCTTTATCTTGAGAGAAACCCCCCGTCGCCACGATGACGCCTTTGCCATTTACCTGCACGATAGTGCCATCGTCTTTCTCTGCGTACACGCCGATCACCTCACCGTTTTCGACGACAAGATCCTTGCCTGTCGTCTCCAGGAAAACCGTAAGTCCCTCGCGACCATCCAAGTATTCGGTAACAATGGGAGCAAAGCTGCTGCCGCTTCCTCCCGGCCACCAATGAAAGCTCTCGAAGAAGCTTGCCCCTTGATAGGTATCAACACGGTCGAATTCAATTCCATGCTCCATCAGCCAATCGATGGTCTCGCCGCTCTGAGACACGAAGTCCCTCCAAAGATTTGCGTCGACTCGATAGTTCGTATAGGTAAGCTCCTCTTCAATTACGTCGAGGACTGTCGGCAATTCGACTTGCGCATCCGTCTGCATCTTGCTTCCATACCCGAACACGCCTTCGGTTCCATATGCCATGCCTCCCAATTGGGCGGTTTTCTCGATCAGAACAACCTTGGCGCCTCTGTCCAGAGCCTCCATCACCGCTCCGATTCCTGCCGGACCAGCCCCCACAACAACCACATCGGCATCGACGACTTCTGCTGGATCGTACGTCACATGCTCGTCTTCTTGTGCGGCTGCCGCATCATTTGCACCAGCCTGAACGTCCTGAATGTTTTCCTTTGGAGAACAGCCAGCAAGGCTTGCCGCCATGAAGCCCATGGTGGTAAAACCCGCGGCAGCAATAAAGGAGCGTCGCGATAATCCCGTTTTCTCCTGGACGTTCTCATCACCCTGCCTTTTGTCTAATTCGTTCATTTGCCCATCCCTCCATTCGATAGCGATTACATCAGAGCCGGTTTTTCAACGCATGCCTTAAAAGAGACGCCCGCGTCGACAGCTTCGGCTCACATGAGAAATGCTAGGAGCTTCGCATTTCACCCACATCGATAAGAACCCCCCATTCCCATCGATAGAAACACGTGATTTGTATCGTGCGGGCCAGTTCGAACGACCCAGCAAAACGTAAACCTGATAAAATAGCCAGCGGGAGGATAGTATGAAAACTGCTTGGCTCCATCGGTACGCAATCTGCGGAATGGCCTTTTACTTCGCCCTGGTATTCTGCTCATTTCCTACGACAGAAGCGACCTCGGTTCTAGGCGGAGCGATACAAGGGTCACGGCCTCCGGCTCTCGTCATCGCTTATTCCGGAATCTTTGCCGCAGTCGCCTTGCCCGTTTTTGCAAGAGCCTTCGGGATCGGTAGGCTTGACCGAAAACTGCAGGTTTGCGCGTGCGTTCTTCAATATGCTGGCATGGCGGCTATCGTTGCCTTGCCTCTGCAAAACGGTGTATGGCATATCTTTTTCGGCAGTTTTCTACTCGGGTCCGGAAATGCATGCGCAATTTTCGCATGGGGAGCTTTGCTCACCACCTTTGAAGAAGGCGATGTCGAGAAGACCCTTCTTTCTGTGCTGCTCTTGACCGGAACGATAATAGCGCTCGCCATCGGGCTTCTGGACAGCTATTCTTATATCGCAATCGTCACGTTCCCGATAGTGTCGCTTCTATGCTATCTGCGAACCGCCTTGCCTGGCAAAAGAGCTGTTTCGAAAACGCGAACTCCCGTATCTCAAACAAGTTATCCGAAACATTTCGCAGTGGGCTTGGCAAAGACGGTTCTGGCTTTCGCTTTGGTCAGTTTTACATGGCAAATGTTTGCGGGCACTCTGGGTATCGAACCGTCAACAAAGGAGATCCTCTTCGCATTCGGATTCATTCTATCCGCACTCCTTATTCAGCTGTTCACCCAATATTCTCCCAGTATCGATCTTTCGCTATCGACAAGATGGGCCTTCCCCATCATAGCAGCAGGTTTGCTATGCGAACTGCTTGACGCGCCTTTTCTCGCTCCGCTCGCTTGCCTTGCGTTCGCATGTGCGCACGCATTCCTCGAAACCACGATGAGAATGCAAGCCATAAGAGCCGATCAACAAGCGAACCTCCCTTCGCCTGAGATAATGGGGTGGGGATTCGCGGCGATTAGCCTCGGCGCCGTAATAGGCGAGCTGGCATTCCTTGCCGCAGAGCCCCTCTTCATTGACGAAAAGACCATCGTCGTACCGGCATTGCTCGTTGCGCTTGTGTTTGCAAGCGCATTTCTTTCAGGGAACCCCGAAAGAGCCGACGAAGCCAGATCATCAAGGGAGAGCTGCGCTATCGAAATAGTTGACCGCGCGAGAATGATGGCCGAACGATACGCACTAACCAAACGCGAGCATGAGATCCTTGTTTTCCTGCTCGAAGGCCGCAGTCACCCGTACATCAGAGATGCCTTGTACCTATCCAGAAGCACGGTCGACACGCATGTTCGGCATATATACCGCAAGACGAATGTGAACTCGAAGCAAGAGCTTATCGATTTGTCAAAAGCCATGAGCGGCTAGAGAGGCGTTGCGCTCCTCGAAAGCGGCGGTCTCGATTTTCGTGCAAATCAGCCCCGAAACAGAAAATCGTACTCGGCATCTCATCCTTTCAAGCGGCAGCGAATCACAGCAAGCGCATCGCCGCGTTTTTTCCAAAGCCTATCGGAGAAACGGGTTTTCGCATAGTCGCCTGAAAAGAGGTTTTCCCATCGTTTGCCATTTAGCACCGCCCCGTTTAAAACATAGGACCATCTCGCTGGGGAACCAAAAACCGGTTCCTTCTTCCCTTTTTTCTTCAATTCCGATATTCTCGACAGCGGCTCGCACGCGCTCGCTGCGCACAATCGCTCAGCGGGCTTGCATCAAACATCGCCCGATGCCTGAACGAAAGGTTCGCACCATGCAAGAAAGCTTCGTTTCCGCAGCCGCTCAGGCGCTCGTTCTCGTATTTGTGGTCGGCCCCGTTCTCGGCTGGCTCAAATCGGGAGCGCAAAACGAAAGCACGTCGAAAAGCCTCAATCGGTTCACCCTCAAAACGCCGCGCACCTACGCTCGCGTGTTCCTCGGTGCAGCGCTTGCCTTCGAGGCGCTCATGATATTTTCGTACGCGTACAACGGCATATCGTTCGGCGATTGGGATACGAGCCTTCTGTGGCTCGGGCACGCTCTCGCCCTCGTCTCGCTGATCATCTGGTTCATCGCTGTCATGCAGCGACTCGAAGTCGATGGCGATGTGCTTCGGTATCGCTCCATCTTCGGCCGCACGCGGCAAGCGACGTTCAGCGAAATCACCCGGGTTGCAAAATCGAACCAGAACATGCTTGTTTCCGTATACGCAAGCAAGAAGCGCTTTGCCAGCCTGAGCGGCGATGTCACCCACCTGAACAACTTCTACTCCCGCTGTGAGAAAGAAGGCATTCCCGTTACTGCGCGCGAACGGCGTCCGACCACCATAGGGACGCTCTACCGTTCGGCGATCTCCGTTTTCATAGGAATCGCAGCGGGAATATCGGGCGTGCTCATCGTCATCGTCATCGTGCTGGTCATTGCCCAATCGGCGCCGCCCGTATTGCTCCTCGATACCGTTCCAGCATGCATTGTGCTTTTCATCATCATCGTCGGAGGATGTTCGGTGCTCCCGCTGCGGGGCATTCTCCAGATCAAACGGCAGGAACGGGTGCTTGGATTCTCGTTCGCCCGTGAAATGCAGCAAAGCGGCGCCCACGGCTCGTCGTTTGCAGACCAGCGCTGGTTCATCGCCGTGAGTAACTGCAACATCATTGCCTTTCGCCGCGACTACCTGACAGCCGTGAGCGCTTCCAAAACCACCGACAGCGGCGACGAATGCCGCGCCACCGCTGTCGACGGAAAGAAACACAAAGTTCGAGGAGGAGCGCCGGTGCTCAAGGAGTTTCGAGCATGGTTTAATTGTCCCTCCCCATCCGCTTGAACACGACTACGAACAGCAAAGCGCACACAACAATCCACGCGAACGTAACGACAAGCGGCATAATCGCATCGGAAGTGAACAGCCGACCCTCGTAGAGCAGCCCCAGAAGGTCGTACATGCCGCCGCACGGAGAATAGCTGGCCACCGTTTCGAATCCGTCGCCGAACATGCTGAACATCGGCAGCAGCGCGAGCACGATGATGGGGAGCGCGAACACACCCGAACTCATGACATCGCGCGACACGAGCCCGAGAACAAGCGAAAGCAGCACCGTCGACACGGAACCAAGCAGCGTGAGCACGATAAACGGAGCAAGCATGGAGAAATCGGCTCCGATGACAACGAAGCACACGATGTCGACAATCGCTATCACCACCAGCGAAACGATCACCTTGGCGGCCATAACCTGCCCGCCGCTCACGTTGGCAAGCATAAGCGTGCGAAGCGTATGCTTCTCTTTCTCTTCGGAAAGCGCGTAGAGGATGGTCATCGAGCAGATCATGCCCACGGCGAAACACGGAGCCGTGCCGAGCAGAAAGGCATCGACAGCCGGTTCGGCCTCCGGGCTCATATCCGAGAACATGACGAAGCGGTACAGCAGCATGAAGCCGATCGGCATGAGAGCGCAAACCGCAATGGCGGGGTTTCTGAAAATGTCCTTGGCATCCTTGACCGACAAGGCGCCGATTTTACGAAGTGCAGCGTTCATTATTCGAATTCCTTTCCGGTAAGGCGAAGAAAGACATCGTTCAAGCTCGGTTCTTCGGAGTGGATCGATACGACCCCGCCGCTTTCGAGCGCCTGTGCAATGATAACGGCTCCAGCGGCATCTTTGGTGGTTTCCAATGCAACATTGTCATTCATGACGATACGTACCTTGTTTTCCGCGAAACGCAGCTTCAGAGCGCCGGGCTCGTCGCACGCCACAAGNCCCCCGCCGCTTTCGAGCGCCTGTGCAATGATAACGGCTCCAGCGGCATCTTTGGTGGTTTCCAATGCAACATTGTCATTCATGACGATACGTACCTTGTTTTCCGCGAAACGCAGCTTCAGAGCGCCGGGCTCGTCGCACGCCACAAGCGATCCGTTATCGAGGATGCCCACCCGATCGCAAAGTTCTTCCGCTTCGGTCATATCGTGCGTCGTAAGAAAGATGGTAGTCCCCCTATCGTGCATGTCTTTGAGCATTCGGTGCACTTCGAGGCGCGTTGCCGGATCAAGACCGCTCGTCGGCTCGTCGAGAAACAGAAGTTCGGGATTGTGGATGAGCGCGGCAAGCAGAGTCGCTCTTTGGCGCATCCCCTTCGAGCACTTCTTGATAAGCGTCTTGCGATCGTTGGCAAGGCCCACGCGCTCAAGCAGCTCGCCGATGCCGGCATCGGAAACGCCTCGGATCTTCGCATAAAATCGGAGGTTGTCTTCTATGGACATGCGCTCGTAAAGACTGCTCGTGTCGGAAAGGATGCCGATGCGCTCGTAATCGGCATCGTGCGCGTTTTCGATGGGACGGCTGAACAGCTCGACCGTTCCCGAATCCTTCACCAATTGGCGCGTAAGCAGCTTGATGGTGGTTGTTTTCCCCGCTCCCGAAGGACCGAGGAAACCGAAGGTTTCTCCACGGCGCACCTCGAATGTGAGGTTGTCGAGCACGCGCTTCTCTTTAAACGAAAGATACACGCGGTCCATCGAGAGCAACCGTGTCAGCATAGGTGTCATTCTGATCTCCTTTTCATCGGGCCGCCGATCGGCCGCCGTTTTTGGCTTGCCGCAACTTTCCCACGGCACGCGGCGCGCAACAATACGTATGGCCTGACGGGAGATGGAATCATGACGAAAGGAGCCCAGAGGGCGACGGGAGGAGCACGGCATTCGGGCAGCAAACCGTACACGCATCAAGTTTTTCGCAGAATCGTGCAACAAGATCGCCTCCGTCTCCGTATTATGGATGAAAGGAGCTCCTACTATGGATGAAACGAATGTTGCCCGCACTTGCATGTGGGCACCGGCCACAACCAAGCCTGAACGCCATAGCTCCCGCATGAAGCCGAACGAAAGGACCTACGTGCAGGCATGCTGCATCGACATCGAGCAAGCCGTCGAGGAGTGGGGCGATACCGTGTTGCGGCTCGCCCTCTGTCGGGTTGGCAACCTCGCAGATGCCGAAGACGTCACGCAAACCGTGTTCATGAAGCTATGCCAAAGCACTAAACCGATCAAAGACGACGAGCATCTGAAGGCATGGCTTCTGCGCGTCACGCTCACCTGTTGCGCCGACGTGCATCGAAGCCCGTGGAAAAGACGCCGCGCAACAAACGGCGAAACGCTCCAAGCCTTCGAAAGCGCCGCGATCGAGCGCAACGACGTGCCGTTTTGCGATGCGGACAAGGTGTCGGGCGAAAACGCCGTCCAAGCGATGGTTGCCGCCCTTCCCGAAAAACAGCGCGTTGCCGTCCACCTGCATTATTTCGAAGGCTATTCGACTAACGAGATAGCGCAGATCACCGACCAGAATCCCGCAACGGTGCGCTCGCACCTTCACCGCGCGCGGGCTTCGCTCAAACTCAAGATGGGAGAAACCGATGAATGAAAACGAGTTTTGGGCAGCTTACACGGATTCCCAAAAAGAAATCGAGCTCACAAAAGAACGGAAGCGCACGATCGTCAATGCGGCTCGACGGCCGCACGTAAAAGACGGGCGAAGCGCATCTTCGCATGAAGCCGTCGTATTGGGCGGCCAGGCGAAAAGACCGAGCGTGACGGCTCCTGCGGCACCCTCGGGGCAACGCCGCCCCCGCAGTCGAATCATGCTTCCGATAGCAGCATGCCTTGCCGTAATCGCTCTGGCCGTCGGACTTGTAACGCTCAACGGAAACGGCAGCCTCTTCGGCTTCGGGGGAGCTACGCCCGACTTCGCAGTACAGGCATATGCAGCCGACAGCGATTCCATCCTTGAGATGGGAACCGAAAACCAGATCATATTCAGCCGCACCGTCGACACCTACGGCATTAGCGACAAGGCAGCCTACCTTTCCACGGAGGGATACTACACCGGTTGCCTGTTCCGCGTCGAAGGAGAAGGGCTTGCCCGCATCCAAGCAACGGTTTCCACCGGCGCTCTCTACAGCCGCACGAACGAAACGGTCTCCGCCAGCGACGATCCCGACAAATTGAACGAGCTCATGTCGTGGAAGCCGACGGCGCGCGGTCTCGGCGAACATTACGGCGCCTACGACGATGTGCAGGTGGTCGGATCGAACGACGGCCTGGAAAAAAGCGATCCGAACAAGCAATGGGTCGTTTCCCTCACCAAAAAGCTCGGCTCGACTATCGACGTCGCCGTCGATGAAGATTCGCCTGCATGCAGCTTCGGATTCTGGACCAACGAGGATTACGGGGAAGTCGAAAGCGACATGGATGCACCCGACGCGGTCATCGACCTTTTCGACGGCGCTACCCTTACCATCACCGCAACGTTTGCCGACGGCCACACCACCACGCAGGTGATAGAGCTGCACGCCGCCGACGTCAAGGCAGCGATGACGCAAGGCGACAGCGGCGTCTACGAAATCGAGCTGACACCGGAAATCGTAGACCCCGAAGCAGACGGACTTGAAAAGTACGCCGATTACATCCACACGCTCTACGGCGTCGTAAAGCAAACGACCCACGAAGCGTTCCCCTATTCGCTCGACAACGCAAACGAGTTCGAGGATGCAGCGAGCGAGCCGATGACGTTCGAGCGGCAAGACGTCGTGCGGCCTCTGGATGTTGGAAACGGAACTTCCGCACCCGTCGTCAGCGAAGAGACCCTGCATTCGGCAGAAGAGGGCGCTCGATTCACCTTTGAACAAGATTCGCTGTTTTCGATTTCGAATCTCGCCATGCTCGAACGGAGCACGGATATGCCCGACGGAATTGCGCTCGAAAGCCTGCGCAGCGGCATGGGAAGCTGGGCGTACTACAATCGCGTCGTGAGCCAAATCGACGGGTACACCCTAGACGATGACGGCACGATCCAAGGCGACTTTTCCTGGGTGGTCATGGAAGCCGATATTGCCAATGTCGGGAAGAGATCCAGCGAGCTCACCGCCGATGGAGGATTTTTCGGGGAGTACGCGATCGTCGATGACGAAGGAGCCGTGTCGACCGCGCTTGCCCGTTCGTTCGCGCTCCTTAACGGAGGTTGGGATAGCGCCAAGTCGAACGAGTATTCCGATCTCGTTCTCACACCTGGAGAATCCTCGCACGTGCGCTGGGTCGCCATCGTGCCGAACGAAATCCTCGACGATCCGAGCCTGTTCTTCCTCACATTCGTCGATGACTCCGACAACAGACACTTCGAGTGCATCGAGCTTTCGCTTCCGAGCGAATAGCGGCAAAACGCGATCCGCTTTCGCTTTGAACTGCGCCTCGGTTTTCAGACCGGGGCGCAGTTCGCTCCGAAACGGTTTTCTGCACTTCTGCGCTACCAGCCGAATTGCTTGCGCAGCTCGTCGGCGCGGCCCTTCGCAAGCGGAATGCTCGACTCCGCCACGTCGTTGAGCGTCAGATTGAAGCTGTTGCGCGTGTAGCGTTCGACTTTTGCTACCTTCTGCACGTTAACGATGTAGGAACGGTGGCACCGGAAGAAGCCGAACCGCACGAGTTCGCCCTCGAGATCGTCCATGGTAAGCGCCGTCTGATAAAGGTTTCCGCGCACCGAAACGTAATTCGCCTTGTTCATGCTCTCAACGAAATCGATGTCTTTAGGATCGAGCAAGAGCGTTGCGCCTTCCGTTTTCGCAGGAATCTTGCACACGCGAACCTCATCGCCAAGAAACACATCGCCGACCTCGGGTTCGCTGTCCTCTTCGCTTACATCGGCCGCCATGAACCACCCGTCTTCGTACCAAAAAGCGATGCCGGGCATCAGCATGGCCTCCCGCAGAGGTTCGGCCGTCGTTATGAAAATCGTCCCGTGCTCGACGCGCTCCGCCATCCAGGTGAGCACGGCTCTTCGGGCTTCGGCGCCGAGATCGAACAGCGGGCGCTCGCAGAAGCAAACTTCGGGCTCGGCCAAACTCACGCGGGCCAGATCGACGAGAGTCCGCTCGGCCTTCGTGCAGCCTTTCAGCTTCCTTTCCACCATATCGGCAAGGCCGAAGTGGGCAACGGCCTTCTCGACCGCACTATGTCCCTGACCGGCGATGCGCGCGAACAAAACCAGATACGAGCGAACGGTTTCGCGCTCGAACCCCTGATCGTCGCACAGCATGAACGCGCAGCGGCGGCTCCCATAGCGCACGCGCACCGCTTCGCGGATCTGTTCGGAAACCGCTGTGCTGCACTCGATGTGCAAACTGGTGCATTCTTCGGCTGCAAGCAGGCTCTCAACCGAATCGTAATCTCTCATCGCAGTCGATCCTTCTGTTTCGTCATCGTTCGCAGAAAGTCTACCATGACATGCAGCAGGCCCCAGGCTGCCGGCCCACGCTTCGTACGGTCTGCACGCATCGCGCGCACAATCTGCCTTCTGCGATGTTTTCAACCGCTCGATTGCTTTTCCCCAGCCATCGCCTGCAAAGCGGTACTATAGCTGACGAACGAAACAATAAAACGAACAAATGTTTCACGTGAAACATTGCGGCGCAATGCCCGCATAGGAAGGTGCTCCCGTGAGCTTCGAATCGGTTGAATCGCAAATGGTCATTCTTTTTCTGGGCATCGTGCTCGGATTCGTCGCTCGCAAAGCGAAGGTGATGAACGACCAGTTCGACGGACAGTTTTCGAAGCTGCTCCTCAACGTGACGCTTCCCTGCCTCATCGTTTCGTCGGTGCTCATGAACGAACAGCTACCCGATGCATCGACCGTGGGCCTGATCTTTCTCCTTTCGTGCGCAAGCTATGCGATCATCCTTCTGATTGCCTTCGCAGTGCCGTTTTTGCTGCGCTTCCCCAAAGACAGGCGCGGCACCTACAGTTTCATGATCGCCTTCGGCAACGTGGGCTTCATCGGATTTCCCGTGCTCTCCGCGATCTTCGGCGACCAGGCGATCCTCTATGCGGCAATCTTCAACATCCCGTTCAATCTGCTCGTCTTCACCGTTGGCGTGTTCATGATTTCCGAACGGGAGGGAACCATCCGCGAGCGATTGCTCGATGGAGCCAAGCACGTGCTGAGCCCCACGCTGATCTCCTGTTTCATCGCCATGGCGCTTGCGCTCTTGCGCATAACCGAAACGGGTATCATCGGGCAGTCGCTCGACACCATCGGCCAGATGACGACTCCGGCAGCGCTTCTCATCATCGGATCTGCGCTTGCGAAGATGCCCATTCGCGAGATGGTCTCGAGCGCGCGCCCCTACATCGCCTCGATATTTCGCCTTGTCGTTGTACCGATCGCCATCTTCTTCATATTCCGTTCGTTCATCGCCGATCCCCTGCTGCTCGGAACCATCGTCATAACTTCAGGTATGCCCGTCGCCACGAACGGAACGCTGCTCTGCCTTCAGTACGGAGGCGATCTGAAGACGATGACCAAGGGCACGTTCGTTTCAACCGTCATGTCGATGCTCACCATTCCCCTGCTTGCCATGATGGTCATGTACCTGTAGCGGCAGACGCGGCGACGAACGCTCCGGGAAGCCCGCGCGGCAAAAGGCGGGCGCCTCGTTTCGAGAGCGCCCGCCTTCTTCCAGGCCTCGCGCCTTTGCGAAGCCGCTGCCGATCGCTCGGCTCTAACTCATATCGATTGCAATGGCATCCGACGGCTTCCAAACGATCGTATCGTAGGTAAGCGCGTTGATGAACGCCTTCGTCACATCGAGGGCAACCGCGTATTCATCGCCGAAGAAGCGGATCTCGGTCACCGTGCCATCCTGAGTAGAAATACGAGGATGCGCTTCGGCTCCCACCTCGGTGGGCGGGGTGAGCAGGATGACGGAACGATCGCGTCCTTGCAAGGCACCGCCGGTCAGCGAATCAGGATGGAGGTCGCCGCGTGCGATCGCGGGTTTCTCCCAGTTCAGCTGCTCGCTGGGATCGCGGTCGGACGAAGTCGCCCAATCGGCGATCATGCCGGCGGTCTCGTAACGATCGTCGCCGCCGATCCTGATCACCTCGCTATCGGTGAGGCCCGCGGCGTCGCGCGCCTGCTCGTATACCGATCGGGGCGTGGCGAACTCGTCGCCCAAAACGAGAATGCGATCGAAGCCTCCCGACGCAAGGGCCGCCTTCGTCTCAGGCGTCAGATCGGTCAGACCAAACTCCGAAAGGAACACGGTGCTCTTGGTTACCGCCGCCCACGGGGAGATGGTCAGCGAATCCGGGAAATCGTCGCATCGGGCGATGATCGCCGTTTTCGATGCGGCCGCACCGAGTTCTTCGAAGATGAACTCGGCGGTCTCCTGGCGGTCAACGCCCCCGATGCGCTCGACGACATCGATGCTCGGAATAGCATTGAGCTCCGCTTCCACGTTTTCCGAAACAGCGTATTTGTCGCCAATGATGATCACGTGCTTCGCATCGAGGTCATCGACGATCGCCTGCCGAGCATCCTCGGTCAGACTCGCGTAATCGGTAAGCACGATAGGGGCGTTGCCCAAATGCCCGGACAAAGACGAGGCAGTCAAAGCATCGGGGAAATGGTTGTCGTTGCCCGATGCGAGAATGACGATATCCTCATCGGCCACAGCGCGCTCGTAGGTGGATACCTGATGAGAGGTTCCGTAGCGGTCGACGCCGAACAGACGCGCAACGTTCAAGCTCGTCGGATCGGGAGGCAAAGGAGGCTCGTCCTCTCCCCATACCGCATAGTACACGCCGCATACGGCACCTTCGCATCCGAGCACGTCTTCGTCGATCGCATGGAAGTCGGCATCGCCAGGCTGCGTCGTCGCCGACTCGCCCCATCCGAGAAGCACCTTGTCCGTCGGAGTCGCCGAGAACATGGCTCCCCCGGGAAGCGCGATGTCGTTGCCTGTATCGCAGGCAACGTAAGCGTAGACGTCGCCCGACGCATCGGTATGGGACAGCATGCGCGTGTTGTTGTAATCACCGATCACGGAATCGTCCCACGTTCCGCCGTTCGGATGGAGCTTGATCCAGCCGATATCAACCGCGCCCGCATCGGGAGCGGAAGCGTTGCGGGCAACGTAGCGGGCATCCTGCGCCGTGGCATTCGCCGTTGCGGCGCCGTCGGCGTACAGACCGGCCTCATCATCAACCGCAGGCGCAAGGTAAAGGCTTGGCAAATGCACGTCGGGATCGGCGCCCACCTGCGTGGAACATCCGTTGACCTGCAGCGTTGCAGCCGCCGTTCCAAACACCGTCTGCGCCGAAAAGCCCGCCGGCAAAGCGGTACCGGCATCGTAGCCGATGTTGCCGCCCTTGTTGGTGAAGCCGCTTGCCCCCGATCCGCCCCAGCCGGCGACGTTGCTCACGTTGGTGCCCTTCGCAGCCGTATTCTCGACGAACGCGCAGTTCTCGACCGCCACAGTAGGGCGAACGGGAAGCCACCCGCCCGCCAAACTTCCGCTCAAGCCGATGGCGCCGCCAGCGCCGTTGCCCGCAATGTTCTTGTAGAACGTGCAGTTATCGAACGATGCCCGAGCTTTGCTGAACACCTGCACGGCACCGCCGGCAACGCCCGTCGAACCCTGCTTGCCTTCGTTTCCGATGAACGTCGAATTGCTAACCGAAACCTCCACATTGATCGACGCGGTTCCGCTCGAAACGCCCTCGATGAGCAGCGCGCCCGCATCGTCGTTGGCAACGTTGTTCTCGAACACGCAGTTCTCGATTACCGCTTCAGCGGAACGCTCGGCACCGTTCATGAACACCGAAATCGCACCGCCGTCGTTTCGAACGGTCTGGTTCGCGGTTGCCTTATTGCCCACGAAATACGAATCCTTCACGATAAGCTTGCTCTTGTCGCTGTGATACAGCGCGATAGCACCGCCCGAACCGCCTGATCCCGTAGCGGGAGGAGCCTCGTTGCCCTCGAAATAGCACTGCGAAACCGTCAGAAGCACGTTGCTGTCCTGGTCGATCGAAATCGCGCCGCCACAATACCCGCCTGAGGTTCCCGTATTGTTGTTGATCGTGCACCTGGTCACCGTGGCAGTCGTATTGGCGCCGGGATACACCGCTGCGCCGTAACCGCCCGTGTTGCCGTTCAGCACCGTGTCGGTGACGGTGATCGTCTTCACGTTGCCCGTCGTGCCCGCAATCGCGCTTGCCCCGTTTGTGATGGAGCTGTTCTTGACCTCAAGCTCGCCGTTGGAAAGACCGACCGCTTGACCGGAAGAACCGTTGGCCGCATGCCCGGTAATGTGCACGTTGTCGAGCACGATCTTGCCGCCCGTAGCGGCGTTCGCGATAACACCCGCGCCCGCACCCGATAATGACACATTCTGGAATGCGACGCTGCCGGTGGCGGGATTGGTCACGCTGAAGAAGCGGTTGCCTCCGGCGCTTGTGAGCGTTTTGCCGCCGCCGTCGATGACGATGTCGTGGCCTTGCTGGTTGTTAAGCGCAATCGTTGCGTTCTTGCCAGCCATATCCGCAACGAACGCGTCGCTCAGCGAAACCGTGCGCGACTCTCCCGCGTTGGCAACTGCGTCGATAAGCTCATCGATATCGCTGACGACCACATCGCCCGTCGGGCTTACCGCAAGCAACTCGGCTTCATCGGCTTCATTGGATAGGCCCTGCGCCGCGATCGCCTCGTCATCGTTCAGCCCATCGACGTTATCGCCGAGGACTCCCTCATCTTGCCCTGCTTGCAGGCCGTTGTCTTCGCTTCCCTCGGCAGCGTTTCCACCCTGAGAGCCGTCGCCTTCAGCGCCCGCCCCTTCGGATGATCCCTCTGCCGAGCCGCTATCGCCGCTTTCGTCCTGCGGCGAAGCGGCGTCGCCCGTCACTGCGGGTTCAGGATCAGCATAGGCGAGCGGGACCGTTGAGAACGATCCCCCGAGAGCAAGCGTCACCGCAAGCAGCACTGCCAGCGGAGTACGCGCTCCTTTCAATGCTTCCATGTTACCTCCTGTCGTGTGCGCCGATATCGCCCTCACCCAGCGCAAACACCGGCAGCGAACGAAGCAAGTCATTCGCCTCGTATATGCCAGCAGGTCATCTTTGCCAGAAAACGACGAAAGACGCCCGGAGGCGCCTTTCGAGTTGCATGCGATATCAGATTGTCAAAACGCCCGAACTAGTTTGCTACCGATTCTATGGCATTTAACAGTCTACGGAAACGTAACATGTTTTGCAATACAGTTATATAGGTTGTTCTATAAAATTCATAACTTTTTACCTAATTTGGACAGAAAACCAGCCCGTGTCGATCATCGACACCTCCTGGGCGCGCTTGCATCTCAGCCGAGAGCCGCGCGCAGGATCGCTTCGACGTCTTCAGCGGCGGGCAGCTTCGCCTGAGGATCCTTTGTTGCTTGGTAGAGCGCGAACTTGGCCGCCTCGAGCGCATGGGATACGACAAGGCTCGCCTCGTCAGCTGCATCGAGAACCTCGGCGCACGTCCGCAGTTCCCCGTGCAGCGCAAGGTATGCCGCGGCCCTTTCCCGAAACGCCTCAACGTATTCGAAGCTGTTGTTGAGAAACAGCTTCATGAGATCTGGCGTTTCCTTTACGAGCTCCACGCGCATTCGAGCGATATCCCCATCCCAATCGTAGCTTCGCACGACATCGAGAAAAAGACTTAGCACCGCGTGGAAAAAGGTAGCCGGCATGTAACGGTCGAGAGCCGCGAAAACCGCTTGGTCTTCCAAATCGAACTTCCCGATGCCGACGATAGCGGCATCCTTGGTTGGGAAATAATTGAAGAACGTTCCCTGCGATATCTCCGCCCGATCGCATATGGCATCGACGGTCACCCCGCCATAGCCGAATTCGCGCACCAGCGTGATCGCCGCCCGCTCGATCGATTCGCGCGTCTGCCTGCGCTTGCGTTCCCTCAGCCCCTCTTGCATTCGACACCTTTCGATCCCACGTGCGCCTTCTTCCGCCAGCTTCCCAACCGCTTGCATGCATTATACGGAAGGCTTCCCCCGCACTTCCATACTTGTCGTATATTTTTATAGTCTCTATAAAAATATTGTCACTATAATTTTTCTGTGCTTTAATGACTCGGTGAGCGACGGCTGCATGGAACCGCCGCATGCCGTTAGCGAAAGGAGCTGCCATGAAAATATTCGGATTGGGCATTCCCGAACTCGTTTTGATTCTGGTAGTCGCACTGCTCATCTTCGGCCCGAAAAACCTTCCCAAACTGGGAGGAATGCTCGGCCGCTCGGTCAAGAAACTGCGCGCACGCACCGACGAGAAGTTCAAAGACGCCGACGAATCGGATGCTGGAACGCAGCCTGCTTGATGAAGGCCTAGAATAACCTCTGATTTGCCTTTCAAGGGCACGCGCGTGCGCGTGCCCTTTTTCGTGCATCCGTTTTCGTGCACAAAAACCTTATCCCCCGGCACGGTTACCGCATGCCCCATTTTCTCGTATGGAGAAATACGGTAAAGTGGCTGGGTGCTTTTCTGCTTCCGCCCAACCGGAGCGAAAAGCGCCGCAATCAGGGACATCGCCCATCGGGCTACGCGACACGGGAGAACGTGATGGAACAACGCGAACGATTCGGAAGCAGGCTCGGATTTCTGCTCATCAGCGCTGGCTGCGCAATTGGGCTCGGCAATGTTTGGCGATTCCCCTACATCACCGGAGAGTACGGCGGCGCGGCTTTCGTCCTGCTGTACCTCGTATTTCTCATCATACTCGGCCTTCCCGTCATGATCATGGAATTCGCCGTCGGCCGTGCCAGCCAGAAAAGCTGCGCGAAAAGCTTCGATACGCTCGAACCCGCAGGGACGAAATGGCACTGGTACAAGTGGCTTGGATTCGGCGGCTGCTACCTGCTCATGATGTTCTACACCACCGTCGGCGGCTGGATGCTCGCCTACGTGGTGAAGATGGCGTCCGGCGAATTCAACGGGCTTTCAAGCGAGCAGGTGGGCGGCGTGTTCTCGAACATGCTCGCCGACCCCATCGGGCTGATCGGCTGGCTACTCGTTGTCACCATCATCGGATTCTTCGTGTGCAGCCTTGGCCTCCAGAAGGGCGTTGAGCGTATAACCAAAGCCATGATGGCCTGCCTCTTCGTCATCATGGCCGTTCTCTGCGTCCGAAGCGTCACGCTCGAAGGCGGCGGCGAAGGCCTTGCGTTTTATCTCATCCCCGATTTCTCGCGCCTGTTCGCGGGCGCCACAACGGCCGAACAACTGGCCTCTTTCGGCGAAGCGGTCTATGCGGCGATGGGGCAGGCGTTCTTCACGCTCTCGCTCGGAATCTCGGCCATGGCGATCTTCGGCAGCTATATCGGGAAGGATCGTCGGCTCACCGGCGAGGCGCTCAGCGTGGGCGTGCTCGACACGCTTGTCGCATTCATGGCCGGACTCATCATTTTCCCGGCATGCTTCGCGTTCGGCGTCAACCCCGGCGAAGGACCAAGCCTGGTGTTCGTCACGCTGCCGAGCGTGTTCGAGCAAATGTGGATGGGTCAGCTTTGGGGGACGCTGTTTTTCCTGTTCATGAGTTTTGCGGCGCTTTCAACCATTATCGCCGTGTTCGAAAACCTGCTGAGCTTCTCGATGGATTTATGGGGCTGGTCTCGCAAGAAGGCCGTACTGGTCAACGGCGTCGCCGTCATCTTGCTGTCGCTGCCCTGCGCCCTCGGGTTCAACGTGCTGTCGGGAGCAGCCATTCCCGGCATCGGAGATATCCAGTCGATCGAAGACTTCATCGTATCGAACAACATCCTGCCCATCGGCAGCCTCATATACGTGCTTTTCTGCACGAGCAGACGCGGCTGGGGTTGGAAGAATTTCATCGCCGAAGCCGATACGGGAAAGGGCATCGCTTTCCCGAAGTGGGCTTACCTCTGGGTGAAATTCGGCATCCCGACCCTCATCGTGGTGATCCTCGTCATGGGATACATCCCCAAATTCCAGGTTTGGTTCGGCTAGCTTGACGGGGCGTCTCCGCACTCGCTTGCATACGCGCAGCTTGCCAGATCCCCGACAAGCCCTCTGAACTCGCTCTCGAACAGGCTTCCTTTGAGCCAGATGAACGTCATGTCATGGGAAATGGGCGGCTCGGCAAGCTCGATCTTCTGCAGGACGCCCGCTTCGCAATCCGCCCGTACGGCAGATTCGTAGAGAAACGCGATGCCGTACCCGTTTGCGACAAGCGTTTTAATGATGTTGATGCTTGTGACTTCAGTGGTTCGGGCGAAGCCGTCAAGGGAAAGGTTGCGCGCTGCCAGCGCGTGCTCGAGCACCGCGCGCGTTCCCGATCCATCCTCCCTTACAACAAGATGCTCGCCGAGCAAATCTTCAAGAGATCGGGGCGCTTCGGCAAGATCGCTTCCGGGCGCGCACACCGCAACGAGCTCCTCCGTGCAAAAGACGCTCCCATCGTATTCCCCCTTGTCGAAGAATCCCTCCACAAGCGCACAATCCAGGCTTCCTTCGTGAAGCATCGCAAGCAAGTCCTCCGTGCCCGAAGCAACGATTCGCACCTGCAAATCGGGACGCTGCAGCAGGAATCGGGCAAGCGGGCGGGCTATCACGTATTCGCCTGCGGTCATCGTAACGCCGAAGCCAAGCGTTCGGCGAGCGCCCGACAGCGAAGCGATGCGCTCCTTGACCAACCTCTCGTCGTGCACCATGACCGCAAGCGCGTCGCGCAGCACCTCGCCCGCCTTGGTCAGCGAAAGCCGACGGTTGCGATAATCGAACAGCTTTGCCCCGTAGGCGCTTTCAAGATGGGAAATGTGCTGAGAAACGGCGGGCTGCGTAATATTGAGCCTTTGTGCCGTCCGTGTGTAGCTCAGCGTATCGCACACGTCGAGGAACGTCTCTGTCCTAAAATCCTGCATGATATCCGTTTCTCTTATCAGTGGTTTTCTGTATAAGAATTTATTATTGATACATAATAATTAATAAGTTCTATTTTTGCCAGGGCAGTGGGACAATACCGAGCAATATGAACGATTCGGGCTGCTGGCCAGGTTAGGAGATAGTTCGTGAAAAGCGTCATCCAAAAGGTTCCGATTCCAACTGCCGGAGTAGCGCTCGGCCTTGCTGCCCTTGGCATCCTGCTCCAGCCGCTCTCGGAAGCGTTTCACCTCATCGCAGGCGTACTTTCCCTCATCATGGTCGCCTTCCTCGAGGCAAAGATCATCCTGTTCCCCGCCATGGTCAGAGAGGATCTGAAAAACCCCGTGTTCGCCGCGGTCAGCGCAACGCTCTTCATGACCACCATGCAGCTGGCAACCTACCTGGCACCGCTTGCCTACGATGCCGCCTTCGTCATTTGGAGCATCGCCGTCATCGGCCACTTCTGCCTTATGGCGTGGTTCACCATCGCCTTCACCTTGCACTTCGATCTCAAGCAGGTCTTCCCCACGCACTTCATCGCCTACGTGGGCATCATCGTAGCATCGCTCACCTCGCCGACCTTCGGCATGGAAGCCGTGGGCGCTGTCATTTTCTGGTTTGGATTCGCGCTCTACCTCGCGCTGCTCGTCATCGTTGGCCTTCGCTACATCAAGCATGAAGTTCCCGAACCATCGAAGCCCCTCTTTTGCATCTACGCGGCGCCGATGAGCCTTTCGCTTGCAGGATACCTTGCATCCGCTGCGGAACCGAATGCCGTCATGGTCGGCATCATGGCCGTTCTGGCACAGCTGTTCCTCGTGCTCGTGCTCACTCAGCTGCCCAAGCTGCTCAAAATCAAGTTCTACCCGAGCTATGCGGCGATGACCTTTCCATTCGTCATCTCGGCCTCGGCCCTGCTCAAAGCGGTCACGTATTTCGAAGGGCTGGGTTTCGGAGGTCCCGTTTTCATGGCCGCCCACGTGCTCATTTCGATCGAAACCATTCTCGCAACCGTCATGGTGCTGTATGTTCTGGGCCATTACCTGCGATTCTTTTTCCGTCGCATCGAAGGCAAGCCAACCGAGCCGGTGCTCACATCCGCAGAGATCGCCCGCTTCGCCGAAGAGATCGAGGGCTAGAAGCAACCAAGGTTCGGGCTATCCCCGGCGTCGGGGGTGGCCCGTTCTCGACCGTATGCGGGACGCCTCTTCACGGCGTTCGCGAATCTCGTTGGTTTCGCTGCGCAAGGCATGGTAGGAATCGAGGCGGCTTTGTGAAAGTTCGCCCTTCTCAACCGCACGGTGAACGGCGCACCCCGGTTCGGCTTCGTGGCGGCAATCCCTGAACTTGCACGAGGCGGCAAGTTCCTCGATATCGGAAAACGCCGCTTCGATTCCGCTTTCCGCATCCCAAAGGCCGAGTCCCCGTACGCCGGGCATATCGACGACGCACCCGCCGCCGGGCACGTCGATCATCTCGCGGCTCACCGTGGTGTGCCGTCCTTTCCCGTCGACCTCCCTCACTTCGGCCGTCTCCTGCACCTCGCATCCGACGAGCAGGTTCACAAGGCTCGATTTCCCCACACCGCTCTTCCCGATGAGCACGGTGGTTGTACCGGGGGCCACGAGGTCGCGCACCGCATCGATGCTTTCGGGCTCTTCCGCCGAAACCACCAGCACCCGATCCCGGGCACCCACCAGATCGCCGACTTTGCGGGCGATGCGTTCGATATCCTCGTCGCTTTCGGCAAGATCGGCCTTGGTGAGAATGACCGCAACATCGGCTCCTGTTTCATGGGCAAGCACCAGTTCGCGTTCAAGGCGTCTGAGATTCACATCCGCAATGGGCTGGGCGATGAGCACCGTATCGAAGTTGGCGGCAAGAACCTGCGGAAGCGCCCGCTCGGTGGGATCCTTGCGAACGAATTCGGTTTTGCGGGGAAGGATTTCGGCGATGATCGCCTTGTCATGCGCCTCGGGGATGTCGAGCAAAACCCGGTCCCCGATAACGGCGCGCACCTTCTCTCCTTTGACCAGAGCCGTTGCATGCTTGCACCGAAGCTCGTCTCCCGCTTCCGTGCGAACGAGCGGGTAACCCCTGTCGAGCTTGACAACCTGGCCTTCGAGCACTTAACGCCGCCTTTCCCGAAGCCAGTAGAACACGCCGGTAACCACGAGCCCCACCGCAACGACAACTGCGCCGGGAATGAACGCTTCGAGGCTGAACGGCTCTTCGTGGTGCTTGCCCTTATCGACCACGCTCACGTGTTCGGCATGCAAATCGGTCAATCCGCTGTGCTCGGGACACACGAGATGGAAGGTACCGCGAACCTGCAGCATCGTTCCCGTCGTTCCGTACTTCCCAAACGCATCAATGCGTTCGGCCTGTTCATCGGTCATAAAAACCGATATCGATGCGTTCGATGAGGGATCGCGCGACATGAGCGTGATCCAGCGATGGTCGGGATCTCCCTCAACGGCGATCGAATCGCCGACGGCCTCGCCGACGATCTGCACCGTCTGATTGTCGTAATACGAATCGGCCGAGCTTAAATCTGCAATGCTCGTATCGAAGATGAACGAGCTGTCAGGCAGCTGTTGGGGATTGACGGTGTTCTCATCTTCGCCTTCGGCAAGCGCAACCGCTGGAGACATGTACAGCGACAACGCGAGAGCAAGCGCAGCAACGCCCTTCGAGGCCAGGCGCATTGGAGCCGAAAGCCCGATCATGATGCGTTCACCCCGATTCTGCGACGGGGCTTGAACGACACGATGATCTCGACAATGAGCGCGAGCAGCGTTACGAATTCGAGACGACCCGCCCACATCTGGAAAATGTAGACCGTCTCGAGCACCTTGGGCATGTCGGGCGCAACTATGCCCGAAGTAACGCCCGCGTTGCTCGTCATGGCAACCGATTCGAAGATGGCCTGCGTCGCGTCGTAGCCGTATGCGATGCCGACAAGCGCCCCGATCGCGTAGGTGATGATGTAGAGCGCAAACACCGTCATGGCGTTTTTCGCAAGCTCAGGCGATATGAGCCTACGGCCGATATGGTTGTAATCGACGACCACGCGTGCGGAATCGGGGGCAAGCGCTTCTTTGATGGTGACCACGATCGACTTCGCGATAACGCCGATGCGCTGGAATTTGATGCCGCCGGCCGTACTGCCCGAGCTGCCGCCAACCGCCATCACAACGGCGATGACGAGAAACGCACCCGATGAGAACACCGTGGTCAGCTGGTTCGACGTGATGTTCTGGAAACCTGTTGTCGAGAACGCCGAAATGATCATGAACAGGCCGCGCCGCAGCATTGCCCCCAAGTCGGAAAACGACGCCGTAGCAGTGAGCGCGGCGGCGAACACGAGCGTCATGACCGAAAGCCACACGACCATCGTGCGGATCTCGAGGTCGCGGAAAAACGCCGCTGTTCGACCGCGGATGATTTCGGTGTAAAGCACGAAGTTGATGGTGCCGATGATCATGAGAACCATGAGCACGATCTCGAGTCCGATCGAATGGTAGTACAGCACGCTCTCCCCCATAGGGGCGAAGCCGCCCGTCGTGAATCCCGAGATGGCAAGCCAGAGGCTCTGGAAAATCGCCCGTATCGGCTCCATGCCGAGGAAGATGCACAAAATCGTGAGCAGCGCCGTTGCAATGAAGATGACCACGAGCGAAATCTTCGCGATGATCTGCGTGGTCTGCACGACGTTGGGCACCACGTGCTCGCTGCGCCCCTCGGAAGAATACAGGCTCGCCCCTGCGCGCTTTCCAAACAGCCCAAACGACATCGCGACGACAATCAGGCCCAGGCCGCCGATATAGTGCATGACGAAGCGCCACGTGTTATCCGCAACGGACAGGTGGTTGAGGTCTTGGACGACCGTGGCCCCCGTCGTCGTAACGCCCGAAACGCTTTCGAAGAACGCATCGAGCGGATTGGCGTAGTGGCCCGAAAGGTGAAGCGGAATCGCCGCCACAAGAGCGATGACGATCCAAGCAAGCCCCGTTACCGCCAACGCCTGCTGTCGGTTCAAACGGCCGGGTTCGATGCGCAAAAAACGCAGCCCGCTTCCCACGACGAGCGCGATGCCGATCGTAAGAAGATAGTGGGTAGCCGGCTTCCATTCGCCGCACGCGATGGCAACCACAAAGGGAACGAGAAGCGCGAACGAGAAGAACAGGATCAGAACACCAAGATAGTGTCCGATAACCCGTACATCATATAAAGAAAAACGCTGCCACATATCTCTTGCGCAAAGAGCCGCCTACGCCGCCCGCTGCCCAGCCCTTCTGCCGAAACCGCCCATAGCTACCCAAGCACCACGCGCGCCAACACGATAAGGATGCAAAGGAAGAGCAGAAACACCAGTATGCTCGTCAACAGCACGCCAAACCCCAAAATTGGGGCCTTGATGCTGCGCTCGATCTTTCGGGTTCGTTTCCGCATGAGGGTATTCTAGTACAAGTGCGCCCGATATGCGGTTCTGTGAAAAAACAACAGGACGGGAGGTTTGCTTCTCCCGTCCTGAATACGAACAAATGTTTCACGTGAAACATCGGCTTCGCGCCGCGCCGTGCCGCCTATTCCGCAAGCGCGGTCTGGACCACCTCGGAGTTGTAGTTGCCATCGCGGTCGATGTCGATGACAACCGTCGATCCGTCAGGCAATTGGCCTGCAACGATTTTCTCGGCCACCGCGTCCACGACCACCTTCTGGATGAGTCGCTTCAACGGACGTGCGCCGAAAATGGGGTCGTACCCGTCGATCGAAAGGCGTTCCATCGCGGCAGGACGCACGTCGAGCGAAATACGACGTTCCTGCAAGCGCTCGCGCACTTCTTCGAGCTGCAGATCGACGATCGGCTCGATGTTGCCCATCGTGAGGGCGTTGAACACCACCGTATCGTCGATACGGTTGAGGAACTCGGGCCTGAACGTCGCGCGCAGCGAGCCTTCGATGGCCTGGTTCATCGCCTTCTCGTCGCCGTGCTCCGCAAACTCGCGGATGAATTGCGATCCCACGTTGCTCGTCATGATGACGATCGCGTTCTTGAAGCTTACCACGCGACCCTGTCCGTCGGTCAAGCGTCCGTCGTCGAGCACCTGCAGCAGGATGTTGAACACGTCGGGATGCGCCTTCTCGATCTCGTCGAGCAGGATGACCGAGTACGGCTTGCGACGCACCGCTTCGGTGAGCTGACCGCCCTCGTCGTAACCCACGTATCCCGGAGGAGCTCCGATCAGGCGCTGCACGCTGAACTTCTCCATGTATTCGCTCATGTCGATGCGGATCATGGCCTTCTCGCTGTCGAACAGATATTCGGCGAGGGCCTTCGCAAGTTCGGTCTTTCCGACGCCTGTGGGGCCGAGGAACAGAAAGCTGCCGATCGGCTTATCGGGATCGGAAAGCCCGGCGCGATTGCGCCTGATGGCGCCCGCCACCGAAGACACCGCTTCGTCCTGACCGACCACGCGCTCGTGCAACCTGTCCTCCAGATCGACGAGCTTGGCCATTTCGCCCTGCATCATCTTCGATACGGGAATGCCGGTCCACGTCGATACGACTTCGGCGATCTCCTCGCTCGAAACCTCTTCTTTCAGGATCGCGCCCATCTGCTGGCGCACGTTGAGCATTTCCTCGGCCTCGTGCAGCATGCGCTGCAGCTCGGGAATGCGCGCGTAGCGCAGTTCGGACGCCTTCGAAAGATCGCCTTCGCGGGTTGCGCGCTCTTCCTCAAGCTGAGCTCCTTCGAGATCGGCCTTGAGGTTCTGCACGTTGACGATGGCGTCCTTCTCGTTTTGCCACTCGGCTTTGCGCTTATCGAGCGCTTCGCGTGCGGTTGCGATCTCCTGCCGCAGCGCTTCGAGTCGCTCTTTGCTGGGCTGGTCCTCTTCCTTCATGAGGGCCTGCTCTTCGATCTGCATCTGCGTAAGCTTGCGCTCGGCGGCATCGACCTCTTCGGGCATGGAATCGATCTCTATGCGCAAGCGGCTCGCCGCCTCGTCCATCAAGTCGATCGCCTTGTCGGGAAGGAACCGGTCGGAAATGTAGCGGTTCGACAGCTCGGCCGCGGCGACAAGCGCGGAGTCGGTAATGCGAACGCCGTGATGGATCTCGTACTTTTCCTTCAAGCCGCGCAAAATTGCGATCGTGTCCTCCACGGTGGGCTCGCCCACGAGCACTGGCTGGAAACGCCTCTCGAGAGCCGCATCCTTCTCGATGTACTTGCGATACTCATCAAGCGTGGTTGCGCCGATGGCGTGAAGCTCGCCGCGTGCAAGCGCGGGCTTGAGCATGTTGCCGGCATCCATGGAGCTATCGCCCGTGGAGCCTGCGCCCACGATGGTGTGGAGCTCATCGATGAACAAGATGATCTGGCCATCGGAATCCTTCACCTCGCGCAGCACGGCCTTCAGACGGTCTTCGAATTCGCCGCGGTACTTCGCACCTGCGATCATAGCGGGAAGATCGAGCATGACGATATCGCGATCCTGCAGCGAAGAGGGTACGTCGCCCGCAACGATGCGCTGCGCCAAGCCTTCGACGATCGCCGTTTTGCCGGTGCCCGGCTCGCCGATGAGCACAGGGTTGTTTTTCGTTCGGCGCGACAGCACCTGAATGGTGCGGCGAATCTCGTCAGCGCGGCCGATAACCGGATCGAGCTTGCCTTCGCGCGCCATTTGAGTCAGGTTCTGGCCGTATTGCTCCAGCGCTTCGAACTGCGTTTTCGCCGCCTGATCGGTTACACGGGTATCCCCGCGCAGATCCTCGTAGGCAGCTTCGATGTTCTTGCGGGTGACTCCGGCAACGGAAAGGATCTTGCCGGCAGCGCCCTTGTCTTCTGACAAGGCGATCAGCATGTGCTCGCTTGTCGCATAGCTATCGCCGAGCTTTTCGGCGATCTTCACGGCGTTGTCGATGAGGTTCATAAGTGCCGGACCGGGCACGCCGCTCATCATGTTGGGATTGCCGCTGACCTTCGGCATGCGCGCGATTTCAGCATCGACGTTGGCGAGCAGATTGAACGGCTCGGCGCCGATACGTTTGATGATAGCCGAAAGGTTGTTCTCCTTCGACTCGAGCAGAGCCTTCAGCATGTGGATGGGCTCCGCCTGCGATGCTTCGTTCTCGGAGGCGATGACGATGGTCTGCTGCAGCGCCTCCTGCGCAGTCAGGGCGAGTTTGTTCAAATTGCCCATGTTCATAAAACATTCCTCCTTCGCCCTCATTCTCTGATGAAGGCAAATCGGTTTACAGCAGCCGGCGCAACGGAAGCCGAGGCAGCCGGCAAGACGCGCCACGCGCCGGGAGGCGGTGGCGCAGATTCGTTCTCAGGGAAGCCGACGGAGCGCAAGCGAACCCGGCTCCGTGCGAACCAGCGAGTTCACGCTTTCGCGCGTTTCGAGCTCATGCACGCGGTCGGCAAGGCGCCGCACCTTTTTGTGCAGGTCGTCCAGCTCCGTATCCCGCTCTTCCAACCTTCCCTGAAGATCGAGGATGCGGATGACGCCCGCGAGGTTGATTCCCTCGCCGGTCAACTCGTTGATGAGCTCGAGCCGTTCGATATCGGCCTGCGAATACATCCTGGTGTTGCCGCTCGTGCGCTGGGGGGTCACAAGGCCCTTCTGCTCGTACGTGCGCAGGGTCTGGGGATGCACGCCCGCAAGCTCTGCCGCCACGCTGATCATGTAGAGCGGTCTATTCCTGTCAGTCATCGCACTACCAACTCCTGATGTCGTCCTTCGTTGCAGCCAGGAAATCTTCCATGGCCTGTTTCTGTTCGTCGTTCATGGCCTTCGGAACCACAACGTCGACGTTGATCTTCAAATCTCCGCTGCCTTCGCCCTTTACCTTGGGAGCGCCTTTGCCCTTGATGGTAAGCACGGTGCCGTCCTGCGTTCCAGCCGGAACCTTCACGCGGACCTTCGTGCCGTCGGGCGCGGGAACCACGATGCTCGCCCCGAGTGCCGCTTCGGCAACCGTGACCGGCAGGGCCACGTTCACATCGGCGCCCTGGCGCGAATAGTACGGATGGGATTCGATCTTGGTGGTGATAAGCAGGTCGCCGTTCACCCCGCCGTTTTCGCCGAGACCGCCCTTGCCCTTGAAGCGCAAGCGGCCTCCGTCCACGGCGCCTGCCGGGACCTTCACCGTCAGCGTTTCTTTGTCGGCTTTGCCCGGCACCCGCACGCTCACACGCTTTTCGACGCCTTTGAAAGCCTCGTCGAAACTCACCGAAAGCGTGACGTTCATATCCTGGCCGCGCTGGGGACGCGGTTGGGCTTGCCCGCCGAAGCCTCCGAAGCCGCCGAAATCCCACTCGGTGCCGAATGCGCCTTCGCCGCGACGGATGCTTTCGAGAATATCGCCCCAGCCGCCGAAACCCTCTGCGCCGAACGGGTTGCCGCCTTGGGCGCCTCCCCATCCTTGCGGAATGTGGTTTTCGTTGGCTGTTCCGTACTGATCGTAGAGGTCGCGCTTCTTTTCGTCGCTCAAAACCTCGTACGCTTCGTTGATTTCTTTGAATTTCGCCTCGTCGCCGCCCGCATCGGGATGATGCTTGCGCGCGAGCTTGCGATAGGCCTTCTTGATCTCGTCGGCCGTTGCGTTCCGTGGAACGCCCAGCGTCTTGTAATAATCCGGTGTCGTTGTCGTCGCCATGCGTCCACCTCGCTTTCATGTTTCTTCGCCGCCTATCCGGCGGCATGTCAAATATTTGTCCTAGAAGCAGAAGCGGGCTGCATGTAACCCGCTCGCCCGCCTCTCGCTTACTTCTTTTCTTCGGTCTCTTTCGGGACTTCCCGCTTCGGTCCGCCAGTTGTTACCGTTACCATAGCTGGCCTGAGCACCTTCTTGCCCATTTTGTAGCCCTTCTGATAAACATCGGCCACCGTTTCGTCAGGCACCGACGCATCGGGTACCGTCGCGACCGCTTGAGCTTCAAGCGCATCGAACGCTTCACCCTTCGGATCGATGATTTCGACTCCATCGCGCTTGAGGGCATCGACGAATTTGGCGTGAACCGCTTCTATTCCGCTCAGAAGACCCGTCTCGCCGTTCTTCTGCGCATAGTCGATCGATCGTTCGAAATCGTCGATCACCGGAAGAAGGTTCTCGACGAGCTTTTCAGCCGCACGGGCCTTCTCCTCGGCGCGCTGGTCGGCAGTGCGCCTGCGATAGGTATCCCACTCGGCGTGCAGACGGACGAACTTGTCCTGCCATTCCGCCGCTTCGGCCTTGGCTTGAGCCACGAGCGCCGACTCGAGTTCGAGTTCGCTGATGGTTTCGGGATCGAGCACCTCGGCCTCGTCGGCTTGCGCCGGCTGATCCTTCGACGCTTCCCCGTCCGCAGCCGGCTCTTTCGAACCGGCTGCCTGACGGGTTTCGTCTTTGGCGGCAGCCCCATTGGGGGAGGGGGAATGGGTGGGGGCAGGGCCACCGCCCGGGTTTGCTTGTGAGCGAGAAGTTCCTACGACCTTGTCCTTATCGGGCACAGCCATGATTACTTCCCTTCTTTGTCGTCTTCGACAACCTCGTAGTCCGCTTCGATGGTATCGTCAGCCGGGGTCGTCTCCGCAGCGGTTGCCGCGGCGCCCGCAGCATCGCCCTGGGTGGAGTACACCACTTCGGCAAGCTTGTATCCAGCAGCCTGCATTTTCTCAGTTGCAGCCTTGATGGCATCCATATCGGATCCCTCGAGAGCGGTCTTCGCCTCGGCGATAGCTTCCTCGGCCTGCTTCTTCACATCCTCGGGAGCCTTGTCGCCAACCTCGGCGAGCGTCTGCTCGGTTGCGTTCACAAGAGCATCGGCGTTGTTGCGGATCTCGACCTCTTCTTTGCGGCGCCTGTCCTCTTCGGCATGCGCTTCGGCATCTTTGACCATGCGATCGACTTCGTCGTCGTTCAGCGCGGTCGAGCCGGAAATCGTGATCTGCTGCTGCTTGCCGGTGCCGAGATCCTTTGCCGACACGTTCACGATGCCGTTGGCGTCGATGTCGAACGTGACCTCGATTTGAGGAACGCCGCGGCGCGCAGCCGGAATGCCGGTGAGCTGGAACTTGCCAAGCGTCTTGTTGCCGGAAGCCATCTCGCGCTCGCCCTGGAGGACGTGCACCTCGACGGAGGTCTGGTTGTCTGCCGCAGTCGAATAGATCTCGGTCTTGCGAGTCGGGATCGTGGTGTTGCGCTCGATCATCTTGGTCATAACGCCGCCCATGGTCTCAACGCCAAGCGACAGCGGGGTCACGTCGAGCAGCAGGATGCCTTCGACGTCGCCGGAAAGCACGCCGCCCTGAACAGCTGCGCCCATGGCGACAACCTCGTCGGGGTTCACCGACATGTTCGGATCTTTGCCGGTCATCTGCTTGACGAGTTCCTGCACGGCGGGCATACGGGTGGAGCCGCCGACGAGGATGACCTCGTTGATGTCCCCTGCCTTGAGATCAGCGTCTTTCAGCGCCTGCTCGACGGGCTTCTTGCAGCGATCGAGCAGATCTTTGGTGATGCGCTCGAACTCCGCGCGGGTAAGCGTGTAATCGAGATGCTTCGGACCCGAGGCGTCTGCCGTGATGAAGGGCAGGTTGATGTTGGCCTGCGTGGTGGACGAAAGCTCCATCTTCGCCTTCTCGGCAGCTTCCTTCAAACGCTGCAGGGCCATCTTGTCCTGGCGAAGGTCGATGCCGTTTTCAGATTTGAACTTGTCGGCCATCCAGTCGATGACGCGCTGATCCCAGTCGTCGCCGCCGAGGTGATTGTCGCCTGCGGTGGAGCGAACTTCGAAGACGCCGTCGCCCAGCTCGAGCACCGAAACGTCGAACGTGCCGCCGCCGAGGTCGAATACCAGGATCTGCTGATCCTTGTTCGTCTTATCGAGACCGTAGGCAAGCGCTGCAGCCGTGGGTTCGTTGATGATGCGGAGAACCTCAAGGCCGGCGATCTTGCCAGCGTCTTTGGTTGCCTGGCGCTGAGCGTCGTTGAAGTACGCGGGGACGGTGATGACCGCTTGGGTGACCGGGCCGCCGAGCTGCTTTTCCGCATCGTTCTTCAGCTTCTGGAGAACCATGGCCGAAATCTCTTCGGGGGTGTAATCCTTGCCCTCGATGTCGACGACGGCGCGGCCGTCCTTGCCCTTCTGGACTTTGTAGCTGACGGTTTTCTGCTCTTCGCTTGTTTCGTTGTAGGAACGGCCGATAAAGCGCTTCACGGACGAAACGGTGTTTTCCGGATTGGTGACCGCCTGGTTCTTTGCCGCTTTGCCGACGACGCGCTCGCCGTCTTTGCGGAAGCCTTCGACGGAGGGGGTGGTACGATCGCCTTCGGCGTTGACCAGAATTTCGGGCTCGCTGCCTTCCATTACCGCCATCGCCGAGTTAGTGGTTCCTAAGTCGATTCCGATGATCTTTGCCATTATTGCTTCCTCTCACTCTGAGTTTGTTGCCTTCGTTATGTGCTTACGTCTGTTGCTTAACCTGTAATCTCATATATGCAAAGGTCCGCGCATGCGAACCTTTCCGATGACTGAAACTATATAATCTAAGTCTGATGTTGTCAAGTTTCTTGCCATTTTACTTTTGAGAATTTCTCAATTGTCATCTTCACGTTACTTTCGTACACATTTCATAGGATATGTGAACGTTCCACGGGATGACTCATGGCGCCCTTTCGCTCAAGCAGGCTCAGTCCGACGGCTTGAACTTGGTTACACCTTATACTTTTGGATAAAGCGCGCAAGGATGTTCACCGCTTTGTTGCCGTGTTAAAAGAGTTTCGTTGCTTCGTTTCCGCTCGCGTAAGATTTATTGCAAGGGAGTCGGTTTCGATGGCCGCGCCAGGTTTCTGTTATTTTCCGGATTCGCCTTCGCGCACGCCATGGGCAAGGTCGATCAGCTGCTGTCGAGACGACACGCCTGTTTTATCGTAAATATGGCGAATATGCGTCTTTACCGTACTCTTCGACAAATACAGGTCTTCGGAAATATAAGGTCCGCTTCGCCCAAGCAGGAGCATCCCCAATATCTCCTCTTCACGTGGGGTCAGCGAAAAGCGCTCGGCAATCACTTCACGTGCAGCATGTATGTCGGAGACCCCGATTGCATCGGGTTGGGCGCCCGTCGCAGCGGGGAAAAAAGCGTTTTGGGACAAGAGAAAGAACATGAGGGCGAGGATGATGAACCCTATCGCCGGGGTGCCGACGATCACGGCATCGCGAAGAAACTCGGGAACGACGATCATCGGATCGGGTATCGTCGTTTCGATGAAGAGGGCCGCGATGCTCGCACCCGCGACTACGCTTCCCGCAAGCAAGAGAAAAAACTGTCGAAAGCGCTTTGCATCGCCCAAAGAGAAGCGCAGAAGAACCCCGAGAAGCGCGAACAGCGCGGTAGAAACGGCCGCACCGTCGAGCATGACGAACAGCATCCAGCTGCTTGGCATGTTCGGTAGGCAAAAATACATGACCGCGAGGGCGACGAGAAGCATGCTGCCCAAAACATAGGCGCTTTTGCGTTTCGCCAATCTCCCAACGAGAATGAGAACGCCCACAACAGCAAGGCAAACGACAAGCAGGGCAACCGCAGCCAAGCTTACAAGCCCGAACGCGGCTTCGGTATAGACGCCCGCGAAACGAGTCGATTTAGGATAGACGTTATAGCAGTAGCCGAACAAGAACCCGCTTACAACGATAAAGTACGGAAACGCCCTATGGTCGAACATAGCTCGCAATTGGCTCTTGGCAAGCGAACGGGCATACGTGCTGAACATGCTCTGCCTCTCGAGCCGATTTCGCGATAAGGCGAAGGACAGACCTGCCGATAGAACCGGCAAAAGCCAAAAAAACGAAGCGACGAGGTCGGTTGGCACTGCGATCATATAAAGGAAGAACAACCCAACCCCCGCAGTCAGAGAAATAAGGTACCAAGAGACTACGGCGGCAAACGACATGGTCGATAGGACGGACACGTAGAAGAGAACCACGAGCGCCAAGCCGATTCCCGCAAGCAGCCCGAAGACGGCAAGGGCGGCCCAATCGCTTATTCCGACAAGGCCGCGCAACGGAAAAAGCACCGATGCGCCGGTTAAAACAGCAAGACCCGCACCATGCAGCTTCCGCTTGTGCTCGCTCAGCTTCTGCGTATTGAAAAAACCGAGAGCAAGCGCCGACGCAGCGAAGAAAAAGATCGAACAGAACACCGTCGAAAGGGTTGCCGATCCAACATCTGCGCTGTTTCGATATAGCGTTGCCGAGAGAAAGACAACGAACAGCCAGGCGATCGCGAACCCGGCCGGTACCGCCGTTCTAGCCGAAACCGCCGCAATCGTCTTTGCGCTTTTTTCTGGCGAATGCGTTCCCATAGAGACCCCCTCGCCCACAGTGTAGCAAAGTCTCCGATTGTTCCGCGAAGTATTTGAATATAGACCAAAAGGGTCGATGGGTTTAGCCCTTCTGGTCGATGGGCGGCTCTCGAAACGCGCCTAGCATGGCAACAGGTTCGGATAGCGAATCACGCCATATACTAGGAGGGCATTTATGAAAGACATCAATCGCAGGCAGTTTATTACAACGGCGGGGTTGTCCGCAGCGGCTTTAAGCGTTTTCGGCCTCGCCGGGTGCTCGGGGCCGGGAGCGAATGCGGGCTCGGCTTCCGCATCGGCCGATTCGGCCATTCCAGAAACATGGGACGAAGAGGCGGACTTCGTCGTACTGGGAACGGGAACGGCCCTGACGGGCGCTCTCAAGGCTGCTGCCGACGGCATGTCCGTTATCGTACTCGAAAAAGCAAAAACCATCGGGGGAACCACGGCTTTGTCGGGCGGCCAAGTCTGGGTTCCCTGCAACGATTTCTCCACCGAGAAAGACGATAGAAACCTTGCTAAAAAGTACATGACCAAAGTCGCCGCCGGACTATCAACCGAAGCGATCATCGATGCGTACATCGACAGAGCTTCCGAAATGGTTAACTTCATTGCAGAAAAAACAGGTTGCGAATGGTCCGTCAGCCCTCGCATCGACTACCATGCCCAATGGGAGGGTGCCAGCCGCGACATGCGATCGCTTTCCTGCGTAATCGACGGCGTGCGTTCCGGGGCGCACTTCACCCAGCCTGAAGCGGATGAGATAGTTTCCCTCGGCGGTAAAATTTTGACCGAAACGCCTGCCAAACGACTCGTGTCGCGCCCAACCTCAGACGGCGGTCAAGAGGTGCTTGGAGTTATCGCCGAAGACGCGAAGGGCAACCAGATTGCCATCAAGGCCAACAAGGGCGTCCTTGTCGGAACAGGTGGATTCTCCTACAACGAAGACATGCTCAACGCGTATCACCCCATCCCCGTCAAGGGCTGCATGTGCGTCCCCGAGTCTACAGGGGACGGCATTCTCATGGCGCAAGCCGTTGGGGCCAACCTGACCATGATGCCATGGGGCTGGGGCCAGATAAACTTCAAAGCATTGAGCGAGCAGTATTACGAAGAGAAGGTATGCTCTACCAAGGTTTCCCTCTATGCCTATCAAACTAAACCGGGATCGATGTTCGTCAATCGTCAAGGCAAGCGTTTTTGCGACGAGGCTTCCGATTACGATTCTCTCTGGTTTGGATTCCAAGGGCAATCGACGACAGGCGATATGGAGCTGACCAATGTACCCGCCTGGTATATCTGCGACCAATCCGTGCGCGAATCATTGGCTGACCCTTCGAAGGGAGACATATTCTTCGGCGTCGGCCTTGACGGAGACCTTCCCGAATGGGGCTACACGGCAGACACCATCGAAGAACTGGCTGAGAAAATAGGCATCGACCCCGAGGGACTGAAGGCCCAAGTAGAGAAGTTCAACGCCGATGCGGAAAACGGAACCGACACCGACTTCCATCGGGGCGAATCGGAGTTCGAAAACTACAACATGATGAACAGCGGGCCGACGCTCGGCGGCCTTACGCAGCCCCCCTTCTATGCCGCCGAGATCGTCCCCACGTACCAGGGAACAAAAGGCGGCATCCAGATCAACGAGAACGGCCAAGCGATCAACACGGCGGGAAACCCCATTCCCCGTCTCTACGCATGCGGCAACACAACCGGATGCGGAACGCCGGGAAAGTACTACACGGGCGCAGGCGGGACGAACGGTCCCGGAATGGTTTTCGCCTATCTAGCCGCCGAACACGCCGGGCAGCTTGATAGCTGGGCGTAACAAACATCGAGGCCTCTTGGCGTTTCGCTCGCCGAGAGGCCTGCCTTCGGGCGGCGCGCTTTGGCGAACGGCATGCGCTGCGACGGGTGCTTCTCCTGGGCGAGCATCTCTTCTGCGCCAGCGACCGTCTGGCGCAGACCGCCACCAAGACACGGATGCCGACCCCTATCGATAAACCGAAGCCCGGGCTTTTTCCGAATATCCGCTGTTGCCAGTTGAGAATCCGAATAGCCAACGGCTCCCGAATCGCTAGCGGCAAGCCAGGCGAAAGAAACATGTCCCGAAATCAGAACCACCCGTGAAAACGGGTGGTTTGCTCTAGGGGTATAACCCCAAGGATTACCAGCCAGCGCCTAAAGACGCTGGCCTTCACTTGTGTTCAGGCCGTATAGCTTTTGACTCGCAACAAGCCACTTAAAGTGGCAGCTTGCCTTGTCCTTTGATGAACGGGTCTTCGTATTCTTTAACGCTTAACTTGTCGAGTGCAATGTCGTGCTTTTCTTGTTCGCGAATGTATTTTGCAATAGCGGCCTCATTAAGACCTACCGTGCTTACGTAGTAACCTTCGGCCCAAAACTTCCTGTTACCGAACTTGTACTTGAGATTGGCATGCTTGTCGAAAATCATCAGGGAACTCTTTCCCTTCAGATACCCCATAAAACTAGAGACGCTTATCTTCGGCGGAATGCTCACTAGCATGTGAACATGATCAGGCATGAGGTGCCCTTCTAGTATCTCAACGCCTTTGTATCCGCATAGTGTGCGGAGTATGCTCCCAATGCTAGTCCTCAATTGATTGTAGATAATTTTGCGCCTATACTTCGGAGTGAAGACGATGTGATACTTACACATCCACTTCGTGTGCGACAGGCTATGCGACTGTTGCGCCAAATTAATCACCTTCCTAATTCGCTGGACGACCTGAACAATCGCCATTGTATAGGAAGGTGATTTTGTATAACATCTGTCGCGCACCCGCATAGCGGGTGGTTGATATCGTCCGCGCTTTGCGCGGCCGACGGGCTAAAGCCCTAATGCAAAAGCTCCCGATTGCCTCTGCAACCGGGAGCTTGCTTCAAGCAGATTTTTCGACGGCTAGTCTTCGATAACCTCGGGGATGGCGCCCATGGGGCATTCCTCGACGCAATCGCCGCAGGCGATGCAAGCATCCTCGTTCACAACCTCAACGACGCCGCCAACGACTTCAAGCACTTCTTGCGGGCATGCATCAACGCAAATCCCGCAGCCGACGCACTCGTCGGCTTCGATAACCGGATGGGACATATTATTCTCCTTCTCGTCTGAAAGAATTCTTATTGGAGGAACCCTCGCCTACCAAAAACTTTCTGCCCGCAAGATACCATTCCTCACTGTAATTGCAAGGCAAAATGCAGATTTTTCAGGTTTCGGCTGATATTGCGGACAAACGACATGGTTTTACAGCGCGCGAATTTTGGGTAGAAGTTGCATACCGCCTGATCGACGGGGCATCAAGCGCATCGTTTCGAAAGCAAGGGCGCCCTCGTTCATGAATTCCCTTCCGCAATGCAACGCACATCTTCCGATGGCAACGCCGCCGCAACGCAAATGCGGCGCTTCTCGCCCTGAAGCGCCGTTACCGCAATTGGTCCAGCCAGGTGTCCGGCTGGACCATGCTTGGGTTGTCGAAAACCCGCCAGGCGATTCCGCAAGCAAGCACGCTTCGCTTACCCCCCGATGAGCTCTTCTACAAAGGCATCGGCGGGTCGGGATACGAGCTCGTCAGGCTCGGCGAGCTGCGCAATGCGACCCTCTTCCATAACGAGCACGCGATCGCCGAGCTTGAGGGCCTCGCGAATGTCGTGGGTAACGAGGAGGATCGTCAAACCGAGACGGCGCTGCAAGTTCAGAAGCTCATCTTGCAACGAGCGGCGCGTGATCTCGTCGACGGCGCCGAACGGTTCGTCCATGAGCATGATGAGCGGCTCGGCGGCTAGGGCCCGAGCGATGCCGACGCGCTGGCGCTGCCCGCCCGAAAGCTCGTTGGGGTAGCGCGAGGCAAGCTCGGGATCGAGCCCCACTGCGGCGAGCAGACGCGCCACTTCCAGGCGCTCCCGCCCTTTCGACCATGCACGGGTAAGGCGCGGCACGTAGGCGACGTTTCTGCCCACCGTCATGTTCGGGAACAGGCCCACGCTCTGAATCACGTACCCGATGGAGCGCCTGAGCTCGACGCGGTTGGACTCCTTGACCTCTTCGCCGTTTACGAGAACGCGGCCGCTATCGGGGTACTCGAGCGCGTTCACCATCTTAAGCAGCGTCGTTTTGCCGCAGCCCGACCGTCCGACGATGGTAAGGAACTCGCCTCGGCGCACCGCCAGATCGATGCCGTGCAGCACCGCCGTATCGCCGAACGATTTTTCCACATGATCGAGTTCGATGATCGCATCGACGTCATCGGGTGCGCTCATCGCGCGCTCAGTCGTGGTTTTCTCCGCATCGCTTCCCATGGCTAGCCTTCGAGAACTCCCTTCGAAACGAGGAAGTCGCGCGCAACCTTCGCTTCGTCTTGGCCTTCCACCTCGACCTTGTAGTTGAGCTCGGCCATTTCCTTGTCGCTCAGGATGCCGTCCATCTTCATGAGGGCGTCTTCGAGCCCTGGATGGCTGTCGAGCGCATCTTGGCGCACGACCGTCGAGCAGAAGTAGTTCACCTGCAGGTGCTTATCGTCTTCGAGCGTGGTCACGCCGCCCGCAGCCAGCTGGGCATCGGTTGTGAACCCGTTCGTCACATCGATATCGCCATTGCGCAAGGCCTGGTATTTGAGTCCGATATCGATATCCATGACCTGCTTGAAGGAAAGGCCGTAGGTTTCGGTGAGCACAGGGAAGCCGTCTTCGCGTTCGATGTAATCGGGGTTTCCGCCGAAAACGAGTTCGGGGGCCGCCGCTGCCAGATCGCTCGTGGTCTTGAGGCCGTATTGCTGCGCAACCTCATCGCGCACCGCAACGGTGAACGTGTTGTTGAACCCGTACATGCCAACCCACGTCATGCCGAAATTAGTCTGGTATTCTTCCTTGAGCTTTTCGAGCATCTCGTCATCGGCAACGCCTTCGGCCTGATGATCGAGCACCAAAACCCAACCACTCGAAGTGTACTCGGGGTACAGATCGAAATCGCCGCGCTCCATGGCGGGTTGGATGTTGTTCGTTCCGCCGCCGATGCCCTTGGTCACGTTTGCTTCGTAGCCAGCATCCTCGACGAGAGCCTTGAGCATTTCACCTAAGATATACTGCTCGGTCATGGGTTTGGTGGCGATCTCGATCGGGTCTGCCGAAGACGAGCTCGATCCCCCCTCGCCGCCATCCGAAGCGCATGCCGCAAGCGCGAAGAGCGCAATGCCGAAAACCATCGCAAGGGCCAGCATAAGCGGCAGCCGCCTGCGCACCTGCGGGCCTTTCGTTCTACTGTTTTTCATGAACCGTCAGTCTCCTCTTCTTCTTATAGCGCTTCTCGATAAGCCCCAAAAGCAGATCGGCTGCAAGCGCAAGCAGCGCGATCATGAGCGCACCTGCAAACGTGAGGGCAGGATTGTACAATGTGATGCCGCGGAAGATGGCGACGCCCAGACCGCCGGCGCCGATGAACGCGGCGATGCCGGCGACCGAAATAGTCATCACGACCATCGAGCGAAGGCCAGCGAGGATCACGCTCGTGGCCATGGGCAGCCTCACATGGACAAGCGTCTGCATGCGGGTCGACCCCATGCCGCGTGCGGCCTCGATGATATCGGGGTCGATATCGGTAAGGCCCACGTAGGTATTGCGCACCATCGGCATGAGCGCGTAGATGATGAGCGCGACGATGGCGTTGGTGCCACCTACGCCGAGCAGGGGAATGAGCAGGCCGAGAAGCGCGATCGACGGAATGGTGTACACCACGTTGCAGACGCCGATGATGAACGGGGCGAATCGACGATGCTCGGCGATGAGGATGCCGAGCGCCAGCCCGAGCGTGCCTGCGATTGCGATGGCGATAGCGGAAAGCGCTATATGCTCGACGAGAAGAGAGGCGAACCAGTCGGCTCGATCGACGAACAGCGCAGCTACTTCTTGCAGAAATTCCATATCAGGGATGCAGCCTTCGAACGGCGCCAGCCGGGCACGCGTCGAAACATGCGCCGCACTGAAGGCAATGCTGCCACTCTATGCGATAGGGCGATCCCGCCTCGATGCACTGCTGCGGGCACGTTTCGAGGCACGAGCCGCATTCGATGCACTCCTCGGTGATGAGAAATCCGGAATGCTCCGGTTCCGCTCCTCCGTACGAGAACGCTTCGCGGCTGATGGGATGATGCAGCAAATCGAACCACTCGCCTTGCCCTTCGTAAACGTGGAAAGCATCGAGAATGTAGCGGGTCTTGCCGGGATACACCTCGTTAAGCCCAGGGTTTTCCTCGAAAACCCTGTCAAGCCATTCCTTGTCGGCGATGCGGCATTTCCCTAGGAACTTAAGGCTCTGGCATTCAGGGCACATGGCCGAAAGCGCCACTTCACCGGTTTCGACCATCTGCTTGTAAAACGGCTTGCCCTTGCTGGCCACCAAATACATTCCCGAATCATCAGCCAGCATCACGTTGACGATCCTCGTGCGGGGATGCCCCTTCTCGTCGACCGTCGCCGCCGATGCGATCTTGACCGATCGGAATAGGTCGACGTATTTTTTCGCTTTTGCGTCCATTGCATCCTTCCTTCGATATCAGTATACCCAGTCACGCATCGATCGCCGCCGCGAAAACGCGTCCTGCTGCATAAGCCGCCGGGCAGACGGCGCGCATCGAGCTGCGGATGCGCAACAACCGCTTCGCCCGCGCGATCGATGCCTCAGTATGAGCCGCGAAGCGAGCGAAGTAAATCAGGTACTTGCTTGTGCCTTGGTATCCAATCGGTGCCCATGCGCCCATGCACGAAAAAGGCGCAACCCGTAAGCTGCGCCTTCGCAGTTCGCTCTATCGGTAGCCGCGCGACGCCTGCCCAGCGCGCTGAGCCGCACGGCGAACACGGTTTAGCAGATGCGCGGAAGCTGCTCTCCCACCAGCATGTCGAGAATACGCGTACTGCCGAACGCCGTGCGCAGAAAAACCTTCGGGCCGCGCTCCGGCTGCATCGCGGAAACTTCGCCGATGATGGCGGCGTCTTTGCCGTAGGGGTTCGCCCTCATGGCGGCAAGCGCCGCCTCGGCTTGGCCCGCCGGCACCACGCACACCATCTTGCCTTCGTTCGCCACCTGGAAAACATCGTATCCGAGCATCTCGCATGCACCGAGAACGGCCGGCTTCACCGGCACCGCATCCTCTTCGATGGTCATATCCGTTCCGGATTGGGCAGCAAGCTCGTTGAGCGTCGACGCGAGGCCGCCGCGCGTCGGATCGCGGAAGCAGCGCACATCGGGAGCCGCTTCGATCACTTCGGCGATGAGATGGTTGAGGGGAGCCGCATCCGATTCGATATCGGCCGCAAAGCTCAGCGATTCACGGCAGCTCATGATGGTTATGCCGTGGTCGCCCATCGTTCCCGTGACGAGCACCTTATCGCCAGGTGCACACTTCTCGCCGCCCAAATCGATCCCCGCATAGCCGTAGCCGACGCCGCTCGTATTGATGTAAATGCCATCGCCGTGCCCGCGGTTGACCACCTTCGTGTCGCCCGTGACGATTTCGACGCCGGCTTCGCGAGCGGCCTCGGCCATCGAGGTGCAGATGCGACGCAGATCATCCATCGAAAACCCTTCCTCGAGGATGAATCCGCAGCTGAGGTACCGAGGCTCGGCGCCGGCGGTAGCCACATCGTTCACGGTGCCGCATACGGCGAGCCGCCCAATATCGCCGCCGGGGAAGAAATGAGGGTCGACCACGAAGCTGTCGGTGGAAAACGAAAGCGAACCGCTGTAGGCGAGCGCCTCGGCCGAGGGCTTCGCTTCGGAAGCCGGTGCCAAAACAGCGGCATCGTTGCCCCTTAAAAGGCTTTCGCCTGCATACGCCTCGAAAAACACTTCGTCGATGATTCGCTTCATCATCGTGCCGCCGCTGCCGTGGCCGAGCAATACCGTATCGTCCATAATCCCGTGCTTTCTATCGAAGAACCGTAAAACGGAAGGCGCGTTAAATGAACTGGCCCGTCGTCGTCAAAACGAGACGGCCGTTCTTGACGCCCTTTGTTCCGAGAATCATATTCGCAACATCCTGCACGAGCCCCGTTTCGCCGCGCAGCACGATGGCTTCAAGGCAATTGTGCTGATCAAGGTGAACGTGCGTCGAGCAGATGATCATGTCGAAGAACTCGTGCTGAATCGCGTGGAGCTTTTCCTGAAGATCGCTTGCATGGTGGTTGAACACGATCGTCAGCGTTCCCACCACTTCCGCCCCCGGCGTTGCGCACTCGTCTTCGACCAGCGCATCGCGCACGAGATCGCGAACCACTTCGCTGCGGTTCTTCGCCAACCCGCGGCGTGCAACAAGGTGATCGAACCGCACAAGCAAGTCCTCGGGCATCGCGACCGAAAACCGCATGAGGTCGTTGCTCATGGCTACACCAGGTTCACGGTTACGCCGCTTGCGCCGTTCGCATCCTTATCGAGAGCGTCCTGAGCATCGGTTAGAAGCGCGCGAGCCTCGTCGAGCAGGCCCTGGATCTCCTTCAGGGTTTCCGCGGTCTTCGCGTACTCCGCATCGGCGGCAGTATGGTACAGCTTATGGGTCCAGCGACGGTTGAGGGCAACCTGATCGTCCATCTGCTCGAGCATCATCTTGAACTGGGAAACGTTAACTCCGTTGGTGCACATGGCGCCTTCCCTTCTTTTGTTATGCGAATGCACCGATCGAACCGTCCGTCCGCTTCGGCATCCGCCCGTTTCTTGCTATTATGCTTCTTTATACGGCGATTGCTCGGTAAGTTCAAGGAGCGGTGTGAAAAAATCCGCAAACAGTAACATGTATGAGGTTTCTCTTGTCGAAACGTGGGATCGCTTCGGAGCGCGGCTCGATGGCGCGTTTTCGTGCCCCGTGCTCATCGTGAGCCATGCCCCTCTTTCCGACAAAGCCCGCCATGCCCTTGAAAACTCCGTTGAAGCGCTCGGATACGGAAGCGGAGCATGCGCCTTTTTCGTTACCGGCCCCGTTGCCGAAGGCGCTTCTCCGAACGATCTTTCCGATACCGATGTTTTCTCGGCCGTTGAGGGGCTCGATCCCCTTGCTATGGTAATCACCGACCAGGCAAGCGCCCAGGCGTGCGCACGCGCCTACCACTGCGATATTCCCGTACCCGATAAAAGCCGCGTTCTCGGACGCACGGTGATCGGCTTTGCTGATTTCGAATCCATGCTCGCCTCACCCGAAGAAAAACAACGGGCCTGGGGCTTGCTCAAGCGCCTCCCAGGCCCAACGCGCAACTAGTTCTATCCGCATCTATCCGTGCATACCGAAACCGTCGCGCAACGGCGCCTATGCGCCCACTATCGTTGCGGCGGCATCGAGCAGCGCCTCAACCTCTTCGGTCGTTGCCGCCTCGGCGTACACGCGCACGAGGGGCTCGGTTCCCGACGGGCGCATCATGACCCATGCATCACCCTCGAGCAGGAACTTCACGCCGTCGCGGCGATCCACGTCCACAACCTTTTTGCCGCAGATTTCCCCGGTTTCGTAAACCGGCATGATGTCGGTGCGAAACGCGTTCATCTGCTCCTCGGAAAGAGCCAAGCCGCGGCGGGCGAACTCGAGGCGCCCCAGCTTTTCGAACATGTCGTCGACAAGCTCGCCAAGGCTCATGTTGCGCTGCGCCATGGTTTCGGCAAGCAACAGCGCCATAAGCAGACCGTCGCGCTCCATGACGTGGGAGGGGATGCCGATGCCACCTGATTCCTCGCCGCCGATCATCACGCCGCCTTTCTCCATTTCGGCGTAGATCCACTTGAATCCCACCGGCGTGCTTATCAGCTCGAGCCCGAGGCGCTTGCACTGACGGGCAAGCAGGGCGGAAGCGGTGATGGTGGAAACGACCGTACCCGTTTCGCCCTTGTCTTCGGCGAGATGCGATACGAGCAACGTGATGATACGATGGGGGTTGACGAAGTTGCCGTGCTCGTCCACCGCGCCGATGCGATCGGCATCGCCGTCGTTGATGAAGCAGGCATCGAACCCGAGCTCGGTCACCTTCGCCATGCCGCGATCGACCCATGGCGGAATGGGCTCGGGGTGCAAGCCGTCAAACGTCGGGTCTTCGGCGTTGTTGATTTCCACAACCTCGACGCCAAGATCTTCAAGCAGCCCGGCAAGATGCCTGCGCCCCGCCCCGTACAGGGGATCGACCACGACGCGCAGCTTCGCCGCTCTGATGGCATCCTGGTCAACGCGGCTTTTCAGCGCCTCAAGATACGGCGAGACGAGATCGACTTCGACATAGGCTCCGCGCGCTTCGGTTGGCTCGTCTGCAAGAAGGGCCTCCACGCGATCGGTGAACTCCTTGGAAGAAGCGCCGCCATCGGACATGCGCAGTTTGACGCCGAGATATTCGGCGGGATTGTGGCTGCTCGTAAGCATGATGCCGCCGACCGCTTCGGGGTCCTGGTTGACCGACCAGCACAGCGTGGGCGTCGGGCAGTAATCAGCCGTGAGCTTGACCGCGAATCCGTGCGATGCGGCAACCTGGGCAGCAAGCTGCGCGTAGGCGTGCGCATCTTGCCGGCAATCGTGACCGACGATGATCGTTCCCGGATTATCAGCCGGCCGGCCGGCTGCAAGCGCCTCTTGTTTGAACACGGTCGCAGCAGCATCGACCGCGCGCACAAGGTTCTCGTTGGTGAAATCTTCGCCGATGATGGCTCTCCAACCATCGGTTCCGAAATGTATTGCATCTGCCATGCTTGTCTCCTCAACATGAACGCGAGCGCAACCGCATCGAATCGGTTCGGCGCGGCTTCGTTCGCTATAGCTGAAACACCTCGAACATTATAGCCACCACGTGCGAAGCGCGCTCAAAAAGCATCGAGGATTCATGGGCATGCCAAGCAAGGGAGATCACGCGAAAAGGAAAGGAGCCCCGAAGGGCTCCTTTTGGACGAAGTGGAACCGCCAGGGGGATGACGGTTCCTGCAAGACGAGTAGAAAGGAAGGATACCGGTCTACTGGAATGCAGTATATCCTGCTATTTATCCTTTGTCAAGAATAGTCTTGGATAAGGTTAATTACAGTTCGAAAGCTTGCTCTCGAAAACGCCGATGCACCTCCTCGCACATCGTAAACGCCGACTTGCCGTATGTTTCGCACCCGACTCCCGAGCTCCGAAGAATGGCCTCCGGCCACATGAGCGTTTTTTGACGAACCCCCGAAAGGGCCTTCCTGCTGCTACCATGGAGCCAGTCTGAAAACTGCAGATTAGCTGCACGAAAGGATATCCATGGCAAACATGAGCTTGGCGAAGGAACCTCGCGATATCACCGTTCTCGTAACCGGGGGCGCAGGCTTCATCGGCAGCCACACCTGCGTCGAGTTGCTCGACCAGGGTTACAACGTGGTCATCGTCGACGACCTGAGCAATTCGAGCGAAAAGGCCGTCGATCGCGTAAAAACGATTACGGGGGCCGACGATGCGCGCATTGCTTTCTACGAAGCAGACATTCTCGACCGCGAGGCGCTCGAACGTATTTTTTCCGAAAACGACATCGCGGCGATCATCCATTTTGCCGGGTTCAAAGCGGTTGGCGAGAGCGTGCAAAAGCCGCTCGAATACTACTGGAACAACATCGCGGGAACGCTTGTGCTCTGCGAAGTCGCCCGCGAACACGGCGTGAAGAACCTCGTATTTTCAAGCAGCGCAACCGTGTACGGCGATCCCGAGTTCATCCCGATCACCGAAGACTGCCCGAAGCATCAGGCAACCAATCCCTACGGGCAAACCAAAAGCATGCTCGAGCAAATCCTCACCGATCTCTATATCGGCGATAACGAATGGAACATCGTGCTGTTGCGCTACTTCAACCCGATCGGAGCCCACGAAAGCGGCCTCATCGGAGAAGACCCCAAGGGAATCCCCAACAACCTTTTGCCCTACGTCGCCCAAGTGGCCACCGGCAAGCTTGAAAAAGTCGGCGTGTTCGGCGACGACTACCCCACCCCCGACGGCACGGGCGTCCGCGATTACATCCACGTGGTCGATCTTGCTCGCGGCCATGCGAAAGCGCTCGAATGGATGGGCGGCAAAGTGGGCACGGGCAAGGCCATCGGACTCGGCAGCATCGAAGGCGAAGCCGATGCCGACGGCACGCGTCACGGTGTGGGAATCTTCAACCTGGGTACCGGCACGGGCACAAGCGTGCTCGAAGTGATTCACGCCTTCGAAAAAGCCTGTGGCAAAGAGATCCCCTACGAAATCAAGCCTCGACGCGCAGGCGACATCGCGGAAAACTACGCAGCGTGCAAAAAAGCGGCAGACGAGTTGGGCTGGACCGCCCTCTACGATCTCGATCGCATGTGCGCGGACAGTTGGCGGTGGCAATCGGGAAACCCGAACGGGTATGCCGACTAGCGAGCCGCAGCACTGCTCGTCGTAAGAGAACGACCCCGTCATCGCAGTTGATGACGGGGTCGTTTTGATTGTTTGCCAGCCGCTTTTCGAAATGCATCAGCGAACGCGTTATGCAGCCTCCGCCGAAATTCCGCTCGCTTCGCCGCCGGATTGGCCGCCGGAATCACCGCCGCCCGAACCGCCTGCCTCGCCGCCGCCAGAGCCT